>JAHHGV010000005.1 GCA_019359695.1 Brasilonema angustatum HA4187-MV1
TCGCTGCAACAAACATAAGAAATATTTATTACAATTCTGTGGCGATACGCCCTTGGCGTCTGCGCTCCGCGCAATCGCCTGTAAAAACTCTCCCACTTTATTATCTCTGACTTTTGCAAGAGGTCTAATTGTTTGGGTTGCTTGTGACCAGGTACTGGAATCATTGAGTTTAAACTTACCGAACGTTTTAAGTTAACTTTGGTTACCCATTGCTAACAAATGCTCCCTCCATTGCAGGAGTTCAGGACGTTCTACCAATGCCTTAAGATATATCCCAAGGCTCCCATTCAAATCTCTTGGCAGTGTGTGACCACAGCTCGGACATTTGAATTTTTTGTTTCCACCCAATTTGGTGTGAATATGTCCACACTTTGTACAGGTTTTCGATGTGTAAGCTTCTGACACCTCAATCACCTGTGTCTTCCATTCTTGTGCTTTGAACTTTAGATATTCCTTGAATCTATAATGTGACCAACTGAGCATTGCTCTTGCTGTCTTTGATCTGATTTTTCTAGACTTTTTCACTACCATTTGTGATGTTTCAAAGCTAGGTAAGAGAATCACATCAAATTGAGAACAGATATAATGAGCAACTTGCTTATGTGCTTCATCTACAAGATAAAATATGCGTTCTCTCATTCTTCTAGAAGCTTTAAGCATTCTATACTTTTGTTTGCCTTGAGCTTTAGAGATACGACTGTACAAATTATCTAGATAAGCGCATAGTCTGTAGATTCTACCAATGTCTAAGTTTCCAAAATCACCCTTAGTATGAAGACTGAAGAATGTTTGAAATGTTCTTACACCAGGGTCTAGAGCAACTAAGCCTAATCTTTGGTTTTCAGATTTCTTTGACTCAAAGACTACAGGAATTATAATGTAAAACTTCCCGTTCTGATGCACTAACTTACAATCAAAGTCTATGTCTGGAAAGACTTCAGCCGGTTGTAAAGACTGACCTAAATAAGTGATGTACACCCCAGACGATTTCACAGAACCTTTCGGAATATAGATGCTATCCCGTCTCTGTTTTTTCGAGCGAAATTTGACGAGTTGAATCTGTTTTGTCTGCTGGTATTTTTTCTTAGCAGTTTTCACAGCATCGCAAGCGTCTTTAATCGCAATTGACTTGATCTGATAAGGTGTTTCTTTCGACCATTCAGGTAAAGATTGAATAATTCCTGTTTTGATTGCTTTCCAATCAGCTTTAGTATCTGGTTTGTTCAGGTATGCGATAGTTTCATTAAACACATATCGAGCTGTTCCCATCCATTTCTTCAGAGTCACCGTTTGTTGTTGGTTTGGGAATATCCTTATCTTCTTTGATTTCACGTTGGTACTTTCTGAGTCCATGCATTCTGGATGAGAAAACATGGATGATCGACAGCAAATCTCTTGTAAGTTCTTCTGTGGGTGAAAGTTTATTCTCGTCGAGAACCACGATTTCACAGGAGAATTTTTTCCCAAACCATTCGATAAGGTCAAACCCAAATCTAACGAGTCTATCTCGATGTGCGACAACAATTTCACAGACAGTTCTTTCGCTAATCCAGTCCAATATGGATATAAGACCTTTTCTTTTAAAGTTGAGTCCTGACCCGATGTCTGTGATAATTTCGTGATTTGGGTAGCGTCGGCGCATAAACTCAACTTGTCGCTCAAGGTCATCTCGTTGCTTGTGACTAGAGACTCGACAATAGCAGATTTTTCGCCGTTTTTCCCCCTCTTTTTGCTTGAGGTAGGAGTCAACATCGAACAATCGTTGATTCCCGTCTGTTCGGATACTTGGCAATTGTCCACTATCTGCCCACCTCCTTATCGTGTTTGCATGAACGCCAAGTCTGTCACAAGCAACACGTAAAGGCACGTACTTAGACATCACTAAACTTCACTGTTGCTCACTCAAATCAGTGTAGCAACCTTTGGTAAGCTTTTGTAAGAAATAGTGATATTTTAATTAACTGTTCCAAAACCTCAATGCACTCGTGGTTTTCCCTTTCCTGAATATTTTGGCGGTTCTCCCCATAAATACAGGTTAGAACGTAAGCGCATCAGTTTATCTGCATTGTGACATTTACTTCGGACTCGGTTGTTGATATTGCTGTCGTAATTGATATTGCTGTAGTTGCTGTAATTGCTGTTGCTGTAGTTGCTGTTGCTGTCGTTGTTGTCGTTGTTGTTGATATTGCTGTAGTTGCTGTTGATATTGCTGTAGTTGCTGTTGCTGTAATTGCTGTTGCTGTAGTTGCTGTGGTAGTTGATATTGCTGTAGTTGATATTGCTGTGGTAGTTGATATTGCTGCGGTAGTTGATACTGCTGTTGTTGATATTGCTGTGGTGTTTTCCGCTGATTTCCATATGATGGAGAAACATTAACAGCAACAGTAGTCGTCACGGTTGTTACAGCCAAAAGAGCAGCCAAAAAACGTTGATTCAACATCTAATTTTTTCTCGTCTAAATTTATAATAACAACAATGGCTACACGGAAATTATTTATTTTTCTGGAAAATATTTTTTCTTCATGTCTTAGCTATCATCAAAACCCCGATTCAAGTATAGGAATCGTTTTTACTATTTTTGAGTATTAATGCTTAAAAGATGCCAAACTTATATTTTTCTCTTTATAACTGGGGCGCTAGGATTCGAACCTAGGGATGGCGGGACCAAAACCCGCTGCCTTACCACTTGGCTACGCCCCATCAATTTGTCTTTCAATAATATAGCAACAATTGAGGGGGTAGTGTCAAGTACTTCGCGATTTGACTTGAGGAGAATTTTATCAAATCGAAGAGGCATTCACCCGTGAAACTACAAGCCCAGCCTGTGTCTATGGCTAGCCCAGTGGCGCAAGCCATAGACACGGGTTTGCCGAACAGACAAACAAGCCTTGGCTTGGGTAGTTCACCGACTAACAACTCTCCCATTCGGGCGCTGAATAATTGTTTCTAGAACCCGCCGCTTCGCGTTTGGATCAATACTTACCAAGCGCACATACTCATTGCTATATTCCCCGAGACAGGATTCCACAGTTGATATTGCATCTTGTTCGCCGGTTATTGGGCTTGTGATGCAACTTTGCCAGGAACCTATGCGGAAGCGACGCTCATCTACATGCTCAATACCTATTCTGTAACCTTGAGACAATATCTGACGTATCTGTTCTTGGGTTTCTAAGCTCAAATGGCTATTCGATACCTGTTGTTTCTGGAATCCATTAGATATTACAGGTTGGCTTGCGCGATCGCTTGACGGTTGACTATTTGGTGTCGCGCCACCAGAAGGTGCGAATTGATTACGAGAGTATAAATCGCTTGACGGTTGAGTCGTTGGTGTCACGCCACCAGAAGGTGCGGATTGATTACGAGAGTACAAGCTGCGATTATACTGACTCACCAGTTGAGAACTCTCGACTCGCTGCTGTTCACCAACCATCAACTTGCCCATCTCAATTAAGCCAGACAAGTTGAAATTAGGCTTTTTGAATTGTGGTGGACCTTCAAGGCTGTTAACCACACGTTGAGATACGCGCTCAATTCCGGTTTCATGTATGAAGTTGCGAATTTGTTCATCATAAATTCGGGCACGCGAAGCGCTGAAAAAGTCTATCGATTGATTTGGGAATGTATCGACTAATTTTTCAACTTCTTGGCGTGAAAGTCCATCTTCACTAAAAATCCCGCCGACAATGCCAACTTTATCATCTCGGTCTGGGTCCCAGTAAAATTTCTCCATCCGACCATCCCGAATCAGTGGCGCATACAGGGTGGATAAGTCATTACCTGTTACAAGAATCGGTACACGATGTAAAGGCGTTGCGTCGTAACTACCGGGAAGTTGCACATCTGTGGGATTGTCAGCAATATTCATCAGTGTGGCATTCACCAACTGAGTGTTGACTGTGTACTGAGTGCCTTCATCAAAGCGTCCCGCACCTGCATCCAAATCATTAATCATGATCACGCACATTCTGCCCCGCACGCGAATGAGTTCCGCTGTTTCTCGATAGCGCAGACGAATCAGACGTGCTGGATCTCCTGCATCTGGACTTTCGAGTTCGCCACCGGATATGTGAGTCACTTCAATACCCATTTTCTCAAAGACTAACTCACATTGAAACGACTTGCCCTCGCCTTTGCGTCCGTGAATCCCTAAAATTAAGGGAACTCGAACACCAGGAAGATCGAGATAGTTTTTGGTGATGTGAACTGCAAGTTTATCCAGAAAGCGGGGAGAAATGTAGTAACTCATAAATCTTTACCAATAATTTCAATCCCTGATCGGGATGAGTGACCCTTGCCAACCAAAAGTCTACAATGATTTCAGGTAATAGTTGGTTGGCTTCCTTCAAATAATATTAATTTTTTTTGACTACTAATTTTCATTCATTTTGAAATCCAAAATATTTTCTCTTTTTATTTAAGTAAATACTTTTTCTTATATTTGAAAACATACGTATATTTTAACTGTGAGCGGAAGCACAACTTGGAATCACAAAGATAGTTCCATGATTAAATTTTCTTGCATCTACTTAATATAGCAGTCGCCAGGTAGATTAGCACACGAACTAATGAGAAAATACGGTCACCAAGATACTTTCAAGTCTGTTAAGCGTTAAGCGTTAAGCGTTCCCTGCTATACTTTACAAAAAGTGCACCCGACACTACCTAAATAGTAAAAAAACAGAGATAGAGTTATCTACCTCTGTTTTTTGGGAGATGAATCAATTATTTATAGTTCTCTTACGAACTAATTCCAACTTATCAGCTTTAGTATCTGCTGCTATTGGGTTTGTGAACGATAAAGCTGAGAACTTGGCACTGCTTAATGTTATCGAAACCAACAACGCGGATAAAGTTATTACCGTACTGAGAACGGCAAGCTTGGACTTCGTTTAGTACTTCTTGAGTTGATCTTGCACCAAACAGAGGTAGTTTCCACAGAGTCCAGTAATATACTGTTGGCTCAGAATTCTCGTTAAATTCAATTGCTGGAATGTAACCTTGGTTGAGAATGTACTGGATTTGCTTAGCAATTTGAGCATCGGAGAGAGGAGGCAGATAAGAAAGGGTTTCGTAGCGACGCTCTTTTGAAAAGGTTTGCATAAGTGATGATAATGGGTTGCGGTTAACATCAGTTATCAGTTATCAGTTATCAGTTATTAACTATTAACTGTTCACTGTTCACTGTTCAATGTTTGGATCTGAAGTTGCTTGTGTTTCTGGTTCCGGACTGGGATCTGATGTATTTATTTGCGTCATTCGCTCAAGATGCTGGCGACGGTGTTCGATATTGGCTTGCTGAATGCCCGTGCGAACCATTTCGGGTAAGTATTCTGTAACTTGTTCCGCTATGTGTTCTCTAACAGTCATGATCCGCAAAGCCAATTCGGGCTTCTCTTGAAAGAGTTGCTTAACGTATGCTTCTCCATCCTGAATTTTATCGGCAGAAAAGCGTTGTAGCCAAAGTGCCAAGGGAGGATTTGTTTCGCTAACTTGAGCCAACACCGTTTTCAGTGCCTGATAAGTCAGGTAGCTTTGCAGCGTCTTGGCTGTGTCCTTCGCAATTTGTTTAATATCCATGCTTGACCCCAGCCCTAGAATAGGTAAAAAGTCAATAGTCAAAAGTAATGAGAAAGAAGGATTATTTTCTTTTACTTTTTAACTTCTTACTTGACGATCAGACGGTATCGACTGATTCAAACTCGAACTTAATTTCCTTCCACAGTTCGCAAGCAGCAGCCAGTTCAGGAGACCACTTAGCAGCTTCGCGGATAACGTCGTTACCTTCACGAGCCAAGCTACGACCTTCGTTACGAGCTTGGATACAAGCTTCCAGGGCAACGCGGTTAGCGGCTGCGCCAGGAGCATTACCCCAAGGGTGACCAAGGGTACCACCACCAAATTGCAGTACGGAGTCATCACCGAAGATTTCTACCAGTGCAGGCATATGCCAAATGTGGATACCACCGGAAGCTACAGCCATTACACCAGGCATAGAAGCCCAGTCTTGAGTGAAGTAGATACCGCGCTCTCTGTCTTGCTCAACATAGTTTTCACGCAGTAGATCGACGAAGCCCATTGTGATTGCGCGATCGCCTTCCAATTTACCAACAACGGTTCCGGTGTGGATGTGGTCACCACCAGACATCCGCAGAGTCTTAGCCAAAACGCGGAAGTGGATACCGTGGTTCTTTTGACGGTCGATAACCGCGTGCATCGCGCGGTGGATGTGCAACAACAAACCGTTGTCACGACACCAGCGAGCTAATGTGGTGTTAGCGGTGAAGCCTGCGGTTAGGTAGTCGTGCATGATGATGGGCATTTTGAGTTCTTTGGCGTACTCTGCCCGCTTCAGCATTTCTTCGCAAGTGGGAGCAGTCACGTTCAGGTAGTGACCTTTGATTTCACCTGTTTCCGCTTGTGCTTTGTGGATAGCGTCAGCAACAAATAAGAAGCGATCGCGCCACCGTTGGAATGGTGCGGAGTTGATGTTTTCGTCGTCTTTGGTGAAGTCCAAACCACCGCGCAAGCACTCATAAACTGCGCGTCCGTAGTTCTTAGCAGACAAACCCAACTTGGGCTTAATCGTACAACCCAACAGAGGACGACCGTACTTGTTCAGTTTGTCGCGCTCAACTTGAATACCATGTGGAGGTCCTTGGAACGTCTTGAGGTAAGCAACAGGAATCCGCAAATCTTCCAGACGCAGCGCTTTCAGGGCTTTGAAACCGAACACGTTTCCTACAATCGAGGTCAACATGTTGGTTACAGAGCCTTCTTCAAACAGATCCAACGGATAGGCAACGTAAGCAATGAATTGGTTACCTTCGCCAGGAACTGGTTCGATGTCGTAACAACGACCTTTGTAGCGATCTAAGTCGGTGAGCAAGTCTGTCCATACGGTTGTCCAGGTACCGGTGGAAGACTCAGCAGCCACAGCAGCGCCTGCTTCTTCCGGTGGAACTCCAGGCTGGGGTGTTACGCGGAATGCTGCCAAAATATCTGTATCTTTTGGAGTGTAGTCGGGGGTGTAATACGTTAGTCTGTAATCTTTTACCCCAGCTTGGTAGCCTGATTTCGTCTGAGTCTTGGTTTGCGCGTAAGACATAATTCCCTTCCAAGAAGTCACTCTTTTTACTTACAAATTGCGTCACGTGCTACTTTCCTCGCCTCAAACATATCCCCTGTCATTGAGGGATAGGTAGAAAACATTTTGTGTTATGGGTTGCTTCTTGCAGTCAATTGTGGTTTGCCTGCAATTGTTGACAAAACATCCAAAATGTGTTCTTTAAAAGACAAAGGTTACACGTTGCGTAATTTGTAGCTCGTCTCACAATATATCAAGAATGTCATAAGTTATTCTTTGAATATTTTTAAGTTTTATATTTAAATTTGTTATTAAATAATATTTTAAACATTTTGTTAAGAATGCTTTACAAAATGGATGTCATGTAATAATTTTTTCTTTCGTTAGAAGCGTAAGAATGTAGAGTATAAAAAGTACGGAACATTTCACTACACCCCATACCCCATATCCAACCTGAACAAACAAGCATGGTGCTCAAATCGTATGCAAATTCCTCAACTTGAAACCCAACGTCTTATCCTACGTGGATTTCGTGAGAAAGATCTTGATGCTTATACCGAGATGTGCAGTGACCCCGAAGTTATGCGCTACATTGGCGAAGGCAAACCCTTATCCCGTAGGGAGTCTTGGCGGAGTATGGCAATGATACTTGGTCATTGGCAACTACGGGGATATGGTATGTGGGCTGTTGAGGAACGTTCCACCAGTGAAATGATTGGGCGGATGGGTTGCTGGAAACCTGAAGGGTGGATCGGTTTTGAAATTGGTTGGACTTTGCGGCGAAAGTATTGGGGACGTGGTTTTGCAACGGAAGCAGCAAGGGCAGCGATGGATTATGCTTTTAGTGAGTTACAACAATCCCATGTGATTAGTTTAATTCGTCCGGAGAATGCTGCTTCAATCAGAGTTGCCCAGAGATTAGGAGAAAAACTGGAAGGAAAGACAGAAATTTTGGGAAGTGAGGCGGTTATTTACGGTATTTATCGAGAAGATTGGTTAGCAAGGAAGTGTTGACAGTTAACTGTTAAGAGTCAACAGTCAACAATCAAAATAGAATATTTTTTTATTTGGAAATCCCTTATTCTCTACGAATTCCTAAATGTTCTCTCACATCAATGTAAGGTCTTTTATTTCTACCATTTGCAGACGCCGCAGATCCTGAGCGCCAATCAAAGAGATTGGTTAACGCTCGATCAGGATTTTCATTGGGTTTAAGGGTCAATATCAACTCTTCACACTGTCCATTAAATCGGTTAGCGGTGCAAATCACATTTTGTCCGTTCATTTCACCTGTTGTAACAAACCTCAACTGTTTGTTACGGCGGTAAGTTTCCAAACGTTCGCTCACCTCTTGACAACGTGTCAGTGGATCGTAGCCTGCGTTTCTGAAGTAATTGGAAGTCCAGCGAATCCAAGGTTCAGTAGCACCTCTACCATTTTGGTACACTGTCATCGGTTTTCTGGTTTCGGTGTCACAATAAAATCCTCGCCCACTTTGAGCTTGAGTGGGTTGACTCATACTTGCAGTTGCACCAAAGGCAACAACACCTGCGACCAAACTAACTAGTATTTGTTTGATATTCATCACTAAATCTTTTGAGGTTGATTGTATAATTTGGCTCATTTTTTACCCTTGTAAGCATAACGTGTCATCTATGACCGCTATGATAGTCGCAACACAAAACAGTCTTTGCCACTTTCACCCCCGACCATTGTCACGGCATCAATCGCTACAGTTCCTTATAGTTAGCATTCACCAACACACTCGGTAGTTTTCATTTGGCATTTCCTTTGATTTATAAGTAGTTAGACTGTTAAAATCATTTCTTGGTTCACTCTGAAGAAACACAAGGGTGTAAGGGTGTAAGGGGAGCCAGTGCGTTGGGGAGCCAGTACTTGATGAGTGTTTCCCGACCTAGGTATCTGGCGTGAAAAGAGTGTTTTTTTCATTCGTAGCGGGTGGTGCGCCGCCAGTTGAACTGCTCTTAAGAAACACAGGAAATAGGGAACAGGGAAGAAGGGAGATGGTGTTTCTTTTATAGTGGAGGAGTCTTTTCGTCTCAACTTAACGACGATTCAGCATTGCGATCGCTACTTACAACGCTATATTCTAAAAAAGTTGGGACATCCGTTGGTTTTGGCAATGGATGAAGTGGATAATGACATTTCACGTTTAATTAGGTTGAGCTATTTATTAAATGTTCTTATAAAAATCTTTGTATAAATCCTGTAATTCTTCTTGCAAGGAAAGAGGTTGGTAACCTAAATCAAAAGCTTTGGTACTGTCCAAAGAAACATCAGATGGTCTTGGTGCTGACATTTTTACATCTTGTTGTCGGCACGCTTTTAGTTGATTGGCAGGAGTTTTAAAAATATCTACTAAGAAACGGCCAAAATCATAGCGTGAAATTCTTTCTTTTCCTCCTAAGTGAATGTGTCCGTTAACTTTTTCTAATGCCAATAACAACCCTTTTGCTGCAGTTTTGCCACTGACGGGTGTTCTAAATTCATCTGTGAATAAATTTAATTCTTTGCCTTCTTGAAGAGTTTTGATAAAAGATTGAATAAAGCTTGTTGCTGTTGGTGTTGCCATCCCAAACATTAATGGCATACGGCAAACAGCAGTCATAGGATAACGTTCTAGCATACCTTTCTCAGCCATGACTTTTTGCTCACCATAAATATTCACAGGACATACAGGATCAGTTTCACAATAAGGAGCGTTGAAACCATCAAAAACCAAATCTGTTGATGTAAAAGCGCAAGGAATAGAATCATCGGCACAAAGTCCAGCAATATTACAGGATGCTGTGACATTGATTGCATATGATTCCTCTACATGAGTTTGACAAAAATTCGGTTGGGATAGTGCAGCGGTGTGGATGACGGCTGTTGGTTGAAAGTCACTAAAGATTTGTTTCAGTTCTTGAAAATCTCTCAAATCAACTTTCAGCATTTTGATGCCTGGAATTTCTAAAGAATGAGAAAAGTAAGTTCCATAGACTGAGTATTCTTGTTTTGCAATCTGGCAAAGATGATATCCTAAAAAACCACTCGCACCAGTAATTAATAGTTTTTTCATATTTAAAATGTATACTCTAACGCAGTTCAGCTATGTTAAAAATATCACAGAATTGTGTAAATTTGAGAGCAGAGTAGATGTCTAAAAAAAGACATATATAGCGGTTCTCAGTTGAGTGAAATACAGTGTGGGAGTATGGAGTATATAAATAACCATGTCCATCAATATGAAAGCTTACTCCACCGATCTACGCCAAAAAATCATTGATGCCCATAACAATGAACAAGGCTCTCAACGACAACTGGCGAAACGATTTAGTGTAAGTTTAAGTTTTGTTCAAAGCCTGCTGAAGCGATTCCGCTTTTACGGCACAGTTGAAGCAAAGCCGCACTCAGGAGGTCAATCTGCCAAATTAAACAGCGAACAAATGGCTTTGGTTGCGCTCTTGCTGGAGGAAGATAACGATGCCACTCTGGTTGAGTTGTGCGATTGCGCGGAGCGCAGACGCCCTTGGCGTATCGCTTAGAACAAAAGGCTGGAGTTAAAATCAGTCGAGCCACAATGGGGAGAATAACCCAAAAACTGAATCTAACACGCAAAAAAAACATTGCACTAAGCGTGAAAAATACACAGAACGAGTTCAAAAACTAAGAGCAGAGTATTGGACAACCATTGGTTCAGTAAATCTAGAGGACTTGATATTTATTGATGAGGCTGGAGTTAACATCGCCATGACTAGACGCTTCGCCCGTTCGCCCCAAGGTACTCGCGCTTATGGTGATCGTCCTGACGGGCGGGGGAAAAATGTAACGATGATTGGGGCTATGTCCTTAGAAGGAATCATTGCCGCCATGACTTTTAGTGGTGGTACTAATGCAGAGCGCGTTTAAAACTTACGTCACTCAAGTTTTGGTTCCAAATCTTTGGCAGCAGCGCAACTGTTGTCATGGACAACTTTAGCTCTCATAAGGTTACTGGTATCCGCGAAGCTATTGAAGCTGTTGGGGCTAGATTAATTTATTTGTCTCCTTATTCTCCTGATTTTTCGCCAGCAGATCATGGTAAGGTTTGTACAAGTTATGCCAAGTTTGTTTAACTATTTGCCAAACAGTTCAAACCCTTATCAGACCGAGAGTTCAGCCTTGTGGCTGGAAGCGTTATGTACGGGCTTTCACCGTGATTCACGCTTCAACGAATCGCACTCTGTGTTGAGGTCAGCGGTGGGAGGATGTCAATCAATCCAGCAAGTCAGGTTGCTGACGGACAATCATGTCATACAGTGACTGGAAATTGAACCAACCCATGAAATGTGAGCCAACTTGACGATAAGTCAGACTAGCAGTGTCAGGGTTAATCAGCACTGGCTTTCCTGCTGCTTGGGCCATCAACTGCGATTGACAGCAGCGATCCATTGTGATATACCACCATGCTGCTTCATCCACTGAACGACCAACACTCACTAAGCCGTGGTTGCGAAGAATCGCCGCTTTCTTTTGTCCCAGAGTATTGGCAATACGCTGACTTTCTTCCAAATCCAGTACCACCCCAGTATAGTCCTCAAACAAAGCGTGGTCTTCATAGAAAGCACAAGCATCTTGAGTCAACGGATCAAGAAAACGTCCCAAGGTTGACCAGGTTTTGCCGTACAGGGAATGTGTGTGAGCAGCTCCTACTACATCTGGTCGCGCTTGGTGGATTTGAGAGTGTATGGCGAAAGCAGCAGCGTTTACTGGCTTATCACCCTCAACGACCTCACCCTTGTGGTTGACCAGTAGCAGGTCGCAAACTCGGATATGACCAAAGTACATCCCAAAAGGATTTACCCAAAAGTGGTCATGGAATTCAGGGTCACGAGCAGTGATGTGTCCAGCAACACCTTCATCAAAACCGTAACGAGCAAACAAACGAAAGGCAGCAGCCAAACGCTGTTTGCGATGGAGACGCTCATCTTCCACACGCTCAAACTCAGGTGGATGGGGAAGTTCCCCAGCCAAACACTGTTTGCGATGGAGACGCTCATCTTCCACACGCTCAAACTCAGGTGGATGGGGAAGTTCCCCTTTGGATAATTTTGAGGGGTCTACTGTGAGCATGATTTTATCTCCTTATCAACTTAAGGGAAATTTAGCAACTAAACTTTTCCTAAAGAAAATATTTAAACTTTCGTAAAATTATATAGTAATCCAGTTTGGATGTTGAAAGAATCTGAGTAATTGTAGTGTTAGACGGAACGTCTAGCGCACCAGGATATTGAGATAGTCCGTTAGCCTACCGCATAACACACCCTACATATTCAAAAATCAAATAGAGGGTAAAAATAGCTTGATTTACTGAATTGGTCGTGCGATACTTCTAAGTTAACTCGATAAAATACTGCAAGCACATTGACATACCGCACTTTAAGAAAATAAAGATTATGCAGCTACTATGGTTCATCCCAACTCATGGTGACGGACGTTATCTAGGAACTGCTACTGGCGGACGGGCAGTTAGCTTTCCTTACTTACGACAAATTGCTCAGGCGGTGGATGATCTAGGTTACACAGGGGCATTGCTGCCTACGGGTCGCTCTTGCGAAGATGCCTGGATTGTGGCATCAACTTTAGCATCGCTAACTCGGCAAATGTATTTTCTGGTGGCGATACGTCCTGGATTGGTTTTGCCTGGGGTAGCAGCACGGATGGCAGCAACCTTTGATCGCCTCTCTGGTGGACGTTTGCTAATCAACGTGGTGACGGGCGGAGATCCGGTAGAATTGGCTGGAGATGGTTTGCACCTGAGTCACGATCAGCGCTATGAGTTGACGGATGAGTTTTTAACATTATGGCGGGCGATCGCCAGTGGAGAAGAAATCAACTTCGTTGGTGACTATTTCAACTTTGAGGGCGGTAAACTGCTGTTTCCCCCTATCCAGAAACCATATCCACCATTATGGTTTGGCGGTTCCTCTCCTATTGCTCAGCAAGTTGCTGCCAAGCATGTGGATGTGTACCTTACCTGGGGTGAACCACCCCAACAAGTTGCCGAAAAGATTGCCGCAGTTCGTAGACTCGCACAGATCGAGGGAAGAACTTTGCGCTTCGGTATTCGCCTGCATGTAATTGTGCGGGAAACCGAAAGTGAAGCTTGGGATGCGGCAAATCAATTGATTCGGTATGTGGATGAAGATGCGATCGCAACTGCACAAAAAGCTTATGCTCGTATGGATTCTGTTGGACAACGCCGCATGACCCAACTACACCAAGGCAGTCGAGAAGCACTACAAATTAGTCCAAACTTGTGGGCAGGAGTTGGTTTAGTCAGAGGTGGTGCAGGAACTGCCTTGGTAGGCGATCCCGATACCGTTGCCGAAAGAATGTTGGAATATGCAGATTTGGGAATCGATACCTTCATTCTATCTGGTTATCCCCACTTAGAGGAAGCTTATCGAGTCGCAGAACTCCTATTCCCCCGTCTCCCTCTGGAGAATCTTCCTGTAGTTGCTGAACAGCATGTGTTGAGTCCGTTTGGTGAAATTGTTGCCAATCAAGATTTTCCTAGACAGCAGTTTCAGAAAAAAAATATAGCCACCGTAGATTAGCAGCAATACTAACTAGAATCAGGAGATTTTGACATGGCTTATATTGTTGCGATTGCTGGCAGTCCATCAAATTGAGTTATATCTGCAAACTCTAACACTTTGTCTAGACTGGATTCTGGCAGTTCACAGCAGCAGTCACAACTCATAAGCAGGGTTCACACAGCACAAAAAGAGGTGCGATGATGGTAGATATTAAATTTGCGTATTGGGTTCCTAACGTAAGTGGTGGGTTGGTTGTCAGCAAAATTCCCCAACGTACAGATTGGACTTTCGATTACAATGCTCAGCTGGCTCAAGCAGCAGAACAGGTAGGATTTGACTATGCTTTGGCACAAGCTCGATTTATTGCCAGCTACGGTGCTGAGTACCAACTAGAGGCGCTGACTACAGTAGCAGCTTTAGCACCTGTGACTGAGCGGCTAAAATTAATTGCTGCAGTTCATCCAGGACTATGGCATCCAGGTGTCGTTGCCAAAATGGGTGCGACAATCGATTTTATTTCCAAAGGTCGTTTCGCCCTAAATGTTGTTAGTGGTTGGTTTAAAAATGAATTCACGATTTATGGTGAACCGTGGTTAGATCATGACGAACGCTATCGAAGATCTGAGGAATTCATTCGCGTACTCAAAGGTATGTGGACAGAAGAAGAATTCCACTTCAAAGGAGACTTTTACCGCATCAACGGTGGTTGGGTGAAACCCAAACCAATTAATCACAATCCACATCCAGAAATTTTCCAAGGTGGTAACTCCAAAGCAGCACGACGCATGGCAGCTCGTGTGTCTGACTGGTATTTCATGAATGGCAACACTATTGAAGGTGTGCGAGAACAGATTCAGGAAGTTTCTGCCCTAGCGCGTGAACAAGGACGGAGAGTCAAGTTTGGACTCAATGCCTTTATCCTAGTGCGAGACACTGAAAAAGAAGCTCATGACTTGCTGCGAGAGATTATTGCTCAAGCGGATAAAGAAGCTGTTGAAGGTTTTGGAGAGGCTGTCAAACAAGCAGGAGCTTCCACTCGTGAGCGTCAGGGAATGTGGGCAAACTCAAATTTTGAAGATTTGGTGCAATACAACGATGGCTTTAGGTCAGGTTTAATTGGTACAGCAGAACAAGTTGCTGAGCGGATTCGCCAATTCTACGAAGTAGGAGTAGATTTAATTCTCGGTGGATTCTTGCATTACACCGATGACTTGCCAGCTTTTGGTCGTACTGTGATTCCCTTGGTACGAGAAATTGAGGCGCGTCGTCGCACACCTGATGAGTTAGTGACTGCGTAAACGGGTGAGTTTTGAATTTTCACTGGGATTTCTCACAAGAGCAACACAAGGAAGGTAAAACATGACATCTGTAACCAGTACCGAGCAAAAAGCTTATGTGATTCGTGACGATACTGAAGCGATCGCGATCGCCCATGAATTAGCAGCTGAATTTGTCAAAGGAGATTCCGAACGAGATAGACAAGGGAAGATACCTGTTGATGAGGTAAACAAATACTCCCAAAGTGGGCTGTGGGGAATCACTGTTCCCAAGGAGTACGGTGGTTCCTTTGTCTCGAATGTCACCCTGGCAGAAGTGACCAAAATTATCTCTGAAGCTGATTCCAGCCTGGGACAAATTCCTCAAAATCACTTGTATATCGTGGAATCCATCCGGCTGGATGGTACGGAAGAACAGAAACGTTTTTTCTTTGATCTAGTATTGCAAGGTAAGCGGTTTGGCAACGCCTTTTCTGAGATTGGCACCAAATCAGTGCTCGATGTACAGACACGTTTGCAAAAGTCTGGAGATGGATACGTTCTCAACGGACGGAAATTCTACTCTAGCGGCGCATTGGTAGCGGATTGGATTCCGGTGATTGCTCGCAATGACGACGACAAAACAGTGATTGTCGTGGTAGAAGCTGGCACACCAGGCTTGAATGTCATTGACGACTGGAGCAGTTTTGGACAGCGTACCACCGCCAGCGGTACTACTATTATTGAAAATGTCAAGGTGTCCGAAGAGCAAGTCATACCGCATTACTTAGCTTTTGAACGTCCGACAACTCAAGGTCCTATAGCTCAGATCATTCAAGCTGCGGTGGATGTTGGTATTGCTAAGGCAGCTTTAAGAGACACGCTCCACTACGTTCGCAACTATGCTCGTCCCTGGATTGATGTTGAACTGGAGCATGGCTACGAAGATCCACTGACTATCTATAATATTGGTAACCTCGTTATCCAAGTTCATGCAGCCGAAGAACTGCTGCGTCGTTCGGGTGAGTATATTGATCGGGCGAACGCAGACTCAACGGATACAACTGTGGCAGAGGCTTCCATTGCAGTTGCTGAAGCGAAAGCGATCGCTGCTGAAGCTGCAATTCTAACAACCAACAAGCTGTTTGAGCTAGCAGGTACTAAGTCTACCTTGCAGCAATATAACTTAGATCGCCACTGGCGGAATGCTCGGACTCATACTTTACACGATCCTGCCCGCTGGAAATACTACGCTGTTGGTAACTTCTACTTAAACGGTGTTAACCCACCACGTCATCCTTGGTTGTAATTGCCGCATTCTCTATAGATCAATTCAGCAACGCCAAAATTTTTAACATTGCTGAATTGATCTATGAATTATTCTTTGTACCTTTGCAGATGATCTAAAAGGTGAAGGTTGTTCTTATAGTGCCAATAACCGCATCTTTATTGTCATCGTTTTGACCAGGAGCCGTAATCCAAATAACACCTGGAGTGATGGCAATGTTATCTGTAAACTGATACTTGTAAAAGCCTTCAATATGTAAGGATAAATCGTTTGCAGGTGCAGGGTTACCACCCCGATAAGGTTCTGCACCCACAAGAATACCACCAAGGTTACCTTGTTTACCTAAATCTGGGAATGCCAATCCCACGGCATAGTACCAAATATCTGCACTACCACTACCTGCCAAATTTTTGGCGTTTGTGTAGCCAAAGAACCCATTGACTGCAAATCGAGGACTAAATTTATAAAAAGCTTGTACTCCGTAAGAGTTCGTAATCATCCGCTCAAATGGAGTATTGGCTTGAGCTGTCCCGACAAGTGTAAAACCACTACCCAGATCAAATATTGCTCCCCGATTTTGGTAGGCATTTACATAGGTCAAACCAATGCCAGAGTTCTTGTTGGGGTTCCATGCTAGTTGTGCAAGTGCGCTATATTGACCATTAAATAAGCCACTACCTGATTGAGGTCTGGCATGATCTCCTGCTAAATAAGCCAAGCTCAATACCAATTTGTCACTGAATTTGTAATTGATTCCCCCACCTGCACCACCACCAATACGGTAAATAGGACTGGAGGAAGCAAATTCTGTAAGAGCGCGACCACCACCTGTAGCACTATCCAAATAGGGACTTAGAGTGGGAATGAAATCAAAAAATACTCCGTTTACTGCTCCTATGTAAGCCTGTATTTTGTCTCCAATCGGGAAGTAATAAGAGAGCCAATCAAGAATATCATCGTTGTTGGCTGGAGAGAGATTGAAGGTTTGAAGTCCTTCTGCTGTACCATTTGGCAGCGTCAAGGGAGTGGCATTTCCAGCAGTTAAGCGGACGTATAGAGTATCTTGACCTGTAAAACTACTTTTGAAAACGAGGCGAACTCTATCCTGAAAAACTGTGTTGCTATCATTAACCGAGCCACTCAAGGCATCTGTAATGGCAAAAATGGCTTCTCCTACTAGCTTTGTTGTTGTAGAAAACTGATTGGCTTCAAGTTCTGCAGTCCGAGCTTCTAAATTATCAACACGACCCCGTAAAGTTACTAGTTCAGCGGCAAATTCTTTTTGTAGTCTTTGTAGAGTAGTTAAGTCTTCTCTGGTCACTAAGTCAGATGTAGCTGTTGCAATTAGCTCGTTGATACGAGATAAACAAGCATTTAAGCCTGCTGCAAATTCATAGCGAGTGATGGCGCGGTTTCCCCGATAAGTGCTATTTGGATAGCCTGCAATGCATCCATAACGCTCAACTAAAGACTGGAGTGCTTGAAAAGCCCAATCGCTTGGCTGTACATCCGAGAGTCCAGACACAGAATTTACCTGAGACAAGGTACTATTTCTGTCGCTGCTGCTTGTCTGTGAGAAAGTTGCATCACTCTTGATTGCAGGAATAGCAGACTCTTTATCTGGCACCACAACTGCTTGTGCAATCACTCGAACTTTAGTCACAATAGTAGGTAGTGATGCTGGAATCACCGTTGTTGTCATTGCTTGAGGCGTAATCAGTGCAGCTAAATAGCTATTTTCAGCATAAGCTGATGTGCTCGCTAGCAAAGTAGTTCCCAAAATTGCCGCTCCAACTAGTGAATTCTGAAATGAAATATTTAACATTTTTTTCACTCCTCCCTCATATTTCATCTGTCAAAAATAAGATAGAATAAATTCAAAAAATTAGATGATTACTAATTTAAAAAATTTCGTTATAGCTATATTTGAAATATATTGAAGACCTTTGTAAACATTTTTTCTTCTTCTATCAGTGTTAATAATGCGATGTTTCCAGGCAGCTAAAAAAATCTCTGGCATTTTCATCTACGTAATCAAACTATAAAATACTTCTTTTTATTACAAGAATAGAATTTCCACACAAGCTAATTTTTTCACAGAGGACACAGAGGAATAGAGTTACTTCTCTCGCAAACAGCACTAAAATTAAAATCATTTTTTTCAAGACGTACCTGCACAAAAAAACCTAAGATTTCACAGGTTAATCTGAGTTTTTCGCAAAAAAAATTATAAATTACAGTATTTTAATAGAATTACCGTATTTTATATGTAAATAATGATTTTTGCATATATAGCCTTTGAAAACAAGCCCCTTGTCTTATTAAGTAGATTGTGTAATAATTTTTGATACGGTTAATCTATAAAATGACTGTACTTTAAAATTGATAACCAAAATTTAGAGTTGTCCCGCAAAGGTTAGCAGGAGAAGTAACAATGACAACCGCTACCAAAACCTATGAGCTAGAAGGACAAATCCTAGAAGCATGTTCCTGCAATACGCCTTGCCCCTGCTGGATTGGGGAAGATCCTGATGGAGGAAGTTGCGATAGTTTTGTCGCCTATTACGTTGAGCGGGGAGAGATCCAAGGTTTAGATGTATCTGGATTAACCCTTGTAAAAATTGTTTATATTCCTGGAAATGTCCTAGCGGGAAACTGGCGAGCAGTTACTTATGTTGATGGTAAGGGAACGGTTGAACAACAGCAGGCACTAGTCAAAGTTTTTACAGGTGAACTTGGAGGGGCGATCGCTGATTTGGCAAAACTGGTCAGTGAAAATCTGGATGTGCGAGTGGCACCAATTGAGTATCAAATCAAAGAAGCTCAAGGGACGATTCGTATTGGAGATGTGCTAGGTGCAGAAATGGCACCCTACCGTAGTGCTGACGGCAAACCTACCAAGCTAGTTGATAGCATATTCAGCACTATTCCAGGTTCTCCTGCTTACGTTGGCAAAGCTTCCTATCACAAGGTGAATTTACCAGAGTTCAATCTCACCTGGGAATACAACGGACGCAATGCTATTCAGGGTGAGTTTCGCTTTGAGGCTTAGACAGCGATGAATGATTCACCGCGCCAAACGACATCTGCACATCCGCTTTTAAGCAGGCTGTATGACTTTCTAACGAATGAGACGATGCCGGTTTGGGGGCTGGTATTTTTAGCTTGGGTGTTAATGCTGCTGATGGTGGTTACGGGTCTTGACCACTGGTCGTATCATGATGCTTTGATTGGGGAAAAATCTCAACCTCTTTTCCTAAAACTATTTATTTTTCTACTGACTTGGCAGGTTATGACAGTAGCGATGATGTTGCCCTCCAGCCTACCATTGATTCGGCTGTTCTCGAAAGTTAGTCGGCAACAAAGTCAGGAAAAAGGTTATCTGCTTTTGGTCGTATTCATCTGTGCCTATGCTACAGTCTGGACTGGCTTTGCTCTCCTCAATTTTTTGGGTGACTGGGGATTACACCATCTGGTTAATTCTTTACCCTGGCTTCATCAACGTACTTGGCTAATTTCTGGCACAACTGTGCTAATGGCTGGTGCGTTCCAGTTTAGTGGACTGAAAGAACATTGTTTAAAGTCGTGTCGGCATCCTCTGAGTTTTCTCACTCATCACTATCAAAGAGGGCTGAAAGCTGCCTGGAATTTGGGAATTCGCCACGGTCTTTACTGCCTGGGCTGTTGCTGGGCGTTAATGCTGGTGATGTTTACCGTGGGAGTGGGGCATCTTACCTTAATGTTATTACTAACTGGCGTAATGGTAGTAGAGAAAACATCACGCTGGAGCCGTGTGCTAGTTCCAGTAGTAGGTACTAGTCTGCTTGTTTTGGGAACCCTCACTTTAGTACATCCTAATTGGTTATGGGAATTCTCGCCTACACATCATGCACTAAACCTGAGAACTTTTTTTGAATTTTGAGAAGCTGCAATAAATGCAATTAATCGAAACTAGAGAGTCTGAAGATTACATTGTTTTAGCTAAGTCCTTGGCAGAGGAATTTGCTCAGACAGCAGTCGCACGGGATGCTAAAGGGGGAACACCAAAAATTGAGCGCGATACGCGTAGCGTCAAGCCTCCGGCTTATCGCTTGCGCCAAAGCAATTTACTAAAACTGATCGTACCCAAAGAGTACGGCGGTCTAGGGCAAACTTGGCTCGTCGCTCTCAAAATAACCCGCGAGTTTGGCAAAGTTGATAGCTCTATTGCTCATATCTTCTCCTACCACCATTTAGGTGTGGTTATTCCTCATATCTTTGGTTCCACAGAGCAAAAACAGCGGTATTACTCAGAAACTATCCGCAACAATTGGTTTTGGTGCAATGCCGTTAACCCCCTGGATCGCAGAACAACACTGATATCACAGGACAATCATTTCCGCCTCAACGGCATCAAAAGCTTCTGCTCTGGTTCCCAAGACTCAGATGTATTACCTATTACAGCTACTCATGTTGAAACTGGTGAATTAAGCATTCTGGCAATTCCCAGCCAACGGGAAGGCGTTACTATCCATAATGACTGGGATAATATGGGGCAACGCCAAACAGACAGCGGTAGTGTTACGTTTGACAATGTGCTAGTCTATCGTGATGAAATTCTAGGTAGTAGAGATAAACCAAATCAACCTTTCGGCACTATCCGCTCTTGCTTGACTCAATTGAACCTTGCCAATATCTATTTGGGAATTGCACAGGGTGCATTTGAGGCGGCTTTATTATATACTCGCACGACGACAAGGCCCTGGTTGACATCCGGCGTAGAAAGTGCAACACAAGATCCCTACATTCTCCAGCACTATGGTAATATATGGGTTGACCTCCAAGCAGCTAAAAGTCTGACTGACCAAGCGGGAGAATTACTACAAGCAGCCTGGGAACAGGAATGGGCACTGACAGCAGAACAACGGGGAGAATCAGCGTTGGCGATCTGCCGAAGGCAGCAGCGAAGCTATCGCCACTGCCAAAGTCGCCGCCACCAGAGTCGGTTTAGACATTACCAACCGCATCTTTGAAGTTATGGGCGCACGCGCTACCAGTGCTCAATATGGCTTTGACCGCTACTGGCGCAATCTCCGCACTTTCACCCTGCATGATCCAGTGGATTACAAAGTGCGAGATTTGGGGAACTGGGCATTGAATAATGAGTTACCAAAACCCAACTTTTACTCATAGTTTTATCGGTTGGATACCAAGCAGCGTGGACTCTGGACATAGAAAATAAAAAAAAATCGCTAATTGCTGCTTATATTTAGCAATTAGCGATGGCAAGGAGCATAACTGTATTGCAATAATCTTTTGTATCATCTGCAATTATCTAGGCAGACAAAGTACTGACCCCAAAGGTGCGATGTTCCTTTGAAGCAGCCCCTTGAGCGATATAGCATTAACACTTACCTTGAATATTTTTATTAGATATTTTGTCAATAAAATTAACAAAGTAAAAGCTTAAAGTATAAAAAGTGACTGAATATTATTTTTTATTTCATTAGTACTATTGTACCAAAAATAAGATTTAATGGTCAATATTGATGCTAAAAGCTTCCATGTTATTTTCACGCTATGTAGATAATACTAACTTCCATAGTCCCTTAAGCAACACCCGGAAGAATTCCTAAAGTTAGGCAAAAAAATTAAAAGATATTAGCTTTATGATTTATCTTCTGTAGGGGTCTGGGGGAGCTATAAGACCCACGCCATAGCGTTGGGATACATGGACTCCACGCAAAATGTTCATGGGGGAAACCCCCAAGACCACACTCGCTCTCCAGGTTAATATTAGGAACTCGATGTTTATAATATTAACATTTAGTAGTTGTCACCAGTCTAGTAAATCCTCTACAATACTGATAAGCAAGCTCATGCACTTTGCGATGCTGGTGACATGATTTTCATGGAAGATCTAGACTACTGCACTAGTGCAAAAGGCATGTTTGGTAAACATATGCTTGATGCTGGATTTGGACAGTTCAGAACTATTGTCAAGTATGTCTGCTGGAAACGCGGAAAATTCTTTGCTGAGGTTGACGCCAGGGGGACTTCTCAGGAATGCCCTGAATGTGGTGGTTTAGTCAAAAAAGACCTGAGTGTTAGAGTTCATAGCTGCCCAAACTGCGGATATACAACAGATAGAGATGTGGCAGCAGGTCAAAATATTAGAAACCGAGGAATCAAGCTCATTAGTACCGTCGGGCAGACGGGAATGGAAACAGCCTGTGCAGTCGATCTACCGGGGACTGATGCAAGTCAGTCTAGGCAAGTGGCGAAATCCCGTAAGGGAAAAACCAGGAAATCCTCGAAGTGATTTGAGGAAGCCCACACTATACCGCTTGCGGTTAATGTGGGAGGATGTCACCCAGAGTATTAAGTTGCAAAATCTGGAGTGCCTTTATGACAGCCGATTTAACTTCCCTTGCCTCAGGTGATTTTGTCACTGTACTCTCACTCGCTGCAACTGCGTATCAAGGACAGAGAAATGAGCGCCCCGGTGCTGAAGTCGTGGTCAATGCTTTGCTGCAAGCGGAAAAAGCAGCTAAACAGCAACACCTGACATATCCTTTTGAGTCCTTGGTTGGTGAATGGCGACTATGCTTTGTCACTGGAACCAAAAAAGTCATAAATAAAGCCGGAATTGTCTTGGGCAAAGGTTTTTATATCCCGAAATTGGCTGCAACTTATATTTCCTTTGACACCACGCCAGCTGTAGATGAAACTCCAAGCAGAGAGGGAATTGGCAATTCAGTTCAATGTGGTTTTGTTTCGTTGAAGCTCAAAGGTCCAGCACAATATTCAGCGAAGAAAAACTTATTGGCGTTTGACTTTCTCCAGATGCAAATCAGTTTGTTTGGTCGTGTGATTTACAGCGGTCAGATTCGAGGCGGTAAAACTGGGGCGGAAAATTTTTATACTCAACCTGTAGCGAAACTACCCTTCTTTGCGTTTTTCTTAGTCACACAAGACTTGATTGCAGCTAGCGGTCGTGGAGGTGGGCTAGCACTGTGGATTCGAGAAAATTGAACTTCGTTAAATGCAATATTCTCAATTTAAGTAAATCATACCAACGTCTCTACCACCAAATAGAGGAGACATCAAGAAAGTAGATGATAGTCTAGAAAAATATTACGACTACAAACCAAATATTCATAGTGCGCAAGGAGATCTTTCACTTTGAATAAATCAGCACTCATAATCCCCTTACTAGCATTTGTTATGCTACTGCCGGTAAGTACATTCGGTCGTGCTCATGCTTCAACCAATAATTCTGCAAATACGTCCTCTTTCAACCTGAGTTCTCAAAAATGGAAAAATCGCGTACTAGTAGTGTTTGCTCCCTCTAGTAGCAATCCTGCTTACCAAAAGCAGATGCAACTGTTTGACAAGTATAAATCAAGTTTTCGTGAGCGGGATTTAGTTCTTGTTCAAGTTGTTGCAAACGGCAAGAGTTTTGCTAACACAGAGCAAATAGATCCGGCGGGGGCGGCTAGGTTGCGCTATCGCCTAAAAGTCAGTAACCAAGATTTTTGTGTTGTCTTGGTGGGTAAAGACGGTGGTGTCAAGCGTCGTGATACAACTCCTATCCAAGCAAAAGCTATTTTTAACGAAATTGATGCCATGCCCATGCGAAGACAGGAAATGCGAGAACGAGGCTAGTTAACAATTCAAAAATAAACTAATGTCCTGCTCCTTTGAGCTGTTTGTAACATTACTTGGTTAAGAAGAACGCAGAACACAGAAAATCCCCACGGATTCCATTCGTGGGGATTTTACAAGGAAACATTTTTGCTTCCACGAATCAATTCGGGAGGCAGTACGGTTTTGGGCTCTAGCCGGGGAGTTCTTTGTTCGGTCATATTTAAATTTGACGCAAATATTTTAGATACTAAAGTTTTTACCAGAAACAGAACAGACATTAACAAAGTCGATGATACGGTAGAACAAATATTCACACCTAGAAATTTAACGTCAGATGTTTCCAGTGTTTGTACGTCGTTTTTGGCTTTCGTTTGGAGTGGTTATTCTGCTTTCGTTTATGTTGCTTCCAGTCAAAGCACAACAACCATCTCTAACCCCTTTATCTCCAAGCATCACACAGGTCTCCTCACAGCAACTTGAGCAACAAATTCATCAAACCTCACCGCTTGCAGATGGCATGATGAAAGTAAGCGCTGTTGTCACTACGGGGCAGCCCAATACTTCATTATTTCAACAGCAGTTACAAAATCTCGATATTTCAGCCGCCCAAGGTAAAGTTGGTATTGGGGTTTTAGACCTTAATAACGGTCAAAGCTGGTTTCTCAATGGTAAGCAGCGCTTTCCCATGCAAAGCGTATTTAAGCTTCCTTCTGCCATAGCTGTCTTGAAACGAGTAGACGAGGGCAAGATGTCGCTCAGGCAATTAGTCACGATTATGCGTCGGGATCTTGCTCCTGGATGGAGTCCTATCATCAAAGAATTCAGAGGTGATAGAGTACAGATCCCACTCCGAAACGTTCTAGAACGCTCTGTGGGAATGAGTGATAATACTGCCGCTGACGCTTTGGTGCGATTAGTTGGTGGACCGGAAAAAGTTACTGCTATCTTACGCGAACTGCAAATTCGCAACATCCGCGTTGATCGATTAGAACAGCAGCTACAGCCCCAGAGTGTGGGACTCAAAAACTTTCAACCTGAATTAGCTGACGAACAAAAATACAAGGAAGCTGTGGAAAAGATTCCAGATCGCCAGAAGAAAGCTGCTTTGGAAAACTATCTTCGCGACTCACGAGATACTGCAACTCCTGAAGCGATGGTTAATCTTTTGGCAAGGTTACGCTCGAATCAGTTATTGTCCGAGAACTCTACCGCTTTGTTACTAAAGATAATGACCGATTCTCCAACAGGACAGAAGCGGCTAAAAGCAGGGCTACCCAATAATTGGTCGATCGCACACAAGACTGGTACGGGTGCAGATGTTCTTGGGATAAATACTGCAACAAATGACGTTGGGATTGCTAGTTCACCGGATGGAAAGCGTGTGGCGATCGCCGTATTCATCGCAGGTTCAAAAGCGCCTGAGGAAGTGCGCGAGAAAGTCATGTCCGATATCGCCTCAGCAGTGGTAAAGGCGATGCAATAGAGTGCTTATAGTTGACCAATTTGTTATCAGGAGCATATGCCAAATCGTCATGAGTATACGATTTCGTTGCATCGGTTGATATTCCTTCTGGAAGTGAGATTACATGGGACTATAAGACAACAGAGTACGTTTCCATTACTGCAACAAATGACGTTGGGATTGCTAGTTCAGCGGATGGAAAGCGTGTGGCGATCGCCGTATTCATCGCCGGATCAAAAGCGCCTGAGGAAGTGCGCGAGAAAGTCATGTCCGACATCGCCTCAGCAGTGGTAAAGGCGATGCAATAAATCTCAGTTGAAAATAGCAGGGCAAGCATTCGTCATGTTAATGGTCATATTTACATAAGTCATATTTACATAATCGTAAGCACTGGATGATTCAATATATTCGATAGGACAAGGCAGACACTACTCAGGCATAGCAGAGGAATGGTGATCAACGATTAGCCAGTCGTTGCCATCATGGCGATAGACGAACGAGTAACGGGCCACAATTTTTTCAGGTTTACCATTCTTGATTATGTTGAAGCTGTAGACACCCGAGTTGATGGCGAACAGCTTGTCAATGACGCGGACGTTTTGTTCAAGGATTGTACCTTTAGGCTTGTATTTGAGGAAATGCTCGAAGTAGTCTCTCATTTGTGAGTGAGTGCTCCGCACCTTATTAGATACCGTTGGCAGGAGCACACCATCTTTTGCGTAGAGCTTCACTACTTCATCAGGATTTTCTGTTTGCAAAGCAGCATTCCATTTGTCAAAGAGCGCGGCGATATCCCGCTCTTTAGGTCCCACAGCAACTTGCTGTAGGGTTGTGCTTGCTGGTGTTCTATGTGATTGAGTTTGAGCAGATGCCTTTGCAACGGTTAGCATAGTTTCACCAACAGAAGTCATCGTTAAAAGCGCTAAGGCACTCAGCTGTTTGTTGAATTTAAACATAATTTACTCCTTAAAGTTTTAGTTTATTTGCTTAGTACAACTTGTCATTAATAGGAGTCGGAAATCAAAATTATGCTAAGACAGGGAAATGAATTATCTCTTAAATCTATTCCGAGCACCTTTTATGTCTTGTTAGTTCTCAATTTATTCCCAAACAGCACTGCTCTACATCTGAGAAATGTCATCTTCACAGCATTACAGCAGCAATCACTCGTTCTAAAATTTTGTAGAGGACTTCTGGATCAGTCCGACTTGCATCTATCGGCGAGAATTCCACAATTCATCAAAAGCAGTTTGTGCCATCACCAGTTGTTGGTCTTGAACGAATATGCGTAGCTGATGACGAACGGTAGAGCCTTCAGCTATAAATGCGATCACACTATTGGTGTCGAGATTAACCACACTTTAGCAGCAAAAAAAGTTGTGTATTACGAACTACACAACTATACAATAGCGATCGCATGGGATTGTGCAACTGTATTTTTCTGCTGCGATCGCTCCAAAGGGGCGATGGCACGGAGTGCCCGCTGAGTCCTCCGGACACGCTACGCATTGGCGGAGCCTACGCTTTGCGCTTACGCGATAGGCAAAGCCCCGCCTTCGGTGATGCTCCGGAGGAGCCGCCCCTTTGGGGTGATCGCAGTAACGGCCGCGCTCACCGGACGCAAATAACCTTCGCAACTTAACCGACTATATTAGAACGTTCCGGTGCAGCGCGGTTGTTATGTCGTGATTGCTACAGTTCAATACCCTTTATGCGATTGTAGTTATTAATCCACGCAATAATATCATGATAGATTTTACCTTCTAGATGCCAGCGATGACGTTCAATAAGTGATTTTGCGCCTGTCGTAAAGTCAGTGGTAGTAACAAGAAGAGCTTTAGTTGCTGGATCGTCAGCCTTTACACCTAAAAGTTCGCGAACAGTGGAAACAGGCACGGGGTTCCCTGGATCTGGACGCTTACATTCAATTAGATACCGCAAGTTAATAGAATCAACATTTTTAACTGCAATTATGTCCTTTCCACCATCTCGTGTTTGCCCAGTTAACTCAACATCGTATCCAAAACCATGAAACAATTCAGCAATGAATTCTTCAAAGCGTCGCCTCTCTATTGTTTGCAAAAGTTTGGGATAGCGAGCAATCTCGCGCATCAATTGTTCAGAAATGAAATTAGTGATCGTGATAATTGAATTTGACTGGTCGTCCTCAAAGTCCGCATAAGGAGTATCTGGAACGAAGCCAACATCAAAACTGTAATAGGGTTCTAGATACCAACCGTCAGGATCACCAAGAATGATCTCAGGTTCAGAAGTATCCCAAGGCCCATCATATTTGACAAATGTAACACCACCAAAAGAGAGATCAATACCCCAGTTATAGGAACCCGACTCCCACATAACACGCCATACTCGGTTAAGACCAATATCATAGGATTGCTTAGGGGACAGAAGGGCACATTCTACGTTGGAATCATAGCCCCAAGACTTTGCTTTTTCGCAAACATAAGAGAAGAGCTTATCCTTTGCAGAGAGCAGATCATATTTAGATAAGTCAAGCTTGGGCTTATATGGCATTGCAGCTTATTGAAATTTCTCAAAGTCTAGATCTGAAATTTAGCTTAGAACGACGATAAGGATGTGAAAACGACAATAATTTATACTCATGTTCTTAACCGTGGTGGCAAAGCTGTTCGTAGTCCCCTTGATTTACCAAGGTTTTCTATTGAACAGGATTCACGAGCGAGTGAACTCAATTGTGACGTTATTGAAAGCGATCTGCTGAAAACAGCAGCGCTTTACGATTTTAGCTAATTATTTCTAGGAATGTCACTATCTTAGACATAATTTATACCTTGATTGATGAGATTACTAATTCACTCATACGAAGTAGGCTGGGAGTCTCTCCATTTTAACCCAGCCCTTCGTTAGTCCGACTTGTTAATGTTCTGAACTACCTTGTCAAGAACACCAAGTAAGTCTCATTTATGAACTGGTGCAGAATCTGAAGCATGAGACTTCTCTGTATCCCTTTGCAAAAATCGATAAAGCCGATTCAGTGCATTCATGTGAGCGTAGGCTGCTGCGACTACAATATCAGTATCAGAAGCTTGTCCAGAGAAAATGCGCTCCTGATATCGTAAGCGAATTGTAACTGTTCCCAGAGCATCTATTCCACCAGTCACAGACTGAACGGAAAACTCTATCAGTTGGTTGGGAATCTGCACAACTCTATTGATTGCTTTGTACACAGCATCTACTGGACCAGTTCCTACTGCTGCATCCGTTGAAATTTCTCCGTTGGGAGTTACAACTGTGATCGTTGCAGTCGGACAGGTGCAATCACCACAGGTGACTTGGACGTGTTCGAGTTGAAAGCCTTTGTCTACTTGAATTTGCGTTTCATCCCGAACAATCGCCTCTAAATCCCAATCGGACATCTCCTTTTTCTTATCAGCAATTTCTTTGAACCGCATAAAGGCTTTGTTGAAATCTGCCTCGCTCAACTCAAACCCCAATTCCTGGAGTCTGGTTCGCAAAGCATTCCTTCCAGAGTGCTTACCCAAAATAATGCTGTTTTCAGCAAGACCGATGTCAGCAGCTTCCATAATCTCATAAGTCTGGCGATGTTTGAGAATTCCATCTTGGTGAATTCCAGATTCATGAGCAAAAGCATTTGCTCCAACGATCGCTTTATTCGGTTGAACCACAATTCCTGTGAGTTGTGAAACCAAACAAGAAGTTTTGTAAATCTCTTGCGTGTTGATGTTCGTCAAAGGTGCATCGCAATCAACCGCACGACCAAAGTAGGGATTAAAATGAGGTTTACGAACTTGCAATGCCATGACAATCTCTTCCAGCGCTGCATTTCCGGCTCGTTCACCAATTCCATTCACTGTACACTCGACTTGACGCACGCCATTTTCAATTGCTGTCAGGGCGTTCGCACTCGCCAAACCCAAATCGTTTTGAGTGTGAACCGAAAGAATAACTTGATCAATATTAGGCACATTTTCTTGCACACCCTGAATCAGCGCCGCCATGTCTTTGGGTGTGCAGTAGCCGACAGTGTCAGGAATGTTGATCGTGGTTGCACCTGCAGCAATCACTCGTTCTAAAATTTGGTAGAGGAATTCTGGATCAGTGCGGCTTGCATCCATCGGTGAGAATTCCACATCCTCTACAAAAGACTTGGCATAGGCTACCATTTCTTGGGCGATCGCCATAACTTCACTCCGAGATTTTTTCAACTGGTACTTCAAGTGAATATCTGAAGTTGAAATGAAAGTATGAATTCTCGGATGAGCCGCTTCTTGCAATGCTTCAGCCGCAGCTTGAATATCTTGCCGAATTGCTCTTGCTAAAGAGCAAATGATCGGTCCACCCAACACACCAACTTGTTGAGCTATTGTTTTGACAGCTTCAAAATCTCCGGGACTCGCTACGGCAAATCCGGCTTCAATCACATCAACCCCTAAAAGAGCCAGTTGATGAGCGATCGCCAGTTTCTCTTCCACCAGCAGCGTTGCGCCTGGTGACTGTTCACCATCTCGTAATGTTGTGTCAAAGATAATGACTCGGTCTGGTTGAGATTGAATGCTCATAAAACCTCGCGATAGATTTGGAAACCCAGCGGCTTTAGCCCTGGGAGGAAAAATCAACGGGTGCTTTAGCGCCCGTCACTGGTCTTCGCAATCCGCCATGAATTGTAAGACAAAAACTTACAATCTGCGGGTAATGCGTTTTGACACAATCGCTTACCAGTATCAAGACTGTGCAAGCTAATTATTTTTCTATCTGGGTCTTTCTTCGTTGGAGATTCTTGCCAACCTCCGACGTAAGAAAATCCATATTTGGGGTGTCTAACAACAGAACCACGCTTTAAACCTGCGCTCATAGTTCCACCGTATCGAGAACGGATATGCCCAGCAGCGTGTTGCAATCTGTGTAACTGACGCCTATGAAACTCTAAGGGAATAATTTCAATTAATGATGTATTGTCAGGTTTGGCATGTCCTTCAACATACCAATTAGCAAGCGCCCACGAGTCAACACAATGAGCATCGAACTTATTAGAAAGTTTGTTTTTGGATTTTTTCAGTCCTAGCTCTTGCCTTGTCTGGTAAGTATCAAAACCTGAGCGAGTTTCAAGATTAGCGAGTTGTCGTAATTCAGAATAAAACCATTGTTTCCCTACCTCTAGCGGTGAAAACATCACGTTGTATTTACACGCACCTTTCCAGGTTTTAGCTTTGATATCTTCTACTACAAATACAGAGAGAGGAAACAACGAGGCGAGCCATTTACAAATACGCAACTTCCATTGCCATCTGGCTTTAGTGGAAGGTGGTAATTTAACTTTGTTGGCTAACCGATTACGTCGATTTTGACGGCATGGGGTTTTGCGAAAACGTCTGGCTCGCCGCATATTCCGACGAATTTCTACATGATTTTTAACCCAGTCCACAGCATGAGTTTGAATATTCAAATAAGTATACTTTCGGGATTTAACTGTAAATCCTTCGCGTTTTGAGCCTGGATCAATTCCAATTGCTATTGGCTGAGTGTTTTTATTGGATGACTCAATATTTAATCGAACACAAAATACTCCTTTTTTAAAAAATGGCGTTGCTTTACCTGACTTAATCCAACGCCTTGCTCTACTTGGCGTTGTTGGCATTAAGGGACAATTGCTTTGGTCTACTACTGGTACAAACATTGTGATAAGCCTCTTGCGAGTATATATATCCCTTCGACACTGACCAACGGAGAGGAGAAGAACTAGGGAGGCATTCTTTCGTCCGTTTGAGCTGCCATGCTAGTTGGTTCAGTTTGCTTGTCTAGACACTGGTTTAGTCTTGAATTAAGAAGTAGGCGTTGCCTCCGCTTTCAAGCCCCGAGCCTTTAGGCAGGGGTCAGTGACCACTGTCTCCCGTGGTATCAATAAAGGGATTGTTAGACATCTTTTGAATATTGTATACAAAAAATTGTATACAATATAAATTATGAACTTAATAAATTATGAACTTAAATGATTTAGCAGCCAATGTGCTGCAACAACAACGCAGTACCCCAGATTTGATTGCAGACGCTTTGCGAGAGGCGATCGTACGCGGAATTTTTCAGGAAGGACAATCCCTCAGACAAGATGAAATTGCGACTCAGTTTGGAGTCAGCCGCATTCCTGTGCGGGAAGCTTTACGTCAGCTTGAAGCCGAAGGATTGGTGAAGCTGCATCTCAATCGGGGAGCAACGGTATCAGCACTTTCTCCAACAGAAGCGCAAGAAATCTTCGAGATTAGGAGTGCATTGGAGGTGAAAGCAATTCAACTGGCAATTCCCAAGCTAACTGCAGCAGATTTAGAAAAAGCCACTGTCATTTTAAAACAGACAGACCAGACAACTGACGCAGGAATGCTTGCGAAACTGAACTGGGAATTCCATGAAACACTTTATAAAAGTGCTGAACGTCCTCGGCTACTAACGATGATTAAAACTCTACACCTGAATGTAGACCGTTATGTGCGGCTTCAGATGAGTCAAATGGATTACTTAGAGCGTTCTCAAAAGGAACACTACCAATTATTAGAAGCTTGTCAACAGCACGATACCAAAGCTGCTGTTAAGCTACTCAAAAAACACATTGACACAGCAGGAGAGCAGCTAGTTGCATACTTGCGACAAAATATTCACAGCTAAAACATATAATTGCCACAACTTATTCATACTTATGAGAAATAATACATTTATGACCGTTGATTCTGCTTGAAGAGGCTTTTTGTGGTACTTAAATATTCTGATGAAGTGCTCATTACAATGCTACCCGATCCATGTGTTGAAACAAATAATAATGTTCCTATTTATTCTAAGTACTGTATGCAACTGATTGTTCAAGATGGAGTTGCTGTGCCTTTTGCGTTTGCTGATACTTTAGAAGAATTGCTTCCTTACCTAAAAATCATTGAAAAATCTATAGATGTATAAAAAATATTTTTAATGATATAGGTGCGTTAGTATGAGCATAACGCACCAAAAAAAATCAACTGCCAAATAACTGAATAGGAGCGTCGAGAATTTTCAACTGAACTAATGCCAAAATCACAAGAGTATAGAGCGTTGAAGAAACTAGACCTGTAAGTAATTCTTTTTTCAAATTACGCTCCTTGGATTGATTTGGCAAAACATCCATAGCGCCGAACTGCATCAAAAGGATACCGACAATGTTAGAAAGCCAGTATCCTACAATTGAGCAAGGCAATAGTAACTTTGGATTAAATAAACTACAGATATATCCGAAACCATAAGCAATTGGCAAATTGAACAACAAGTCATTCCACCAACACAGGGGTGACAGCAAATATCCAAGAACTAGAAAAAAACCGCCTCTAAGTTTCTTAAATGTATTTTGTTTCCAGTCCCCAAGAACAGCCCACTGTAACTGCTTTGGGGTTGTTTGTCCTGCTGCGTTTGACTTTCGATTGACGACTGGAAGATTTATCATAATACTGCATAATTAATATGTGCTTTCCGTATTTTAAATGAAAAACTAACAAAAAGTCTAGTGGGGGATCAAACATTCAGCATAGATTGATCTATTTTTCCTCGTTTCCATGCTTGGCTTGGGGGATGATAGCGTATCTATTTTTAATTTATATACGAGTAGAAAATCAAATATTGTGTAACAGTTTTATCTAACTAGTGACATATTTCAGTGAAATAACTGCACTCAACGCAGAAAAGAAGAAGGAAGCAGAAACATAGAATCTCACAATTAACTTAGAATTGTGATCCGTCAGTGGCTCAAACTAAATATAAAACCTCACCCAGACTCCGACTTCCCTCTCCGCGAATTCACTAGAGGGATTGAAGGTGAGGTCTTATCTTATAGCAGTCCTAAATGAGATTGTAAATTGTCTCATGAGGGCTCTTAACAGGGAACAGGGAACACGGAACAGGAATTGTTTATAAATGATTTAGGATTGCTATATATTTAATTGCTACTATAACAGTCCTAAATCATTTGTGAAAAATCTGTTCCCTGTTCCCTCTCTTAACCAAGAAGTTAACAACTCATTTAGGACTGCTATATCTACTTATACCAATTGTATGTGAGGCTGCACATTATTTTGACCCCTCCAAACCTCCGCAAACCTGCGGGGAGGGCAGTTAACGGCGATGCAGTTATTTCTATGCATCTTCATATGAAAATGGTATTAGCTATAATTAAAATAATGCTTTCTATCAAAAAGATGACTAATTCACCTTTCATAAATTGCTTGTTGATAGCAGGAACTATTTTCCTTGCAATTGCAGTTCTTGGGCAAACCAGATTAGGTTTTGCTGAAATTAATCCTGGTTTTTTTGGAAGATTTTTAGCTTTGATTATTGGTCTATTTAGCTTAACCGGTGCTGTTCTCTTAGTCTTGTTCCCAGTAGAAGTCGTTGATTTGATCAGAAATTATTTGGCACAGCAAATTCAACAAAATTTGGGCTTGATTCTCTAAGCTCAAGCTTTAATTTCACGAAAAATCTGTAACGAAAGAGTGCGTTACCTCAAAAGCAACGCACTCCTAAATAATTATGAGAAATTAATAATATGCTCCTATCAGGCTATACATTAGCGCTGTCAGAACTATCAAAGTAACAACAACGTATGTAAATTCTCGCTGTCTTAGAAAAATAAATAGAGAAATGACCACACGAATAATTGGAGTCGCAACAAGTAGCAACAGTCCAAGCTGAATGATACCACGACGACTACCTGACAAAACTGCAACCACAACCCCTCTGGGAGAACGGAAGTGGGATGGTTCTCCCTGAAAAAATTGATAGTTAGCTTTTTCAGCACCGTGGCTAATCAAATATAATATGCCGCCTATTAAAACGACAGTGCTAGCAAATATAACGCCGTACTTTAGCACATTACTAAGCAGCTGCTCAAATTGCAATTCGCTTAGTGTTTTCGTATTTTCCTTGTTTGCATCAACCTCATAGTCGCTAGGAAACTCTGCTATCACACTGGTGTGCTGGGCTAACTCTTGAATATCACTGTCTGATTTTTTCTCCTGCACTTGGAATTTGATAACTTCGCTTTGTGATGGTGTCGATGAACTCCACCAGAAACGAAAACTCATTTTATTCATTCTACACTCCCCCGATTAAACTGCTATAGATCATCTTGAATGCCATCACTACCAGTACAACAGAGAAAATAATTCTTAAAATCTGAGTGTTAGCTTCTATCAAGACTCGCGCCCCCAAAAAAGCACCAGGCAATACCCCTAACATTACTGGCATTGATAGTCCTGGATCGATGTAGCCACGTGCTAAGTAAACTCCTGCTGAAGCGGCTGCGGTTACGCTAATCATAAAATTACTAGTAGTGGTAGAAACTTTGAACGGGACACCCATAATTTGATCCATCGCCAAGACTTTAAACCCTCCCGAACCAATACCAAGTAGTCCAGAAAGGACTCCAGCGACTAACATCACGCTAAACCCACTCGGGACAGAATGAACTTGATATGACATCAGTCCTTCTGGAGTTGGGTAATTACTATTAAGTTGTAAATAAGTTCCTAAGGGATCAGTTGACTCATTTTCAGGATTGTTGAGTTTCGGTTGTTGTGATAGATAAGCGCAATAAAGTAAAACAACAGCAAGGACGATGGTTAATGCTTTGACGGAAATCAAAGTGGCGATCAAAGCTCCTATTAAAGCTCCGATTGTCGTTGCTACTTCTAAAAACATTCCCAAGCGCAAATTGGTATAACCTTTTTTATATATGTAGATGCGGCACCTAAGGAAGTTGCAATCACAGACACCAAGGAAGCACCAACTGCGTAGCGGATATCAACTCCAAAAATTGAAGTTAACAAGGGGACAATCACAACTCCACCCCCTAAACCAGTTAGTGAACCTAAAAAGCCAGCCGTAAATGATCCAATCCAAATTAGTAAAGAAAACTCTAAGATATTCAAATTTTATTCCTCTGTGATTATCAATGATATTAAACTAAAAAAATAGTATTTTTGACCTCATGATTTCAGTTTTTATTTTAATATTTATAGGAATTGATTAATTTTTATTGCAGTGAATCGCTGAAAACGAAGTTTCAACTTTTCATGACTTTCCGTTTCTACCTCCAAGGCGGTTCCTGATATTCTAATACTAGACCGTTGCCATAAATCTCATGCAGAGACGCGAAATTCCACGTCTCTACAATTTTGCGTCATCACGTGAGATAAATTCTTATTCCTCACGTATTAGCTGCGTTTCTTCTGGAAGTAATGTTGTTTCTTCTACAGGAGGAGTATCACTAACTATGGTTTTTTGAGTCGCATAAGGTTTAATAACCAAACTGACGCCAATTGCCCAAGCGATAGAAACCATCCATCCTGCTAGAATATCACTGGGAAAGTGAACTCCTAAATAAAGTCGTGTCCAGCCAATACCTAATACAAATAAGCTCCCAGCAATCAGAACCAGCCAGCACCAAACACTACCCCATGTTAAAATGACAAGAGCTGCCACCAGCGTCATACTTGTCATAGAATGACCACTAGGAAATGAAAAACTAGACTCAGGAGCAAGTGAATCCCAAAGGTCGGGACGCACTCGATGCATGAATTCCTTTGCCGTGCGATTGATGATGCCGCTTCCTATTTCAGTGGTGAGTAGATAGGTGAGCGATCGCCACCGTTTTTGAATCAACAACACCAATGCAATCACACAGACAGTGGGAAGGATAATCCGAATTCTCCCAAATTGAGTCAGCGTTACGGCAAAAACATCCAGTTGCGCCTGTGCTGTAGAATGAACAGCTACGAGAATCGGTACATCCCACGGGAAACCACCTTGATTCTTCCATATCTCAACCGCCAGCAGCCCAAAGATTTGCAAAGGTAAATAAACCCCAATCAAGAGCACCACAAGAGAACGCCAACGAGCAAAAAGCAGCTTTTTAGAGAAGTTGAGAAAGGACGGGATAAGCTTGCTCAAATCAGTGCTAAACATTTTTAATCGAATTTAAGAAAGTGTGTACGACTAATGCTTGTAATATACGCACTTTACCGCATACAGCACCTCTGCTTATTAAGGTAGATTGAAAGCATTTGCACTAGAAGAGATTTTTTGGGAAAAGAGATATGGGAGATAGCACACTGTTTAACCTGAAACAAGAGTTGATTTCTATTTCAACAGCTACTGATATTGGATTTAACAGCAACACAACGTATCGTCAGCAAATTGAGAAATTAACCCAACAAATTGAGGTTCTCAATCAAAACAGTGAACCGACGAGTCATATGGAATTGGTTCAAGGGCGCTGGCGGCTTTTGTACAGTACGTTTGGATTAGAACAACAAACAACTCTTTCTCGTCTTTCTTTCGGTAAGTTGCCTAATGTAACAATCAGCGTTACTGGTTTGTTCCAAGAGATTTACAAGGCTACTGGGCAGTACAACAACCTCATTGAGTTTATCGCAGGCTCTGGTGTCAAGGGTGTTACTGTGGTTATGGGGCGCTATACAGTGGTGGACTCTAAACGTCTTGCCATTGATTTTTTGGAAACTTCTGCTCATAGTGCAACCGATGATTTGAATGACGCCGCTTTTCGAGAGGCTTTAGGAGTAGATCCGGCGTTACCTTTGAAATCAACACTTTCTGGCAGTGGTTGGGTGGATATTACCTATTTGGATGCAGATTTGCGCCTTATGCGTGGTAATCAGCAGAATTTGTATGTGCTACAGCGAGAGTGAGTTACTGCATCTCCTGCTTCAAGTACGGATGTAGCACGTAGCCGTGCTACGTGCTACATCCTCAGGAGTTTTGTTCCTCCCGCCGAAACCTCTATAACAGGACTTACGCACGAACAACGTAATCATCTTACCTATGTGAGCGGTAAAACTGCTCTTACTATTTGCAGTTAACTCCCGTTAATTCAGGAAAAAACTCTTTTGCGGCACAAGACACTAACATAGGATCTTCAATAGGGGGATTCGTCTTTGGAACAATGTGAGCAGCACTAACTTTTTTGAGAGTCCATTGAAAATCTTCTTTCCTATTATCAGCAATGCTTTTTACTTTAGTGTAGAAATATTCGCCGCGAGCCAAACGATTAGAACCTTGTTGTGCATCACACTTATAGGTATCATGCTCAGGTGATAAAGGTTTGTTATCTTTTGTGCCTAAAATAATTGTCATTGGTGTGCTAAAGGTCGTTTTCAAGTCCACAGATGGCAGTTTATCTCCAGTTTCTTTCTTGAAACCGCAGGGATAGTCTGTATACTCATCGGGTATTGTGTACGAACCACCCTCTGCGGCGACAGCCTTTTTGATATGTGCATGGGGCATAAAGATGACCATCCGATGCACGAACTGTGCGCCTGCAGAGTGACCATAGAGATAGTAATTGGTTGTATTGATTTTGATGCTTGTTTTGACGAACGAAAAAATATTTTCAATTTCAGTAAACGCCCACTGGTTTTGGGGATTTAGCGTATTAAGGTCTTGTGTAAACATATTGCCAAGGTTATACCCTGGGGCTAAAGGAAACCGCTTTTGTTGAAACTGGGGAGCGAGCAGGATAAAATTTGGATTGCCGCTGCCGTTGCCGTTGTAGATATTTCTCCAGTCATTTCTATAATCTTCAGCATTCCGTTTTTCGCCATGCATGGCGAATACCACTTTAGTATTTGCCTCCAATTGATTAGGTAGGTAGTAGTAAACAGGGATAGAGAAATTGCCAGCTTCAACCTTGTAAAGGAAACAGCCCTCTCCTTTTTTCAACACCCTTAAGGTACAACTATTATCTGAATGTGTTGAGACTAACTCAGATGCGTTGACCAGATGAGCAAAATAAAAGTAGAGGAAAGCGATCGTTATAAAAGCAAACAACCGTTTCATGAATTAAAACCTCTTTATCACAGGACAACAACCTTAAGGTTGGTTTTTTCAAACTCCGAACAATTCATTGAGTTTTTCTAGTCTCTCCTCATCCGTTATAGGCTTTTTTACTTCAGCATATTTAGTGGAGGAAGGTTCTAAATCAACTATAATTTCTGCTCCATCTGGTATACTGTCCACTGTCTCTAATAGCTCGATGGTTTGACCGCGTTTAATTCCTCTAATTTTCATTTTGTGAGTTCCTCTGGTAATAGTTATAAGATGCGTTATCCCTTGCCCCTAAGGCATCCTATAGGAAATATTTACCAGTTCATTCAGGTTGTGGCATTTGAAAAGCATACACATCTTTTATAACTCGCACCCAACCATCAGAAACAGATTCGAGAATGCGATCTGCCGAAGGCAGCAGCGAAGCTATCGCCTTTCTCCTTTGTTGCAACTGTCGGATCTCCCACCACTCCACTTTTGCTTATATCTCGTGTCGCCCATGCAAAGGGTAACTTACCCTCAATACTCAACAAACTTCCCTCTGGCTGTTCTGGCGGATACTCTGCAACAGCAGCGTCCATTTTCACTTGTTCTGGTAAAATAGCCAACATCAGGCTAGTTTCTGCATCCCCTGCATGAATACCTACTTGTTTTTCCTTTAGCGTCACTAATTCCGAAGTGATATGCGGGACTCGCCACGTAAACAGCGGAAATACTAAAAACTCATCATACTTAATATGCAAATCCCGCGCGACAATTTCCATAACTTGGGGTTGTCCCCCGTGGGAGTTCATCAACACCAATTTCCGAAACCCAGCACGGTAAACACTTTCTCCAACTTCCATCAGAGTTGCTATGAGAGTTTCAGCGCCCAGAGTCATTGTACCGGGAAAGTGCCAGTGTTCATTCGATTTGCCGTAATATAAGATTGGCAGAGCATATGCTGGGATGCTTGTATCTAGCTTTTCCAACGCTTTTCCCAGAACCGCCATACCAATGGCAGCATCGACAATTAACGGCAGATGAGGACCATGTTGTTCAATTGCCCCTACTGGTTGGATAATGACTACATCTTCCTTGTTTGGCATTGCTTGGATGTCAGTCCAACTGAGGTAGGGAAAAAAGCGTTTTGGGGGAATAAAGCTGTGCATATATTCAACAAAGTTTGGAGCACTATTTGCTGATTTTACAAAAGTTATGAGGAACAAAGCTAGATTTTTCAGATGTTGAAGTCAGAAACAGAAAAAAGTATGATAAATTGCCACTTTTGTAAGCTATTTCAAATACAAAATCTAGCTAAGTATAGATTGTATAATCGGCAGAAAAGCCTAACCTCAATTGGTTATTGCTTAGATACTGTAGACAATATCAACCAGTTAGTAAACACTCACGAGAGAAAACCCAATGGTTGAAAATAATGGAGCTATCCGCACCCTATCGGTTGACATTGGTGGTAGTGGTGTCAAAGTTATAGTTTTGGATATTACGGGAAAAGGCTTAACAGAAAGAGCGCGAACAGAAACACCACAACCTGCGAAATCAGAACCTGTGATTGATGCAATTGTAAAACTAGCAGCGACTCAAGGTGAATTTCATCGCGTTTCGGTTGGTTTTCCTGGTGTGGTGCGCAGTGGAGTAATCCAAACAGCTGTGAACTTAGATCCAGATTGGATCGGGTTTGATTTGGCTACAGCATTGTCAAAGCGTTTGGACAAACCTGTACGGGCGATAAATGATGCCGATATGCAAGGTTTGGGGGCAATTTCTGGAAAAGGTGTGGAATTGGTAATTACACTGGGTACGGGCTTTGGTTCCGCTTTATTTGTAGATGGTAAACTCGTGCCGAATTTGGAAATGGGACATCATGAGTTTCGTAAAGGAGAGACTTACGAAGAACAGCTAGGACGTGCAACGCTGGAAAAGGTGGGTGAAAAGAAATGGAACAGGCGGTTGGAGAGGGCGATCGCATCTCTGGAACATCTGTTCAATTATGATTATCTGTATATCGGCGGCGGTGAAGCGAAAAAGGTGGATCTTAAATTACCACCAAATGTGAAGATTATCCCCAATATCACTGGTTTATTGGGTGGTATCGCTTTGTGGAAAGATTGAAGAGGACAAGAAAACAACAGGACTAAAGCTTTCGCTTTAGTCCCGATGGTTGAAATTTCGCAAATAACACAGCAGTAGATAACTCATCCCAACTGTCGTCGGAATTGACGGATACTCAAAGTTATCAACACCGTAGCAAAAACCAGTAAAATTAACACCTGACGCCAAAGCGTCTCAATACCAACTCCTTTGAGCAAAATTCCCCGACAAACTTCGATAAAGTAGCGCAAGGGATCTAGATAAGTCAGCCATTGCACAAAAGTAGGCATACTAGAAATTGGTGTCGTCGCTCCACATAAAAGAACTAATGGCGGGTTAATAAAAAAGGCTGTTAGTTGTGTCTGCTGTTCGCTTTTTGAATAGGAAGCAATCAAAATACCAATGCTGATACCTACCGTGAAGTAAAGCACAGCAATCATGAGAAACACGAGCAAATTACCTCGCAATGGGACACCAAACACCAGCCTTGCTATACCAACAGCAATTAAAACATCTAAACTCAGCAGAATAAGTAATGGACTCACCTTAGCCAAGATAACTTCTGTGTTAGAAGCTGGAGTCATAACCAACTGCTCAATAGTCCCCGCTTCTTTTTCTCGCACGACTAATGATGCAGCAGCTTGAGAACCGATAACTGTTAGGACAATTCCAAACATCCCCGACACAATAAACCAAGAAGTTTCCAGTCCCGGATTATAGAATACTGAAGTTTGAACTTCCACTTTATTGCGCCGAGAAGCAACAGTGTCGTTACTGTTATTTGTATGACGCGAATTATAATCACTGACTAATTGACTAATATAACTAGAAGCAATCCTTGCTGTATTTGCATCAACAGCATCGTACAATGCTTGTAATTGAACTGTACGTCTCCTCGCAATATCATCAGCAAATTCTGGAGGAATTGTGAAACCTACTGTTAGCTTCCCAGTTGCTAAATCAGCAATCATATCTTTTTGGTCAGGATAATATCGACTAATGACAAACGCATCAGTTTGCTTAAGAATTTCTACAAACTCACGAGAAGCACTGCTGTGACTATAGTCAGTAATGCCAACTTTAAGGTCTTGAATCTCTGGATTGAGAGCAAAACCAAACACCATTAAAAATACAGTCGGTGGTACGAGCAACTGAATCACAAGTTGACGATTACGAAATATCTGAGCGAACTCTTTCTGAAAGATCGCCCAAAAACGACTGCCCAAAATTGTGTCGATGAAATTTGAAAACATACTATAGCATTCCTAAATCACTCATAAGATTTTTTCCTCTCTTTCTTGTCTCTTTCTTGGCGTTCTAGCCTACGGCACGCCGCTGCGCGTCTAAGGCGACTTGGCGGTTCGATAATTTTCACAACTCATATAGGATTGCTATAGATAATATTGAATTATTCAAGCTCCCAATTGCATCTTTTGTAATTTGCGCCAAGCCAAAAAGAAAAATAAGCTTGCAAGTAGTGTCAAAGCAAATACTGGAAACCAAACTCCCAACCAACCCACGCCGCGAGCATAAGCATCGCGAGTTACTTCAATATAGTACCGAGCAGGAATAATACTAGAAACCCAACGAATACCAACTGGGATATTATTTACTGGGTAAATAAAACCAGATAACTGAAGTGATAACAAAAAAGCTGTGAATGCTACCGCTTGGATCGCAGCACTTTGTACTTTGGTATTGCAGCCTATAAAAATTCCCCAAAAAACACCGCAAGCAATGTAAAGCATTGAACTAAAAATCATCGGTGTGGGATCGCCAACAAACCGCAAACCAAAGAATAGCCAAGCCTCAATATTGACAAATAATACTTCTGCCATACCCACCAGCCAAAATGCTGCTGCTTTACCTAGCAAGTATTCGATACCTGTTAAACTAGAAGCATAAACTTGGAGTATTGTCCCTTGTTCATACTCTTTTGCTGTTGCTAAACCAGCCAAAAGTGGAGGAAACAAAGTAACAGTAATCGCAATAGCGCCAGGACCAATATATCTCAATGTTTCTAAGCCGGGGTTATACCACAACCGAGATTGGAGACTCACAAGGGGATTTTTGCTCCCACGCAGATTTTCTACAAAAGCATTGGTAGTCGCCTTGGCATAACCCCTGACAATATTAGCAGTGTTGGCATCAGTACCATCAACCAAAATTTGGACTTCGGCTGTACGTCCACTCCGTTTTAAATCCCGCGAGAACTTTGGAGGAATAATTAAACCTGCTGCAACTGAACCTTTATCTAGTAGTCGGGGTAAATTGACCTGTGGTCCAGAAGCAATAATATTGAACTTATTAGTACGCTCAAAGGTGGCAATATACTCGCGGCTATTGGGTGTCAAATCTAAATCTTGAATGGCAAAGTTAATTTTGTTTACCTCTAGGGATACCGCAAAACCAAATAACAGTAGCAGTATTAATGGCAATAAGAGTGCTAGTGTGAGGGTTAGGCGATCGCGCCCCAGTTGCGTTAATTCTTTAATAGTCTGAGCAAATACACGTTTCATAATTATTAGTCATTAGTCATTAGTTTTCTAATACCATTTCACTAAATTAGTGATACAAATTCTTTCTCCCTGCTCCCTGCTCCCTGCTCCCTGCTTCCCCTGCTTTCTCCTAATCCACAGGTACATCTAAACCACGCTGTCGCGCCTGTTCCACCACACTGATAAACACGTCTTCCAAAGAAAACCCAATTTCTCTATGGTTTTGCACTTTTATTCCAGACTCTTTCAACCAGTTCTCAACTTGGGGAATCTGTGTTTGTGGCTCATCCAAAACTGTATGCAGGCGCGATCCAAAAATAGATACCCGCCAACGCTCTAACCGCTGCTTGAGCAAATCCGAAGCGGCTTGCAATGGTTCACATTCCCATTCCACCAACTGTCCTGGCTGTTCCTCTTTAACTTGACGTGGTGTTCCTTGAGCAACAAGTTCTCCCGCAACCATGAATCCCAAGCGGTGACACTGTTCGGCTTCTTCAAGATAATGAGTCGTCACGAGTATCGCCATACCTTCATTTGCAAACTGGTTAATCCAGCGCCAAAATTCTCTTCTGGCTAAGGGATCAACACCAGAAGTCGGCTCATCAAGAAACACAACTTTTGGTTCATGCATCACAGCTGCGCCAAAAGCCACCCGCTGCTTCCAACCGCCTGGTAAGTCCGCCGTTAACCTATCTTCTTGCCCGACTAAATCACTCATTTGGAGTACCCAGTTTTTCTTCTGTTGTCGATGGCGGCGAGGAACACCATAAACACCGCAATAAAACTCTAAATTTTGTCCTATCGTCAGGTCATCATAGAGGGTGAATTTTTGCGACATATAACCGAGTTGTTGCCGCACTTCTGCACTACGTAATTCACCCGTTTCTCCTACTAGCATCACTTTACCAGAACTAGCTGGTAGTAAACCACAGAGCATTTTAATAGTTGTTGTCTTGCCAGCACCATTTGCCCCTAAAAGACCAAATACTTCACCATATTTAATATTTAAATTAATATTCTTAACTGCGTGGAAATTACCAAAAACTCTATTGAGATTGTCCGCCCCAATCGCTGTTCCTTCAGATTTTTCTTGACGGAAAATGCGGGGATAATTGCTTGCAGAAGTCTCTCCTTTGAGTTCCCGCAATCGAGCGACAAAAGTGTTTTCTAGTGTTGGCGTATCCGTGGTAAAATGTTCAAGTGGAATATTTTGCTGCTCTAGGATGTTGCGAATTCTGTGACTCGTTTCTTTGGGAGTGTTTGTGAGGACATCTAGGCGATCGCCAAAGCGTTGCACGTCCGACACCAAATCTCGTAAATCAACGTTGGTGTTCAGGATGTCGGCTGCTTTATCTAGCTGCGCCACGGGTAGATAAACTTCTAACCGTTGCACGCCCAAGCTGGCTTTCACCTTAGCTGGTGTATCGCACTGCTGAATTTTGCCATCATACATTAAAGCAATTCGGGAACAGCGTTCTGCTTCATCCAAGTAAGGCGTAGCAACAACTGTTGTCATTCCTTCAGTCACAGCAAGTTCCGCTAAAATATCCCAAAACTCGCGGCGCGATACTGGATCGACACCTGTTGTTGGCTCATCTAATAATAAAATTTTCGGCTGGTGAATAAGCGCACAGCACAAAGCGAGTTTCTGCTTCATTCCACCAGAGAGGCGTCCAGCTAAACGTTGTTTAAACTGTGCTAAGTCCAGTAAGTTTAAATAGTGTTCGCTACGCTTTTTAAAAGCCGTGTCACTGACTTCGCGTAAACCTGCTGCATAACGCAGATTTTCCTCAATGCTCATGTCTTGGTATAAACTGAAGCGTTGGGTCAGGTAGCCCATTTGCAGGCGCACGTCCCAAGGTTTGGAATCAAATACTTCGACGATACCGCTTGTTTGTGGCATGACTCCTGAGAGAATTTGAAATGTGGTGGTTTTGCCTGCTCCATCAGGTCCAATCAGTCCAAAAATCTCGCCTTGATAAATGTCTATGTTTATACCGGCGACGGCTTCAGTTTGTTTGTTGTAGCTGTGTCGTAAGTCTCGGATGGAGATGACGGGGGAGTTGGTACGTTTTTGTGGAGGGTTTGTTTGGAGAGTTGCTGTCATATTAACGAACCGCAGAGACGCAGAGGACGCAGAGGAAAGAAAGAGGAAAGAAAAAACAGAGATTTCAGAATTTCCACGGTAGGGAAAATTGAGTAGAAGCACGTTTTTGCTGTGTTTCTGGTACAACAATTCGTCCGTCAGCGGGCATTCCTGGTTTTGCTAAGCCTTGGGGATTTTTTAAGGTGAGTTCTACGCCAAAGACTTGAGTGATTCTGTCTTTTTTGAAATAAGTGTTTTCTGGGGTGAAGCTGGCTTTGGGATCTATGCGAGTGACTGTTGCTTGTAGGGGTTGTTTGGGAAGTGCATCTAAGTAAACTAGTCCTGACTGACCAATTCTAACTTTGCCGATTTCTCCTTCGGGGATGAAGCCACGCAGGTAAAGATTGTCGAGATTGACGATTGTTAGCAGTGGTGCGCCTGCTGCTACGACTTCGCCTGGTTCAACGGAACGGGTGATGACATTACCGGATAAGGGGCTATTTACGACTAAGTAGTTCAAGTTAGCTTGAGTCTGGGCTTGTGTTGCTTGGGCGTTGCTGACTTCTTCTTGTGCTACTGCGATATCAGTGCCGGCTTGAGCAATTTGTTTCTGGATTTGTAGTGCTGCAGCTGCTTTGATTGGTGGATTGTTCAGAGTGGCTTGAGCTTGGGTGAGGATTCCTTGAGCCGACTGAACTTGTTGTCTTGCAGCATCAACGTTCGCTTGAGCCGTTTGTGCAGTGGTATCATACTCATCCTGGGTTTGGGCTGACACAGCGCCTTGGGTAAATAAGTTTTTATACCGTTGTTGTTTAACTTGTGCTAGCTTCAGATTTGCCTGAGCTTGAACAAGCTGGGCGCGAGTTGCGGCTACAGACTTTTCAGCTTCCCAGACTTTCCCCTGACTTTCTTGCTTAACTTGCTGCGTGGTTAAATTGGCTTGTTCGAGTTCGGCTTCTAAGATGGGTAACTGTTGGCGACTACGCCTCAAACTTTCCTGGGCGGAACGCACTTTGGCTTGTGCTCCCTGCAGTTGAGCACGCAATTCGGAGTCGTCTATTTGCACTAATAACTGACCAGGTTTAACGATATCTCCTTCCCTAACAGCAACTTTGGCAATTCGACCACCTGTTTTGGCAGAGACATCGGTTTCGTAACCTTCAATACGCCCACTTAAAAATAGACCACTAGGCTCTGGTTGATAAAAAAATACGCGATAAATTCCGTATCCTAGCCCTGCGAGGAGTGCGATCGCCCCCAAAATCACCACTGGTTTGGGGATACGTCGTCGCGGCTTCTGTGGAGATGGCTGAGGTTGGGATGATTGCTCTTTTTCTTTGACAAGAGTGCTGCTAGTTTGTTTAGAGTCTTGGGAAGGTTCGGTCGGCGTTTGTGTCATAACAACTCCGTGGGTGGTGAGAAATTTTGGAAATTTAAAACTTGATTGACTGGTTAATCAACTATACACAAGAAAAATTACTTTCAAGCTTGGTTATTATCTATTGGAGAAATTTCTATACCCTGTAAGAACACCTGAACAGCAGTTGTTACCATCGTATCAGAGCTAATCTCCAGGGCATCAGGTTGTCGGAATAATTCACGCGTGAGAATATAAACAATAAGGGAACCGATGAAACAGCGAGCCGCTGCGCCTGGGTTCATAGGTTTCATGACTCCGACTGACATTTGCTTTCTCAGGTACTGAGTTAAGAAAGCTATTGAACGACTCGGTCCAACATTGTTGAACATATCTGCCACCTCTGGTCGCTGGAACGCTTCACTCAGCAGCAGCTTCATAAGTGCGATAGATTTTGAGTATTCCAAAGCTGCCAAAAACGCTTTACCAAAGATGATGAGTGCATCCTTTGGCGGTTTGGTCATAATCTCATCCTCATGGCGGTTCAGCAGTTGCAGTACTGGTAGGTGTTGCTCAATAACCTGCCCAAACAAGTCGTTTTTATCTTTAAAGTAGTGATATATCAACCCAGGTGAGCCAATTCCTGCTGCTGCGGCAATATCCTTGTTAGTCGCCTTCTCAAAACCCTTTGTAGAAAAGACCTGCAAAGCACCATCAATAATCTGCTGTCGCCGATTTTCAAAGTCTTGCTCGTCGCGTGGAGGCATAATCATGGATTGATTGACTAATCAATCAACAATATAACACAACATTTAATCAGGAAAGTATACTTAAATGATAGTTTTATAGCTAGAAATTCAACTTGCAACTATGGAACATTCATGAAGTGAATACGTCTGTAGATAGAAGACAACAGTATCAATATTGCATTACTAGTTCAAAAACGTGTTAGTTGACAAATAAAATTCCTCCCTAGTGATGTCTTCCTAAACTGCTTTGTAGTCTATATTTTAGCTAGAGAAACATTTAACTAAAACACTATACAAACTTTTTTCACTGTATAACTCATAACTTTCAACTATGATATTTTCTCGCTTTTCTACATTGCGTAAAAACTTTGCCTTCTTTCTTGCAGGCTTGGCAACTACTATAGGTATCGGGTTAATCACTCCTACGCCAGTTGGTGCAGTTCCTTGGACTCAGTTACTTTTCAATGGAGTTCAGCTTCTGCAACTGTCTAATGTGTCAGCAAAGCAAAAAGTTGAATTGGGTCGTGAGATTGACCAACAAGTACGCAGCAATTACAGAATCTCTACCAACGAGAAGGTTACCCGCATAGGTCAACGAGTGGCTGCAGCTAGTGACTGTGCTGAATATCCGTTTCATTTTTCTGTGGTTCAAGACAAAAGCATTAACGCTTTTTCAACCACAGGTGGCTATGTTTACGTCCATACTGGACTGCTCAATGCAGTGGATAATGAAGATCAGTTAGCAGCAGTTTTGGGTCATGAAATTGGTCACATTTGCAACAATGACCTGATCAACAAGTTGAGACAAGCGCAACTCGCTCAAGGTGCAGCCTCGTTGGCTGGGTTAGACCGCAGTACTGTAGCGAGTGCGGCTTATAAGCTGGCTGTAGACTTACCCAACAGTCGTGACGCTGAATACAAAGCTGATGATAAAGGACTGCGGTATATAGAAAGGGCAGGTTATAACCCCAATGCTATGCCTGCGTTTTTGAGTAAATTGGTGAGTCAGCGTTCCACACCAACATTTTTGAGTGACCACCCAGGAGCGAAAGAGCGGATTTCTATTTTACAAAGAAAAATTGCTGCAGGTCAGTAAAGGTAGTAAAAAACCCGGTTTCATAAAAAACTCGGGTTTCCAACCTATTAATTTTACTGCAATTGAATGCACACTTCTAGGACGTTGGGAGCCCGATTATATAGATCCTTGGCTGATTGTCACGGATTTAGCTCCAGAAGTGGCGGATGCTTGTTGGTAAGCTAATGTACTTTTAATTTGCATAATTAGGGCGGGCAAGATGCCCACAGCACAAGAGTTTTACTTTTAGCTAACATGCAAGATAAATGTCCAACAGCTTATTCAATGCGTTCTTGGATTGAGTGTATGTTTAAGGATGGTTTTAGGGGTGGTTTGGCATGGCATCAAACTAAGATGATTCACCCATCCGGGCTGAGAGACATCTGCAACTCGCCACAGATTAATTTCACTGTTGCGTCATTGCGACGTAAGGAAGTAATCTCACAATCTTGTTCTTTCGTAACTTGTGCGTAAGTCCTATATAGTATCTTCGCACCATCGACTCTATATTTTTTTGTTTACGTAAATTTACTAACAAAAACCGACTTTTTTCCGACCTTTTCCGACTGTAAAACTTTATGTCATTTGTTAAATTCTTTACATGATTCGGTTTTAAAGCTGAAATCTACTATTTCCATAGTTGTGAGTCTTATTACCATGCATACAGTAAAAGTTCAATCAACAAAATGCTTCAACAGAGGTAAGGAAAGTTATTTTACTACCTTTAGCCAAGCAAATATATCGGCAGGCGAAACCTGCCAATCCCTCAAGACATCAAGGACGGGTAATATGCTAGTATCATATTTGACTTCAGGTAATTGATTCGGTTGAAATACCATTACCGACTTATCATCAGGGTCAATGAACCAACCCAGTTTTGTCCCCTGATTGACACAAAAAATAATTTTATTAATGACACGGTTAGGAGATTGGTCAGGTGATAGGATTTCAATAGTCCAATCAGGGTAGCTTTCAAATCTGTTGGCGATTTCCCCATCTTCATCAGTCGGGATGCGCGACCACTCAAATACCGCAATATCTGGAACTAACGATCGTCCGCCAAAGGTGCAGCGTAACTCAGTTAATGCTAAAGCTAACTTTTTTGGTTTACCAAGCTGATTGATTGCCGATGCTGACTCTGTTTGGAGAATGCTATGTTTTCCTTGGGGTATTGGTTTTTGGTAAATGTGACCGTCGAGATACTCACTAGCTGGTTTGGTTTCTGGTAGTTTCAGAAACTCCTCTAATGTCTTGTTGAAAGATACCTGAGTTGAAAGTGCCATAAGCAATTACTCCCGAAACAATCCTAGCGAACAAATAATTTAAGGTTTTCGCTTCTCTACTTCTGCAACTCGCAAATTGATTCTATCTATATTCGCTTGTATAACATCTCTAAGTGCTATAAGAAAGGTATTCAAATCATTCTGTTCCATTGCTACGTGAAGATACCCTGCAGCAAACTCAGGGTCTCTAAGTTCATCACGAAAAGTCTCGCTCAAATCTTTCAACCGCATATTTGAACTATCCTTACATAGTAACATTTTTGAGCTTTAACCTATTTTTCGTTCGTTTGCTAGACTTTACCCCCTGTCTTTTATCCACCTCCCTATCCTTATTCAAATCCAAATAGTAGTGGTACGGCAGAAGGAATCACTAGTTGTATGCAAAAATTGAAGTCTTTCTCCCTACCTTTCCGTCTGGCGTAAATGATGTAACTATTCAAGTAACCCCAGAACATCGTGGAACATTTTTCAGCAATCTTACAGGCGATGGATCTGCGGGGCGCGATCAGATTGCCTATTCCTTACCTGTTCAAAACGGTGGACTATTTACGTTCAAAGCACCATAAGTAGAAAGGTGTAAATGTAATTAAATAGAAGACCCCTTATATGTATCAAGAATCCCGGTTTATTCAAGAAATCGGGACTCTGAAGAACGCAATCTTTCAAAATTATTGTGGTGAAGTAAGTAAGTCGGCATTAAAAAATCAACTTCTGTAACAAAATGTCAAATAAATATAGCAGTCCTATTTCATTTGTGAAAAAACAAAGTAAATTTGTAGATTCTTCTTCCCTGTTAAGCGTTAAGCGTTAAGCGTTCCCTACCTCAATGAGTAATTTCACAACTCCTGCACGGATTGCTATAAATAGCCAAAAAATATGTCATTCCACAGTTGTTACAAAACTCAACATACATTGATTTTATCGTGCCGAGTTACTTAACCAATACTCAGAGATCTTTGCCCACAAATGATACATGAAGTTTTGATTGATAAAAAAATATATCGTTTTATTAACTTATGTTTCATGCTTACTTTTTTTCTACAACGAATATATAATCGGAGATAACGTTTATACAAAGAACGCAATATTACCCTAAAACGCAATATGTACCTAATCATTTCACTTGGCGATACCGCCAGATAATGCTGTTAAGTGTTTGCATACACTTGCAATGGAACATCATGAGAGCACATGATTGCTTGTAGTTTGCAGAAATGAATTTCACAAAGAGGTTGACTTAAGTTACATTTACAGATACAATAATTAACAAATTTACATGAGTCTGCCTAATCCACGGATTGCCCAAAACATTTTGTTACATCGGGGTAAGCCTGGAGCGGAGGAACCAAGTTTGGGGCTAATCTCATAGGAGAGCGAAGAATGAAAAATGAAGAATGAAAAAAGACAAAATTACTCCGGTTTTTTTTCCTGTCTTTTTTTTTCTTTCTTCTGTTCTGTGAGAGGGACATCTCTCAGTCCTAGCCCGTCAGCTAACTTCGTCGGCATTGAGAGGAGACTGAACGAGCCGCATTCTTATCAGTAATGCATTATTCTCGTCAGTGTCCTTGGCTGGTATCTGTGCGCTTCGTTGTACCTGCCCTTGACTACGAGGAAAAGACCATATTACCTTTTCTTCCGGTCTGTTGAGGCAGGAAAAATCGCTATATGGTGAAGTTCAACTATGTTACCGACGAGAAAACATCGCATAGCTCTAATTTCTGTTGATGGAGATCCTGCTGCAGAAATTGGACAGGAAGAGGCTGGAGGACAAAATGTCTATGTGCGTCAAGTTGGTTATGCACTTGCTCAGCAAGGTTGGCAGGTGGATATGTTCACCCGCCAAAGTAGTCCACAGCAGGCTACGATAGTGCAGCATGGACCATTATGTCGCACGATCCGATTGAAGACTGGATCTACTGAGTTTATAGGGCGAGATCACTTATTCGAGCATCTACCAGAATTTATTGCAGAGTTTCAGGCATTCCAGCAGGAGCAAGGATTTCAGTACCCTTTGATTCATACTAACTATTGGTTGTCCTCGTGGGTGGGTATGGAACTCAAAAAACAGCAACCATTAATTCAGTTACATACTTACCACTCTTTAGGAACAGTCAAGTACAATGCTATCTCTGAGATTCCAGCAATTGCTAGCAAGCGAATAGCCGTTGAGAAAGCCTGTCTAGAAAGTGTAGATCGGGTTGTTGCAACAAGTCCTCAAGAACAGCAACATATGCGAAGACTCGTTTCCACTAAAGGAAAAATCGAAGTCATCCCCTGTGGGACTGATATCGATAAGTTTGGGTTGATTCAAAGGTCTGCCGCACGGCAGGAGTTGGGAATTGCACCTGATGTTAGGATGATTCTCTACGTAGGTCGTTTTGATCGACGCAAGGGAATTGAAACATTAGTACGAGCCGTTGCAAAATCTAGTTTGCGGGGTCATACTAACCTACAACTTGTTATTGGAGGTGGTTATCGTCCAGGTCATTGTGATGGGATCGAGCGCGATCGCATCGCAAGCATTGTCGCTGAACTCGGATTGGAAGACTGTATAACCTTTCCAGGTCGCCTAGATGAGGCTGTTCTTCCCTCCTACTATGCAGCAGCAGATGTTTGTGTTGTACCTAGTCACTACGAACCTTTTGGTTTAGTTGCAATAGAAGCAATGGCTAGTCAGACTCCAGTCGTGGCTAGTGATGTTGGGGGGCTGCAATTTACAGTCGTACCTGAAGTGACTGGGTTACTCGTTCCCCCTAAAGATGAAGTCGCTTTTGCTACTGCTATTGACCGGATTTTGCTCAACCCAAATTGGCGAGATCAATTAGGTGAAGCTGGTAGACAACGAGTAGAGATTGCGTTTAGTTGGTATAGTGTTGCATCCCGCCTGACTCAAATCTACACACATCTACTAGCTCAAACCATGCCCTCAATAGAGAGCAAACCTCAAATTGCAGCTTAATTTCTACCGCTTTGATAGTGTTGCGAAGTTTTTCGTAAGGGTGCTTTGTGGTTTTTCCAAGTGTAAGATCGAAAATAATCCGGACTTAGCACTAAAAACGCAGCACTAATAAAGAGAGCGATTTTGCATCATGCTGCACCAAATCGCACCTAACGTGCAGAAACAGTAAAAAACAAGTCACTAAACCTTTCACGTCAGGGAGTTATTAATATGCTGAACATTGGAGATTACGCACAACATCAAATCACAGGGCAGATAGGTCAAGTTATTGGTTATGGACATCAAATACTGCATGGAGTCTATTTAACCACCTTAAAAGTACAAGCAAACAGCCTTCAAGGAGTTGAGAATCACAAAAAATTTATTGAGGATGTCTACTCCGCCTGGATAATAGCAGAGCCAACAGAAGGCGACATGGCACTGCAAGCTTAATAAGTTTGGAGACATCAGGATTATGAATAAAGCTAGGGGAAAGCCTAATCAGATTTCCCCAGCTTTGTTTGTAGACTTTTTGTGAAATGGTATGGGAGCATTGCAATGATGTGCTCCCACACCATGTGGTTTGTGCAAATGAAAAGCGCTGTCAACAACTAAGGGTGTAAGGGTGTAAGGGTGTAAGGGTGTAAGGGTGTAAGGGTGTAAGGGGTAAGAGTTATTGGTGAGGGCTTGAACCCTTTTGGTTCCGGGACAGGGATGCACCACATCCGAGAGTGCGCCCCTCTTAGGGGCTAGAAAAATCTCTCTTCTCCCCTACCACCATACAACCCCTACACCCCTACACCCCTACACCCCTTTGTTGCTCAATCCACTCCCAAAAGCGCTTCACCTCGTTGATAGAGTTCGCGAGCATAGTCAGTCCAAACTCCTTGTCCCCAATATCGGAAACAACTTGTTTGCAATAACAAGTTGTACAGTAATGCTCTTTGATAATCGCAACTCTGTGTCACGCAAGGATCTTGCTGAACTAATGAATCATATTTTTCATGAAATAAAGCACTGAGTTTATTCATTGGATCTAAAACATTTTCGTAACCTTGAACCCAACTTAAATTGTTCGTCCAAGAAGCACCATCCATGTGAAATTGATGGTCTGTTTCCTTTAATTCTGTTATTGCTTTTTCCACAGCTTCTGGTGTAGAATTTCCTGGTTCTACTCGCTGCCAAATTTTGTGTTGCTGTACGGCTTGACAGGTTGGATATTCATCTGGATTCACACCAGCAGCTTCAATTAATTCCAAATATTCAGTACCGTTGAGTGCGACAATTCCTGAATGATTGTTTCCGGAATCGCGAATTTCATAATAGACTCTCAACAAATCGCGGGGATATTCGTTCATCATAACGCCGCCATTTTCCCCATCAGCAATTTGAGTGACAAGCGAGGGAACTTTAACATTACCAATTTGCTGTTGACTTCTTCCTTTCGCCTCAAAATAAGGCTGCATTTGAGCCACTAACTTTGTGTCGGAACCTTGAGTTTTGATTAATGCTGTAATGCTGATGGTTTCACCTTTAGAATTGCGGGCAAGCAATCGATTTGGAATATATTTATCCTCATGACGTAAACCCGATCCATCCAGACGTTCTACAGAATGTTCTTGCACCATCAACCAACGATATCCGCATTCTTTGAGAGCTTTGATATATTCAAACAAAGTATCCGGGTGGTTTGGTAAGTGCATTTCTGGGGGAGAAAAGCCCTTCACGCGCTGTAGGGCATCATAGCCGAAAATGGCTGCAAAGTAATGTTGCCAAGCTTGAATTTGGAGTTTAATGTCAGGAATTGGTGTGGAAGGAATAACCGCATGACTCCACATTGTTCCCAACCATTCGACGTAAGGCTGATATTGAGAGTCACAAGTCAAACGTTTGAGATTATTGATAATATCCTCTCGTCCCATTTGTTGTAACCCCCACAACAAATTACCCGAGTAATCGAGCATAATTCGAGGATTGCAACCTTCGGATATAAGTTGGGGAATAAAATCGCCCATCCGGCTATAACACCAGGCAAATGGTTCTGCGTTATGGTTATCTCCTTGATGGGGATGTTCAAACATATACTGGAGATGGCTGATAATTTCCCCGTGAGCACCCGCAGGAATGCTGGGTTGATGCATATGGAGAGCACAAGCAAACCCAGCCGTGATATTTTCTAGGCGGAGATTGGTGGTGTTGAGAAATACAGGGTTATCTTGCTGAACCACAGAATTAATTTCTGCCTCACAGCCGCAAATATTGGGTAATCCTGTCCGGAATTGTTCCAAAATTGGTAGATTAGCAGATGATTTTGTTGCAGTCATAGTCGTTCCAAATAGCTTATTGAAAGACGAAACCAGCCAGCAAAAGAGGTAACAGTAGAAGGACAGACACTATTAACAACAGAGTTCCCGGATCAATCTTAATCTGTGGTTCGCGCATTGTACACCCTTTTAGAAAAACAGGTATTGCAAATCATTAGTTACAGGATTTACGCAAAAATAACGTAGTTGTGTCATTGCGACGTAAGAAAGCAATCTCACAGTCTTGTTTTTTCGTAACTCATGCGTAAGTTATAACTACAGATCACCATACCTTAACATGCCTCTTGAGAGAAACAGTCCAAATCCCCATTCATAAATTTAAAATCAGGCAGAGAAGGTATGGACTCAAGAACCAAGGTTGGTGGGCGTAATTCCCATTGTTTCGTTGAGACTTGCAAGTCTTTGATTAATCCTGTTCGGATATCCAGTACCCAACCATGAATCACTGGTGCTTTTTGATCATAAAGTGCTTTACGCATAATAGAAGTTTGGTATAGATTTTTAACCTGTACCAAAATATTGATTTCTGCTAGACGATTTAGACGTTCTTCTTTTGTGAGCAAAGCATCAATTTCGTCTTGGTTTTGTAAGTAGATTTCTCGGATCGGATTCACCCAATTATCAATGATTCCAATGGTTTTTCCTTCTAGCGCCGCCTTAATTCCACCGCAACCGTAATGACCGCAAACAATAATGTGTTGAACTTGAAGATGAGAAATTGCGTATTCCAAAACGGCTAAAAAGTTAATATCCGTTAGGGACACTTGATTGGCAATGTTGCGATGGACAAATAACTCTCCAGGTTCTGTGCGTGTAAAGTTGGTTAGCGGTAAACGACTATCAGAACACCCAATGTAAAGATAGGGGGGTTTTTGTCCGGTGGCTAATTGTTCAAAATAGTTGGGGTTCAAAGCCAGTTTTTCTGCAACCCAAGCTTGATTATTGTTCAGGAGTTCATCAATGCTGTGATATTTCATTAATCTTTAGCAAAGTCTAGGGTTCCAGGTATTTGCGCTTAGTACAGCATTTCATAAATTCATAACGCTTTTCTTTGAGATTATTTGGCTAGCCCTTTTGAAATAAGCGATAAGAGCGTTGTTTATAAGCCCCTACAAACACCATATGAAACTCAAGGAAAGAAGCTGTTAGTCGTTGCGAACTTGTGCAATACAGTACTTACTTCTAGTTTTAATTGGACAATGCAGTTGACGCTATACCCAGCCACTAAATTTAGTATTTTGATAATAAAGTTAATGAGATAAAATAATTCTTCAATCTGGGGAGAATTATGTTATCTATTGATACTATACAAGCTTTTATACAGATTTATACTGACTATTAATCATTTAATTGGTTCCGGATGAACTACTTTCTTTAAAAAAATCTGTAAATTAATATTATACACAATAACTGGGAATTCAAGATATTTTTGTTATCTACAGATCAAATTGTTGTTTGTTAATCAGTATATTCTATGCTAGGTTGCAAATCATGATTTTGAATTAAAACCTCCTGTGATCGAGATAGAAACCTTTCATAAAGAGCAATTATAATTAAACTCATTCAACAGGAATCATTGAGACTGAGAGTTATCAGGAGAGAAATTGTGGCTCAAGATTATTCAGCAAAATGGTGGGCAGCGTTTATCTGTATTGCAGTTATCGAAGGAGTTTTGCTTATTTTGTTAATTTCTAGACAACCGACTCCACTTCTTTTTGTAGCAATCATTGCTATTGCATTACTACTGTTTCTTATTCCTCAGCTTGATGAGGTTATTGCATTGACTTTTGATAGAGGAAAGCTAGATAGCAAAATAAATTCAATTGGAAAAAAACTCTCTACCACAAAGGCAAGAACTGACAAGCTAGTTTTGATATCTATGTCCAAATCTATGTTTGAGACTCTCAAGAAACTGGCTGGGGGTAACTTTGGTTCTTATGAAATGAATGATAATCTAGAAAAAGAAATTTTTCACCTGAAAGATATAGGATATGTAGATGTTGGTAGAATTCGTGACATTCCTTATAAAGATAATAACCTTTCCGATTACGTAAAAGTCACTGATTTAGGTAAGCAGTATATCGATCTTCGTAAAAGTACAGAAGAGGACAACAAAGGTTAGTTTTAACTTTCTGAAATTTTGCCAGGGGACTCTACACTTGATTCTATTTGATGCTAATCTTTCACCCTTAAAGTGATAACTTTATATGTGGTTTGAGTCAAATGAAAGCTGACATGTTGCTCATGAGTTGCCCAAACAACATCGGGAATGACGCTATCGGCTTTTTGAAAACACCAAACCAAAGTAAAGCGTCTCGGTTTATCCTGGATATCCGTCAATTGTAGTGAACTATATATAAAGCGCACGTGCGATCGCCACACAATACAAAATCAGTTACCATTAAACACGTAGTTCTAAAAGTACGAATGCTTAAAAGTAAAATTACTTACGTTTTATTTACCCTGAGCTTAATCATTGTTCTTAGCTGGACTACTATTTCAAGGCTACCGAACCTTCTCACTTGCCAGGAATCAAATGTTATTCGAGGAACAGGTGAAAGATTCTACACACATCCTCAGAAAATCATAGTTGAGCCTTGGCGAGGTGAACATCACGTTTACGCAATTTTTATGATTCCTGGTGGAAATCTCACTGATAAGCTGTTCACAGTCACTATAAATGGTACTGGCACTTTCTGCGGAGAACTTATTTTTGCTGGCACGACTGTTGCTGAAGGCGTTTATGCTAAGCCAGGATATTACCTGATGAAGGCATTATTCCATACTCGGGCTGCTGTATGGTTGATTTCTCAAGGTAAGAAAGATGAGTTAAACCAGCCTGATAATTGGAAAGTTGGTTATGGAAAAATACAACAATCTGGGTAAACTGACTTGAAAATAGGGAACGCTTAACAGGGAACAGGTTAAGAGGTATTTTCATGTGTTCTGGTGAGGCAGTTCATGATGGCTACTTTGGCATAATTTTGATTATTGATCCCTATTAATGATCAGTTGTAGAAAGGATAATTTTACTAAAAGTAATGCTACGTAGTTTCCGACGATACCATCGCCAGATTGCCATTATTTTGTGCCTACCATTATTTCTGACTGTGCTCACTGGTATGGCGTACACTATTATCAATGAATGGTTCCACCAGCATGAGTTAGCTGTATTTCTGATCAAAATCCATAGCCTAGAAGTCTTGAATCTACAAGGAATTTATCCCTTTTTGAATGGTTTAGGATTAATCGGTTTATTGATTACTGGTGTAAGTATGACAGGTTTGTTTCGTCAACGCACTAATAAAAATACACTGGGATAATTTCAAATTGAAAGGGAACAGGGAATAGGGAACGCTTAACAGGAATTAAAATTTCCCTATTCCCTCCAAAGAGCGAAAACCTGTGGAGCGGAACGCCGCACCTATGACTACAATAAATCCATGACTGTACGATAATGAGCTTCAAGTTGAGCAACAGTCTCAGACTTGCGTTTTGTATCCCACTGACTGTGATCAAATAATTGTTGACGCAAATCATCCACGTTAATAGTAGTCACTTTGCCATCACCGACTACCTGCTTACCATTTACCCAGACACTAACTACCGCATTGGTGGGACGACCAAGAATTAATAAGCCAATCGGGTCTGTACGCGGTAGTAGTGATAAACTGGTGAGGTCATACATCACCAAATCGGCTTTTTTGCCGACGGTTAGGGAACCGAGTTGATCAGCCATGTTCAGTCCTTTTGCACCACCCAAAGATGCCATCTCCACTGATTGACGAGGTGTAATCCAGTGTTGGTAATCGAAATCTGTGATATTGTGCAATATTGAACCTATTTTGATGGCTTCTAGTAAGTCTTGGGAATCGTTGCTAGATGCACCATCACAACCAAAAGTGACGTTGACTCCAGCTTGACGATATTTCAGAATCGGCGCGATACCACTACCTATACGCAAGTTACTTAAGGGATTGTGGACAACTGTAGATTTAGTTTCGGCGAGTATTGTGATATCGGTGTCAGTTAAGTGAATGCAATGGGCAAGGGATGTGCGATCGCCTAAATAACCAATCCGCCCCAGATGTTCAACCGCACTACAGCCATATTTTTCTTGCGCGAGTTTCTCTTGCGCTTTGGTTTCCAGTAGATGGGAGTGACGGCAAAGATTGTACTTATCGCTTAACTCAATACATCCTTGGAACAAAGCATCAGAACATAATTGTATTCCTGTGGGGGCAACTAAAATACTGATACCCTCATCTGGGCGATGAAACTGTCTGACAGCTTCTTCTATTAATTCTAGTGTCGCCTGAGTTGAGCGAAAATAAGGCTCGTGATTTTGCTTAGTTTCTCCAGATGGTATCCCAGCAGTCAGGGATTCATCTTGAATTAGAGGAGAGACAAAAGCACGAATGCCAACTTCTTTGTAAGCACGAACGGCGGTTGCAATTGTTTCCAACTCTTTGCCTGGAATGAGGATGAGATGATCCACCACACTCGTTCCACCGGAAAGCAGGGTTTCCACTGCCGTTCCCAAAGCACTAAGGTAAACTTTTTCTAGATCAAGAGGCGCAAAGTCGTAAAGTTGTGCTAACCATAATTCTAGAGGAAGCGGTGGAATGATACCTCGTTGCCACATTTCAGAGGAGTGGCTGTGGGCGTTGAAAAATCCTGGCAACAGGAGTTTGTTTTCACCGTTAATCGCCGTACCGATAACCTCTAGACTGGGTGCGTTCTGCTGAAAGCAGCAGCGCTTCGCTATCGCCACTATCGCCCCATCTACGACTTGCACATCCACAGTTGCATAATCATCAACAGTGGTAATTAAAACATTTTGAATTGTAAAGTTCATGGCTTAAACCTTGATTAAGTATAAGTAATAGAACATTTAGGAGATTTTCAAGTTACAAAATAAAGGATGGTGTTGGGTGTAGCAATCTATGAATATACCTGTTCGGAATTTAGGAATTGCACCAAACGCATGGGCAGTAAACCATACGTTTGCAGATATCACTCGTCCTCCCCAGATCCCACAACCCGTTATTTTATCAACAGAAACCAAAACCCTGCGCCTTGACTTGGCAAAAACTGCCATTCTCGTCATTGATATGCAAAACGACTTCTGTCACCCTGATGGCTGGTTGGCGCATATCGGTGTAGATGTCACCCCAGCCCAGAAACCTGTTCAACCTTTACAAATCTTATTACCTGAACTCCGAAACAAAAATGTACCCGTGATCTGGGTGAATTGGGGAAATCGTCCCGACTTACTCAACATTAGTGCCAATCTGCTTCACGTCTATAACTCCACGGGTGTTGGCGTGGGATTAGGTGATCCCTTACCGAGTAACGGCGCTAAAGTACTCATGGCGGGTAGTTGGGCGGCGGCGGTAGTCGATGAACTCCAACAATTACCCCAGGATATTCGTGTGGATAAATACCGTATGAGTGGTTTTTGGGATACCCCTTTGGATAGTATCCTCCGGAACTTGGGCAGAACAACACTACTTTTTGCAGGAGTGAATGCCGATCAATGTGTGATGGCTACCTTACAAGATGCAAACTTCTTAGGATACGACTGCTTACTAGTTAAAGATTGTACTGCGACAACTTCTCCTGAGTATTGTTGGCTCGCGACAATATACAACGTCAACCAGTGCTTTGGCTTTGTGAGTGATTCGCAAGCAATCTTAAACGCACTTCAACAAAGCCCTGGATGTTGAATAGTGATTCGCTTGCCTCTGTATGACCATATAACCATAGAAAGATAAATACACTTCCAAACTCACGACTCTTTACAACTCAGATAACTATAAAGGAGATAAATTATGTACGCGACTCGTTGTGTGATTCCCGTTGTCAAATCTCCCAAAGATTACCAAACAGATCGCAACTTCAACAAAGTGCTGAATGTTGAATAGTGATTTTGCTTGCCTTTGTATGACCATATAACCATAGAGAGATAAATACACTTCCAAACTCACGACTCTTTACACCGATAACTATAAAGGAGATAAATTATGTACCTGGCTAGTTGTGTGATTCCTGTTATCAAATCTCCCAAAGATTACCAAGCATATCGCATTAGTCCCAATGACTCAAACCGCTTGGCGATTATATTCGACACCGCAAGTGCTAATACTTCTTTGACTTGTTGCGTGGAAATTTTTGATGTTGGTGGGAAAACACCACCCAATCGTCATCAATTGGCGGTGGAAATGTTTTTTGTCCTCAAAGGAGAAGGAATCGCCAGTTGTGATGGCAAAGTAGTCCGAATTAAAGCAGGAGATAGTTTGTTAGTCCCTCCCACAGGCACTCATGTGATTGAAAATATCGGTTATGGTCGTTTATATACGCTAACTATTATGATTCCTAATGAAGATTTTGCGGAATTAATTCGTAGTGGTACACCAGTGGAGTTGGATGAGGAAGATATGGCAGTTTTGGGGAGAGTGGATAGTTTAATGCCATGTAAAGTGTGATTTATAGGACTTACGCAGAAGAGATCCCCCAACCCCCTTAAAAAGGGGGCTTTTTCTAGAGATCCCCCAACCCCCTTAAAAAGGGGGCTTTTTCTAGAGATCCCCCAACCCCCTTAAAAAGGGGGCTTTTTCTGGTACCCAGGCTGAGCCTGGGAACCAGAGGTGGGAGGTTCTACCTCCAGAGTCATAGCTAAATGACAATAGTGCAAGAACAGATACAAACAGGCGATCGTGCGAAGACTCAGGTCCTGCACCAGTCGCATTACCCGCCTAGGGTTTAAACCCCAGGCTAATAGCTAAAGTCTTCTAAAGAAGACTGAGTAAGAATTTCAGTCCATTTCAATGGACTTGGGCTACTCGCTGTAGAAATTTATTTCTTGGCGGACGAGAATTATGGTGCAAGATCTCAGAAGACGCACGCTGCGCGATCATACTGCATTAAGGTGATTTTTCAGTTTCGGAGTACTTCTCACTTAAATATTCCAAAATTCCTGTGCCATTGCTTCAATCGTTTTTTCTAGAGAAGGCAAATAGTTTTCAATGACATTCCAAACAATCCAATTTTGCAAAAACGTGTTTGTCCGCAGCGTTAGCGCAGCGTGCCCGGAGGGCAGCGAAACGAAGTGGAGCGTAGACCCCGGAGGGGGCTTCCCGCCAGGGTAGCAATCGCAAACTTCTGGGATTGCTTCACTGCGCTTCGCTCCGTTCGCAATGACAATTCATATCAAGACGATTTTTTGTACAGACTCACACATCACCTGAATATTTCTTAAAACTGCATCTTGGGTTTTAATGTCATTAAAAAATACTTCTTTCCCTTAAGCGTGTATATTGCTTAATTCTGTTGAGACAATCCCGAATGTGAATCAGATAAATCCGAGCGTTTTTCATAAAGGAATAGCCTCTTTTAAGACATTATCTTGAATAAAATAATGTAAAGAATTAGTAGTTACCACATCAACCTTCCGATTCAACAAGGTTTCTAACTCTTGAACCAAGCCACCAGGAAACCAAGGTGTAATTTTATTCAAGTCATAATCAATCAAAAAATCAATATCACTGCTTGGTGTTTCTTCTCCTCTAGCTACGCTACCAAAAATTCGGAGATTATAAGCACCATGTTTAGCAGCAATCTTGAGAATTTCTGCTCGTTTTTCTTGGAGGAGTTCTTTTCATTTCATTTTTCATCTCTCATGATATTATTTTGACATTTCACGAACCTTACAGCGGTTTTCATATGAATAGACTACAAATCGTAGCGCTACATTGCTCAGAAAAGTCTATGTGATAGACATTTGAGATAGTGGTGAGCAATGCCCACCTTACAGAAAAACGCTGTATGTGCGTCAGTTTAGTGGGTTTGGAACTTGAGAAATAAAACTACGGGAAAGAATTAATATAGCTTCGCTAAAATAAAACCACCTGCTGTCACAATATGAACTATGACCTATACCCCACCCAAGCTTATCACTTTCGAGCAATTTCTCGTTGAGTATGGGGATAATCCGCGTTACGAACTTATTGACGGAGAATTACGTGACATGGAACCAACTGGTCCTCATGAAGAAGTTTCAGGAAATATTGCTGGTAGAATTTATACTGAAATTCTTCGTACTCATTTAAACTGGTTGATTCCCAAAACTTGTTTGATTAAACATCCACGCGCAGAAGCAACAGCATTACGTCCAGATGTCATTGTTTTAGATAAAGAAAAACTCGGTCAAGAACCACTTTGGCAAAAAAAACTTATTATTTGTAATGGTAATACTATTAAGCTGGTTGCTGAGGTTGTGAGTACTAATTGGCAAGATGATTATGCAAGAAAAGTTGAAGAATATGCTTTTCTAGAAATACCGGAATATTGGATTATAGATTTTCGTGGTTTGGGTGGTTTGCAATTTATCGGTAATCCCAAACAACCTACTTTTACTGTATGTCAATTAGTTAATGGTATATATCAGCAGCAACAATATCGCTTGGGAGATAGTATTTATTCTTATTTATTCCCAAATTTAGATCTGAAACTAGATGATATCATGCCATGATTCCTCTATACCCTGACGGATAGCATCATCCATTTCTTCAAGAGTTTTTGGTATGCCTTGGTATTTTAAGCATCCACCAACATCAGCCAATGTGGTTTCTAAAAAAGGTTTTTTTGGTTTCAGAAGAATTCCGTCACCCATATCAATTGCTATCAGTTCCTGTCCCACTTTCCAGCCATGAGACTTTCGCAATGGTTCGGGAATTATTACTTGTCCTTCATTGGATATTTTTGTGATTTCCATAATTGAGAGAAGGGAAAATATAATTATCCTGTTGAAATTATAGTAAAAGAAGCGATCGCCGGAGGCGCAGCTAGCTTAACGCCGGAGGCGCAGCTAGCTTAACTCTTAAGAAACACAGGGAACAGGGAACAGGGAACAGGGAACAGGGAAATGGTGTTTCTTTCATTCGTTGGGGGCGTGTAGTCGCGCCCCTTGGGCGCTCAGATCTTGCACCTTACCCATAGTACGCCTTGAACTCAAGTTCAAGGCTAATAATTCAAGTCCGTTAAAACGGACTAAAAGAGTTACCCAGTCCGTTTTAACGGACTTGAACTTTGAGCCAAGAAATTTATTTCTTGGCAGACGATAATTATGGCGCAAGATTTGAGTTAACGCCGGAGGCACAGCTAGCTTAACACCATACAGCGAGCACGAAATCAGGAGGTAGAGCTATATGAAAGCCCAAGACTTTGACGAAAAGTTCGACAACGGCGAGGACGTAACTTCATACCTTGATCTTTCCACCGTTCGCCGCCCAGGTTATGAGCAGCGGCGGATCAACGTCGATTTCCCGATATGGATGATTGAAGCACTTGATCGTGAGGCGGCGCGGCGGGAGTGTCACTCGACAGTCGATCATTAAGGTATGGATTGCTCAACGGCTTGAGTACCATTCATAATTTCTGCTTGCTAATTTTTATCGTTCGCGGGCTTTGCCTGGGAACTAGCAGTAGGAGGTTCTACCTCCTCACTACTTTCTATTAAGAACATCATCACAAAGGTGACGATCATCTTTAACATTAGGGTTATTCTTCAGATAATCAGAAGCCCAAGCACAACCACGTATTAATAAGTTATCCAAATCCATATTCCATAGTCTTACTGTGTTGTCAAAACTACCAGAGGCTATCGTCTTGCCATCCGGGCTGAACACCACACTTTTGACGCCATTGCTATGCCCCTTCAGAATACCCAGTTCCTGCCCGGAGAGATTCCATAGTCTTACTGTGTTGTCCCAACTACCAGAAGCAATCGTCTTGCCATCCGGGCTGAACACCAGACGAAAGACTATACTGCTATGCCCCATAAGAGTATACAGTTCCTGCCCAAAGAGATTCCACAGTCTTAGTGTGTTGTCAGAACTAGCAGAAGCAATCGTCTTGCCATCCGGGCTGAACACCAGATTATAGATATAACTCTTATGCCCCTTAAGAATATGCAGTTCCTGCCCAGAGAGATTCCACAGTCTTACTGTGTTGTCAACACTACCAGTAGCAATCGTCTTGCCATCCGGGCTGAACACCACACTTAAGACATTACCGGTATGCCCCATAAGAGTATGCAGTTCCTGCCCAGAGAGATTCCACAGTCTTACTGTGTTGTCAGAACTAGCAGAAGCAATCGTCTTGCCATCCGGGCTGAACACCACACGATTGACTACACCGCTGTGCCCCATAAGAGTATGCAGTTCCTGCCCAGAGAGATTCCACAGTCTTACTGTGTTGTCAGAACTAGCAGAAGCAATCGTCTTGCCATCCGGGCTGAACACCACACTATTGACTACATTGCTATGCCCCATAAGAGTATGCAGTTCCTGCCCAGAGAGGTTCCACAGTCTTACTGTGTGGTCTCTACTACCAGAAGCAATCGTCTTGCCATCCGGGCTGAACACTACACTCCAGACATTATCGCTATGCCCCTTAAGAATATGCAGTTCCTGCCCAGAGAGATTCCACAATCTTACTGTGTTGTCTCTACTACTAGAAGCAATCGTCTTGCCATCCGGGCTGAACTTCACATGATTGACTTCACTGGTATGCCCCTTAAGAATATGCAGTTCCTGCCCAGAGAGATTCCACAGTCTTACTGTGTTGTCCTGACTACCAGTAGCAATCGTCTTGCCATCCGGGCTGAACACCACGCTCCAGATCGCATTGCTATGCCCTTTGAGGGTGTGGAGTTCCTGCCCAGACAGATTCCACAGTTTCACTGTGTTGTCAGAACTCCCAGAAGCAATCGTCTTACCATTCGGGCTGAACACAACGCTCATAACCTGATTACTATGCCCTTTGAGGGTGTGGAGTTCCTGCCCAGACAGATTCCACAGTTTCGCTGTCTTGTCATCACTAACACTGGCAATCGTCTTGCCATCCGGGCTGAACACCACACTCCAGATATAAGCGCTATGCCCCATAAGAGTATGCAATTCCTGCCCAGAGAGATTCCATAGTTTCACGGTGTTGTCATCACTAACACTGGCAATCGTCTTGCCATCCGGGCTGAACACCACACGATTGACTGAATCGGTATGCCCCTTAAGGATATGCAATTCCTGCCCAGAGAGATTCCACAGTCTTACTGTCTTGTCCTTACTACCAGAAGCAATCGTCTTGCCATCCGGGCTGAACATCACACGATAGACTGGACCGGTATGCCCCTTAAGGGTATGCAGTTCCTGCCCAGAGAGATTCCACAGTCTTACTGTGTTGTCACCAGCAGAAGCAAGCGTCTTGCCATCCGGGCTGAATACCACACTCCAGACTATACCGCTATGCCCCATAAGAGTATGCAGTAACTGCCCTGAAAGATTCCATAGTTTCACGGTGTTGTCATAACTAGCAGTTGCAATGGTCTTGCCATCCGGGCTGAATACCACATGAAAGACTTCACGGCTATGCCCGTTCAGAGTATGCAGTAACTGCCCAGAGAGATTCCATAGTTTCACGGTGTTGTCAAAACTCCCAGAAGCAATCGTCTTACCATCCGGGCTGAACACCAAACTTCTGACGCCATTGGTATGCCCTTCCAATCGATTGCGTTCTTTTACTCCGTAAACAACCTGTTGCAAAGCAACAATTGCTTTTGTGCGGTTCTCTAAATTTACAGTATCACCATATTTTTTCACATTTTTGCCTGTTTTCAACCCGGATAATAAAGCATCTAGTTCATAACCTGAAGTAAAACGATTTTCTGTCGTCAAACTTTGAACTGAAATCTCTGCATTTGTGAGAGCTTTTTCAGCACGTGAACGTTGTGTATCAGCATAAAATGCCATCCATCCCATTGAAATTGAAAATACCAACAATATGGCAACATAAGGAAGTGCAGGCTTATAACGTTCCCAGAAATCCCGTAAGTTCAACGGTAAGTGCTGATTCACCCAGCTTAAATTAAACACTCGTTGATAAATGGGATTTCGTACCTTCAACACCCCATTCTTCCTTTTAACCACACCCGATAATTTCAGATGAGATTTAGTAATTGACTGTTCTTCATCAGCAACGCGGTGTTTTCCTTGCCGAATTTTGCGATAAATGCTTAAAACAGCAACTTTGTCTGGTGCGCGTTTGGTCAGCATATCACGCACAAATTGTAAATTATTATCCTCCTCACTCATTGCACCGAAAAAGTTTCTACTCACGATACGGTCAATATCAGCTTTTGACCAATCTTTTTGAGGATATTGGCTAATAATACAACAAATGTGCTGCGTTAAATACGGGTGTCCTTTTGTCCAATCAAGTACCCGCTCCAACACCTGCTGTGCTTTCTCTCTTGGCAACCCCAATCCTGATGCCAGTGGTTCTGCTTCTGTTAAAGTAAAATCAGTCAAGTCAACTCGCTGACCAACATTAAACGGTGTCCGTTTTGGATCTCGTATCAAGTCACCGGGAGTTGCGACACCAAATAAGACAAACGAAAGCCGTTGAAACTCTGATGATAGAGAAGCACGCGAGACGTAGAGATAGCGAATAGCTGCATAAAAATCGTCTGTAAAATCTAAGCTAAGAGTGGTATCAATTTCATCAATAAAAATCACCACTGATGCGGTGATTTCAACCAATAACACCCGCTGAAAAAATTCTGTTAACCGTTGTGTAAAACCCAGATGTGCGTGTTCTTGCCACCACGAGTATACATCAGTATCCAGCATCAGTTGTGCTTCTATCTGAATCAGTAAACCTAGATACCACTGTTCTGGATTTGTGACTTGCGTACCTATCCCCGTCAAGTCAATCATCACCGACTTAATTCCTTCGGTTCTCAATTGACAGGCAGTACGTACCATTAAACTAGATTTACCCATTTGACGTGGTGTGAGGACGTAAGCAAATTTTCCGTCTCGACACAGTGCTAACAATTCCTCATCTGCTTGTCGGGAAATATAAACCCCATTCCGGTTCGTCTGTACTGTGCCACCAACAGTGTAAATGCTTGGATCAGCCATGTAGATTCTCCCGGAAATATTCTGCGTATAACTGACAACGGGGCAGAACAGACTGTCCGGAAGCCCGCACCAATCCAGAACCTTGCAACCGCCAGAAAATTTGTCTGTCGGGACAGATATTTTGATTAATAACAAGCAGCAACCCCTGTATTAATTCTTGCTTATCATATAACAGTGACAGCAGTCGCCGTAAATGGTCACCAAAAGGTCCAGAAGCAGCAGTAGCATTCGTAAATAACTCTGTTGGAGTGATTTGTCCGCTGGCTACTAAGTACAGTGCTTTTCGCACCAAGTAAGGATGTCCACCAAGCAACCGAAACAATTGTTGAAGCAAGTTAGCATTCAAAGGTGAATTATGACTCCGATTGAGTTCCGCGACTTGTTCTGGTGTGAAATCTTCTAGTTCAATAATCTGCCCGACATTAAACGGAGACTGATTCAAATCATCAATTAACTGATATGGCTCGGTAGAAGTAACCAGTACCAAATCCAATTTGTCTAAACTCGGATAAATCGCACGATTATTATGCCAGCTACGCAACATCCCAAAAAAATCATTGCGGAAGTTGGTATCAAAAACTCTATCGACTTCATCCATTGCCAATACCAAGGGATGTCCCAATCCTTTTATAATATGGCGTTGTAAATAGCGATCGCAACGCTGAATCGTCGTTAAGTTTCGAGCAAAATACTCCTCCACTTTATCTTCGAGTTCCAGTTCATCGCTGATCCAAGAACAAAAGTGACGGAAGAACAGTTCCTCATCGTTAAGTACTGCAGTACTTAACTGTTGAAAATCAAAATAAGCAACTCGCTTACCAGCTTTGCGAACAGCTTGAATTATCCGCATCAATAATGAACTTTTCCCAACTTGCCTGGGTCCTTTGATGGGAATCGTTACGCCTTGCTGTACAATGGTTTGCAACGCAATTGTGTCCGCGTTGCGTTCCACATAAAACGAAGATTCAGGTTTCATCGTCCCGGATGGCATTTCTAACACCATTGGTTGTGCAAATGGTGTTGGTCGGGGTAATTGCTCAGGTACACTTATCTGGAGTAAATTAGTCCTAGCTTTTGGGACTATGCTTAGAGAACCACCATTAATTGCTTGCCTCAACTCTTCTATCAAATGCGGCGTATCCTGTGGACTTTCCCAAAATGCCCAGTTGATGTGGTTCAAGTAAATGCTGAGGGGATGGGGAAAAGCTTCTCGATATGCTAAACGCACTGGCAGAATAACAGGTTTTCCGTTTTGGGATTGGGCTAATTCCATCGCCAGTGAGATTTCCCACTGCACCATCTCGCTCGTAACAGATTGTTCAGAAAGGAAAACGATGAGAAAATCAGTATTGCGCAGTTCTGTTTCAATGGATTCTACCCAGCGCGTGCCAACGAGCATTCTTTGGTCAATAAAAACATTGTGCTGTTGTGACAATAGCTGATAAACTTGCATCGCCACAAGTTCATCCGGTTCGACATTGCGCTTGTAACTAATAAAGATGCGCTGTCTTGAAGTCCTAGAAGTCGTAGAAGAAATTTTGTCTTGATTGCTGTGTTTAGATTTTAAGACAGGTGTTTCTGATTCTGGAATTCCTTCTAAATCAATCGAAGTGCAACCAAATTCAAAAGCATCCTCGTAACTTCTGCCTGCACCGATAGCATCATAAAACCCAACTGCAAACTCAATTGCTGCGCGATCGCCCAAAGCTCGATTCATCCCAATCACATAATCTATGTTTTGGTGAATCGCTTCAGCTTGTACTTCACTGTAGCAGGCGTTGAGCAAAACACACTCTACTTTGTCTTTAAATAACTTAAACAACCTTGCTAACGATTGAGTACTAACAAGTTGTAATTCTCCAGAGTTATTCTCCAACGCCAAGCCATCACTCCCAGAACCATGTCCCGAAAAATGTACAATTTGCGGTTCATGGTCTAATAAAGCACGTCGTAAATCATCAACCCGTACAGCCCACCTGCTAATGATTTCAAACTGTTCTCGCTTTTTGGCACGTTGTAGCCCCGCCTGAATTTCTCTAACTTCCTCATCCAGACGTAACTTGGAGGTATTGTTTGGGTTAGCTGATAAAATCAGAATTTTCTTGACTCTGGTATCAATTACTGTTGAATGGGCTGTCATTTATCAGTTATCAGTTATCAGTTATCAGTTATCAGTTATCAGTTGTTCCTTGTTCCCTGTTCCCAGTTTGAACAAACTTAGACGTTGACGAAAATCCGATTATGTAAATCAGACTTATTTATTAATTAAGTGCAGGCAAAATCAACTTATGCACAAGTGAGATAGAAATCGGAAATTTTTGCGATCGCCCTTTGGGTGGCTCCCTGCTGGAGCATCGCCTGACTATTGTAGAACCGTATGGTAACAGTACAACACGCTATTAAGGATTGGGCTAAGAACCTTGAGAAAAACTGCCATTTACATTAATTCTGACATGACCGAAGAGGGGGGCAGGGGTAAAGGGGGTACAAGCCGATATTTCTGAGTAAATTTTATCGACTATACACTAAAAAAAAATACTTTTTCCAAAATATTTCCAGCTTGATTATAACTAAATATTAGTATCTTTTTTTGTTAAAGACTAGTAATTTATACGGAAATATGAAAGTCGGGAAGTAGTGTTGAACAGGTATTAACAATTTATGGGATAACTGCTTCTACTTACTTTGTATAAAAAGACAAAGCAATAAAAATACCTGAACAGAGAGTATTCACCTTGTGTTACCAACCAAAACTCTCATAGTTAGCGAGTGTCTAGAAAGATTGACAAAGACCTAGAACTCCCTCCACCCTTTAGTTTCCTATAAGTGAACGGTTAGTCATCAGATTTAAAACGTAATATTGTTTTATAAAGAACTAGATGAAGATTACAGGCATTCTTTTCATTGATCCATCTGTCAACAACTACGATATTTTACTTAGGTTTGTTGTTGCAAATATCAAGGCTATTGTTCTTGATCCCGAGCAAGATGGAGTCGTACAAATTACCCAGGTACTATCTCAATACCGTGGAGTGGAAAATGTCCACATAGTTTCTCACGGCTCTCCGGGAACCCTAAGCCTTGGCAATAGTGAACTCAGCCTCAACACTCTAGAACTTTACGCTGACCAACTCAAGAATTGGTTCTCACCCTTACAGGTTCGCCAGTCGCTACCCTTCGGGAAGCCGCCCTCCGGGCGTCTACAAGTCGGGGAACCCGGACGCCCGGAGGGGAGAACCTCCGGTTCCGCTGCGCTAACGCAGTCGCCTACGGAGGGAGACCCTCCTGCAGCGCTGTCTCACCAGATACCTACGGAGGGAGACAGCGCTGCAGTACTGGCTCCCCAACGCGCTGGCTCACCAGATTCTCACCTTCGGTTATCTCCAGTTCCCTACCTTCTCTTATATGGTTGCCATGTGGCTGCAGGTGATGCTGGGGAAGAATTCATCACCAAGCTACATCAACTAACGAAAGCAAATGTTGCCGCCTCCGCCAACCTGACTGGCAATGCTATTTTGGGGGGTGATTGGAACCTAGAAGTCAACATTGGCAACATTTCAAATCAACCACTGGCATTAAGCGCTGAGGTTACCGAAGCGTATCCATATGTACTCAATAGTGCTCCTATCCTCAATAATACTGAGGTCATCCTGAGTGCCGTTAACCAAAATGCAGGCGCACCCATAGGGGCAGTTGGTACCCCAATTTTCTCCTTAGTGACCCTTGGTGGTAATGTTATTGACGAAGACCGCGACGCACTCACAGGTATTGCGATCACAAATGCTGACACTACCAACGGCAATTGGTTGTACACCATCAACAATGGCAGCAACTGGGCAGCTTTGGAGTCTGTCTCCGAGAACAACGCTCGCCTATTGGCGGCTGATGCAATCACCCGCGTTTACTTCCAGCCCAACCCCGGCTTCAGTAGTCCTAGTCCTATTGTCAATGCTCTGGCTTTCCATGCGTGGGACCAAACCACTGGTACCAACGGCAGCACTGCGGATACAACAGTCAACGGTGATGCGACTGCCTTTAGCACTGGGATTAACACTGCAACAATTACCGTCAATGCCGTTAATAATGCTCCTACCCTCAATAACACCAACCTCACCCTAACTACGATTGACGAAGACGCAGGTGAACCCACAGGAGGAGTTGGTACCCTTATTTCCTCCTTAGTCACGGTTGATAACGTCATCGATCCAGACAGCAATGCACTCACAGGTATTGCGATCACAAATGCTGACACTACCAACGGCAACTTCTTTTACAGCGCTGACGATGGCAACAGCTGGGCACCTTTAGACTTGGTATCTAATACTAACGCTCGCTTATTGGCGGCTGATGGAATTACCCGCATTTACTTCCAGCCCAAAGCCAACTTTAATGGCACCATCAACAATGCTCTAACCTTCCGTGCCTGGGACGGGACCACTGGTACCAACACAAGCATTGCAAACACCACCATTAGTGGTGGCACTACTGCTTTTAGCAGTACAACTGGCGCTGCAGGAATTACGATCAATTCCGTCAATGATGCTCCTACCCTCGGTGAAGCTAATATCACCCTAACTGCAATTAATCAAAATGTAGGCGCACCCATAGGCGCAGTTGGTACGCTTGTTTCCTCCCTAGTCCGGCTTGGTGATAACGTCATCGATCCAGACAGCAATGCACTCACAGGTATTGCGATCACAAATGCTAACAATACCAACGGCAATTGGTTCTACAGCACCAACAACGGCAGCAGCTGGATACCCGTAGGAATTTTATCCGACACCAACGCTCGCCTATTGGCGGCTAATGCAAGCACCCGTCTTTACTTCCAGCCGAACGGCAACTCCAATGGCAGCATCGATAATGTTCTAACCTTTCGTGCGTGGGACCAAACCACTGGTACCAACGGCAGCACCGCAGACACCATCCTCAACGGTGCTGCTACTGCTTTTAGCACTGGGGTTAACACTAGCACAATTACCATCAACGCCGTCAATAACGCTCCTATCCTGCTTGACACCAACCTCTTCCTAAGCACAGTTGAAGATGCAGGCGCACCCACCGGACCAGTTGGTACCCTTGTTTCCTCCTTAGTCAGTCTTGGTGTTAACGTCACCGACTTAGACAACAATGTAACTACAGGTAATGGATCTACAGGTAATGCACTAACAGGTATTGCCATCACAAATGCGAACACTACCAACGGCAGTTGGTTCTACAGCACCGATGATGGCAGTAGCTGGGCAGCTTTAGGAGCTGTGTCCGACACCAACGCCCGCCTATTGGCAGCTAATGGAAACACTCGCCTTTACTTCCAACCCACCGCTAACTTCAATGGTTCGATCAACAATGCCCTAACCTTCCGCGCATGGGACGGGACCACTGGTACCAACGGTAGCACTGCGAACACCACCCTTAACGGTGGCACTACTGCCTTTAGCATTGCAACTGACGCTGTTGCAATTACCGTTGATGCCGTCAATGATGCTCCTATCCTGCGTGACACCAACGTCACTCTAACTGGTATTGACAAAAATGCAGGCGCACCCATAGGGGCAGTTGGTACGCTTGTTTCTTCGTTGGTGAGTTTGGGTGCTAATGGTAACGTCACCGATCCGGACAGCAATCCACTCACAGGTGTTGCGATCGCAAATGCTGACACTACCAACGGCACCTTCTTCTACAGCACCGACAATGGCAATAACTGGGCAGCTTTAGGAGTTGTATCCAACACCAACGCCCGTCTATTGGCGGCTGATGCTAACACCCGTATTTACTTCCAGCCCAACGCCAACTTCAATGGCACCATCAGCAATGCTTTGACTTTCCGTGCCTGGGACGGGACCACTGGTACCAACGGCAGCACCGCAGACACAACCCTCAACGGTGGCGCGACTGCCTTTAGCAGTGCGACTGACACTGCTGCAATTAGCATTGGTAGTGTCATCTCTCCCATCAACCCTGCCAACCCCGTCAGCCTTCCTGGCAGCAAAGTTGCTTCTACCCTCAAACAAACTTCTAACAACATTTTCCAGTTAGAAGGCAGCAACCCAAAACTTGAAGTCACTCTCAACAAAGCCAATTCTAATCAGGTGAATGAACTGGGAGTGTTTGTAGTTGACGATGACCAAGGAACAATTAATGGTATTGCTCCTGGTGCAGAAAATTATGCCCAAGCTGCACTTTCAAGAGCCAAGACCATTTTCTCAGTCGTTACCGATAATCCCAATGGGTTTAATACTGACTTAACACGTCTACTTGCATTTAACTCAAGTGCACGCCTGCAATTCTTCTTAGTCAACAATAGTAGTATCGACGCTGTGCAAGCTGGTTCAACCTCTGCCAAAGACCTCATCTTTTCCAACCCCTTAACGCAAAAAGTGACAAACTTGGGGAATGGCGAGTTTACACTGGCTTTGAATGATACATCAAATAGCAATACTTCTGACTTCCAAAATCTGGTAGTGAATATTAAGGCAACAAATCAATCGTTACCTCTGGGTGCTGGTCTTCAGGGAAATCCTTTTGGAGAACAGATTGATTTACGCAATGTGTCAACTCAGGTCAAAGCAGACTTTGTCTTAAACAGAGAAGCAAGCAATAACGATTTCGTTGGCTTTTATCAAGTAGCTGATGCGAATGGTGGTATAGATCTTGATGGTAACGGGACAGTGGACTTGCGTCCTGGTGATGCAGGTTATGCTCAAGCTGCAGTGCAGCGACGTGTTCCAGGTATTGACTTAACAGTGGCCAACCAAAGAACTGCTACATTCACAGCTAATCTTAGCCCTGGTTCAATCTTGGCACCATTCATTATTTCTAATGGTACGCCAGATGCAATTTTAGATGGAAATCCAAATAACGACCCCGCAGTGTATTTTTCCTTTTTAGGAGCTAACTCAGATAAAGTTGACCATATTCGTTTGTTGGGAAATAACACCTTTGGCTTTGAAGATTTAGCAAGTGGGGGTGATAAGGATTACAACGATATGATTGTCAAAGTGAATTTGAGTAATGCTTAACCCACTCACAAAGAGTGTATTTCTTATAGCAGGGAACGCTTAACAGGGAACGCTTAACTCTTAACAGCCTTGAAAGTCTCGTGGTGTCCGTATTTTCTCATTAGTTCATGTCCTAATCTACCTGGCAACTGCTATAACTCTCAAGAAATACACTCTTTGTGAGGGAGTCATACCATTTCACGAAATCCTTGATACAAATGATTAGTCTCTAATTCTTTCTCCCCTGCTCCTCTGCTCCTCTGCTCCTCTGCTGCCTATTTGTATCAACCTTAAAGTGAAACGGTATCAGACAGCTAAAAGCCGTGGGACACACAGATACCTACGGCTTTTTACGGGAATTAGCGCAAAGCGCGAGGCAAGTGCTGTGGGAGCGAATTTCTAGTAGCCAATTAACCAGATATATCAAGACATTATGTAAAGAAACGTATATTTCTTTGAGAAACTGCGTAAATCCCCACCCAACCTCAGATAAATCAACAAGGGGTCAAATCAGAACTACCCTATTTCAGACTTCGATTTTGCAATCCCAAAAATTTGAATCCTGATAACACTTGACTATGCTGAATTTATATAAAGGTGTACATTTTCAAGACTGTGAAGGAATTTTTAACTCTATAAACGCAACAATTCTCACAGAAAGTGACAAAAAAGAAATTGTAGCTCATCAGAAGTTTGAGGAGTGGAGAACTTCTCATAGAGAGGATGATTTGTTTGATGCTATTGTCTTCAGATCACCCGCTATTAAAACTTTCCAAAAACTCATATCACGGCTCAATCTTTCTGGAAATGAAAGTATATTAGAAATGGGAGGTGGCTATTGCTGGGCTAGTCTTTTGATAAAAAGAGAGTATCCAAATACTTATGTAGTTGGAAGTGACTTAATACTTTCAAATCTTCAATATACAAATAACCTTGAAAAATTCTTGAATACTTACTTGGATGAAAAATGGGTTTTGAATTGCCGTGAAATTCCATTTGAAGCAGAGCAATTTGATAGAATTTTCGCATTTGCAGCATTTCATCATTTTGGAGAAAAAAATGATTTTAGTCAAACTCTCAACGAAATGGTAAGGGTGCTGAAACCTGGTGGTAAAATTATCTTGCTCTATGAACCTTCATCACCGACGTATTTGTATGACTATTCTTATCAACGGGTGAATAGCCAGCCTTATGCAGAAGAAGATGTATTGGTAGTCTCAAAAATCAAGCAGTATGTGACTTCTCTCAAATGCAGTTTTTCTGTGGAATTCTACCCATCTTATGAAGAGCGTGGATTTAAAGAAACAATATATTATTATATTTTAACGAAGTTAGGCATATTGCAAAACTTGCTTCCTTGTACTGTCAACATATCTATAGAAAAAAGTTAAAGCAAGAGCAGTCTTGACTTGACCAGAATTGCGATTTTTAGTTGTTACAAAGTAAGTGCAAGCTGCACGTCGTCCGAAGATGTCCAGTAAATAAGGAGCAGCAGGATGTCAATTCATTTATTTCGGAAAAGATGTGCGAGACTGACGACGCAAAATCACCCAAGTCACAACAGGAGTCCCTATCAAAGCGGTAACAGAATTCAAAGGTAACACTATATCACTTCCGGGTAGCTGTGAGATCAAATCTGCAATTAACGCCAAAATTGCACCCATGAAAGTCACAGCAGGGACTAACACCCGATGTTCACAAGTATTGAACAGACTGCGACAAAGGTGAGGAACCGCTACACCTAAAAAGGCGATCGGTCCACAAAAGGCGGTAATCGCACCTGCTAAGATGGAAGAAGTGATAAGAATCCAAAATCTGACTTCTTCTACACCTAAACCGAGACTGCGAGCATAAGCTTCACCCAGAAGGAGTGCATTCAAAGGTTTGGATAGCATCAACGAAATTAACAACGCTATCAGTACCACAGGCGCTAAAACTAGCATTTGTTGCCAGGTGACACCACCAAAACTGCCAAAAGTCCACAGCAAGTATGATTGGATTTGCTGACTTTCACTCAAATGCAGCAAGATACTTACAATAGCACTCGTTGCATAGCCAAACAACAATCCTAAAATCAATAGCGTCATCGTGTCTTCGACGCGGTGAGAAACAAGTAACACTAACCCCAACACTGCTGCAGCACCCAGACTCGCCGCCACAACTAAACCAAAATCGCCAATCACCCCTAAATCTTTGAACAACGTACCCGCACCCGTGACACTTGTTGTTAACACCACCAACGCGACTCCTAAAGAAGCACCGGAACTAATACCTAATACAAAAGGTCCTGCTAAAGGGTTTCTAAAAAGTGTTTGCATTTGCAAGCCACTCACGCCTAAAGCAGCACCAGCAAGGGTTGCAGTTAAGGCTTTTGGTAAGCGAAATTTCAGAATAATATTTGTCCAACTTGCTTTTTCTGGTTCTCCGTTTAGTAGGATTGTAATGACTTGGGTTAGGGGTATGTGGACTGAGCCAAGGGCTAAGTCTAGCAAGAAGGTGAGAATTAATGTTATGAGTAGTGTGGGAAAGAAGAGTGTTTTCCAACTGAAATGTTGAAAAGTTCGTAAAATTGGTTTTAATTTGTATTTTAGAGATGGCATTGAAAAAATAAACCGCCAAGACGCCAAGGACGCAAAGGAAAGAAAAAAAAGACAAAATCAAAAATAGATTAGCTGAGTTTTTGATAGTAAACTAACTGGTGATTTGGTAAGATTTCTGGATGGAAAATCTTAATTAAGTCGGATAAAACGACATCAGGGTTACTAATTCCACCTTCCCAGTAATCGTTGCCACCAGTCTCATTGACACGGGCATTGTTATTATAAACGTTTCCTTTCTGTACTGCTTGAAAATCAGTGTAGCGATTGTCTTGATCCTGTAAATCTTTTAAACTTTTCCAAAATTGACTGGAATTTAGCCAGTAGTCAGCGTTGGCAGCACGTTCTAAAATAGTTTCAAATGATAGGGGAAGACTGCCAGATGATTTCTTGTTATTCCAAAGATAATCACTTCCGGCATCAGCTAAAAATTTGGCGACATAACTGTTACCCCCTGGCATATACCAGATACCTTTAAAGTTGAATCCCACAAATACAGTCGGACGATTTTTGACAGATTGTGCTTTGGCGGCTATAGCTTGATATTTTTTGACAGTTTCATCAAAGATTTTTTGGGCTACTTTCTCTTTATTAAAAAACAAAGCCGTAAACTTGAGCCATTCACTTCTTCCTAAGGGAGAATTTTCCATATATTCGGCATTTATCGCCACTTTTAAACCTGCTTCTTGAATTTTAGGATAATTATCTGTTTGTTTGTCTCCTGTACCGTAAGTCATCACTAAATTAGGATTCAGTTCTAGTAATTTCTCAACATTGAGACTAGCATTATTTCCTACTTTTGTTATTTTACCTTCTTTCAATTTTTCTACTACTTCTGGTGTATTGACTTGTTTGCTATCACTCACACCAATGAGTTTATCTACAACTCCTAACTTTGCTAAATGTGGCAAATGAGTCGTAGAAAGAGAGACAACGGTATTTATAGGTACTGTAATAACTTGGTTTTGGTTAAACCCTGTTGGTGGAGGTGTCCCGCATTGCACTAAAATATATTGAAAACTAACTTGTGCATCCCGCCAGGGATTTTTCACCGTCACAGCCTTATAGTTTTTGTAATATTTCACCTCAAAACCAGTGGCATAATTGACGGTTACTTTTTCCGGAAAGTAGTCGGTGTTTGGATTATAAGCTTGAGCGCATTCTTTGATGTCTGTTGGTAGAGTGGGAGGGGTTGTGGTGTGACAGGCGATCGCCAAAACCGCAACCAACAAAAACTGACAGAAAAAAGCGAACAATTTAGCTTGACGAAATATTCTAATTCTCATCTGAAAATGTTCCAGAAATAACCACAAAAATACACCAATAACTTATCCGCCTCCAAAAATCGTGCATGTGCGGTTACTTTTTTTCAACAGACTCTGGCGGATAGCAATGCGCACTCACTTTCTTACCTTCAACCAAATGTTGATTAACAATAGTTTCAACCACCTCTGGTTTGACGCGAGTATACCAAGTCTTATCCTCTGAATAAAACACAACTGGACCAAGTTTGCAAACTTCCAAACAGCCAGAAGTTCTTACTTCCACATCCAAACCTGCTTTTTCAACTGCTGCTTTTAGTGTATCAAAAGTAGGTTTCCAATTTTGGGAAGGAAGACAACGACTAGAAGTGCAAACAGATATATAAGCATGCTTTAGGGGATTTTTTTGAAAGGGAATTGGCTTTTTACCTAACACATAGATATCTCGCAGTTGTTCGTAAAGCTCTAATTTTGCTAAGTTCGGCTTACCTTCTGGTAATAAATTTTCTCCCTCGACATAGGGATTAGGCAAGAAGATAGTCATTAAATTTTCACTTGCACCATTCCAAAAATCAATTCCCCAACTTCTGGCGATTCCTTCTGCATTAAACCGTCTATAAAAAGCAGCACGACTGATTTGACGTTGTTTCCTTAATTCTAATGGTGTTTTACAATGGGGGCCACCTAAATTTGCTTCAATACATAAGTGAAGATGCCAACTTTCTGTGACGACTGTCAGATATCCATCATAAAGAATACAAATTTTGGGTGCAGTAGGAAATTCTAATTCCAACACGCCACCTTGTACAATGTGTCCTACCCCTACCTGTTGCCAATTTTGCTGAAATAAGGTGTAAAGTAGTGATGATAAAACGCCGCAACTACAATCAAAATTTTCATATTCAATGTATCCTCCTGTTAGCGAAGGTTCTTTAACGACACGGTTTAATGGTGTTACCCAAGGATTAAATTCACTCATAATAATTTGGGATTGTGAGTTGTTGGTTGTTGATGGTTATAGCAATCCTATCTGATTGGTGAAAAAGAGTTTTCTTGAACCGCAGAGAGCGAATTTGTGGTGTGGATGTTCCTCCCGCAAAGTTCGCGGTGGACGCAGAAGACACAGAGGAGCCAGCACGAATGACGGCTTTCCCTCCGTAGGCGACTGGCATGAGGAGAAAAGAGAGGAAGAATTAATTCCTAAATAGTATTTTAGTACTATTTAAAATGTGGCATTTAAACCCACTTGAAAAACTCTTCCTGCATCAGGATAACCAGGAAATAACTGATATCTCTGATTCAAGATATTGTCTACACTACCAGTAAATACCAAGTTATCGCTCAGAGTAATTCGCGTTTTGAAATAAAAAGTTGTGTACCCAGACAAAGATTCCGTGTTGGTATTGTTGATGGGATATGAACCAAGGGAGTGCATAAGGATTCCTGCATATAAGCCTTGAGGTGTTTCATAAGAAATTCCCAAATTTAAACTATCTGCACCTGCAAATCTTAACTCTTTGTCCACTTCAGCAGAATTGACACTTTTTAAAATGCGTGGGTCATTGAGTGTATAATTCACGAAAGCATAGACATTTTTCGCCAGTTGTACATTCAAAGCAGCTTCAATTCCCGTAGTGCGAACTAAGCCAATATTCTCGTATGTGGCTACGGGAACAGCAAAGTTATAGGCAATTAAATCTGATATTGTATTACTGAAGTAGGTCACGCGCAACAAACCAAAATTCCACAGCTTCTGGTCAATACCTATATCATAACTATCACCATTCTCTGGTCGTAGATTCGGATTACCAACGAAAGTAGAACCCCTAGCATATAAATTGAAAAGAGTTGGTGCGCGGAAATTCCTGATATAGTTAGCTTGCAGAGTTGTAGAGTCAGTCAGTGCTAGTTTTGCGCCTATACTTGGTGATGTAAACGAGCCATTTGCTAAGCTATTGAAATCTTGGCGCAAGCCTAAATTGAGACTAAAGCTAGGAGTAAAATTAATCTCATATCTAGCGAAGAGCGCTCCTTGAGAGATGCTATCGTCATAACTAGTTGTGTCTGTGTTTCTCAAATAGTTGAAAGTACTGTTACTTGCTGACACATTGCGGTAATCAAAGCCATAAACTAAGGTTTGATTTTTAGCAAATTTCCAACTATGTTGCGTTTGGATTCCGTAAGAGGTTTGCTCGTTATCATACCGTTGAGAATATGAAGCACGACTATCAAAACGAGTGTTGAGAAAATCGGCGTAAACTCTTGCTGTGATTAGGGAATCGTTTCCTCCTCCTAGTTTTGAGTTCCAAGTTAAATCGGTGAGAACTTGGTCTGTGTATTTGCGATCGCTCTCAGTTAACTAGTTAAAATAACCTTGTCCAAACTGGGGTTCGGGTATGGGGACTCCTCCTGGGACTCCTTGATTTTTGCTTAAGTATAAGGTTGAGACAGCAAGAGTATTGCGTCTTCCTAAATTCGCCTCCAACTTCACATTAAAGTTGTTGTAGAGAGTGTCATTGTTTTTCCTGGTTCCTTCAAAGTTGGCTTCTGGGATGGAAAAGGGATAATTATTATCAGCTTCGGTGCGGTGATATCCCACAACCCAAGAAATATCTCCTATTTTCCCGCTATTCTGGATAGTCTGTTCATTGAGTCCATACGCACCCAGAGTCACTCCCGCTTGTGTTGTCACTTTCTCTGTCGGACGGCGAGTGATAATGTTAATCACTCCACCAATCGCATCGGAACCGTATAGGGTAGAACCTCCTCCAGGTAAAACTTCTATTCGTTCGATGTTGTTGGTGGTGATTTCTGAAAGGTCAAAACCACCACCACCAAGATTATTAATCGGTCTCCCATCTAGTAAAATCAATACTTGTTCGGAGTTAGAACCCCGAAGAAATTGACCGCTTAATGCGTTCACTTCTGTCCCAACTGTTCCATCAGGTAAGATTCCGGGGAGAAATCGTAGCGCTTCTCTAACGGTTCGCGCACCCTGCGCTTCCATTTCTTCACCTGTAATGACGTAGACTGGACGGGTAGAATCTTTCACTGTCCCCTCTCGACGAAAGGGAGAGAAAACAGGCTGATTCAACACTTTACCTGTGACTGTAATTTCAATAGGTGGTTCTTGTTCATTTGTTGGCGGACTTATGCTTTGTGCTATTTTTTCCGGTTGTGCAATTTCTCCAGCACACACAGCATAGTTCCACAATATCAAAGTCGTCATTGCACTCATACTAGACACAACGACTTTTACCGCACAACGGTAATTAAAAAGAATATTTGGCATCTGTACCTCGCAGACGGTTTTATGTTTATTACCTCAGGCGGGCATTCTGACTTAGAGACAAAATTTTGAGTCTCATCACAGCTGCGGGACAGTGTCGGATTTTCACCGTTCGCCTACGGCGTGGCGCAGGCATACTTTCCCCGTTACCTCTGATGGCTGAACCCCATCAGAACCTAGGATTTGCTGTAATTTAGCATGCTCAATATATCAATGCAAATAAGAATTGTTGCATTTAGCTTTGTTGTTATGTTGCAAATAGAGCGATACGTGAAAACCCTTATTTATCAGTAGCTTTGACTTTTTCAATGTCACCACAATTATCGAGCTGCAAATTGTGAGCATTCGCTGCATCCATTTTTGACTCCTATCTATTAATCAAATGAAAAGCGCCCCTCTCATTCGAGAAGGGCGCTTTTCATTTGTAGAGGACGCGATGTCTCGCGTCCTTAGGCTATTAAGAATTAGCCGTTGATAGCAGGAGCAGAAAGTGCTACAGGAGTAACTTCTGTGCTAGCTAAGTCGAGGGGGAAGTTGTGAGCGTTACGCTCGTGCATTACTTCCATACCCAAGTTAGCGCGGTTGAGCACATCTGCCCAAGAACCAATCACACGACCTTGAGAATCAATCAACGATTGGTTGAAGTTGAAACCGTTGAGGTTGAACGCCATGGTGCTGATACCCAGCGCGGTAAACCAGATACCGATGACAGGCCATGCAGCCAAGAAGAAGTGCAAGCTACGGCTGTTGTTGAAGGAAGCGTATTGGAATATTAAGCGACCGAAGTAGCCGTGAGCAGCAACGATGTTGTAGGTTTCTTCTTCTTGACCGAAGATGTAACCGTTGTTCTGAGATTCAGCTTCGGTTGTTTCACGAACCAAGGAGGAGGTCACCAAAGAACCGTGCATTGCACTGAACAGTGAACCACCGAAGACACCAGCAACACCTAACATGTGGAAGGGGTGCATTAGGATGTTGTGCTCTGCTTGAAACACCAACATGAAGTTGAAGGTTCCAGCAATACCCAGAGGCATACCATCGGAGAAGGAACCTTGTCCGAGGGGGTAAATCAAGAATACGGAGGTTGCTGCTGCTACTGGAGCAGAGTAAGCTACGCAGATCCAGGGACGCATACCTAAGCGATAGCTCAGTTCCCACTGACGACCCAACCAGCAGAATATGCCAATAAGGAAGTGGAATGCGACCAGCTGGTATGGACCACCGTTGTACAACCACTCATCTAAGGAAGCTGCTTCCCAGATGGGGTAGAAGTGCAAGCCGATAGCGTTGGAGGAAGGAACAACAGCACCAGAGATGATGTTGTTTCCATAGATTAAGGAACCTGCAACTGGCTCACGGATACCGTCGATGTCAACCGGAGGTGCTGCGATAAAAGCGATAATGAAACAGATGGCAGCAGACAGAAGGGTAGGAACCATCACTACACCGAACCAACCTACATATAAGCGATTTTCGGTGGAGGTGATCCATTGGCAGAACCGCTCCCATACGTTGCCGCCTTCGCGACGTTGTATTGTTGTGGTCATTTTTGTTATAAGTGCGATAAACTTTTTGACTGTTATTTATCAGGTAAGTCAGTGATTTACCTGTCATTTATAAATTTAGATCAATTCACTTAAACTGAAGTGCTTACTTAATACTTTGTTACATTTTATATTTTTTTTAAAAAAAGTAAAGTTAGTCATACAAACATAACGATAACTTTTAGAATGTGTTATCTACCAAAGAAAATATAAAGCAAAACTATCTGTTTATTAACAATCAAAATCTCTGTCTATTGAAAGCATCCCACGATCAGTGCATCACCGCTACAAATCAAAGAAACACTCTTTCCCTGTTCCCTGTTAAGCGTTCCCTGTTCCCTGTTCTCTTAGAAATCAAAATATATGTAAGGTAAACTGCCTTCAGGAGCGAGTAACAAAACACTGTAGAAACACAAAGGTACGAAAACAAGCTTTACAGGCCAGATCAACTGTAACTTCAATGTTCGGTTAAAAATGTAGACAAGAGCCATTGCAATATATAGAACGACTAGCAAAATTGCCAGTTGGTATTGAGTTATGTTTAACGCATCAACGTATACCTTTTGAGCAAATTGCTCATTGGCAGGAAAACCCCAAAGATGCTGAAATACAAAAGAGGAATCTTCAAGATTGGGTAGGCGGAACCAAATCCAAGAGGTGAAAACCATAAATTGCGTAAGTAGCCAAGCCAAAACTGTACCCAATGGTTGTTGCCAGAAATTTTCCAGATCTTCAAAGCGATCACTGATAGCATCAGTGAAACGATGAACAGCCAAAGCTAATCCGTGAAATACCCCCCAAACCACAAAACCCAGTGCTGCACCGTGCCAAATACCTGCAATCAGCATGATAATCATTAAATTAAGGCAGGTGCGATCTAATCCTTGGCGAGAACCACCCAAAGGAAAGTACAGGTAATTACGCAGCCAATCTCCTAGAGTGATGTGCCAGCGCCGCCAAAAGTCAGCAATACTCGTGCTGAAGTAGGGAAAGTCAAAATTTTCCGGTAAAACCAACCCAAATAGCAAAGCACTTCCACGGGCAATATCCACGTAACCACTGAAATCCAAATACAACTGGAAGCCGTAAGCAAAAGTTGCTAACCACAAATCTGTGCTACCCGCCCTTTGCAAGTTCCCAAAACATAAATCAACAAAAATTCCCAAATGGTCTGCTATAATCCCTTTTTTGACTGCACCTCTAGCAATAAGCCATAGTCCCTCTGCCACAATATCAGGAGTTAGCAAGCGGAAATTTTTGAATTCATTCGCTAAGCTGTGAAAACCAGTAATTGGACCTGAAATCAGTTTGGCAAAGAAAAACTTGTATGCGGCAAATTGAAGAAACTCCTGAGTTGCGGGTGCGCCACGGTAGACATCAACTAAATATGCAATACACTCAAAGGTAAAAAATGAAATTCCCAAAGGGGTAATCAGTTTAAAATAGTCAGCAGATAAAGTGATAATACTCGGGTAAAAGAATTCTAATAAAGGTAGTAAATATTTAAAAATAAGTAGTAAAAAAACATTAGAAATGATACCTAACCACAAAAGCTTGAGACGGCGATGGTTCCAATCAATTTGAGCGAAATACCATTCTTGTTCAGAATATTGCCACTCTGAAAAATGGGGATGTGGTATCGTTTTTTCATCAATTTCTTTTGCAATACGAAAATTAAAAAAAGTGAGTACTAGTAGTAACGGGATGTAATGAACTTGTAAAAATACATAAAACACAAGGCTAGCAAGCAGCAACGTCCATAACCGCAACTTTTGTTGTGCCACAGACCAATAAATTCCCAGGACACTCAGCAAGAATAACCCGTATAGAATGGATATAAAATTCATGTTCTAGCCATTAATCATTAGTTATTAGTCATTATTTATTTGCTGAACCAAGGAATCATAGGATCATTCGCAAGCTTTTTCGATATTTTGTAAGCACCGTAGCGGTTAAGATGGCTGGGGTCGGAAAAGTAATCATTTGCATTAGGCCATAATTGGCTTAAGTCTTGGTAAATAAAATTTGGTTTACCAGCCAAACTTTGCATATACTGCTGAAATTCTTGCTCATATTTTGAGCGTACTGAGTCTAAATAATATGCTGTTACAGGCATATTAACAAACACTAAGTTTATTTTCTGAGACTGGGTAAATCTAAGTAGTGCTTGTAGAGCAGTATCTTGGTCACCTTGGAGTCGAAAATATTTGTAGTCGTTGTCGTAGTTACCAGAGACTAGAGAATATTTTTGATAGTATTTAGTCGGTTGGAAGCGAGTCGAAAGAGCAAGAAATCCATCAAAATCAACTGCTTGCACCTGAATATCTTCTGGATTTATGCTGTGTGATTTTTGAGTAACTGCTTGGTCTGTGTTGCTAATAACAGGCAAATATTTCAATTGTTGTTTCAAAATATTTTTAAGATTGTCACGCTTTTGATAAGTCGCGGAAAAAGTAGCTAAACCTTTACTTAACCAAGTATCTACAGCTTGATAAGTGCTGTTACCTTCCGGAGGTTCTTCCATTGCCGTTTCTTGGTCTGTGCTGGCTGCTTTTTGCAACACATATTGATATCCTGGTGATGCAGCAATTGTGCTAAAAGTTATATCCTCTCGACCGCTGTTGAAAGCACGAGCACCATCTGCCCAAATAATAAGTTTTGGTAGTTCCGACGGCTCAAGAACTCGACGCACAACAAAATCGACGACTTTTGCTGTGGCACCATTAATGCCAAAGTTAAAAACATCAATATTATGAGAACCTTGAGTTGCCACAAATTTAGAAATAGCAACAGGATCTATTCCCCTCAAGGCGCGGGAAGAGCCAATAATCAATACATCTGGTGGATGCCCTGTTTTTGCTAAACGCTGTTTGTATAGTATGAGTTGCTCATCTAATTGCGAAGCATTGAAACTTGGTATTTGCCTGAGTAATGCTCCTGATTTGTGAGAACGTGCTCCAAGAATAATAGCAATTGGTGTTGTTTTTGGCTTCAACGGAGAGGCTTCCAAATCTGATTGCGTAGATTTAGAAGCATTGAAGACACTGCTCTCATCTTTAGAAGATTTTTCTTTAGAAGTACTCGTAAAAAATGCAGTTCTCTGTTTCTTTTCAGCCGAGTAAGTATACGATGTTTTAATAGTAGAAGATGATTTAGGCGAAACGCTGGTAACCGTGGACGTTGGGGGTGTGGTGCGGGCTAACATTTTGCCCAAGATCCAATCTGTTTGTAAAGTCAGCAGTAATCCCAACGCACCCCAGACTAAGGCAACTCTCAGTGCTTGTCCTTGATGATGATTTTTAGTTTTTTCTTGTGATTTGTCGTTATCTGTAAAGAGCTGCGTTCCTAAAAAAAGCTTTCTGACAGTTGCGCTCCAATCTTGAGTCACTTGCGTGACAAAAATGTAAATTTCTTCTGTAGATATGTTAGGGCGCAGCACTGGTTCGTCAGTCTCAGAAGGTAAAAGCTCATGAACGTAAGCAGAGGTTGGAGCAAATTTTGGAGTTACTTCTGCTAGCAATGGTTCACGGTGTTTATAATCGACACTGTAGTCCCAAAAAGGTTCCTTGTTACCAGCACAGCGACCATAGACGCACACACCAGCAATTCCAGGGATTTTGAGCTGATGCACAAACTCAGTTACTTGTGAAGCAATTTGTTCGCGTGCTGGACAAACGGGTTCATCACACATGATGTGCAATAAATCCCCAATGCGTTGCACAAAGACGCGAATACCTCCGGTTTTGAGACGCAGATCTAAATCAGGGTTGAGCAAACGCTCAAGTAGGAAAACAATAGCACGTTCATCCCCAGAAGTCGCCAGTTCCTGGGCGGATATTGCAAGAGCTGGATGTTCGTTAGCAGGTAAGGACAACCAATCAACCCATGCTGGTTGGTTATCTGTTGTTTTTTGTCCATACACTGTCGCTGCAATAATACCTTGGGGGGCTATTTTTTCTAAAACGGGTCTTAAGGCTTGTAAACACAGTGTCTTCTCTAAGATTGGAGCAGCTGCCAATGTTTGAGAAACTGGGGTACAAAAGATATGTAGTGTTGATTCTTTGAGTATTGCTTCTACTGCTACTTTTGACCCTAACAACGTCTCACTTAACAAACGTGACAGGGCTTGCACATCTCCCCAACGCGCCCATTCCTTAACCATGACTTCAGATGGCGTCAAATCCACCAAAAACCGCCAATCTATCCTGCTTTCACCCTTGACACGCGAAGCGATCACAGCATCTTGGTAACCAGAAAGTTTAAGATGCCGCAATTTCTGAGCGACTGGTTCGGCTATTAAAGATGGATCTGGGCTATAACTCGATTCACAAAATATCCACAGTTGAGTTTCATTTTTGTGATTGTTTTCTGTGGATTTTGGCTTGATGACTTCAACTTGTACAGCAATACCAAAAGTACTGAGTGTTTCACTCAGATAGCGAGCGATCGCCTCTGGATCTCCTTGGCGTGCTAAAGTTTCGTTAGAAACAATCAGCGCCCCATCGGCAAGTTTTTTGGATTTTCCCTCATCTTCTAGCAGCGCTTGCTCTACCTGTTCTAAATGCCGATCAAGTTGATTGAGATAAACTTTATGACACCATCTCGGTCGATTTTCCCCTTTTTTGCGTCCGTAGACAAAGACTTGATAAATTGCAGGTTGCTCAATGCTAGTCAGGACATCCAAATCTGTTTGTTGTAATGCTCGCAGCAAGTCAGACAGAGTTTGCCAACGCTGAGGACATTCTCGACCTTCACATAAAATGTGTAGTTCGTTTCCCTGCAACCGGATTTTTACCCCGAAAGTGCTAATCCCTGTTGCTTGGCTAACCCACTGCACTAGAGATTTTTGGCGATCTGGTAATTCTGTTTTCATGGAAAGTTGACTTGACAGGAAGCTTGTGACAGGGAACAGTGCTTTCGTTTCGTAAAAAATTGCATACTAGCTCAAGGGAATTTTGTCAATCCGTTTTGACTAGGAACTTAGTGAAATGATTCTCAATCGCTATTCCCGAATCGGCAATCTCCAATTCCTTGTAAACTAGAACTATAGAATTATGACACTATGTCGTTTTTTTTAACACTTTTGTTACCTTATAACTTTGTAAAATCGGCAAAAATAGTTGTGTACAGTCACAAGACTGACTTTTGTTTGGTTTTGCATTTTATCCCTTTCATTCTTAAACCCCCACGGAAAACTAATGCCACCTGTGACACCCGGTTCTTTATCTGATTCTGGACTAAATCTAACTTTGTTTACCATTCCCCAGTCTTTGCTTTTGCAAGTTGGTACCGCATCTATACTACTTTTGCAAATAGCCGAAAAAAGCACCACAGAAACTCTACAAGCGTTTGGGGAGGCTACAGTTGAATTGTTTCGAGGCGATCGCCTGCCGATTCTTAATTTCCCTGATGAAAAAGAATCTTAAAATCTAAAAAATGTACTTTGCCTCCTCAATGATTCTATGGCAATTGTCATAACTTAGTCAGGTCATAGAATCAAAAAATATTAACCTGCTTAACCGGCATAAAGGATATGAATTACCTTTTATACTCTTTTACTCAGGCAGTGAACATCTACCCCGCCTCCGACTTATTTTTGCGACATCGCCTGCAAGTCGTAGAGGAATTGTGGGAGTCGGTTCTGCGCCAAGAGTGTGGTCAAAAGATGGTAGACTTGCTGCGGCAACTACAGGATTTGTGTTCCCCAGAGGGACAAGCAATCAACGACCAAGCTTCCTCTGTGTTCAAGTTGATAGAACAGCTCAATATCAACGAAGCAATTCGAGCAGCTCGTGCTTTCGCTTTGTATTTTCAGTTGATTAACATCATAGAGCAGGACAACGAACAAAAACAGCAATTAATTCGTTATGAGGTAGAAACAGAGTCAACAACTCAAGAAACTCTACCAGATTTCATCTGTTCATCAAACCAAGAAGAAGCAGAAAATCCTGTTAACAGTGGACTTGGAGCAGATTTGTTGACAAAAAGTTGGCAAGCAAACTCCAATAGTAAACGAAAAGGAACTTTCGCCAGTTTGTTGCCTTATTTATTCAATTTAAACGTCCCACCACAGCAAATTCAACGTCTGATTGCACAGTTGGACGTGCAGCTTGTATTTACAGCTCACCCAACAGAAATTGTTCGACATACAATCCGTGATAAGCAGCGGCGAGTGGTTCAACTGTTACAACAGCTAGATGTGGTGGAAAAACGTTCTACGAACGGTAGTCCTTCGTGGGAAGTCGAGGAAGTGCGAGAACAACTGCTCGAAGAAATTCGCTTGTGGTGGCGTACCGACGAATTACACCAGTTTAAACCTTCAGTACTTGATGAAGTAGATTATGCCTTGCACTACTTCCAAGAAGTTTTATTTGATACTATTCCTCATTTGCACAAACGTTTCAAACACGCATTGTCTAGCACTTTTCCCTGGTTGGAACCTCCTGAGAAAAACTTCTGTAAGTTTGGCTCTTGGGTAGGAGCAGACAGAGATGGAAATCCATCTGTGACACCAGAAATTACCTGGCAAACAGCTTGTTATCAGCGCAATATTGTGCTAGAGAAATACATCAAGTCGGTAAAGCAGTTGATAAACTTGTTGAGTTTATCGCTGCACTGGAGTGATATCTTACCAGACTTGCTCGAATCTTTAGAGTTGGAGCAGTCTCAACTGAGTGAAGTATACGATCAACTGGCTTTGCGGTTTCGACAAGAACCATATCGGCTGAAGCTATCTTATGTACTCAAGCGCCTGGAAAATACTCGCGATCGCAACCTAGCTCTGTACAAACGAGAACCCCTAAAAAACGAGAATATCCCAATTTACCATTCAGGAGCAGATTTTTTAGCAGAACTACGCTTGATTGAACACAACTTGACAGAAACAGGTTTGAGTTGTCGAGAATTGGAACATCTAATCTGTCAGGTAGAAATTTTTGGTTTTAACTTAACACATCTCGACATCCGCCAAGAATCATCCCGTCACTCTGATGCTTTAAATGAAGTTATAGAATACTTGGGAGTTTTAAAAGTCCCTTACGACGAACTATCAGAAGAACAGAGAACTGCTTGGCTGGTTGAAGAACTGCAAACACGCCGCCCGTTAATTCCAGCAGAACTGCCATTTTCCGAAAAAACGAACGATGTGATTCAAACTTTACGGATGGTGCGATCGCTCCAACAAGAGTTTAGTCATCATATTTGCCAAACTTACATTATCAGCATGTGTCGCCAAGTAAGCGACGTGTTGGAAGTATTGCTACTGGCTAAAGAAGCTGGACTTTATGATCCGGGTACTGCTATTGGAAGCATTCAAGTTGTTCCCCTGTTTGAAACAGTAGAAGATTTGCAACGTTCCACAAGCGTTATGCGGGAACTGTTTACATTACCCTTGTACCGCGCTTTGCTAGCAGGAGGGTATAAAGCAGGGGAGCAGGGGAGCCAGTGCGTTGCGGGGGTTCCCCCCGTTGTAGCACCTGGCGTGAGCAGAGGAGCAGAGGAGCAGGGGAGCCAGTGCGTTGCGGGGGTTCCCCCCGTTGTAGCACCTGGCGTGAGCAGAGGAGCAGGAGAAGTTTCTTCCTCTACCTCCCAATCCACATCACCCTTAACTCCCAATTTGCAAGAAGTGATGCTGGGGTATTCTGACAGCAACAAAGATTCAGGTTTCTTAAGCAGTAACTGGGAAATCCACAAAGCTCAAAAAGCACTACAGAAAATTGCAGAAGAATATGGTCTAAATTTGCGGATTTTTCATGGACGCGGTGGTTCTGTTGGACGCGGCGGTGGTCCATCTTATGAAGCTATTTTGGCTCAGCCCGGTCACAGTATCAATGGACGAATCAAAATTACCGAACAAGGAGAAGTTCTGGCTTCTAAATATTCCTTACCGGATTTAGCGCTGTACAACCTGGAAACGATCAGCTCTGCTGTTATTCAAGCTAGCTTGCTGCGGACGGGGTTCGATGATATTGAACCTTGGAATGAAATTATGGAAGAATTAGCAGCGCGATCGCGTGTTCACTATCGCAACCTCATCTACGAACAACCTGATTTTATTGACTTCTTCCATCAAGTCACCCCCATTGAGGAAATTAGCCAGCTGCAAATTAGCTCCCGTCCAGCCCGTCGTCCATCTGGTAAGAAAGATTTAAGCAGCTTACGGGCAATTCCTTGGGTTTTCAGCTGGACGCAAACCCGATTCTTACTACCTTCTTGGTACGGTGTTGGTACAGCTTTGCAAGAATTCTTGAACGAAGAACCAGAAGAACATTTGAAGTTACTGCGTTATTTTTATATCAAATGGCCCTTCTTCAAAATGGTGATTTCTAAAGCAGAAATGACCTTAGCTAAAGTAGACTTGCAAATGGCACACCAATATGTTCAACAATTGTCCAATCCTGAAGACAAACCCCGTTTTGAGCAAGTTTTTGAACAAATTGCTAGTGAATACTACTTGACAAGGGATTTGGTTTTGCAAATCACCGGTCATCAACGGCTTTTGGATGGAGACCCCGTATTGCAGCGCTCAGTCCAGTTACGTAATGCTACAATTGTGCCCCTAGGCTTCATACAAATTGCCTTGCTCAAGCGCCTGCGCGAATCTCGAACAAATGTGACATCTGGAGTGATTCACTCTCGTTACAGTAAAGGCGAGTTGTTACGAGGAGCATTATTAACTATCAACGGTATTGCCGCAGGCATGAGAAATACTGGTTGATTTGTTATACAAAGTCATTAGTCAAAAGTCGTGAAACATTGACTCTTGACTAATGACTAATGATTAATGATTAATGACTAATGACTAAAAATCGGACTCTCACTTGTACCTTTGTAGCCCTGCTGTCAGGATTTTTGGGAGGTTACATCGGAGGACAAATCACCTTAAGTCTCCACAGTCAGAAGTGTCAAAACCAAACTTGGGGATTGAAGGAGATGTGTAATGTTTTAATTACACCAGGGGCAGTTTGGCAGGGTAGCACAACAGGACTGTGGACTGGAACTGTGTTGGGTGCATTTGTTGGGGGTTCAGTGACACGGCAAACTCGGGAGTGAGGGATTGAGGGAGTCACAGAGTCAGAGAGTGTTAGCAAAGCGAGCCGTAGGCTGGGAGTTATTTCTCGCCCTGCTCCCTGTGCTCCCTGCTCCCTGTGCTCCTTGCTTTACAACCCGTCAGTAGGGGCTGTTGGCGTTCGTCGATGACTCAAAGTTCTCCAGGTGTTAGTTCTGGTGTCAAAACAACGCCAAGTAGCCCCAGAAGACTCCCGGTAGCAAAACAGAGAGCGATCGCCAGCGTTAAGATTATCAGTTAAATAGTAAACAATTCCTCTAAAAGGATGAGTTTTTCGACTCAACCGTTTAGCTACTGCTTGATTGGGACATTCTACGACAAACACGGATTGTCCATCTAAATGACCCAAAGAGAAGATGCACATGCGCAAAATGGCTCGCAGCCAGCTTTCTGAGCTATCAAAATAATCATCAATAATTTTGTTAGTGAGAGCTTTTTCTAGAGCACGGTCTTTTTTCTGAGGAGTGTGAGGGTCTGACATAGCGCAACAATTATGCTTTACCGTTGGTTTGAGATTAAACCAAAAGCTCCAAAAGTGACAAGCGTATGTCGAAACATACACTTCATTTAGTTCAAAGTGAGTCAAGAACTAGGGGTGTAAGGGTGTAAGGGTATAAGGGAATAGGGGATATAAGAGTGTGGGGGGCTTGTATCTTTCGGTTCCAGGACAGAGGTGTACAAAAATACAAATCCCTCTTATACCCTTTCACAAAAATCCTGATACATTTGACTCCCCCTACTTCCCCTACTTCCCCTACTTCCCCTACTCCCCCACTTGCCCACCATGTTCTAACTTTAAAGTGAAACGGTATTACCCCTAAACCTCTACGCCTTAGCTTCGGTCAAAAACAACTGCCTGATGTAATCCTCCATATACCGAGCTTTTTGCCTACGCTGACTTTGTTGTGTTCACAAAGCCTGGTAAAATTCTCTAGTAAGGTAATTCAAACAGTGAACAGTGAACAGTAAAAATTGATAACTGATAACTGTTAACTGATAACTGGTAACTGATAAGAAACTGCCATGACTGCTGAAATTAACCAACAAAGCCAAACAACTAAAGGTGCTGATGCAGTTGATGAAGCAATTGCAAGCGGAATAGATTTTGATGGTTCCCCTATTCCCCCCGCGAAACTAGAACTTTATCACAAAGTCATGGGGCTAGAAGGAAACAGACAGCGCAGTGGTGTCAGCAACACGATGCGATCGCGAATTGTGCGAATTGGTGCAAAGCACATACCCCAAGAAGAACTCAACCAACAACTGACAGATGCTGGTTTTGCGGCGTTAAAAGAAAAAGAAATTGCCTTCTTCTACGGAGGAAAGTGATACCATTTAGCCGTATCTTCACTTAAGGTGTGAGGCATGAAACTTAAACAAGTTCTTCTTGTAGTCTTGCTTGTAATCATGCTTGGAGTTGGGTACTCTAGTATCTCATTTGCACAGGCTACACCAAACCAAGTTACATCACAGCTAACCAGTGTTCTCAAAATAAAAACTAGCGAGTTACCAAAGGTATCAGAGTTAGAAGGCGAAATTTTAACGCTAACCATAGCACCAGGAGACATAGGTATCTGGCATACACATGGCTCGCCTGCATTTGCTTACGTAATTAGCGGTGAGTGCATCGTTGATTCTCGCTCAGGCGAGCCTTCAATTACATTACCTGCTGGCAAAGCCATTATGGAACCGATTAATGTTGTTGGGCGTGCTAGGAATCCTAGTTTAACAGAGCCAGCGAAATTGGTATTATTTCAGCTTAGAAAGCCTGGGACTGCTTTCCTAGACGTTGTTTCTCAATAAGAATTTAACGCCAGTCGGCTCTGTTTGAACCGGAGGGAGTTTTTTGGTTAGCTTGAATACCAAAAATCCGTGACACTGTATCCCAAATCTGCCAACATTTGCCGTAGCAGTGGTAAACTTAGCCCAATCACGTTGCTATGGCAACCTTCGATTTTTTCCACAAACAAACCACCGCGACCTTCAAGAGCAAAAGCACCAGCACACTTTAAAGGTTCACCTGTGGCGACATATGCCGAAATCGTCTCACTGCTAAGTTGAGCAAAGTAAACTCTTGTTACCTGACATCTAACCAAAGTATGATTTTGGCAAAGGTCAATTAAGGCATGACCTGTGTAAAGATCACCAAAATGACCTTGCATTTTTTGCCAGCGTTGACGTGCTTCTTCGGGATTTGCTGGTTTACCATGAATTTCCCGGTTAACAGCCAAAACAGAATCGCAACCGATAATCAGAGACGATGGAAACTGAGGGGCTACAGTTTCTGCTTTTCGCTGAGCTAAAATTTGCACTAATTGTGCAGGATCATCTGTTTGGACTTGCGACTCGTCAAAATCACTGGGACAAACCAAAGGTTCAATCCCAGCTATTTGTAGTAAGCGGCGTCGTGCGACAGAAGCAGAGGCGAGTACAAAGGGTGGAATACCCATAGCAGATAGTACTAATCACTAGTAAACTGAGAAAGATTCTACTGATTCTTCAATTAATCCTTTCACTCTACCCCAACGTCTTTCAGGAATTGAGGCGTTGATTGTAAAAAGTTTGCCACGGCTAACAGCAACACTAGCAAGGTTATGGCGTTGTTGGTTGTTAGGTAGTGCGATCGCATACTCTAAGAGATAGTATGTTGTTCCGTTCGATTCGCGCTCTTCGGCATCGACTAATTCAGCTTTGCGACCGGAACCTTCAGGAGCAAGAGCCTTTTTTCCCAACCTATATCCTACCTCTGTTGGTGTCCCTAATTCTTTGAGAGTTTTGCCTTCTGGAACTGGACTAATCACTACAGAGATATTTTCACTAATCTCAATGATGTCGTGGAACACCACATCTGGACCGTCGGCAACTTTAACTTGCACCCAGCCGTTAGGATATGAAAACTCATAGCCATTAGTAGTGTCTACATAACTTCGTCCAACCGCCGCCGCTACATTAGAATGACTGAAGCTGAAGGCAAACACCAAGAGCAAAATGAATATAATTTTTTTCCACATTTTTACAATTTCCTTTAGGCTGGAAGCAACACAAGGGAAGTTCATATTTCGTTTTTCATTGTCCCATGTATGCTGACAACTTACGAACTGCGCTGGTTTTCTCCTGGCACGATACCGGAAAATATTGAAAGTTGGTTTAAGCAGAATTGTCTGATAGACCCTATGCAACTACCAGAAGAACGCACGGATGTATATCTTTACTCACCAAAGTGTGATTTCTTAGGAATCAAACTGCGTCAAGGACGGCTGGAAGTCAAGTGGCGCAAAGCACAATTAGGCGCTGTGGGTTTTGGCGATTTTGTAGAAGGTAAGGCAGAGAAATGGAGTAAGTGGCTGTGTTGTGATGATACAGAAGAAAGTTTTCAAATAAACCTCGTTCTGGGCAATTCCTCATGGGTGAATGTCCAGAAAGTTCGCCATTCCCAACTTTACCAAGTTTTACCAGAATTTCCACCACAACCCGTTTGTGCAGATGAGCATATCGAAAACGGTTGTACAGTAGAACTTACCCATCTGATCATTCAAGGGAATGCTTGGTGGAGTCTTGCATTTGAAGCTTTTGGTGAGGATGCTTGTTTGATGGAGAATCTTCAGACAACAGCAAGTTGGGTATTTGATACTTATCGCGAGTTAAAGTTAGAGGCTGTTAATTCTTACGCATTCCCTAGTTGGTTAGCACTGGTTCATAAATAAGCGTCAAAAAACAAGCAAAAATCACCCACAAGGGTACTGCTGTACTCAAGAACATTGAGCTACCATTTGAGAGAATCAAGTAATTTCAAGGTTTATCATGTAACTATAGTTACTTTTTAAAATGGAAAAGCCCAGCAATAACGATAAAAATAGAGTCAAATTTGAGACGCTAAAAATACGATAGTACTCAGCAATCATTAATCCGAAAAGTAGCAGTCACTTATAATGAGTAGCTGGCTAAAAAATGAATAGCCTTTGCCTAGGAAAAGCTATATCCAAAATCAGTTCATGACTTTGTTATGAACAAATTTGAATGGCGAGATGAATCACAGTCAATTTCATTAATTAAGGAACAAGTCTATGAGTTTAAGCGAAGGTTATGGTGTATTAAAATGTCATGCGATCGCAGGACAAAAGGAACTTGGTCAAGGCACTCCCCACTATCAAGTTCATGTCAAGGACAATCAGTTTTCTTATCGTCTAGCAATCAATGTTAGGTCAAGTCAGCAACCCTTTGATTTGCTATATTTTATCGATGATAATTTTGAACATTTCATCACCGACAAACTTGATCAATTGGACTTTGGCTTTAAAAAGCTTGAAAATTCAGATAGGCAACCAGGAAAAATTGCCCTAGACTACATCCGGGGTAATTTATTTAAAGTCAATCAGATGAAACCATTGCCCTTCAATGTACCAGGAGAAAACAACGATCTCAACGAGTTGATTGACTCGTACATTCAACGGGCCATTGAAACTCAAGCGGTTGTCTATGCTTTCGGCGAACCTTGGGGACCAGAAAATAAGTCTGATAAAGTGTTCGGCTTCCAACCAGGAAGAGGCGTTCATAATCTTCATATGAACCAAGGTAACAGCGGTAGCTTTGCCAAGGAAAATGGAATTTTCCAAGATGGGGCGTTATTAATTCATTACCCATCCGCACTATCGTCTGGTGATCACTGGGTTGCAGTATTCTTTGCATTTCAGTCGCAGTCCTTCCATACTGATGATCGCACTGGTAACCCTATAGATAAGATTGTAGGAAGTGAACCAGTACAACCAGGAACTCCAGCAGTGAAGGCGCAGGTCAAAATCATTGCTGCTTTAGTGAATCCTCGTGGAGAAGATTCTGGCAAAGAGTCAGTTACTTTAATAAACTCTTCACCAGAAAAGATAGATTTGAATGGCTGGGCAATTGCTGATAAACTCAAGCGCAAGCAACCTCTTGATGGGTTTAGCATTGAGCCTGGTGGAGTGATTACAGTACCTTTAAGTCCAGAAAATATTCAGCTTTCTAATGATGGTGGAATCCTCTCTCTTCTTGATTCGGAAGGGACAAAAGTTGACGGTGTTTCTTACACCAAAGAAGATGTTAAAGAGCAAGGGTGGACTTTAGTTTTTTGATGCTACAACACCAATTTTGAATGCGTCAATTTGAGCGCAAGCGAGTGTTTTTACTTGAGTTTTTTTCCTCTCCATACTCCCCTTTGGGAAATTGACCTTTTTTGAATTCAAAGTATGCCCTTTGAGTAGCTAGGGCATACTTTGAGTTTTTTACTTCCTACGGTGGAACTGCGACAGGATTTACGCACGAACAACGTAACCATAGTCATTGCGACCTGAGGGAAGCAATCGCAACCTACTGTTTTTAGTAGTGCGTGCGTAAGTTCTATGCGAATTGCCCATAGCCTCCCGTAGGGCATATATTTGAATAGCTAGGGTCATGGTCGAATTGAAGAAGGACAGTTCTTGATGCAACAGTTGATTAAAAATCTTGAAAGCTTATTAAACCTTTTTCTAAAATCTAATTGTCCTTTGTGTCAGCGTCCAACCTCCCAAGAATTCTGTCAAGACTGCACGAGACAGTTACAAAAATGCCATCTTAGGGATCATAATCTTAAGCAAAAATCAATGCCCGTATTTGCATGGGGAACATATGGCGGTATCCTCAAGTCAGCAATCACTACAATGAAATATGCAAATCAACCCCAAATTGCCCGTCCTTTAGGTCGATGGTTGGGAGAAGCATGGCTATTACATTCGCCTGTGCACAATAAAGTTGTAGTTGTTCCTATCCCACTCCACCCTGATAAGCAAAAAAACCGGGGATATAACCAAGCTGCATTGATAGCACAAAGTTTTTGCGAAACAACTGGATTAAAATTGAAACAGAATGGTTTGGCAAGGGTGCGAGCAACAGAAGCACAACATTCTTTATCAGCCTCCAAGCGAGCAAAAAATTTAGCTGAAGCCTTTGAAATAGGAAAAGATTTTCCTAGCCACCCAGAAGTATCAGTTCTTTTGATCGATGACATTTATACAACGGGTGCGACTGCTATATCTGCTATGCAAACACTCAATCAAGCTGGAATAAAAGTTATCGGGTTAGCAGCAACTGCAGTTACCTTGAAAAGCTAGAAATTAATTTGATTGAATTTTGGATATTCGATTATTTTCCCACATTTTTTTATTAAATAGGCAAACTCTGCCTAAGAAAACTATAATTAACCAGATGATTCTGTTTTTGTGGGAATAATCTTTGGATGAGAAATAAGAGTCTGGCTGTGGGATTGAAACAAGTTACAATCATTCCTGCCACGTTACTAGCGATTGTAATAAATACAACAGCAGCTTTTGCTCAAGCTAATAAGTTTTATAATCCGATTTCTATACCTGTTGGTAATCAAATTACCGACACACTCTCTGACAAAGACATTCCCACAGGTCAAGGCGGATTTGCCCGTGATTACATGGTGAAGTTGAATAAGGGGGATAATTTAGTAATTGATTTGGCGTCTGAGAGTTTTGACTGTATGGTTACACTGCTATCATCCAATGGAACAACAATAGCAGAAAATGATGATGGTCCTGATGGTACCAGCAATTCCCTACTTTTTACCCGCATCGTGGAAACAGGTAATTATGTCATTCGCGTGCGGTCTTTTGGAGAAACTGGAATTGGACCTTTTAGACTGAAGGTGACACGACTACAGCCAGCTAAATGAAATTATGAATTCCAAATTATTGCAAATTATGAATGAGAAAACTTTTTGATAATTTACAATTGATGCTTTTCCAAAGTGGTTAGTACACAAAGAAATAAAGCTTCAGTCCACTCAACAACCGCGCCGTAAGTATCTCCTGTATGTCCACCTAATTTATGGTTAAACCAGGCACTAGTGAAAGTGGCGATCGCACTTCCAGCAAGTATCGTTGCCAAAACGAAAAACAAACGTTGTTTATCGAAGACTATTTGTAAACCACTTAAACTTATCATCAATAACAGTCCTGGTAACAAATCTCTATAGGAACAAATAGCTTGTTTGTGAAATGCACCTTTACCAGTTGGTTTGAGGTAAGGATAACGCAAAATTGCCAGTTGTTGACCCCAGCGTCCCCATCCACAAGCAGTTATTAAAGTTAACCAACGGTTTTTACTTAAATCTGTTAGCGCGGCTGTTTTCATTAATATCAAGGCAATTGCTGCCATAGCACCAAACGCACCTGTAGCACTATCTGCCATCACCTCTAGTCGCCGCTTTGGATCACCCACTGCTAAACCATCCGCAGTATCCATTGCTCCATCTAAGTGTAGTCCACCAGTCATAAAAATCCAAATACATACCACCAAAGCGCTGCGAGTCAGTATCGGCACACCCAAAAAAATCATGCCAGTGTCAAATACCCCTAAAATTCCGCCAATGATTAACCCTACTTGCGGTGCGAGTCGCGACACCCTCGTGAAGTTTAACTCGTTTACATATGGCAGAGGAATGCTAGTATAGAATGTAACAGAAGCATAAAGCTCTAACAGTAGTTCTTTCCACCACTGGTACTTGTTAATCATGTTTATCACATTAATGAACAGTTTTTGTACTTTATTCTTAAAATATTACACTGTTAATTTAGGTACATATATGGGCATGAAATTTTAAAGGTTTAGATAAGATTTACACTTTATAGAAAGTCATCGAAAAAATTTTGTTATTCTTGTCCCAGTGTTAAGATTTCAACACTTTATCTTTATGTATAAAGTTAACAGTTTTCTCTTGGGGGTTAAGCAGTAACAATTGAATTCACTAGCAGTTTAGTAGTGCTAATAATTAGAAATTCGTTATTACAGCTTTTTAGTTATTCGCTCTACAGACCCCATATTTGATTAAAATGTAGGGGGTAAAGAAGCTGTTGCTTTGACTGCTTGGCTGCGTTACATCTCACCTGCGCTCTTGAAGTTGTTTGATTATGACTCATCATCTACCTAATGCGAAGATACCAGCTCCGTGCATTATCAACACAGGCGTTGTTGTGAATAAGCTTGATATGCGGCGACTGCTGTCGGATTTAGGTCGTGTCCGCTACATCTACACTTACCAAGGTCAGTTGCAGAGTGAGGGTGAGGGAGATGTTATGGAAGTGTTTGCCAATCCACAACGGTCTACCCTAATCGCAAATCATGCTCTTTACTTGAATATTTCCAGTTTTGATTGCTTGGAACTCAAACAGTCAAAAGAAAAAGAAACCTACTTTGACCTAGTACAAGAAGGGGTGTGTCTGCGACTGATTCCCCTCTCGACACCCGCTCAAGAGCGCCAACAGCGTTCCTTGAATATCAACGACTTAGAAGTCATGATGGAGCAGGTACTATCGGCAAAATGGGATGCGGAATTTGATGACGATAGTTCCGATTTATTGTGAGGCTTCCTCAGTTATCGTTTCTGTTTTTGCCCAAAGGTTTCACTACCTAGTTAAATTAGGATAACCAGTGAGCTAAAAAGCTGACGCTGAGTGCTGAGCGTTTGATAAAGGTTAATTCTATCTTGAGTGCAAAATTTTCTTTTCAACATCTTGCCAGCTGTAGCCAAACCAAAGCTAGAGCCGGGGTTTTTTTTACTCCTCATGGTCCGGTGGAAACCCCACGATTTATGCCAGTGGGGACTTTGGCAAATGTCAAAACTTTAACTCCAGCCCAACTCCAGGATACGGGAGCACAAATGATATTGTGCAATACTTATCATTTGCACCTCCAACCAGGTGAAGCAATTGTGGCTGGAGGTGGAGGGCTGCACAAATTTATGGGCTGGAATGGTCCGATTCTGACTGATTCCGGTGGGTTTCAGGTCTTTAGCTTGAGCGAAATGCGAAAAATCAGTGAAGAAGGTGTCACGTTTCGCTCACCCCATGATGGTCAAATTATTAATTTAACACCAGAACGCTCGATTGAGATTCAGAATATTCTGGGAGCAGATGTGATCATGGCGTTTGATGAGTGTCCGCCCTACCCAGCCAGTCGGGAAGATGTGGAAGCAGCGACGCAACGAACTTACCGTTGGCTAGAACGTTGTATTGTGGCGCATCAACGTAGTGATCAAGCATTGTTTGGGATTGTACAGGGAGGAGTATATCTTGATTTGCGCTCTGATGCGGCTATTGCTTTAAGAAAGTTAGATTTGCCGGGATATGCTATTGGTGGCGTGAGTGTTGGCGAACCACCAGAACTGATTGCAAAAATAGTGCAAGCAACAGCGCCACTGCTACCACCAGAAAAACCCCGTTACTTGATGGGTGTCGGGACTTATCGGGAAATAGCAATTGCGATCGCCTCAGGTGTAGATTTATTTGACTGCGTGATTCCCACTCGCTGGGCGAGACATGGTACAGCGATGGTGCAAGGCGATCGCTGGAACTTAAAGAATGCAAAATTTCGTGAAGATTTTACGCCTTTAGATGAAACATGCCCTTGCTATACCTGTCAAAACTTTAGCCGTGCGTATTTGTCTCATTTGGTGCGATCGCAAGAAATTTTGGCTTACACCTTGTTAAGTATTCACAACATCACCGAGCTGATTCGCTTTACTCAAAAAATACGCAAGGCAATATTAGAAGACCGATTTCTTACAGAGTTTGCCCAATGGCTGACTCCAGAAAGTGGCGAGTGTTCAGTAGATAAAGACTCAGGACTAATAGAGGACTAAACCGTGTTAAGATACTTGTCAATTCTGAAAGCTGTGTTGGATAGTTGGATTTAAAAAATTATGGAAGCAGCATTGTTATTAGCAAAATTGCCTGAAGCTTACCAAATCTTCGACCCTCTGGTAGATGTTCTACCACTGATCCCTTTGTTTTTCTTGTTGCTGGCTTTCGTTTGGCAAGCAGCGGTTGGTTTTAGATAAAATCGGTGGGCGTAATTATCGCGTCCTCACCATCATAAAAATATGAGATATAAAGTGGGGTGGGCATTGCCTACCCCACTTTTACAGTAGTTTTGAATCGGGTAGAACAGAGGTTGGCTGTTTGCGACAGAGAAATGCTTTGTGCTAGAAGCACGTGGTTGTAGTTTCTGCAAATCAAAAGGAATAAATCTTACGGAAAGTGACATTTCTTAATATTACGTAATAATATAAAACAAGAGATAATACATCATTCTTAAAGCAAGTCAAAACTTAGCTTCGCACTCAGGCTTACAGTAAAAGAGGTATCAGGCATGGGAAATATCACATTCGTCAAAGAAAATAAAGAAGTCGTAGCGGCAAATGGTGCGAATCTACGGCTGAAAGCCATGCAAAACAACGTAGATATATATAAAGTCTTTGGCAAGATGATGAATTGTGGAGGCAACGGTCAGTGTGGCTGCTGCGTTGTCGAAGTTGTCGAAGGAATGGAAAATCTTTCACCCCGTACAGATACGGAAAATCGATTATTGAAGAAAAAGCCTGAAAACTGTCGTCTTGCTTGTCAAACCTTAGTTAATGGTCCAGTTAGTGTGGTAACAAAGCCTTAACCGTGATAATTAGGAGGTAAGAAATAACTCCTTGAACCTGAGATAATGATATCCTTAAATTGTTCAGTGGATATCATTGAGAGGCATTCTTTCCATGCAAGTTAATGATTTGGGGTTCGTGGCGAGCATTTTGTTCGTTTTAGTCCCTGCTGTTTTTTTACTCATTCTTTACATCCAAACTGCTAGCCGCCAAGGCTAATTAACAGGAAAAAAGTATAGTTAACACCTGTTTTCTCAATCAGACGAAAACCCCCACACAAGCAAGTGTAGGGGTTTTGTTTATCAACCGCAGTAACTTTAACCTGCCGTCCGCGCTAATAATACTGGACAGGTAGCATTAACTCGAACATAGTCAGATAAAGAAGATCCCAAAAGTCGGTCTATATCGACCAAATTCTTGGCAATTGAAGGACGCCGATCTGGAGAACCGAGCAATAATAGATCTATGTTCCGCTCCTCTGCTAAGCGACAAATTTCTTCACCTGGTTTACCACTGCTGATAAAACAACGAGCTGGCACGCCATATTTTTTAGCTTCTGCATAAGCTGCAGCTAAAATCGGATTTTTTTCTGGACTAATTTCAGTGCTTTGAGATTCTTTGCCGCGTAAATCTGTGCTAACATTAGCCAGAATTAACTCTCCTCCCTTAATATCTCGTAGGAAGAATAAAGCCAAATTCAAGCAACGTTTTGCAGCATCAGAGTTATCCATTGCCACCATAACGCGCTTGACTTTTTTGACATAAATGTCATCTTTCACCAGCAACATGGGGCGAGAAGATAATTGAAAAACGTACTGACTGACGGAGTTTGATAAAATCGATTGCAACCGCTTGAGTCCGCGTGAACCCATAATAATCAAGTCAGCGTCGATTTCGTCCGCGACCTCGCAAACAACACGTTTAGGATCACCTTGCCGTAAAATCGAAGAAACTTTGCTGGGATCTAAGTTCAAATACTGGATTGCATTAGCCAGAATTTTGCCACCTTCTTCCCACTTTGTTGTCATACCTTCAGCAGAAGATTGGTGGGGAACAACATGCAAAACTGTAACTTTTGACCGTTGAATTGAGGGGACGTCTGCCAAAGTTTTGAGCATTTCTTCTGCATGACCCAATCCAGAGACAGCTAGCAAAATTTTTTCTATCATCATGGCGTCTTGTTGTTCAGGTTGCTTTGGGAATTAGCCATTAGTCATCAGTCAATAGTCAATAGTACAAGTCCTGAAAGAATGACAATTGACAATGACATTTAAGTTTATTTACGCCTAGTTACCTAAAGTTCCAACTAGGCTTCATTAATTTCAGCTTACTCTTAATTCTGACTGATGAGCTTAACGAATAATTATTAAATTTATTAGTTTTAATCTATGTTTACTATTTTTCATTAATGAATAAGTTAAGTATTGCAAAGAAGTGATAAATTTTGAAAAGAAATCAAATTTGGTATTAGGATTTTTATTTGATTTTTGCTCAGCTAGGTAGAGTTATGTTAATCAGTTATCAGTTATCACTCAGATCTTGCACCTCCGGCTGTACATTAACTAATTATTTGTCAATTTAACAAAATATTGTCACAGAGACATCAAATGCTTAAAAACCTGTCAGCGAAAGGATTATGACAGGTTTTTTGCGATTTAAGGCTGTCACGCCGCTCTCAGTCTGCATTCACAAATTAGATGTCAAATACCAGATGTTTCACAATTTAATTGTCAATTAAGAGAAACATGGAAAAATCATGATTTTTCTAACTTAACAAATTATTTGTCAATTTAGTAGTATAATACAACTATGTTTTGATAAAACACTATATGCAGGAAGCAGAATTTTCTACAACCTCTACGACTTTGGCAAGCTCCGCAGATGTTAATAACAATCTTGCTGAAACGAACGTTATTGTTGATGAACTGTCGGATGAAGCTTTGCTGAAAATGGAGGTGATTCAAAGTCTTTTAGAAAATAGCGATCGCACTACATATACTCAGCGCCTCCAACAAGCAGCAGAAAAACTTGGCAAGTCGGTACGCACAGTCAGGCGACTGGTTGACAGGTGGGAACAGGAGGGTTTGGCTGGACTGGCGCAAAATCAACGAGCTGACAAAGGAAAGCACCGAGTCGATGAAAACTGGCAAGAGTTTATTTTGAAGACCTATAAGGAGGGCAATAAGGGCAGTAAAAGAATCACTCGGCAACAGGTAGCCGTTAGAGTTAAGGCCAGAGCAGACGAACTGGGCATTAAACCTCCTTCCCACATGACGGTTTATCGGATTTTGCAACCGTTAATAGATAAAATTGAGCAAGCTAAGAGTATTCGCTCTCCTGGTTGGCGTGGTTCGCGGCTATCAGTGAAAACCCGTGATGGGAAAGATTTACAAGTAGAACATAGTAATCAAGTTTGGCAATGCGACCACACCCTAGTTGATGTTGTATTAGTAGACAGCTCAGGCAAAATTCTTAGTCGTCCTTGGTTAACAACGGTTATTGATAGTTATTCGCGCTGCATTATGGGAATTAACTTGGGCTACGATGCACCAAGTTCGACTGTTGTGGCTTTAGCGCTGCGTCATGCAATTTTGCCCAAGCAATATGGTTCAGAATATGCACTTAATGAAGAATGGGGTACTTCTGGTTTACCGCAACACTTTTATACGGATGGGGGTAAAGATTTTCGTTCTAACCATTTGCAGCAAATAGGAGTGCAGTTGGGGTTTGTTTGTCATTTGCGCGATCGCCCATCTGAAGGTGGTAGTGTCGAACGTCCGTTTAAAACCTTCAATACCGAGTTATTCTCAACCTTGCACGGATATACAGGTTCAAACGTTCAACAGCGACCAGAGTCAGCCGAAAAAGAAGCTTGTTTGACATTGCGACAGTTAGAACAGTATTTGGTACGTTACATCGTTGATAACTATAATCAACGACTTGACGCTCGAATGGGCGACCAGACAAGATTTCAACGTTGGGAATCTGGGTTAATTGCAATGCCGGATTTATTTTGCGAACGGGATTTGGATATTTGCTTAATGAAGCGAACACAGCGACAAATCCAACGTGGAGGATATCTGCAACTTGAAAATCTCATGTACCGAGGCGAGCTTTTAGCAGGTTACGCGGGGGAAAGTGTTGTATTGCGCTATGACCCCAGAGACATCACAACGATTTTGGTTTATCGCACACAAGGGGATAAGGAAGTATTTCTTGCCCGTGCTTATGCTCAAGATTTGCAGACAGAGGAACTCTCATTAGACGAGGCAAAAGCTAGCAGTCGTAAAGTACGGGAAGCGGGTAAGGCTGTGAGCAATCGCTCGATTTTGGCAGAAGTTCGGGAACGGGAAACTTTTTCTACACCAAAGAAAACCAAAAAAGAGCGTCAAAAAGTAGAACAGGCTGAAGTCAAAAAAGCTAAACAAACGATAAGAGTTGAGCCAGAGGAACCAGAGATGGTGGCATCTATTGACAGCGAACCTGAACCAGAGATGCCAGAAGTATTTGATTACGAACAAATGCGTGATGATTACGGGTGGTAAAAATGACTTCAAAACAAGCTCAAGCAGTCGCCAAACAATTGGGTGATATTCCTATTAATAGTGAGAAATTGCAAGCGGAGATTCAACGATTAAATCGTAAGGGTTTTGTCCCACTTGAACAAGTACAAATTCTTCATGACTGGTTGGAAGGAAAGCGCCAATCACGTCAGTCTGGGCGTGTTGTAGGTGAGTCAAGAACTGGTAAAACTATGGGTTGTGATGCCTATAGGTTAAGAAATAAACCTCTTCAGTCAGCTGGAAAACCACCAACTGTACCTGTGGCTTATATCCAAATTCCCCAAGAGTGCGGCGCTAAGGAGTTGTTTGGGGTAATTATGGAACATTTGAAGTACCAAGTAACTAAAGGAACAGTAGCGGAAATTCGGGATAGAACGCTGCGTGTTCTTAAAGGTTGTGGGGTTGAAATGTTGATTATTGATGAAGCCGACCGTTTCAAACCGAAAACTTTTGCGGAAGTGCGTGATATTTTTGACAAGTTGGAAATAGCGGTGATTTTGGTTGGTACTGACCGATTAGACGCTGTGATTAAGCGGGATGAGCAGGTTTACAACCGTTTTCGCTCTTGTCACCGTTTTGGGAAAATGTCGGGGGAAGATTTTAAGCGGACGGTGGATATTTGGGAGAAGCAAATTTTAAAGTTACCAGTTGCTTCTAATCTTTCGAGTAAGACAATGTTGAAGACTTTGGGAGAAGCGACGGGTGGCTATATCGGTTTGATGGATATGATTTTGCGAGAGTCTGCGATTCGGGCTTTGAAAAACGGATTACAAAAGATTGACTTAGAAACTTTGAAGGAAGTTGCTACTGAATATAAGTGATGGAAGCGGAAGATATTAAACCCTGGTTGTTTCAAGTTGAACCATTGGAAGGGGAAAGTTTGAGTCATTTTTTGGGAAGGTTTCGACGAGCAAATGAATTAACACCCACTGGGTTAGGTAAAGCGGCGGGACTTGGGGGAGCGATCGCCCGATGGGAAAAGTTTCGCTTTAATCCCCCTCCTAGTCGTCAGCAGTTGGAGGCGTTAGCTACTGTGGTGGGGGTTAATGCCGATAGGTTAGAGCAGATGTTGCCACCTGCTGGAGTGGGGATGAATCTTGAACCAATTCGGTTGTGTGGGGCTTGTTATGTCCAGTCACCTTGTCACCGGATTGAGTGGCAGTTTAAAGTGACGCGGGGGTGCGCGAGCCACCAGTTAGGGCTACTGTCAGAATGTCCAAACTGTGGGGCAAGGTTTAAAGTTCCGGCGTTGTGGGTGGATGGATGGTGTCAACGTTGTTTTCTACCGTTTGGGGAGATGCTGAAGTGGCAAAAAATTATACAAAGATAGCCATTTCAATGGCTTCGGTCTGTTTTGAATTATAGTTTTTATTATTTACAAGTCTTTTTCTGCTGCTTGCTGGTAATTTTTTTTAATTCTTGTTCCGAAGATTCATAATCACCCAAGTAAGCCTGCATCAAACATTGCCATAGTCTCCCATGATTGGGAACTTGAAGGTGCAATAACTCATGGACGATCGCGTAGTCTTGAAGGTGAATCGGTAACTCTAATACTGATGTGTCGAAAGTTAAGCGTCCCGAAGATGAGCAGGATGCCCACTTGTTTTGCATAGACCGCAACATAATTGACTGGACTTTAACATCTAGTTTTTTTGCCCACTGCCAGACTCTTGCTTTGAAGGTTACTTTGTCTTCAGAGGTCATAGGCTTTACTCAACAGTGTAAATAGTTTATCAACAACTGCTGTCACTTGATTTAAATCATCGATTTCAGCAAAAATTGCGAAAGTGACTTCTTTGCGCAACTCTCTTAATTCTGCCTCACTGGTTCGCCAATTGGGATACTCGATGAAAGCTTGTTTTATCTGATTACTCACGGCTTCAGGATTATTAATGCCTGCATCCTGTAAGGTTTGAAAGACAAAAAACGTTAAACTATCAAAGCCCCTTCTTGCCTGTTCTTTCTTGCGCTGTTCATTTTGGTTAATTTCTTCAAGCAATGTCTCTAAAGATTCTTGGGTATTAGTCTGGCGGTTTTCAAAATTTTCTTGAATGGTTTTGGCTCGTTCCGCCATTGCAATCATAAAAGGGTCATCGGGGTTTTCTTCGGCAGTTTTTTCGATACTTTTGATGAGGTTGATGACTTTGGTGGTTTTTCCCCCCTGCTTATTTTTGATGGCTTCCAGGGTTTGAGCATTGATTTCAACGAAATCTGTTACAGATGCGATCGCAGTTGTGCCAATATGTTTTTGTACGAGTTCATCCGTCTTGCGCTGCAACGCTTTATCGACATAAACTCTTTTACTGTAGGCTTTGCGGATTACTTCATAGATAGAGGAAAGGGTAGCATAGTCATCCATGTAAAGGCGAAGGAAAGCATCAGGTGAGATAATTTCATAAAGCATTTCTAAGTCTTTATAGGCTTTGAAAAAGGCTTTTCTGCGTTCTTGATCTCGAAAATGCTCAATGACATCATCTACATCTTTATCGTTAAAATTGTGCTGAATCAAGCTCAAATAAATTGGGGTTTGCTGCTCCATTTTGTTTTTAAATAAGGTTTTGAGCAGGTTCAAATCTTTGATAATAGCGTTGATTTCTTCGCTGTCAAAGGCAAGGGCTTTTTCCAGTTTGTCGAAAATGCCCACAAAATCTAGCACAAAGCCATGTGGTTTCATCATCTCCTGGGCTTCGCTTTCGTAGGGGCGATTGACACGAGCGATCGCCTGTAACAATGTATGATCTCGCATGGGTTTATCGAGATACATGGCATAAAGCAGGGGAGCATCAAAACCTGTTAGCAGTTTCTCAGTAACAATCAGAATTTTCGGATATTCCCCAAATTTAACGAAGTTTTTACGGATTTGTTTCTCGGTTTTGTCGTCGATGTGGTAGGCTTTGAGTTCTTGGCTATCGTTATTGTTTCCGGTATAAACAACTGCGGAATATTCGGGAGGCAAATATTTATCTAAGGCTTGTTTATATTTAGCGCAGGCAGGACGGTCAACAGCAACTAAAAAGGCTTTATAGCCAAGTGGTTCAACGTTTTGGGTGTAATGGTTGGCGACATATTTCGCTACTTGATCCACTCGTTGATCAGCTTTGAGGAAGTTTTTTAAATTGACGGCACGATCTAAAATTCTATTTAATTCGGCAATATCGTTAATGCCTTCCGTTTCTGCCAAGTTGAGAAATTCCTTTTCCATGAGTTCACTTGGCACAAGCATCTTGTTGGGGGCAACGTTGTAGTATAGGGGTAGTGTTGTTCCGTCTTCGATACTTTCGGCAATAGAGTATTTATGCAGATAGCCCTGTTCGTCATCTGTACCGAAGGTTTTAAATGTGCCTTTACCGTAGCTAGTTTTATCTACGGGTGTGCCAGTAAAGCCAATAAAAGTGGCATTAGGTAGTCCTGCCATCAAGAATGTTCCTAAATCACCCCCCGTGGTGCGGTGTGCTTCGTCAATCAAAATATAAATATTTTTTCTCAGGTTAATGTTGACGGGCAGATCGCGGAATTTATGGATCATGGTAATGATGATGCCCCGATAATCATCTTTTAATAGTTGATTTAGGGTGGTAATGCGATCAGCGTGTTGAACGTTATTCAGCCCCAAGTTAATCAGGTTTCTGAGCATTTGATCTTCTAGTTCGTTGCGGTCAATCATCAGCAGAATTGTCGGCTTATCGCTCTGTGGGGATTTAAAGAGCATTTCCGCCGTTTTAATCATGGTGAAGGTTTTACCACTGCCTTGGGTATGCCAGACAAGTCCTTTGGTGTGTTCAGGATCGTGACAGCGTTGAATGACGTTCTCAATGGCGGTGCTTTGGTGTTGACGCAGAATAAATTTTTGCAGAGTTTCTTCTTTTTCTGCAAAGAGAATATAATTTTGCAGGAGTTTGAGAATATAGTCAGGTTGACAAAAACTCTTAATTTTTGCTTCTAGTTGACCGATTTGTTCTGCTTTCCAGTTAAAGATGTTGCGCCGCACAGTATTCCATGTCACCCCATAAGAAAAGCCAATGGCTTCGGTGGCAGTAAAAATCATCTGGGGAACAAATAACTCTGGGGTTTCAATGTGGTAGCGGCGGATTTGGTCAATACCTAAAGCTATGGCTTCGTCTTTAGTAGCGTTTTTGCATTCGATGACCAGGATAGGAATACCGTTGATCAAAAAAACTACATCTTCTCGTGTGCCGTATTTGCCGTTATGAATATAGTATTCTTCGGTGACTTCGTAGGTATTTGCGGTTAGGGTAGGATCGTCATATTCAATTAGTTTTAGGTCAAGTTCGCGATTTTCAGCAGCGTAGAAATATTTGCCTTGGTTACGGAGATAGGTGAGGAAGTCTCGATTTCCATAGATGTCGGTAGGTAGGTTACTTAGTAGGGCGATAAGTACCCCTTGGGCTTCGCTGTACTTGGGGTTAAATTGGCGGACTTTTTGATAGAGAATATCATTAAAATAGATGGAAGCTTGGGCGGCTTTTTCTTGAATTTTGCCACTGTGGTTATTAAAGCCTCTTCTAGTTTCCGCTTCCTCACGAGATACAAATTTCCAGCCGATTTCTTGGGCGTAAGCAATAATACGGCTTTGAACGGTTTTGTGTTCCCCTGGCTTCGGCATAATTGGGATAAAAGTATAATTTATTTTTGAGTAGTGCGGTAAGTTTGATAAGGATCATTCAGTTTTTCAGGATTTGTATATTCAAGCAAACCCTTATCAATTAAAGGTTTTAGACATTGGTGTAATAAAGATTTTCGCTTTCGTTTCAATAAAGATTCTAATTCACTGGATGAGCGAGGTTTTATTTGACACAACTCAAGGATTAAAGTTTTGATTTCCTCTGGTTCGGTTTGTTTACCTATGTTCGCTAATCGCTCTTCCAAGGATTCTTTTTTGATGGGAGGAAATAATTCAAGAGTAAGCTGTTGAGGTTGAGGTGTACTACTGTCCAGATTAGGGTTCGGGAACTGTCCAGATAAGCTGTCCGCTTGAAGTGTACTACTGTCCAGATTAGGGTTCGGGAACTGTCCAGATAAGCTGTCCGCTTGAAGTGTACTACTGTCCAGATTAGGGTTCGGGAACTGTCCAGATAAGCTGTCCGCTTGAAGTGTACTACTGTCCAGATTAGGGTTCGGGAACTGTCCAGATAGGTTATTGGTAGTTTTACTGTCCAGATTAGACGTATCTACCTCTAATTGTTCTTTTGGTTGAAACTCAGGGTTAAGGGTGTAGCAAGTGGCTGATCCTTTGCCTTGTTGTTCTAGAAGTCCAGTATCCCGTAAGCGTCTGAGGTGTTGACTGGCGGTGAGAGTATCAACATCATTGGTGACACGGTAAATTAAATTATTAATCATTCCCACTTGTCTCAAGACGACGAGTGCTTTGGCTTGATCATTACTTAATCCATAGTTTTTGAATTGTGTCAGCCATTCAATATCATCTCCGTCAAGGAGATGATGGGTAAAAAGGGTAACGTGAAAATAATCTCTATCTCGATTGGAAACAAATAAAGGTAGGGTCAAGTTGGCTTCCAGCATTTTCTCCAACATAACCCTCCCTCCAGATCCTTTTGTTTCTGCAAAATTTACTTCATGGAGAACTGCGGCAATTTTTTCGTTACGAGTTTTTGATCCTGGTTGGTCAAATTCATCTGTGGGTTTGAGAGAATAACCAGGATTACGAATTTCTAAACGATCACAGAAGCGGATAATCTGGACAGGACTCCGTTCTCGATAGTTACGGTGCATTACAGCGTTAACAATTGCTTCTCGGATAACTTTACGGGGAATGAGAGGGGTTTCTCTACGGTGAATCCCGTTTTCTGCCAGTCCGAAGGCTTTGGGCAGATCGTTAAGAACGAGGGTGATTAATTTGGGAATGGCTAGTAGTAGCGGTTCACGGATTTCGATACTTTGATAACGCTTATCGGGATCTGAAACCCACTCTTTACCTTCTACAAGGATGTAGTCGATACGGTGCATGGGGAAATAACGCCGCAGGGCGATCGCATTTCCGAATAAGATTAATCCGGCGAAGGTGAGGCAATATTCTTCTTTTTGGGTGGGGTGTCTGGCGATCGCATTTAGGGCAAAAAGTAGCTTCTGGTCATCGTAATTTAATTCGCTGGCGTTGGGGTTTAATTGCTGTCTTTCTCTACGGTAAGCGGCGATCGCTTCTGGGTCTAAATCATCGAGGGTAGCATCTGGGATAGTTGTAGTGTCGTAGGTTTGGGCGTTACGTTCTTTATAAAACAGTTCAATATCTCTTTCCATGCATTTTTGATCGGTTGAAGCAATGCGTCTAAATGCACCTTTAGGAAGTCCTCTGCTGGTGATAAAGACGGGTTTTTCTGAAGGTTGGACTTCGGGAATAAAAGCAACAATTACGGTTTTTCCGTCTTTGGTAGCAGTTTCTATATGGGGACGAATAGTGATGTTAAAGTTTTCTCTGCATTGGGTGGCTAAGTCTCGTTGTATTTTGTCGGAATCTGCTATTCCTTCAATTTCATAATTGTTGGTATTACTTTCTTCTGGTGATTTGACACCCAGTAGAAGATAACCCCCTCCTAGACTGGGTTCATTAGAAAATGCACTAATGGTTTCCCAGCAACTTTTACCAACTTCTGAGCCTTTTTTTACTTCTATTTTTACGCTTTCATCTTCAGTAATAAGGACTTCCCAGAGATCATCAAAGCTGAGCATTGTTATTCATCTCCTCCCTGTAGTTCGAGGTTGAGGGCGGAAATCTTAAGGTCATCAACTCGGATTTGGGCGGTCATGAGTTGGTGAATAAGAGTACGAAATATATCCGCAAATAAGGATTTTTTATATTTATAAAAATTTAGCTTGTTATCAATAGTTTCTAAAATTATCCCGATTCCATTTTGCTCATCTAAACTGGGAGGAATTGGAACAAGAACATTTTTAACAGCACCAACATTTAAGTGTTGTTGAGCAAGTCCATGTTTAGCTGAGAAAGCTTGTAATTTACCTGCTGGAGAATTAAAAAAGCGGCTTAAAAACTTACTAGAAATAGTATTTTTAGGACGAGCAATAACAATATCAATACAATTTGAGCCTTCATATTGTTCAGGAACGACGCAAGATGTACCAGGGTAGCCTGTTCTAACAATTAATACATCACCAGCGTAAACTTTAGATTTTGCAAGTTTTCCATCATTATCTTCTGGGGAAAAATAGACTAAATTCTCAGTAACTAATTGGTCTTCTCTAACATTCAAAGAACGAAATGCAGGGATGCCAGATTCTACATAGTAACTTGCTGGTTTGACTACTACACCCACAGTAATTGTTTTACAAAGCTCAGAGCAGGGTACTAAATCCCAACTTTCAGGAATAAGACCAATTTCTGTCATTTTTTGCGGTTCGCCACGAGTTCCCTCTGCGAATAGTTTCTGCATGAGGGCTTTTTTCAGTTCAGTGGTGAGGGTGATGAGTTGCTCTTGTTGTGCGATCGCATCCTGCACCATCGACAACACTACCGCCATTTTTCGCTGTTCTTCTAGAATGGGGAGGATCGTAGGTAGTGAATTTACAGCACTTTTATTAAATTTGGCATTAATAGCGTAGCTATGAACTTTTATAAAGTATTTAGATTCACGCAACCAATATAAATAGTAATAAAGAAATTTGCCATTAATAATACTTGTATTAGGACGTATTCTAAGAATAAATGATGAATGTATATATTCGCCATCTATATCAAAATATGCAGTCTTACCTACATGATCCTGACTTCCGCTACGCCAATTAAAAAGAATATCGCCTTTCTTTAATAAAGTTCTGCGATGGCTTGCTGTTTTGATTTCAAAATAACTTTGCTTTTCAAAAATCAATTTTCCATCAATAGAAAGATTTTTGTTGGTAATTATCTTTGTGCCAATAGGTTTGGTATTATTGGCTACTGATGCTTGAATACCATATATAACCTCACCAGTAGTTTGCAACTCAACAATATTCCAATCTTTAGGAATATTTTTAACTGGGGCAAAATTCATCTAAATATTCCTTTTTTACGTGATACTTGCTTTTTCATCCCAAATAAAATAATCTACTTAAATCGCTCCAAAACCTTTCTCAATACCTCATTAGTAGCCTCTGTTTCCTTCTCCAAAACCTCCAACTCCTCCAAAATTTCGGCAATTGGTCGAAACTCATCAGTTTCCGCCACATGAATATAACGGGATGGCGAAATATTATAATCATTACGGGCAATGTCATCCTTAGAAACAATGCAACTAAACTTATCTTCCTCCCGCCAACTTACAAACGTGCTGGCAATGCGCTCAATCCCCTCATCAGGAATGTAGTTTTTCGGATCACCCTTGGCAAATACCAAACTCGCATTGATCAAAAATAGCTTACCTTGTCGTTCTTTGGGTTTCGCTTTATTCAAAAACAAAAGAATCCCTGGCGCAGAAGTGTTGTAAAACAGGTTTTGTGGTAAATATATCACCCCTTCAATCAAATCCTGCTCGACAAACCAACGCCGTACATCCTTCTCCTTATTGTTCTTGACATTACCAGAACCCCGTGACGCTGCACCCGTATCTAAAACAATCGCCGCCTTTGCGGTTTTATCTAAAGATGCCGAAATATGCTGCACCCAACCCCAATCAGCTGACTGTTTCCCTGGAAAACCTGCTCCCTTGGGAAAACGCCCCAACTCATCCCCATCATAATCTGACTCAAAAAACCAGTCCTGATTCCACATGGGATTAGCCACCACTCGCTCAAACTGAGCTAATTTCCCCGCTTGCATGAATTTGGGATGGCGAAACGTATCCCCAATTTCGATTTTCCCCTCCATATCATGGATAATCATGTTCATGTTTGCCATTGCCCAAGTATTTCCCGTGTATTCCTGCCCATACAGTTGCAACGGCGCAAACTTTTCTGTTGATCCTTGGGATTCTTGCAATACCAACTGACACTTAATCAACAAACCCGCCGAACCGCAACAGGGGTCATAAATCGCCATCCCTGGCTCTGGTTGCATAATCTTCGCCATGATTAGCCCCACTTCCTTGGGAGTGTAAAACTCCCCTGCTGACTGTCCCGAACCTTCGGCAAACTTGCGAATCAAATACTCATAACTGCGTCCAATGACATCCGGCTCTACATCTTTTAACCCCAGACGCTTCTGTGAGATTTTTTCAATCAGGTTCGACAGGCGATCGTCATCAAGATCACGCTGTCCGTGAGTTGTGGCATTAAAATCAATGCGATTTATAATCCCATTCAATAAAGGATTAGCCTTAGCAATTTCCCGTAAATAATCCGTTAACTTCTCCCCAATCTTGTCCGAAAGCTTGCGAATCAACGACCAAACCGGATCATCAGGATTCTGTGGTTGCAGTGGCAAATAAAACCGCACTAAATTATGATCCATTCCCACCAACTTAAACGCCTTGGCACGAGAACCTACCTTCTCAGCAATCCGATTTAGTTCATCATCGAATACATCACAAAGTCGTTTGGTAAAAATCAACGGCAGAATAAAATCCTTATATTTCGCTGCTTCCTGCGCCCCGCGAATACTACAAGCTGCATCCCAAATCCAGCTTTCCAGGGACTTATCCCCATTACCATTACGTTCAACCATCTATATCTTCCTAACTCCTTTAAGCTTTTAATTTTTGCTGTAGTTGCTGATAAATCTGATCTAACCACACTGGAATCACAGGCTGACCTTCATCTAAAGATGCGATCGCCTTTTCTCGATCAAACTCCATAAGTTTAAGCGATACCTTCGGCACGCCTAATGGCGATCGCTCATGTGCTTCCAACAACAACATAAAACGCTTGCCATTACCTGAATTAAACAACTCTGGCTCTTGGTCTTTCAGCTTTTTGAGAGTTTCACACGCTATGTCAAAGCTTATCCCCACAGACAGCCAATATACCATTGCTGCCAGTTCTACCAAATTAGACCTTGAGTAATAAATACTGCGTCCAGTCCCTGTATCACTAATTATAGGCACAACAATCCCCTTCTCTCGCCAATACTGTATCTGGCGAAGGGTACAACCTGTAATTTGAGCCGCTTCCTTGCTAGTAAAAAATGTCTCTTGCATAAAAAACTATTTTACAGAAAACTGTTATAATACAATTGTGTTAGTATTGGACAACTATGTTTAAAAGCAATGAGCCAGATTACTATTCAGTGTCGTTTAGTAGCAAATGAATCTACCCGCCAACAGCTATGGAAGCTGATGGCAGAGAAAAACACACCACTGATTAACGAACTGTTGCTTAAGGTGGCTCAACACCCAGAGTTTGAAACTTGGCGACAAAAAGGTAAACACCCCACAAGTATTGTCAAAGAACTCTGCCAGATTTTAAAAACTGACCCTCGCTTTATTGGACAACCCGCAAGGTTTTACACAAGTGCAACTGCATTGGTGAACTACATCTATAAATCATGGTTTGCATTGATGAAGCGTGTTCAGTCCCAACTGGACGGCAAAATTCGCTGGTTAGAAATGCTCAATAGTGATGCTGAATTGTTAGAACACAGTGGAGTCCTGTTGGATGTTCTTCGCACCAAAGCTGCTGAAATACTGGCTCAATTAACCCCCCAGTCTGATACAGTTGAACCACAACCAGCCAAAGTAAAAAAACCTCAAAAAACTAAAAAATCAAAAAATTCAGATAGCGAACGTAGTTTATCAAAAAACTTATTTGCGGTTTACAGCGACACAGACGACTTACTGACTCGTTGCGCCATCAGCTATTTACTCAAAAATGGCTGCAAACTTAGCAAAAAAGAAGAAGAGCCCCAAAAATTTGCCCAACGTCGCCGTAAATTAGAAATACAAATCCAACGCCTCACAGAACAGCTAGAAGCACGAATTCCCAAAGGTCGAGATTTAACAGATGCCAAATGGTTAGACACTCTTTTGCTTGTCACTCATAATGTTCCTGAAAGTCAAATAGAGGCGAAATCTTGGCAAGACAGTCTTTTAAGAAAATCTAGTAAAGTGCCTTTCCCAGTGGCTTACGAAACCAACGAAGACATGACTTGGTTTAAAAACCAGTTTGGGCGCATCTGTGTAAAATTCAACGGACTGAGTGAACATAGCTTTCAAGTTTATTGTGATTCTCGCCAACTTGACTGGTTTCAACGCTTTTTAGAAGACCAAGAAATTAAGAAAAACAGTAAAAATCAACACTCGACTGCCTTGTTCACCCTGCGTAGTGGGCGGATTGCTTGGCAAGAAGAACAAGGCAAAGGCGACGAGTGGAACGTTAACCACTTAACACTGTACTGTTGTGTAGATACTCGCCTGTGGACAACTCAAGGAACAAACCAAGTTAGAGAAGAGAAAGCCGAAGAAATCGCTAAAACTATCACCAATACCAAAGCCAAAGGCGAACTCAACGATAAACAGCAAGCTCATATAAAACGGAAAAACTCTACCCTAGACAGAATTAATAACCCTTTCCCTCGCCCCAGCAAGCCTATATATAAAGGGAAATCTCATATTCTTGTTGGTGTTAGCCTTGGTTTAGAAAAGCCTGCAACAGTAACAGTGGTTGATGCTACTACAGGTAAAGTTATCACCTACCGCAGCATCAAACAACTACTTGGTGATAACTACAAACTGCTAAATAGACAGCGACAACAAAAACATTTATTATCCCACCAACGCCAAATAGCTCAAACCCTGGCTGCACCAAATCAGTTTGGAGAATCGGAGTTAGGGCAGTATATAGACAGATTATTAACGAAGGAGATTGTAGCGATCGCCCAAACTTACTCTGCTGGAAGTATCGTTCTCCCCAAGTTGGGCGATATGCGCGAGCAAGTTCAGAGTGAGATTCAAGCCAAAGCCGAACAAAAATCAGATTTAATAGAAGTTCAACAAAAGTATGCCAAACAGTACCGAGTTAGCGTCCATCAGTGGAGCTACGGCAGATTAATTGCAAATATTCGCTCGTCAGCTGCTAAAGCTGGAATTGTGATAGAAGAGTCAAAACAGCCGATTCGAGGTAGCCCACACCAGAAAGCGAAAGAATTAGCGATCTGTGCTTACCATTCCCGTCAAAAAACCTGATTGACAAAATACCGAACCTTGAAAATAAAATAAGAGTTAGTAATAGCGCCGCAGTTCATGCTTGTTACAAGCCTCTGTACTGTGTAAATGTGGGTTAGTTTGACTGTTGTCAAACAGTTTTGCTTTCTGACCCTGGTAGCTGCCCACCTTGATGCTGCTGTCCCTTGTGGATAGGAATAAGGTGCGCCCCCAGTAATAGAGGTGCGGGTTTACCGCAGTGGTGGCTACCGAATCACCTCCGACCAAGGAGGAACCCACCTTAATTATTTTTTGGCAAGTGAAAGCGGGGTTAATTTTCCTGGGGTTGCTGCCAAATCTTCAAATCTGTTTGTTAGCAAGGTTTCTAGGTTGTCATCTGTAACTTAATTTACTTTTTTAAGTTTCAAATAGCCAGTGATTTTGGTTGGTTTGCCAAAAGTGCTTCTAGAAGTCTTGATAAATAAAGGGTTTTAGGCGCGGGGTTTCAACGCCCCTCCTAGCTTGAGGTGGGTTGAAAGTTTTTCGGATACACCATTAAATAATAGATGACACCGTTTCAACGCCCCTCCTAGCTTGAGGTGGGTTGAAAGCCAATGCATTTGGGTCATATTTTCTTAAAGATGTATGTTTCAACGCCCCTCCTAGCTTGAGGTGGGTTGAAAGCTAAAAGAAATGCTACGCCTTGCAGAGCTAGACGCAGTTTCAACGCCCCTCCTAGCTTGAGGTGGGTTGAAAGTCTAGCCATCGAGGGTACAAAGGTAAGTTTTTATGTTTCAACGCCCCTCGACGCTTGAGGCGGGTTGAAAGCGACATGAAAGCCGTCTCGTGTCCGATATTGATGGGTGTTGAAATACTTCTACAAAATTAAAGTTGGGTTGAAAGGACTCTTAATCCATTGGTTGTAGCTTCTTAAAAGCCATCAACTCAAAAAGCTTTGCTTAGGCATAAGCTAGTAGAGACTAATCTTGCTTACAGCGATTTATACAGTTTTTGTCAGTCAATCTGTTAACAGTGACACTAACTTGTTAAAAGTGACATCAATCTGTTAACAGTGACAAACAATTAGTTAATGTACACCTGGATTCAAAAAGTGGGTGACGAGGGATTTGAACCCGCAACCAATGGATTAAGAGTCCACTGCTCTACCGTTGAGCTAGTCACCCTATAAGGACATTAGGATTTATATCTTATCACCTCAAAGCAAAGCTTGTCTAGCAAATTCAGCCATCAATTTGAAGTTTTACAGGGTTGCGTAGTTGAGCGGACATGATTGATGGTTCATCCAGTAGACTTCTTGGAATGAGAGCGAAAGTCATACCAGGGGTGGGGAGGAATACGGTTCGGTTAAGGAGCTTATCTCAAAGGAGATCCCCCAACCCACGCCACTTGCGTGACTGTCGGGAGATCCCCCCAACCCCCCTTAAAAAGGGGGGCTATACTCCACACGGGCAGAAACTGCGCTTTTTAACTGTCATTCTGAGCGAAGCGAAGAATCCAGATGCTTCGCTACCCTGCGGGAAGCCGCTCCGCGTCTACACTGCGTTACGCTACCCTGCAGGAAGCCGCAAAGCGTCTACAGCATGACAAAAGCTCAAATTGTGACAGTCTAAAGTATGTTTTATCCATTTACCCCCTTTTTAAGGGGGTCGCCGCAGGCGGGGGGATCTTATCCGAACTGTATTGGGGTGGGGAGTGTCAATGAACAGAACAATATCTAACTACTGACTAATTGGCGAATCCTCGTCATCTTCCAAATTTTCAGCAGATTTCTCTGTTTGTTGCTCATCACAAACAAGCACAAACTCAGTTTCTCTATCAGATTTATCATCCCATTGATCCAAAACATCTTTAATCAATACTTCTTGCACCCAAATCTTAGCCACAACAGTCAGAGGTAGTGCAAGAAACAAGCCTAAAAAACCAAAGAATGTGACAAAAAACAACTGAGCAATTAAGGTAACAGCTGGTAACAGCGACACTTGATGCGCCATAACAATTGGCGTAATGAAATTGCCCTCAGCTTGCTGGATAACAAAGTAGAGAGCTAGTACTGCCAGGGCTTTCCAGGGACTATCCAAAAGTGCGATCGCCATTGCTGGTACAACACTCATTGTCGGACCTAGATTAGGAATTAAGTTCAAAAATCCTGCTAAAACTCCCAAAGCCAGTGCTGAACGCACGCGCAAAATTGATAAGCCAATTAAGCTCATCAGTCCCACAACACTCATAGCAATTAAAGCGCCGGTTACCCATCCTTCCAATGACACTTCGCATTTATCTAAAATTCCATCCACCCGCCGCCGATAAAATGAGGGGAACACGCGTACAAATACTTTGCGGTAAGCTTGGGGGTTGGCTAATAACATCCCTGTCAAAACTAGCACCAACAAAATCTTAAGAACAACTTCCAAAGAGCTGGATACAAAGGCGAAGGAGTTTCCCACTGCTCGATTGATAAATGGTTGTGCTTGTTGAGTCAGGCTGTTGATATCAGGTATATACGGAATGATTTCGTCAGGAATGCGAGATCTGAATTCGTCAAACCAGCCATTAAAACGATTCAAACCCTTGGGTACTTGATAGGTTAAGTCTTGAAACTCCTTTGCAAAAGGCGGTACAACCACGAAGAAGAAGAGTACAATCAAGCCTAGAAAAATGGCTACTGATAACAAAACCGCAATTCCACGCTTCATTCCAGAGCGTTGGAACCTTCTAGCCAGTCGATTTAGGGTAGTTGCTAAGACAACTGCAGCAAACATCAGCAACAGGACTTCGCGAATCTGCCACAGAATATATAAAGAAATAACTAAGGCGATTAAACCTATCCATTGACCTAGATTCACTACCTGACTCCTGCCGATTGACAACTGCTACTTTTTCTTGCTGCAGTTAGGTTAGCTAATTTTAGCAGTTCCCGCCTAGAGGTTTTTTGTTAATTTTGCTGTCGTTGGAGTCGCCATAAGAAAACACTTGTCAGAATGACGGTTGGCAAAAAAACGATTACGAGGGCGTTGGTTGCTGTCGCCCGAATATATAAATTCGGAAGAATATACTTAATCAAGCCTGAGAGTCCAGCCGAGAGAATAAACACTTTGAAAACAAATCCAAGCTGATTTTGCATAACAAGTACGGCAATTCACATTAATCTGGGGGGGGAGACACGAAATAGAAAAAGATGTCTCATTCTTTAAAATAAATTCAAGCAGAGCAACAGACAACACTCTGCATTGTAAACCGCCATGATTTACTTGCCAGTGTCGCTGCTGCTATTTTTGGTGTTATTACTGCTGCTACCTTTTTTTTGGTTTGCTGTAGCAGTAGATGTGGTGGAAATTGCAATTGCAAAATTAGGGTTTTCCCCATCTATCGCAACTTTATTATTTACGCTAGTGATATTGACAAGTACCATAAATATCCCTGTGTACCGCACTGAATCCTCTGTAACAGTGGCAAATGACCTTGCTTCTTTGTGGATAAGGGAATATTGGGGTATACCCCTTGGGAAAGTACAACGTTATACTGTGATAGCTCTGAATGTGGGGGGAGGCTTGATCCCTGTGTTGTTAGCACTTTATCAATTTACACAAGGAAACGCTCTCGCTATTTTATCAGTAACAGCTATTGTAACAGCTGTTAGCTATTATGCAGCGCGTGTTGTCCCTGGAATTGGCATACAAATGAATCCGTTGCTGGCTCCTTTGACTGCTGCTTTGTCTGCAATGTTAATTGCAGCAAACCATGCCGCTCCCGTTGCTTTTGCTGGTGGCATTCTTGGAACCTTGATTGGTGCTGACTTACTGCATCTTAAAGACATTCAAGCAATGAGTTCGGGTGTTCTGAGTATTGGTGGTGCAAGGGTATTTGATGGTATCGCTTTGTGTGGTTTATTCGCTCTTTTATTAACGTGAGGTAGTTATTTGCTATTTCTATAAATAAAGAACAAATAATGACGAATAGAAAATAAATTATTGGAGGGTAAATCAACAAATGCCAGTTGAAACTAATAATAAGAAAAAACGTCAAATCAAACCACCAAACATACGTCAGTTTGGTGGTAGCTTACTCGTTCTATTGACCCTTCTTTTTCTGCTGAACTTAATTGTTCCTAGCTTTTTTGGTCCTAAATTACCGCAAGTTCCTTATAGCGATTTTATTGCTCAGGTACAAGCAGGTAAAGTAGATCGAGCGATTGTGGGGGGCGATCGCATTGAGTATGGGATTAAAACTCAAACCCCAGATGGTAAACCTACAGAACAAGTCTTTGCAACAACACCAGTGGCGATCGACTTGGATTTACCTAAAATTCTCCGCGACAATAAGGTAGAGTTTGCCGCACCACTACCAGACCAAAATGGTTGGATTGGCACTCTTTTAAGCTGGGTTGCACCACCATTAATTTTCATTGCTATTTGGGGCTTTTTCCTCAATCGAGGTGGTGGTGGTCCCGCTGCACTGACAGTGGGTAAAAGTAAGGCTCGCATCTACTCTGAAGGTAGCACTGGTGTAAAATTTCTTGATGTTGCTGGTGTAGATGAAGCGAAAGCCGAACTGGAAGAGATTGTTGACTTTCTCAAAAATGCTGATAAATACACCAAATTAGGAGCGAAAATACCTAAAGGTGTGTTGTTGGTAGGACCTCCAGGAACTGGTAAAACACTCCTCGCCAAAGCAATTGCTGGTGAAGCTGCTGTCCCTTTCTTCAGTATTTCTGGTTCTGAATTTATCGAACTGTTTGTTGGTGTTGGTGCTGCACGAGTCCGCGACTTATTCGAGCAAGCAAAACAACAAGCCCCCTGCATTGTCTTTATTGATGAATTGGACGCACTGGGTAAATCTCGCGGTAGTGGTTCAATGATGGGTGGTAACGATGAACGCGAACAAACCCTCAACCAGTTACTCACCGAAATGGACGGCTTTGATGCCAATACTGGAGTCATCATCATCGCCGCTACCAACCGTCCGGAAATTCTAGATCAAGCACTGCGTCGTCCTGGTCGTTTTGACCGTCAAGTGGTCGTAGATCGTCCAGATAAAATTGGTCGTGAAGCGATTCTCAAAGTTCATGCCAGAAATGTCAAATTGGCTGATGATGTGGACTTAGCAACGATCGCCATTAGAACACCTGGGTTTGCTGGCGCAGATTTAGCGAACCTTGTCAACGAAGCAGCACTCCTTGCTGCACGGCAAAATCAACAAGCAGTGACGACGGCTGATTTTAACGAAGCCATTGAGCGTGTTGTTGCAGGTTTGGAAAAACGTTCTCGCGTTCTCAACGAAACCGAGAAAAAGACAGTTGCTTATCACGAAGTTGGTCACGCCATCATCGGCGCTTTGATGCCAGGAGCTGGTAAAGTCGAGAAAATCTCTGTTGTCCCTCGTGGTGTTGGTGCTTTGGGTTACACAATTCAAATGCCAGAAGAAGACCGCTTCTTGATGATAGAAGATGAAATTCGTGGTCGGATTGCAACCCTCTTGGGTGGACGTTCCGCAGAAGAAACCGTCTTTGGCAAAGTGTCCACAGGTGCGAGTGATGATATCCAAAAAGCGACTGACCTTGCGGAACGCAGCGTTACCCTCTACGGTATGAGTGATAAACTTGGTCCTGTGGCATTTGAAAAACCTCAACAGCAGTTTCTTGAAGGATACGGTAACCCGCGTCGTTCAATTAGTCCGGAAGTGGCAAGAGAAATTGACCGCGAGGTGAAGCAAATAGTGGATAATGCTCACCACATTGCTTTGAGTATTTTGCAAGAAAACCGCGACTTACTGGAGGAGACTGCACAGGATTTGTTGCAGAAGGAAATTCTCGAAGGTCCAAAACTGCGGGAACGCCTCAAGCAAGCCAAAGCACCCGCTGAACTAGCTGAATGGTTGCGGACGGGTAAGATATCGGAAGATAGGCCCTTAATGCAAAGTTTATTGGTTTAGGGATTTTGGATTGAATCTATATTGATGATTGGAAAGCGATCGCTCAAAAGGAAGTGCGATCGCTTTTTTTATCCTAAATTTTTTTACCTGCAACTTACCTCAAATCACAGTTAAGTAACTACAAATGTCTTCAACTGGTTGATTTATATAAAGTTAGTAATAGTTGATTGCCCAATAGCCCGTTAGGGCATTGTGCTTCGTTGCAGTCGCAATATGCTTAAACTTTTGTTTGTTTGACTTCTTCCTGTTCTACTTGTTGAGTAGTTGGTTCTGCATCGGTCGGTCTTTGGACAACAACCCCTAGCAAAACAGTAGCAATACCACCAACGCTACCGCCAACTTTCTGATCAATGACTCCTTGGGTAGAGAGAACAGTGGAAACACCTGCAACAACACCCAGGAAAGTACCAAGTACATCAAGTTGATTTTTGTTGAGTTTCATAGTGGATAATCAAAGTTAATGAGAGTTTACTGATAAAAAGAGATATCAAGTTAATAGCTGAGATAACACCCATCTATTAAGTTGAGCCAAAGGTTTAGCTTGTTTGCGTTCCTTCTGATTGTTAATAGTGGAGAGTGAAACTAACTTATGCACAAAAGAGATAGAAACGGGTCGGATAGTGCCACTAAGTAGGTCGGCGTAAATAATTATTGTTGGAATAAGGCAGGGAGCAGGGAGCAGGGAGCAGGGAGCAGGGAGCAGGGAGAGAAAGAGTTTGAGCCTTATTTACTTTTCTTTACACAGTTTGGTTTTATTGCACCGACTTACTTAGAAGTCATATTTCATCTTTTGAAAGAACGAAGACCATACCTTTTAGAGTTCCCAACAGACAAGAAAAAATGTGAAAAATCCCGCAAAGACACAAAGGCACAAAGAGTTTTTTGGTGTCCTTTGCGTCTTTATGGTTATTTTCCTAACTTTTCTGCCAAATTTTAATCGTCTTATCCAAACTCCCACTTACCAAAAGTTCCCCTGAAGCAGTAAAAGCCAATGCTGTTACCGTGTGTGTATGACCTGTAAATGTACCCAGCAGTTCTCCTGTTTCTACATGCCACAATTTAATCGTTTTATCTGCACTGCCACTGGCAATAATTTGTCCATCAGGACTCAACGCAATCGCATACACTCCGTCCCTGTGTCCGTTGAGGGTGTGAAGTAATTCCCCATTTTCTAACTGCCAAATTTTAATCGTTTTATCTCGACTACCACTGACTAAAATTTTGCCATCCGTAGTGACAGCCAAGGAACGAATAATATGGGAATGACCTGTAAACGAGTGCAATAACTCGGGAACCAAAGGTATCTGAGTTTCCTGTTGGCAGATACGCCAGACTTTAATTTTGCGGTAACTCCCTGTGATCAGAGTTTGTCCATCAGGACTCAACGCTAGTGAATGGGCTGCTGTATCTTCTAGAGATAAGGCAGTAGCAACCTGGCGCTGCATCAAGTCCCAAAACATAATTGTTCTATCATCGCCCCCAGTTGCTAACATTCGTCCATCTGGGGTAAAGGCAACACACCGCACCATCCCATTATGCTTGTGCAAAATATCAATCAAGTCTTGTGCCCCTACGTGCCAAAGTTTAATTGTGGAGTCTGCACCAGCACTAACTAATGTCTGCCCATCTGGACTGAAAGCCAGGGAATTCACTTCATCAACTAACCCAGAAAAAATCCAAGGATGTTCTGATAATGTCCCTACTAACTCACCTTTGGTCAAATCCCATAGCTTTGTCTCCCCACGACTACCACTTGCTACAAGAGGATATGTGTTGCCGTTGTTACCCCTCTGACTGAAGGCTAGGCAATTAATTCCCCTGGTATGTCCTTTTAAGGTTTGCCAGCATTCCCACTCACCTACTATTGTCTTGAGTGGATGGTCTGATGGTAAAGTCTGAATTGTTTCTGTGATTACAATTTCATTCAAGACTCGTAGCTTATCCTTTTGAGTACCCAGTGATCCTAAATACCAACTCAGTCCTCCCGCGTATAACAACTGACTTGGGGTAATGTATAGTTTTGGCTCACTAAATTCAATTTGATTTGTGGGTAAAAAACCTGCTATTATTGCTTGCTTCTCATAACCTCTTTGACCAGTAAATGGGTAAAACAAACATAGAAAAATTAAGACTTGATGATTTTTTAAATCTTCTTGTGTGACAGACCATCTAACTTTGTCTTTCTTGATACTGTTAAAACTTTCTCCATCAGCAACATAAACTTGAAGACTGACTTTGGGATTACTAGCAAGCACGTAGGAAAATTTGCTTTCACCACGTAAATTTCCCTCATCATCTAGAGCTATATTGTTCAAGCTATCTTGTGCCACTTTTTTCACCTGCTTGCCTAGGCGATCGCTCATGACTCGGTCAATAATTTGCTCTCGCAAGAGATAATCTTCCGCTTGGTGCTGGAAGTATATTGGAAAGGGAATTGCCCAGTCAGGAGGATCAGGATATTCCGGCGGTGTCGGAGGGGGATTTTTGGCAATAATTTCTGCTTGTTTGCAAGCAATCTCCAGCAGTTTTGCCAATGATTCGCCCCAAAATGCCATAATTTCGCTATGACAACCTTTGACTTGACTTTCCAGCAAAAAGAGATCGTAAGTCTTAGGTTTTTTGATTCGTTGAAGGAAATCAGCTTGTTGAGCCTTTAGTAAGCTAATCCAATCCATTTGCATTCCTGCGGCGCAGTATTTGCATACCTACGTTAAGTTAAGTCAAGGCAATTGCTCAAGTTAGTGTATCAACTTCAGTTATTTAAGAAGTCGGTCATTTCAGTAGTTAATGTAACACAACCTTTTGGTGTTGATAGACACCAAATGACCATGGTCAAGTGATGACGTAGCCAGTTTGCCTTGGAAAAATTGAGATGATAGATGATTCTACCTAACCAAAAGCATGAAATACTGTTTCACCGGACGCAGTTTTAGACAAAACTGTGCTCAAATTTGAACAAATCTGAGGACTCGTTGAAAAAAAGCTCTATCCTAGCTTTTTAAACAAAGACACTTACAGCAATTTTTAGCTATATAGACTAACTTTGAGACAGGGAGTAACCATATATGAAACTGTCTTTAAAAACTGTAGCTTAAAATACTTTTGACAGAAAAATCTGAGTTACACAAGTCTATAAAATTATACAAAGGAGGCACAATGGCTAATTCATTTTCCCTAACATAGTTATTGTTTAATTCTCCATTCTGTTTTCTGTATTCTTTTCATATTTTCTAATGTTTCAACACTAACATAAGGCCACAGTTTTTGTACTTACTTAATTGGGGTGCAGCATGCAAAAAATCAAAAATGTCAATTTAGAAACATGGGAATAAAAAGTACTTAGAAATTATCTTGATGGTACACGCCTGATAAAGATTCCTGCTTCCCGCAAAAAACGCTTTGTCATACTCAGGTGGTTAGTCAGAAAATTTGAGCAAGAAGTGACTTACAAAGGAACGTCAAGTGAATGAAATTATTGGGCGTCATCACGACGGGAACTTATCGGTTATCACCTTATGGAACGGGAAAATAGTTTTTACTGGCGATCCCCAGCATCTGTTTGGAAGTCGGAAGCTGAAATTATCAGGCAGATGTCATTATAGACAACAAGATTTTTTATGTTAAACTAAATACAATGCACACTGAAGCAGTTGCGAAAAGTATCCCTACTGTGACTCGGTAAAACTCCTCAGTTTTAGATTGTTGTAATGTATTGGAACGAGCACATGGCTTGGATCTATCTTTTTATTGCTGGTTTATTTGAGGTAGGGTGGGCAATTAGTTTAAAGTATGCACAAGGGTTTACTAAGTTTGGTTCCAGTGTCGCTACTGTTACCCTTATGATACTGAGTTTCACCTTTTTGTCTAAAGCCTTGCGTACACTTCCAGTTGGAACTGCTTACACTATCTGGACAGGTATAGGAGCCGTTGGTACGGTTTTGTTGAGTATAGTTTTATTTCAAGAACCTCTTGAAGCGCGCCGCCTTAGTTGTATTGGCTTAATTCTCATTGGTGTGATAGGACTGAGGCTAGTTTCTCCACACTAGCCTTGAGCCAACAGTATATTTTAGGTGAGGCACACCACGGGAAGATCAGGGAGTACAGAAGTAGGCAAATAAGTCAGTCTTGTGAAGAATCGTTAAATTTTCTACCACAAGTGTGAGTCGTAAGAGCCAGAGATCTGCAACTATTGCTGTGGAGAAATAGAGAATCATTTATGGATATTCAAACACCAGACTGGGTTAAACACGCTGTTTTTTACCAAATCTTTCCAGATCGGTTTGCTAAAAGCAAACAATCCCGGAAACGGCTTTTACGAAATGCAGCTTGGGAAGACTGGGAAGCTATGCCTACACTCCAAGGTTATAAGGGAGGAGATTTGTGGGGGATTCTAGAGCAGTTAGATTATATACAAGACTTGGGAATTAATGCCATTTATTTCACACCAATCTTTCAGTCGGCTTGTAATCACCGCTATCACACACACGACTATTATCAGGTTGATCCAATGCTGGGGGGTAACGCGGCTTTTAGGGAATTGCTAGACGCTGCTCACGCGCGGAATATTAAAGTTGTTCTGGATGGGGTATTTAACCATTCTAGTCGTGGATTTTTCTTTTTTCACGATGTTTTGGAAAATGGTCCTCATTCACCTTGGGTAGATTGGTTCAAAATAGAAAACTGGCCCGTTTCTGCTTACAACGGTGAGTTTCCTGCTAATTATGTGGGTTGGAATGACAATCGAGCGCTGCCAGCGTTTAATCATGATAACCCGGAAGTGCGAGAATATATCATGGAAATTGCCGAATATTGGATTAAATTCGGCATTGATGGCTGGCGGTTGGATGTGCCTTTTGAGATTAAAACTCCTGGTTTTTGGCAAGAGTTCCGTCAGCGAGTCAAAGCTATTAATCCCGAAGCTTATATTGTCGGCGAAGTTTGGGGAGACTCCCGTGAATGGTTGGATGGAACTCAATTTGATGGGGTGATGAATTATTTGTTTGCAGGACCGACTATTGGTTTCACTGCAGGCGATCGCGTTGTTCTCGAACAAGTACAAAGCCGCGACTACAAGCCCTACCCACCGTTGTTCGCGCCTGAGTATGCTGAGAAAATTGAACGACTCTTGAAACTTTACCCTTGGGAGATTCAACTGACTCAACTAAATCTACTTGCGAGTCACGATACAGCACGGTTGGTGACTATTGCTGGTGGTGATAAAGCAAGTTCAGAATTAGCAACTTTACTGCTTCTTACCTTTCCTGGTGCTTCCAGTATCTATTATGGTGATGAAGTTGGTTTACCTGGAGCGATAGATCCAGACTCTCGTCGTGGTTTTCCACTAGAAGCTAATTGGGATAGGGAAATTCTCAAGACTCATCGCGAATTAATTGCCATCAGACATGCTTACCCATGTTTGCGTACAGGCGATTACAAAGTCCTATATGCTCAAGGAGAACTCTATATCTTTGCGCGAATTTTGGCAACAGAAGAATTAATTGTTGCGGTTAATGTTGGTACTGCTGAAGCAAAAGGGAATGTTGAGATTACAAATTTGAACACTCAACCTAATAAGGTTTTATATGGCGCTGCAGAGGTGAAGTGGAGTGTTGAGGGAGAATCTAGGAATCTGACTTTAAGTCTTGCTCCACGCTCAGGCTCCATTATAGGTGTAGGGTAAATGAAAGGGGTATAGGGGTGTAAGGGTGTAGGGGAAAAACGCCCGGATCTTCTTTAGTTGTACACCCCTACCCCGAAGCTATTTCGGTTCAAGACCACCAAATTGTAAATTTGGTGGTCTTGAATTAGTAGTGGGTTCTGTGCCCCTACTAATTATTTCCCCTACACCCCTATACCCTTACCCCCTTACACCCCTAGTTATTGACTTCTCCTACCCTTGCAGGGGTGCAGTAGATTGCACCCCTATTTTCCTGCAATGATTGCAGGCATCAACACTGCATCTATAACATGGATGACGCCATTGTCGGTAATAATGTCAGTTTTTACGACATTGGCGTCATTCACTTTCACTTTACCATCAGCAGAATCAATTGCCACAATTGACCCCTCTAGTGTTTCAGCATGGTCAATTTCAATTAAATCTTCATACATAGCATCGCCGTAGGCTACATGATACATGAGAATATTTTTTAATTTGTGGATGTCTTGGAGCAATGAATCTAAAGTTCCAGGTGGTAGCTTATTAAATGCCTCATCCGTGGGTGCAAAAACTGTATACGGACCGGGACTTTTGAATATGTCTACGAGTTCTGCGGCAACAACCGCCTTTACCAGCGTGTTGAAATTTCCGGCGTTGATAGCAGTGTCAACAAGGTCAGGCATGAGATAATGTTATGAGATTACAAAATACTTATAAAGTGATAAAAAAGTATCAACCTCTATCAACAGAAAGGTTGCTTGTAACTTAACACAAGGCAGTAACCATGTTGGTGCTGCTAAACTGAAGAGAATGACTTCACTGAACCAGTAATTATGCTAAAGCGTTCTAAGTTCGAGACGACTCAATCGCAAGTTATGCACCGTGCTGAGGATCTCATTGGTGCAGCCTCAAATCGCTACCGCATTACAGTTCAAGTGGCAAATCGTGCAAAGCGTCGGCGTTATGAAGACTTTGATAATGCTGATGATGTAATGATGAAACCAGTACTGAGGGCAATTATCGAAATGTCTGATGAACTGACTCAACCAGAAATTATTGGTGAAGTCTAGAGTGATGTCTACCGCAAAGAAGCAGGAGACAAGGAAGCAGGGGAAGCAGGGGAAGCAGGGGAACAAAATACTCCCTCATCTCCCTTACTCCCGCTTTCCCAGCCTACGGCGACCTACGGTCCACTTCGTTAACGCTGCGCTAACACTCTTCCTATCTCCCCATCTCCCCTTCCAGCACATGATTAGGGGAGTTGGGATAATACTGATGAGTCTACTTCTTTTGAGTTCTTCCCAACCGGCTGACGCTCAAAGAGTTACTCCTGGTGATGCTTGGCAAGCAGTTTATCAACAATTACCCGACTTAGCGCGAGAAAATCAGTACGTTAGCAAAGAAACGGGCAAAGTTTCAGAAAATAACACCTTGGTCAGTCGTATGATACGGTATCACTCCTATTTGAAGGGACGTCCACCAAACTATCGACTGGATTGGAAGTTGACTTTGGCTGATTACCTGGGTGCTAATGAAGTGATGTATGAAACGACTTATCCTGGGAATGATACTCTGAAAAAAAATCCTTTTGATGGCGATCGCGCTGCAATTGCACGGCTAAACCGTCGCCAGCGGGATGCGTTGGTGCAAGCTTTAGTAAATGTTTTTAATCCTAATTCTCAAAGTACACCACCTTCTACCCCCACTCCTTCCTCATCAGCGCCAGAGAAAACTACCCCAACTCCCAGACGAGTACCAAAATAAGGCGGTGCGCAGTTACTTAAGTGATTGTGGCGATTTTCAGCTAAATAAATTACACTTCACCCTTATCATTAAAAATTAGAAACCCGGTTTTTGCAAGAAACCGGGTTTGGTGGACTCCAGCAATTTATGCGCTAAGCGCAGGCACTTTCACACAAATCAAATAGGATTGCTATAAGTCCTGATCAAATCAGGAAAATCACTCACGAAAACTAAATATTTTAGTATAATTTCATAGGGATTGAAATAACTATGAAACTCAATTTATTTGCGGATATACTCAGTCCGAAGGTTCGTAAAAGCACTGCGCTTTACGCTGTCGCCTTCACCATCACCTCTACAGCAACTCTGACTCAGCCAAGTTATGCTCAAAACCAAAAGTTCTTCTGCGGAATGAGCAAGGGTGTTCCAGCAACACTGGTTCGCACCTCACGGGGAAACATCCCGATGATTCGCTGGGTTGATGCAGGATTTGCTCCTCCTTGGATTCCTGAAAGGCGCTGTGAAGATATATCTGCCAGATTCCAACGATTCTACGAGAACGGCACGCTAAATTTCCTCCGTACTAGTAGATCCGAGCGTCAACCTGTATTGTGCGTTGCTGGCGAAAAAGGTGGTCCTTGTTTGCCTAAGGAAATATTGGTCACCCTCAAGCCTGGTAAAAATCCTGAGGATATTCTACAACAACTGCTTTATGGTCGCAGTGCGGCTGGTCCTGGAATCGTTGAACTCAGTGGTAACACCAACAGAGATGTTGTTTCCTCAGAAAAAGACGCAGCTTACCTTGATGTCCAAAAACTCCTTTCTAAGATGGAAGGTAGAGGAAGCACATCTTGTCCAGCAGGACAACCTGTTTGGAAATGTTAAGCAAATTGCAAACTAAATCAACATGCAATGGCGCTTACTTCTACTGGTTGCCTGTATTGGTAGTTTATCAATTTCGTCGGTAGCATCAGCACCGAATGTCGGGGTTTGTGTTGAGCAACTGTTAACCCAACGTTTGGGAAACCAACTGCAATACAAAGCTAAGTCGATTACAGTCAAAGTCTTGTCAAAAAACTTTCTGGGGTCAGGTATTCTGATTCACAAACAAGGCTCAGTTTATACAGTACTGACGAATGCTCATGTACTCAAGTCAGGCAAGCCTCCCTATCAAATTCAAACCCCCGACGGTTATGTGTATGTGGCTGATGTCCCTAGCACCAAAAACTCTCTTCCCTACTTTAAAAACAATGATTTGGCTGTTTTGCAGTTTCGCAGTCCTAAAGTCAGCTATGCGATCGCCTCTATTGGTTCTGCATCAAGTTTGAATGTGGGCAATGAAGTGTTTGCAGCTGGATTTCCCTTTGATTTTGACAGAAATCAGGACCAAGGCTTTGTTTTTAAAACAGGTAAAGTTTCTTTAATTCTGAAGAAAGCTTTAGAAGGTGGATACCAAATTGGATATACTAACGATTTGCAAAAAGGTATGAGTGGAGGACCACTGCTCAATCGCTTTGGTGAGGTGGTAGCTATCAATGGAATGCACGCTGAACCTCTTTGGGGTAATCCTTACGTGTATCAGGATGGAACTCAACCGGAACAACCTTAGCCTACTACAACAGGGGTATTCTCGGCTATGAGTCGGGAGACAAGCAAGCAGCCCTGCCAGATTATAACCAGGCAATTCAGTTAGACCCCAAATTGGCACTTGCCTACAACAACAGGGGTGCTCTCCGCGCTGAGTCGGGAAACAAGCAAGCAGCGCTGGCAGATTATAACCAGGCAATTCAGTTAAACCCCAAATATGCAAAAGCCTACTTCCAAAGGGGTGTTCTCCGCGAGGAGTCGGGAGACAAGCAAGCAGCGCTAGCAGATTATAACCAGGCAATTCAGTTAGACCCCAAATATGCAAAAGCCTACAACAACAGGGGTATTCTCCGCCATCTGTCGGGAGACAAGCAAGCAGCCCTGGTAGATTATAAGCAGGCAATTCAGTTAGATCCCAAATATGCAAAAGCCTACTACAACATTGGGTTGGTCAAATACGAACAAGGAGATATAGAAGCAGCTATGCGTCAGTTTCAAACTGCTATTAATAATGATAGCAAAAAGGTAGAATCTCAATAAGCTCTTGCAGTCGCACTCTATAGTAAAGGAGAGCAGCAACGGGGTTTATCAATGGCAGAAGCAGCCCTGCGCTTAGACAAAAGGTATGCTGATGTCAAGTTTCTCAAAAAACAATTCTGGGGCGATAAGCTAATAGCAGATGCGAAAAAGCTTTTAGAAAATCCTAAGATTAAGGAGATAACATCTCGCCCATCTCGCAGTCAGTAAATTTCTTGCATTCATTCGCTATTTTTGCGCACTTGTTTGCGCCTGCTGCACGAGACAAAGAACTGATATCAAATAATGTTTAGTAAACAAGGAACAGTCTTCTATGAGAACAGTCCCAATCCAATTACCGGAGACTGTATTTTCTGCTCTCCGCAAAAATCCCGAAGAATTCGTCCAAGAAATGCGGATTGCGGCAGCCGTAAAATGGTATGAATTAGGCGAAGTCTCTCAAGGTAAAGCTGCAGAAATTGCTGGACTTACTCGGGCAGAATTTATTAATGCTTTGTCTCGTTACCGAGTAGATTTTATGCAATATACTACTGAGGAATTAGCTGAGGAAATGGGGAATGTCGATTAATCGCATCATCATTAACTCTTCACCTCTTATTGTGCTCTTTAAAAGTCAGCAAGCAGAATTACTCCCGCAATTGTTCGCGGAAATATTAGTTCCTTCAGGTGTATTTGAAGAAGTTACAATCGCAGGTGAAGATGATGCTGCATCAAGACAATTACCTAGAGTCTCTTGGATACAACGAGTAGAAATGACTACGATTGCTCCTGAAGTTGCAGCTTGGGATTTAGGCAACGGAGAATCACAAGTATTGAGTCTAGCTTTGAAAACTTTAGATTGCGCAGCTATTGTTGACGATAGAGCAGCGCGGCGTTGTGGTCAAGTCTTGGGCATCACTACCATTGGTACAGGAGGCATACTCATAAGAGCGAAACGACGCGGACTGATTAAGAGCGTATCAGAAGGAATTGAAGCTTTACGCGATGCGGGTTTATGGTTATCTGATAATGTGGTGAATTTGCTCAAACAACAAGCTGGAGAGTAAGTCCTATTGCACTCATTCCCTCTCGTTAGTAAGGAGAGGGATGCCCGATAGGGCAGGGTGAGGTTTTTGGTTTTTTATAAGTGTTCATCCAGACATGATATGAAGGCAGAATTTGTTTTTCTTATTTAGACGGCGTGGACGCACTTTTGCGAATTTCCAACGAATTAATCATTGCCTGTGCAGTTTCTAAAAAAGCATCATATTGACTTTCTTCCGCTGTGTAAGTCACGATGTATGCTTTGTTGTCTTTTACTGCCCAAACTGCCATCCTCTTAACATTATATTGTTCTTGCTTTCCTGTATAAATAACTTCATGTGCTGGTAGATTTGCTAATTTAGCTGGATGCGATTCATTCCTTCTAGGATTTTTTAAATACCGAGTGATTTGATTAACTTTTAAATTTGTATAATCAGGTAATGAAATAGGTTTTTTCAAATCTTCCATTTCTACAGATACTTCTGGTTTAAAAGAGTTTGAATCGTTGTTTTGAGGAAGAAAGAATTTAGCGACATCACCCGTAAATCTATCTTCTATATTTTGACTTTTCCAATTTTTAGGATATTTCATCCTAAGCATAAAATAGTTAGAACTATCATAAGTCAAAAATGGAGTTTTAGTTAACGATGAATCATTATGTGATGAAGCGAATATTTTCTCTCGTATTTCTGGAACCAAAACAACTATACAAGGGACAAGAGCAACCAACACCAAAGCTAAAGCAATCTTTCTATTTCGCCACTTCTTTAATTTTTTTTTGTGACTAAGCTTGAAAGCGCTTGTGAAACCTCATTGACTGACTGATAGCGCTTACGAGAATCATAACGCACCATTTTGTCTAAAATATCTGCTAGCTGAGGTTTCACTTGTACCAAATCTCGCCAAACAACTTCATGAGTCTCTGGATTTTTTGGGAGTTGTTTAGGCGAAATTCCTGTCAGGGCTTGGATAGCAGTGATACCTAAAGCATAAATGTCGCTGTTAAATTCTGGATTGCCAATAGCTTGTTCATGAGGCACATAGCCGGGAGTGCCAATAGAGACTGTCTCTCCTTGAGAGTTAGGTTTCAAGGTACTGATTTTTTCTTTGACTGCCCCAAAGTCAATCAGAACTAACTTGCCATCTGAGGTACGTCTAATAATATTTGAAGGTTTAATATCGCGGTGAATAATATTCTGCCGATGAACAAACTCTAATATTTTTAAAATATCCTGCAAAAAGTTAATAACTTTATCTTCACTCCACTGTTTACCTGGTATAAGATCGTTGCTTAGAATATCACCGTTTATAAATTCTTGAACTAAATAAAATTCTCCATTTTCCTGAAAATGCGCTGAAAGTCGCGGAATTTGGTCATGGTTACCCAACTTATACAGGACTTGTGCTTCCGTTTCAAATAAACGTGTGGCTGTTTGCAAGACAAACGGATCGGAAAGCTGGGGCTTGAGTTGCTTAACTATGCAATATGGTTTGCCAGGTAAGTCTTTATCTTGAGCCAGATAAGTCTCACTAAACCCTGTTCCCAAAAATTTTATAATTTCGTAGCGCTCTCGGAGCGTTGTTCCCAGCATTTGATTCACCTAAAGCTGCACAAGTTCCTCACCTGATGCTTGATACCGATTGTGGCACAGAATGTGATTTAGCAGAAGATATAGCAATCCTAAATCATTTGTGAAATTCTCTGTTCTTTCTTTTCTTGGCGTTCTTGGCACGGCAGTTGCTACAACGGGGGGAACCCCCGCAACGCACTGCCTCGTCTTGGCGGTTAATAATTTTCAGAAATCAGATAGGATCGCTTATCCGAACGTATTGGGAGTGGAAGAAGTAACACAGCTGGGTGGAGATGGAGAAAATAAGTATTAATTAGAAATATTTGGTCTAAAATCTAAATCTAAAACCCACAATCAACAAAGCATGGCAGATCTGACTCCTAATTCTAGTTTTAGCTTGACACTCCGCTTGGAAATTCCTAACCGCGTCGGAATGTTGGCTAACGTAACCAAGGCTATAGCTACCAGTGGCGGTAATTTTGGTCAAATTGATTTAATCGAGCAAACAAGGGCTATTTCCATTCGCGAGATCACCGTTGATGCAGCTAGTAGTGATCATGCTGAGACAATTGTGCAAGCGGTGAAAGCTGTGCCTGATGTTAAGGTACTCAATGTCTACGATCGCACTTTTAATTTGCATCGTGGCGGGAAAATCAGCATTACCAGCAGAATTCCCCTAAAAAGTGTGTCTGATTTGTCGATGGCTTACACGCCAGGAGTTGGAAGAATCTGTACTGCGATCGCCGAAAATCCAGAAGAAGTTTACAACCTCACCATCAAACGAAACACTGTTGCTATTGTTACTGATGGCACTGCTGTTTTGGGGTTGGGAAATCTTGGTCCAGCAGCCGCCTTACCAGTTATGGAGGGCAAAGCTATGCTGTTTAAGGAATTCGCTGGGATTGATGCCTTTCCTATCTGCCTTGATACCCAAGATACTGACAAGATTATCGAAGCTGTCAAAAATATTGCTCCGGTATTTGGGGGTGTCAATTTAGAGGATATCGCTGCTCCCCGCTGTTTTGAAATTGAAGCAAGACTACGGCAAGAATTAGATATCCCCGTTTTTCACGATGACCAACATGGTACGGCAATTGTCACTTTAGCAGCGTTGTTTAACGCTCTCAAGGTAGTACAAAAGTCAATGGCAGACATCCGCATTGTGATTAACGGTGCTGGGGCTGCTGGTGTAGCTGTCGCCCGGTTACTTAGAAAAGCAGGAGCAGAAAAAATTTGGATGTGCGACTCGAAAGGTATTCTTTCTACCAGTCGCACTGACTTGACAGAAGAAAAGCGCGAATTTGCAGTCAAGGCTCAAGGAACCCTGGCAGGTGCTTTACAAGGTGCAGATGTCTTTATTGGTTTGAGTGCACCGGGCGTTTTAACACCAGAAATGGTGCGCTCTATGACAAAAGACCCAATCGTGTTTGCAATGGCAAATCCGATTCCTGAAATTCAGCCAGAGTTGATCAAAGACGATGTTGCAGTTATGGCAACAGGTCGTAGTGATTACCCGAATCAAATCAACAATGTTTTGGCATTTCCGGGTGTATTTCGTGGTGCTTTGGATTGTCGGGCTGCAACAATTACTACCACAATGTATCTGGAAGCAGCGAGTGCGATCGCATCCTTAATTAAACCCTCAGACCTTAATAGACAACACATCGTTCCTTCTGTATTTGATGAGCGAGTCGTGACTGCTGTTGCTGGTGCTGTGCAACGTGCGGCGCGTCAAGAGGGTATTGCTCGCGGTTAATTAACTCATCAAGAAAAGTCTTGTGGGATGGGCATCTCGCCCGTCCTTTACTTGCAATGTGCTGTAAATCTGTTTGCATTGAAATGATTTCTCTTTTCTCTTCCTCTGTGTTCTCTGCGCCTCTGCGGTTTTTTAATTATAGGACTTACGCAAAAACCCTCTTAAACCCTCTTACCTTTGTGCTCTTTGCGTCCTTTGCGGTTTATTTTTTCATGATTTTGCGTAAGTCCTGAATTATTCAGATTCAACCAGAAACAATATAAAATTTTCCTCCCTCCAACCAACCCTAAAAAAGAGGGGAAGATAAAAGTCCCCTTTTTAAAAACATAAGGGGATCAAATCTTCTCATCATTTAATCCGCGTTTAAAAACTCCAAATACCAGTTGCTAAGTTCTTTCACCGCCAATTCATATAACTGCTTCCCATGTTCAGGTGTCGCCAAAGCCGGATTTGAACCCATTCTGCCATCTGGATATTTCTGGCGGAAGTCAGCAGCACCATAAATTCTGTGTCCAGTACCAACTTCTTCTGAAAGAGGTGCTTGCTTTATCGCTTCTGGATACACAAATTGAGTCACTGCAACTTCGCTTGGTGTTGCATGGGAACCTTCTTGATCCCCATATAATTCCTTTGCCAACTTGTAAACTGAACCGCACATAAACCAGTTACCAACTTGGCATTGCACTCGTTGCGCGTTGGGAATTTGTATATCTTCCAAGTGGGCGTATATTTCAGAAAAAGCAGCCTTGAGGGTGGCTATGTTACCGCCGTGTCCGTTGATAAAGTAAAATTTTGTAAAACCAGCTTTAGCTAAACAGGTGATGTAGTCCCGCAGCACTAGAATCATCGTGCTGGGACGCAGACTTATACTACCAGGAAAAGCAGTATGGTGTAATGCCATGCCCACATTAATTGTCGGACCTACTATTGCTTGAGTCGCTTCACCCACACCACGGGCGATCGCCTCCGCACAAATCGCATCTGTCCCAATTAATCCTGTTGGTCCGTGTTGTTCTGTGGAACCAATAGGGAAAATAATACCCCTAGACTGTTGGAGATAAGCCTCGACTTCCTGCCAGGTGCTTAAATGCAATAACATTTTTCTTCCACGTCCTTATGAAGGTTGCACCTTTTTAAGGATAGATTATTAAATGCTGAATTAGGAATTCTGGAAATACTCTTAATTCAATAATTCCTAAATGACTGACTAATCAAGACAATAATGTTTCTTGACATCGCTTCTAATATCCCAAGTGTAGGACATTCCAGCCGGAAAAGTCACCAAATCACCTTTACCCATCTGCACTGATTCGCCACCCTCAGGTGTAACGATGACATCACCTTCTAAAAAATAGCATGTTTCTTGAGTGTCATAAGTCCAAGGGAACTTTGAGACTTCCTTTGTCCAAATCCCCCATTTGAACACACCCAGTTCGTTAAGCTGCTCAATGCTCGGTTGATGTTCTACGTTAATCTCCATTGTTTGTTCCCTTCAGCCAAGGTGATATTCAAAGAAGCTATCACTTCTGTGGAAAATTATAACCTTGGCTCAACAAAGCAACCTAGCTGACACCTATTAGAAAAATGATTGGGACAAATAAAACGCATTAAGCGATTACCAGTAACTCTTTCACAATCGGTAAATCTAAAATCCAACATGGTATGACTTGTTGAGCCTGGTGAAGGTTCATCAATTATCATTGGCAAAATTGAGAATAGAAAACCGCGTTACTTTCCGTGCTCTTGAGGGTGCTAGAAGATCATAAGATCGTCTTTCACGGTTCTTTGGAGGCGGGAGATAACTCAACTATTGGAGATGGTTCAGTACTGTTGTGCTCTATGGTTGGCAATAATCTCACGATTGGCACTGGCAGACATTAATCGTCGTTGGTGTGAGTATTATCTGACGGTGTACAAGTCGTGTGAGAATGCAATCATTATAACGGAGGAGCAAGCTGACGCAAAGACATCGATCATATATAAGATAAAACTTGCACTGCGAGCCAAGTTGTGACCTTACATAAGTGATTTTTTTCACAGTTTAACAGTAAGATTGAATATCCTCACCGCAAACATCAGCCAAATAACACAAAGCACGAAAACGTAATCCCACAAGTTCGTCGTACAGCGGATTTAATTTGCACATTGGGGGAATGTGGGCAATTTTGCGACCAAACAGCAGGATATCTCGCTCAAAAGGACATTGAGCCGGGATCATTCTTGCAAGAAACTTCGCCAATTTCGGATTTTTAATTTCTAAAGAATCAAGCTTACGACGCAATGGTTGAAGTAAATCAACTTTCGGTTGAGCTATTTGATTTGGATTGAGTGTTTGATGAGCTTGCAACTCAGAATGAACAAAACCAGGGAAGAAAATACGTTGACCACGATTTGGAGTTTTGAGAGCAGTCATAGCTAAGTTCACCTTAAAATTTGAATGGTTTGGTTACGGGTTTTTGGCTGTCCATAAAATCTATTTACCTAGCTTTTGAAACAGAATCATGGCAATACCAAATATATGTATACACGGAAGATTTAGTTTTGTAAACACCGTATATCATTTTTATTTAAACTGACCGTACTGTGAAAAACTGTTCACCCTAATACAATACTATAAAAAAATTATAAAGAAAGCTTTTATACTGATTGAAATCTTAAATTTGTTATTGTCGTTTCATATTTTGAATGTAAACGACCTCAGCAAAAACCACATACCACCTTGAGGTGTAGTTTTTTTGTCCAGAAGAATCATTTAGCTCATACCTAAGCTATATATTATTCTGATGTGATTTATATATACTTCTTATTATAACTATTGGCTCACTAGTTTGGTGTGAGATATATCACAAAATACCAAGACATAAATGAGCTATGTAGCAGTCTGCACAAAGTTTGGGAAGCATTTGCAAATGTATTTGTCAGGACTTATATGATGTCCGGCAAATCACCCTTAATATGTCATTGCGAGTGGAACGCAGTGGAGCGTGGCAATCGCAAGATTTTGGGATTGCTTCCCTTCGGTCGCAATGACGGTTCTTTGAACGGAGATGATATTATAAGTAGCTTTCGTATTACTCATGCCCCAATATGGTTTGAATAAGATCCCCCCGCCTGCGGCGACCCCCTTAAAAAGGGGGTAAAAGAGTAAACTAACGTGAGTTCGACGGACGGCTTAAACTAGCCCCCCTTTTTAAGGGGGGTTGGGGGGATCTCCCCGTTGTAGCACAAGCGCGTGGGTTGGGGGGATTTCCCTTGAGATAAACAAGCTAACCGAACCGTATTGGGACAGGGGAGGGTGCCGATAGGCGAGTGGGGTCAATTTATTACGGGTAATTAACCGGGCTTGATATTACGCACTGAAAACGTAAAATCAAGGTTTGAGATTGCGGCAGATTGCGGGAAGCCCCCTCCGGCGTCTACGTTCTGTGATCGCGGAACTCGCAACGATGTAATTCCGTATCACGCGATCACCCCATCAAGATCATTCCAACAACGCCTCAAGCGACTGGGGATCAGCAATACCTTGCAGGATAGCGAAGATAATCATAGAATCTTGCCAATCCAACGGCTCACACAGCACCTCCTGATCACGCTCACCGTCTAATATGCGATGGATAGCAGTTACGAAATTACCCAAACCATTTTTCACCAATTCTTCTTTCACCAATTCTTCCAGCATAGGTTCTAGCTGTTGCCTCGCTTCTGCATCATCCACAGCGGCTACTACCCAAGCAATCAACTGCCCAAAATTCCACAACTCATACTGTGTCCCGGCAAACGCCGCCTTTGCTTGTCGCGACAGACGACGATATTCCCGTGCTTGGGTAGTGTCGCCCTGTTTGTCGGCAATCTTAGCCAAGATACTATAGGTTTTCCAAATCTCAGCCGCAGCGGGATCTAAGCTTAGGTCGATAGCTAATGCCTCTTCTGCCAATTGCCGTGCTTCGGTTAAGCGGTGCGGTTGGTTTTGTAATAAGTTAGCAAGGTTGTTGAGTGACCCTGATACTTTCAACCAATTTCCTGTTGCTTTTGCAGCTTCAATTGCCTTGCGATACCAAGCCTCTGCCTCTGTCAGTTTGCCAGCATCTTGATTGACTACAGCTAATTGATGCCAAGTCGTTGCTGCACCTGCCAAATTACCTTGAGATTCTTGAATCTGTGCTGCTTGTCGGTAGGCATTTTCCGCAGCGTCCCACTGCTTGTCTTTTTGGTACACCATACCCAGTTGATGCCAAAACACTGCTTCCTTTGCTGGTTCACGCAGTTGCTGGAAAGTCGTTAGTGCTTCACGGTAACGCTGTTCGGCTTCTGAAAGGTTGCCTTGCAACAGGGCGAAAGTGCCAAGGTTTCCATTTGATAGCGCAGCACCACGAAAGTCTCCCAGTTCTTTTTTAATAGTCAATGACGCCTCATAAGCGATGCGTGCCTCACCATAATCTCCCATATCCGTCAGCACATTCGCCAAATCACCCTGCAAAATTCCTATCAGTTGCTTCACATTATCAGACTGTTCCAATTGTTGCGCCTCTGCCAACCCCTGACGCAAGACTTCTGCTGCCTGTGATGCTTGTCCTTGTTCATTCAAGCACTGCCCCAGTCGAGTTAAAGTAACACAGCGGTGATAATTCGGTTGCTCACCCAATCCTGCCAGTATCTCACCAAACACTCGCGCCGCTTCTTGATAGCGCCCTGCATTGAATAATTGTTCACTTAAATTAGTACGCGAGAGATACCATTTCTCGGAACCGACTTCTTCAGTTAACTGGGCAAGCCGTTGGGTGAGTAAAGTGCGATCGCGGTTGAGTCCGAAGTAGTCGAGAAATCTGTTTACATAGTCAACAAAATCCACTGCCCATTTTTCACCTGCATCCAACGCCCCGTGAACTGCATAGAGTAAATTCGGCAATTCCCATTGGGCAATGGCACGGATTTGATGGGGATTTTGGCTATCTTCCTCATACAAAAAGGCAGACAGTACACAATATTGCTGCCGATAACGGGCAAGCAGTTCTGTTTGTACTTCTGATGACAAACGCGACCACAAAGCAGGGGCTAAAGTCGGGTGAAACTTGAGATAAGGAAAGCGGACACCAGGCAGGCGTTCGGGCTGAATCAAAGCAGTAGCTTCCAATGCTGGACGCAGCTTTTGCCACTGTAACTCAGAATATTCAGTGATACCCAGCAGCATATTCTCAAACGCCCCACGCTGAAACACGCCCAACCGAGGCAATAACTGCATCGCCTCAGCGTCCAACTTTTCCAAAGACAAATTCAACGACGCCAACAAGGGGTTATCTGGTGTTTGGGCAATTAACGCTTCCAACCTTTGTCCCAACTCTGCTGGACGACGCATTTTCAACTGTCTCGCTAACAAACCAATCGACAGGGGATGAAAATCCACCAGCTTAAATAATTCCAACAACACCTCGCGTTTGGGCGGGTCAACTTTGGGTGCTGGGGGCAGTTTGATCAAACTCTGGAAATACGCCAAAGCATCTTCTCGTCCCAAACCTCCCAACGGCAAGGAAATATGTTTGCGACTACCTTGTGTGAGATAATCAGGATGGGTAAAATCTGGCGTTCTAGTCGTGATTAACACCCGACATTCCCCAACCTCAGACCATTGTTTCGCCACGGTTAATAGTTCCTGTAAAGGTTCCGGGGACAAGCTTTCCAAGTTATCTAAAATCAGCAAAGTTGCTTGGTTTCTCAATGCCTGAGTTGCTGCGGCAGCATCAATTAAATTCTTTTCCAACACTGTTGCCAGGGTACTGACTGCCAATCCTACCGCATCCACACCTTGGAAGGCAGCATAATCAACAAAACACACTTTCTCAAACATCCCTGTGCGGTGCAACCAGCGTCCTGCTTCTTGAACGAGATAGGTTTTTCCCTGTCCACCAAAACCCGAAACTGTTAAGCGGCGTGTCCCCTGCACAAACCACCGTTCTATCTCCCACAATTCCCGACTGCGACCAAAAAATCCTGCTTCTTGTAAAGGCGGCAAATTTCCCCATGAGGAGGAGTCGGGGAGGGGGAGAGGGGAGGAGTGGAGAGTAGAAGTTAACAACGGTGTATCTCCACCGGCTTGATAGAGTGCTGGTAAAAACCAGTCCTGCAATTTTAGAGTTATCCGTTCCTCACCCCGTTGTCGTTCCCCGCGTTCCCGGTTGAGATACAAGTCCCGCCGCGCATTATCCAACGCCTCGCCCATACCAACGCCCGACACCAAACCCTGATAAAATTTGGCAAACAATTGCTGGGTGGTTGTCACCAATACCGAATGAGTCATCGCCAACACCGCTGGAATTCCCGCATGAGTTAACCTGGCGGCGACACAACCCATTGCATCTTCTCCATCCTCACCACCCATCGCCGCTGACTGACAAGCAGACAGGACAATTAACCCGACTTTTTGGCGGTTCAGCATATCACCCAAAGTTTCGGCAGTAATCAGGGCTGTTTTCCCTTCTTTATCCTCAAACAACAGATAACCCGTATTGCCGTTATTTTGATGATCGCCTTTTGTTGCTGCTAAGCGATCGCTGTGTTTTGCCCGTTCATGAAACCGCCCATCAACATCAAACACCCCATGCCCATCAAAATGCACAATATCCACAGGGGGTTTGCGGGAGTCTTCCAACCGCGCTACCAAATTATCCAACGTCGCTGGACGCAAAAACTCTACCTCAACTCGTCCGGCTGCTTCTTGTGCGATCGCCTCCAAAACCGCCTGCGCCTCACCACGCGGATCAATAAACCCCGCATCACTGGGACGACTCACCACAAACAGCAACCGTAAACAATCTTTTACCTTAACTTTAAACGGTCTTCGACCACCTCCCGCCCCTGCCAAGCGCCGACGAATCGAAATTCGCGGATTTTCATGGCATAAATACGTTCCTTCTGGGTCACGCAACAATTCCCAAGGAAGCGATAAAATTATCGGATGATTGGCGCTGATGGTTAATAAGCGTCCTGGTTCTGCTTCATCCTGGAAATCATTAAATATCCGCTGGGCAGTCCGAGGCTGGAAGACAGCGTTAAACAAATCCTCGCCCCATTGCGCCAATTTATCAGCTATTTCTTTTGCCCTTGCATCATCCACATCTGTGGTATAATGCGTTGAATAAGTTTCTAAATACCAGCGAATATTTTCTTGGTCTTCTGCGCTCAACGGTGAAGTAAAAGGTAGCCTCTCAGTTTCTTGCTCATCAAGTTTGACAATCACTTGATTGATTTCTGGAAAGCGCAGATTTAATTCCATAGGTTGCTACTTTGAGGGCTAAATGTGGGAGTTCTCTTGAGTATAGATACAAACTCCTTACTTAGAATTCCAGAAATAATCGGTTTACAGTCCAAAAACAAAAATATTAAGAATAATTCTCGCAAAATGCCTTAACGCCAATATGAATCACAATCACGGCAACAGCAACAACCAGAATTTGCAGCATATTACCAGAAAATCCCAGTGCTACCAAAGCAATGCCAAACTTATCTATCACATCTTTATTATTGAGATCAGCCCACTTTTTCCACTGAGTATTTAGCACGCCTCCTTGTTCACACAAGTCACTCTTAGCTGCCCGTGCAAATTTTTTCAAAAAACTTTCGGGGTTTTCTTGAGTAATTTTTTCAATGACTTGGCTTTGCTTAACAGGTAATGCTTTGGTTCCTTCGGTTTCTCCTTCCTTGGAATCTGATATAGATCTCGTTCTGAGTTCGCTAAGTTGGTTATCAATTTCTGAGGATAAGGTGTCAATTTCTTCAGGAGCAAAGATATTAGTCATATTGGGTTGTCCAAAAAAGTTGATGAATAAGTCATGACTCATTACGTAACTAGGGCATAAGGAAATTAAAGTTCGTAGTAGGCGCTAAGCGCGAAAACAGCACTTACTACTAGCCAACTTCTCCTTTTAGGCGATCGCCTCCTCCATAACGCAAGAAACCATCTTACTAAAAGCATCGATCAACGTTTGCAATTGTTGATCTGCTTTTATCACTCCTAAATCCCGCACTGTCACTTTACCAGGAAAGTCAAAAATATAGTATAAAATCTAACTACACGTCAGTCAATGGGTTGACTATTCTTGTTTTCTTTTCTATTAGTTGGTTATTTTGCATATCTTCTGAGTAGAGAATGCTGCAATTACTAAGTAAAGCCGTAGATATAACTAAACTATCCCAATAAGAGTATCCATATCCTGAATTTATGTCTAGTGCTGTCAAGACTTTTAAAGTATCAATTTCCAAAACTGTAAAATAAAATTCGTAGCAATTTCCTGAATGATTTGTTTTGCTTCTTCTTTTGATGTCAAATTCTTTTTTGTTAAAACATTATAAAGTTCCCCTAAAATCTGAGTGCTGACAGTCAAGCAATCAAAATTCTCAGAAATTATTTTTTTAACTTTTAGATATTTTTCTTGAGGATCTTTGCATATAGATAGACCCAAAGGTTGGTGTCTATCATCACTTTATCTGCCATGCAGTTCCTCTCTATCGAATTGATAATTGGCGGGCAGAGCAAATGAATGTTTGTCTAAAAGACTAAAAAATCGTTCTTTCTTTGCTTCAAGCTCATCTGTCTCTACAATAATTATTTTGAGGGTTTTACCTTCCATTTCAGAACTTAGTTTTTCCTTCAGTATGAGATTGCCATTTTCACAAGTAGCTTGCAGAACTTTATACATAAACTCACTGTATGCCATTTAATTTTGAATTAGATAAGTAAGTCAACATTGAAAAACGTAAAATAGATTATTTGCGATTACTTCGCTACACTGCGTTTCGCTGCCCTCCGGGCACGCTGCGCTAACGTAATGACATTTTACGTTTATTAGGTTGAGTTACTTATCATCATTTTAAACAACCGCCTCCTCCACAACAGCACCCTGCATCTTACCCAAAGCATCAATCAACGTTTGCAATTGTTGATCTGCTTTCATTACTCCTAAACCCCGCACTGTCACTTTACCAGGAGAGTAAACAAAGCGTGATCTGAGGGTTTCCGACAAATTTTGAGCCAAGTTCTTCCAACCAGGTTCTTCCATTTGCGTTTCTAAAACGATGTGCTGTTTGTTTTCTGGTTTAATCCGGCTAAATCCTAGTTTCTTCGCCAGCTGTTTGAGTTCCATCACCCGCAACAGTTGAGTCGCTGGTTTAGGAATTGCGCCATATCGATCATTCCACTCAGCAGCAATCTGCGATAATTCTTCTTTAGATTTTGCAGCTGCAACCGCACGGTAAGCACTCATCTTTTGATCCAAATCGGTGATGTAATCGGCTGGGACAAACGCTGTCAGGTTGAGGTCAATTTGGGTATCATCAACTTTAGGAATTTCTTGCCCTCTGATTTCACGGATAGCTTCTTCTAGCATTTCCATATATAAATCAAAACCGATCGCCTCCATTTGTCCTGACTGTTCTGCACCAAGCAAATTACCCACACCCCGGATTTCCATATCCCGCATTGCTAATTGATACCCTGAACCCAGTTGCGTAAATTCCTGGATTGCTCGTAACCGCTGGCGTGCGGCGTCGGATAACGTCCGCTGTTTGGGATAAAATAACCATGCATGAGCTTGAATTCCTGCACGACCAACACGACCCCGTAGTTGATACAGTTGAGCTAGTCCGAAGCGGTGAGCATCTTCAATTAAAATAGTGTTGACTCGCGGAATATCCAAACCAGATTCAATAATTGTGGTACAAACAAGGATGTCCGCTTCACCATTGCTGAAAGTCAGCATTGTTGATTCCAATTGGCTTTCATCCATTTGACCGTGGGCGATCGCAACTCTCGCACTCGGTATCATCTCCCGTAACTCTGTTCCTATTTCCTCAATTCCCTCAACTCGTGGAACAACGTAAAACACCTGTCCCCCTCGGTCGAGTTCTTGACGAATTGCAGTGCGTATGCTATCTGAATTCATGGGTGACAAATGAGTTTGAATCGGTCGTCTGGATGGGGGTGGTGTCGCAATCAAACTCATTTCCCGAATTCCCGATAAGGACATATATAAGGTACGGGGAATCGGAGTTGCAGAAAGAGTCAGTACATCAACCTGAGTTCTCAAGCTTTTGATTCTTTCTTTTTGGTTGACGCCAAACCGCTGTTCTTCGTCAACTACCAAAAGTCCTAAATCGCGGAAGGCTACGCTTTTACCTAAAAGTTGGTGTGTCCCGACTACGATATCTAACTCTCCTGTCGCCAATCGTTTCAAAATATCGCGGCGTTCCTCAGCAGTCCGAAAGCGGTTGAGTAACCCAACGTTAATCGGGTAGGGCGCAAAGCGTTCTTTTAAGGTGTGGTAATGTTGCTGAGTCAGGATGGTGGTGGGTGCAAGCAGTGCTACTTGTTTTCCACCAGAGGTGACAGCTTTGAAAATAGCGCGAATCGCAACTTCTGTTTTTCCAAAACCAACATCCCCACAAACTAAGCGATCCATTGGGCGATCGCTTTCCATATCGCGTTTCACATCCTGAGTCGCTTTAAGTTGATCAATTGTGGCTTGGTAGGGGAACGAGTCTTCTAATTCTTGCTGCCAAGGTGTATCGTGTGGATAAGTAACGCCTTTTTGTTGCGATCGCGATGCATACAGCTTGAGTAAGTCCACTGCCAATTTCTTGATCGCTTTGCGGACTCTATTCTTGGTATTTTCCCAAGCCTTACCCGTCATTTTGTTGAGTTCTGGTGGTTTCTCGTTTGTCGTACGCAAGCGCGACAAAACACCAACTTGGTCTGCGGCGACACGTAATAAGCCGTCCGCATACTGCACCACCAAATACTCACGGGTTTCGTCGTTAAGTGTGAGACTTTCTAACTTGAGGAATTTACCTACACCGTGGTTCTTATGAACGACAAAATCTCCCTGACGCAGCTTATTGGGATCAACTTGTTTAGAAGCAGCTTTTCTCCGCTTACGGATGTAGCTGGGAGTCGCCAGGGAGTGCTGACCGTAAAATTCACGGTCAGTAACGACGACCACCCGGAACGTAGGTAAAATAAAACCTTCGAGTTCAGCAAGACCGGAATATTTGAGGGCGACTGGTGTGTGATTAATTTGTTGCTTGTCAATTGCGTGGTAGTCGCGGGGGTTAGGAATAAACTGGGCGGGACAGTCGTGTTCTTGCAACAGGGACACAGAACGCGAAGGTTGGGCAGACATTAGCCAAACCGAGAAGTTGCGATCGCGTTCTTGTCGCAGTGTTTCTGCAATTTTAGCGAATTGGTGCGGCATAACTGGCACCCTGCGACTGGCAAGATTAATGCCGCTGTTTTCCTCGACCAGTTCTGATAGATTTAGTTTGGGAAATTTTGCTGTATCAGCGAGACATTCGTCAAAAGAGCGATGAATTTTTGGCAATAACGTGGAAATCTCCTCATTTCCCTTGCTGAGAAGCAGTTCCCATTGTTCTTCGGCATTTTCTACCCAGCGATCGCTGTGGGCGTGACACTGTTCTGGTTCATCAATAGTAATTAACGTATTTTCAGGTAAATAATCTAACAGGGAAGCAGGTTTATCAAAAGCTAACCCTAAAAAGCGACGGTTACCCTCAAGGAGTTCTGAGTCTTGAGTCTCAACTTCTGAGTTATCACTTAATTCAGCACTCAATACTTGGAACTCAGCACTATCTTTCAGTGCTGTCATCAGAATGGGAGCAAAACTAGTGGGAGTTAGGATCAACTGGTCTATTTTGTCAAGGGCGGCAGAACGTTGGGTTACTGGGTCAAATTCCCGTATCTGCTCAATTTCGTCGCCAAACCAATCTAGTCGTACGGGTAACTCTGAGGACACAGGAAACACGTCAACAATATCGCCGCGCCGACTCCACTGTCCTTCTGTTTCCACCAAAGGAACTCTTTCATACCCCAGTTTTGTGATTTCTTCACTGAAGGTCTTCAAGTCAAATTCCATACCACGTTTCAGGGTGAAGCAGAAAGGTTTAAAAGCTTCTGCCGGTGGTAGATGAGGTTGTAGCGCGGCGACAGTAGCGACAACCGCCATTTTGGGTAAGGGGAGAGAGAGTGAGGGAGTGAGGGACTGTTGGCTCTCCTTCCCTCCTTCGCTCTTTCCCTCTTCTACTCCCTCATCTCTTCCTCGGGCAAGTTGTATCAAATCCGCAAGGACTTGCATCTGCCCCCAAGTCATCTCAGTTTCCGGGTCAAATGGTTCGTATGGGGACGCCTCGGAGGTTGGGTAGAAATGTACCGTTTGCCACCCCATTGCTTCTAGCTGTGTTGTCCAGCGTCCGGCTTCCTCCAGAGTCGCACAGACCACGAACAAATTCTTGCTCTGGGTTTGAGCCAACGCCGAAGCGACCAAACCTTTGGGTAAGCGAGGAATGCCACTTAAGAGCAACTCTTGTTGCCGATTAAGTTTAGAGAGGAGTTCAGTGGTGAGCGCAGAACGCCCCAAAGCACGCACAATGGAAGAAAATGCCATAGATCACAAAATTATGAAGAAGTCCTTCTCGCAGGCAAGCATAATACTAACGCTTACCTCAACTATTTTAAAAGTCTAGACACAGAAAGAACTCTAGCTATAGAGTCAACAACGCGCGGGTGTAAGGGGGTAAGGGGAGCCAGTGCTGTGGGGAGCCAGTACTTGATGAGGGTCTCCCTCCGTAGGTATCTGGCGTCCGGGTTTCCCGACTTGAGGCACCTGGCGTTGTAAGGGTGTAAGGGTGTAGGGGAGTAATTGGTGGGGGCACCGGATCCACCACCAATTAAAAACCACGCTCATCTTTGATTTAGTGGGGGCTTGAAACCCCCTTGGCTCTGGGGTATATGGATGTACCAAAAAACAGTCTCTTCTTATCCCCCTACACCCCTTTCTTGGTCATGAATACCTGGTACAATGACCACTTATTCCACTGACTCATGGTTCATATACGAATCAGTCTTAAGCTGCTAATTTATGACTTATAATTTATGACTTTTTTGTATGCAGAGTGTTTCGTAATCACACGTTGCATACTAGATACTAAGAGGTTAAGGTTAAGCACAGTTTGCCGATAGTATCGGCAGTTTTTACAGATGTCTCCAACAATCGAAATTCTAATTATTGTTCTTTTAATTCTTGCCAATGCTGTGTTTGTCATGTCAGAATTGGCGATTTTCTCAGTACGAAAGGTGCGTCTACAACAACTTGCTGACCGGGGTGATGCTAAAGCACGCGTCGCTTTGGAACTGGCATCCTCGCCGAATCAGTTTCTAGGAACTGTTCAGATTGGGATCACACTCCTGACCATCGTGTCTGGTGCCTATGGTGAAGAAACTATCGCCAAGAGACTAACGCCTATTCTAAATTTTATCCCTTTGCAGGCAGATTATAAGCAACACCTGGCTAAAGGATTAGCAATTTTAGTTATTACATTTTTGACACTAATTCTTGGTGAACTGGTACCTAAGCGGCTGGCTTTAAACAACCCGGAACCTATTGCTTCCGTTATCGCTATACCGATGCTTACGTTGTCTAAATTAACGTCTCCTGTAGTTTATTTACTAAGTCTTGCTACTGATACGGTGCTGCGGTTGTTGGGTACCAGACCGTCCAAAGAGCCACTCGTGACAGAGGAAGAAATTAGAGTCTTAATCGAACAAGGTACTGAGGAGGGAACCTTTGAGGAAGCAGAACAAGATATGGTCGAGCGAGTTTTTCGCTTGGGCGATCGCCCCGTTAGTTCGTTTATGACACCCCGACCAGATATTCTTTGGCTGGATTTGGAGGACTCTACTGAAGAAAACCGCCAAAAGATTATTGATGGCACTTATTCCCGGTATCCAGTTTGTCAGGGGGGACTTGACAACGTGCTAGGTATCATCCCAGTCACCGACTTGTTAGCCCGAAGTTTCTGTGGTGAGCAGTTGGATTTAACAGTAGGATTACGACAACCCGTATATGTGCCAGAAAGCACCCGAGGCTTGAAAGTTTTGGAGTTGTTCAAGCAAACCGTTACTCACATGGCGCTAGTCGTGGATGAATATGGTGTGATTCAGGGATTAGTCACTCTTAACGATGTCATGATAGAAATCGTTGGTGATGTTCCTTCTGTTGATGACCAAGAAGACCCTCAAATAGTGCAACGAGAGGATGGTTCCTGGTTGTTGGATGGTATGTTGGGTGTTGATGACTTTTTTGAACTATTCGATGTTGAGGAGTTGTCGTCCGAACACCGAGGAAGTTATCAAACATTAGGTGGTTTTGTCATGGCGCATCTAGGTCGCATACCCTCAGCAGCAGATCATTTTGAATGGCAAGGTATGCGCTTGGAAGTCATGGATATGGATGGTAACCGTGTTGATAAAGTTCTCGTTGTGCCTCAGGAAGCGAAATCTGGTAATAATGAGAAATTAGATTAGTATCACAATCAGGCTCAAGCAAGGGAAACGTAGTTGTGTCATTGCGACGTAAGGAAGCAATCTCACAGTCTTGTTCTTTCTTAACTCGTGCGTAAGTCCTAACAATGAAGTAGGGGAGCCACTGCCGTGCGCGGGTTAAGCGCGTTGAGGCATGTGGCGTGAGCCAGTGCCCTATGGCTAACGCCACGCCTTACAGCTATCGGGGAGAACCTCCGGTTCCGCTGCGCTTTAGACCTCTGGGCGTGCGCTTTGCGCATACGCAGTCGCCGTGAGAGCGGGAGAGCCGTCATTCGCGCTGTCTCACCGTGCGCGGGTTAAGCGCGTTGAGGCATCTGGCGTTGGGCATGAACAATGCCCACCCTACAAACTAACAGCTTGCGGTATTGCATCTATAATCATTTGCGCCAATTCACAAAAACCCTCTCCTTCAGCAGCCGAAGTCATATATACAGGGTGATGCTGAAGTTGATTTGCATACTCCAGCACATTTGCCACACCTACAGACAGTGGAAAATAACGGTGATCAAATAAACTTTCATCGTTGGGACTATCGCCAACACTCACAACTTGTTCTGGAGTATTGTACTCAGGAAAGTATTCTTGCAACACCTGTAATAACCCATTTGCCTTGTCTTGTCCCAGAGGTTTGATGTGACACTGTACGTTACTGTAGGTAAAACCCCAACCCATTTCCTGACATAGATGACTCAGGGTTTTGAGTTCATCTGTGCTTAAAGATTGCACATCAAATGTCCAATCAGTCACGCGAAATCGATTATCAGCAGATTCTTGGATCTGGGGACATTGAGTTTGTAATTGTTGAAAAGCCGATGCCAAGTGTTGACGATGTGCTATTAAGTCAGGAATGGGTGTTAAAGTAACTGGTTTGTCACTTCCACCCAAGAAAAACAAACCGCCGTTTTCAGCTACAGCACCAACAATGGGCAGATAATACGCTAAACCATTGACCCAACCAGCACTCCGTCCGGTAATAATCACCACCTTGATACCAGCAGTTGCTAAATCCTGCAAACTTTGCAATAACTCACTGGTAAATTTTCCTTTCCTGGTCAGGGTACCATCCATATCCGTAGCGACCAGACGAACGTTGCTAAAGCATTGAGTCGATGAAACCTCAGACAAGGGCAGGAGTCTGTGCATAAAAGTTTAGCAAAAAGCTGTCAAACACTAATTTACAGCAAGATGGCACTCATACCATTTTGGATTTTGGATTTTGGATTTTAGATTTTGGATTGTAAAAGACTTACTGGTAATTACTTTTAGCATTCTATCTGTCGCATTCTTTTTTCAAATTGGTATCAGAATTGGTCTCACCAATTGTTTTCCTTACCCCCCTACCCCCTTATACCCTTATACCGTTTCACTTTAAGGTTGATACAAATAGGCAGCAGAGGAGCAGAGGAGCAGAGGAGCAGGGGAGAAAGAATTACAGACTAATCATTTGTATCAAGGATTTCGTGAAATGGTATTACACCCTTACACCCCTAATTATTGACTTTACCTTGAGAATCACGGGCTAAAAGACCATCTTCCATTTCCACAATCCGATCAGCTATATCTAAAATGCGGTTGTCGTGGGTGACTAACAATATAGATGTTCCTTGCTCTTTAGCAAGATGCTGCATCAATTGCACAACATCGCGTCCTGATTGCTTGTCTAAAGCCGCTGTAGGTTCATCTGCTAGTACTAATGGGGGATTATTCACCAAAGCGCGGGCGATCGCAATCCTTTGTTTTTGTCCTCCCGAAAGATTTTCTGGATAGTAATCAATCCGTTCTCCTAAACCCACTGCTTTTAGTATGGCCTCTGATTTAGCAATGGCTTGTTGGTGAGAAATAAATTTATTCAACTCTACCGCCATCTGCACATTTTGCCTAGCAGTTAAAAACTCCAACAAATTATGAGCCTGAAAAATGTAACCAATCTTTCGTCGAATATTGACCAGTTTTTTCTGGCTAGCCTTATATAGTTCTATACCTAAAAATTGTAAACTTCCTTCTTGCACAGACCGCAAACCGCCAATCAAGCTCAGTAATGTTGTCTTACCTGAACCAGATGGTCCAGTCATAATAACAATTTCTCCTGGGTAAATGTCCAGATTAATATCATAGAGAATTTGTCTTTTTAATATGCCTTTGCCGTAATAATGGTTGATATGTTTTATGGAAATTACTGGTTCTTTATCAAACATAAATATATCTATAGTAGTCCTATTTGAGTTGTAAATTGTCTCATGAGGGCAGGGAACGCTTAACAGGTGAGACCAGCCCCCGTCTTGGCGGTCTCCGTCACGTTAGCGAAGCGTCTCCGCAGGAGATTGGGGGACTGGCGAACCCGAAGGGGAACAGGAATTGTTTATAAATGATTTAGGATTGCTATATAACTATCCTTCTTTTACTCAGTTCAATCTTAGATACTTTTTAGAAAATATCCGCAGGGTCAGCAGAACGCAACTTACGCATAGCAATAGTGCCAGAGATAAAGCACATAATAAAAGTCAAAATGAGTACCATTACGGCTCGTCCAACGCTCATCAAAACTGGTAAGAGTGTGGCATCTCTCGCCCGGTCATACAAAAACATAGTTATAGCAAATCCTGGAATATATCCTAAAATTGCTAAAATTAAAGCTTCTTGTAGGATAACAATTAACAAATATTTTTGTGTATACCCTATTGCTTTTAGGGTTGCATATTCCGCTAAATGATCCGCTACCTCGGTATAAAGTATTTGATAGACAATGACAGTTCCTACTATGAAACCCATAATAGTGCCTAAAGTGAAAATAAAACCTATTGCTGTACTACTTTCCCAGTAATATCTCTCATAATTAATAAATTCTTGCTTACTTAAAACTTTGATATCTCTAGGTAAATATTTTTTCAAAGTTTGAGCAACAGTGGTTGCATCTGCTCCTGGTTTTAATCTAATCAGACCGATATCAATTAATCCTGACTTATGAAGGGGGAACATTCGCAAAAAGTTTAAATCACTGGTAATTAAATTTCCATCTGCTCCGAAAGAAGCACCTAAAGTAAATAGTCCCCCTACTTTCATTCTTCGACTATTGACTTCTGCTACTACAGTTTTTCCTTGTTCAAATTCAGTAGCGATCGGTCCATATTCCTGTCTAGAAGAACGGTCGTATAAAACAACATCTGGCAGTTTAAGTTTATCTAAATTTTCTTTAACTCCAGGTAAATCTAAGACGTTGACGGCTGGATTGATTCCAATCACTAGGAGGTTACGAGAACGACCCGTTAAAGGATTTTTCCAGGCAGTATAATCTAGATAAATTGGATACACACTTTGTACTGCTTGTAAATCTAAAGCTTTGTATAAACGCCTCTGGGAAAAACCTTTCATGGAAAGCAAAGCATTAGATTGATTATTGATGAGAACAATGTCGGCTTGTAAACTTGTATGAAGTCGGACGTTACTAAAATATAGAGAATCCCGGAAACCAAGCTGCATAAACATTAAAATATCAGCAAAGGCAATTCCTGCCAGAGCTACAGCTAAACGAGTTTTTTCTCGCTTCAGTTGTAACCAAGCCAGAGGGATTTTTGTCATTATCTTTTGTCCTCAGTTGTTAGTTGTTAGCGCATGAACAATTGATTTTTCAAAGATTAATTTCAACAACCACCTTGGCGTAAGTTAAGCCTGTCACTTTTTTACTATCTTGTGGAGTCAGGACAATTTTCACTTCTACTACTCTGGCATCAACATCTGCGGCTGGATCTGTATTTAACACATCTTTTTTGCCAATTTGCCTACCAATTTCAGCAACAGTTCCTTGTAATCCTCCGCCAAAAGCACCATTATCACTGGTTATTACAGCTCGTTGACCAAGGCGCACCTTACTAATACTGTCTTCGGGAACTTCAGCTATGACTACCATCTGATCAGTCCGTCCAATCTCAGCAATACCATTTGTATTGATGCTCTCTCCAGCTTTCGTATGAAGTTTAATAATTTCGCCAGAAATTGGAGCTTTGATATAGCTTAAATTCAATTGAGCTTGTGCTTTCTTGAGTGCAGCGATCGCATTACTAACTTGTGCTTGTGCAACTAGTAAATCAATTGGACGAATATCTTTTATTCTGTTAAATTTGGCTCTTTCCTCATCAATTTGTCTTTGCAAAGTTGCGAGAATTTTGTTCCTATTGACTCTAGCTTCAACCAGTTGCTGTTGCAAAGTTCCTATAGTTTTTACTTGATTGGCTCTAGCTTCAGCAAGTTGCTGTCGTAAAGTTGCAACTGTTTGTTTTTGGTTTGCCTGGGCTTCAGCAAGTTGCTGAGTCGAAGTTTCCGCGCCTAATTGCCTTCTATCACGTTCCTGCTGAGAAATTGCACCTTCTTTGTATAACATCTGATAGCGTTGAGCATCGACTTCGGCATTACGTTGTTCAGCTCGTATACGCGAAACCGTAGCTTGGAAAGCATCCCTTTGCCCTTGAACTTCAGCTTGGATACGATTAATTGTTGCTTTTAAGACAGTTTTTTCCCCGCCTAACTCTGCTTGCAGGCGATTAATTGTTGCTTGTTGAGCATCTAGTTCCCCACGTAATTGTGCTTCCAGGCGAGCAATGACGGCTCTTTGAGCCTCAATGTCTCTTGGTGAACCTGCTTTGACATTTGCTAAATTGGCACGGGCTTCTTGCACTTTTGCCTTAGCTTCTTCCATTGCGGCTTGGCTACTGGAGAAGTTATCCAAAATAGCAATGATTTGATTTTTTTTAACTTGCTCTCCTTCTTTGACAAAAACTTGTTCTACTCGCGACGTTCCTTGGACTCCCACTGGTGCAGACAGTTTAAAAACTTCCCCTTGTGGTTCCAAACGCCCCAAAGCATTTATACTTGTGATTGGCGCACTGGATACGGGCGGATTCAACTTTTTCACTTGCTCCATTTTGGCTATGCTTAGGACTCCAGTTGCAACTATGACTGGCAAGGTTACAGCAATTAACCACCAAATCTGTGGTTTATCATTATCAAGAAACTGCTCCCTTACGCTTGAGTTATCACTCACCCTTGACATGATATTGCCCATTAGTTGGAATTTTGCATATACAAACTAAAAAAGTGAGTTAGGCGCAATAGAATTAAGTCAAATAATGAAAAAACCTATCTCCTGCACAGACGCTCTTGTCTATGTCCTTTGCACACCCTGCGCTCAAGCGCAGCGTGACTCTTAGGGCATACCACAAAGCACAGCGAAGCCGTGTCGTATCTCCTACGGAGATACTGCGCTAACGGCGATAGCTGTGGCGTCAGCCATAGACATACCCACTCTTGCGTAGCCTTGCCGCAGGCATAGGGCTGTCCCTAGGATAGGAATAAGAGTTTCACGACTAGTTCTTGCGTAAGTCCTAACACAGTTACAACAGTTTGGTTTGTCTATCTGAATAGATAGCAAACAAAACTGGGTAACAACTGCATTGTCTTTGAGAAAAAAAGTATGATTAACGAGGTAAGCTGATTGGCTTTGAGTTAACGGCAGCTCATTCCAACTTAACCCAGAACATCATAGACAAGCTGTTTGGAAATGAAGGTTACATTGAAGGATTTTGTGACTCGATTTTGCTTAAGTTAAATGAATTCTACATTTGTAAGTTGCTTGAAAACGTAGCAGAACCTACAGATAGGAAGATGGAAACCCTAGGAAAGACAAGAAGTTTTTGATTGTTGAGTTTGCACTAACTTGGTATATCAAACAGAACTGTCGTCATATATTGTTCTGCCCAATCTGAACCAAAAGCTTTTTCCAGTACGCGGCGGGTTTTGTCGTTCTGCTGCTGTTTTGTGCAGTAGTTACGTTGTCCAGCCAAACTTAGCATCGCCTGTTCTGATGGAAGGGGTTGGGATGCTGTGGCTTGCATGCAATGTATTTCTAAAAATTCCCGAGTGCGAGAGAGAAACAGATTTTCTTCTTCAGGAGAACTCAGACGAACGAAAACACAATAGTCTGAAAAAATGTCTCCCCACTCAGGCAATTCTCGCGGGTGGGAAAAGTTCAATTGAGGGAGTGCAGCCAGTGCAGAAGTATATGATTTTGGGAGAGTGTACTGGGAGTTGACTGGAGAAAGATCTGCGATCGCCGCACTTATTTGACCCCTAGCCCCAACTAAATCACAACCAAACATTGGCAGTTCGTACTCTGGACGGGGAAACATCACGCAGTGCAATATATCCAGCATATTTCCCACCTTTGCCAGTTCCAGGTGCATTTTCCGAAACTGGGGTGTTTGATAGCACTGGTTTTCAATCGTCAGCTTCTCACCTTCTAGCCGACCTTCCACATACCCAAATTCATTAGGCAAATGATAAGGCGATAAGTCCAAGTGCTTATGCCACACTGCTTCTATACAATCTGCTAGTTGACGAATCAGCGGATGTTGTTGCTCGCGCAGTGATGGTAAAGGAGTTGTTGTCATAATCTTATGGGATTTCTAACCGGGTAATGTGATTCAGTTATTAGTCTACCGTTCACAAAGTCTCACCCGAGGTAGCTCGCAACACAACCAAACACTTGCAACTGACAAATGTAAAGTTATAAAACACTCGCTTTTCAAAAATAGGAGTTATTTTGTATTCTTAGTTACAGAAATAATTTGGTTTTAGCCCACTAAAGAAGGCTAAGCAGAGCCATGAAATTAGATTCAAGTAAATCAGATCATGCCATAGAAAGCTCCTGGCACAATCTAAATTGGTTAAACAAGTGCTTCTCCACAGAATCTCCAGAGGATTTCCAGGCTTATAGTTGGGTAAAGCTGTTGGAACTTCCCAACCCCTACAGTTTTGACGAAGCACTGCTACTGTGCCACGTTTCAAGTCAAGAGTGGTTAGCCTGGATTCCAGATCATGGGGAAGCACAATTGCACATCAGTCAATTCAGTCATTAGTCAAAAATTATTCTCCTTCTGCACAAGATCCTCTGCTCGCTTTGTTCCTCATCCCCACTGGTATATTACACTGCTGGTTGAGCTTCTTTCGCTGCACCCAATGTGAGAGGATCAACTGATTTGAGTTCACCGTGATTGAGAGTCCAACAACGGTCTGCTATTGGCAACAAATCCCCTGCGTCGTGTGTCACAACCAGCAGTGTCCAATTTTTTTTCAGTTTCGCTAATAAATTTACCAGTTGCCGACGCATTGACCAATCCAAGCCAGCTGTGGGTTCGTCTAACAATAATAGATGTGGCTGGCGAATCAACTGCACCGCCAAAGCTAAACGCCGCTGCTGACCTCCACTCAAAGCATGAGGTGATGTACTCAGTGATAAATGCTCTAAACCTACTTCTCCAAGTGCTTGCGTAACTCGCTCTTTTCCTAACTCTGGATGTCCCAAGCGCAATTCTTCTAAAAGAGTACCGCCGCAAAAATGCCTCTCAGGAAACTGAAAGACCAAACCAGCCAGTTGTTGCATCTGCTCAGCGGTCAGTTCTTGTTCGCGCCAGAAGAGTGAACCTGATGTTGGTTCGGCAAGTCCAGACAAAATTTCGAGTAATGTACTTTTACCTGAACCACTCGGTCCAATAATTAAACCCAGTTGTTGGGATGGTAATTCCAAGTTAATTGATTTAAGAATAGCTGTTGGGCAAGCCGTGGGATGATAAATGAGGTTTCTCAGATAGAGCATTTGTTAAGTTTACCAAAAAGTCAGCAACATACCTATTAACTACACTGCCAGCTACTGTAAAATCCCGAAAAATTTACAAGGATTCAAGACGCTGGCAACCTCAATCTTGCAGCAAGAAACATGCTTTTGGATCAAAGTTACGTGCCACTCGTTAGAATGGAGTCACGCAAACGGCGAAAACCGTCACCCCTACTTTCGTTCATTGTCGCAAAATCACTCTTGAAAAATAGCCATAATAAGCTTGGGAACTTAGAAACATTACCCAAGTCAAACAGTATACAAAATTCTGGCCCAAACAGATCTACGTCCAGAGAGTGAACAGTCATCTAAAAAACAAAATTTAATAGTAAATATACTGAGACTCAAAATGAATGCACGGTTTCCAGGTTTGCAAAAAGTTGTACTTGCCAAATTTTATCGCTCTATTCTAGTGGCTTTTTCAGCTACCATTGCACTGAATATCTGGGCAAATCCTTCTTGGGCTGCAGATCCCTTTCGGATGAAAGAGCCTCGTAACATTGGCAACAAAACAGAGGCAGCATTCAAAGCCATTTTCCAACAGGGAAACTATCAAGCAGGAGATCGTTACTTACAAGAAGCATTATCTACAGAGCCAAAGGAACCTTTAGCTTATGCTATGAAAGCATCTTTAGCATATACGAATAAGGATTTGGCGGCACTAGACACTTACAGCAAAAAAACATCAGAAACAGCACAAAATTTAATTTCTAGTGACCCCTTGCGGGGAAATTTGTATGCTGCTGTTGGTCTATTTTTAGAGGGGTCTGTGATTATACAACGTGAGGGAACAGTCAAGGGTGCACCACAAGCCCTGACTAGACTACAGCAAGTCTATCAATATTTGGACAAAGCTGAAGCAGTTTCTCCTAACGATCCAGAACTCAATTTGATCAAAGGATACATGGATTTACTGCTAGCTGTCAATTTGCCCTTTGCTAACCCAGAACAAGCAGTTCAAAAGCTAGAAAAAAATGCAGCTCCCCAGTATTTGGCAGACAGGGGTATCGCTCTTGCTTATCGGGACTTAAAACAGTACTCTCAGGCACTAGACTATGCTAATCGTGCTTTAAAAGTGACAACAGATAACCCAGAGTTGTATTATCTTAAGGCTCAAATTCTTCGGGAAAAAGCGAATAAGGAGAAAAACTCGCAACTCATGCAGGAGGCGATTAAGAATTTTGATACAGCCCTGACTAAGAAGTCTCAACTCCCAGGTGATGTAACACGACAAATTGAGCGTGAACGACGTAAGGCTGCGGAAAATCTGAGTAGTTTTAGTAAGTAGGAGATCAGGGGACAAGAAAAAGGAGGGAGGAAGGGAGTGAAGCGCGCAGCGTTAACGTTAGCTCCGGTTCCCTCCGGGGCGCTTCGTGCCGTAGGCTGGGAGGGAGGGAGTTATTTCTGAGCCTGTAACCGAAGCGCTTTTGTTGCTTTCCCACTTCTCGATTAGGAAAGCACACTTTTTGTACCTTCTACTCTTTTACAATTAGATTTGAAAAAAGTGATCTAGATTGAGTCTTTCAACAAAATGCACGTACAGTTTCGCGAAATTAACCCTTTTGATTTATGGATTTGGTTGGAGTTCAGCACAATTCCTTCTCAGCAAGAAAAACAGTATGTAGAAGAGGTTTTCAATTCCTGGTTTTATTTGGGTAAATTGGGTGCATTTAATGCCGAAAATCTCCAGGTACAGGAAACTGGATTAGAGCTAAGCTACATGAATTACGACTCACAAGGATATGATAAAAGTTTGCTGGCGCTGATGCATAATATGGGTGAGTTTGAGTATGAGGGGACATGGGCGCGTTGCTGGTTTGACTTGGGAACTTCTGATGCGATCGCTCTCGATCTTATCATTAACGCCCTTAAGCAGCTAAGTGAGGAATATGTCACCATTGAGCAATTGTACATCGGCGGTGAAAATGAAGATTGGCCCATTGAAGAGAGCGAAAGCCGTCCTTCATTTATTTACGATAACTAACAACAAAAATGCATAAGCCAGGGGAAATTCGTGTTATCGCTTTGGGACTGATTCGCGAGGCTCAGTATGCCAAGCTGGGGAAAGGCATACGTATCTTCGTTTCTGAAGGCTACGATCCAGTCAAGCAACAAAAATTTTACCGCGCAATGGGTGGTGGAGTTGAGTTTGGTGAAACAAGTAAAGATGCTCTCAAACGAGAATTCCAAGAAGAGATCCAAGCAGAATTAACAAATATTCGTTACTTGGGTTGTTTGGAAAACATCTTCACTTTCAATGGTCAACCAGGTCACGAAATTATTCAAGTTTTTGAAAGCGACTTTGTTGATGCCAAATTTTATGAAACTGAAAAGTTAGTTTTTTCTGAAGGTGAGCGACAAAAAACTGCTTTGTGGGTAGATATAAACTGTTTCCAGTCAAAAGAGTTGAGGTTAGTGCCTGAGCAGTTTTTAGATTATTTGTCAAGTAGTTAGATACTAGAGAAGGCTTTTACCCCACGGTTGTTAAGCGCCAGGTTGCTAACAACTAACGACTAACTACTAACTTGCAGCACAACTAATGTCATATCATCGGTGTTTTGTTTATCGGCACCGATGAATTGTTGCACTTGGTCAAACAGGTAATCTAATATTTCCTGGGGCCCATTACAAATTCTACAAGCGTAGTTAAATATCGTAATCAGGTTTTCTTCATCATAGCGATCGCCACTTGCTGCTGCTGCATCAGTCAAGCCATCTGTGTAGTAAAGAATGATATCTCCAAGCTCTAATTCTACTTGGGCATCTTCGTACTGGCTATTGGCATCTAAACCAATCAGCATTCCAAAAGTATCTAGACGCGTGATTGTTCTGGTTGTTGCATGCCACCATAGGGGAGGATTATGCGCTGCATTGCTGTAGGACAAAATCCGGGTTTGGGGGTCATATTCTGAGTAAAATAGAGTGATAAAGCGGTGAGAATTTTCCAAATCCGCGTACATGACTTGATTCAAGTTTTGCAGAATTCGTTGAGGAGAATGACCGTGTAGCACTTCTCCCCGCAGCATTCCCCGCATCATGGTCATAATCAGTCCGGCTGGAACTCCTTTGCCCATCACATCACCAATCACCAAACCCCAACGACCATCTGCATCTAAACTCTCTTTGTTATTTAGTTGAATTTGGTTGTGTTTTGTGGGGATAAAGTCGTAATAGTCTCCGCCAACACGATTGGCGGGTTTACACCGTGCGGCAATAGCAACACCTGGAATTGTAGGGCACTGACGTGGCAGAAGCCGCCTTTGAATTTCCGCGCCAATTTCTAGTTCTTGATCTAGGCGTTCTTTTTTCCTGAGTTCCACAGCAAGTTCATCATTTTCTATTGCGACTGCGGTTTGATCTGCCACTAGGCGAACTAACTTTTGTCTGGTTTCTGTCCAAGTATATTCTGGATCGCGGCTTAAAACATAGAGCCATCCCCGTTCTGTATGCTTAACCAGAATAGCTGTACCAAAAACTTGTATACCTGGTCCTAAGCTACGGTGCATATAATCATCCAAAATACCCGACATTATTGCTAGAGGCTGGGTATTGTTGGGTACACATAGGATTTGACTTGTTGCTGTTTCTAGTGCCTTGCGGATATTCTTACGCTGGTGACTATCTTGCCAATGTAACTGCTCTAATCTGACTTGACCATTCGGTTTGTACACAAATAGGGCGCTACCATCTGCATCAGTGACTCTTGTTGCCATCAATGGAATCAGTTCCAAAAACTGATTCAAATTATTGAAACTTCGCAGGGCAAAGCCCAAAGAACTGAGTAAATCTTGAATTTTATTTTGTTCTCGGTGTAACCGTGCCACGAGTTCTTTGAGTGCCACAACTGGTGTGACCTCGGTCGGGGTACGACTATTACTATCAGTAGGTTGAGATGGTGGTTGAGGCACAGTTACCATTGTGATTTACATCAGCAAGTATTAGATTCGTTTAATACTTTCTTCTTTAAAGAGCTAAACCATCTTGTGACAAGATTATCGGTTTAGCAAGAGTAGAAAAACGTAGAGTGGAAATTTTAAAAGTCTTTCATATTTCATGTGCTTCTTTAACTTAATATTTAAATTTAGAGTTAAGTCTTTTTAGCGAAAAACGATTAGCCAAAACAGTTTTCTGTAGCATAGATGTAATAGGGGTTTTATTTTATCAAATATTATTCATTTAGTCATACCTCTTTAGATAGAAAGATTTTATTGAGAAAAGTTAACCATTACGTTGCAAAAAAGTCTACTTGTGTTTCACTGTCTGAGGCATCTATTAGCTGAGAAACATTGAAACCGAAAGCCTAGAGGCTCCTATCCGTAGGTACGGGCAGTTTCCTCAAGTCGGAGAACCATTGTTTAACTATTGCTCTTCAAATCTTTAATTTACCACTAGAGAATATTTAAAAACTCTAAGTCAGGAAACTTTGACAAAAAAAGATATCAAAAATAATATGGTTCGGACAAGCTTACAGGCACGCATTGTGTAGCGATACGAACAAAGCCTGCGGAGGCAGGCTTGATGTGTGTGTCCTTAACTCATCTCCCGGCTTTTGATGAAATTAAACGGAGTGAAAATTTCATCAAAAGCCGGGAGAAATCGAAGTCATTAGTCATTAGTCCTTTGTCATTAGTATGTTTTATATCATGTTCGCTTAATTAGTTATAATTCGATGCATCTGTGCTAACTGAAAACTCTTTCTCCGGTGCTCCCTACCCCCTGCCCCCGAAGAGCCTTAATGATAAGTCTTTAACCGGACACGATATTATGCCTACGGCACGCTAGCCCCGGAGGGGGCTAGCGCAAACGCGAACACGAAAATCGTGCTTTTTCTTACTAATGACTATTGACTAATGACTAATGACTAAGACGACGTAGCGACGATTCCTCCCACCCCGCGCGTGGGATGGGAGGAATTGTCGTCTTCTGGTAAACTCCGCAGTCTGAGGGGGACTTACGCCGACTTTGTTAACTACCCCTTGCGGGTACAAAATTACCTATCTTTTCCGGGCGCATTCTTGGCGACTATGTCCTGCAGACACGCTATGCCAAGGGCACGGCTACGCCTATCGCCCTTGGCGTTGTCAATAGATAATCTTTGGATACTAAAATCTTTGAGGCTAACCGTTCAAAAGTGCTTCCACAAACTCGTAGCTAGAAAAAGGACGCAAGTCTTCAATTCCTTCTCCAGCACCGATAAAGCGAATAGGTAAGCCTAACTGCTGCACAACGGCAAGGGCAACCCCTCCTTTGGCAGTGCTATCAAGCTTAGTCAAAACAACACCGCTTAGTTGTGCCGCTTGAGAAAAGATTTCAGCTTGCCGTAATCCATTTTGACCTAGAGTTGCATCTAAAACCAAAAGGGACTCTACTTTAGCATTGGGAACTTTTTTATCGATGATACGGCGGATTTTACTGAGTTCGTCCATCAAATTTTTCTTATTTTGTAGTCGTCCTGCGGTATCCACCAGAAGTAATTCTGTTTTTCGTGCCGTAGCAGCAGAGATGGCATCAAACACAACTGCTGCAGGATCTGCATTTTTAGCAGGATTGAAAATGACTTGCACACCACTTCTTTCTCCCCAAATCCTGACCTGTTCTACGGCTGCGGCGCGGAAGGTATCTGCTGCACCAATCAAGCACTTGTAGCCGGATTTCTGGGCAAGGTGAGCAATTTTACCGATGGTAGTCGTTTTCCCAGCGCCATTAACCCCAGTGATTAACCAAACATTGAGAGTTTCTTTTTCTGGGACAAAGATTGGCTTGTGAGATTTTTTCACTGGTGCATCCAGCATATCTCGCAAGATTTGTTTGAGGTAGGCGATCGCCTCCTCTGCTGGCAGGACTTCTTGACGAAGCTTGTTCTGTAGAGTAGTGATGATGTAATCTGTTGCTTCGACACCAACATCAGCTTGCAAAAGCAATGCCTCAATCTCCGTGACTGCTGCTTGGTTGAGTGGTCCCTGCCCAACAATTGACTTGAGTTGATTAACGATGTTACGACGGGTTTTGTCTAAGCCTTGGCGCAGCTTTTTCAACCAACTGATTTCTTCAAAAGAAATATCTTCAGGACGTCTACCTTGTGCAGCTAGAACTTCTGTTGACCACAAAAACCCTTCATCAAAATCAAGTCCAGTGATTTCTTCTGTACCTTGTGCAGTAGTTGTTTGGGCTACTGGCTGTACCACCTCTGGTTTTGTCACATCAATGGCGGTGGCTATCAATCTTTCCTGCTTTGCTTGTCGTTCTGCCGCTGCCCTTTCTAAAAATGATAAAGTTGTGGGTGCTGTTGGCTGAGTGACTTCTTGTGTCGGTGGTTCGGTGGCTTCCGGTGGGACGACACTTTCTGTGGTCACACCAGAAGCATCTGCTTCTTCGGCAATTGCTGCTAGCACTGGCGCTGTGCTGAGTTCCTCTGTACTTTCTGGTTCTTCTGGCGTGGTTTGAGTCGCAGTCACATCAGCTTCTTCTGGTGGTTGTGGCGTTTCTGTCTGTGCTGGTGGCTCTATTTCAGGTTTTTCTGGCGGTGCTACGTCGGCAGTTACCTCAGTTGCTGGAGTTTCTGCTGGTTCGGTTTGTTGTCTTTGCTGAATATTCTTGTAGGCTGCTTTCGCGTAAGCCAGCAGATCCGTCGCTACTTCGGGTGCAGTTTCTGCTGTTGACGTTTCGGCGCTTTCGGGTTGGGGTTGTTTTGCAGCAGGAGTTTCTTCCTGTTTCTGTTGCGAGGGAGTACCAGAAGGATCGTTATGTTGACGGCGGAACCAATTGAAGACCATTGGAGATAACGTGTTATGAAACTATAAGTTTTTATCTAAATTTTGACACTTCCGCTTCTCCTAACAACGGGATTCTTTAGAAAGGATGTAATCATGTTCGACATGACTACATTACCAAAAAAAAACGGGCTGCGCCGACCTACGGTCTACTAGCCCCTAAAAGGGGCGCTGCGCAAACGTTAACGCTGCACTAACAGAACACAGTTGTCAGAACTGGTAAAGAAAAAACTTTCATGGATTGGTCAGTGTAACGTCGGTTTTATAAGGCGGGCTAATTTTTTGACCCAATGCGATAAAGCCGAATGTTTTTCTTCATTGATAAAATAAATAATTCTTTCCTTGCCAAATCCCCAAAGTGCCACGCGCCGATCGCGGCAAGACTCTATTTATTTGTGAAGATATTCTGTGTTGTGTGTTCTTCTTAACGATAAAGGTTTTTACTACGGGGTTGTTGGTACTTTTTTTTGCTCAGTAACTCGGCGCAGAACACCATTAATAAATCGATGGCTCTCTTCTTCACTGTATCGTTTAGTAAGTTCTACAGCTTCGTTAATTGCGATACTGTCGGGAACTTGAAGATACTTCATTTCTGCTACGGCGATTCGGAGTATATCTCGGTCAATGTGGGCAAGACGAGTTACTTGCCAATCTACTAAAGCAGTAGAAATTTCCTCGTCTATGGTGTTTCGGTTTTCACTGACAGTAATGATAATCTCTTTAGCGTACTCGCGGACTTCTTTATCTTGATTCGCCAGTTGAATGAGTTCAGGAAATTCGATAGTAGCAGCTAACTTGTTGATGGCTGTTTGCGTATACACAACCGCTTCTTTGAGCATTGTTCTAGCAGTATTTAGGTCACTAGCGCGTGTTTGGCTACTCAGAAGCCGATCATTACTGCGTTGCAGTTCGCCTGCAGCATTGTCTAGAGTGTCTTGGACTTCAGATCGCAGCGTACGTACTGCTGCTAGTACTAACTTTGATACCAGTTGTTCTGGTGGTATCTTTTCTAATTTCTTTGGATTCATTGGCAGTTGGCTGAGGCTTAAAAGAGCCAATTCACGAGAAATTTGACGAGGTTTACGCTCTTGCATAAAAGTGAGTTAGGGGGGAATGGGACAAAGGGAGTGGGGGAGTGAAGCGCGCAGCGTTAACAAAGTGAACTGTAGATCGCCGTCGGCTGCGAGTGAGGGAAATGGAGAGGAATAAATTTTGACTAATGACTAATGACTAATGACTAATTACTAGTGACTACTGATTTTAAGTTTCTTCGAGAGGAAGAATCTGCCGCTTTGCTTCTTTGGGTGGCATTTCTAGTTTGCGTTCTTTGGGGATAGCCAAGGTCGTCGGGGAGGTATTGGAAGCAACAATGCCACCGGAGACTATAATTTTAAAGGCATCTTCAATTGATAATGACAGATTAACAACTTCGTCTTCTGGAACAACTGCATACCATCCAGTGGCAGGATTGGGGGTTGTTGGGATGAAAACGCTCAATACTGGTCCAGACATCTGAGTCTGGATTTCGTTGCTAGTCATACCTGTTACGAAGGCGATCGCCCACATTCCCCGTCGAGGGTATTCTACTAAAACAACACGGCGAAACTTGCCATTGCTGTCTTTTAAGAGTGTTTCTAAAAGTTGCTTGAGAGCTTTGTAAACCTGTCCTGCTAAGGGAATTGCCTGCAATAGCCGCTCACCCACATTTAGCAACCACTGCCCCGCAATATTCCGAGCCATCAAGCCAATCAGCAGTATACTCAGCAGTGGCACCATGAGTCCCACCAACAGATTTAGTACATTGACTAAAATAGGATGCATTCCACCAAACGGATTCAGTTGTTTGGGAATCTGGGTGAGAAAGTTGATGACCCAAGTTGCAACGGTTATTGTAAGCCAAATCGTAGTTGCCAGGGGAATCACAACCAACAACCCAGCAATGAGGTCATTTTTGAGATCCTGTTTCCAGCGATTGATTGCCAAGCCCCTATTCTCCTTTTTTAGGCAAGTGGAACTTCTTTTATTGGTACTCATTCCAGTAGATTCGTCAAATGGGGAGGACAGTTTTTTGCTGTTTATAGTGGTGGTTTTAACCGCTTCTATTTTTTGCTTAATGGGCAAAATCCCATTAATTACTGTCCATGAGGGCGCTGAGGTAAACTTATGTCGCCAAAATATTGGTTTGTTACACCAAATCCAGCCATTTTTCTACTTAATGCAGATAGAAGCATATAAACCAGCGTAGCGGTTGGCTACTCTAAAACTTATTACTTTCTTTTTAAGAGTTGTAAACGATTGTTGCAGCTATTTTAACGTATTATTAATACTACTGTGGTGAATGAAACGTTGCTAAACCAATTAATCGTGTGCTTTGGCAAGTACCAGACGCAGAGCTAAGAAAATGAGAACTGCGCCCATAATTCGCTCAAGCCAATGTGAAATTGACAAAAATCGACGTTTGATTGCCGCAACACAGACAACAGTAGCAACAAATGCCAGCCAGGTGAATTCAATCCCCACAATTGTTAGACCGTAAATTATTTGTACCGCTACAGGTGTGCCAGGACGAATGATTTGAGTAAACAGTGCCAGTAAAAATAACGTCACCTTTGGATTGAGCAAGCAAGTCAAAAAACCGTTTTTAAACGCCGCTAAAGATTTCAACTCTGACCAGCCCCTCCGAGGCGGGAACAGGGAATAGGGAACAGGCAACAGCAAAAAATTAGCCCCGGATATTGGATTCAAGCCCCTTAATTTATTAATGGAAGAATAAAAAAAATTGTTGACAGATGCGTAGCACGATTCAACAAGACGTCTTTGTTTAAATCCCCTAATTTTAATTATGGGGATTCCCCTGTTGCCTGTTGCCCCTTCCCTGTTCCCTTTTTAAGAAGTTTGTTCCTCAACAAAATTATCTTGATGTTTAGCTTGTAAAGATTTAATCCCAAGGTAAATTAAATAAGCAGCACCAAGCCATTTGAGCAGGTTAAATAATAGGACTGATTTGGAAATAATAACACCAATACCGATTAACCAGCAGATGACATGAATGAGGTCGCCAGCAGTTACTCCCAACGCTGTGTAGATTCCGGCTTGTCTAGAATGAGCTAGGCTATTGCGGAGTGTTAAGACAAAGTTTGGCCCAGGACTCATAATCACTAAACACCCAGCGCTAAAGATAGTCAACCAATCGCCTAGAAATTGCATGCGGATTAATTTGCATATAGTTCATTCGTTCTATCAGAGTTTAGAAATTCCAATTCCGTCGAAAGTGAAAAAAGCTTTCCAGACAGTCTTGCCAAGCAATATTGCTACTGATTTTTTGCTGTTTCCAATCTCGTATAATTTGCTCAAGAATCTCTGAAAAACTGGGACACAGAGGAGCTAAATCAGCTAGGCGATTGAGTTTGATTGTTTGGGCGATCGCCATTGCGATAACATTAATCAACTCTGTTGCTTGTGCACCTAAAATCGAAGCTCCTAAAATTTCACCATTGCGTAGCACAATGAGTTTACAGATACCCGTAGTTTGGTCTTGGATTTGGGCAGCACAGAGTGTTTTAAAAAACTGCTGTAAAACAATAACTTCATCAGGACTGTATTGGCGTTTAGCTTGCGCCTCTGTTAAACCGACTTGTGCAAACATCGGGTTAGTAAATACTGCCCAAGGAATATGCCGATAATTGACTTTTAACCTCGGTAAAAAAAGCGCATTTTGCAGAGCTATTCTTGCTTCGTAATTAGCAATATTGGCGAATTCAAAGCCACCAATCACATCACCACAAGCCCAGATACGGGGATTTGTCGTTTGTAGTTTTTCATTCACAAGTAAACGACGCTGATTCCATTTAACATCTACCGCAGCCAAATTTAAGGATTCAATATTTGGCTGTTGTGCTGTTGCTACTACGATTTCATCAGTTTCAATAGCTTTATCTCCCACCTGAAGCCATTTTTTATCCTCAATTCGTCTCACCTGAGTGATAGATGTATTGATAAAGACGCGTACACCTTCTGCTTCTAACAAACTACAAAGCAGTTGAGCCATCTCTAAGTCAATATTGGGAAGAAGATTGGGACGTTCCGCAACCAACGTTACATCGTAACCAAATCGTGCCAAAGTTTGAGCGAGTTCGATGCTTTGGGGCAACCCACCAATAATCACCCACTGTAATGGCGGTGTAGAACTGTTCAGAGATTGCCAAACCTGAGGTATGGTAAGAAAACCAGTTTTTTGTAATCCTTCAATTTCTGGAATTGCTGGACTTGAACCCGTTGCAAGCAAATAAGTGCGTGCGTGTAGTAAACGAGTATCAATGGCAAATGAAAGATGGGGCGACGATTGAAATTGACCATTACTTACGATAACATCCACTCCTTGGGCAGCCAGAACGACAAGTGAATTCTGCTCTTGGAGATTGGAAACAATGCCATGAGCATACAGCATTGCCTGAGACGTATCTACAGAAATTTGGCATTTTTCTAGAGTATTAGCACACGAGGTATGCAGCCCAAGTAGTGCTGCATCACCTAGTTGCTTGCTAAGGTTACTGGTGTGGCTTAGAGCATGGTGATAAATAAACTCTAATGGTGTGTTAACTTTCGTAGATGCACCGTTTGTTATTGGTTCTACCAAGGCAACCTTGGCTCTTAGTTGAGAAGCAGTAAGGGCAGCGTAGCGTCCCGCTAAACTGCCGCCAATAATCACTACATCGTAGTCAATAGTCACGTGATTTGTTCCTAGTCCTTAGTCAATTGTCCTACCTTTATCCGAAGCTTTATGCCTGCGGCACGGTTTTGGCTTTCTTTTTTAATTGTGCTTCGTCCTTAATGACTAATGACTAAAACTAAGGGTGTAGGGGTGTAGGGGTGTAGGGGCGGCAGCTTTCGGGGGGAAGTTTCCCCCCGAAACACTTTGGTGTTAGAGCAAGCACGCTCATACTAGATGAGCGTGGTCAATGAAGCGCGTGGTGGCGGGCGTGCCCCCACTAATCACATCCCTTACACACGCCCTAGTGGGAACGGCCACGCCTTACGGTGAGTCCAGCGCTGCGGGAGGGGAGCCAGTGCGGTCTTGGGGTCTCCCCAAGACCGCACTGGCGTTCTCCCTCGTGCCCGCTCTGGCGTATGCGCTTTGCGCACGCCCAGAGGTCTAAAGCGCAGCGAGACCGGAGGTCTTCCCCGGAGGGCTATCGGGGAGAACCTATGCCCTGCGGGCACGCTGCGATAGCCGTAAGGCGTGGCTGTTCCCACTAGAGCGGTTCCGCTAGCCCCTAAGGGGGCGCTGCGTAAACGCGCTCCGCCAGTCACCTAGGTCGGGAAAGCCGTCATTCGCGCTGGTCTCACCAGATACCTCTGTCGGGAAACAAGGACTATGGCACTTTGTGCCACGCTAGCCCCGATAGGCGTAGCCGTGCCGAAGGCATAGGGGGCGCTGAGTCCCAAGGGGACACGCTACGCGAACGCAAACGCTATCAGTACTGGCTCCCCTATACCCTTATACCCTTACACCCCTAGTTTGTTGACTAATGACAGTGCTTCTAGTAAGCGCTGGTTATCTGACCAACAGCGTACGGCTACCCGGAAATATCTGTCGCCAAGTTCAGGAAAACTCAGACAATCACGAATGAAAATCTGGTGATGCTGCAGTAAATTTTGCTGCAATTGCGAACTCGATTGCTGTGATTCAACGAGTAAAAAATTAGCAGCACTTTCGAGAGGTTGTAATCCGGGTATTAAAGCTAAACCAGCGAAGAGTTGATTTCGTGCAGGTGGGAGCCATGCCCAAGTTTGCTCCTGAAACTCCTTATCTTGGACAACAGCGACTGCTGCCGCTGCTGCCAGGGTATTTACGGGCCAGGGGTCGCGCCACAACTGCCAGCGCCGCAAACGCTCAGGATGGGCGATCGCATATCCTAGTCGCAAACCAGGCAAAGTGTAGAACTTGGTCAGCGATCGCAAAATCACTAAGTTTGGATATTCCTGCACAACTTGTATTAGACTTTGTTCCTGTCCTGGGGGCAGAAAATCCATAAAAGCTTCATCTACTACCACCAAAGCGAATTTCTCTAGGTACGGCAAAATGGCTTCTCGTGAAAATAACACCCCCGTTGGGTTATGGGGGTTATTCAGCAATAGTCCTTTGTCCTTAGTCTTTTGGACCTTGTCAAAAATCAATTGACTTGTCCGAAAAACTAATGAAGGAAACTCCAGTACCTGTGCGTGGTATGCCGCCAGCGCCCTGTAATAGTCGCCAAAGGCTGGAGTTATCAAAGCTGTTGCAGCTAACTGTGCTAATTCCCGACCTGCCAGAGAAAGTAATTCTGCCGAGCCGTTCCCCGGCAAAATCCATTCAGGGGGTAGTTGATGAAAGTGACTCAGAGCAAGTCTGAGTTCACGATAATCAGGGTCTGGATAATGCCTGAGATGATCCAATTGGGACTCAATTGCTGCTATCGCGCTTTTTGGTGGTCCCAAAGGGCTAATGCTTGCAGAAAAATCCAGAATAGCACTTGGGGGACAGCCAGCTAGTGCTGCTGCCCAGGCTAGATTTCCCCCGTGTGCTGGTTGCCGCATAGAAAAAGGGTGACCTAGGTCTGAATCTAAGATTTTGGGGGTGCAACCTTTTCTCTAAAGAGTTTTCCAGCAGAGAAGGCAGGAACCTTCGTCGCTGGAATTTCCATCTTTTCATTGGTTTTGGGGTTACGACCTTCACGGGCTTTACGTTCCCGTGATTCAAATGAGCCGAATCCTACCAACGTCACTTTATCGCCAGAGGAAACAGCTTCGATAATCGTTTCCAAAGCTGCAGTTAAGACGGCATCAACTTGCTTTTTCGTAACACTAGCTTTTTCAGCTACGGCATCAACCAATTCACCTTTGTTCATGTCAAACTCCTTGAGGTTTACTTGAGATTGTGTACAGATGCATTTTTGATGCATCGTTACTTAAATCTCTGTTTAGAGATTTACAAAAGTCGGACTTTATGAGTATTTATGCTCAAAACTGCCGTAATTGCTGTAGATTCGACTTTTCAATGAATCATTCTAAAGTGTCATAGCCAGAAGTGGATAGATGAAACCATTAATTTATATAGATTTCAGGATTTTTTTTGAAAAAAGGGCAATTGTTTTACTAAAACCCCTATTTTTTTAGGAACAAATACTTAGTGAAATCGCTTGTTGCTCAGAGGAACAGGTAGGGTGGTTTCATACAAGCAAAGAAAAAACTCTATCAAACTGGTTTGATAAAATACGTTGTACTTAGGGAATAGTTCAATGTTGGCTAGTTCGTCCAGCAGTATAAAAAGTTTTACCATCAGTATTGTCTTAACTGCCGTATAATATTATTTTAACTGCCATATAATGTATGATTTATTGCAAAAATGCTCAAAAACACAAAATAAAGAATATTATAATGTCTGAATAAAGACATAAGTATTATGTAATTTTACAGTTTTTTTGCTAAAGTTGAAATTGACTGATTTTTTAACTAATTTAGATGATGCATTTTTGATTATATTTCACGGTGATAAAGCCCCATTCCTTCTACAACCGGGATGGATAGTCACTAGGCGTCCTCCTTTCGCGCTTGCTGTACTCGCTCACGCCACATGCCTCAACGCGGGGAACCCGCGCACGGCGGCAGTGGCTCCCCTACACCCTTACCCCCTTACACCCTCCCACAACAAAGCCTCTCATTGCGTAAGTCCTGGTTATTAGTCACCCTACATTGCAATGTTTAAGCTCTGACTAAGGACTTCGATTTACCTCAGGCATAAAACAGAGCAAGAGCGATAGTTTTATAGTTACGGTATCAGTTAAATTTGTCTCAGAAAAGGCAGATCAATAAATAGCATTTTATTATTGATTTATGGATAGATAAATCAATAGACTATATGAAAACCTTTTTGTCCATATAAAGTTGTTTTATTGCACACTGAAGTTTAGACTAAATTCTATTTCTCAGGCTACAGCCTTTGTGTAGCAACTATATTAGGTTTGGTAATTCGAGTATGCGTAGAAATTAGGAAAGCCTGTCTGAATAACAGTTTTGCGGTTTTATAAGCAAAATTAGTCTCAACTCCAATCCTAGACTGGGTGGTGATGCATTGTAATAATTCTGAAACTGTAACTTGTGAAGATTATACGTCGCCAATATCATTCTTAAGCAGGATTACCCTACACTGAAATATCATAATTGTCATGGGTATTAAAACATAAACTTTACAGTTGATTTGATATGCTTTTCTAGTATGTGGAGTTTGAATAATCAATAGGTAGTTCAGTCAAGAACACCTATCCTGGAATCAACAAAAATAATACTGCATCCACCTTAATAAACTTTATAAACTTCCACACTCAAGACAAAGGCATCTACTACATACAAGTAAATTCATTTTGCCAGCTTACTTGAGGAGCCCGAAACTAAGCATCTTTTTGCAGTCATAATTATTCATCTTTTAGCTAAGTGCAAGCTAAGGGAGAAATCTCCTATGAAAAATGAGTATAGCTTTTGCGTCATTAGCTATAACTAGCTTCATTTTGTATAGGTTAAATTGTCTTGCTTTATTCATAAGTAAGTTTTTATAAGGTAGTAAAAATGCAACTCTACACACCGATTGATATTAATCAGCTTCAACAAGACCTTCCCTACTTAATTAAAAGCATGCAGTGGGTTGAAAATTTTGTTGGAAAAGCTCACCCTGATTTAGGTAGACTCGGTCCTGTTTGCCCTTTTGTGCCTCACTCAATTAGAGCAAACACTATGTCGCTGACAGTTATACGTGCTAAAAATGTGGCTCCTCAGCAATTTTTTGAGAATGTTTTACGCTGTCGAGAAATCTTCCTTGAGCAAGAACCACGAGAGGGGGTAGCGGCTTTAAGGAAAACACTGTTAATCATTGTGCCTGATATCGATATAGAGGAAGCTCCTAAAATAATTGACGAGAATCACAAAAAACTTAAGCGTTTCTTTGTTGAGTCAGGACTGATGATAGGGGAATTTCACAAGCTGAACCAAGTGCCTGGTGCACACAACCCAAACTTCCGTCCATTTCAAAGCTCCATTCCCATGTTTGTTATTCGCTATATGGTTGAATCGGATATTCTGTTTCTTCAAGATGAAGATCTGCACTTGCGTATCAAATATCTCCAAGCTTACTTACAAAATATTGAATCGGGTTATTCACAGCAGTTTAATCAGAAAATCAAAGATGAAAACAAGTTAAAGACTGCTCGTCAACTATTGGAGTTAGCACAAGAGCAACTGCAAGAAGAAAAGTTTATGAATTTAGAAATTGCTCATTCATAAGCTAAGTTGTTCCTCTGCAGAAATGATTAATTCACCAACTTAATTAATAAGAGGAATATTATCTGTCGTAAATTTGCATCACTCGTTTTTAGTGATGAAAGTTGGTAACCAAGCCGATGAATGAATAGAGTGTTTTTCTTTACAAGGTGTCTATGCAGTTAACAAACAAAAATTTATACCTTCAGTCAAATATTCAGGCAGCTAGCTTAACCGAGGTTGAGGACTGCCATGGTACTCAAACAAATGACCTTGAAAAAGAGCAACTTAACTATTGGAAGCAGCAGCTAGCGAATGCCACCCCAGTACTGGAATTGCCCACGGATAGACCGCGACCACCCGTGCAGAGTTATCGAACTGCAAAGCAATCTTTTGTACTACCCAAGAGTTTATCAAAAGCATTACAGACACTGTCACAGCAAGAGGATGTGACAGTGTTCATGACATTGCTGGCAGCATTCGGAACCCTACTATACCGCTACAGTGGACAGGAAGACATTTTGATTGGTTCTCCGATTTCAGGGCTAAATTCTGCCGAGATAGAAGGGCTAATTGGATATTTTGTTAATACCTTGGTTCTACGTACTGATTTTTCTGGCAACCCCAGTTTTCAGGAACTGTTGCGAAGGGTGCGAGCGATGGTAATGTCCGCCTACGTTAACCAAGAATTGCCGTTTGAAGAGCTAGTAGAACAACTGCAACCAGAGCGATCGCTTTCCTATCACCCTCTGTTCCAGGTGATGTTTGTTTTGCAGAATACAGCCAAAGAAACATTGGATGTATCCGCATTGACCATCACATCTTCTGAATTAGATAAGGTTACATCCAAGTTAGATTTGACCTTGTCAATGGAGGAAACAGAACAAGGATTCCAAGGGGAGTGGCAATACAACGCTGATTTATTTGATGCTGCTACGATTGAGCGGATGAGCGAGCATTTCCAGACGTTGTTATCAGCCATTGTTGCTGAGCCACAGCAGCACGTTAGCCAATTGCCACTGCTCACCCCAACTGAGAGACAGCAGTTACTTGTTGAGTGGAACAATACCCAGGCAGATTATCCTCAGCAATGTATTCATCAGTTATTTGAGCAGCAGGTGGAAAAGACGCCTAATGCCGTAGCGGTAATTTTTGAAGGTCAGCAACTTACTTACCAACAGTTGAATAATCGCGCCAATCAATTGGCACACTACCTACAAACTGTGGGCATACGACCGGATGTACTTGTAGGGATTTGTATTGAGCGCTCCCTAGAGATGGTCGTGGGACTACTGGGAATTCTCAAGGCAGGTGGTGCTTACGTACCTCTCGACCCAGAGTATCCACAAGAGCGCTTAGCCTTCATCTTGGAAGATACTCAGACACCTGTGATACTCACCCAAGAGAAATTGGTCAAGAGCTTACCAGATCATCAAGCGCAAGTGATTTGTTTGGATTCTGAGTGGGAACTGATTACCCAGCACAACGAAGAGAATCCAGTCTCAGGAGTAAGCATCAATAACCTGGTTTATATTATTTACACCTCTGGTTCTACAGGCAAACCTAAGGGTGTCATGATTGCTCACCGTGGAGTCTGCAATCACCTTTACTGGCGGCAAGCAACGTTTCAATTAACTGAACAAGACAAAGTCTTACAGACCTTTTCTTTGAATTTCGATCCCTCAGTATGGCAGATATTCTGGACGTTGTCGTTTGGCGGACAGTTGATTTTGGCTCGCCCTGGTGGACATCAAGACCCTGTCTACCTGGTGAAAGTGATTACTGAACAGCAGATTACTATAGCTGGGTTAGTACCATCTATTATCCGCGTTTTACTTGAGGAAAAGGGAATTGAAAATTGTACTCGCCTGCGCCACGTCACTAGTGGCGGTGAAGGTTTGGGAGTTGAATTCATTGATCGCTTCGTTGAGCGTTTAAATTTGGACAATGTTTTGCTCAATTGCTATGGTCCAACTGAAGGTTGCATCGATGTAACTTCTTGGATTTGCCAACGTGGGACTAATCACACTATTGCTCCAATTGGTCGCCCGACTGCCAATGTACAAGTTTATATATTAGATGAAAATTTACAGCCTGTGCCTGTTGGTCAATCGGGTGAGTTGCACATTGGCGGTGTCGGGTTGGCGCGAGGCTATCTCAACCGTCCGGAACTGACTAAAGAAAAGTTTATTCGCAACCCCTTTAGTCGCGTACCAGGCGCACGTCTTTATAAAACTGGGGATTTGACGCGTTACCTGAGCGACGGAAACATAGAGTTCCTCGGTCGTATTGACCACCAAGTGAAGATTCGTGGGTTGCGTGTTGAGTTGGGAGAAATTGAAGCCACCTTAGGTGAACATCCAGCCGTAGAACAAACGGTAGTCATTGCTAGAGAGCATGTTCCGGGTGACAACCGCCTTGTGGCATATGTGGTAGTACACCCAGAACAAGTTGCCCCAACTTCAAGTGAATTGCGTAGCTTTTTGCAGGATCAGCTACCCGAGTACATGGTGCCAAAAGCGTTTGTCTTCTTAGATGCCATACCATTAAACCCCAATGGTAAGGTAGACCGCCGCGCTTTACCTGTACCGGATACCTTAGATTTCGATGACAACAACTTTGTTGCGCCGAGTACTCCCACCGAAGAGGTTTTAGCTGTTATTTGGGCGCAAATTCTGGGTTTGGAACAAGTTAGCATTCACAGCAACTTCTTTGAGTTGGGAGGACATTCGCTACTCGCTACACAAGTGATTTCTCGGCTACGCCAAAACCTGAATGTGGAAATTCCATTACAGTTGCTGTTTGAAACACCAACTATTGCAGGTCTAGCAAGTGCGATAACTTCGTTAAACTTCGCTAACGCTCAAATTCCGAACAAGAGTACAGGTGTTATAGAACACCAAATCATTCCTCAACTAGAAGATCGGCACTCAGCCCCCTTATCTTTTACTCAGCAGAGAATGTGGTTTTTGGGGCAGATGGAGCCAAACAGTGCGGCTTATCTCATCCCGATCGCACAACGTTTGCAAGGGTTACTCAACGTCGGTGTATTGCAGCAATCTTTGGATGCGATCGCTGCCCATCATGAGGCACTGCGAACCAATTTTCTTACCTCAGATAATGGCAGCCCCATACAGATCATTAGGGAGCCTAAGTCAGTTGAACTCAAGATAATTGACTTAACACAAAAGCCAGAAAGCCATCAACACGAGCAAATACAACGTCTGTTGCATCAAGAGGCACAACGCCCCTTCGACTTAACATCTGACTTGATGCTGCGAGCCACCTTACTCCAGATAAACCAACAGGAGCACATACTCTTATTGGTAATGCACCACATTGCCTCTGATGGCTGGTCAATGGGCGTCCTGTGGCAACAGTTAGCAGCTGTTTATCAGGCATTTTTAAACGATTTGCCAAATCCCTTACCAAAACTGCCCATCCAGTATGCCGACTTTGCTGCTTGGCAACGGCAATGGCTATCTGGTCAAGTACTGGACACTCAGCTAAACTACTGGAAAAACCAGCTAGCGGGTGCAACACCTTTAGAATTACCAACCGATAAACCGCGACCATCAATCCAGAACCACCAAGGGGCACGCCAATCTTTAGTGTTATCAAAGAAACTCACCTTGGCGCTCAAAGCACTGAGTCAGCGGTCAGATACTACCTTGTTCATGACTCTACTAGCGGCGTTCAAGACGTTGCTCTACCGCCATACAGTACAGGAAGATATTATCGTTGGGACTCCAATCGCTGGTCGTAACCAAACCGAGACTGAGGGGCTGATTGGCTGTTTTCTGAATACGCTCGCCCTGCGTACCAACCTTGGGGGCAACCCGAGTTTTTTAGAATTGCTAGGTCGAGTTCGTAAGGTGGCTTTGGATGCCTATACTCACCAAGAGATACCCTTCGAGAAGCTCGTAGAAGAGCTGCATCCAGAACGTAACTTGAGCCGAAATCCAGTGTTCGATGTGATGTTTAACTTCATCAACACTCCTAAGACGGCTTTGGAACTCCCTGAATTGACCCTCAGTTCCTTAGAACTGAATGAACTTGAGTCAATATTTTCCATGACTTTATATGTGGAGGAACACTCAGGTGAGCTGAATTTGCGACTGGTGTATCAGCAGGTCCTATTTTCTGCTGCACGCATGACTTGCCTTCTGAATCAATTCCAGCATCTGCTTGAGCAGATCGTTGCAACTCCGGATAGCGAAATCGGATTATATTCCCTCGTCACACCAGAATCTCGACCTTTGCTTCCAGAACTGAGTGCAGCCTTGCCGGAACCACGGTACGAATTGGTGACTACAATGTTTACCTCTTGGGTAAACTCTGCGCCAGAACACTCAGCAGTCCGCCAAAGCGATGCTCCCAAAGGGAGCCACCCAAGGGGTGAACGCTCCTGGAACTACAACGAATTGTCCACAAGCGCTCATGCCCTAGCACGGGTTCTGCTGAGTCATGGAGTTAAGCGTGGTGAGGTCGTCGCCGTGTTCGGCTCACGCAGCTTTGGGCTGATTGCCAGTATGATGGGCGTACTCTTGAGTGGCGGTGTGTTACTGACTATCGATCCGAAGCTTCCTGTGCATCGACAGCAAATCATGCTTCAGGAATCGAAGGCAAAGTATTTATTGTGCATCGGTGACGATCAGCCAGAACAGAAGGAGTTATGGAAGTCCCTGGTTACCATCTGCGTAGATCCAGACGCTGGAGTTGGAATAAATTCTGAAACAGACAGCAGTAGTGCAATACACCTACCTCAACTGTCTGGTGACGATGCAGCTTATATTTTCTTTACTTCCGGCACCACAGGTGTTCCTAAAGGTGTGTTGGGGTGTCACAAAGGGATGGCGCATTTTCTCAACTGGCAGCGGCAAACTTTTGCAGTTGGTCAGCAAGACCGCAGTGCCCAATTAACAGGGCTTTCCTTTGATGTCGTCCTTAGGGATGTCTTCCTACCTTTAACCAGTGGAGCAACCCTTTGTCTACCAGCAGAAGGTGATGAATTAGAACCAACGCGAATTCTACGTTGGTTGGAACGCGAGCAGATATCTGTGCTGCACACTGTTCCAACTCTTGCTCAATCGTGGTTAGTCAATGTACCGCCGGGAGTTTCTCTACGTGCCTTAAAACGTATCTTCTTTGCTGGAGAACCTCTCAAGGATACACTCATACATCGGTGGAGGGAAACTTTCCCAGAGGGAGGCGAAATTGTCAATCTTTATGGACCGACAGAAACAACTTTGGCAAAGTGCTTTTACCGAGTCACTGCTGATGTCCTGCCTGGAGTACAACCTGTTGGTTCACCACAGCCAGAAACCCAGGCACTGGTTTTAGCACAAAATAATCAACTGTGTGGTATTGGTGAACCAGGTCAGATTGTTATACGGACACCATTCCGTAGTTTAGGTTACATCAATGCCTCTGAAGAAAATCATTCTCGGTTTGTCAAGAACCCCTTGGGCAACGACGAACAAGATTTGCTTTACTATACAGGCGATCGCGGACGCTATCGTCCAGATGGTACTCTAGAAATTCTTGGTCGCTTGGATCGTCAAGTAAAGATCCGAGGAGTACGCATTGAACTTAGAGAAATTGAGACGCTGTTAGGTCAACACCCCAGTGTACGGGAAGTAGTGGTTATTGCCCGCGAAGACCAACCCGGTGATCAGCGTTTAGTAGCTTACGTTGTTCTACAGCAGGAGCAAGTCAAGACAACTGATGAACTGCGGCGCTTTGTGAAGGAGAAGCTGCCCAAATATATGATTCCTTCAGCTTTTGTGATGCTAGACGCTCTACCCCTGACTCCTAACGGTAAAGTAGATCGTCGAGCTTTGCCAATGCCAGAGCAAGTTAGGCAAGAGGTGGAAGAAACATTTGTTGCTCCCCGCGATGAGATAGAACGCCAGCTGACACAGATTTGGGAAGAAGTTTTGGGGATTCAACCCATTAACGTCAAGGATAACTTCTTTGATCTGGGGGGGCATTCCTTACTCGCTGTACGCTTATTCGCTCAAATAGAGAAGAAATTCGGCACATCCATTCCCCTAGCGACACTTTTTACTTCAGGTACAGTGGAAGCTCTTGCTAAGTTACTATCCAGTAATCAGGAAAAATCAAAAACTTCTTGGTCATCGCTGGTAGAAATTCAACCGAAGGGTTCCAAACCACCTTTGTTCTGCGTTCATCCGCTTGGTGGAGAAATTCTGTGTTACCGCCCTTTGGCAATGCATCTAGGATCGGATCAACCATTTTATGGATTACAACCACATGGGCTAGATGGGAAACAACCTCCTTATACCCGAGTTGAAGACATGGCAGCGCACTACATTAAAGAAATCCAGACGATTCAGCCCAATGGTCCTTACTATCTGGCAGGCTACTCGTTTGGGGGTACAATTGCCTTTGAGATGGCTCAGCAACTCCACTCTCAAGGTCAGAAAGTGGGTTGTCTAGTTATATTGGATACCTGTCGTCCCGGTTATGAGAAACGATTGCCATTCCATAAGCGAATTTTCTTGCATCTCAATAATCTTTTACAACTAGGACCTACCTACCTTTGGCAAAAGCTTGCGGGCTGGAGAGAGTGGGGCACGTATTCGCTCAAAGCGAGATACAAGCGTCACTTGAATGTAGTACATCAGTTACCAGAAACTGACAAACACTTAAGCATCATAGACGCCAACGTGCAGGCTAAGAACGAATATATCTTCCAAGTTTACCCAGGTCGAATGACCCTTTTACGAACTGAAGATAAGAATCGGGAGGACGGTATAGGCATACAATACGATTTTCACTTTGGCTGGCGCGATGTCATCGGTGGAGAAATAGATATTCATCACGTTCCCGGATCTCACCTCACCCTGCTTGAGGAACCCCATGTAGAGGTACTCGCAGAGAAATTGAAGGATTGCTTAGAAAAGGCGTATCATTCAATACAGTGAAGTCAACAATAGCTGTCACCCGTACATGATGCAAAATGTACGGGCTGTACAAGTCAAGCCTGCAGAGCAGGCTTGACTTGTATAGCCGAGGCTTTGCGCTGTTCCCGAGTTGTTGGAGCACCAGAACCTACCGCTTCAAACTATGCACTGCAAGCACGCTATATCAACTTTTGAATTTAATGCATCTCGTGACAATTGAAACACAGTGTGATAGCTTGTAACAAAAACTCATGCAGCCAACTCAAACACAAACCCTTAATAAACATAATCGCTTTAGTATTGCAACACAGCAGAATCAGCCCAGCAGTGTTCTTTCTAGAAGCTTAGTATTCATAGACACAGCCGTAGCGGATTATCAAACCTTAATGTCTGGAGTGGAGAAGGGCACACAGGTGATACTCCTGCACCCAGAATGGGATGGTGTCGAGCAAATCACTACTGCATTGTCTCAGCGAGCAGACGATATAACCACAGTCCATATAGTTTCACACGGTTCACCAGGATGCTTGTATCTGGGCAATAGCTGCTTGAACTTAAAAACCCTAGAATTCTACGCCAGTCTCTTAGAGGGATGGTTTCCAAAGGGTTCTACTCCCTCGTTGTTGCTCTATGGCTGCAACATTGCAGCCACAGACATCGGCATCGAATTCATAGCCAAATTGCGCCAAAAAACAGGAGCAAAAATAGCTGCTTCCACTACCCCCACAGGGAATCCAGCTTTAGGCGGTAACTGGAAACTGGAAGTGAGTACACAGAAAATGACGATATCGTTGGCATTTCCTGTTGTAACTCAAGTCGCATATACTGGGGTGTTAAACCCTAGCCGCGTCTCCGTAGGTGCAAGCGGTAACCAGACAAATAACAACTCGTTGAGCCCAGCCATCTCGACTTCGGGGCGTTATGTAGCATTTCGGTCTGATGCCAGCAATTTAGTAGCAGATGACACAAATAACTATAGTGATATTTTTGTCTACGATACTCAGACAGGCATTACCAATCGCGTTTCTGTAGGTTCAGGGAGTGTCGAGGAAAATAACGCTGCTAATGGGCGTCCTGCTATCTCGGGAGATGGACGTTATGTGGCATTTGAGTCATATGCCAGCAACTTAGTAGCAGATGACACGAATGATTTTAGTGACATCTTTGTCTATGATACTCAAACACGCACCACCAGTCGTACTTCCGTAGATTCACAGGGTAATGAGGGGAATAACGTATCCTTATCCCCCACCATCTCGGGAGATGGACGTTATCTGGCGTTTGAGTCATATGCCAGCAACTTAGTAGCAGATGACACGAATGACTTTAATGACATCTTTGTCTATGATACTCAAACACGCACCACCAGCCGCGTTTCAGTAGATTCACAGGGAACTCAAGGAAATAATGCATCTTTCTCTCCTGCAATTTCGGCAGATGGACGTTATGTGGCGTTTGATTCATTTGCTAGCAACTTAGTTCCTGACGATACAAACAACACTCGTGACGTCTTCCTCTATAACACTCAAACACGCACTACTAGCCGCGTTTCCGTAGATTCACAGGGCAATCAAGGGAATAATGCATCTTTTTCGCCCGTCATTTCGACAGATGGACGTTATCTGGCATTTGAGTCATATGCTAACAACTTGGTGCCAGGAGACACTAACGACACTGGTGACATCTTTCTCTATGACACCCAAACACGCACCACCAGCCGCATTTCCGTAGATTCACAGGGCAATCAGGGAAATAACGAATCCTTCTCCCCCAGCATCTCGGCAGATGGACGTTATGTGGCATATGCTTCATATGCTAACAACTTAGTAGCAGGAGACACTAATAACACTGCCGACATTTTTGTCTACGACACTCAAACACGCACCACCAAACGTGTTTCTATAGATTCACAAAACAATCAGGGAAATGACTTATCCTACAACTCCGTCATCTCCGGTTCGGGACGTTATGTCGCCTATGAGTCATATGCCAGCAACTTAGTAACAGGAGACACTAATAACAGCCGTGACATCTTCCTCTACGACACTATAACCAACAATGCCCCAACAAACTTGGCGTTGAGTGCTACTAGCGTAGATGACAAGGTGCCTGCGGCAACACAAATTGGCCTTTTCACTAGCATAGATCCAGATACAAACGACCAGCACACTTACAGCTTAGTGACGGGGACGGGCGATACTGATAATGCCGTCTTTACTATTAATGGCGACAAACTACTCATTAATAATTCCCCCAACTTTGCAAGCAAATCTAGTTACAACATCCGCGCCCGTACTACTGACAACGGTGGACTCTACTTTGACAGACAGTTCACTATCAACGTCAATCAGGGCGTCGATAAGAGCGTTGATAAGGGTGTTGATAAGGGCGTTGATAAGGGTAATCCCTCTGTTCCACCTACTCAACCCACAACAACTCCTCAGTTAACTCAAATTGCTTCTGATGTTTTCAACATTACAGGTAATAGTAGTCAAACCAAACTTTCAGTTAAGCTCACAGATCATAGTTCTTCACTTGTCAATGAAGTAGGAGTATTTACTGTTGACGATGCACAAGGTCGAATCAACGGTATTCTCCCTGGTAGCGCTGGATACAGCGAAGCTGCCTTGAATCGATCTCAGGTTATTTTCTCTGCTCTTGCTAATACCCCAAATGGATTTGATACCGACCTGACACGTAAATTGGCGTTCGACTCAAATGCCAACTTGAGATTTTATTTAGTACCTGACAGCACCACAGATTCAGTGTTGTTTGATAATACCTCTTCAACAAAAGTGGTGTTTCCATCTGCAGCAAATTTCAAAGTCGAAAGCTTGAACAACGGAGAGTTCTCTTTGGCTTGGAAAGATCCATTAAATCAAAATGGTGACTTCAATGCTTTGGGAATCAACGTGAAAGCAACAAATGAAGAATTTTCTTTAGGTAGCAGTCTGCAAGGAAAACCGCAAGATCAACTAATCGACTTGCGACAAGTTAACACTCAAGTCAAAGCTGATTTTGTTCTCAACAGAGAAGCTGCTTTTAGTGACTTTATTGGTTTCTACAAAATAGCAGATGACAAGGGTGGTATTGATACCAATGGTGACGGTATTGTTGACCTCCGTCCAGGAGATGCTGGTTATGCACAAGCTGCTGTTAAAGGACGTGTTCCTGGCATTGACTTGACGGTGAACAACCACGCAACAGCAAATTTCACTGGAATTTTCAATGGTGGTTCGCTGTATGCCCCGTTCATGATCGTCAATGGGAAACCTGATGCACTTTTAGATAGTAATTCCAATAACGATCCACAAGTTTATTTTTCATTCTTGGGTGCTAATTCTGACAAAACGGATCATGTTTCTCTGTTGGGAGATAACGTTTTTGGTTTTGAGGATCTGGTTAATGGCGGTGACAAGGATTACAACGATGTAACTGTGCGAATCAATTTGAGTAAGGCGTGATTATACGCATTATTATAGTTTAAATTATACAAAAAACTAGAGAGATGTGACTATGAAGAGAATCAGCAGACGTGAAGCAATGAAGATCGTAGCCCTTGCGGGAGGTACCGTTTTACTTCCTGTAGGACTTCAGTATCGAGGATACACTCAAACAGTCAGTGGAACAGTCGCGCCATTTACACTTTCCTTTCGCACACCACCAGTGTTGAACCCAGTACGTAGCGATTCAACAACTGACTACTACCAAATTAAAATGCAGAAGGGTCAAGTAGACATTTTACCTGGACGCACTACCGAGGTTTGGGGTTATAACGGTATATTTCCCGGTCCCATAATTAAACAGCGTGCAAACCGGGTATCAACTGTACGGTTTATCAATAATCTTGATGTGAATACATCAGTTCACCTGCATGGAATGACATCTTCGCCCCAGTACGATGGCTACACTTTGGATTTCATTTCTCCAGGTTATTACAAAGATTACGTTTATTCCAACTCCCGAGCTGCTAATTTCTGGTTCCACGACCACGCGCTTGCTCAGACTAGCAAAAATGTGTATATGGGATTAGCTGCAATGTATATCGTCCAAGATGATCAAGAACTTGGGTTGCCACTTCCCAAAGGAAATTATGATATTCCTCTGATCATCCAGGATAGGCAATTTGCGTCTGATAATTCACTCATTTTTGATAATCGAAATCAGACCAGTGTGATGGGTGACACAATTGTAGTCAACGGCGTACCTTGGCCCCGTATGGAGGTAGCTAACCGCAAGTACCGTTTCCGAGTGTTAAACGCATCAAGTTCCCGCTCTTATGGACTTGCTCTGAGTACAGGTGATGCGTTGACTGTGATTGGTACTGATGGTGGGTTAATGTCTGCACCAGTGAATACTCAAAACATACGTCTTGCTCCGGCAGAACGCTATGACTTAATTATCGATTTCTCCAAATATGCCTTAGGGACTCAGGTAGAACTGCAAAATCTTCCACTACCACATAACCTTGTTTTCGCCAACACAGACAAAATTATGCGCTTTGATGTAGTGCGTTCTGAAACAGATGACAGCGTTGTTCCTAGCACACTACGCAATATTCAATTTATTCCAGAATCCTCAGCTGTACGAACTCGCAACTTCACAGTGGAGCAGAATAGTAATGGAATGTGGGTGATCAATGGTAATGGGTGGGACCGAAATCGAGTGGATGCAAATCCTCAACTGGAAGACGTGGAAATATGGACATTTAGCAACACCGCAAATCTCTCGTTTCATCCAATGCACCTCCACCTCATTGATGCTCAAATACTTGACCGTAATGGTCAACAGCCTTTTCCTTATGAGGTTGGTCTGAAGGATGTCGCCTACGTTGGTGAAAATGAGACAGTACGGGTGATTGGGAGGTTTAGACCTTTTGCGGGTAAATTTATGTACCATTGCCACAACATGGTTCATGAAGACCACGACATGATGAGTCAGTTTCAAGTGGGGCAAGGCGGGATAAATCCGATGTCAGCCCCAGCCAGACCGCTTCCAGCACCACCGCTTTAAATTTATATTTCCTCAAGCCAGGAGTGTCAAACCGTTAATGAAAGCGCATGGTGACGGATGTGATCCTCAATAAAACTGGCGATGAAATAATAACTGTGGTCATAGCCATCTTGATAACGCAAGTTTAGCGGCTGGTTAACTGCTGCACAAACTTGCTCTAACACCTCAGGTAGCAACTGCTGACTAAGAAATTTATCAGCCGTACCTTGATCGATGAGAATCGGACTGTGGTATCGTGTTTGCCTGACCAATTCACTGGCATCGTAAGCACGCCAACTTTCCTTATCCTCACCAAGGTATCGGCTAAACGCCTTTTCACCCCAAGGACAGCGCATTGGTGCGGCGATGGGTGCAAAAGCTGAGACTGATTTGTATTGCTGGGGATTTCTCAAAGCGCAAACAAGCGCACCATGTCCCCCCATTGAATGACCGAAAATGCCTTGTTTCTCTGGTTGTGCAGGAAAATGTTCGGCAATTAAAGCAGGCAATTCTTGCACAACATAGCTATACATTCGGTAGTGAGACGCCCAAGGTTCAACAGTTGCATCCACATAAAAGCCAGCACCTGTCCCAAAGTCCCAGTCGTCATCCTCACCAGGAATACCAGTGTTGCGGGGACTAGTATCTGGTGCAACCAGCATTAAACCGTATTTTGCCGCATATTGCTGTGCCCCAGCTTTAATCATAAAGTTTTCTTCTGTGCTAGCCAAACCAGAGAGGAAATAAAGAACTGGTACTGGTTTTTGGGTGGCTTGCGGTGGTTGGTAGACAGCAAAGCGCATTTCCCCGTTACAGGTAGAGGAGGGATGAGTATAGAAGCCGAGTTTACCACCGAAGGATTTATATTCTGAGGTGAGGTTGGGGTTAGTCATGAGTGTTGAAATTTGGTTACTTTTACTGTCTCATAACTCACTTCTTTTGTGGTAATTGAGACTTTAAAACCCTTCTAACAATTTTGCTACCTGTTCCGGTGCAGGAAGTTTATCCTGTAACTCTTGCGGTAACGTTGAAACTATCCGATAAGTCGCCACACCAATAGGTTTATTCGACTCCCTCAACGCATATTCCACAATAGTTTTATCTTTCAACTTACAGAGAATAATACCCACCGAAGGGTTTTCATCCTCTAATCTTACTTTGTCATCTAACGCTGCCAAGTAAAACTGCATTTTACCCACATATTCTGGCAAAAATTCACCGATTTTTAACTCAATAGCCACCAAACACTTCAAGCGGCGATGAAATAATAATAAATCAATAAAATATTCTTTATCACTAATTTCTAAACGATACTGACTACCGATAAATGTAAACATTCCGCCCATTTCTACAAGAAATGGTTCCACCTTCGTCAAAATAGCTTGCTCTAACTGACGCTCACTATGTTCGTCTGCTAGTTCTAAAAAGTCAAATGTATACTCATCTTTAACCGCTAATTTTGCTTTGTTACGAATACTCTCTGGAACAGTTTGGTCAAAATTAGTTTGATTGAGTAAAGTTTTCTCATAACTTTGATTTTCAATCTGGTTCATTAAAACATTTTTAGTCCAGCCAAACTTCCGCGTCATGCGGATATAAAATTCTTGTTCGAGGTCGTCTTTACACTTCTCCATAATGACCAGATTGTGAGTCCAGCCAATTTCTCGCACCATTGGTGCGAGTTTTTCATTATTCACATAAGTTTCATAAAAAAGTTTCATTCGCCAAAGATTGGCAATTGAAAATCCTTGTATGCCAGGAAACTCTATTTGTAAGTCTTGAGAGAGATTTTTGACCACCGACTTCCCCCAAGTTTCCCCCTGTTGACGACTAACAATTAACCTCCCAATGTCCCAGTAGAGAGCAATTAATTCTTTGTTAACTGCTTTTAACGCTTCATACTGGGCTGCACGAATACGCTGTTTAACAGCAATTAGCCATTTACTATAATTCTCTAGATTGAGTTCACTCATAGGGAATTTTTGATAAATGAATTACAATTATAGAATTGAAGTAGCCAACGCAAAAATCTGCCCGATACGACATCTTCAGCGTCTCTCGCGAAATCGGTAGCAGTTGCAAATCTATGTTCTCAAAGATGCGTGGCATGATTTCATAGTATACAAATCTCAACAGGCAGAGCCTCATGGAATGCATTCCCAGCCAGAGACTGGGAACGAGGGAACGAGGGAAACGAGGGAACGAGGGAACGAGGGAAGAGGCTGGGAACGAGAGGAACGAGGTAAACCAGGAAAATTTCTGTGTGCTTCCTTAACTAATTAAACGTGACTACACTCCGAATTGACTCGCCCTTGTGCATCAATTCAAAGGCATCATTTATCTGCTCAATTGGCATCACATGGGTAATCAAATCATCAATATTTATCTTGCCCTGCATATACCAATCAACAATTTTTGGTACATCAGTTCGTCCTCTTGCACCACCGAACGCTGAACCTTTCCACACACGCCCAGTCACTAGTTGAAAAGGACGGGTGCTAATTTCCTCGCCAGCACCAGCAACGCCGATAATCACGCTGACTCCCCAACCTTTGTGACAACATTCCAAGGCTTGGCGCATAATATTCACATTACCAATGCATTCAAAACTGTAATCAGCACCGCCTTTTGTTAAGTCAACCAGGTAAGGAACTAAATCTCCTTCAACTTCCTTGGGGTTGACGAAGTGAGTCATGCCAAATTTTTCTGCCAGAGCTTTTTTGTTGGGATTGAGATCTACCCCCACAATCATATTTGCTCCTACCATCCGTGCCGCTTGGATGACATTTAAGCCAATACCACCCAAACCGAAAACCACCACATTTGCTCCTGGTTCGACTTTTGCCGTATTGATGACTGCACCAACTCCTGTTGTCACGCCGCAGCCAATGTAACAAACTTTATCAAACGGCGCATCCTCACGAATTTTTGCGACGGCGATTTCTGGCAGTACCGTATAGTTGGAAAAGGTGGATGTCCCCATGTAGTGATGAATCATCTGCTTATCAATGGAGAATCGACTGGTACCATCAGGCATAACACCGCGCCCTTGAGTCGTGCGAATTGCCTGACAAAGATTGGTTTTGAGACTGAGACAATATTCACAACTACGGCATTCTGGGGTATATAGAGGAATAACATGATCTCCTGGCTTGACGCTAGTAACCCCTTCGCCCACCTCTACAACAATACCTGCGCCTTCGTGTCCTAAAATTGCTGGGAATAAACCTTCAGGATCTTTACCAGAAAGAGTATAAGCATCGGTGTGGCAAACTCCGCTAGCTTTAATCTCGACCATCACTTCCCCAGCTGATGGTCCTTCTAGTTGAACTGTTTCAATACTCAACGGCTTATCCGGATTGTAAGCTACTGCTGCTTTTACTTTCAAAATCAGTTCTCCTCATCAGAAATTCAAAATTTGCCCTACAGGGACGCTACAAGTTAGTTTACAGCGTTTTTCTGTAAGGTGGGCATTGCTCATTACTATCTCAAATGTCTATCACATAAGCTTTTGTGAGCAATGCCCACCCTACGATTTTTGGTATTGCTGTACACGATAGTGCCATTGTGTAGTTACATTGGATATAAGCGCTAGCAGCTTTTTTGCCCACCATTAGATTACGTTTATTTTTTCATCGCCTATGAACCCTGCCCTGACTCAATTCGGCGTCCAGATGTCCAACCTGACTGGAGTTAGAGCCATTATGAAGGACATTGTTGAAACTTTACGAGCTCATACAGGGCAGCAATTGATAAATTTGAGTGCTGGTAATCCGTTGATTTTGCCTGAAGTGGAACAGTTATGGCGGGATTGCACGGCACAATTGCTGGCTAGCCCAGAATATGGTGAAGTCGTTTGTCGTTATGGACCAAGTCAGGGCTATTTACCACTGATTGAAGCAATTGTTAGGGATTTTAATCAGCGATATAACTTGAATTTGACTGAACGCAACATCCTTATCAGCCCAGGAAGTCAAACTCTCTACTTTTATGCTGCGAATGCTTTTGGCGGGTACACTACCAGCGGTGAACTTAAGCAAATCGTTCTGCCACTCAGCCCAGATTATACAGGATACGGTGGTGTATGTCTAGTGCCAGAAGCCTTAATTGCTTACAAACCTACATTGGATATCGACGCAGCCGCACATAAGTTTAAATACCGCCCCGACTTTAGCAAACTATCGATTACAGAGAAAACTGGTTGCGTTATCTTCTCTCGTCCCTGCAACCCCACTGGTAATGTCCTTACGGATGATGAGGTGAAAAAAATCGCCGCCCTTGCAGCGCCTTATGATGTACCAGTGTTCATTGACTCGGCATACGCCCCCCCGTTCCCAGCGATGAACTTTACTGAAATGACACCAATCTTTGGTGATAATATTATCCATTGCATGAGTTTATCAAAAGCTGGATTGCCAGGAGAACGCATTGGGATTGCGATTGGGGATGAACGGGTGATTCAAGTTCTAGAGGGTTTCCAAACAAATGCTTGTATCCACGCTTCACGCTACGGACAAGCGATCGCAGCGCGTGCTATTAACTCTGGTGCACTGGCAGATATTTCTGTGCAGGTTATTCGCCCGTTTTATCAGAATAAGTTTACAGTTTTGGAAAACACGTTAAACGAAGCGATGCCCGATGATTTACCTTGGTTCCTCCATCGTGGTGAGGGGGCAATTTTTTCTTGGTTGTGGTTGCAAGACTTGCCAATAACAGACTGGGAGTTTTACCAAGAACTCAAGCAAGTAGGTGTTATAGTTGTTCCTGGTAGTAGTTTCTTCCCTGGGTTGCACGAAGAGTGGGAACACAAGCACCAGTGTGTCCGTATTAGTCTCACTGGAAGTGATGAGGAAATTGCCACGGGTATGCAGCGTTTGGCAAAAGTGGTACAACAGGTTTATCAACGTGCTGCTGTTAGTGCTTAGTTGAGTATGACAAACCGCAAGAACGTAGAGAAAAAGATCACGAAGAAGGCAGATAAGGAAGATAGCAGAGCAAGATCTTCCTCATCCTCCCTATTCTCCACTCCTGAAGGCTGGCTGGAAATTGGCACAATTGTGGCACCTCAAGGGTTGGATGGACAGATGCGGGTTTATCCTGATACGGATTTCCCGGAACGCTTTGAGGTGCCTGGAATACGTTGGTTGTTGCGTCCTGAGCAGACGGAACCGAAAACCGTAGAATTACTATCAGGACGTTATATACCGGGTAAAAATTTGTACATCATCGAATTGGAGGGAGTGGAAGATCGCAACCAAGCGGAGGAATTGCGCGGGTGTAAGTTGATGGTTCAACAGAGCGATCGCCCTCAATTAGGAGAAGATGAATATCACGTCATAGATTTGGTTGGCTTACCAGTTTTTATCCAGGAATCTGGGGAACTTCTTGGTTCAGTCGTGGATATTCTTCCTGCTGGTCATGATTTATTAGAAGTGCAGTTGCATCAAGAGGGACAACTTGGGGAGAAAAGTCAAAAGAATATTTTAATTCCGTTTGTGAAAGCTATAGTGCCAGTGGTAGATTTGGCAGCTGGTCGCATTGAAATTACACCACCAGATGGGTTATTGGAACTGTAGTACTGATGTTTCATAATACCAAATTCGCTTTGATAAGCCCAACCACCGCCAAAGTATTATGTTATCTAGGTTTGGGGAAGATTAGGGGTAATTTTTAGATCTGCATCGACACCACTCGCCAAATCGCTGAAACCCTATATTTTTCGTTGAGTGGTGTCGATTGCTTGTAGGGCAAGGGTTTGAGGTATGTGTGTTGCTCAATTTTGCACAACTGGTATAATGTTTTTTAGAGTGGTGTCGATTTGGCGGCTGAAACTCTTACTGGGTAAAGGCTGCTGGACGAACTCCCTACCGATTGGGTTAAATCGGATTAGTTGGAAACGAAGTATGCGCCCAAAATCAACCTAAATACTCCCACCCTACCGATTGGGTTAAATCGGATTAGTTGGAAACTAATATTTATCACCTCCACTTTTTCTTTTGGAACTGATGATGCCCTACCGATTGGGTTAAATCGGATTAGTTGGAAACCCTGTTCTACGGTCTTTAACTGTAACTTTTGCGTTTGCCCCTACCGATTGGGTTAAATCGGATTAGTTGGAAACCATCGGCTTCTAGAGCCTATGACTTCAATTCTGCCCTACCGATTGGGTTAAATCGGATTAGTTGGAAACCACAGCACTTTTTCGAGCTGATTCTGAAATTCAAACCCTACCGATTGGGTTAAATCGGATTAGTTGGAAACGGCCATTTGGGAAAAACGTAAAACTCTTCTGAAGGAGTCCCTACCGATTGGGTTAAATCGGATTAGTTGGAAACTGAAGACAACATCTCCAGTACGATAGCTATGCCCCTACCGATTGGGTTAAATCGGATTAGTTGGAAACCTGATACTTTAGCCGATGTGACGTTGTTATAACGCCCTACCGATTGGGTTAAATCGGATTAGTTGGAAACTCTGCAGTCCTACATTTGCTGCGCATTGCGCATTAAACCCTACCGATTGGGTTAAATCGGATTAGTTGGAAACGTGACATAACATTCCTGTCTTTGTGTTTAGCTTGAATACCACCCCTACCGATTGGGTTAAATCGGATTAGTTGGAAACACTGAACGATTCTCCTTATTTCCTAAACAATAAACCAGAACCCCTACCGATTGGGTTAAATCGGATTAGTTGGAAACAACTGGTATACCCTTCTTGTTCATCCAACTGTAACCCCCTACCGATTGGGTTAAATCGGATTAGTTGGAAACTGGAATATATTTAATCCAGAAGCATAAATAGGGTATAGTCCCTACCGATTGGGTTAAATCGGATTAGTTGGAAACGCTACGTCTGCTTTTTGGCGCAAGAAAAAATCAAGGTACCCTACCGATTGGGTTAAATCGGATTAGCCAGGCATAATGTAGAGACGTAGCATGCTACGTCTCTACAGCCGCGTATTGCACGCCATCGAGAAGCGCTATATTCCCTGTTCCCTGTATTTCTTAAAAGATGGAAATAGCATTTTCCACCTGCTGTTAATCTGGAAACATACTCCACAAGCAGCAGGACGCATTATGAAGAGAGAAGTTTTTAACTATCCTCCCAGTGTAGAAGTCTTAAAGTTGTTAACGCCGGGTTCCTTAAAACAAAACTTAGGGAAAGCGGTAAGATTATGGGTTATTTTACGTTCTATCTATGGAGATGACGGTGATGAAATTAAATTAGAATTACAAGAAGAATTTACTTTTCTTCAATGGCGCGATTTGTTTTTTCTGGATGCGACCAAGCAACATTCACGCGACAAGGCTCCAATTTTACATCATCAAGAATGTCGCTGCGCTACAAAATTAACTGAGTGGTTGTTTGCATCCAGTTTAACTATTGATAAAAAGAAATGGTCTCAGTCATTTCAAAAATATTATTGTATTCAATTTGATGAATTAGAAAGTTTGCTGTTGACGGGGATAATTACTAATTCCCTGATAAATAGTCAACAAGATAACGCATCAGTGACGACTAGCAATGGCAAAAAATCTCAGAAATTTTCTAAATCGTTGTCGGATGGGCGTTTATTTGCTGTCACTAGTCGAAATTTGAAAGAATATGACTTTCAGTCATTAGTCAATCTGGGATGGTTAAAAAAACCACAGAGTCAAGCAGAAGTCAATCAAATTACATACTTGAAAGTAGATAATTTTCCAGATTTTTTCTTAGCACGTCTGGAAGAGAAAGAAATTCCTTCAGAACAGTTTACCAATGAAGAATTGTCTGCTTTCAATAATTCATTTTCTCAACCCATTAATGGTATTCAGCGATTTTTTATTCATGCAGAATACATCGTTCATTCCCGGCTATATGAGCGCATTGAGTTGCTGCAAAAGCAGTTGAAAAATCTTTGGGCACAAGAGAAGATACCGTTGGTGAAGTTAACTTATCAAAGTGCTAAACTCTATCATGATACAGTTGATTGTATTGTTTATCCGGTTTGTATTTACTACTATCAACGCGCACCTTATCTATTTGCTTACGGTCAAACTCCTAAGCAAGATGAGGATAATAGTTGGAGCAAAATAGATTGGTATGATTATCGTCTTGACCGAATTCTCGAATTAGATGAATTGCCAAAAAATGTAGATGATGCAAATATTCCCAAACACTTTATAAATAAATGTCAGGGTAAATTTCCACCGAATCCTGACGATATTAAAGAAAAAATGTCAGCCGCTTGGGGTTTTGATATCTATCAACCACAGGAGTTATTAGTTTTGAAATTTGACCAGTATTTTTATGGAAATAACATTAAAGGAACGGAACGCGAGGAAATGTTTACACAAATCTCTCTCCAACAGGTTGAAAAATTAGTGAAGGTTTACACTCCTTTAGCATCAGTAGAACAAAAATATCTGGTTTCAACCTTACAATCTCGTTCGGAAAAAGATATTTATTGCAAAGTCGATTATCGTGTTAATGATAATAACATCGTGATGCGTCTGCGGGCTTGGGGACCAAATGTGGAGGTTATCTTACCTTGGCATTTTCGCGATCGCATGACAAGAGATATGGAAGCGACTTACAGACTTTATAAATAACAAGATATGTAAATTATCAGGGAAATCATACCATGAACTCAAACCCAACAGAAACATCAAAATTAACTCATCGTTTTGAACAAGCTTTGGTTTACGCTACCAGACTTCACGCTAAACAAACTAGAAAAGGAGTAGGTAATGTACCTTATATTAGTCATCTATTAAGTGTGGCGGCGCTGGTATTAGAAGATGGTGGCGACGAAGATGAGGCGATCGCAGGATTATTACATGATGCGATCGAAGATCAAGGAGGCGAAGCTACCCGCCAAGTCATTTTAAATATGTTTGGTGAAAGAGTCTGTGAAATAGTTGACGGTTGCACTGATTCAGATACGATACCAAAGCCACCTTGGCAAGAACGCAAACAGCAATATATTGAAAAATTGCGTCATGCTTCAGCTTCGATTCGTAGGGTAGCCCTAGCGGATAAATTGCATAATGCTCGTTCTATTTTGAATGATTTACATCAAGAAGGAGAAGCAACCTGGCAAAAGTTCAAGGGTGGTAAAGATGGAACTTTATGGTATTACCGTACTTTGCTGGCAGTGTTTTTAGAAAGTGATGATCGTTCCTGGTTGGTAGAGGAATTAAATCGTATTGTTCGTGAATTTGAGAAGGTGAAAGATGATTGATATTGCTAGCAGATTTCTTGATATTAAGAATTTTCAAAATGCTTGGCAAAAGGTAGCAGAAAATCGCGGATGTGCAGGAGTAGATGGAGAAACGATTGATAGTTTTGCTCGCAATCAAATTGTAAATATTTATCAATTACTAAATGCTGTTGCTAATAGTACTTATCAACCTTGTCCTTGCAAGCAGGTGATTATTCCCAAAAGAAATGGCACTCAAAGAGAGTTAAAAATACCAACTGTACGGGACAGAATTGTGCAGCAGGCTTTGTTGAATATACTGTATCCGTTAATGGAGGATAAATTTTCGCCTGCTAGTTTTGCTTATCGTCCCAATTTATCTTATCTTAATGCGGTAGAAAAAATCGCTGATTGGCGAGATATGGGATATCATTGGGTGTTGGATGCGGATATAACCAGATTTTTTGATAATATCGACCATCACAGGTTATTAAAAGAAGTCAGATTATATATAGATAATCCGGGAATTTTATGTTTGATTAAGTCTTGGATATCAGTTGGGGTGTTCACTGCAGAGGGGTTAGTCTTACCGCAAAAAGGTATTCCTCAAGGTGCTGTGATTTCTCCGATGTTGGCGAATATTTATCTACATGAATTTGATGAATGCGTGAGCGCAACTGATTTAAAACTCGTGCGTTATGCAGATGATTTTTTGGTTTTATCGCGTACTCAAGAGCGAATTTTGTCAGCGAAGTCAGAAATTATCAATCTGTTGAATTCGATGGGATTGACGATGAATGCTGAGAAAACCCAAATTACTAATTTTGGGCGTGGGTTTCGGTTTTTAGGTCATGGTTTTTTGGAGAATGCAATTTTCCCCGTTAATGTTAATGAGGAGAAGTTGAAATCTGCTATAGAAAAACAAAATCAATCTCAAAATAGCAGTAAAAAAAAAGTCCCAAATCTGGGGACGCAAGCAAGGAAGGTAAGGAAGATATTGTAGAAACATCTGGCGAATGGAATTCGCTGCTACACAAACCAAGTCCGCCTACGTGGACTTCACCTCGTTCCCATCCTTCCCCTCGTTCCCATCCAGAGGATGGGAATGCAGTGTGGGAGGTTTTACCTCCAGGTGACGAGAAGCAATACATCTCTGAAGTTATTTCTAACCTTGAGCCTGGGAACGAGGATATCGCGTATTTAAAAAATGTTGCGACTCTACATCAACCCTTCTTCGCAGAAATAGAGACAGAATCACCTCTTCAAACTGAAGAGGATAACAGTCCTTTTCAAAAAAATATTTGGCATCGAGAAATGGCAGCTATTTATCTGATCGAACAAGGCACAAATATTTATAAAGATTACCAACGCTTTATCATTCATGTTTCTGAAAAACCAAAACTTGAAGTCCCGATTCGAGAAGTGCAGCAAATTCTCGTTTTTGGCAATATTCAACTGTCCACTCCGGTGATTCAAGCTTGTTTACAAGAACAAATTCCTGTCTTGTTTCTCAGTCAAAGTGGTCAATATCACGGTCATTTATGGAGTGAAGAGTCAACGAATTTAGATAATCAATTAATCCAGATTGAAAGACGCCAAGATGATTATTTTCAATTTCAGGTGTCGAGAGCGATCGTTTTCGGTAAATTGATGAATTCTAAGCAGCTATTATTGCGATTGAATCGCAAGCGCAAAGTCACAGAAGTGGAAAAAGCTATTTTTGGAATCAGTCAAGATATCGACTCGCTGGATTTAGTAGATAATTTAGATACGTTACGCGGTTATGAAGGAATAGCTGCTGCGAGATATTTTCCGGCTTTTGGTCAATTAATTACTAATTCTAAGTTTGAATTTTCTCTGCGTAACCGTCAACCTCCCACTGATCCAGTCAATTCTTTATTGAGTTTTGGTTACACGCTATTGTTTAACAATGTTCTAAGTTTTCTTGTCGCTGAGGGACTTTCTCCTTATTTAGGAAATTTTCATTATGGGGAGAAACAAAAACCTTATTTAGCGTTTGATTTAATGGAGGAAATGAGGTCTGTTGTTGTTGATAGCTTTGTTTTAAAGATTATTAATAAATCTTTACTCAACCCACAAGATTTTGACATAGTTTCTAGCACAGGAGGAGTCTATTTAAATCAATCAGCAAGACGAGTCTTTCTTAAACAATTTGAAACCCGCATGAATGAAGAAGTTTCTCATCCAGATTTGCAATCTCAAACAACCTATCGCCATGCGATTCAATTACAAGTAAGACGATATAAACGGTGTTTGTTGTCGGGGGTTCCCTATGAACCTTTTTTAAGAGCAGTTTAAGATTCTGAGATTTTGAATTGGGAGTATCCTAATTTATAAAAACATGTTTGTGTGTGGCGATCGCCACACACAAGTAATCATCTAAGTTCGATATAACTTACACATTTAATATGCTTGCTTTGTTTTGAATTATCCTAAAAAACTTGTATTTTCATGAATTTATATTATTTAATTGTTGCATGCTGGTGCTTATTGTATATGATATTCCTGAGGACAAAAGACGCACGAAGTTATCTAATTTCCTAGAGGGATATGGGCGAAGAGTCCAACTTTCTGTGTTTGAATGTTTTCTAAGTTTGGAGGAAATGCGAGAACTTCATGAAAAGGTGAAAAAGTTAGTGAAACCAGTGGAGGATAATGTGCGGTTTTACTGGATATCGCAGGAAGCGGTTTCCAGAGTGTTAACAATTGGTGGTGAGTCTCCCCAACCACCGCCAAAGTATTATGTTATCTAGGTTTTAGGAAGATTAGGGGTGATTTTTAGATGGTGTATCGACGCACCTCGGAGAATCGCCGAAACCCTATATTTTTCGTCAAGGTGCGTCGATTGCTTGCTGGATAAGGATTTGAGGTATGTGTTTTGCTTCTATTTTGCAAAAAATATATGATCTTTTCAGAGGTGCGTCGATTTGGCGGCTGAAACCCTCACTGGGTAAGGGCTGCTAGACGAACTCCCTACCGATTGGGTTAAATCGGATTAGTTGGAAACCCAAGGGTAATATCCTGGCGAACGCAGCTCTCTATTCCCTACCGATTGGGTTAAATCGGATTAGTTGGAAACCTTCTATACCCTCACTGGTAGGGGTAAAATCTTTAACCCTACCGATTGGGTTAAATCGGATTAGTTGGAAACGGGTCATTGATAGTTCCGGCAGTTGCAGAATGTAACCCCTACCGATTGGGTTAAATCGGATTAGTTGGAAACTTGTAAGACGGCATCCAAGCTGGAGAAGCCAATGCCCTACCGATTGGGTTAAATCGGATTAGTTGGAAACACCGTGATATCCCAGGATGTCCCGGTTTCCCCTACCGATTGGGTTAAATCGGATTAGTTGGAAACAATGGTAGGAGAAAGCACCAAACCAGCGGCCAGCAAACCAAAAGCCCTACCGATTGGGTTAAATCGGATTAGTTGGAAACACGGGTTTTCATGTTTACCTCGTATAGACAGTTTTCCCTACCGATTGGGTTAAATCGGATTAGTTGGAAACGCCATTAATAACGATGTTTTTGTTGCTTGCTTTCACCCTACCGATTGGGTTAAATCGGATTAGTTGGAAACTTTTGAACCATTTTCTAAAACTTCAGAACCGAAAACCCTACCGATTGGGTTAAATCGGATTAGTTGGAAACCTAAAGTAGTTTTACTACTACAAACTAAAGAAAAACCCTACCGATTGGGTTAAATCGGATTAGTTGGAAACAAAAATACTACTTTTACGAAAATTCATGCCTAAACTTACCCTACCGATTGGGTTAAATCGGATTAGTTGGAAACGTTAACTTTCTTTCCCTTTCGTATATAAAGAAGAGAAAACCCTACCGATTGGGTTAAATCGGATTAGTTGGAAACATTCTTTTTCCAAGATGGTATTGACAGTATAGCAAAACCCTACCGATTGGGTTAAATCGGATTAGTTGGAAACTTAATGTAACAGTTCCGTCTTGCCAACCTTGAATATATGCCCTACCGATTGGGTTAAATCGGATTAGTTGGAAACAGAAACAAGCTGGTGTCATCATTTTTAGGCGCAAGCCCTACCGATTGGGTTAAATCGGATTAGTTGGAAACTTTCATATCTTTATCTTCTCGTTGCCATTGTTCAAGACCCTCCCTACCGATTGGGTTAAATCGGATTAGTTGGAAACCTTCGTTGTCTATTGGAAACATGTAGTAATTATAGACCCTACCGATTGGGTTAAATCGGATTAGTTGGAAACGAGAGAAACCCTGAGAGAACTAGTAAACGACAAAGCAACCCTACCGATTGGGTTAAATCGGATTAGTTGGAAACTTTATGATACACCCACTTTTAACATTGGTTTGGCGTCCCCCTACCGATTGGGTTAAATCGGATTAGTTGGAAACACTTGATAAGTCTGGAGCCGAAAATTCTAAAGTTGACCCTACCGATTGGGTTAAATCGGATTAGTTGGAAACTCTCGTCATAAAACTTGAACATTCTTACGATGCACCCCCTACCGATTGGGTTAAAAATGTTGGGTTTCGTTCCTCAAACGCCAGACACCTACGGAGGGAAACCCTCCTGCAGTGCTGGCTCCCCAACCTACGCGGTTTAAGGTTTTTGGCTCTAACTGAACCGTATTGGCTTATAATCTAAAGCCATAATCGTTATATTTAATTGATAGGTAAATTTTTGAAAATATATTTAGACACTAGTGTTCTCAACCGGATTTTTGATGATCAGTCTCAAGCACGAATCTATCTAGAAGCAACCTCAATGCAGCTGATTTTTCTGTTGATTGAGTATGAATCAGTGGAACTGATTTCTTCAGACGCTTTAGTGTTTGAGACAGATAGAAATCCTTACAGTGAGCGTCAAACCTTTGTCCGGAAAGTTCTTCAGAAAGCAAAGTACTTTCAGGAAATCTCCAACGCCGTAACAACAGCAGCCCAGGACATAGAGGCTCGCGATAGAATCAAAGGGGTAGACGCGCTACATCTTGCCTGTGCGGAAGTAGTAGGGGCAGACTGTTTCGTTACTTGTGATGACAGAATCATTAAGAAGTATAGCGGCACAGTTGCGATGAAAACTCCGACTGAGTTGGCTGTGGCTTTAATTAAATCAGAAAATCAGGAGCCTTAAAGAACTATGACTCAAGCAATATCTGTGCCTAAGAATGATGAAATTAGGTGTGAAGCGATTCAAGCGTTGGTTGAACGTTTGGGAATTGGGAAGGCTGCGTTCTTCATTCGAGAAACAATGTCGCAGCCTGTCGATTATCTGAAGGTGAAAGAGCAACTGTTTGGAAATATGACGGTTGCGGACATTTGCAATGAGATTGAACGCAGTAAGCCAAGCCAAGCATCGTAACTGCAACGATTTGACGAGCATCTTTGCTTCCTCTGACTCTCAAAAAGATAAAGTGTTATGAAAAGTATCAAAATACGTTCGCGTGTAGGCTCTGATAGAGTATTACATCTTGATATTCCAGTAGAATTGGCAGATACAGAAATCGAAGTTACGGTAACAATTCAAAAAGTTACACCACAACAACAGGGCTGGATGCCTGGTTTTTTTGAAGAAGTCATCGGCGGTTGGGTGGGAGAACCGCTACAAAGACCAGAACAAGGAGAATTTGAAACCAGAGAGCCATTGTTTTGACCTATCTTCTCGATTCAAATGTTTGCATTCGCTTAATAAATATATGATTTACAAATTGCGGCGATCGCTTTAGCAAATAATTTGATATTAGTTACGCATAACACTTAAGCACCCGGACAGAAACCCGGTTTCTTGAAGAAACCGGGTTTTTTGCACGCGAACTAAGCGTCCTTTTAGGCATTCCCATGCGGGGCATACGAACAAGACAAGATTCCCGACAACTTTGGCGAAGTTGTCGGGAATCTGAGGAAAGAGGAAATAGCACTTTCCACCCATGAGTTTTAATCATAAATAAGAAAACACAAACCCAAAAGAAATGGTGAGAGTGTATGGGAAATGTTCGTCGAGTCATGATTCTTGCGGATGGCGATAACACCTTTATGGCAGCACAAAATTTTAATCGCAAAATCAACTGGCATAAAGTGCGGGAATATTTAGCAGATCCAAAAGAGGGGAGAGAACTAATAGATATGGTGATTTATCTTGGTTTACCTCCTGCAAAAGAAAGGTTTGAGGAACAGCGCAAAAGCAAAGAAAAATTTATCTACTGGGCAAGAAGTAATGGTTTCTTAATTGTGACTAAAGAAGGTAAATCTAAGGGAGATGAATACGAGAATAATGTTGATGTTGTGATGGCGATGGATGCCATTGAATTGGCTTTAGAAGTTAAACCAGATATTGTTGTTTTGGTGACAGGAGATTCTGATTTTGCTTATTTAGCAGAAAAACTCAGAAGAAGGGGAATGCGAGTTGAGGTTGCTTCAGTCGAACAATCTCTAGGAAGTGAGTTAAAAAATTCCGCTAATAGTGTGGTCGATTTAACTGAGGTATTTGATAAATTTGACCAGCATGATACTAACCAAAATTTTTACAGGATAGGTAGTTCTAATGTTTTTGATTAATGAATTTGAGCGTGCTCGTGGTTTAGTTAGCAAGGACATATCGTGGAGGAAGCGTTACCAAATGATGAAACTGATAAGTGTAAAAACAAAGGACTTATTTATGAACACAGTGAATGGCAAGTTAATTAATCAAGAACAAAGTCAGTTAGAGGAACTGACACAAAAGACTGAAACAATAATTCGACGTTGTGAGTTTTTAGAATCTCAAGTGACTGATCTTAGCAGACAAGACTACATACAATATTTGCAAAAGGTAAATCAGGAGGTAAATAGTGCTAAATTCTATTTACAAAATCTTGATAAAAGAATTGGCTTTTTTGAGGAGATGACATCAAAGCAAACTAAACAGTTGCTATTTATCAAGATTAGCAGTGTTGTCGGTTTGGTAGGCTTGTCGTTTATGTTTAGCACAAATCATCTACCTGAATATAACAACCATCAGTCTCAACAACATACAGAATCTACAGAGTTAGATTTTGCTTCAAGTCAACAACATTATATTAGGGATAAAAAACATTGACTCATGTAGAAACTTGACACATAACCTCTCAATACGGTTCGGATAAGATCCCCCCGCCTGCGGCGACCCCCTTAAAAAGGGGGTAAATGGGTAACATAGCCCCCCTTTTTAAGGGGAGCCAGTGCGTTGGGCGGCTCTGCCGACTTGTAGCACCTGGCGTGGGTTGGGGGGATCTCCTTTGAGATAACCTCCTTAACCGAACCGTATTGCATAACCTCTTCGCTTCTATAGAAATCCTATTTGATTTTTGAATTGGAGCGAAGCGACGGTTATATCTCTACCAATCAATCAAATTCGTGAAAAGACATTGAGGAAATTGAATGAGAGCAATTATTAATGGCAAACTGGTTGATTTACCAGAAGGTACAACTGTAGAAGAGCTAAGAAAAAAACTGCCAGAAATTGGTCAGGATGATGTGATGGAAGAGGGTTTTAGTGGTACTCGTCCTCTAAAAAATAACGAAGCACTCAAAGAAGGTTCAAAGGTTTGGACTGTGCCCAAAATTGTGAAAGGGCAATGCAGTGAACAGTGAACAGTGAACAGTGAACAGTGAACAGTTATCAAAAAAAATGATGACTCATAACTGATGACTATTTGAAAGGTGAAGTATGACAGTTACAATTAGCCAAGATAAATCGGGTTTTCAGCCGAGTACGAGAATCATAGAAGAACTCAAGCTGTTAGAAAAAGTCGCCAAAAAAGTCATTGTTGGTAGCAAAACAGTTGGCGACATCAAATATACGGCTGTTCTTATCAAAGGAATGCCTTTATCTTCAAAAAAGTTCACTGTTTCTAACACAGATATTTTGTTTTTATTACCATCAGATTATCCACGACTTCCTCCTATTGGTTGTTATCTAAATTATCCGTGGAATTCGGTGGGAGAGGGAGATCATCACTTTACCAGACAGAGTTATTATGGTGCGCCGTTTTTAAGTGAACAAGGATGGTATTGGTATTGTGTGGGATTAGGAGGAGGATTTAATCAGGATGTATGGTCGAATTCTTGGAGACCTAGTCATAATCCTGAAAAAGGTCATAATCTTGCGACTTTGTTTGTCACAGCACGTCACGCGATTAATAGTGAAGATTGACCCTTGCTTACAGCGGTTTTCATATGAATAGACCACAAATCGTAGGGTGGGCATTGCTCAAAAAAGTCTACATGATCAACACTTGAAAGATTCGTGAGCAATGCCCACCTTACAGAAAACCGCCATATGCTCGAATTCAAAATATGCCTTTGGGCTTACAAAATTCAAAAATATGAAAACATCTGCTGAAGTTTCTCTGCATATACCACCAAAAATGTGGTCTGAATTTCGTGATTCTATGCTCAAGTCTCGCATGTTTAACGAAGAAGTCATTGGTTTTTTCTTTTGTCAGCGTCATCAAGTTTTCAAAAACAAAATCCGCTATATTCCGAAAACTTGGGTTGTTCCTTCTTCTGACTGCTACGAACATCAATCGATGAATGGATTGGTATTAAAACAGCACTTTCATTCATATTTACTAGAAAATCATCTTCAAGAAGGTTTAGATGTCATTCACATTCATACTCATGCAGGTCAAGACATCCCTGATTTTTCCTGTATTGATGACCGCTATGAGTCGGAATATGCACGGTTTCTTACTTCTGATTTTCCTAAAAAACCTCGCTTGATTTCGGGTGTATTTGACGAGGATTTACAATCTTGTCAATTCAGGATTTGGGATAGAAAAGGAAAAAAGTTTGAGAGTGTGAAATTATGTCATTCCTTGTTTCATATCTCGGAAAATAGAGAGATAATGGATAATACAGATTTAATGTTTGCCCGTCAACAAATCTTTGGAGAAGCGAATCAAAAGCAATTGAATCAGCTTAAAGTAGCATTAATTGGTTGTGGCGGTATTGGTTCAATTTTTGCAGAATTATTAGGGCGTTTGGGTGTGAAAAATTGGGTATTAATCGACCCCGATAAATTAGAAACAGTGAATCTCAACCGAATGCCTGGTGCTACACAAGAAATGGTAGAACAACAATGGCATAAAGTGCATTATGTCAAGCATCTTATCAAAAGAATTTACCGTGAAGGTTCTTGTGTTAAAACAATACCAACCTCAATTGAAAGTGAATTAGCGAAACCAGAAATAGCAACTTGCGATTTAATTGTGGTTGCAACAGACAATCATCTTTCTCGAAAAACTGCTCAAGAATTGGCGTTGAAATATATGCGTCCTTTGGTATGTCTGGGTACTCATATTGATGTGAAACCAGACAAAACACCACGAATGTATTGCAGAGTGACTGTTCCTCCTCTGGGAGGTGGTTGGTGTTTGATGTGCGGTAATATTATCAATCTGCAACTGGCGGCTTTAGAGTCTGCACCTTCTGATATTCATCAAATGGCTGCGGGTGCGGGTTATTTAGAGGGTGTGAATGATCCAGCGGTTTTTTGGCTAAACAGTATCTGTGCAAGTACGGGTGTTGGTGTGATTCACGGGATGGTGAGTGGTTTTTTAAATGTAGATTCCGGGATTGACTGGATTTATGAGTTTCCTGGTAGTGATTGGCGCAAAACGAATACTAAATATTTCCGGACTGATGATTGTTACTTTTGTTCTTAAGTAGAAGGTGGTTACGCGTGTTGTATTCATGACTTACACCTCACCCCCGCCCTTACGGGCACCCCTCTCCCAATACGGTTCGGTTAAGATCCCCCCGCCTGCGGCGACCCCCTTAAAAAGGGGGTAAAAGAGGGTTATAAGCCCCCCTTTTTAAGGGGTTGGGGGGATCTTCAAAATCTTAAAACGTTAACCGAACCGTATTGACCCCTCTCCTTATTAAGGAGAAGGGGGACAACCAAAGTGGAAAACGCCTATTCCACTCCCATGCCATATTAAATCAGTGAACAGTGAACAGTGAACAGTAAACAGTGATAACTGGTAACTGATAACTGATAACTGATAACTGTTAAAGCTGTTGCTAAAGGAACACGGTCAATGCAGAATAATATGTACAGCTACCAAATGACGCTAGAAGGTGAGGTATTGCGAGTAGGGTTTAATCGGACTTTACCTGCACAGGGCGATCGCATCATTAAAGATGCCCTAGAAGTCTTAAACCAAATGATTGATTCCGGACAAATTACTGGAGGCAAACGTATTTTAATTGACGGTGCGCAATCTGTCCCCGTTGCCTATGTTCTCTCTCACAAACTCGTGCATTTATATGAAATAGTTGCCGTCCTCGATCCGAAACTAGGTAGTAAAATAGGTACACCAACAGGTGCTATCAGATACAAAACCTATATAGTCACTTCTGCACACGGTTCCCCAGAATTTAAAGTGGGAGATTTGGTTGAAACAAAAGAATCCCAAAACGAGCGATCACCTATCAAAGTAGTCTTGTGCGGACCACCACAATCAGGCAAATCCTGTTTACGCGAAGGTTTAAAACAGTCAATTTTAGGTACATTGGGCGCACCTTATCCCTATGTTATTACCGCTTGTCCCGATGGAGAAGGCTCATGGTATCAAAAAACTTACGAACAAAATCAGGAATTAGCGACCGATAACAAATACTGTCAGAGATCTAATGTTACCCCAGAATTTGCACAAGAAGCCGCTCAATGGGTCAAAAATGCTAACCAGTTAATTAACATTGTTGATGTTGGTGGGAAAATCACCCCAGAAAATGAGACAATCATGCAGCCAGCATCCCACGCAGTTATCCTTGCAGGTGATACAACCAAGTTTGCAGAGTGGGAAGAATTTTGTCAAAAATTAAATCTCAAAATCGTTGCAAAGATTCACAGCCAGTTAGATGCAACTGAAGACGAGGTTATTCTCGCTGACGACTGGAAGCAAAACACCAACGAACTGCTAGAAACAGCACCATTACTGACGGGTAGCGTTCATCGGTTAGAACGCGCAGAGGATTTATCTACTCGTCCAATGATAAAAGCACTGGCTGATGTCTTGATTCATTTGACTAAATGTTAAGGTTTGTTAAAGTTTACATCGTCATATCGGAAAGAATCCTTAAGGTAGCGTATCCATAACTGTGTTATAAAAAACTTTATCAGATATGGGTATTTACTGGTACGTTTTTTTTGTCTTTGCTAGAATATTTGCTTTGAGCTTGTTTGACAAGACAAGAAGATTTGCAGACTTGACAAATTCAGTATGACAAAATTTACCATGATTAGAATTCAGTAAGGAAAAGGCAGCTATTTTTTATTGAATATGACTCACAAAATTTACACAGTCATTACCTTTGCCCCTGTGCAGGGATTTATCGAGAAATCGCGGAAGTTGCGAGATTTATATGGGAGTTCCTATCTGCTGTCTTATTTATCTTGGATGATTTGTAATGCTGCCGAAAGTAAAGGCTGTAGAGTTATTTCTCCAGCTTTACCAAATATGACCCAAGGAATGCCCAACCAGATTATTATTGAAGGCAATTTCCCAGAAGAGGATGCAAAATCAGCCTTTGATACCGCTTGGGAATGTGTCACAGAAACTTGTCGTAAGTGGGTTAAGGAGAATGTTAAGGGTGAATGGGAATATACATCTTGGAAAAGAAGTTGGAGTTTGTGGACAAAATATGCATGGGAATTTTTCTGGGTTCAAGGAAAACCTAATGAAAGCATTAGCGATGTTCGTCAGCGCTTAAATAATAAAAAATATTGGCGTGATTGGACTGGGATAAACTGGCAGGGTGAGAGTTCTACACTTTCTGGTGCGGATGCGATCGCCTACCCCAGACTCGGTAAAAATTCCGACCCTCGTCAATACAATTACCAACAAGAAAAAAAAGAGATCACAGCCTTCTACGAAGCACTTAGTGAGAAACTAGGAGAATCGTTCATAAAGTCAGTTGGCTTAAAAGTTCCTGACGAGAAAATCAGCGAACGTAGCAAAGAGTACGGGGAATCTTTTATCGATCCAGATGAAGAATTGAGTGTTCCAGAATTAATCAAGCGACTGATTACTCATAAAGAAATTACTGACAGATTAACTGAACGACTCAAACAGTTTTTTGGAAATAATGGGGTAATTTTTAAAAGCCTTTCTCAGCAAATAAAACGGCTATCAGAAGACCTAAAACCCACTAGCTTTACCGACTTAAGCCGACTTAACAAGAACAAGCGCACTGGTGAACAAACACAGCAAGAAAAATTTTGGACTGGTTGGTTTCAAGGAGATGGTGATAAAGCTGCTGAATACCTGAAAAGTTTTGCAAATAAAGATACAGAAGCGGAGGAAATTACAAAGTTTAGTACGGAAATGAGGAAATGGGGTGATGACTTTAAAAAGTTACCCGAAAGTAAAACAATTGCGAACTGGCGTGTTGTTTACGCAGGGGGTGATGATTTTTTAGGTGTATTTTATAACAGAAAATATGCAGTCGATTGTGTGAATTTTTTCTCTAGATTTAAAACTGATACTTGGAATGAGGGCAAAGTTGAGTCAGAGGAAAAAAAGAAAATTACTGTCAGCGTTGGTTTTGTCTGGGCTGGTCCCGATATTCCACAACGCGATGTCCTCCAACATTGTCGTTTAGCTGAAAAATCAGCGAAAAGCAATGGAAGAGATCGGATTGCTTTTCGGGTTTTGTTTAATAACGGTAATCACTTAGAATGGGTGTGTCCTTGGTGGCTTTTAGAAGCGGGTTTGTTGTCGAGTTATCGGGATAGAGAAGACAATCAAGAGAAACCAAACTGGACGCATATATATAACGATGTCGCAGTTCTGGAATCACGTCACGCCTTTGACGATAAGGGTGACGATAACAGTATAGATATTGCTTCGGGTTTGTTCGAGATATATTTTCCCACCCAGACAGACAAACTGAAACCAGAGAAGTGGTGGAATAAGTACGATGCAGATAAGAAACTCATCAAAACGGGAATTTTAGGCGATCGCCTTCCTTACACCACAAATAATACCGAGACTGGTGAGTTAAATCAGACCAAAGTCAACAAAGCTATAAACGACTGGATTATTAACCTTGCCAAAGTGGGATTTCACCTATGTCAGGAATCGAAACAGTAGAAAAAGACTCTACATCATCAAACAATTCTTCTCGTCCTGCATTCAAATATTTGATAGTCATCGAACCTTTAGGTTTTCTCTACGGTAGTGCTGGGAAATTCCTATCACCAGAAAACTTAGTCGGACGTTCAGGAAGTAGTTTTCCCCCTAGTGCTGCGGCTTTATCCGGATTATTTGCAGCATACTATAAAGGCGATGAAAAATACCTCAAGAATTTACAACTCGCAGGTCCATTTTGGGCTTGGAGTGAAAATCCACAGAACTTTTACGTTCCTACTCCTTTCAATTGCTTGATAAAAAGCCGCATGACCAAACGTCCTCCTTTCAATCGATTGGTCAAAAATGGTACAGTGACACAACAACTAAAATGGCACAAAAGTCAAGAACAAAACGATAACGAAGAAAGTTTAGGTTCTTGGCTGCCCTGTGTATCTGGTAAGTTTGACAAGGGAAGTTGGGTTGCAATTCAAGATTGGAAATTAATTCAATTTGGTTTACCTAGTCCACCTGTGGAAATTGCGGTTGAGTTTTCTCCTTGGGAATATACTCCCCACCTACACCCCCGACTCAAAGAAGATGAACGCAGAGTTGATCAAGATTTAGAACGCGGTAGTTTGTTTTTAGAAAATGCCGTGCAACTAAATCCTGATGCTTGTTTAGTATACCTTTCCAATACCAAACTCAAAGATGATTGGTATCGCTTTGGAGGAGAGGGACACATGGTGGATGTTCGTTGTCTTGACTTGTCCGATACTGTCCAAGATTTACTCAACCAACATGTGGGACGCAGTTTTGCATTAATTACACCTGCAGTTTGGGGTTCCAATCGCTTATCTAAACGAGAACCTGTTTATTTGGAAAAAGGTAATAAGCAAAAATACGAACAAGAAAATCCAGAAAGCAACGAGAGAAAAGTTTGGTCACTAGAAGGTTTAATCACAGAACGTCCTATACCCTTGCGTCACCGTTTGGGAAATCGTGAGAATCAACAGTTGCAAGAAGAACAGCAAGAGAATTCTGACAAAATACAGCACTCTCAACCGCCTAAACTCTTGTCTCGCGGACGTTATGCTGTTCCTGCAGGTACTGTTTACGTGTTGAAAGAACCAATAAAAAAATCTTGGCAAGAGTGGGATGATAGCTGGTTCCCTAAAGAAGGTCCCTCTTTCAAACGCTGGGGATGTGGGTTAGCACTACCTTTACCAAGTGCAATTAACTAATGAGTGAATTTGGAGTTATATAAATGTACCAAAAAGCATACGGGATTATTGAAACTTTAGCACCTCTGCACGTTGGAGCGAGTGCGGGGGAAGAAACAGGTAACTTAAACCTGATTTTCCGCGACCAGTTTACTAAGACGGGGATAATACCTGGGAGTTCGATTCGGGGTAGGTTTAGGGCGGATATGCGATCGCACAATCAAGATTTAGCTAATCACTTTTACGGACACGAAGCAAAACCAAATAATCCCAATAGTACTACTGAAGCTTTCATCAAATTTGAATACGCATCTCTGGTTTGGCTTCCTGTATTTTGTCCTGGTCAGCCTATTGTTTGGGTCACTTGTCCTCGCTTACTACGTCGCTACCAGAAAATTACTAAAACTCCATCTACCGATAACTTACCTAGACCCTATCAAGTCCAACTACAAAACCGTCGTAGTGTCCTATTTTTTAATTTAGGTTTTCTCGACAGATTGCAACAAGTTGATAATTTATCACAGTGGATTCCGACCCCTCAAAGCTTACAAGATTCGCCGATAAATTTAGTAGTCGTAGATGATAATGACATAGGAATTATTCACGAAATGGCACTCTATCATCAGAGTCGAGTCCGTTTAAAATGTGAAGAAAAAATTGCTGATGACAAAGGCTTTTTTAACGTTGAGGCTTTACCAGAAAGTAGCATTTTAGTTTTTCCTGTGGCTGTTAGAGAACAAGAAAACAATTCTGGTTATTGGCAATTGGGATTAGACGAAAGTAAATGGGAACAATCAAAATATACTCCTAAAAATTGGTCGCAAGAATTGTACTTTGGCGGATTAGAATCAATTGGATTTGGTCGATGTCAAGTAACTTTAACCGGTGAATACTTTAACTAAGAAGGAGAATTGATTATGGCATGGCAGTTTTATGGCTTAGATGATATTGCTCGACAACTGATTAAAAAACAAACTCAAGAATCGATCAAAGAATCTCACAAAATGCGGACAGCAGTTGCTTATGGACTAGAAAGATTTTGGGGAGAAGGTTTACGTTTAGAAAAAGAACCACAAAAAGCAGCTTTTTGGAAGGAAACTTGGGACAAACTAGTAGAAATTCTAGCATGTGCAGATATTGATATCCCCAAACATAACAGTATCGATCCAAAAAAAGAGGAGTTATGGAAATTATCCCGTGAAGAGCAACAAATAGCCTTAGCCGTTTTAACTCAACTTTGTGATTCCCTAGTTTGGTGGACACAACGCTATAAAAATATACTTTAAATTGGAGATTTTATGGAAGTTCCAAGAATGTACCGCGCACAATGGGAAGAACGTTGTCAATTACAATTTGTTCCTAAAACTGAAGACAGAGATGAGTGGTTAAAAGAATGGATAGATCCAGAAGGAAATGGAAATGTTTATCAGCATTCCCTTGTTTCTAAACCAGAAGGTATTATCGGTTCAACTTATCGAATAAGAATCAAATTTCCCTATCGAGTTTTTACAAATAGTGGACAAGATGATAGTATTCAACGTCCTCCATTTGGAAAAAAGGGAATTCCTTTTATTTCCGGAAGTAGTCTTAAAGGATTATTTCGTCGTGTTTGTAATGATGAAGACAAACTTTTCTACTGCGGAAGTCCAGACAAACCAGGATGTTTACGATTTAATGGTGCTTATCCAATTGGCGATTGGACAGGGAAAGTACGATTTCCTATTATACGAAATGGAGAGCGATTATCTGAAACTTGTTACACTATTTTAGATATTGCTCATCCTCAACAAGAAAAGCAAGTAGAAAGACAAGAAACAACCAACGCTAACACTTTTATTAGTTTGTTTGAACCAACTTTAGTTTTTGAATTTAGTAGTAACGATAACAATAGCGATAGGAAAATTGATTGGCAAGAAGTTAAAAAATTGCTGGAAACAGCCTTAAAGCAAGGAATTGGAGGAAAAACCAGCAATGGTTATGGTATTTCTGGAAAACCAGACTTTGTGACTTTTCCCGAAACTATTCATTTAAGTTTGAGTGGTTCTGGTGTCAGTTCGACATTACTTAAAGGAAAGGTTGATTTACCTAGAAATTGGTTTGGTAACGAACCTCAAGGACAGGGAAAATCAGAATTTAGACCTAATATTTTTAAAGCCTCATTAAGAAGCCATGTTAGTCGTCTTTTCGCAGGAGTGTGTCATGATGAACAACTTGTGAAACAAAAAACAGATGAATTATTTGGTAGTTCTGATAATTTAGGAGAAGTAAAGATTTTTTGGGAGCAACAACGCAAACCTCACCATAACTCAGGAGGAAAAAATCCAACCTATAGCACACAAGGTATTGTGCATATATATGCCCCAAAAAATAAACTTTTTCTTCAACAAGTTGTTCAATTCGCTTATGTTATGGGTGGTTTTGGAAAAACTTGGCGTCGGGTATCTCATGAACATTTTTTCCGGAGTTATCACCAAAATAACTTTGCTATTGGTTGTCACTGGATTGGCACATGTACAAGTTTTGAACCTATCAATAGTAGACAGAATTTAACTGATTTTCTTGAAAAACTTTATAAGAACTGCCAGCAATACCTTTCTATAGATTCTCCTATATTTCTCGGAGAATGGCGAGAAGCATGGCATCCTCAAAGAGTAGCTATTTACAGCCAGGTCGTTGCTCAATCTCAAGCTATTGAACTATTTCATCAAGACCCTTTTAAACATACTCCAGCCATTGGAGGTAGAAACCCCAGTAGAGACGAAAATAAAAAGAGTAAACTGGAATTTGTCAGTTCTGTCTGGCATCGAATGCTACCTATTAACGGAAATAAATACTTAGAAATTGTCACAGTGTTTCATGGTGATCGCACTCCTTGGCGAGATCAACTCATACCCTTCATTAATAGTCTAAAACACAGAGGGCTACAATTATCTTGGGGACAAGAACCCAAATAGCCATCTGGAAATCTCTATTTTCATCACACAATACCTTCAAAACTAGCTTTTTGAGGGTGTTGTGTGATGGGCTAATTTGTCGTTTTGTTAACAAAGATGAGAATCTCAGGTTATAAATTTACAAAATTTCACAGATATTTTTGAGAATAATTTCCAAGAAGTCTGATACGATAGACCCAACGATTATTGAGATTATTCTTCATTAACCTTGATGCGTATTCCAGTTGTTTTGACAATTTTTCAGGAGAGAAAGTCATGACTAACATGGCTGTTCAAACTCCTATGTTGATTCCTTGGTGGTCAGCGAATACCTGGTTAACCAACCTCTGAGGAAGACTTTTAGCTGCGGATGTGCTCATGCAGGCAAGATTTGTCTTATGGGCAGGAGCGATAACCTTGTTTGAACTGGCTCGCTTCAATACTGCACAACCCATGTACGAGCAGGGCTTGATTCTCTTTTTGCCGCACCTGGTAAGCCTAACTGGCTCACGCCAGTTAGGTGGTGAGCCAGTCGCGATCGAGAGCGGGAAACCCTTTCCTCAACTCAAAAGCCAACTGGCAATCAACAAAATTGATGATTAGTAGCAACAACTTATCAAGATAAAAGCAATGCAAACATACGGTAATCGAAACGTCAAATATGACTGGTGGGCTGGTAACGCTCGCTTTGCCAATCTCTCTGGCTTATTTATCGGCGCACATGTGGCGCAAGCTGCACTAACAACTCTCTGGGCGGGTGCATTTACTTGGTTTGAACTCTCTCGATATAACCCTGCGGTACCGATGGGTGAGCAAGGGCTGATTTTGCTGCCCCACTTAGCGACTTTAGGCTTTGGTGTGGGAGAAGGTGGTCAGGTAGTGAATACTTACCCCTATTTCGTGATTGGGGTTTTGCACCTGATCTCATCTGCTGTTTTAGGTGCAGGTGCCCTCTTCCATACCTTCAAAGGTCCTCGGAACTTGAAAGACGCCTCTGGTCGCGCTCGTAAATTTCACTTTGAATGGGATGATCCCAAAAAACTCAGCTTTATCTTAGGACATCACTTGATTTTCTTGGGAGTAGGGGCTTTACTACTCGTGGGCAAAGCAATGTTCTGGGGAGGACTCTACGACTCCACAATTCATGATGTCCGACTGGTGAGTGAGCCTACCCTCAACCCATTTGTTATCTACGGCTATCAAACCCACTTTGCCAGCGTTAACAACTTAGAAGATTTAGTTGGCGGTCATATATATGTGGGTTTTATGCTCATTGGTGGAGGTATTTGGCACATCCTCACAGAGCCTTTTGCTTGGGCGAAGAAGCTTTTAATCTTCTCTGGTGAAGCCATTCTTTCCTACTCTTTGGGTGGTATTGCCTTAGCAGGATTTGTTGCAGCTTACTTTTGTGCAGTGAACACCTTAGCCTATCCCGTGGAATTTTACGGTCCTGTTTTAGAACTCAAGTTTGGTGTAACACCCTATTTTGCCGATAGCGTCAAGTTGGCGAATGGCGCTTACACATCTCGTGCTTGGTTGGCAAACGCCCACTTCTTCTTAGCTTTCTTCTTCTTGCAAGGACATCTGTGGCACGCACTGCGAGCCATTGGCGTTGACTTCAAACAAGTTGAAAAAGCATTAAATGCTGTTGGTAGTGATACTGTTCGCAGCGAATCGTAAAACTTTATAGATTGTAAGATTTTGGTAGTACTGGTGGGCATTGCCCATGCCCACCTTACTTCACTTCAACAGGTAATTTTTGGGTCAGACACCAGTCATTTAGATTCCCAAAATCTCAGAATGTTCACAAAGGAATTTAATTGTGGCAATTTCTACTGATAAAACCTTTGCAGCATACACAGATTCCCCCTGGTTAATTGGCAATGCTCGTTTAATTGACTTATCTGGTCTGCTTTTGGGCGCTCACGTGGCTCACACAGGCTTGATTATGTTTTGGGTAGGATCAACGACCATATTAGAAGTGGTACGGTTTATCCCAGGCATACCAATGTATGAGCAGGGACTCACTTTGTTACCCCACTTGGCAACTTTAGGTTGGGGAGTAGGTGCTGGGGGTGAAGTTGTCGATACTTATCCTTACTTTGTCATTGGAATGTTGCATTTAGTCGCATCTGCTGTTTTGGGCGCAGGGGGACTTTTTCATGTGTTTCGCGCCCCAGCTATCTTGAAGGATGCTGGAGGACGGGCAGCAAAATTTCATTATGAATGGAACGATCCCAAGAAATTGGGTTTCATCTTAGGTCATCATCTGATTTTTCTAGGTTTTGGTGCATTGCTACTGGTGCTCAAAGCAATGTTTTTTGGTGGAATTTATGACACCAACATTGGAAATGTCCGCCTGATTACCAATCCTACTCTTGATCCAAAGACAATCTTCGGCTACTTAGTTGGCATAAAAGATAGCACCAGGACACTTTTAGGAATGGCAAGTGTTGACAACTTAGAAGATGTTATCGGTGGTCACATTTGGATAAGTTTAATTTTAATTGCGGGTGGTGCGTGGCACATTGTTGTGGCACCTTTTGGTTGGGTTCGGCGAATTTTCCCAATTGCAAATGGTGAAGAAATTCTTTCCTACAGTTTACTAGGTTTGGCTTTGATGGGTTTCATTTCTGCCGTGTTTGTTGGGTATAACACGACAGTTTTTCCGTCAGAGTTTTACGGAACAGACCGTCTTGGTTCGGCAGATATCCAGTTCTTTTTGGGTGTATTGGCATTTTCAGGTTTTGTTTGGCACTATTGGCGATGCTCCCAAGGGGAGCCGCCCAAGGGGCGATCGCGTCAAGAACAAAGGGTGTAAGGATCTAAAGGTGTAGGGAATAAATCAGTGCTTGCTCTGATACCAAGGTGATTTTAGACTACCCCTACACCCGCGCGTTTTGGTCAAGCGTGACCTTAATGGAATTTTTCTCAACTACAGCTAAATAAATGTTTCATGCCTGTAGTTACCAGGAGTTGGCTGCGGGCAATTTTTTAAGGTTATTTTTGGGGCTTTACAATTATGCTTACACTTTTTTGCGCTGTCTCGGGATGGGCCATTCTGATGTTCTTGATTTGGAATGTCTGGATAACTTTGAAAACAGGAGCAAGTCATCTCAAAACTTTGCACCAAATTCCTTGCTCTGGTTGTGAATATTTTACCAATGACTACCGCCTCAAGTGCACAGTTCACCCAGTCAAAGCATGTTCCCTAGAAGCACTCGGCTGTCTTGACTTTGAACCAAAGACCGATTGTTGTAATGCTAACCAAAAGCGACCCAGAAAGCTGTGTAAATAGCAAAAATCTTAAAAGATGCCAAGTAAATACGCCTTAGCGTACCGGGACTGTCAGGATTAGGAAGTAAAGAGTAAAAGATAATTTCTTTTGACTTTCTCCCTTTGTTTAGTCTCCGATAACAGGAGGTTTCATCTTGACTAGGCTAAAAGTTGGTATTAATGGATTTGGTCGTATCGGGCGTCTTGTGTTTCGCGCTGGGATCGACAACCCCAACATCGAGTTTGTCGGAATTAACGACTTGGTACCACCGGATAATCTCGCTTACCTACTAAAGTACGACTCAACTCATGGAACCTATAAGGGCAGTGTTGAGGCAAAGGATGATGGTATCGTTGTCAATGGACACTTCATTCCTTGTGTATCAATCAGGAATCCAGCAGAATTGCCCTGGGGTAAATTGGGTGCAGATTATGTAGTTGAATCTACAGGTCTTTTCACTAACCATGAAGGAGCTGCAAACCACCTCAAAGCAGGAGCAAAGCGGGTTATCATTTCAGCTCCCACCAAAGATCCAGACCGAGTTCCTACTTTACTGGTAGGTGTTAATCATCACCTGTTTGACCCCGCAAAAGACACCATCGTTTCCAATGCCAGCTGTACCACAAACTGTTTGGCTCCTGTTGCTAAAGTCATCAACGATAACTTTGGGTTAACCGAAGGGCTGATGACCACAGTTCACGCCATGACCGCCACTCAACCTACTGTAGACGGTCCGAGTAAAAAGGACTGGCGAGGAGGTCGCGGTGCGGCGCAGAATATTATTCCTTCCTCTACAGGCGCAGCAAAAGCGGTAGCACTTGTTTTGCCAGAGTTAAAAGGTAAGTTGACTGGTATGGCATTTCGGGTTCCTACCCCTGATGTTTCGGTAGTCGATTTAACCTTTAAAACTGCCAAAGCTACTAGCTACAAAGACATTTGTGCTGCTATGAAGCAAGCTTCGCAAGGAGAGCTTAAAGGTATTTTAGGCTACACAGAAGACGAAGTTGTTTCCACAGATTTTCAGGGCGATGTTCGTTCTAGTATCTTTGATGCTGGTGCTGGTATTGAACTCAACTCTAACTTCTTTAAGGTTGTTGCTTGGTATGACAACGAGTGGGGTTACTCGAATCGTGTTATTGACCTCATGTTGTCGATCGCACAGAAAGAAGGTCTGTTGGAGCGTGTACTTGCTACTGTAGCTTAACAGTTAACAGTTAACAGTTATCAGTTATCAGTTGTTACTGGTTACTGATAACTATCATTAATGGACTTCTTACATAAGTAGGGAACGCTTAACTCTTAACAGAACCTCGTAAAATCTCACTTTTGCGCATTGGTCTAATCAGCACTAGGACTCGCGCAAACAAGGGTAATTCACTTATGAAAATGCTATTTTTTTACTAATTTCCAAAGCTCTAACTTCTTAGGGTAAATATTCTCCTCTATCTTGTAATGTTGCTCGTTCTCAAGCTTAGATCGCACTGCTTGGAGGAAAGAATTGTGGGAAGGATTGTATAGAAACACATCCCTGAAATTATTAGGAATTTGCGGTACCTTTGATTTATTGATCAATTCAAAGCGTACTTTTGGATCAATTTGGTCAATCAGAGAGAATTTATCAGCCAGAAGAGACCAACTTCCTTGACAGGAACTCATCACAAGTGGTTGGTTAGCTTTGTTGATGACCTCAACCACTTGGGGAGTATAAATATTTTGGTACTTAAGCCACCAAGTTTTTGCTTCAGAACTACTTACACAGGATAGGACTCCAGATGTAAGCAGCACAACCATAACTACCTGCCAGAGCTTTTGTTTCCAGATGTTAACAGAGACGGGAATAATTTGAGTGGCTAGGAGGTAAGCAACAGCTAGCTGAATACCTAAATAGAAAGGGATTAAATACCGAGGAGTCTGCGATCGCACCCCTCCAAAAATTAAATCTGGTATTGCTAAAGGTAGCGCTGTCACACCAATCAATGTTAAGACAAACAACCAAACCCGCTTTGGAGTTTTAAGACAAAGAAAATAAATCGAATATCCTACCAAAATTAAGACAAAAGGAATCAATAATTTTGTTATAAATTTTAATCTAGGATCATGATCGTAACTGCCTAAATCGTAGCCAAAATCTAAGAAAAAATAACTAAGGTTAATAATCCAGTTTTTCATTAAAGTTAACTGGGAGACTGCTGCATCAGATGTCCAGCTTGTTGTAGTACTAGCTTGTGCAAAATTAATAATAATAACCAAAAGCCAGGGTATGAAGGCTAAAAACCCTAATAAAGACGCAAGCAGATAAGCAATAACCGTCTTAGTGAATCGAAACTTTTCAGTTGCAACTACATAGATACCATGAGCAATTGTTACCAACCCAGAAAACAGAAATGTATACAGTCCTAATACCACAGTAACTGCATACATTACCCAACTGAGCTTTGTTTTTAGTCGCATTGCTCGTAATAGTGTTGCGCTTGATAGCAAAATTGTCGAAGTCCACAAACTATACTCTCGCGCTTCCTGTGCGTATAACACATGAAATGGCGACACAGCTATCAGTGCAATTGCTACCCATCCCACGAGCGACGAATCAAATAATTCTAGACATAACCAGTAGATGCACGGAAACGCCAGCAAGCTACTCAGGGCAGATAAACTTCTTATTACCGCTACTGAACCGCCAAACCATTGCACCCAAAATCGCGTGATTACGTAATATAGTGGTGGATGCTGAGGGTCTTCTACTGCTAAAGATTTAAGAGTATCTGTTAAGGTTTTTTCAGGAGTGGGATGCTGATACTTCTGTAAATCTTCAACGCCAATTTCTTTACCATTGCAAACTTGCTCCACCACTTCTGACATTGTGTAGCCAAAAATCCGTAATGAGGTAAAAGTCTCATCATACCAGTAGATTTTTCGGTCAAGATTGACGAAGCGAAAAAATACGCCCAGTATTAATAAAACGATGAGTAAAAACCGTAACCAAGTTGGAGGAAGGACCTTGTTATACATCAATTTGACCTTCTCATTCTTTCATAAAGTAGTGATTGAAAATACAGACTTTATCTGTTTTTTCAGTTATTAAAGAGAGATATTGAGTCAAATGTAGCTTTATTTACAAGATACGGGCGTCGTAAATATACGGTTTTTGACGGCAACTTGGACAGAAGAAGCTTAAGAAGGACGCAGAACGCACCAACGCAGAATATCCCCACGGATTAAATCCGCAGAGAAATTCCAAGAGCGCGGGTTCCCCGCGCTCTTGGAAACTTCAGGGAGATTTAATAAAGAAAAAATTTCTCTTATCTCCAGAATTCAAATTATGGGCAAGTTGACTGGCATGGCATTTCGGGTTCCTACCCCTGATGTTTCGGTAGTCGATTTGACTTTTAAAACTGCCGTGGATAATATCACCCATCGACTCAACCATTCTTCCTGGTAGCATTAATTTCTTGTAAAAGACTCCAAACAGGGATAGGTGCAGGGCGATTTTCCATCTTTTCAAAAGGTGCTCTGCCGCTTCATTTCAGTTGTCAAGGTTTATTACCTTGCGACTAATCCTTCAGAACCCTTTGTTTTGGGTTTGATTTCTACTCAATGAATCACACGGTGATTCATGTGGGAGTATGGTAGCCCCGTATTTTTAAATCGGGGCGGAAATACGACGTGCTGAATTTATTCAGCGTCAAAGCTTCTTATCCATATTTCAATCATTTCGCTTATGCTAACACCTTGTGATTTGGCTCTATGCAGAGAGTTCAATCATACTGCCATTATGCAACGCCAGAAAAATACTCAGCTAGAAAATCTACGAAAGTCCTTATTTTGGGTGATAGGTATTGCCGACTCGTGTAAACAGCATAAAGGGATGCGGTTAACAAGGTGTAGTCCAGCTTCACCACCTCCAATCGATGGCTGGTAAGATCATCTTCAACCAACCACTCTGGCAAAACCGCCAACCCCATGCTGGCTAAAGTCGCTTGATACTCCATAATGGTGTTGTTGGAGCGGATCGAGACTGCTAGTTTGACCGTCTGCCGTCCGTTGGGACCATCAAAGAACATCTCATCAGCAAACTGCGAGTAATAATAGCTGATGGCTGCATGCTTTGACAGTTCGTTGGGGGTTTTTGGGTGTCCATTTCTTCGCAAATAGTCTGGTGAGCCGACCAACATGAATTTAATGGGGCAAATGCGTCGCGTGAGCAGTGAAGAACGGGGCTGATCATGCGTGACACGTAACGCCAAGTCAAATCCCTCTTCCACTAAGTTCACCATCCGATCATTCAGATTCAGATCCAGCAAAACGTCTGGATAGCGAAAGCGGTATTCCGCCAAGGCTTTGGTAAACAACGGGTTGGCGAACCAAACCGGGGCGGTGATCTTGAGTACGCCACGCGCGACGACGGCTGATCGCCTCACTGCTGCCTCCACCATTTCCAAGTTATCAAGCATTTCCCGGCATTGCTCGTAATAGATTTTTCCTGCTTCGGTTAGGCTTAAGTGTCGGCTGCTTCGATTTAACAAACGTGCGCCAAGGTTTCGCTCCAAGTGCTTCACATGCTTGCTGATCATGGCTGTGGATAAATTGAGCCGCTCAGCGGCTGCCACAAAACTTCCCGATTCCACCACTTGACGCAACACTTTCATACTCATTAACGTGTCCATCGTGGTTCTAAAGTTTACTAAGAAGAAACATACTATCAATAAAATGATACTTGTTCAACAAATGAGAAATAAATATGATGAGATGAACAAGGTACTATCAACTAACTAGGCAAGGAGATAGCTATGACTGAACCAACAAAGGGTGGTGTTCTATATTTGTTGCTCTTCGCCTGAAGAATTTATGCATTGGACGTTTCAGGAGTTTTAACAACAAATCTAGAACACTATCAACTCATCGACCGCCCGCAAGAATTTCAACGTAGAGGAGAACTTCAATGTCTCAGAACAACGAACTCACGGTGATTGATCGCTTTACTATCTTCGAGCAGCTCAACATGCATCAGCGGTGCATCGACAAGGGTTGGGGGCGCGAGCAGGCCGACCTCTATAACCGCCTTTACTGGCCAGAGGCTAAATTCCACGTCTACGATCTACGTACTTCAACCTTCGAGGGTTTTGAGGGCATGAAGCAGATGTTCGACTACGCACACAGCGTCTTTCCGATGGACAAGTGGTTCCACTCTATGGGCGCGTTTGAAATTTCCGGCTCGGGTGACAGGGCCGAAGCGCACTGGCGATGGTTCGTGTCCTGGAAGGCTGAACACGTCGGAACCGTTTCGAGTGGTACCTACGACGACATCTTTGAACGTCGCGATGGCGTATGGAAGTGTCTAGAGCGCACCTCCAAGAGCGATCCCAACTGGCCGGTAGACTTGTTCCAGCCCTTCCTCGATCAGGCAGACATCACCTTCAAAGCGTCCTGATAGTCAGACTTTTGTATCGTCATGATTCCGATTACTGAATCGGTGTTCTAGCAAATGCGAAGTTCACGCACGACGGTCGCTCTTGACTCAAAATGCAAAGCAATAAGGAGACTCAATGCACAAGCGAATGGTAGTAGCTATCCTTCTCGTTCTAACGTCCGTCAGTAGCTATGCGAGTGCACAAGGAGGCAAGGACGGTGGACCGAGCGGAGCTTTCACGTACTCGAAGACGGCGAGTGTGGCTGCTGTACAGCGACGCGCGAAGCATGTCGTGGAAACCTACCAGACAGCCTTGAATAACTCTGACTTCGATACCATCCGGACGCTTTTCGCTCCGAATGCCATCGCTGAGTGGAACAACAAAGCTACGGTCGTCGGTGTCGCGGCAATGGAAGAACCGTACAAAAAGCTATTCCAAGAGACGAAGTTTACGACAGACTTCCAGTACGACGCGGTGGACATCCATGGATCGATAGCGATCGTGCGAACCCATCATCCCCAAGGGCAGACGGAAATGAACCTTAAGGACGGTTCGACAAAACTGGACTTCAATAGGGAGATCTTCGTGCTTAGCAAAGAGTCTGGTGATTGGAAGATCATTCTCTATACCTTTACGACACAGCCGGAGCAGGGAGTTCAGTAGCTACACAAGCAGAGGACTTACTATTGGTGAGGGGACGCGAGACATCTTCAAAGGCTGTGGTAGCTTCAGTTCGGTTCTACTCCTTCTACAATGCGTGTCTACATCTTTGCATTGCTATTGCGATCGCTGATCGTCGGTTTTACGGCTTTGTTTCATCATATCCATGCCGCGCAGAATAAGTATCTGAATAATCGAGTTGAGCAAGACTATCAGGGAATAAAACGATTAGTCTAAATCAGGGATGAGGTTCGGCTCATTCAACATGGCAATGCGAACAAATAAAGGGGTATGAAATTATGAACATGATGGGATGAAGACGGTACCACCAACTAACCGAACAAGGTCAAAATGTGTCGGGTTTTGACTCCAAGTAGGGATTTAGTTATCGAGAAGAAAAGGAAAAAGCGGCTACTATGTCAACAACGACGGACAAGAAAAACTCAACAATGAACATCGACCTGCGGACGCCAGCATTGAACTGGATTAATGGCGAGTGGGTCGATTCGGAGAAGCATACTGATAGCATTGATCCAGCGACAGGTAAGGTCATTGGCACTTATGCGGATGGCGGGCGCGAAGAGGCGGTTCAAGCGACCAACGCGGCGGTGCAGGCTTTTCGGGAATTAGACTGGAAGGACAATCGCGCTCTGCGTGCGCGAGTTTTGAATCAGATAGCAGACCGCTTTGAAGCAAGGCGAGAGGATCTGATCGAGATTCTCTCGCTCGAAAACGGCAAAATCCATGCCGAAGCAGCGTTTGAAGTTGACATGATTCCCAGCAAGTTTCGCTACTGGGCATCTGTCGTTCTGACGAATTACGGACGGGCTTTGGAAGTTTTGCCAGGACACCTCTCGGTTGTCACCCGGTCTGCTATCGGCGTAGCTGGAATCGTGGCACCGTTTAATTCACCGCTCGTGCTCACCGTGCGTTCTCTGACACCTGCTCTCGCTGCTGGCGTCACCACTGTGCTCAAATTGCCCGGTAACACAGCGCAGATCAACTATCTCTTTAGTAAAGTACTTGCTGAGGCTGCCGACTTGCCAAAAGGCGTCATCAACGTTTTCAGCGAAAGCAAAGGGAGAGGTGGATCGTCCTTTCTCATGGAGTCAAAGGATATTCGTGTGATCAGCTTTACGGGAAGCACGAAGACAGGGAAAGCAATTTCCGCAACAGGGGCTTCGACGCTCAAGCTGTTTCAGACCGAGCTTGGTGGTAAGACGCCGATGATCATCTTCGAGGATGCCGATCTGGAGGCGGCTGCACCAAAGGTTGAGAAGGCACTCACGACCTTCGCGGGTCAGTTCTGCATGACGGGTTCTCGCCTGTTGGTACAGCGTGCTGTTGCTGATCGGTTTCGCACGCTTATCAGCCAGCGACTGAAGAACGTTAAGACAGGACCTGCGTCTGATCCGTCCAGTGATATGGGACCTCTCATTGATAAGCCGAACGTCGCTCGTGTTGACAAGATGGTGGAGGAGGCGATCGCAGCGGGCGCTAAGGTGCTTGTACGCGGAGGTCCAATTGTCGAAGGTCCACTAGCTAGCGGTGCATTTTACCGTCCGACCCTGCTTGAAGTCAGCGATCCGAAAATGACGATTGTTCAAGAAGAGGTCTTCGGTCCAGTCCTCACCATGCAGATCTTCGATACTGAGGCAGAAGCGGTGCAGCTCGCAAACGACAGCGAGTATGGCTTGGCCGCGAGCATTTGGACTCGGGATGTTGACCGTCCACTGCGCGTCGCCCGAGAGATAGACGCGGGCACCATCTGGATCAACGATTGGGCGATCGTTTGGGACGAGTTTGAAGAAGGCGGATTCAAGCGCAGCGGTAATGGCAGACTGAATGGTTTGACAGCGATCGATGAATTCCTAGAGTACAAACATATCGCCTTCAACTCAGGAATAATCCCAGGTGTTGGCATTTCTGTCCAATAGTTGAGCTTTAACCCGAGTCTTGAGGTCTTCGTAAATAAGCCTCACAACGATTTAATTCAGTTACAAAATTTCTCAACTAAAATTTTCTGATCACATACAAAGTACATATGTCAAGTACACCCGTAGAAATCGTTCAGGAACTCCTCAAAGACCCCACCAACCCTGAGGTCGTCAATCGGCTTGTCTCCCCCGACGCCATCTACGTGTCGCTCAGCTACGATAATCCCGACCTGAAAAAGCTCATGCCTTGGGCGGGCACGCACAAAGATGGCCAGGCAGCTATCCTCAAAACTTTCCAGGATGTCAACACCTTTTGGACCATCGAGGAGTTCGATATCCAGCAGATCTTCGGCGAGGGCGAGAACGTGGCTGTCTTCGGCAGCTTCACCGTCCATTCGGTGAAACTCGATAAAACGTTCATCTCTCCCTTCTCTGTCCTGGCGAAGGTGAAGAATGGCTTGGTCACTTACATGCAGTACATGGAGGACACCTTTGGCACAGGTTCGACCTTCCGCTCAAGCGGCACATGGAAGTTCCAGAGTAACCCCGCAGGTGGAGAAATCGAGGTCTAAGCGCCCCCTTCCCGATCTGCTTACGCCTCACCGCCGCCGCTCGGTCAATCCAAAGATGCCGTTATGCTCGAATTCTCCACCCGCGTCGCAGTCGCCTCGCTACTTGTTGCCGTCTGTCCGACTGTCGCACTGGCTTCACCGTCCATTCCCGGCAAAGACAGTGGACCGAGCGGGGCTTTCACCTACTCCGCCGACCCTAGCGTGGCGACTTTGCAACGCCACGCTTTATACCGTCATCGAGAAGATCATCCCATACACCTTCACCATGTAGCCAAAACAGGGGGAGAAATAACGCTGCGACAAACAACAACCAATCACTAACCAAGGAGAAAAACATGGAAGGCAAAATCGCACTCGAAGAACACTTCTCTACAAAGTTGAACAACAAGCACTGGGATGCCAAGGGCGAGGAGGGTCGAAATGGCCGCGCTTACGCTCAGGACATCGAGCGTCGCCTGCTCGCTCCTGAACTCTGCATCGCTGAGATGGATCGCGCTGGCATCGAGCTTTGCATCATGTCGCTCACCTCGCCTGGCGTGCAGGGGGTCATCGATCCGAAGCAAGCCACCGAGCTGGCGCGGTCTGCGAACGACTACGCGCACTCTTTCATCAAGAAATACCCTGGGCGGTTTGCCTCCTTTGCGGCGGTGGCACTTCAGGATCCGAAGGGTGCCGCAGACGAACTGGAGCGGGCTGTGAGCGAACTAGGACTCAAGGGGGCTTTGATCAACGGTTACTCGAACATCGGCTCTGACGAACACGTCCAATACCTGGACGAGGAGCCGGTGCGGGTGTTCTGGGAGCGCGTCTCCAAGCTCCTCGTCCCAGTGTATCTACATCCACGCGAACCGCTGCCTAGTCAAACCCGCGCGATCAAGGGCTACCCTGAATTGGTTGGCTCCGCCTGGGCTTTCGCTTACGAGACCGCCAGCCACGCCATTCGCTTGATGCTGAGCGGACTCTTCGACGAGTACCCCAATTTGCAGGTGATCCTGGGTCACCTGGGAGAAGGTCTCCCCTTCATGCTGCCGCGCATGCAGCATCGCCTCGATGAGCAGCGCGAAGGTGAGAAAGGCTCCAAGGCGAAGCGGCGCGCGAGCTACTATTTTGGCAACAACTTTTGGATTACCACGAGCGGTCACTTCCACACCAAGCCGTTTTTGGAAGCCATTGAGCAGATGGGCGAGGACCGAGTGCTCTTCTCCGTGGATTACCCTTATGAGCAGATGGACATGGGGGGCCGGTGGTTCGACGACATGCGGCTTGAGAACGCCACAAAGCTGAAGGTCGGTCGTGAAAACGCGAACAAGCTGTTCTGTTTGAACCTCAATTCTCTCCCCGAACGGGTCGCAGCTGGCTTCGGCTCCTGACAGCTTAGGTAAACACAACGTAACTGTCACATCTCGCCGACAGAACTAACCCAAGATATTGCGATGATACGTATTATGGTTCGACGACTCGCATGATTTTTGACCAGCTTTGACTTTCCAAACATCCTCTTAACTCGACTTTATCCAATTAAGCAGCGTAAACCTTGTTATCTGGCAAAAGTTGTAGCTTTGTGGCAAAAACTTTTTCATCTATCACTAATTTTGTCGAGATCGAAAAAGTCAAAGTCTAGGTTGGATGAGGGTTTTAGCGTATGTTAGCGCGTTGCTGGAAAATGGATAAAGTCGAGCTTAACAGTTATCAGTTGTTAGTGGTTACTGATATAGCAATCCTATTTGATTTGTGTGAAAGTGCCTGCGCGATCGCGTAGCGGTTCCGCAGGAGCTAGCGCATAAATTCTGCATCCTCAGATTTCCGACTTCGCAAAAGTTGTCGGAAATCTTGTTGTTCACGTTCTTTGTAGCGTGCCCGCAGCGGCTCAGGATTTAGGACTGCTATAACTATCATTAATCAGCACTAAAACTCGCGCCAACAAGAGAAAGCGATTTTTCGATGTCCGTCTGATAAACTTCGTTTAATTCATGAAAATGCTGTTCTACTGTTTTGACTGGTCGCGCCTCTTGCCAAAACTCGGTGAGTAAGTGCGGGTTCTCTCGAATAGTACGGAGTTTGTACTCGAAGTCTCCTTGTTTTGAAGGGTCAAAAATGAAAGCTGGATGGCGAACAAACTCCTGTGCACCTCCTCGATTTGAGCAGAGTACTGGCACGCGACAGGCGATGAGTTCAAAAGTAACTTGTGGGAGATTATCTTCCCATTGTGATGGCACAACTCCCAAGTGGATTCCATCCAACATACTGGGAATATTCTCGTATTTGTACCCAGGGTAGAAACGGAAACGGTGAAGAGATTGAGCCAGAGATAACAACCGTCCTTTCTGCTCAATTGACGCTCCCAACTCGACCGAATCATAAATTCGGCTTGCTACAACCAACTCAAGCGAACTCAATTCTTCCTGTGGTAAAGAACGTAGTTCTTCTAACAAGAAGTAGAATCCTTTATCTCTTCTTGCTGGTCCCATGTAGATTAATTTAAAGGGCTGCCCTTGGGTGTAGGCTGCTGGGTTGCTGGGTGGTACTTGAAACTGAGCCGATTGGCTGCCTATATATTTTGTCGTCAATAGAGCTGGGTTAACTCCGTATTGGTTATAAATGGAAGTGGTTCGCTCAGAAACAGACAGTGCTACATCAACATAGCGGTTTATAAGAGAAACGATTTCCTCTCGCCGATAGCGGTACAAATCGGCTTGTCGAGGCATATCTGTACTACTCATCTCAAGAGGTTTGTTCAAGGGAGATTTTGTACGAGTTATTACTTGATACCAAATTTGGCTGTAGATCCCCCTGTAAATTTTTTTAGCTACAGCCACAGGAAGTGATTGCTGATCCTGACCTAGCAAGCTTCCTAAATGATTTAGTTTTCTAAGAGTCAGTTCTAAATCTACATGTATTTTTGTGTCTAGGCAGGAAACACAAGCTCTTCCTTCAAGATAATTTGAGCATGGGCTACTTTCTAATTTCCATAAATTAACTTGAGGGCAAACCGACCAATAGTTATGTAAGCTAAATACCACCCGAGCGCCGCTCTCTTTAGCTATCTTAAGGCAAGTAGCAGTTAATCCTTCCAAGTTATGAAAGTGAATAATTTGAAAAAGTCCATGTTCTGTTAAAAACTGTTGAAAGTATTTTTCTAACTCAGGATTTTCAACATTTCCTATAGGGTTATGAAAATAAAAGTGAGAAGGGGAGAAAACAGGAGAATTAACTATTGAAAAGGTTGGAACACTAGGATGACGACTGTTACTAACCTGTTTAATGTAAGGTTGTTTTCCGAAAAAGGTGTAGTCAACTCCACTATAAAGAAAATTCACTTCATAGTCACTTTGTTGACTAAAATAGTCAATCAAACTCCGGCAGTATATTGATACACCTCCCCCTAAAGATGGTTTTCCAAAGTAAGGATCCCAATTGTAATAAAGAATTTTGTATGACATCTTAGCCTCCAGTAATGAAAGTCAGCTTGATAAAGCTAATATTGAAATGACAGGAAAAAATATTTCAATCTTGTTTTATTCTGTTCGTACTTGTAAACAGAATGTTTAGTTTATGAAAATAAAATTACATATGGGAGAATAAATGAGCGTGTGATGTAGACCAGTCTGCTTTAACTAAAAACTTACAGAAGTTTGGCAAACCAGGATTACCAGTACCAAAAAAGTCACCTCCATCTACAACCACAGATACAGCTTCTTGAATATCATCTAGCGTTTCACTATCTGCATGTGATAGATATATCGAAACTAGATACAAGCCATTCACTAAAGGCAAATTTCCTATGCCACAAAGAATATAACCTTGATCAGAATCAAGAGTCAGATAATTGTTGGTGAAATTACTCCTTAATAACAAGTCAAAGGTACCTCTTTCATCGGCGAAAGCAATACTTACAACTACATTACTTAGACGCTTTCCTATATAGTTTGAGTATCCTACTTCAAAATAGTAATTTTTTCCAGATTGTAAAACTTGCTCTTCATGACCTTTTTCATTCAATATTCTAAAACTAGAAACTCTGACTCTTCCAGAACCAGTGCGATCTCTTCTCTGGTTTAAGGGTAACTCTTGAGCCAGACTGTAAGACTTTTCTAGGTAAACCCTAACAGCTTCTTCTGAAGTCCCATCTACACACAGTGTGCCTTGTTCAAGAAGAATTCCGCGATCGCACAAAGATTCCACCATACTCATGTTATGAGTCACGAATAAAATAGTTCGCCCTTCCTTCGCTACGTTACCCATCTTTCCCAGACATTTCTTTTGAAATTGCACATCCCCCACTGCTAGTACTTCGTCCACAATCAAAATTTCTGGTTCTAGGTGTGCTGCTATGGCAAAAGCAAGGCGTACGTACATCCCAGATGAATAATGCTTTACAGGAGTATCTAAAAACTTCTCGACTTCCGCAAAAGATACAATTTCATCAAACTTCTTTTTAATCTCAGCCTTGCTCATACCCAAAATAGCACCGTTCAGGAAAATGTTTTCTCGTCCTGTTAATTCTTGGTGAAAACCTGTTCCCACTTCCAACAAACTTGCAACTCTTCCGGTAATTAAAATTTGTCCTGTTGTGGGTTCAGTAATTCGGCTTAAAATCTTTAAAAGAGTTGATTTTCCTGCCCCATTGCGACCGATAATGCCAACAACTTCGCCCTGCTTAATATCAAAAGAAACATTCTTTAACGCCCAAAATTCCTCATGAGTTGGGTTGGGTATTTTTTTGCCAAAGGGTGTTAGGAGTTTACGACTGATGGCTTTGCTGCTAGTGGCGATCGCATCCCGCAAAGTACTGTTAGCTCCCCGCTTTTGGTGGCTAATTGTATATTTCTTGCCTAAATTTTCAACCTGGACTACATTATCAGACATACTCTCACTCCCTACTTAAATAACATCTGCAAACGTGCGTTCGGTTTTACGGAAGTACCAAATACCACTGGCAAGAAGCAGAGAAGCCAATCCCATAGATAGAATGAATCCCGGCAAGTAGAGTTTTGACTGCCCGCTCAAAATTGCCCAACGAAAGCCATCAATCACCCCTACCATTGGATTTAAAGAGTAGAGTAAGCGCCACTTTTCCGATATCACGCTGCTACTATAAGCGACTGGAGATACATAAAAGCCAAACTGCACAAGAAACGGTACAATATGGCGGAAATCACGGTACTTGACATTCAGCGCTCCTAACCAAAGCCCCCCTCCAATCGCCACTGCAAAGGCAATCAGAATAAACAACGGTAGCGTCAAGATACGCCAATCAGGTACAAAGTCATACCAAGCCATCAATCCTAACAGGATGATGCCAGAAATAAGAAAATCTACAAAGCTAACAATCACTGAGCTGACTGGCACAATCAAGCGAGGGAAGTAAACTTTAGAAATGAGGTGACTACTATGGATCAAGCTGAGACTGCACTCTGTTAAAGAGCTAGCAAAAAATTGCCAGGGTAGCATTGCTGCAAATACTAAAATTGGGTATGGCACACCCTCCGAGGGTAACTTCGCGAGATTGCCAAACACCACAGTGGAAATAATCATTGCTAAAAATGGTCGAAGCAAAGCCCAGGCAATCCCAATCACAGTCTGCTTATACCGCACCAAAATATCGCGCCAAGCTAGAAAGTAAAACAGCTCTCGATAGCGCCACAAATCTTTCCAATACAGGCTTTCAGTTCGACCGGCTTTGATAAGAGTTTTTGTAGTATCCATTTACAAATAACTGTTGGATGCTAGCTATGTAAACACTATTTAGACTTCTGCAAAGCGGAAAAATTCCTGAGATGGTTTATACACGCCATCACAAAACTTCCGATTTGACTTTGGGTAATTAAATCATGATTTAAACTAACAATTAAACAGGTGTTAGACGCATACACGACATTGACACTTTTGGTTCAAACCTTAATGCAAGAGCCTTATGAAAAAGCTACCTTGATACTGACATAAATTAAACCACTAGAAGTAAAATCTCTGCTCCACATGACTTATTTCGTTAAGGTGGCTGATTTAGGCTAATCCTCTTTCCTTGAGCCATTCCTTTAAGGAAGGTATTATGGTTAGTTATACCAGTCGATTTACAGGTATCAAGTCTAGAGAGATAACCGAAAGTCTGTATCAGAGAAAAATTTTCGATATTGCCCCCAGTTGGCTACTTGTGTGAATTTGGGTATCCATAAGCTCCGCAGCTTTGCCTAGAGTATTGATATGCTTAAGTATATTGAAAGCTCTTAGTTCCGAGTATATAGCATAATTAAACTTTCAACACACAAATTTGGTAAAAATTAGAATTTTCCTAAGAAAACAGAAGCTAGTATTATGAGTCCGGTGAACTGATAAAACCTAACTATAAACTTTTCATGAGCAACGTTGCGCAGAGCAAACAGTAGTGGCAGCAATAATCCTGGTTTTTAGAAAGTATTTTAGATAAACAACTAACATTTTTTTGAGAAAAGTATCTTGAAAGTCTGAAAATTTATATGCATTAAGTTATCTTGACAAATAAAAAAAGTATCTGAGATTACTTTCAATTTTACCTACACTTATATCCAATTAGATAGAATTGTAAAATTAGTACAGAAAAGTGTATAAATAGGCGGATTGAAAAATCTCTAAGATCAAAGTAATTGTTACTTAAGGTTTTCTATGGATTCAGGGAGTTGCTTAAAAATATGTCACTTTCCAGTGGATAAAGAATTGGGTTTTAGCTTTTATTGGTAGCTCTTAGAATTCACCCATGTCTGTTAAAGCTCCTAAAACACAATAGTTATGACGACTATATCTATCCCAACAGTCGAGTACCTTCCGATTGCAGACATTTTGATCAATGGTGGTACTCAGTCACGCGTCAAACTCAACTGGGATGTCATTGCAGAATATGCGGAAGCGATAACGTCGGATGCCATCTTTCCCCCGATTTTAGTCTTTTACGACGGCAAGAACTACTGGCTGGCAGACGGTTTCCATCGGCTGCATGCAACTAAAAAAGCTGGGCGTCAGGAGATTGCCGTAGAAATACACCAGGGTAACCGCCGCGACGCTTTGCTGTACTCAGTGGGAGCCAATGCCAATCATGGTTTACGACGTACTAACGCAGATAAACGCCGTGCGGTGAATATAATGCTACAAGATGAGGAGTGGAATCATTGGAGTAATCGCGAGATTGCCAAACGTTGTGGCGTTTCCGAATTTATGGTTCGTCAAATGCGTGAATCTATCTGCGATAAAAACGCAGATACCAAAAAACGCACTGTACAACGCCAAGGAAAAACTTACACACTTGACACCACTCACATTGGCGAGGGAATGACATCGACAAATATTGCAGAATCTTCAAAGCAACATTCGGAGGACGAATGCGAACGGGTGCTTATATGTACAGACAATCCTCAACAAAGTCAATGTGATCACCAAATTGACGTGTTAGTAGGGCAGCCTGATAGTAGCACGTACCTTGCTAATAATGAACAAACTTCCAGCTTTAAAGAGTCGGAGGTACAGCTATTCAAAGAACAACCGTTAAATAATGTACACCAACAACTTGAACATCAGTCTTACGCTACGCCCTCAACAGAAACGATTAACCTTCAAGACATAATAATTAATAAAATTGCAATGGAAATCATACATCTGTCTCCAGAGCAGTTGACTAAAATCATCTCCACATCTGCTAGCAATGGGCTGAGTAAATTTCATCTCAAAACAATCATTGAAGCAGCTAAACAAGCGCTCAATGAGGGAAACCAACAGGAATACTTTCACAAGAGTTATGCTGTTGTAGGCATAGAGTCACAAGAAACAAAAAGATACACCTGTGCAGATGCACAATTATAGCTAAACCAAGACAAATTTACCCAATTTTGTCAGATTGTAGACCAATTTTAGCCCATTGCTCGATAAACTCTCGAACTTAAGCCTCGTAAAGTTTTACGGGGTTTTTTCCAATTGTTTTATTGGTACAATATGTGAGAAGACATCCATAGATGACTGGAGAATTTGCCAAAATCTATATCAAACAATTATTACCAATTTGACAATTAATTTTTGTATTTCTTCTGTCATAAACAACGATTAGAAAAAATAAATAGAAAAACAGTACTTTAAATTTTCTAAAAATAGCTATAAAGATAAGTAAATATTTTAGTGGAGAAGTTGACTATTCAAGATATTTTCGTACACTATGTATTATGAGTATAATTACAAAAATATTGATTATGATTTTTTCTCAACAAAAAGAAGTTTTATTTTCTTCCAAAGATCTATATCAATTGTTGAAAGTAGAACAGGAGGACATCATCAAAATTTTAACAGAAAAAGAACTTGAGCAACAAAGCATAAATGGTGAAGTGTATATCAAAAAAGATGACTTTGAGAATTTTATAAATGAGCTTTGGCTATCTTTAGGTATTTCATATCAATATTATGAAATACCAGAACATTTAAAAAACTGCACATCTCCTTGGGCGGTTACATTAGTCAAAATGTATCAAGACAAATTTACTTGCCCTGACTCCATATCACCAGAGCAAGGAGATTTTCTCAGAGCTTTAGTTTGTAATGTTGCACCGAAGAATATTTTAGAGATTGGTTGTTTTACTGGTGTGTCTACAATTTGGTTGGCTGCTGGTTTAAAGCAAATAGGAAGTCAAGGCACTGTTCACTCGGTTGATTTATTTAATGATATTATTCCACTCCTACCTCATCATCGTGGATATTTAACTAATCCCCTTGAATACGCCCAGAAATCTGTAGATGCTGCTCAACTTTCACATCAAGTCAAGTTTTATAAAAAGAATTCTAAAGAAGTAGGAGAAAAAATTCATGAATTTCTCAGTGAGCCTATTGATTTTCTCTTCATTGATGGAGACCACACTGTAGAAGGATGTTTTAATGATTTTATGCTTTTTTATCCACATGTCTCAGTTGGTGGATATATCGTTTTGCATGATATTAACCCAAAATATTGTGGTTGGGACGATCCAAGATACATTATTGATAAATTCATTAAAAAGTCTCCTCATTTTGATTTACTCGAAATTAGAACCAATCCAGTTAATTACGGTATGGCTGTTATTCGCAAATTGGCTGAAGACAGAACACTTTTATTGCGAAGTCAACTGACAAATGTAGGTATTTAGCAAAGAATTAAAGATAAGCCATGAGGCAACTTCTTGAGAAAAAGAATTCTAAAGTTCATATATTCACACAAAAGTAAGGTTATAGACAAAAAATCATGTTTTGAAAACTACGTCATAATACATGACCGAATAAAGTCTAAAGTCTAAAGGATGAAGAATGAAATACGATATACTTCATCTAATACTTAATATTTCACACTTCATCCTTCAGATAAAAATTTGTCCAAACGATGGCTCTGAAGATATTGTCAAAAAGCAGGAGCGAAAAGCTTGTGATTTAAGTTTTTTTTATTTCTACTTTTTTAGAACTAGGTATTTTAAGTCTACAAATACGGTTAAACTCCCTATTATTGGAGTAAGGAGATGTCATCAGTAATGATTATTTTTCTTAATTCGATACTGCAAGATTGGCAAGTAAATAAAGAAACAAGCACCAAGTCACGTTTCATCTTATTGATGTTTAGATCTACAAAAATACTTGGTAATCTGCCCTTACCTTTTTTTTCTAAGTTTTATAGAATTTTATATCAGTTTTTAATTGAGTGGATATTAGGAGTTGACTTACCTTGGGATACACAAGTAGGACAAAATTTAAAGCTCTTTCATTCTCACGGTTTGGTCGTCAATCATGAAACGATAATAGGTATGAATTGTACCTTGAGGCATTCAACCACTATTGGAAATAAGATGCTGCAAGATGGTACACCCAGTGGCTCTCCAAAAATTGGAAATAACGTAGAAATAGGTTCCAATGTTGTGATTATTGGAGCGATTACAGTTGGCGATCATGCAGTGATTGGAGCTGGTTCTGTTGTGGTGAAAGACGTTCCTAATCGTAGCGTCGTTGTAGGGAATCCAGCAAGAGTTATTCGCACACTCAATACCCCTTTATCTTTGATGAACAACGAATTACACCAAGCTTCAGAACTGACATCAGTATCAAATCACTCTAATACCGATAGTCTGTATAAATAATTTACTATTTTTGATTAGCAAAATGCTAAGGAATATCGAAAATGGTCAAGGTTTCTGTTGTTATTCCGGCTTATAATGCGATGACCTACCTCCCTGAAACTGTGGAGAGTATTCTGAGGCAAACCTTTAATGATTTTGAAGTATTAATTATTAATGATGGTAGCGCAGACAACATTGTCGAATGGGTTTCTCAGCTAGTAGATCCACGAGTGAAACTGATTTCCCAAACAAATCAGGGCGTACCATTAGCACGCAACAAAGGTATTGCTAAGGCTCAAGGAGAGTATATAGCATTCTTGGACGCTGATGATTTGTGGGAGCCGACCATGCTAGAAAAACAAGTGGGTTGTCTGGAAAATAATCCTACAGTAGGCTTGGTGCATACTTGGATGGCTGTCATTGATGCACAAAGTCAGCCTACAGGTAGAGTCATGATCTCAAATGCTGAAGGTGATGTCTGGAAACAACTAGTTGTACAAAATACAGTACCTTCCTCTTCAGTCATGGTTCGTCGTGGTTGTTTTGACACTGTTGGGGGATTTGACCCAAATTTACGCAATATTGATGATTGGGATATGTGGATTCGCATTGCTGCTCGTTATCCCTTTGCAGTAATCAAAGAACCTTTAATGCACTATCGAATGCACCTAAACAATATGACCAAAAACTGGCAAGTGGTGGAAGAAGCTTTTGAGATGATTATTGAGAAAGCATTCCGCTGTGCACCCCCCGAACTACTGTATTTAAAAAGCCGAAGCTATGGTCATGCCAACATGTTTTTAGCTTGGAAAGCCGTACAAAGTGGTAATAGAGACTACAAGAAGGCGATTCATTTTCAGGAACAAGCGATCGCCCACTTCCCTTCGCTACGTTTCTCGGGCGAGTACTTTCGCTTGAGTTTGGCGATCGCAATGCTGCAATGGTTCGGCTCTAACGCTTACACTAAAATACTGTCGCTACTTTACGCTTTGCGCCGACGCATATTAAGTCTTACCTAACAACACCGCACTTTTTGGATCAAGTGACTACAAAATATCGAACACTGGTCTTTATAACTTGACCTGCGTATTGGCAAACTATCCTAGTTGTTGTTAGCAGTAAAGGAGCATACTCACTTGACGATCAACAAAGCTCGTAAGTATACGAGATTTTTACGACAACTAGGGCAGAATAAGCGTCACTTAAGCAATGTAACGCGGGTTTTCTTAACGATATTTTTGGTTAGCTTGCTGTTGTATCTAAGTTATGGTTCTAGCAGCGGCATTATGAGTATGAGTCAGAACACCAACCACATTGCCAAATCTACCACAACTCAAGGCAAACGCGACAAATGGCTGTGGCCTTTCGCATCCAATTCAATATGGAATATGCCGATTGGCTCCCGCGCAGTTTATCGACCAGCAAATATTCAACAGGCAAAAAATGCTTTAGCAGATGAGGAATACTTTTACAAGCTCAAGACAAGCGATCCCCAACGTCCAGTTTACAGTCCTGGCAATTTTGGACCTGGACGCTGTACAGGCACTCAATCTATGGGAATTTCACTACCTGTGCCAGACAACTTAATTGTTCCAGATGCCACAAGTCAGCCATATTATACACCCAACAACGCCTCAGCCTTTCTCATGCCCGATGGTAAAACTCTTGAGCAGTTTGAACCACTAGCACGCTGTACAGCAGGAGGATCTGTTCATGGGTGGCGTAACCCTTGGGGTGGCGTTGATATTTATGGCGACGGTATCAAAGGCGGACACCTCGGTTCGGGTCTCTCTTCTATTGGTGGATCTATTCGCAAAGGTGAACTCACAAAAAATCAACCAATCCGCCATGCATTAAAAGTTATTCTTTGGGGGGAAAAATACCTTTACTACTCTCGTGCTGTTCCAGGATATCGTTGGCCTGCCTACATTGCCGATAGCAAAGCCGCCAATCAATATCACGGTACTAACCCCAAGTTAGTGCAAGGGACGCTGTTGGCAATTCCCCGCAATGTCACTGCCGCAAGATTAAAGCTGCAAACACCAGCAGCTCAAAAGCTGTTTCGAGCGTTACAAGACTATGGTGCTTACGTTGTTGATGATGCAGGTTGGGACGCACATTACTTATGTCTAGAAAAAGGAGTTCTTGAAGAATTCCGCGCCACTTATGGTTATGATTTCCAAACTACTGGTGGGAAATTTTACGACGACTTTATGAAATTATTTAAAGCACTTTACATCGTCGATAACAACGCGCCGAAGAGTGTCGGTGGAGGTGGGACTCCACGAGTTTCCTTAGCACCCCCCATCGCCAACTGACTTTCTCAAAAGAAAGAGAAATGGGCATTTTCATGAGTTTACGGTAACTCATGATTTGCATTCAGGACTTACGCAAAGTTATGGAAAAACGAACCACATAGACGCGGAGCGGCTTCCCGCAGGGTAGAACGCAAAGGACACGTTCGCGTAGCGTGCGCCTTAGCGCATAGAAAAGAGGTTAAGAAGAGTTTTTGCGTAAGTCGTGGCAAATAAAAGTTGATATGCACGTTGCATTCATACAGAAAATTTTCCCTTTCCCTCTGCCTATCTCTTCCTCTGTGTCCTCTGCGCCTCTGCGGTTTTTTATTCTCTCTAAACACAAAACGCTGATCTGAACTTGCAAATCATTGCTTGGTGCTTATAGATATCCAAATACAAAAAAGGTGGAATTTAAATGTTTGATTACTTAATTGTTGGCGCAGGATTTGCAGGAAGCGTCCTTGCCGAAAGACTAGCAAGTCAGTCTGGAAAAAAGGTTCTGATTGTTGACAAACGTCCTCATATTGGCGGCAACGCCTACGACCACTACGACGATTCAGGCATACTCGTACACAGATACGGTCCCCACATCTTTCATACCAACTCCCGCGAAGTCTTTGAGTATCTTTCCTTCTTCACCGAGTGGCGACCTTACGAACACCGCGTTCTGGCTAGCGTAGATGGTCAACTTGTGCCCATCCCGATTAACCTTGATACTGTCAATCGGTTATATGGATTGAATCTCACCTCGTTCCAACTGGATGAGTTCTTCGCTTCAGTCGCTGAGCAAAAAGACTACATTCGCACCTCTGAAGATGTGGTGGTGAGCAAAGTTGGTCGAGAATTGTACGAGAAATTTTTCCGTGGCTACACCCGTAAGCAATGGGGACTTGATCCATCGGAACTCGACAGATCAGTCACCGCCCGTGTACCTACCCGCACAAACCGCGACGATCGCTATTTCACAGACACTTATCAAGCAATGCCTCTACATGGTTATACGCGGATGTTTGAGAAGATGTTGTCTCACCCCAACATCAAGATTATGCTCAACACCGATTATCGCGAGATTCAAGAGGCAATCGCCTACCGCGAAATGATCTACACAGGTCCCATCGACGAGTTCTTCGATTACCGCTATGGCAAACTTCCCTACCGTTCCCTAGAGTTCAAGCATGAAACGCTAAACAAACCTCTGCATCAGCCTGCACCAGTGATAAATTACCCCAACGAACATCCATACACCCGCGTCACTGAGTTCAAGTACCTGACGGGACAGGAACACCTTAAAACTAGTATTGTCTACGAGTACCCGCAAGCGGAAGGAGATCCCTACTACCCCATACCGCGCCCAGAAAACGCTGAAATCTACAAACAATACAAGGCACTAGCTGACGCAACCCCAAGCGTGCATTTCGTGGGACGGTTGGCAACCTACAAGTATTACAATATGGATCAAGTTGTCGCTCAGGCACTAACAGTCTACTCCCAGCTTGTTCAACGGGTACTGATATCAAGTTCGCTTAATCACTTATAAATTCCGAAACATCCCACCCGCAAAACCTCACCCTGCCCTGTCGGGCATCCCTCTCCTTTAAGGAGAGGGAAAGATTTTAGCGCCGATTCAAGCGAGGGTGAGGTGAAAACGATCTGGTGTGTACACGGTATCATTCAGGCGAAACCTCACCTTGCCCTGTTATACCATTTCACGAAATCCTTGATACAAATGATTAGTCTCTAATTCTTTCTCCCCTGCTCCTCTGCTCCTCTGCTCCTCTGCTGCCTATTTGTATCAACCTTAAAGTGAAACGGTATTAGGCCTTTTTTGTTTGAGAAGATGGAGCGCTCAGTCGAACGCTTGACGCTGCGCGTATCGCAACTTGATTATGATATACATTATTAGTGGTTTGCCATGTATACAAAGAAGATGAACAAACCATTCGGATCTTTTCGGCTCGTAGGGCAAAGAAGGCAGAGCAACAACAATATCAGAGTTTTCTTTTATGAAAGATGAGTATGATTTCTCCCAATCTGTGAAGAACCCTTATATCAAGAAGCTTAAGAAGCAAGTCACAATTCGGCTGGAAGAGAATGTTGTTGACTACTTTAAGGGTTTAGCTGAGGAAACAGGGATTTCTTACCAAAGCTTGATTAATTTATATTTACAGGATTGTGTAAAATCGCAGCGGAAGCCTTCATTGGAATGGGTGCGTGAAGCCTAATACCGCTCCCTTGGAATTCAATCCGGGACTGCGTCCCGCTGCGCTAACAAAATTAAAAATTGTAAGATAGCCGGAGATTTAAACCCCGGCTATAAAAACATAAACCCGTGAGAGTGTCAACGTACGTACACCCGTTGACCTCCATATCTGTTGTATCGCCGAACTGGTCGATACACTCGTTGAACACGCGATCGCCGAATTGGTCGAACACGATATCGCCGACGAGGTCCTATTATGATTCTTCTGCGAACTCGGGGTCGTCTGTTGTATCTTTGAGCAACTACTAAGGGTTGCTCTCCAACTGTGTTTATCTCTGGTTCTGAACTTTGCTGTCCAGAACCATTGTTGAAATGGTTCTCATTTAACTGAGCTGCTTGAACAGATAAAGACGGGGAACCTACAGCAAACACCAATATCGCTGTGGTGAATAACTTCTGTATCCCTTTTGCCTGGAAAATAGGAAGAGAAGACAGGAAAAATTTATTATTAGCCATTGTAAATCTCTTTATTAGGCGAGATACCTAAACATATCGCTAGTTGACACTTTTGCGGAACCTAGCTTAAGTAAGATTCAAGCTACAAGAGATTCAACCAGAAGAAGGAAATTAAAATTCAGCTGGAGGTTGTTGCAGCAACATCTGCTTAAGTAGTGTTAGGACTATCAAGCAATTCTTGTTGTTAACTCTGCCTCAAATATCGCGATGGTTAGCAAAACTATACAAACCCAACCGTTTACCGACCAAAAACCAGGTACTTCTGGACTCAGAAAGAAAGTCTCAGTCTTCCAGAAGCCTCATTACTTGGAAAACTTTGTGCAGTCGATCTTTGATAGCCTGGAAGGATATCAAGGCAAAACTTTGGTTGTAGGAGGCGATGGTCGTTACTACAATCGTCAAGCAATTCAAATTATCCTGAAAATGGCAGCCGCTAATGGCTTTGGGCGAGTGCTCGTCGGTCAAGGCGGTATTCTTTCTACCCCGGCTACCTCTGCTATTATTCGCAAGTATGACACATTTGGTGGTATAATCCTCTCTGCCAGTCATAATCCTGGTGGACCAGATGGAGACTTTGGTATAAAGTACAATATTAGCAATGGTGGACCGGCTCCAGAAAAAGTCACGGAAGCCATTTATAATCGTAGTAAAGAGATTAATAGCTACAAAATTGTTGAGGCTCTTGATGTTAATCTTGATACTTTAGGAGAGGTCAAAATAGGCGATATGCCGGTGGAGGTGATTGATTCTGTCGCAGACTATGCAGAATTGATGCAGTCGCTGTTTGATTTTGACCGCATCCGCCAACTGGTGACCAATGGACAGTTCCGTATGTGTGTTGACTCTTTGCATGCTGTGACGGGTCCCTATGCTCATAATATTTTTGAGGAACGTCTGGGCGCACCGTCGGGAACTGTGACGAATGGTAAACCCCTAGAAGACTTTGGCGGTGGACATCCTGACCCCAACCTTGTTTATGCTCATGATTTAGTGGAAATTCTGTTTGGGAACAATGCGCCTGACTTTGGTGCTGCTTCCGATGGAGATGGCGATCGCAACATGATTCTCGGACGCCAATTCTTCGTCACTCCTAGCGATAGCTTAGCTATATTAGCAGCAAATGCGAAATTGGTTCCTGGCTATAGCTCTGGTTTAGCAGGTATCGCCCGCTCAATGCCTACGAGTCAAGCACCAGACCGTGTGGCAAAACAACTCGGTATTGAATGTTATGAAACTCCCACAGGCTGGAAGTTCTTTGGTAATCTGTTAGATGCAGATAGAGCAACCCTTTGCGGTGAGGAGAGTTTTGGCACAGGTTCCAACCATATCCGCGAAAAAGATGGACTTTGGGCAGTGTTGTTCTGGCTGAATATTCTAGCAGTGCGGCAACAATCAGTAGAGCAGATTGTCACAGAACATTGGCAAACCTACGGGCGTAATTATTACTCGCGTCATGATTATGAAGAAGTTGATAGCGATCGCGCCAATACTCTCATAACAAGTGTGCGTGCTATGCTGCCAACACTCAAAGGAAAGCGCTATGGTTCCTATGAAGTTGAGTATGCTGACGATTTCAGCTATACCGACCCAATTGATGGTAGCGTTAGTCAAAAGCAAGGTGTTCGCATTGGCTTCACCGATGGTTCGCGCATTGTCTTCCGGCTATCAGGTACAGGTACACAAGGCGCAACATTCAGGTTGTATTTAGAAAGCTACGAACCCGACCCAGCAAAGCAGAATCTTGATCCACAAGAAGCATTGGCGGAACTGATCACGATTGCAGACGATATTGCCCAGATTCATAAGTTGACTGGAATGGATAAGCCAACTGTGATTACCTGATATTAGAAGGAACCTCACCCTCGCTTTTAGCTGCGCTAAAATCTTTCCCTCTCCTTTATAAGGAGAGGGATGCCCGACAGGGCAGGGTGAGGTTCCCAAACTAGGCAAGGAACGAGAAATGATCTCAAAGTAGCATCCACTTTCACTATACCCATGTATCGCACTTTCCCTCTCCTTTATAAGGAGAGGGATGCCCGACAGGGCAGGGTGAGGTTCCCAAGTCTCCTTTATAAGGAGAGGGATGCCCGACAGGGCAGGGTGAGGTTCCCAAGCTCGGCAAGAAAATGTACACTTTTATTGCTCGCTAGCTTGTTCAGTAAGCAATTTGGCAAAATAAGACCATCGCGTATTGAAAAAACCTGATGTTTGTGGGTACAGTTCTCCGTAATTGCTACAAAATTGTCAGACTGCTAGGAAATGGTGGTTTTGGTGATACTTATCTGGCAGAAAATTTGGATTTACCTGGACATCCATTGTGTGTTGTCAAACATCTTAAACCAAAAGACCCGAACCCAGCTGTTTTACAAATAGCTAGACGACTGTTTGAAAGTGAAGCACAGGTTTTATATAAATTAGGTTGTGAAAACAACCAGATTCCTAGGCTGTTTGCTCACTTTGAGGAAAATGGTGAATTCTATCTGGTGCAGGAATATATTGAAGGAAATGATTTAAGTAGTGAAGTTATAGCTGGTAAGAGGTGGAGTGAACAGGAAGTCACTCAACTTTTGCGAGAGATTTTAGAAATTCTAACAGTTGTTCACAGGCAAAATATTATCCACCGAGATATCAAGCCGGAAAATCTTATGCGTCGTCAAGATGGCAAGATAATATTGATTGGTGCGATTCGTTGTGAGTGAATCTCGGTAATCAGTCCGTAAATAAACTCACCAATTAACCACATAAGTGGGAAATTGAACTCCAGTTGGAATGTAGGTGAAAACCCTACCCTCTAAACTCAAGAG
>JAHHGV010000006.1 GCA_019359695.1 Brasilonema angustatum HA4187-MV1
AAATTTTTCTAGCCCGTTCCTGACACCGCCCATTAGAGCGAAGCGTCATCCGGTTCGCCACTTGGGACGAGTAGTCGAGGTTTTGGGATTGAGATATTTATCCTCTTTTTTTGGCGAAGGTATTGTTTAAACAAGGAATTTACCGGACAGTGTACGACCCCACAGCAGGAACGGGGGGAATGCTCTCAGTGTCGGAGGAATACATTAAAAAGCAAAACCCTAAAGCAAATTTAGGGTTATTTGGGCAAGAATATAATCCTGAATCCTATGCGATTTGCTGTTCTGATTTACTGATTAAAGATGAGCCGATTAACAATCTTGTCTATGGCGACACCTTGGGGATAAAAAACGCAAAAAGCAAAAGTAATAATTTTTTACCCCGTGATGGTCATCCTGATAAACAGTTTCACTATATGTTTGCTAATCCGCCCTTTGGGGTGGAATGGAAACCAGAAGAGGATTTTATTAAAGATGAATATGACAATTTAGGATTTAAGGGGCGTTTTGGGGCTGGTGTACCTCGAATTAATGATGGTTCGCTGTTGTTTCTGCAACACATGATATCGAAAATGCACAACCCACCAGAGGAACGAGGTGATGGTTCTCGGATTGCTATTGTGTTTAATGGTTCGCCTTTGTTTACAGGAGATGCGGGAAGTGGTGAAAGTAATATTCGCCGTTGGATTATTGAAAATGACTGGCTTGATGCGGTGATTGCTCTACCTGACCAGATGTTTTATAACACGGGAATTTTTACTTATATTTGGCTGGTGACGAATAAAAAAGCGGCGCATCGTCGGGGGAAAGTTCAGCTTATTGATGGTACTCGCCATTTTCATAAAATGAAAAAGAGTCTCGGTAAAAAGCGCAATGAATTATCTCCTGAGCATATTGCGGAACTGGTGCGACTGTATGGGGATTTTGAGCAGAATGGTTTAAGTGAGGTGAAATCACACGGGCAGATAGAAAAGCGGGTTTGCTCAAAGATTTTTGATAATCGGGAGTTTGGGTTTCTCAAAATTACAGTGGAGCGTCCCTTAAGATTAAATTTTCAGGCAAGTGAGGATCGTTTGGCTCGATTGTCAGAGCAGAACGCGTTTCAGGATTTGGCAACGAGTAAGAAGCGTAAAGATGCTAAGGTGCAACAGTTAGAAATTGAAATAGGTGAAAGCCTCCAAAATCAGATTCTAGATGCTTTGCGGTGTCTGGACGGCGATCGCCTGTATATGTCCCGTGCTGAATTTATGCGGGATTTGGAACGGGTGTTAAAGAATGCGGGGTTAAAGTTGAAAGAGCCGGTGATCAAGGCGATTTTAGCAGCGTTGGGTGAGGCTGATCCACAAGCCGAAATCTGTCGGGATAAGAAGGGGAATCCTGAACCGGATAGTAATTTGCGAGATACGGAGATTGTACCTTTACCGGATGATATTACGTTACCGTTGCCCTTAGAGTATGACAAGGATGCGAGTGTAGATGAGTTGGTTAAGTTGGTGAAGGGGCATTGTGAAGCATATTGTGAGGCTGAGGTATTGCCCCATGTACCGGATGCTTGGATTGATTTTGATAAAACCAAAGTCGGGTATGAGATTCCGTTGAATCGTCATTTTTATGTGTATCAGCCGCCCCGTCCTCTGGATGAAATTGAAAATGATATTAAATCACTGGAGTTGGACATTATGGCGATGTTGGGGGAGGTAGTGTAATGGGTAAGTATCAGGGTTATGAAAAGTATAAGGATTCTGGTGTTGAGTGGTTGGGGGAGATTCCTGAGCATTGGAAAGCTGTTCGAATCAAACATATAACCAATCAAATTATTGATGGCGCACATTTTACTCCAACTTATGTTAATGAGGGAATACCATTTTTAAGAGTTACTGATATTGTTCAGGCGAAAAATAATTCTATTAACATGAACAATATTAAATTTATTCCCGAAGAGGAACACAATACATTATCTATCAGATGCAAACCAGAAAAAGGAGATTTACTTTACTCTAAAAATGGAACAATAGGAGTTCCTAGAATTGTTGACTGGGATTTTGATTTTAGTATTTTTGTTAGTCTATGTCTAATTAAGGTTATAAAACCAAAAGTCAACATTGAATTTTTGCAATATTCTTTGTTGGGTAAACTTACAGAAACACAAATTAATATTGGTGCTAAATCGAATACTGTTACTAATTTACACTTAGACAAAATAAAAGAGTTTTGGGCTACCCTTCCGCCACTGGATGAGCAGAAAACGATCGCCCGCTTCCTCGACCATAAAACCAAACAAATAGACGACCTCATCGCCAAGAAAGAAACCCTTATTGAAAAACTCGACGAAAAACGCACCGCCCTCATCAGTCACGCTGTCACCAAAGGACTAGATCCAAGCGTCCCGATGAAAGATTCTGGGGTTGAGTGGTTAGGTCAAATTCCCGAACATTGGGAAGTTAAAAAAACTAAATTTTTGGTAACTAAAATTGGAAGTGGAAAAACACCGAAAGGAGGTTCAGAAATTTATGTTGATTCTGGTGTAATGTTAATTAGGAGCCAAAATGTGTATGATGAGGGACTTCGTTTAGATGATGTTGTTTATATTGATGATGAGATAGATAATCTACAAGCTAATAGTAGAGTATTTCCAAATGATATTTTGCTAAATATTACAGGTGCATCTATTGGTAGAGTAGGTTTAGTTCCTCCTGGTTTTGGAAAAGCGAATGTAAATCAGCACGTTTGTATATTTAGACCAAATTTAAAAGAAATACTTCCTCAATATTTGCATTTACTTCTTTGTTCTCAAGAGGGAAAACAACAAATTTTTTCTTATGAAAACGGCACATCTCGTGAAGGTCTTAATTTTCAACAAGCCGGAAATTTGACTTTTACTATTCCCTCAATTGATATACAAAAACAAATCACCGAATACTTAGATATAACAACAGCAAAACTTGACAAACAAAAATCCAAGATTCAAGAAGCAATCAAACTATTAAAAGAATATCGCACCGCCCTCATCACCAACGCCGTCACAGGTAAAATAGATGTACGCCAAGTCTCCATCCGCTAACCCCAGAACCCACTATGACACAAATCACCCTTTGCGACCTCCCCGAAACCGTCCAAAATCTAATTAACCAAGCTCAAAAAACAGGCGAACCCCTCACCATCATCCAAAATGGTATCCCCTTCGCCATCATTTCCCCCATTAAGAAAAAATCTCTCCTGGAAACCCTTTCTGCCCTTGAACCACTGGACGAAGACTTTGCCGATGTGGACGAAGGATTATTACCCTTAGATGATATTAAGTTTTAAAAATGAGTTATTTATTGTTTAATTAAATAATAAAAAAGCATGATAGATCACGATAGACTCTTTAAAGAATTAATCCAGACTTTCTTTTGGGAATTTATAGAACTGTTTCTACCAGAAGTATTAGACTATGTAGCTAAAGACAGCCTCACCTTTTTACCAGAAGAAATATTTACTGATGTCACATCTGGAGATAAAAGAAAAATCGATTTACTAGCCCAAGTCAAATGGAGAGAACAAGACACCTACTTTCTCATTCACCTAGAAAATCAAGCATATAATCAAAAAGAATTTGAACGGCGGATGTTTCATTACTTCGCCCGTTTAGATGCTAAATATTTATTACCTATATTCCCTATAGTTATTTTCTCCTACGACGAACCAAAACGCCAAGAAAAAAGCCAATATACAGTTAACTTCCCTAACAGAAAAATTCTAGAATTTAACTACGTCGCCATTCAATTAAATAACCTCAACTGGCGCAATTTTTTAAATAAACCAAACCCCGTAGCAGCCGCATTAATGGCAAAAATGGACTTTAACCCAGAAGAAAGAGTCCGCGTAAAACTAGAGTGCTTAAGGATGTTAGTAACCTTGCAGTTAAACCCTGCTAAAATGGAATTAATTTCCGGTTTTATTGACACCTATCTCAAATTAAACGCTACAGAAGAACAAGCACTTGATACCGAACTAAAACAAGCCAACTTAGTTGAAGAGGAAGGAATCATGGAAATTGTCACCAGTTGGATGCAAAAAGGAATTGAAAGAGGAATTGAACGAGGAGAAAAAAAAATTGTTAAAAAGCTACTAAAACGCCGATTTAATAATATTGATTCCACTTTAGAAAACCGCATTGAGCGCTTATCTTCAGAACAATTAGAAAACCTAGCAGATGCAATTTTTGATTTCCAATCTCTAGAAGAGCTGATCAATTGGTTAGACCAACAAACTTGATTAATTTTAATATTTTTTATAATTGAAATCAACGTGAATTCGTAGGGTGTGTTATGCCGTAGACTAACGCACCTTGAATGCTGTGTCGGTGCGTTGCGCTGCGCGACAACACACCCTACATTTATTTATACTTTATTGATTAAATTTATACTTCATACTCATGCACACAGAAAACAAATTTGAGGACATCATCGAACGGGAACTCCTGCAACTCAGTGGCTATCACCAAGGTAAAGCAAACGACTACGACCCAGAAACCGCCCTTTTCCCCACGGAAATCATCAACTTTATCCAAACCACCCAGCCCACACAATGGAAACGCCTAGCCAACAACAGCGATGCCCAGAAAATCGTTATAGATAGTCTCACCAAAGAACTCAAAAGCCGAGGAATGCTCGATGTTCTCCGCAATGGCTTCAAATGCTATGGTAAAACCCTGCGAGTTGCCTACTTCCAGCCGAACACAGGCATGAACCCCGAAACCTTGGCACTCTACGAAAAAAATCGCCTCACCATCACCCGCCAAGTCACCATCAAAACCGGACGTATTCCCGATATTCTCCTCAGCATCAACGGTTTACCCATCGCTACTATCGAACTCAAAAACCCCCTCACCGGGCAAACATACCAAAACGCCATCTACCAATACAGAACCGAGAGAGATCCCAAAGACCTGCTATTTGCCTTTAAACAACGGTGCTTAGTCCATTTCGTCGTAGATACCGAAGAAGTTTGGATGACCACCAAACTGGCTGGAGAAAGTACCCATTTCCTACCCTTCAACAAAGGTAATAATCACGGTGCAGGCAACCCAGTGGGAGACAATGAAGAATATCGCACCAGTTATTTTTGGCTAGAAGTTTTACAAAAAGATAGCCTTTTGGACATCTTAGCCCGTTTTCTCCACATCGAAATTAAAGAAACCAAAATTCCTACCGCCACTGGTGTTAATTACCAGAAAAAAGAAACCCTGGTTTTCCCCCGCTACCATCAACTTGATGTGGTTCGTAAACTCATCGCCCACACCAAACAACACAAAGCCGGACATAATTATTTGATTCAGCATTCGGCAGGATCAGGAAAATCAAACTCTATTGCTTGGTTAGCCCATCGCCTGTCCAACCTCCATGACAACCAAGACGAAAAAATTTTTCATACCGTTGTCGTCATCACGGATCGCACCGTACTAGATCAACAACTGCAAAACACTATCTATCAGTTTGATCATAAAGCCGGAGTTGTCCAGAAAATTGATGAGAACACCCAACAACTGGTTACAGCCCTCAGCGACGGTGTACCCATCATCATTTCCACCGTCCAGAAATTCCCTTTCATCACTAAAGCCATCGAGACTTTAGCGAAAAAAGGTAAAACCATAGACATTACCACCAAAGATAAACGTTTTGCCGTCATCGTTGATGAAGCCCACGGCTCCCAAACCGGAGAAACCGCCACAGAACTCCGCAAAATCCTGAATAAAGATGGTATCGAATCAGCGATCGCCGCCCAACTCCTGGAAGATGAACTTGAGGAAGATGATCTCACTGATGAAGCCAAAAAACAACTACTAAAAGAACAAATCAGCCGCACCAAACAACCAAACCTCAGCTATTTCGCCTTTACCGCTACCCCCAAGTACAAAACCCAACTCGTATTCGATGAACCCGGAGAGAACGGCAAAGCCCCCTTCCATCTCTACACTATGCGCCAAGCGATTGAAGAAGGCTATATTAAAGACGTTTTGGCAAATTACACCTGCTACGATCGCTATTACGAACTCATCCGCACCTGTGAAGATAACCCCGACTTACCTCGTCGCCAAGCAGCCAAGGCGATCGCCCGATTTCTCGAACTCCATTCCCACAACATCGCCCAAAAAGTAGAAATCATCATTGAACATTTCCGTAATCATACCCGCCACAAAATTGGGGGTAGAGCTAAAGCAATGGTTGTCACCCGTTCCCGTGAACACGCCATTAAATACAAACTCGCCTTCGATAAATACATTAAAGAAAAAGGGTATAGCGATATTAAATCCCTAGTTGCCTTTTCTGGTTCTATTACCCTTGATGAGTTACCCGGAGAAACATTTACTGAAGTCAACATGAATGGTGGCATCAAAACTTCAGAAATTCCTGATAAATTTGCCAGCGATGCCTATCAAGTGCTGCTTGTCGCCAACAAATTTCAAACCGAATTTGATCAACCATTGCTTCATACTATGTTTGTTGATAAACGACTGGATGGAGTCCAAGCCGTCCAGACTTTATCTCGCTTAAACCGTACCACCACAGGCAAAGAAGATATTTTCGTTTTAGATTTCGTCAATAAACCCGAAGACATCTACAAAGCCTTTAAACCCTACTACGAAGAAACGCCCGTTGGAGAAACCGCCGATCCGCAACAATTAAATGATCTGTCTTACCAGCTTTATGAATGGCAACTTTTTAGCCAAGACGATGTAAACCAGTGGTGTGAAATTTGGTTTCGCCCAAAAACCTCCCTCACCGGAGGCGAACACAAAAAATTAAATACATTACTAGATCCGATTATTGAAAATTATAAAGTCCTCCAAGACTCAGATAAAGAACAATTTAAAAGCCAACTTACCAGCTTCCGCAATCTCTACCTATTCCTTGCCCAGATTATTCCTTACCAAGATTCAGAACTCGAAAAGCTTTATGCCTATGGACGTTTCCTACTAAAGAAATTACCCCGTAGTCCCCAAGCTCCAAAAATTGATTTATCTGGGGATATAGAACTAAAATTTTATCGCCTGGAAAAAATCAGTGAAGGGAAAATTGATTTAACCGAAGGTAAAGCAGAACCATTACGAGGTGCTAGTGCATTGGGAACTCGCCAGCCAGATAAAGAAGTCCCCTTATCCCAGCTTATTGACTCCCTTAATGAACGTTTTAGTACTAACTTCACTCCAGCCGACCAACTCTTTTTTGAGCAAATTACTGAAACGGCGATCGCTAATGACTCCATCAAACAAGCAGCTCAAGTCAATACAAAAGAAAACTTTGCCCCGGTTCTAGAAAAGCATCTTGAAAATCTATTTATCGAACGCATGGACGGTAACGAAAAAATCTTTATGCAAGTGATGAATAGTGAAGAATTTAAAGCAGTTGTGTTTGAAAAATTACTATCCAGTATTTATGAGAGTATCAACAGTGAGCGGTCAGATTAGCACTTGAGGCATTGGCAGCGATCGCTGCTAAATCTCCATGTGAAACCGATTCAGCCTAGTTTATGACACTAACTGGAGTTTAGACTAAAGTAAGCACTGTTCCCAACAAAGAAAACTGAGTGTTGTGAGCCTCTCACGCTTCGCTACAAAATCGCTACAGTGTAGGTACTTCACGATCAGAATATAAAACAAATCATTGGGAGGAAGCGATCGCCATGACTGTTATTGCTGCTAAGTGGACGATTGACGAGTATCACCGCATGATTGCTGCTGGTATTTTGAGCGATCGCAATGTTGAACTGCTTAAAGGAGAAATTGTAGAAATGTCGCCAGAAGGAGAACCTCATGCTTATTCTAGTGATGAAGCGGGTGAGTATCTAGCAAGGTTATTGGGTGAACGCGCCAAGGTTCGTCAAGCCAAGCCTATCACTTTACCCAATGATTCGGAACCTGAACCAGATATTGCGATTGTCCAACGCTTAGGACGTGAGTATCGAGAACATCACCCGTATCCAGAAAATATCTTCTGGCTGATTGAGTATGCTAACTCTAGTTTAGAGAAAGATTTAGAGATTAAAAGCAAAATCTATGCAGAAGTGGGTATCCCAGAATATTGGGTAGTCAACCTCAAAAAGCTGCACTTAGTGATATTTCGAGAGCCTTTAGACGGAGAGTACGCCGCAAAACTCACACTGACTGCGGGAACAATTCAACCGCTTGCATTCCCAGATATTTCTGTGTCGGTGGAGCAGATTATCAATAGTTGAAAACATCAGAGGAATTTTAGTCTCAAAATATTATAATCCCTATAGCTACAGTTTCCCTGCGGATCAAGTCAGCTAACAAACTATCCCTTTGAGAGAATTAGTTACCTAGGAGTGTTGAGTTTACTGAATCCTTATCAAGAACGCCAAGTGGTAAATTGCAAAAGGGCAAACTTCGGGAAAAATATTGGCAAGGCTATCAACGAAAAATTAATTAACACACTAGCCGTGATGAAATATGTTGCCTTTGTGTTACTATTGGTACTCTCTTTAGCAGTAGCATTTCCAGCTCTTGCATCAGTGTGTCGCAATTGGGATGGTCACCAACTCTGCATTGTTGATATTAAACGAAGTGCCAAAAATTATTGGGAATATAGAGCAGCTGTTAGCATAGATGGAGTCAAAAGACCTATCGAGGTCTACAACTGTCGCTCTAGAGTCAAGGTTCTGCAAGATGGGACTGCTTTGCCATTTGAGCATAACGATCCTGGCGAATTGATATGCAGTTTTTTCAAGAAGTATAACTAATCAACCAGACTTGAGAGCAGATACCGTGCAATCAATATCTGCTATGTGCTGCAATACACCATATCCTCGCAAATGCGATTATGGCGGTTTTCATTTCAATGCAGTACACTTGGACTCCTCCTCGCGAATTCAGGGAGGAGCGGTTTTAGCATCAGCTATAGCCGGGATGAGGTTGAAACTCACCATTAGCAAAGAAAGTGTTAAGCAATAATGCTTATTGATAAAAATGCGCTGTCTTAACTTTTCACAGCCCAGGTGGAATGAACTGAAATTGATGCTATGATTCGACAGGGAATAGCCGCTGGTTCATGCTATCCTGCCGATTAATGTAGATGGTAAATCTTTAAAATCAAAGATTGCCAGCACACAGGCTCAAAGTGCTGATGTTTGCCAGTCACTACACCAACATTGTTAAATAAGACTTGTTGAGGCTGCTGTTAGGAAGAAAGCACAATAACATGGCTAAGTCTCATGCTTCACAGCGCAACAAAAGTGATGGCGCAAAGCATCACGCCCTCAAAGGCGATCGCCCAGAAAATCGCCCAGAAAATCTCATATTTTATGTAGTTACTTCGATCCTGCTGCACTCTGTTCTCTTAATTGCAAGTGATTATTGGCTCAGGGCTGTTGCGCCGAAGCAAGAGGTCTCCGAACCAATACCAATTGAGTTCGTCCAAGTTCCTCCGAATCAGACAAAGACGCCCCCGGAAACTTCACAACGGGCTGCCAAAAATTCTGTTGCAGGTGGAAAACCAAAACCTGGAAAACCTATTTCTGCAGCTAAGTCAGGATCAACAACTGCACCCGAAACTAAGAGCGGTTCTGAATCTTCTGAGCTATTATTGCCAGAACGGACGCAGCAAAAAACAGTATCATCAAATCCATCTCCTCAAAAACTGCAAGCCAAACCCCAGAAAATTGCGAGCGCTCCTGTCACCAAACCACTCGCACCTGAACCAAAACGAACAGCAGTTGCTCCTGTCACCAAACTAGCAGAACCCTCCCCAACAGCTGTTACACAAAAACCCAAACCACCAGAACCCGAATCCTCCCCGACAGCAGTTGCTCCTATCACCAAACCACCAAAACCCGAATCCTCCCCGACAGCAGTTGCACCAAAACCCCAACCACCAGAACCCGAACCCTCCCCAACAGCAGTCGCACCCACCACCAACCCACTCGCACTCAAACTGCGACAAAGGACAATTCCACCACAGACGACACCACCAGAACCGGAACCTTTGCCAACAGCAGTTGAACCAAAACCCAAACCACTTGCACTCAAACCTCGGCAAACGGTTGTTACACCAACGATACCACCAGAACCTGAACCCTCCCCAACAGCAGTTGCACCGACCACCAAACCACTCGCACTCAAACTGCGACAAAGAAGGGTTACACCAAAACCCCAACCCCCAGAACCAGAACCTTTGCCAACAGCAGTTGCACCAAAACCCAAACCACTTGCACTCAAACCTCGGCAAACGGTTGTTACACCAAAACCTCAACTCCCAGAAACAGAACCATATCCAACGACAGTTGCACCTACTACCAAACCACTCGCACTCAAACCTCGGCAAACGCTTGTTTCACCTGACACCACACCGTCAGAACCCTCACCCTTCTCAACGACAGTTACACCAAAACCCAAACCACTCGCATTGAAACCTCGGCAAACGGTTGTTTCACCTGATACCACACCGTCAGTACCTTCAACTCGTCGGGAAAATAGTAGTCGGCTTGCTGCAAAATCCTCTCCTGAACAGTTTCAGAATAGGGCTAATTCCCTGCTGTCCCCAGGAACACCGCGTAGAGCATCATCGCGTTCTCAAAATCAGTCAACAACATCACCACGAAAACTCTCTCGCTCTCAAGCATCTTCAAAGTCAGGTGGAGCAAGCCGTTTGGGTGGTCCACTTAGTGTATCTAGTGGTGATTACCGAACCAATAATCTGGCAGCGCTGCCGAATTCCAATCGCCTGAATCAAGGGACACAAGGCATTGATGCCAGCAAAGATGCAGACATGGGCGCTTACCTACAACAATTACAGGAGCAAGTGAAGCGCAACTGGATACCGGGACTCACCCAATCTTCCCAACGAACAGTGCTTCAGTTTACCGTCAGCCGATCTGGTTTGGTAAGCGATCTTCACGTTGCACAAAGTTCTGGGTTTGGCATGACTGATGAGGCAGCACTGAATGCCATAAACCGAGCAGTACCCTTTGCTCCTTTTCCCACGGAATATCCACAAAACTATATCAATATTCAATTTACATTTAATATCAACGTCTATGGGCAGCTAGAGCTATGGAGTGATCAATAACGTGGCTCACCAAAGCTGCTGACCTTTGAAAGGGGTGTAGGGGTATGGGGGTGTAGGGGTGTAAGGGAAAGAACACATTTTCTTTGTGGTGTACCCCTACCCCGGAACAAGGACACAAGCCCCTTATTTTAATAATGGAAGGAAAAAGAAAAGTATTTCGAGATACGTAGTACGCAAAGCTCGCCGGACAGAATCTTCTGCCCGGCAGACTTTGCGAGAAATACGGCGTCCGCAAGTAAGGCTCACGCCAGATGTCTCAAGTCGGGAGACCCTTTCGGCAGTTCCTCATGGGGGAAACCCCCATGAGGAACTGCCGAACCCCGACACTGGCTCCTCAATTTTATTGATGGGGTTCCCCTACACCCTTACACCCTTACCCCCTTACTCCCTTAGTTGTTGACACAGGTTTTTACCTGTCTGGAACTTTTTTGTTTGCGCTGTGTCATCATGTTTATGTAGTTTTTGTGAGTGTCGAGCACATACAGTCATGAGACGCTTACTGACGGCGTTGTTTGTAATCATGAGCACAAGCGTTGTAGCTCATCCTGCCTTAGCCAACGAAGAAAATGTGTCTCCTGCCGTAACTAACAACGGTCAGGCAGCAGTTCTTGTGACTCAACCAGCTACGATTAATAGTGGAACAGTTACTGTCACAGAACAAACCAACAATCTCAGAAAAGTTTCTGACTCAATCGGGGTAGTACGCGAGTCACAATGCAAAAAGGTTAACCCGCTTGAGCTGATCAAATCTCCTGGCAATACCCTCAAACAATGTTTAGAAGAAACAAATAAAAAAGCTGATCAAATCAACCAGACTTCTCAACCTACAGAGCAGTTTGAGTATTTCAAGGTTCCAAAACTCGAATCTGGTGTTAATGTGACAGTGACTAAGTTCTAAGAGCGTGTTGGCATAGCATCGATTTTTTGCGACCAAATAATAACACCGATTAATTATCCTATCAGAAAAATGTGATTGGTATAATTAATGCAGATATTTTGGGAGTTGCAAATGTGGCTTGGGTAGCAGGCGATCGCTTACAAGGTGGAAAATACACCATTGAAAAAGAGTTGGGAAGGGGACGCTTTGGCATCACTTATTTAGTCAAAAATAGCAACAGCGATCGCCTAGTCATTAAAACCTTAAATGATGAACTGCTCAGATCCCTAACCCCGCAGGAACGCGAACGCCTGGAGACGATGTTTTGGCAAGAGGCGGTAAAACTTACTCGATGTAAGCATAAGCATATTGTACAGGTTGCAGAACCGTTTAAGGAAGGAGAGCATTGGTGTCTGCTAATGGAATATGTGGATGGGGTGAGTTTAGCTGATCGTCGCCAACAAATACTTTCAGAACAAGAAGCACTACGCTACATTCAGCAAATCGGGGAAGCTTTGATAGTTGTGCATGAGAATCGGTTGATTCATCGGGATGTGCAGCCAGGAAATATCTTTTTGCGGGTGCGAGATGGACAAGCTGAAGCAGTGCTGATCGATTTTGGTTTAGCTCTGGACTTTGACCATATTTTAACCACAAACCGAACTAAGGAAACTTCTGAGGGATTTACACCCCCTGAGCTTTACGCTAAAAGTATACCAACAGGGGCATATAGCGATATTTATTCTTTGGCAGCTACTTTATATGTACTTGTAACCGGACAAACACCCGTCAGTGCGTTGAAACGCAAACTGGACAATGCTCGTTTAGTGGAACCGAAAGACTTGAATAATTTGGTTAGCGATCGCACAAACCGAGCAATTTTAACAGGGATGAAGCTAAATCCCCAACAGCGATCGCAATCGATGCGAAAATGGCTCGATTCTTTAGGGTTAAGTGGAGAAACTCCCCAGCCTGTATCAACTGTACTCCCTAACCCTAACCCAAATCGGGAGAAAAAAATCAATTGGACACTTGTTATAGCTGCGATCGCCGCGATTGGAGCCTTACTCTCAGGCATTGCTGCTTTAATTCCTATTCTCAAACCATCTCCGTCTCCTAGCCCATCGTCAGTGTCTCCCAGTCCGTCATCTACCAAAACACCGTAGAATGAGCTAAACTTTCATCAGGTTGCTGGCATTAAAGTAATTTTTCAAGTCTTTTTTTCTCACTTAGAGGTATTCATGCCTTGGACACCAGGACAACGATTGCAAGGTGGCAAATATGTAATTGAGGAAGTCCTGGGGCAGGGGGGATTCGGGATTACTTATAAGGCTTTGCATGTTGAGCTAAACCAGACAGTTGTCATCAAAACACCCAATGAATATCTCAGCCATGATCCTGAGTATGACAAGTACATAGAGCGATTTATCAAAGAAGCGCACATACTGGCAAGCTTATCTCAACACTCCCATCCTCACATTGTGGGAGTGATTGAGCTGTTTAAGGAAGGTGCAATCCACTGCTTGGTGATGGACTTTGTGCCGGGAGAAAATTTATTTGAGGCAGTCAGACGCAGGAAAGCGTTACCAGAAGCTAAGATTGTCCCCTGTATTCGCCAAATTGGGGAAGCCTTGATCATGGTGCATGAAGCAGGGCTAGTACACCGAGATGCCCACCCCGGAAACATTATGCTGCAAAGCGATGGCAAAGCAGTTCTGATTGACTTTGGCATTGCCAAGAAAGTACTTCCCTCAACAGTGAGTTCAACGAGTATTGCAGGTAATGACGGGTTTGCACCCTATGAGCAGATGAGCAGTGGCAGTCGGGAGCCAACAGTCGATATTTACTGTTTGGCTGCTACACTTTATTATGCGGTGACAGGTCAACGCCCCACAACTTCTCTAGCTCGCAAGCTCAATAAAGCTTCCCTAACTCCACCCAAACAAATTGTTCCAAGCATAAGTAATCGATTAAATAAAGCAATTCTCAAGGGAATGGCGCTGGAGGCAAAAAACCGCCCTCAGTCAATGCAAGCATGGTTGGCAATGCTAGAAGCACCAAAAGCAGTGCCTCCACCTTTAGTTGAGCCAGTTCATAAAACAGAAGTTGTTCGTCGCCAATTCGACGAGTCAAAGTCAAAACCAGCTACTAAATCACCTAGAATTATTGCTTGGGGCTGGTTGGTTGGTGTATTATTGAATTACACATTTATAGGCTATTTATTAGCAACGCTTAACCCTCTGCAAATAGTTTGGGTTGTGGCTGTGGCTGGGGCTGGGGCTGTGGCTGTGGCTGTGGCTGGGGCTGTGGCTTGGGCTGTGGCTGTGGCTTGGGCTGTGGCTTGGGCTGTGGCTGTGGCTGGGGCTGTGGCTGTGGCTGTGGGTGGGGCTGTGGCGGCTGTGGGTGGGGCTGTGGCGGCTGTGGCTGGAAAGGAATTAGAAAAATCTTTTAGCAAGGTTGATACTTTTCTAATTTTAGCTAGCACTTCTAGTCTAGGCTTGGGTTTGGGATGGTTTGGACATTGGATTTTTTATACAGGTTCATAGCTTTATCATCTGAAGCTAACTGGCAAAAGATTTTGTAGCTGTTGTATCGACTGGAGAAGCGATGTAGTAGCGACGAGCCGAGAAAGCGTCTACGGATTAATAAGCCACAGTCCAAAATATTAGGCTTCTGGTTCAACACCAAGCGATTGATCGCTCTTAAGAGTTTCAACAATCCATCTGTCGCATTCTTTTTTCAAATTGGTATAATTTTCTGTGTCACCCTGTGAGCAGATCACTCTACAATATCTGCGCTATGTATTTGACACTCCCCTGCCTAAAGGCGAGGGGATTCTTGGTTCGTTGACTCGCCATTAGACGACAGGTTTGCACCAATCGCCCAAGAGGGCAAATCTCCCCAAGCGTAAGTTCCCGTGTGCCCCACGGTACCTAGACCCCGTGTCAGGATGTTGATGGCTGCATTCACGTCTCTATCTTCCACATATCCACAATGTGGACAGACGTGAGTCCTAGTGGATAGAGACTTCTTCACTTTCTCGCCACAGTTAGAGCAGTTTTGGCTTGTGTTATGGGGAGGAACAGCTACTGTTACCTTCTGGTACTTGTGTCCAAAGTACTCTAACCATGAGCGGAAAGTTGACCAGCCTGCATCACTAATTGACTTAGCGAAATGTCGATTTCTTACCAGCCCTTTTACATTCAAGTCTTCATAGGCTACCAAATCGTTAGATTGGATGACGGAGTATGCTAATCTCTTGCAATACTCTTTTCGTTGCCTACTTACTCTTAAATGTTTCCGAGCATATCGATTTCTGGCTTTGTGGTAGTTGGCTGATTGCGGCTGTTTTGCCTTCTTCTTTTTGGGGTCGTACTTCTTAGATTTCTTGCGGTTGGCGCGATTTAACTGTTTCTCAGACTTGCGGTAAAACTGGGGAGACTGTTCTACGTTGCCTTTATCATCAGCAATGAAGTATTTTAGCCCCAGGTCAATACCAACCATTTCTTTTGTCGGTTGAGTCTCAATCTTAATATCAACATCAATCGCAAATTGAGCATAGTACCCGTCTGCTCGACGCATTAAACGGACACGCTTAATCTGTTTTATGTCATAGTAGTTAAGATCATAGGTTCCCTTTAATTTCAAGGTTCCTATTCCTTTCTTGTCTGAGAAAGTTATAGCTTTGCGAGTATTCGAGAGTTTCCATCCTGACGTTTTGTATTCAACGGAACGACAGTGTTTTTTAAACTTTGGAAAACCGCTCGATCCTTTAACTTTCTTTTTGCAGTTATCGTAAAACCGAGATATCGCGCTCCAAGCACGTTCTGCGGCAGATTGTCGAGCCATTGAATTGAGTTCATCCGCAAAGGAAAATTCCGCAGCTAATACAGCGCAATGCTTATTCAATGCATACTTGTCAATTTTTCCGCCTTTGTGAGGCAGTGCGTTGGGCGGGTCTCCCGACTTGTAGCATCTGCCGTTATCCATCCAGTAACGTAGACATTTGTTTTGGATGAATTGTGATGTACGGATAGCGTCGTCTATTGCTCTATACTGCCTATCTTTCCCTCTGACTTTAAACTCGTAAATTATCACTGGTTTCGACCTAACCAACTACATTCTTATGCTAACACGTCAGCATAAGAAATGTGTTAAGCTTTTGAAAAGATAGCATTATGGCAGGGTAAACCCTGCGTAGGCGGCTTTCATGAGCCAGTACTTGATGAGGGTCTCCCTCACTTGGTATCTGGCGTCTCCGGTCTAAAGCACGGAATACGGGCGGCACGTTTCCGGGGGAAGCTTCCCCCGGAAAGCTGCCTTCACTACGTGCCTGTTCCTCCGGAATTTTCAGCCAGCCATCTTTATAAATTTGACACTCCTCAGCCTAAAGGCATGAGGATTTTACTTCATCCGTCCTCACTACATATCTAAATGCAGCCATAATAAAAAGAGGTGAATACTATGTACTATTTTTTACATATATAATGAAACAACTTCATAACCATCACCACTCCATCTGATTCCTAGAAAAGGTGCTCTATGGTAGTTATTAACGGTGCAACAGGGAACGATTATTTAAAGGGAACGCAAGACAATGATTTCATTTATGGTAATTTAGGAAACGACGTTTTGATCGGTCTTGCTGGTGACGACTTTTTGGAAGGTAAACAGGGTAACGACGTACTTATAGGCGGTGACGGTAACGATACTCTATATGCTGGACTTAGCAAAGTACCATATGCCCCAGGTTACGGAGGAGACTCAAATAGCGTAAATTTACTGTATGGCGGTAAGGGTGACGACCAGTTATTTGGCTCACTGGGTAAGGATTTCCTGTTTGGTGGTGATGGCAATGATCAAATTATAGGTTTGTCTGGTGATGACTATTTAGATGGCGGCGACGGTAACGACAGGTTAGATGGTGGGTTCGGCAATGATATCCTGATTGGTGGTAATGGAAATGACATCTTATACGATGGAAGTTACAAGAATGGCGGTGGCAATGATATCCTTTTAGGTGGTAATGGAGATGATATTCTCAACGGTGGAAGCGGCAATGATATTCTTGTCGGTGGAAAAGGGAATGATATTCTGACGGGCGCTGGATACATACCCAGTGGTAGTTCTGGTGGTAGCTATGGAGTAAATGAAATAGATACCCTGATTGGAGGGGAAGGCAGAGATAGATTCAACCTTGGAGGGCGGAATGCTGCTGGTACCTTCTCGGTTTACTATGATGACGGTAACAAATTCACCACTGGGCAGAATGACTACGCTCTGATTGCTGACTTTAATCCAAATGACGATGTTATCCAGCTTGTAGGAACAGCATCTGACTATATCTTGGGATCATCTCCTGCTGGCTTACCAAATGGAGTAACTATCAACCTGAAAAAGCCTGATGGTGAATTGAATGAACTGATTGCAATTGTACCAGGTGTTTCAGGTTTGAGTCTTGACAGTAGCTACTTCAAATTCATCTAATGCTTGCTATGATTTCGCATTGCCTTATGGATTTTCTTCCATCGTTCTTTTTCAGCTAAGTTGAGTCTTTCGTCTTGTTTACGGGCAAGATAGTTGAGTTCCTTCTGTAGCTTTTGGTAGTTCAGAAATCTTTGGTAGTCGAGTTTCCCTTCGTCCAACGCCTGCTGTACCGCGCAACCAGGTTCGCAGTTGTGCTGGCAATTTCGGAAGTGACACTGCTGTGCTAGTGTTTCGATATCTGCAAAAGTTTCCCTAATTCCTTCGTCACCCGCCCAAATTTGGATTTCCCTCATTCCTGGGGTATCCATAATTAAGCCGCCCGTTGGCAGTACAATTAACTCTCGATGAGTTGTTGTGTGTTTACCTCGGTCATCACTGTCTCGCACTGGTTGAACAGTTTGAACGGCTGTTCCCATGAGTTGATTAGTGATGGTAGATTTACCAACACCAGACGATCCTAATAAAGCAACCGTTTGCCCAGGTTGGAGGTATGGCTTTAAGGCATTGAATCCTTGATGGTTGGTAGCGCTTAAAACTACGATGGGTATGGCGGGGGCAATCGCCTCCACTTGCGCCAAACACTCTTCAACATTCTCACACAAGTCCGCCTTATTTAAGACAATCACCGGATTTGCACCACTATCCCAAGCCAGAATGAGATAGCGCTCAATTCTTCTGGGGTTGAAATCTCCATCTAATCCAGAGACTAAGAAAACAGTATCAACGTTAGTTGCAACGATTTGTTCTTCTGTTTTCGCACCTGCTATTTTGCGGGAAAATTTGCTTTTCCTGGGCAAAATCTCATGAATAGTTGCTTGCTTTGCGGAATCTCTTGCACGGATAACAACCCAATCTCCGACTGTAGGAAAATCTTTGGTTTGGGAAGCCTGATACCGCAGTTTACCTGTCACTTCTGCTGACAGTTCTCCATATTCGGTGTAAAGGATGTATGTCTTTCTATGTTCAATGGCTACCCTACCAACAATAAATCCTTCTTGGCGATAGGGTTCAAAGCTGTTAGCAAAAAAATTGCTCCAGCCCAAAAAATCTAAATTCATTTAAATTTCCTCAATGTGTGCTACTTGTTTTGCACAAGGCGCACAGAGGATTTTTGAGCTTCATTCCTACGATACAAAGGACTGAACGATAATCTCTGCGCCTTGTGTTCGATGGTTTGGGGTAGTCAAGGTTACCTTGACGGCTAACAATACACTCATCGTTCTTTCTCCTTACGCGCTTGTTAAAGATACTAACACTTGCGCCCTTACTCATTCCGGATAACTAGAACACCGATTCAGTATTCACCAATTGTGATAAAAAACCCGGTTTCTTCTCATTGAGATAACCAAATATCAGTCTTTCCAGCAACAGAAACCGGGTTTTTGGCATTAATGAATTGGTGTTCTAGGGCAAAACTCGTGAAGTCTTTACCGTGTGTGCAATCCATCCATACCTTGTTTAATCCAACTCAAGCAATCGTATTCTGATGAGAATAACTTTGGTGCTGCAATATTATTCAGTGAGTCTGGAGGATAATGATCATAAAAATATCTTCCAGCCTCTTGAAAGACAATAATTAAGTTGTTGCGATAAACGTAGCGAAATTTAAAACTATCGCGATCACTGATAAAATCTGAATATTCGTCAATATGTTCTTTGGCAATATCAATAATATTCTCTATACTACTGCCATAGATCTCTGCTGGATTTTCTGCTTTGTGAAAATGACTTTGATTCGCAACTTCTGATAATAATTTATAGGAATAAATCTCGTGACTATCAATTGTACCAAAGACAAACGGAATGATGAGATAACCTTTATATGAAACGGAATTCTCATAAAAAAGACGACTCATCTCACCCTCCTTTGGTTCTTCTACTCAAATTACCACAGTACGTTCACCACAAACTGAGTTGATTAGGGGGATTTTCCAGGATATTCCAAGGAAGAGGAGGAACTACTGTACCACTGTGTTCCAATAACTTTTGAAAATGACGTGCTGTAGTAGGCGATCGCTCTTCCACAGGACAATGAACAAAAAAATAAATTTGCCTTCCCTGCTGCAACCACTGCTTAATCTGAGTCACCCACTCTTCCATAAAAGGCTGATTCACTGGTAAGTTGGGATGGGAAATAAATCGAATCAGACTAAAAGGTGCTGTCACGCTAAATTGTACAGGGACTTTGGGTTTACGACGTTCAGATTGTATTTGTGGATCATCATCTCCAGTGTAGATAGGACGTGAGTCTAGCAAAACCCTGCCAACACCAAGCCTTTCTAAAAGTGCTGTCAACTCACTAGCTAATGGTTCAGTAAACCAGTCTTGATGCCGAACTTCTAACGCCAAACGTACGCCTGTTTGCTGCAAAGCTTCCAAAAATGCGCCTAGATCATCAATCAGTGTAGGCGCATAACTGGGCGGTAACTGAGCAAAAACTGGTCCTAGACGTTTACCTAAAGGACGCATCCCTTCCAAAAATTTTAAAGCATCAGGGATATGAGGTTGCAGTTGTTCGTTGTGAGTCACATCTCGCGGTAATTTGAGACAAAATTCAAAATTTTCGGGTGTTTGTGTCGCCCAACGGGTGACTGTCTCTTGATTAGGCACAGCGTAGAACGTGGTGTTACCCTCTACAGTCGTGAAGCGTCGGCTATAGAGTTGCAAAAAATCACTTTGGCGAGTCCCTTGAGGGTAAAGTTCGCCTATCCAACCCTTATATGCCCAAACAGCGCAACCAATGAAAAAGTTCACAAGTTCTTTAAAAAAAGTCGATTGTAGTTATATCCACTATAGTTCTTTGAATACTTAATATCGAGTACTAGTTCTGGGCGATGGCGATACGCACATGCGATCAGCCGGAGGCTTATCGCACTTAGTACAGAAAAATCATTTGCATGCGATGCTACCAGGCGATCGCCATCGCGGAGTGTTCCTTATTTCAACCGAAACTCATCAAATTTAATAACCTCTGAATCCGGTTTACGTACATCAAAACGATAGCTACTCACTGTAGCCGTACCTGTATCAAAGATACTAAAAACTGTGATGTCATTACTGGCAATGTAGGGCATTGGTTTACCATCCTCGCCTAACAACGGGACAATTGTAGGCACCACAGGTTCTAAACCATATGGATCACCAAGTTCAGCATAATCCTCTTTATAGCCAACAGGAACTTCTCGCTTGTTGTCACTCCAAGCAGCACCATAAGAGTTACCAACATTAGAAGTTTCTAAAAAGTGCATTCCCGACTGACTACAAAAGCGATTCCACAAATGAGAATGCCCATAAAATACTAACTGCACACCCGCTGCTTCAAGTAAAGGCACAACATCACGGATCAGGTAATCTGCATTTTTGGGGTACTCGTAACGGATTGCCTTGATGTCGCCGTCAACATCGCGTTCAATGATTTGTACAGGATTTGTATATGCTGGGACTATGTTACCACCCAATGTATGAGGCGGATGATGGAACATGACCACCTTGTATTTTGCTTGCTTAAATTCAGGACTGTTGAGTTCTTGCACTAGCCAATTGTACTGCGTACTGCCTTTGGCTATTGGTTCATAAATATGTTGCCCGTAACCCCAATTCTCTGGGGTATTGAAATCTTTTTCCCGTTCTCGATATCTACCTCTAGCCTCTGCATTCAAGTGAGGAGTCCGCCACATATTTGTCGCATACAGTACGACCAAACGTACATCACCAAAGCTGAGTGCGTAGTAAGTTTTTCCACCTTCCTGACTTTGTGGTAAAGTGAAAATCTCTTCGTAAGTATCAGTATTAAAAGAATTATCTTTTAAGGATTCTTGTCCATACAACTTAAGAGCAAGTGTACGAGGAATCGTAGCATCAAATTCATCATCTAGACTTCCATGATCACGACGTCCCATAATCTCATGGTTGCCAATGCAAGTAAACATCGGCGCGTATTGAATCATTTCGCCGCCTGTGTAGATTGTCTTGACTCCGTCGCTGTTCATTTCATAGTTAGCACGACCTTGCAAACAAGGAAAGAAAGCACCGCCACGATGATCATCAAACCATTCTGAGGCGCGATCAGGAGTATTGACCAAATCACCAGCGAACCAAACCGCATCGACTCGTCCAATAGTTTCAACCACCTTTTGCAAATTGGCTGCAACCATTGGTTTGATTTGATGGTCAGAAGTTAATAGAATTTTGAGTGGTTTACCAGGACTAGGCTTGGGTGCAAGCGTAAACACATTGCTACTAACACTTTCGCCATCTTCCCGCACACTCGTTACACGGTAAGAAACTCGCGTGTCACGAGTCAAATCAGTAATCTCAGCCTCGTGTCGCCAAATATCACGCTGGACAGGATGTTGATAAACCTGTCCGTCTTGGGTTTGGTTTTCTAAGCGTGAATTTTGGTCTTCGCGTGTGCGCCTGAGTTGGGTAGTTGTGGCAATAGCAGTTTGTGCTAAATTCTCTCCGTAGGTAACTATGTGTCCATAACCAGCAAACTCGGTAAACCACACGACTCGCACTGAAGTTGCTGTAGGTAGTTGCACAAACGGATCGGTCAGTAACTGGGGTGGTGATGTCATATGTTTGCTCAGATAAACACACGTTTATCAGGTTAAGCGATAAACGTGAAAGTTAGGTTAAGCATTGAGTTTACAATCAACCAGTTATCAGTTACCAGTTACCAGTTATCAGTTATCAGTTATCAGTTATCAGTTATCAGGTAGGAAACGGACTCGTCCACCCCTTGTTTACTGTTCACTATTCACTGTTTTAATATACGTCTGTGGTCTGATGCTATTCGGCAGATTATAAATTTATAAATGAGATGGTTGAGAAAAAGCTGTATCATTACAAGCGTCATCTAATTAGTGAGTAAATTATCTGCGTGCAACATGAGAAAAGTAGCACACTCGAAAAACTGGCTTCAGCAAAGCCGTTATAGTAATCGCGGAAGTGCTTACTTGTTTGCACCGATGGTTAGTTTTAACGTCATGGCAGAAGTTGGTGACACTCCACCTTAATATTTATTAGTTGCACTTGAATAGAAATACCAAGATAAATTCAACAACAATTGTATTTTTATGTAGGTAAATGGAGGATAAATTTATCCTACAGATGGAAAATAGTAGGAAAAAAGTTGTGTTGAAGAAGCAGTTGGTTTAACTGTAGGTCTTAGGTAAAAATTACTAGTTATCAGCAGGAAGTTACCTCAAAGAAAATAACTCTATGGGGAATCATGTAAAAATAAGGATTTTTACATTCTCTGAGAAAGAAAACATTAGCCTATTTAGACGGTTTGATGGTTGATACTTCCACAATCCCAATGCAAGGCTTTTGAACTAGCTCAGAGTAAATACTACTTGTGTATCTACCTAATATGAAACTATTACAAGTTTGTCTTGTAAATCTACGCAACATAAATTGTGTAGAGCCAAAAGAGTATATATTGTGCATCTAACTTGAGGATTTTACAGTACCTGCACTTAAGGGTTTCCACATAACTCAAATTCAAATATTAAGGAAGTATGGGGAGTTTTTGATGTACCTCTGAATTTGCTCAATGCAATGATAAATTATCACTAAGAGTGGAAACGCAAAGTCAGGAAACACGGTTTTCCATCACACCATATCAACTCAATACTTGTCAAGAAACTTTACACAAGGATAATGTATTTCTTATGAAGATAGAGCAATTGTTCTCAAAGTTACAGCGCTTTCAAGAACTTTTAGTTTTTAGTTTAGTAGGCGCTCTACCCACAATTCTTTTAGGTCCAAAATTGCGTAATCTACTCTACCGAAGTCTTTTTGCCCGTATGGGTAAAAAAGTTTTTATTCAAGAGGGTGTTGAATTTATAAAAGCTTCTTGTATTGAAGTAGGGAATGGAGCGTTTCTTTTTAAAGGAACTCGTATAGATGCACGAGGACACGAAAACAATAGAATATATTTGAACGATAAAGTAGCAATTGAGCGTAATGTTAGCATTGGGTGTTTGGAGGATTCATACATAGATATTGGTCAAGAGACTTTCATTGGTCCTGGTGTTTGTATTGCTGGACCTGGAGACATTAAAATAGGTAAACGGTGTCTGATCGCAGCAAATGCTGGAATATATGCAAATAATCATAATTTTGCAGACCCCATTGAGCCAATTAAATATCAAGGTATTACCCGCAAAGGAATTCTGATAGAGGATGACTGCTGGCTAGGACATGGTGTTGTAGTCTTAGACGGAGTTACCATCGGTGAGGGTAGTGTTATTGGTGCAGGTGCAGTTGTAACCAAAGATATTCCTCCGTTCTCAGTTGCAGTGGGAGTCCCGGCGAAAGTGATTAAAAGCCGCACCCGCAAACAATTGGTCAATATCACAGAGTAAAAAATAGGAGCGACTATCAGGCTTTTTGTTAATTGCAAAACTTGATAGTCAAGTATTCATTATTGCAAGAGCACTCACTCATCTCCTACCAAACACTGATACTTCGTAATACATTCTCAATAAAAATGCTCTTTACACCGTTCGGACGTTCGGCGAAGCCCTTACACTCTTACACCCTTAGTTGTTGACGAGCCTCTACTTCTTATTGACTACAGTTTATACTAAGACACAATCAATCAGCGCTCTTGCCCAGACTTGTTTCCAAGTCTGAAATGAAGTGGCATTGTTATCAATTGATGACAGAATAGTTAATATTTGAAAACAAATATGTGATATTTAAAAAAATCTATATATTTTAATATAAACATAATAACTCCCATCGCCTAAAGCTCAAAATATAGGATTTCACCCTTAAGTAAGCTGTTTCCACCAAGAAAGGAATTCTTCAGGGTTTAGCCATTTACAACCGTTGCACCTGAAAACCCCAGAGATTCCAGATATGGTACAGATACGAAAATATGGTATAACCTGTAGAATTTCTAACGTTACAATTTGAAAAAAATCATTACGTTAAATTCCATGAACTCTTCCATAAACCAGGTTTATCCCGTTATTTGGCATAACAACTCGGTCTCACTGATTGACCAAACCCGTTTACCTAACGAGTATGCATTTGTAGAAATCCATCGCTGCTCAGATATGGCACGGGCAATTAAAACTATGATTGTACGAGGTGCACCTGCAATTGGCGTTGCTGCAGCATATGGGATGTATCTTGGGGCACGGGAAATTGAAACTAGCGATCGCAATCAATTTTTGAACCAATTGGAGAAAGTAGCCCAACTGCTACGTACAACTCGCCCAACAGCAGTGAATTTATTTTGGGCAATTTCACGAATGCTGAAAACCGCCTACGAAAGTCTTGGAACAGTAGAAGACATTAAGCAAACCCTACTGAATACAGCCCGCGCTATCAACGCGGAAGATTTGCAAACCTGCTATACGATTGGCGACAATGGCTTGAGTGTCTTGCCTCAAACTCCAGAGAAGCTGACAATTTTAACCCATTGTAACGCTGGAGCATTAGCAACCGCAGGTTATGGCACCGCTTTGGGTGTCGTACGTTCTGCTTTTCGAGAAGGACGTTTAGCGCGGGTGTTCGCTGATGAAACTCGTCCTCGCTTGCAAGGTGCAAAACTGACGACATGGGAATGTGTCCAAGAAGGCATTCCAGTTACACTCATTACTGATAGTATGGCAGCTCACTGCATGAAGCAGGGTTTGATTGATGTCGTTGTCGTTGGTGCTGATAGAATTGCCGCTAACGGAGACGCAGCAAACAAAATTGGTACATATAGTTTAGCACTCGTTGCTAAAGCACATAACATTCCTTTCTATGTTGCTGCACCCCTTTCCACCGTTGATTTTTCTTTATCCGACGGTAACGAAATTCCAATTGAGGAGCGTAATCCAGAGGAAATCTACCAAGTTGGCGACACTATTCTTACACCAACTGGCGTAGAATTTTATAACCCAGCTTTCGATGTCACACCAGCCCAGTTGATTACAGCAATCATCACAGAAAATGGAGTGTTTGCTCCAGGGGAGTTAACAAAATCCCGGATCAAGCAATTTGCTTAAGTGCGATACGCACAAGCTAAAGCCAAGGGCTTATCACCCTTAAGAAGAACTCAAAATCAGAACTCAGAATAGGTATGACAAAGCTAAACTTGTGTCCTCTTGTAGATGTAATCATTCTGAGTTCTGTATTCTGCATTCTGACTTTTTTTACTTTTTTGTCCAAAGTCTATTGAAAACGGCAGGAGATACTAGGAGGTATACCCAACTTAATATCAATCACCAAATCTTTCAGAACTGAGATATAAACCCCTTCGAGCCGCTGATGGATACTTTTAGCAAATAATACGGCTTTGAGTACTGCTATGAGTAGCTTGTTGCTTTCATTTTCTTTTATCAGACGTTCAACTGTTTCGTTTTTAATCTCATCAATTGAACCAATCAAAGAAGTTTTTATTTGTGGTAATAGTCCCGCCTCTATATCAAAGCTAGCGACTCTTAGCCCCAGTTGCTCTGCAAAAGGAAGCATCTTGTTGAATTCGTCTATAACAACATCAATTTTTTCTTGTGCAGCAGAAGTTACACCTGCTGCTTTTTCTTGCGCTTGATCAGATATTTTCTTGAAAACCATGATTTAAAAGACCCTCAAAATTTTCTACAATCTGAAATAACGTATAACGCTTCACAGGTTGAGCAGTCAATGTCAATAGAGGGGAAACTTCGCTGGTTGAGAGTAGATCTTTTGGGGTTCGCCGATTTGTTGAATTCGTCCCCGATTTACCACGACAATTTTGTTAGCCAAATTAAAAAGGAACAGGGAACGGGCAACAGGCAACAGGGGAATCCCCATAATTAAAATTAGGGGATTTAAACAAGGACGTCTTGTTGAATCGTGCTACGCATCTGTCAACAATTTTTTTGAATTCTTCCATTAATAAATTAAGGGGCTTGAATCCAATATCCGGGGCTAATTTTTTGCTGTTGCCTGTTCCCTATTCCCTGTTCCCGCCCCGGAGGGGCAGGTCATTGCTTTAACTTGGTCGTGGGTGAGGTAAATAGTCGTAACTCCCAATTCTAGATGAAGCTATTTTAACTCTGCTCGCGTGTCATCTCGCAATTGAGCATCTAAATTAGACAAAGGCTCATCCAGCAAAAAGACTTGTGGTTGACGGGCGTTAAGCGTAGCTCTGCCGTAGGCAATCGCTCTTCCCAATGCAACCTGCTGCTGCTGTCCAAAAGATTGCAGTTTGGGTTTGCGATCCAATAGATATTCCAAACAGAGCGATAAGCCGGAGGCTGATCGCATGTGCGTATCGCGCCACACTCATCACCTTGGCATCAACTTTTCGCATCTGCAACCCAAAAGCAATGTTTTGCGCCACCATCATGTGGGGATACAAAGCGTAGTTTTGAAACAACATCGCCACATCCCGTTGTCGGGCTGGCTGGGATATTGTGAACCTTTTTTTGTCCCTTGTAACTAATAAATAAGGACTAATGACTAATTCCAAGCAGGGTGAGATAGTAAAGAAGCAATCACTCGCACTCCACGTAGTTGGTTGGATAAAGGTAGATGACCTCTCGGAGCGCTTAGATCCCAAGTGAACTCGTTAGGGTAGCGCGTCCAGTTATTGCCTTTTTTCCAACCAATTTTTTCCCAAAGATTCTCCCAATTTTTACCCAGACTCAACCAAATTTCTCGCTGTACAGTAAAGCCAAACTTTCCTTCCGAGTGGACTAACCACAGGCTGTTGATGGTCTTTAAGTCAGTGGCTGGGAAATTTCCTACTTCAGTAAAATATAACCATTTTCTTTGCACTGCTGCGCCTCCTGCAAGTTCACACATTTTTTGTAGAGTCATGCGATCGGCTGCTTGAAAGTCAGAAGCTGCAAGTAATTGTTGTACTGAACTGTAATCAATGTCACACTCTGATGTCAGAGGTACGATCCCATTCGGGAAATAAGCTTGCAAAAAATCTTTTGCCTTGGATGAATCAGAATTATAAAGAACCTGGTATACTTTCCCATCCACCCAAGTTGCAGGATTTTCTTTACGTCCAAATAAAAATTCCATCAGGACATCTAAGCCTGTATCTCCCAGGTTAGCTAACTGTGGGATCACCTGCTGTTGGGTGTTAGTAGACCCAGAGACCAACGGTTGGCGCAGGGAGTCGATGTTACTATGAGTGCCTGATACAATCAATGGGTCTGTCATGCTATTACTCGCGGAATGCAGTTGGTGAACAAGCTACTGGCTATCAGGTCTTGTGGACGGGCGTTGCACTGATAGCGAAGAGTAGTTTACAGGAAATCGCAAAGAATGCCCACTCATTACTTTACTTTGGTTATCCGTTACTAAAGACCAAAGACGGTCTTCACGAATAAGTTCACAATTGATTTGGGTTTGCTATATATTCAAAGAGTATACTAATAAAGCGTGCAGGCTATAAGATAGCGACGGTTTGAAGAAATCCTACGCGCCTGTGCCCACGATGCAAACAGGGAACAAACTCTGCGCCTCATAAACTTTACACATCTATCAAAACAAGACACAGTAAAATCTACTAGCCTTCCAGACATGAGTCTTTCTCCTTTGAGTTCATGCCCCAAAGGGTACTATGTTGCAGCGTAGCCATCAGGAGTGTTTGATGTACGACAAAATTACCCCGCCCACAACCGGAGCAAAAATTACCTTCAAGAATGGAGAGCCAATTGTTCCGGACAACCCGATTATCCCTTTTATTCAAGGTGACGGCACGGGGATTGATATTTGGCCCGCAACTGTGAAAGTCCTTGATGCTGCAGTGGAAACGGCATACAAGGGTAAGCGGAAGATAAGTTGGTTTAAGATTTATGCCGGAGATGAGGCCTGTGAATTATACGGTACTTATCAGTATTTACCTCAAGACACTCAAACGGCAATTAAAGAGTATGGTGTTGCCATTAAAGGACCTTTGACAACTCCGGTCGGGGGTGGCATCCGGTCTCTCAATGTAGCACTACGGCAAATTTTCGACCTCTATGCCTGCGTACGTCCTTGCCGCTACTATGCAGGTACGCCCTCACCTCATAAAAATCCAGAAAAACTTGATGTCATTGTCTACCGGGAAAATACGGAAGATATTTATTTGGGGATTGAGTGGCGACAAGGTGATGAAATTGGCGATCGCCTGATTTCTATCCTCAACAACGAACTCATTCCCGCCACACCAGAACACGGCAAAAAGAGAATTCCTTTGGACTCAGGCATTGGTGTTAAACCCATCAGCAAAAAGGGTTCTCAGCGCTTGGTACGACGTGCCATCAAACACGCCTTGCAACTCCCCAAAAATAAGCAACAGGTGACTTTGGTGCACAAAGGCAACATCATGAAGTACACTGAAGGCGCTTTCCGCGATTGGGGTTACGAGTTGGCAACAACCGAGTTTCGCAATGAGACCATTACCGAAAGGGAATCTTGGATTTTGAGTAATAAGGAGCATAACGCCGATATCTCCTTAGAAGAAAACGCCCAAATGATTGACCCTGGATTTAACGCCCTGACCACAGACAAGCAAGGTCAAATTGTCAAGGAAGTTGAAACAGTTCTTAACTCAATTTGGGAAACTCACGGTAACGGCAAATGGAAAGATAAAATAATGGTCAATGATCGCATTGCCGATAGTATTTTCCAACAAATTCAAACTCGCCCGGATGAGTATTCTATTCTGGCAACAATGAACTTGAATGGTGATTACTTATCTGATGCTGCAGCGGCTATTGTTGGCGGATTGGGAATGGGACCTGGGGCAAATATCGGCGATGCATGTGCCATTTTTGAAGCTACCCACGGTACAGCACCTAAACACGCAGGGTTAGACAAAATAAACCCCGGTTCAGTAATTTTGTCTGGTGTGATGATGCTGGAGTATCTGGGTTGGCAAGAAGCGGCTGATTTGATTAAGAAAGGCTTAGGCGATGCGATCGCTAACAGTCAAGTTACCTACGACTTAGCAAGGTTGCTAGAACCCCCAGTCGAACCCTTAAAGTGTTCTGAATTCGCAGACGCAATCATTAAACATTTTAGTTAGGGGATAGTTAGTAAAATTTTGCTTTTTAGCCCCTTCTCCGTTAACGGGGAGGGGGTTTGAGTTTTTCATAGGTACTTAATATGGTTATAAGCTGCCACAAGCCTCCTGTTATGTAAGCTACTCTTTTCCTAACCAAAAATTAGCTAAAAATTGACCTCAGAGGAAGCAGAGAAAATAACGCTAGCCACCATAGCTTTCGAGATTTTGATAATGGGCAATCAGAGCCGTCACCGAAGACATTTTTCGTGCGTTACGCTAACCTGCAAGCTAAGGCTCACTGGCAACTCAGAGAAAAAAAGTTATTTATGACCTTTGAGAGCCTTTCTAAAGTTTTGACGATAGGATTTATTTGTGGCAAACAAAGCTGGCCATAACAAAGCTAATTTTAGGCGATTGGGCAGAGTTCGCTGGAAGTTAGTCCGGTTAAACCCATTAAAGAACTTCCAAGCACCACCTGTATAAACCACTACTAATCCAAAGACGAGTAATTCCATTGCGCACAACTCCACAACCAATTGGTCAGAATTTGAGTTAAGTTTTACCTATACTATATTGGCACTTTAATAATAACGAGATCTAAAACCAATTGAGTCAGGCACAAGTCACAAGAAGCACCAAACTGCTTGTGAATACTTTGACTATCGCTTTTTTCGGCATCATACGTTAATTAATACATTTATATATCAAGTTTAGAGTAGCTTCGTGGATTCTTGCCATCACGGATTTTCCGTCTTAAAGATTCTAGTTAATCTGGTGTTGGTTTCACCAATCCGGGGATAGGGAATAGCAGGGTTTTCATTTGCGATACGGCCAAGCGCGTCTGCTTTCTGTTGCGATCGCCTGTCGCTTTCAAAAATATTCTTAGCGCGGTTGCAACATAACCCAATCAACTACATCGCCACATCCCTTACTAAAAAATCCAATTCGCGTTGCATTTGCATGTAAACTAAATCATAACAAGCATCCACATATTCACGGTCGCGAGCCGCTTGTGTGCCATAACGTTCAAAAACAATCGGAGCACAGACACGAGTGTGAATTTGGACGGGTAAGGGAAAATTGGGTAGCGGACCAATACTCAAACCCCAAGGCAAACCTAGATATATGGGAAAAACTCCTGGGTCTATCTTGTATAACCAAGGGACACCCCACTCATTTAACTGTTTAGCCTGTTCGTAGCAATCACCCAAAACAATGAAGGTATCATGTGCCCCTACAGAGATAACCGGAATGATTGGTACTGACTTTTTTAATGCTAGTTTAATAAATCCTTTATGACCTGCAAACTGAATCTTGTAACGCTGGCTATGAGGACGAAACATATCGTATTGTCCTCCCGGATAAACAAGGACACTTGCACCGATGTCAAAGGCGGCACAAGCCATTTTTGGATGTGCGGGAATGGATCCCAATTTTTGTGCGAGGCTGGCGATAGGAGGACTGACTTTCCACGCAGAAGGATGCGTTAAACCATACACTAAACGTTGCGTGCCAAAGCGACGGAACCAATCGTACATCATCATGTGTAAGTCGGGAGACGCCATCCCACCATTGTGTGAACCAACCAGCAAAACCTTTCCATCCTCTGGAATGTGATGCCAACCTGAAGTTTGTACTCGAAAGTAGTAGCGGTAAAACCATTCCCATATTGGCATCAACGATTCAATAAATTCGGGTTCTCGCGTCGATAACGTCCAACCTGGTAATGATGTAGTTGAATTTTGATTACTCATAAATTGTTTTTTTACTAACACATATTATCGGTGGACAAGATGTGGTTCAGCAGTTTATCGTCAGGGAAATCAATATCTCATTGTACTACGCAATAAATTTGGCAGTTTTATCAGTCTAATCCTGAAGCAACGGTAAAAACGTTCTGCAAATTTAAGCTGCAAGCAATGATTCACTCTAGAATACAAGTATGCAATCAACTCAAACTCAACTATTGCGACTTTCACAAGGACAACTTAACCTACTAGAACGTTGTCCCCGTCAATTTCAACACACCTACCTAGAGCAACTTCATTCTCCCTTAGATCCAGAACATGAGGAACGGCAAACTTTAGGAAGCCGCTTTCACCTGCTAATGCAGCAGCGAGAAATGGGTTTACCTATTGATACTTTCCTACAAGAGGATGCTCAACTACAACGCTGGATGTCAGCTTTCGCGAATGCAGCGCCAGAAATTTTAAACTCTACTCCTAATAGCCAAACTTTTCGCGAAAGCGAACACTACCGTACTCTGCAAGTTCAAGACTATTTGCTTACGGTTATTTATGATTTATTAATTGCAGATAACCAGCAAGCACAAATTCTTGACTGGAAAACTTATCCCAAACCATCTCAAAAACGCAAGTTGGAACAAAACTGGCAGACGCGTCTTTACTTGTATGTTTTAGCTGAAACGAGTAATTATCTGCCAGAAAATATTTCTATGACTTACTGGTTTGTCCAACCCGAAGGTAAACCGCAAAGCGTTAAATTTAGCTACAACACCACCCGACACCAACAAACAGCAAAAAAACTTAACCAGCTTTTAAGTCGATTCACAGATTGGATGGAACATTACTACCAGGGACAGCCATTCCCGCAAGAACCAGAAGGTAGCAAAGCCTGTGACTACTGCCAGTATACAACGCGGTGCAATCGGCAAAGTAGTGTCCAACACATTAACTCACCTACAATTTCTGGGCAGATATCTCCTACAAATTCTACAATAGTAGAGACGAACCTACTGAATATAGCTAGCATTCAAGAAGTCAGTCTGTAAATGACAGATAACTTTTTGATTATTATTTTATGCATTTTGATGAAAATGATGCGGTTTATGTCCGCGAAATACGAATAGATGACATAGCCCCTGTTTATCACTTGGGAGAACAGTTATTTACCAGTGATTCATATCCCTATTTATATCGTTGCTGGGATGAGTGGGAAGTTATAGGACTTTACAACACTGATCCAGAATACTGCCTAGTAGCAGAAGTTGATGAACAACTAGCAGGATTCATTTTAGGAACTATTATTACTAAAGCAAGCTGGACTTACGGATACATTCTGTGGCTAGGAGTCAGTCCGAAATTTCAGCGTCGCGGTGTGGCAGACAAGCTGGTTGATAGAGCTATTGCACGTATGATTGAAGATGGGGCGCGGTTCATGCTGGTAGACACTGATCCGGCAAATACTCCCGCCGTGAAGTTTTTCAACCGCAAGGGTTTTGGCAATGTTCGTCAGCATGTTTTCTTGTCGATGAATTTAAGCAAGCATGATTACTATGGCAGACTTATTGATTATGAACATCAAAAAGCTGAAAGGGCAGGTTACAGACGTTCTCGTCCTGCGATGCGTCCTCGCAAGTCGGATGCAGTTGCAAGTGAAGTCGCGCTGAATACTTTGGTGAGTGAACCTCAAATCTCGGAGGAAGAAGCACCAGTTTAACAGTTACCAGTTATCAGTTATCAGTTCACTGTTCACTGTTCACTGTTTTAACGAACTTAGTGCCTAAATCATGATTTAGTATTTGGAACCGCAGATGGACGAGGCAGTGCGTTGGGGAGGCAATGCCCTCTTTGAAGCACCTGCCGTGCAGATGGACGCAGATAAATTATTTGTATTTATCTGTGTTTGTCTGTGATTTGATTTTTCAAAGTTTGGTTGATAAATCTCTGATTTTTATATGCCAGAACAACAGTGGATTCTTGCGACAACTGAACAACCCCCCGAATGGTTTATCCAAGCGGTAAAGCAATATGCACCTGCATCGAGTGGACATTTTGCCGCGCAGTTGTTGTGGCAACGAGGAATACGAGACAATGCACAATTAACCGCTTTTGTCAACTCACAAGCTTATGAAGCTGCGAGTCCATTTGAGTTTGGGCAAGAAATGCATCTGGCGGTGGAACGGTTGCAACAAGCACGAGATGCTGGGGAAAAAGTTGCTATTTGGGGAGACTTTGACGCTGACGGTATCACGTCTACGGCTGTTCTGTGGGATGGTTTGGGACAATTCTTTGCTCAAAATACGCAGCTTGTTTATTACATTCCTAATCGCTTAACGGAATCTCATGGCTTGAATTGTCAAGGAATTGATAAGCTTGCAAAACAGGGCTTTCAGTTGATTGTGACTTGTGATACTGGCAGTACAAATATTAATGAAATTATTTATGCTAAGCAGTTAGGTGTAGATGTTATAGTCACAGACCATCACACTTTACCACCAGAACGTCCCCCAGTAACGGCAATTATTAACCCTCGCTATTTGAGCGAAACACATCAACTGTTTCATCTTTCTGGGGTGGCGGTGGCTTATAAGTTGGTGGAAGCTTTTTATCAAACTCTGCCAAATGTAGCGCAACAACAGCTAGAGGATTTATTGGATTTAGTCGCAGTTGGACTGATTGCTGATTTGGTGCAGTTGAGTGGAGATTGTCGCTATTTGGCACAGTTGGGAATTGGGCGACTGCAAGAGGATTTTAAGAAAACACCAGATAAGAGGCGGCGTCCGGGTGTCGGGCGGCTGTTGGAATTATGCCAGAAAAGTGGCGATCGCCCCACAGATATTTCCTTTGGTTTAGGCCCACGAATTAACGCTGTCAGTCGCATTCAATGCGATGCTTCTTTTTGCGTGGAATTACTGACAAGCCGCGATCAAGAGCGTGTGAAAGAACTTGCAGAAGTCACAGAATTAGCGAACAGTCGTCGCAAGTCTTTGCAGAAAGATGTTGCTGGACAAGTCGCGCAAAAGCTTTCCAAAATGGACTTATCAACCACCAGCGTCATCGTTTTGGAAGATCCTCAATGGGCTGTTGGCGTTTTGGGGTTAGTTGCAGGACAAGTCGCACAAGAGACAGGACGCCCGACGATTCTTTTGAGTACAGAGGTAGCCGGGGAGACGGGAACCGGGGACAAGGAGACAACGGGACAACGGGACAACGGGAATGAAAACTCCCCCACTCCCCCCCTCTCCTCTTCCCCCCCTCCTCTTCTGGCGCGGGGTTCGGCGCGATCGGTAAACTCGGTTGATTTATACCAATTAGTAAAAGACCAAGCACATTTGTTGCATCGATTTGGTGGACATCCTTATGCAGCAGGGTTAAGTCTTCCAGTAGAGAATATACCCTTATTTACACAAGCAATTAACCAGAGGTTACGTCAATCTCTGGGAGGAACAACCCTAACACCAACTGTACAAGCTGACTTAACTGTGACAGTATCAGATTTGGGGAAAGATTTATTTTTGGAACTGAAGCTGCTAGAACCCTGTGGAATGGGAAACCCAGTTCCCAAACTTCTGATTCAAAACTGTTGGTTTGAAAATGCTTGGCATCGCAATCAGCAAGATTCGCAGGGGAAAAAGGTACAGTACATAAAAGCCGAGTTTGATATTCGAGATGACTCGACGAGAAATCCTTTTCCTGGCATCTGGTGGGGACACTATAAGGATGAATTACCTCCAGGAAGGTGTGACTGTATAGCGGAATTGGACTATAATACGTTTAAAAAACGCTATGAAATCCGACTGATAGCTGTTCGTTCCCTGACAAACTCAGCACTGAGTACGCAGCACCATGCAGGACTCATTTTAGATTTACGCAACCAGCCATTAGAAAAAGACTTAGCACTTAGCACTCACGATTCAGCACTCATACTGCAAGAGTGTCCAACAAGTTGGGACGATTTACGCGGACATTTGAGGCGATCGCTTCACAACCAACAACCCCTCGTGCTTGCTTGGTTGAAACCAAATCCCCAACCACCACAACAAATCTGGCTTACCCTTGTAGGAATTGCCAAATATTTGAACCGCACAAATCAACCTGTTACCCGTATCCAGTTATTAGAAAAACTTGGTATTAACGACCAAACCTTACTTTTCGGGTTAAGAAGTTTGAGATACTTAGGTTTTAATATCTCACGTACTGACCGTATGTTGGTTTTCACTCAGCACTCTACCATTGAAACAACTCAAGCAGAAGCTGCTGTGGAAAAATTTTTAGCTGCCGTTCGGGAAGAACAATTTCAGCGACAGTATTTTGCGGAAGTTCCGTTATCTATAATTGAGGCGATAGCTAGCCCCTTAGGGGGCGCTGCGCAAACGCTGCTGCGCGGAGCGCAGATCGCCTAAGCACAAAGCACACGCTTAATTCCTACTAATTTAATTTTGAACCGCTTCTAACCAAGCGAACAAACCAGCCATTCCCTGAAAATCTAGCAGTGCTTCACCAAGATTTTCTAACTGTTCTAGGGAGAGAGTTTCAATACGCGATACCTAGCCCCTAAAAGGGGCGCTGCGCAAACGGTAAGCTTTGCTAACGCACATCAGTAGACAATTCTCCTACCCGTCGAGTTAGTAGACGAAGAATGAGCGATCATTCTCCCTGTTCTCGTCCTTCTTCCTTAATTTCCCGATAAACTCTCGTTTCCTTGAGGGTAATTCCTAACATCTGTTCTACCTCCGTTCGACTTAATTGTTCAAACTTGTACACCATGATTGTTGTAACTAACTCAATTATGGCGCGACTTGATGGTTGAGATGTTTCCTGTTGACTTCTGGCTATCAAATACCTAGCTTCCTGCGGTGCAAGTTCATCATCTACCGTAGTTAACACCATCAACAATTTATCCTAACGGAGGTTGACATCCTCCTGGTGTTCACATTGAAAACCCCTAGACCTCCAAAAGTCAATACTTACGTCTGCTAATTTCATAACATAAAAACATTTTGGTTGAATAATCCGACTTAACCCTGCCCATAACAAGCTACGCGTGACATCTAGTCCTGTTTTTGACCAAGATTCTCGATTACCAGGCACACCTTGTTCTGGAACAATGTCTGTTTCTACCCAAATACCATGAACACCAAAAAGAATTTGTGCCATCCATTTTGCACGCGGGAAGTGTGTTTGAGAACTAATTAGCTTCACCTTGCGGACTCCCCAACGACGCAGAATGGGAATGGAATAGTAAAAATTATCAAACGTAGAATCCGCACACTTTTCCAACCAAACGTTTTGCAGTCTCTGGGGTGCTAAGCGTTGAAAAACCAGCAAAATGCACGGATCGGGAGAACCCCGAGAAATTAAAATTGGGGTTTGTGGATATTGTTGTGCTAACTCAGCAACATAAATTTCCCGACGAATACTGCCACCGAGTACAAAAAAGGCATCTACTTGCCTAGAAGATGCAGAAATAATAGTTACAGTGTTAAAAACTACCCAGCTAAGCAATACGAGACACAATCCCAAAGCGAGTCTTCGTAAAAATTGCCGTTTTTTGTGGAACCGCTCTGACACTGAATTAGGTTGACTGTTTGTCACTTTAGGTTTGTGATCGGTACTCAATACAAGCTTTATTTGTATAATCGGCAACATTATTTAAAGCAGCCAAGTACACATTTCCATAAGAAAGGTGAGAAACGGTTGACTGCTCTGTTAATGGTGAGGTGTACTATAGGACTCCTCCAAAGATTTTTGCGAAGCTTCGTACACCTTTATTCTTACTTCATAGTTAAGCGTCCCCTGTTCGCTTTTCCCTGTTAAGCGTTAAGCGTTAAGCGTTCCCTATTTCCTTTGCCATAAGTGCTATTTTAAGCAATTTTGCCGGATTGGATAGGATTGCGGATGAAACCATCATATGGTGGCACTTAGCTGGCAGGAAAAGTAAGCTAAAGTAAAGAAGCTGTTTGAACAATATGTAGTTTTCTCAAAAAACATCAAGGAAAAGTGATGAACAAAGCATAATCAAGAAGAAAAGCTTATAAATTCCTACAAAGTCAGATTGCTACACTGTCAACAATACAATTATTCTAGTCAAGATACATGAATCGATCTGCGAAACGTTACTCGCCGCTCCAAGTAGCTTTAATTAGCGGAGCAATCGCCTCAACCGCTACGTTGTCCGCTTTTGGTCCAGTTTGGTGTCGTTCTGTGCGTGCAGCTCTGCAAGATAGCCCAAAAGCAGTAGTCGATAACGTCTGGCAATTAGTAAACCGCGAATATGTTGATGGCTCATTTAATAAACAAAATTGGCTAGGAGTCAGACAGAGTCTGCTGAGTAAAGACTATACGAACCGTGAAGAAGCATACACTGCCATCCGTCAAGCTTTAGAAAAGTTGGGTGATCCTTACACTCGATTTATGGATCCCAAACAGTATGAAGCTTTAACCAACCAAACATCTGGGGAAGTCTCTGGAATTGGCATTCGGATGGAATTGAACGAGAAAACCAAGAAGCTCACCGTTATCGAAGCCATAGAAAATTCCCCTGCACTAAAAGCAGGTATTAAAGCTGGGGACGAAATTGTGGCAATTGACGGCAAACCCACAAGCCAAATGAAAGTGGAAGATGCTTCAAAGCTCATTCGTGGCAAAGCAGGAACTAAGTTGACTTTGCGGCTAGCTAGAGTTGGGCAAAGTGCTTTTAATGTGAATTTGACACGGGCAAGTATTGAAGTACCAACAGTACGTTACACCTTAAAGCAAGAAGGCGATCGCCGTGTTGGTTATATCCGCCTGCGTGAGTTCAGTGCTCATGCTTCAACTCAGATGCGACGAGCGATCCGCGATTTAAATACCAAGCAAGTTGATGGCTTTGTCTTAGATCTACGTGGAAACCCTGGCGGTTTATTGCAGGCGAGCATTGAAATTGCTCGGATGTGGATGGACAATGGTGCAATTGTCAAGACAGTGGATCGTGTGGGAAGCAGTGACGAAATGAAGGCAAATCATACTGCGATCACAAAACGCCCTCTAGCGATACTAGTGGATGGCAATTCAGCCAGTGCTAGCGAAATCCTCACAGGCGCACTCAAGGATAATAACCGAGCAGTGGTTGTTGGCGGCCAAACCTTTGGTAAAGCCTTAGTACAGTCGGTTCATGAACTTGCAGACGGTTCTGGCGTAGCTATTACCATAGCTCATTATTTCACTCCCAAAGGTACAGATATCAACCACAAGGGAATTGCGCCAGATATCAAGTTAGATCTGACAGAGGCACAACAGCGTCAACTCGCAGCAAATCCAGATTTGATTGGAACTAAGAGTGATCCTCAATACGCGCGTGCGCTAGCAGCTCTGTCTAGTAACAACTTTGCCCAACCTATGCAACAAAATCAACAGTCGCAGCAACAACCAATGAGTAATCGCGCCGGAAATCTAAAACTTTAGCTAAGCTTCTAGATTTTGGATTGAAAATATTGGACAAAGGACAGTAGTTAGTAAGTAGTGATGAGTGCTTAGCTGTTAATAAAACAACTTACAGTCCTCAATTCTTAATCCAAAATCTCAAGACTATGAATCATGAACCAGTTGAAAGAACCACTAATACCTTCTTGCCAAAGGTATCGGTGGTTATACCTGTTTATAACGGTGAGCCAGATTTACCAGAGTTGCTGTGTTGTCTATCGGCTCAAACTTACCCAAAACACCAGGTAGAGTATTTGCTGGTAGATAATAACAGTGGCGATCGCACTTTTGCCTTACTTCAACAAGCGAGTGAAAATAGCCAAATCACTATTCGTCCCAAAAGCGAGAACCAGATCCAAAGTTCCTACGCCGCCCGTAACGCTGGCATTCGTGCCGCAACTGGTGAGATACTTGCTTTTACCGATGCAGATTGTCGTCCAGAACCAGAATGGTTAGATGCATTAATTGCTCCTTTTGTCAACCAAGATATTGTCCTTGTCGCCGGTGAGATTTTGGCGCTACCAGGAAAAACCCTGCTAGAACAGCACGCAGACCGCCAAGAAACCCTGTCGCAAAAGCACACTCTTGCTCATCCCTTCTGTCCCTACGGTCAAACAGCAAATTTAGCAATTCGACGCCAAGCTTTGCAACAAGTAGGTTTGTTTCGTCCCTACCTAACCAGTGGTGGTGATGCTGATATGTGTTGGCGAATTTTGCAACAAAAAATTGGACGTTTGGAATTTGCCCCCAATGCCATTGTGAAGCACCGCCACCGCGCGACACTTAAGGAACTAGAAAGTCAATGGCGGCGCTACGGACGCTCAAATCGCTATTTGCATGAACTTCACGGTGTGGATTTAATGCGGGACATCACACTCAGCGAATGCTTTTATCTATTGGGACGGTGGTTATTGAAGGAACTACCAAAAGACAGCGTGAAAGCTTTAGCAGGAAAAGCCAGCCTTGTAGATTTAGTGAGTACTCCTATTGGATTGTACACAGCGATCGCACGTGCGGCTGGGCAAAAAGAAGCGAAGTTGCCAGAGAATGCCAAGATAATTGAGTCGTTGTAGGGATTTAAAATTCTGGATTGACACCAGACTACCAAGCCAAATGGTAAAATCCCGAACAGCTTACTACAACAAATCAATAAACAACAAATGAAGCTGCATGCTGGCTGGCGTCTTCAAGTTTTCATCTTTATAACTGCTTTTGCAATTCTGGTTTCCAGAAGACCAGATGCACTTTTCAATGCACAATTTTGGGCTGAAGATGGCAAGTGCTGGTATGCTGAGGCTTACAATCTTGGGATAATCCAATCCCTATTTTTGCCTAAGGGTGGCTACTTCCAAACTATTTCCAGGCTGACAGCTGCTTTTGTGCAAATTTTCCCACTGGTATGGGCACCCTTCATCTTCAATCTAACTGCAATTGTTATTCAAATTCTGCCAGTTAATCTTATTGCTTCGGTGCGCTTCTCGCAGTTAATACCAAACCTTCAGACTAGGTTGTTTTTGGGATTTCTGTATTTAGCCTTACCCAACTCTTTTGAAACTCATGCCAACATCACTAATGCACACTGGCACTTGGCAATACTAGCCTGCATGGTCGTGTTAGCAACACCCAGCCGCCTTCTAGTATGGCAAATTTTTGACATCGCAGTCATCATGTTGTCAGGATTAAGTGGACCTTTCTCGGTTTTGCTGGCTCCTATTGCTGCAATTATTTTGTGGTTACGTCGTAAGAAATGGTCATTTCTTTTACTCTTAGGTTTAAGTGCAGGTGCTGTAGTTCAAGGTATAGCTATTCTACTAACTGGGAATTCTAGCCGTTTTCACACTCCTTTAGGGGCAACACCAGAGCTATTCGCCAAAATCCTTGCGAGTCAAGTTTTCTTAGCTGCTTTGATAGGACAAAAAGGCAGTAAATTGATCAGTTCTATTTCTTTTGGGTACAGCATAATAGCAGTTTTAATCGCTATCGCTGGAAGCGCCGCATTCGTTTACTGCCTTCTGAAAGCCCCTTTAGAACTTCGACTTTTCTCTATCTTTGCTGCTGGAGTTTTTGGTATGTCGCTTTTGTCTCCAGTAGTCAGCGAAACTGTACCTCAGTGGTCGCTTCTGTGGCGTCCTGGAACTGGTGTTCGGTACTGGTTTATACCGATAGTTGCGTTTGTGACAATATTAACTTGGCTGTTAGGTGCAACAAGACCCCGTCAGCTACAGTTAACCGCTAGAATTGCTCTGGTGATTATGCTTGCTGGTATTGTAGTAGACTGGCGTTATCATACATTTGCTGACTTAAAATTCAAGAACTATTCAAGGCAGTTTATTGAAGCACCAACAGGAACTAAGGTAACAATTCCTATTAATCCACCCGGTTGGTTTATGGAACTTGTTAAGCATTAAGCACATCACTACAAGCAAGGAATCTTGCCGTGACTGACAATATTTTGCGCACACTAGTTGCACTGTATGATCCGCTGCCATTGAGCGATCGCTTTTTTGTCCGCACTCGCCTGTTTTTGAGTAATTTATATCAGTTAGAGTCTTACGTACCAAAGGAGGGTAGAATTCTTGATATAGGTTGTGGTCACGGTTTACTGAGTAACTTACTTGCCATCACCAGTCCCCAGCGACAGGTACTTGGCATTGACATTGACGCGAAAAAAATTGCCGCTGCACAAGGTACTGTTGGCAACAGAGGTAACATCCAATTTAAAGTTGGTGACGCCACTGTTTTGCCAGATACTTCCTTCCACGCTGTCACTATTGCCGATGTTATGTACCTTATTCCCCCTGACATCCAACGTGCAATTCTGGCAAGTATTGCTTGTGCTTTGGAACCAAACGGTGTGCTGATTTGGAAAACCCACAGCCATCGCCCCCAGTGGAAATATACTATAACCTATGCCCAAGAATGGCTCATGACTAAGCTTGGTCCTACCAAAGGTGCTGGTATATTTTTTATGGATAGCGAAGAATCGCTCCAAGCTATTCGTAATGCTGGGTTAGATCCAACTGTCGTGCCTATGCCTTCACGCCGTCCTTACAGTGATATTCTTTTCCTTGGGTGCAAGTCGAATAAGAATTCTCCAAGCCAGCATAAATCCTGATTTCTGAGTTCTTTTTGAGTTGCACATCCAAAAAAAAAGCATTTTGTAGTCATCACGACGACATTTTTTTCTAAGATTTGATTATTTTAACCTATTAACTAATCGAAACAAGGTTGGTATGCTAGGTAGAAATAAGTATATCCCTAGTCGCATAACCATACATAGATATGGTCATGCGTTAATTAGCTGTTGATTTTTTTCCTACTAGAATGCCCTAGTGTCAGGAATCCAGGACAAAAAAAGTGCAATTTTAATGCCCGACAGCTGAATTAGATGTACTTATTAATATGTGAGGAGTGCTTGATAATAATGAACACAATTTCCATAATTGTGCCCGTTTATAACGAGGCACAATGTATAGTTTCGACTTTTTCTTCAGTTCTTCAATTTGCTGTCAATAAACCTTGGTACGATTTTATTTTTGTTGACGATGGCTCAACTGATCGAACTAGAGAAATATTAGAAAGTCAAATCACATTGTTCAATAGTAAGCAGATTTCGTTACTTTCTTATAAAGCTCATCGTGGCAAAGGATATGCCGTAAAAACCGGAGTTTTATATGCCAATAGCGACTATATTTGCTTTTTCGATGGAGATTTAGCTTACTCTTTAGACTACCTTGATTTGATGGTAGCAAAACTAGCAGATTTTGATATTGTTATTGGCTGTAGAAATCTCACCCCCGAAAAAAACAACGGGTTTAATTTTCGGAGAATACTGGCTGGTCGAATTTTTAATTTGATATCGAGAAGTCTTTTAAATTTGAATTTTACCGATATGCAAGCCGGAATCAAAGGATTTGACAGATACGCAGCCAAAGATTTATTTAAAACTCAAATAATCCCCGGATTTGCCTTTGATGTAGAGTTGCTATATTTAGCCAAAAAGAAAAGATATACTATTGGGGAAATTCCAGTTGTCGTTTCTAAAAAACATTTACATAAAAAATCACAAGTTAAATTATTGAAGCATTCCATAGAAATGTTCTTTGATTTATTGCAAATAGTCTACCGTGATCTCATACTAAACAAATATGAATAGCATGATTTTATTGAGCTTTGATTTAGAAGAATTTGATATTCCAGAGGAATATGGTGAAAAAATTGAAGAAACAGTAAAAATGGAAACTTCTTACAAAGGCTTAAAAGAACTTCTTCAAGTTTTAACAAAATTAAATATCAAAGCCACGTTTTTTGTCACAGCTAGATTTGCTATCTATTACAAAGCCCTCATCCAAGAAATTTCCCAAAAACATGAAATAGCTTCTCATGGTTTTGATCATTGCACTTTTTTATTAGAAGATTTAAATAAGTCACGGCAAGCCTTAGAAGAAATAACCAGCCAGAAAGTTCTTGGTTTCAGGATGCCTAGACTGAAAAAAGTAGATGATACAGAGATAGTAAAAGCAGGATACAAATATAACTCGTCCATGAATCCTACTTACATCCCAGGAAGATACAATAACTTTTTTAAACCAAGAACAGCCTTTTACTCAAACAACTTAGTTAATATTCCTGTTTCAGTTACACCCCTCCTCAGATTTCCTTTGTTCTGGTTAAGCTTTAAAAATTTTCCCTTATCGTTAATCAAATTAGGTTCTCAACTGACTCTCAAAAATGACCGTTACATAAGTCTTTATTTTCATCCGTGGGAATTTACTGATATTAGCCATTTTAGGATGCCAACTTATATTACTAAACACTCCGGAAAAGAAATGGTTGAACGTCTGGAAAAATATTTGATTTGGCTGCAAAGTAAAGGAGAATTTATTTACTTTTCGGAGTTTTATGAAACCATCAGAAGATAGAAATTACAAGCTGGCTGATTATTTAGCTCGTTCTAGCGATCGCTATTCTTTAACCAAGTACAAAATTTTAATGAACTGGTTACCTCAAACACCAAAAATGCGAGTTTTAAATGCGGGATGTGGTTCGGGAGAAATGAACATCTTGCTATCGCAAAACTCAACTTGGCAAGTAGATGCTTTGGATATAGACATAGAAGCTATCAGGCTTTCACAAAAGTTAAAACTAGAAAATAGTATTAAAAATCTCAATCTTTATCACACGACTATTGAAGACTACACAGCACCAGAAAAATACGATATTATCATTTCTAATGATGTTTTAGAACATATTGAAGATGACCAGGCAGTGATAAAAAAGTTTTCAGATATACTCAAACCAGATGGATTAATAGGTATTTCTGTACCAGCTTTACAATGGCTCTTTGGTTATCACGATGAAATGCTTGCTCATTATCGCCGCTATCATCGCAAAGAATTAATCAAGAAATTATCTGTTTACTTCAATGTAAGTAAATGCCGTTATTTCGGAGCCAGTCTTATTCCCATTGCCTTATTTTATAGTCGGTGGTTACGCAAACCTTACCCAGTAGGCGAACTAGAGAATCAGTCAGTGACGACAAAAATCTTAGAAAATTTACTGGGATTTGAGTCTAAAGTCTCTTTCCCTCTTGGCATCTCATTAATAGCGTTAGCAACAGCAAAAAAGCTAAGTAAGTCGGTACAAATAAAGTTAACTCGTTAAGGCTGTCATTAGTCATTAGTAAGGATTTGAGACGTTGTTAAGCGTTAAGCGTTAAGCGTTAAGCGTGTTTCTTGAAAGCAAATCTCCCCATCTTGCCAGTAGCCCAGTGTGACTCAAGTTCGCTAAATTGGAGAAAAGTAGCGCAAAGGAAACGGTAAATGGCAGCACAATTGTTACTGGTAGATGATGAACCAGGATTGCGTGAAGCCGTAAAAGACTATTTGCAAGAGAGCGGTTTTAGCGTTCAAGTTGCCAGTAACGCCCGACAGGGCTGGGAGATGATGCAGCAAAATACACCAGACTTAGTCATTTCTGATATTATGATGCCTCAGGTGGATGGTTACCAGTTTCTCAAACAACTGCGGGACGATCCTCGCTTCCGATCGCTACCAGTGATATTTCTCACTGCTAAGGGCATGACAACTGATCGCATCCAAGGTTATCAAGCTGGCGTTGACGCCTATCTACCCAAGCCGTTTGATCCAGATGAACTTGTGGCAATTGTGGAAAATTTACTGGAACGGCGCACCGCCAGAACTCCAACTCCAACAGAAGAAGGTGATACGCCAGATATTACCGAACTGGCTAATCAGATTGCCCAAATCAAAGCTTTGTTAACTCAAAGAAATGCAATAGCTCAATCCCCAGCACCTTTTAGTATTGATTTAACGCCCAGAGAACAAAGTGTTTTAAACTTAGTAGCTGAGGGGTTGATGAATAAAGAAATTGCTCGCCGTCTAGAAACGAGTGTCCGAAATGTAGAAAAGTATGTTAGCCGTTTGTTCAGTAAAACTGGTACCAATAGCCGTACAGAGTTAGTTCGTTTTGCTTTAGAACACGGTCTTGCAAAGTAACATTGAGGCTCTGCGTTCTGAAAAGTCGCAGAGCCACCATAAGATTTTGCTTCTTACATCCCCAATTTTTGAGTTGAGACTCCCACCGCTAAAAGCGGATGGGATTCTCGGGCTGGGCTTGCTTTTTTGGGTTTCCCTTCTGAAGTCTTACAGCTCATACTCGTCCGAAATACAGCTTTTTACACCATACCGCAATTATGGACGGCTCCCAGCGCGTTTACCCCTTTGGGAATACGTTTGGTATGTGCCTCGTTGCGAGCGTGAGCGTAGCAATCTGTAGATTACTGAACGATCTTGATCTATGACAACTTTAACGCTGAATTTTTTCCATTTAGACTAAGGGGAATTAATTCTAACACGTTTGAGTTTAAGTACAACAGATTCTATTTAACTCATTGAGAAAAAGGAAAATCTCCTAACAACACTAATTTGTTCAGGTTTCGCTGTTTTCCTCTATTTTTATTTTTTTAAAGTAAAATTCTCAGGTTTTCTTCAAGCTCCTTCGATATCTTAGAGGAATAATGCGGATAGAGGAATTACACTGAAATCTAATTTTTACTAACCACAACCCTGTTATAAAAGCAAAGCATGAATACAACATTAAAGTAGGCACCCATTGTTTCCGTAGTGCTAAGGGTGAGGACTATTATAAGCCCCAGCGCTATGGTTTGTGGGGGATGGTTAAGCAAGCCAAGTCATTATTAGAACAATCTGTCAATAGGAAAAATTAATGCACAATCTGCCATTAGTAGGGTGACACAAACTTAAGTATTAACTAGCTTCAGCAGAGTTGCGTAAGCGCATCAATTGGCGTCTCATTTGCGGTGAAGCTTTGAACTCAGAAACTTCTTGAGCCTTGACATTTGCTTGCAAGGTTTCTAAAAAGTCGTCAGAACCCTCGGTTAAAGCGTCTAGCAGAACCTGCAAAAGTTGGTCGCGATCGCTCAACAAACTTTTTTCTTCTATCAACCGGAATTTCAGGTGAATTTCGCACTCATAAACACCTACATCGACACTATTTACTTGCCGTGGTAATGCTTCAAAGTTCATAGCTTTTAGACTTCCTTGTACTAAGAGGTAATTTGGGTGATCTGCTATTTTTCAAGCAAGAATTCTTTATACTTTTTTGACTTTCAAAGTGTCGGAATTAACAATCCTTGTTTGTCGGGAAACAATCTTATTGCATTTTACTCTCCTAATTTATCTTCAGGTTTGATTTTCACTCTCTGGTGTTTCAGTTTTCTGCAATAGCTATGGTTCAAGTAAACCATAACTATTATTCAGTTTTTAGGATTCCATGCAATAAAGTTTCTGTAAGAACTTGTTCAAGCTTTTTAAAGCTTTTTACATCAACTTTATCTGGAAGTCAATAAGAGTTTGAGTTGTTACTGTAAAACTGGTGTTAACACGTAAGTGAATCCGCTGAATATTTCCTATATAATGATAGCCAGACGTTGCTGTACCATAATTCCGTAAAATTACTAAATGTACAATTTATTCATTGAAAAATGCAGGAAACTGAAATGACCAAAGTAATTAGGGGTAAAATTTTCATTTTGGACGACAACATAGACACAGACCAAATTATTCCAGCCGAATATCTTACCTTAGTTCCTTCCAAACCAGATGAATACGAAAAGCTTGGAAGTTATGCTTTAGCTGGTTTACCAGACCGTTACGGCAAATTTATCCCTCCAGGCGAAATGAAAACAACTTACCCCATCATTGTGGCAGGAGAAAACTTTGGCTGCGGTTCCTCACGGGAACATGCCCCCATAGCTTTGGGTGCAAGCGGCGTCAAAGCAGTGATTGCCGAGTCTTATGCCCGCATCTTTTTCCGTAATTGTGCTGCTACAGGAGAACTTTATCCTTGGGAATCACAAGAAAGATTATGTGACAAATTTGAGACTGGTCATGAAGTATCAATAGATTTTGAAAGCAATCAATTGATTAATCACACTCTTGGTCAGATATACAACCTCAAACCTTTAGGAGAAGTTGGACCAGTGATTGACGCAGGAGGTATTTTTGCTTATGCTCGTCAGACAGGCATGATTTCTTCTCGCTAAGAATTCCGTCTACAATGATTGAGAGCGCGATTAACCCCTAAATAAAACCGCCAATGGATAACCCGATGCTGCTTAAGTCCACAACCCGGCACATAAGGATTTTTGCCGGCGAAATAGACCAGGACGGAGAACTCGTTCCCAGTAGTCAGGTTTTAACCTTAGATGTTGACCCAGACAACGAGTTCAACTGGAATGAAGATGCTCTGCAAAAGGTTTATCGCAAGTTTGATGAACTGGTAGAAGGATCTAGTGGGGCAGACCTGACAGACTATAATTTACGCCGGATTGGCTCAGACTTAGAGCATTTTCTGCGATCGCTCTTGCAAAAAGGCGAAGTCAGCTACAATCTTTCCGCACGCGTCACTAATTACAGCATGGGACTACCCCAAATTGCATCTGAGGAAAATACAGAAGGTAATGGCGTGTGAGCAGTTGTAAGTGAAAACAAGTACTGAGTGATAACAAACCTCGAAAATTGTAAGCTGCTCTGCAGTATACCGTTTTTATCAATTTACGCTCGCTCAGCGTCTTAGTACAGCCCACCATAAATCAGCCACGGAATTCGCTGCTTGGATGAACTTTGTCTAAGGTCATCAAACTTTTGATTTGCGATCCTTTTTACGGTGACGTAAAAAAGGATCGCAAATCAAGGAAGATAAATTCTGTAGATTTTTTTATATGTTGCCAAGGCCTAGTACAGTTGGGCAGAAGTAAACCTACTATTTAGTGGCAGAATAAGAAACAACAAGTAAAATTCTGTTTGGTTGGTATTAGCTGTTTAATGGTTGGTTGATTTACGCCACCCTGTACTAGCCACGCCGGTTGGAGGCTCACATCTTGCAGATATGGATATAAAATTATACAAGAGAAAAACATACGCAAGAAAATTGTGTGATTTATCTTGAGTTTTCTTTCTCAATAAAGAACTTTTGGTTTAATACTGAGTGACTAAATTAAATCAATTTTTATTAGTGCAAAATCTCGTCTGTTTAATGACTTGATAACTTATAAGAAAGTGTCTAAAAATTCAACTGAATAGTATTCATAAATTTTTAAATAGAAAACGGCAGCAGAAAGCTACCACCAGAGCTAATCGCTGACTGCTGACCGTTTAATATCTATCACCAAATTCTATTTCCTTCATCGTCTACTCGTGCTTGGCGAATCACATCTGAGATTTCTTCTGCATCTTTAACGTGATGAAGAGCCTTTTCTTCACCATCTGGCTCTTTAACGGCAACATAAGCCGGAACTTCAATTTCTTCACCTGTGATATCTGGAGAATCAACGGCAAGTTGTTGTTTTTTTTCTTCCACTGTTTCTGGCTCTTCAGAAATGACGTCACCAGGGTTCACTGCACGATGAGTTTCTTTTTCTTTGTTATCTACCATTCGGATTCACCAAATTCTTAAATATGTGCAATTTTCATTAGCAATGGTAATGTAATCAATAACCCAAAAGAGGAGTCACTGTGAAAAGCTAATAGTAACTAGCAAGACGTCCTTTAATTTACCTGTTGGTCTTAACTAAAGTTAATTGATTACCACCTACCTATAAATTAGAGAAAAAGCTCACTTATCTCCTCTTTCTGATGGAATAATTTCTTTGAACAAGGGTGTAAAGTGTAAAATAAACCTACTTGACACTCTGCACACCTTGAGATATGTCATAAAAAAAAGCAAATGAAAAAACTTGTGACTGAAAACACAGTTTTTTCTAAAGAGAATCCTGAAGAGGGGAGGTATGAAGCTTTCACAAAGTTATCTAGGTAAAGGTATGAAATTTTGGTGAAGTAAGCTCTGGTGCCAACATCTGTTCTTTGAAGACACAACTGTAATCATCCTAGGACTCTATGACCAAGTGACATGACTTTCCCATCGGAGAGTGGTTTTCAGCCTGCTACAGCTATTTTATTATTGTTTGTGAACCAGAAAATTCTCGCTCAGAATAATCTTTGTGGTGGCTTTTGGAGTTCACGACTAATTTGGGAATGCTGTATGTTGAAAAATAAACAATAGCTTGTATGCCTTATCCAGTTAAAGTATCTGTGAGTCAGTCCAGTGGGTGGCATTGCTTACCAACTGAAAAATATCTATTTTTATCATTAAGCAAACTTTTCCAAAAATTTAGCATCTTAAGTTTGTTCACAAGTTAAAATCGTGATCCAAAAGATATGAGCGGTCAACAGTGCCGCTGCCAATGCTGTTGAAAAAATGCCAATCCGCTGATCGGTGCGAAGACTATGGAAAATGATGCGGCAACGCTCTACTGCCCAAATGAACTTTGTCAAGCTCCAAACCCCCTGACACACAAATTTTGCCTACGATGCTCCACACCCCTGCCTAAACGATTCCTCTGGGCTGTGGCAGAGGGGGAAAGCTTGGCTAATGCCGGAGAATTATTAGCCGATCGCTATTTGGTTATCAGCAAGGCGCTTGTTTTGGATACCAAGCCCGGTTTGTTACCTCAAACGCCAAATGGAGAACATGCACAGGCAATAAAACCTTACTTGCGGCTATTTCCCTACCGCTTGCATGTACCGCAAGTGTATGGAATTATGCCAATAAGTGGGGACACTTATCACAAAGAAATATTACTTTTAGAAAAACCTCCGCTTTCTGTGCTAGACAGTACAGAACCCTTGGAAGTCCAGATTGCTTACGAGTTAACCACAGCTTGGCGTAACGCAACATCAATACGCCAACTGAATTTGCTGTGGCAGATAGCTAATCTGTGGCAACCTCTGGCGAGTGAAGGCGTAGCCTCTAGCTTACTGAACCCAGAGTTAGTCAGGATAGAAGGGTCTTTAGTACGCTTATTGGAATTGCGTCAAGACAATCAAACTTCGCCTGGTTTACCCCAACTCGGGGAATTTTGGCAGCAGTTGCAGCCACAAGCCAAAGGAGCGATCGCCGAATTTTTGAGTGAAATTTGTCGTTCTCTGATTGCTGGAGAAATACACTCTGGTGAGCAACTCGTTGCCATTATAGACAGGGGGTTGACACAATTAGGGCAAACCCAAACACCTCTTATCAAAATAGTCACCAAGACTGACACAGGACCAAGTCGCCAACGTAATGAAGATGCTTGTTACCCTCCTGGTGGCAGTATTGTCAGCAAACCACCATCACAAACAGCTTTAGCTATTGTCTGTGATGGCATTGGTGGACACGAGGGAGGCAATGTTGCATCACTTTTAGCCATTGAAACGATTCAACAACAGCTGCATGAACTGACGAAATTGCCTTCTGAGCATATAGACTCATCTATTGTACTTGCGGAGTTAGAAGGCGCAACCGCAGCAGCTAATGACATCATCAGTGAGCGCAACGACGACGAACATCGGCAAGGGCGTCAACGCATGGGCACAACCCTAGTGATGGCATTGCCCATTGCTCATCAAATGTACATTGCTCACGTTGGTGATAGTCGTGCTTACTGGATTACACGCTCTGGTTGCTATCAAGTGACCTTAGATGACGATGTTGCTTCTCGTGAGGTACGATTGGGCTATGCCACATACCGAGATGCAGTGCAACAGGGAGCATCAGGGTCTTTGGTGCAGGCATTAGGCATGAGTGCTAGTAATTCATTGCATCCGACGTCACAACGATTTCTTCTCGACGAAGATAGCGTTTTTCTGTTGTGCTCTGACGGTTTGAGTGACTTTGACCGCGTAGATCAATACTGGGAAACAGAAATTTTACCCATTCTTACTGAAAATTATGACATAGCAAAAGTCACAGATAAATTAGTAGAAATAGCGAATATTCAAAATGGACACGATAATGTCACGATCGCGCTAGTACACTGCCAAGTTAAATACTCAGAACCAAAATCAATCCTCAAATCTTCTCTTGCTAACCTCTCTACATTACCAATAGCTTCTAACACTGCGATCAAAACGCCACTAGTTGCATCACCTGTGGGTAGAAATCAGAAAACTCAAGTAATGCCAATAAGCAAGCCCGTCAAAAGTCTAAAAGTACCGCTACAAATCATTATTATTCTTCTGCTTGCTGTTAGCGGTTTGTTGGCGTTGGCATACCTCCTGTGGGGTCAAGAGTTACTCCCTCTCAAATTCTTACCAAAAATAAGTCTAAAGGACAGCACACAACCTACACCACTACCGATGACAAGTGGTTCTCAAGACAGTTCGGGTAATTCGAGTAAAGATAGTGTGGATGCAGCAAGGGTGATTCAAACTAACAGGGAAATAGAATTCACAACAACAACCTCGCCCCCAAAAGGTGCGATCGCCCCAAATGGTAGTGTTTTGCAAATTCTTCAGACACCAAAAACACAGAAAGACGCGAGTGTGTATTTGCGAGTCTGCTCTATTATCGGGCAACCAAGTCCATCAAACTCACAACCAACTTCTGCTACAGCAAAAAAACCTTTACTCAAGCCAGGGGATGAAGTGAAAATTTCATTTTCCAAATTCAAGTCATTGAATATTCCCAAAGCTCAACCAGAAGTGGCAAGATTCTGTCAGCCCTCAAAAGACACTTCCACACCTCCTGATGGAGAATCAACAACTGAGTCTGTGCCAAACTCTGTGCTTGAGCAATGAGATCTCGCGGAGGGTCAACTCTTAAGAGTTGTTAACAAAAACTGATAACAGATAACTGGCTAAACTAGGTGACACCTGTTAGCCGAAGAGCAGCACTTCGTCAAAAACTCGATAAACTGGTAGAAGCCTGAAATAGTATAGATGATATAACTTTAAATCAAAAACTCGAAAGGTAAAAATTTTTGCCTTTGAAAATTGTTATTTGAAATTATTTGATTCTATAGATTAACCAAGACTAACGAATCCATGCCATCCCTTAACTTGGCGATCGCCCGTCTCATCAATACCGGCAATGACAGTTTCGCCATTTGGGTGGTGAATGCTCCTTACCCCAGTGGCTATGTTTTACATGATTGTGTATGGCCTCCACATCTAACTCAAGCATGGCTTGAGTGGCAGGAAATGTTTGCTGGTCACAGCCGCTTAGATATTTCCCCAGGAGCAACACCCAATTCGGCAAGTCCTCTCCCTCTGGATTTTGTTGCCCCAACTTCGGGTCAACCCACCAGTTACACTGCTCGTTTGATGCAATATTTGGGAATTAGCTTGTGGGGTTGGGTATTTGACGGATCAATTCTCAATAGCTTTGAACGCAGTCGTGGCATTGCTATGGGGCAGCATACGCGTTTGCGCGTGCGACTGGAAGTTCGTGATCCGAATCTGATTGCCTTGCCTTGGGAAGTTATGCAGCGCGAACCTGGTCAATCTGCTATTTCTCTGTCGCAACACATACTTTTTAGTCGTACCACTAGTGAAGTCGAACCTCTACCGTATTTACGCTCAGAACAGGGGTTAAATATACTGTTGGTTTTGGGTGAAGATGAAAAGCATCTAGAACTTAATGAAGAAGCCAATATACTAGAACAAACCCTTTCCAATGGTTCTATTGTAGCAAACTATAACAGTGGCTATGCACCGTGTATGGTGAAGACACTCCTGCAACCAACCCCTATTGAGTTAATTCAACAACTAGAAACTAAGGCATACAACGTCTTGTTTTACGCAGGTCACGGTCTGCAAGGACCAGACGGAGGTTTGTTATTTTTGCGACCGGGTATGACCCTCAATGGCATGGAATTAGCCCAAGTTTTGACTCGTACAGGTGTGAAGCTGGCAGTTTTCAATGCTTGTTGGGGAGCACAACCAGCAGCGGCTAATCACCAGGCTGTTCCTCACAGCAGTTTAGCAGAAGTGCTGATACGTCAAGGTTTGCCTGCAGTTTTGGCGATGCGTGATGAAATAGCATCCCAAGAAAGCCAGACTTTTATTCAAGCTTTTGCTACAGGTTTGCGAAAGCGACTGCCAATTGATGAAGCTGTGGCAGAAGCAAGGCAACAGCTATTAATAGTTTACAGGTTCAATCAACCCGCTTGGACATTGCCGATTCTTTACCTGCATCCAGATTACGATGGAGAACTGATAAAAAATTTTGATGAGGGGATCACAGAACTCCCAGAAACTTCTATTCCGGGAATCGCTTCTTTGGTTTCCAATGCTTGTTTGCGATCGCTCTCCCCTGGAGGTAAAACTTCGTTATTGCGACCTGGAATCACGCGCATTGGACGCACCGGAGATAATGATATTGTCATTCCAGAGCCTTCGGTTTCAAAACGCCATGCTGAGATATTATGTCGAAATAGTCTGACAGGAGCAACAGCAGTACGAACCTATTATCTGCAAGATTTGTCCACCTACGGGACAACCTGGGTGTTTCGATCTAATGGTTGGCAACAAATCCATCGTCAGGAAGTTCCGTTACAGTCTGGCATGCAGTTAAAGTTTGGCAGTACCAGAAGTCAACCTTGGGAGTTCATCATTGATCATTCCCCAGGATAAGGATTGGGAACACTGATTTTCTCCCATTGAAATATAGCTAAATAAACCAGTACTTTTTGGTAGAACGGCGTTCTTTTTGCGGAAATGACATTTTGGCAGTTGTAGCTGTGTATGTACACTAAATAATTAACCCGGAGCGAGCGATAATGGTTAAGAAAATCAACAAATCAAAAACTTCTCCTTCCCTGGTGTCTCAAGTTGATTTCCAGCTTTTAGAAGCACTGCTTGAACCAGAGGATGCTACATATCCTTGGAATCCCGCAGATGAACAATCAGAAAACTATTTTGCACAACTAGAACAACAGTTCCAGTTTGAGGACGTCCTTGATGAGGAACTGGCAGAACGTTCCCAAGCTTTCTATAATTGCTTGGATACGCTTTGGCATAATAATTTGAATTCTCAGCAGTACAAAATTACTACAAAATCTACTGTCTTGGCGAATCTTCAAAAAAATTTACAAGCAGGCTTTGCCGCCAGTGTCCCTCAAGATTGGATAAAGGAAATTGCCCACAAAGCTGCTGAAATTTTTCATTCAGGGCAATCTAAGGGTGAACAACTGGTAAGTTGTGTAAAATCTGTATTACCTAATTGGGAAACAGATGATCTTTTAGTTATGGCGCGTCCTTTCGCTTACGCAATGAGGAGCGGTGAACAGAAAAATGTAAACTCAGTTGTAGATCACGTCGGCAATCGTGAGTGGACAAATCTATCTGAAATTGAGAAGGCAAAGGTAAGTTTGGCAGTTGCTTACCATGCACTTGATGAACTAAAGAATATTGAAGAAGAAGTCTAAGATTTGTTCCCTGTTTCCTGCTCCTCTTCAACGAGCGAGGAAAACTTACCTTGCCAGAAGAGCGATAATTTTGTTGTTTATCTAAAAATGCAGGGTTTTTCTCATTGAGACACAAAATGTCTGACTTAATATGTTGGTAGCGAGTTCCCAATCAAGCCAATGTATATAAAAATACAAATACTCAGAGGAGTGCAGCAACAGTAGCCGATTGTAGACACAAGAGTGGACTATAAATCAATCATCCGCCATCTCCCTCATCATCTTGTTGCACTCATTACTTACGTCCAAGAAAACGGGTAGCAAAGTTTTGCGATCGCGTTGGTGAAAGCACCCTAGCTTTGAGAATAGCTGCCATTAAAAAGGCGTAAGACAAAACCCCAACAATCACCAACAGCAAACCGTTAAAAATTCCCGTTGTATTCCACAAAGCATGTAATCCGGCTGCTGTCAGATAACCAACTGGCAATATTTGCCAACTTTTAGAGGGTTTGAGTACAGCCAAACCGAAAAAATAGCCAAAATACCCACTGTAGGCCATATGTCCGGCAACAGAACCGAGAATTCGTGGAATCAGCAGTTGCAAGCCCACAAGTTGACCACTTTCTAAGCCCGATTGTGCTGAGATATTTTGAGTAATAGTTGGCACATATTGTCCCAATGTTTCCAACAGGGTGAAGCCCACAGCAGAAGCTGTTCCCAGTAGAATACCATCAAGAGGTTCGGCGATACCGATGCGTTCCCGCCACGGTGACGGGACTACCTTAGCAATCATAAACGCCATCAGTAAAGGTATTGCCTTGAGTAATTCCTCCATCAAGCCAGCGCCAAAAAACATTCGCACCAGCAACTCTGTTAAAGTAATGGACTCCTGTTCTGAGGGCAAACTACCAGGCAACAGACCGCGAAACACAAAGATAAACAAATCCAAAACGGGAGTCAGTAAAATCACTGCCGTCGTCAATGCCGATGAACACAGCACCCACCAAGGCTTTGGTTTACCACACAACTGATAAATAAAGTAGTAAGCAGCAGAGGCTATATAAATTGCGACTATGACTTGATTGGCTTGTGGTTGACCGACCGTGGCAAACATAAGTACCACGAAGACAACTGTGAGAACTCCCGGTATCAGATAAGCTTTACTAGTTAAATCTTTGCCAGTAGAAATAATCGGAAACAGTTGAGTGAAGCTAAGCGCATCTGGTGTTTTTGAGGGAGGTCGATAATACGCCGAGGTTGGTGTTGGATAACTATTTGCTGGGGTAAGTGGTGTCGCTGCTGGTGGGGCGATCGCAGTGGCTTGTTCGTGGTTTTGTTCGTACTCAAAAACAAATTCTGGACCATCATGACCCAGAGTAATGCTATCTCCGTTCATCAATTGCTGACAACCCTGCAATCGTTGTCCATTTAAGTACGTACCATTGGCACTAGCCAAATCACAGATTAACCAACTAGATCGAGCATCTGGAGATGAAGCCAGAGGGCGAACAGCCGCATGGCGACGAGATACCATGCGATATGACATGGCATCTAACACAACTTGGCAGCTGGGATCACGTCCAATGACTACCTCTTGACTGGGAAGCAGCGAGTAGCGAGTTTCCGATCCAGCATAGGTTCCAACACCAGACACTTGCCGCAGGATTGCATTCTGTCTTGCATTTTTACCTGTCATCGAGTTACAGGGTGTTTCTAAAGTATTTCTTCAAACAATTGGGCGGTAGGACTTAAGCCTGGCCACAACAGCAAAATTGCTAAATCCACTATAGCTTCAGTCACTGCTTATCAATGAGAAATTAAAAAAATCAAAATAAACATAGAGTTTTACACAATGTTGGTCAGTATTACCCTTGACAATTGACTATTATAAGTTTACAATATAATATTTCATACCTAAATTGTTTGAAGTGCTAGCTAAACAGCAGCCATTTCCAGATGCTCAATCTTAGTACCCAGTATTTTAAGGAATTCTGCCAACCAACGGGGATGAGCAGGCCATGCTGGTGCTGTGACTAAATTACCATCAACGACAATCTCATCAGCTGGAACATCCACATAGTTACCACCAGCACGCCACACCTCTGTGCTACAAGCAGGGTAAGCAGTGCAGTTTTTGCCTTGCAAAACATCAGCTGCAGCCAACAACTGCAAGCCGTGGCAAATAGCAGCAATGGGCTTGTTTGTTTGGGCAAAATGGCGGGTGATTTCTAGCACCTGCTTATTGAGGCGGATATATTCAGGTGCACGTCCTCCGGGAATAACCAACGCATCATAGTTTTCCGCTTTTACTTCTGCAAAGGAAGCATTAAGAATAAAATTGTGACCCGGTTTTTCACTGTAAGTTTGGTCACCTTCAAAATCGTGGACAGCAGTCCTAATTTTTTCTCCAGCTTTTTTGTCTGGACAAACTGCATGAACGGTATGTCCCACCATCTGCAAAGCTTGGAAGGGAACCATCACCTCGTAGTCTTCGACATAGTCTCCTACGAGCATCAAAATTTTTTTAGTACTCATTTTCTTTTTTAGTTATTAATCATTAGTTAATTTTAATTTATGTTTGTTCGTGTTAGTGCCGCAAAATTATAATTTTTCAATCCCAATATAGAATTTTTTTTAGCCTCCAGGCCGACTTAAACACTATAAGTTTAAAAATCGTAACATGATATCAAATTTTCTAAATTCTTCAGGTGCGTTACTAATGAATAATGACTCCTCAAAGTAAATGAAATTCCTTTAAAGCTTTAGGAAAGTTTTGATTTTCATGTCCTGGACGACTAAGTTTAATTAAGGCAAAACGTTGTAACGAGGTTAATTCTGCCCACTGTTGAGGAGAAAGCGTTACACCAAATTCTCTCGCTTTCTCCTGGAGGTTTGTTGGTACACTTTTAGCATCTAACCATGCTGGATGTGGTTCGATTGGTAACTCAGCGGCTAGTGTGCCAATGCGTTCTAAAATCAGGTTCTGGAGATATTCCTTGTATGTTTGAATTTCAGATTCTGTAGAGCAAGGTAATTCAACCAAAGCTTCACGATCAGCTTTCGTCAAATGACTCCAATCAGATAACTTTAACTTGATGCCAGAAATATCAAGTTTTTGGCGCACCTGCATAGGAATACAACGCAGGGAATCAACAAAATCTGCTTCAAACTCAAAAAACTCTGACATAATAATATTTCACTCTACTTTAAACATTTTGTTTGTTACTAAATCGAATAATTAAATAACTGATTGATAAAGCAAGAATAGCAATACCTAAACCGATGATGTCAATTCCTGTTACTTTTCTTAAGTCAAGAATAATTATTTTACGAGCAACAGCAATTAATGAAGTAACAATAACTAATTCAATTTGCAAAACGTGTTTCTTTAGATACCCCGTGATATTTTCTAATATTTCTAAAGCAATTAAGATATTGAGGAATAAACTAAAAATTTCAAATAAAACTGCGTTAAACTCACCATGAGGAGTATAAAATAACTCTTTAAAAAGAAAAAATCCCAGGTCAACAATTGCTGCCACAATCACTATCACCATAAAAAGAGATAGCAACTTGGATACTAGCACTTCTATGTTTTCAATGAAGTGCATAAACTTATCATCTTTGGTGTTTTCTGCAATTCGCTTGAATAGCTTTCGCATCTGCTGCACCCCCCTATGAAGTAAAAAGTTAACAGCAAAAAGAAAAAAGAAAAACCACCAAGATAAATTTCTAGGATGGGAAAAGGATATTTTGTCGATTTGTCCTTTGTGTTGAAATGGCACTTTTTTCTTTTGCATAGCTAAAGCTAAGAAACCATCAATAAACAATAGTCAAGAATTTTAAACACTATTAACTATTGACGAATTGTTTTTATAGCTAAACATACTGTGGTGTATGTCTAGCAGCTTAACATTCTTAGGGTGACAGTTGATAACGATTCTTTCAATGCATAATATAGTATTGATTAACTGATATCTTGTACCTATACGTGTAAACCATGCTTTACTAAAAAAAGCACAAAAAAAGATACATTTTATTATGCGGATATTTCTGGGAAATCATGTATTTACGGCTTAATACTTAGTGCTTAAAGAACATTCAATTGTTCAGATGTAAAATGTGAGCGTCCGACTGACCAAGCCTAAGCGCCCTTTGAGAGCGGCTCCCCTACACCCTTCACGCCCGAAGGGCGAACGCCAGTCGCCTCTGTCGGGAAACTTTCCTGCAGCCGGTTGTCGTCACCAGAACAAGCGTGTTCGCCTAGCGTCTCCGCTACTGAGAGGAAAACAAGGACTATGCCCTACGGGCAGACTAGCCCCTTTACATTTCTTAACATAGTTCGGTTTATTTCCACCTATCTACTTACTTTTGAATTTTGACTTGATACTTTTGACTTGTTTTGCCCTTACACCCCTACACCCTTACACCCCTGTATTTGTTGAAAGTTACGCAATTCGATATGAACATTAATCGGCAGTAGCTGTACCGCACAAGCTTTTAATTCTGGTTGGAGTGAGTCGGGGCAAGACTCAGGGTGGGTGAGAGCGTTAGCTTCAGCATTATCTGCCCAAAGCGCACCCCAATGCATAGGGACAAACACTGTACCAGGTGCGATCGCCTTTGTGACTTTTGCTGGAAACCTGGCTTTTCCGCGACGCGATCGCACCTCCACCCACTGGTTATCTGTAATCCCCAATTTTGCAGCATCACGGGGATGAATCTCAACAAACGGTTCGGGATGCATTTGGCGAATCTTTTCAATCCGGCCAGTGCGGGTTTGGGTATGCCAATGACCATAAAGTCGCCCAGTTGTCAAGACAAAAGGATAATTCGGATCTGGTGGTTCTGCCAAGCCTCGCGAGTGATATGCCCCAAAGCGAGCACGTCCATCAGGGGTGTGAAAGCGGAGGTCGGTGTAGAGGCGTTTGGAGTCAGGAGGATGAGGAGGTAAAACTTCTGCCTCATCTGCCTCATCCTCCCTACCCCTTTTTTCCGGGTGGGGCCATTGTATTGGACTTTTTTGCAATTGATCATGACTAATACCCGTCATATCGCAAGGGCGATCGCCAGTCAGTTTGACAAACTCAGCGTAAACTTCAGCAGAGTTAGCAAAGGCGAACTCTTTGTGGTAACCCAACCTACGACCAACTTCCGCGAAAATTTCCCAATCTGCTTTTGCTTGACCAGGCGGTTGTCGGAATGCTGGACATAGCGTGACCATGCGTTCGGAATTGGTCATCACGCCAGTTTTCTCACTCCACTGTGCAGCTGGGAGCAAGACGTGAGCGTAAGCAGCGGTTTCTGTTGGATAGTAAGCGTCTTGGTAGATAGTAAAGGGCGATCGCAACAAAGCCTTCTTAGTCCGTTCCAAATCCGGCATACTCACAGCAGGATTAGTAGCAGCAACCCACAGTAACCCCACACTGCCATTTTCCAGCCCAGTAATCATATCCCAAGCCGTCATACCGGGATTTGGAGAAATCTGTCCTGGCTTGAGTCCCCAAAACTCCTCAACTTCTGCCCGGTGCTGAGCATTTTTCACCGTTCGATAACCAGGTAACAAATGGGATAAACCTCCTGCTTCTCGCCCTCCCATCGCGTTTGGCTGACCTGTGAGCGAGAAAGGTCCTGCTCCGGGCTTGCCTATTTGTCCAGTCATCAGGTGCAGGTTAATAATAGTTCTGACCTTAGCAGTCCCTTCCGAGGATTGATTCACACCCATCGACCACAGGGACAACACCCGATTAGATTGACCCCAGTAGCGTGCGGCTGTTTCTAAATCTTCAACACTGATTCCACATTGACGAGCCACCACATCTGGAGAATAGTGGCGAATCACCTCAGCATATGCGGGAAAGTTGCTGGTGCAGTCGTCAATAAACCCGGTATCTATGTAGTTCCAGCGCATCAACAAGTGAGCGATACCATTTAACAAGTCGATATCTGTACCAGGACGAATAGCTAAATGTAAATCGGCAGCTTCTGCAGTTGGTGTGCGACGGGGATCAACCACAATCACTTTCACTTTGCGGTTCTTTTTGTGGTACTTCTCAAGTCTGTTGAAAATAATTGGGTGACATTCAGCCGTATTTGTCCCAATTAAAAACGCACAATCTGTTAACTCCAAATCTTCATAACAACACGGCGGACCATCCGAGCCAAAGCTTTGTATGTATCCAGCCACAGCACTGGACATACATAAGCGCGAGTTAGCATCAAAATTATTAGTACCCAGATACCCTTTTAAGAGTCTCTGAGCCATGTAGTAGTCTTCAGTTTGAAACTGACCAGAACCATACATACATATAGCTTCTAGTCCAGTGGTGAGGCGCAGTGTTTGAATGCGATTAACGATAATATCAAAAGCTTCATCCCAACTGACACGCCGAAACTCCCCATCCAACGAGTCTCGTACCATTGGGTAGTGCAATCTGTTTTTATCTAAAGACTCAGCGATCGTAGCACCTTTAACACAAACCATACCCTGACTAGATGGGTGCGCCTTGTCGCCTCGCACCCGCCAAATCGGATTTCCGTGACTATCTCGATGAGTTGCTTTGCCTAATTGTGCTGGCGGAGAAACTTCCAGTCCACAGCCAACACCACAGTATGGACACAGAGTTTTAGTAGATTCGGTCATGGCAATTGCACCATGTTCATAAATTGTTTAAATGTTTAGTTTGTCAAAGATAAATTCCAGCAAATTACTGTGTTTTCATTTTTTCTTCAGTTGATAGGACTGACAAAATTCTCCGAATACCGATTGATAAAACCTGAGATGAGAGTGACTAATATTTCCTGAATATAGTTGATTCTTTTGGCAATTATCGCAAAAGTATTTCTACTTAATTAAATCGAAATTGAATTCTAAAAAATGTTATGTCCGATACAAAAAACATGATAAGCTGATTTTTTAGATAGACTTTTATTCTGCAAACTATGTCAATTCTTAAATTGATTCAAACAGTCATTTTTTTGGGAAAAACATAGATAAACACAAACAATTTATCTGCGTTTATCTGCGTTTATCTGGGGTTATAAATACTCTGAAGCCAGATTTTTAGAAGAGATCAATTATTTCATCTTATTTCTCCGCCATCAGACCAGAATTGTGATTCGCTACAGTTCCCATTTCTGGTGCTTCACCTTCATAAACAGCAGCAAAAGAACCCTTTGGTTCCTTCAGAAAGAAAGCACACATAAAAGCGCAGATCAGAGCAGCTATACCCATTGTGGTAAACAGCGTTGGTGCATCAGTTAAGCTGAAAATCGTCAGATAAACCACGCCTCCAAAATTACCGTAAGCGCCCACATTACCTGCAATTTGTCCTGTAGCTTCCTTTTTAATCAAAGGTACAATTCCATAGGTAGCACCGCAGCCAGCTTGAGCGAAAAAAGCGGCAAACATCGTCACTGCAATTGCAACTGGAAGCGCCCAACTGCTGCTAATATAATGTGCCATCAAATAAGCAACACCAATGCCAGCAGCGATAATTGTCATCGTCCATTTACGAGAGCTAAACTTATCAGAAATTAAACCTCCACTGGGACGAGAAACTAAGTTTAAAAAGGGATAAGTAGCGGCAATCATCCCAGCTACCACATGTTCTAAACCAAAAGTTTTTTCAAAAAACGCAGGTAGCATGGAAACAGCAGCAAGTTCCGAACCAAAGCTAATCACGTAAGCGAATTCGAGTAAAGCGACTTGACTAAATTGATAGCGTTGAGAGGGAGCGTATGTTTTCTTGCCTGTAAGAAGTTCTTTGTTAACTTGCCAAGCTTTATAGGTTTGGTAAGCAAATAATCCTGCCAACAGTAGCCAAACCAAATACATTTGGCTCAGATTCAAAAAGTGAATGTTCTTTTGTTCCAGACGCCAAGCCAATAAACCCAAGGCGAAAATCAAACCGAAATTTGAGACAATCATTGCCCAGAAGCTTTTAACACTGGTTACTTCCAGAGCACCATTTTTCTTGGGTTTTTTATAAGCTTTGCCGGGAGGCGTGTCTTGGACACTGTTGTAATAAATCACGCCATAGATAGCGGCGATGATACCAGTGAGGGCGATCGCAAACCGCCAATTAGAAGCGCCACCACTCATAAAGCTTGCAGCAACCGCAATTGTCGGTAGCGCAAACTCTGCCCCAAAAGCCCCAAAGTTACCCCAACCGCCATAAATCCCTTGGGCAATTCCAATCTCCTTTGGTGGGAACCATTCCGCCACCATCCGGATACCCACGACAAACCCAGCGCCAACAATTCCCATCAGCAGGCGACTGATGACAAGATGGTTAAAATTCTGCGATAGCGCCGTTGCAAAACAAGGAACAGCGGCAAACATCAGCAGCATTGAGTAAGTAATTCTCGGACCAAAACGGTCTAGAAGCATCCCAATGATGATTCGTGCGGGGATTGTTAGGGCAAGGTTGCAGATGCCCAAAGTTTTAATTTGCTCTGGTGCTAGAGATAACTGCTTGCCAATAGTTGTCGCAAAAGGAGCAAAGTTAAACCAACAAACAAAAGTCAGAAAAAAGGCAAACCAAGTCTGGTGCAGAATGCGGTAGCGACCGTTGAATGAGAACAATCCTTTGAGCATTGGGTTTTATTGAATAGAAGATCAGAAAAATTGCATCGACAAATCTGGGCACAATCGTGCGATCGCCCTGAAAAACATTAGACTTCGTGGCAGTTATAGGGAACAGGGAACTCTTGACAGAACCTCGTAAAATCTCACTCTTTTCCCCTACACCCTTACACCCTTACACCCCTACACCCAGTGTTTCTTAATCAGGCGTAGCTTTAAACTGTGGCTGGTTCTCGTAAGCGTGCGCCAAAATTTGAAATCAGGAGTTCTTGCAAGACTGGTAGCAAGTCTTCACAAGGGATACCTTTGGTGACACAGGTTCCTAGTTGTGCCTCCTTGCCAACTTTCCCACCCATGTAAATATCAACCCCTTCCAGAGTTTTACCATTTTTGCGAACTTTAGTTCCCATCAAGCCGATATCTGCCACTTGGGGCTGTCCGCAAGAGTTTGGGCATCCTGTCCAGTGAATTCGTACAGGACGAGTTAGTTCTACCTCTGCTTCCAACGCCTTTACGGTTTCTAAAGCGCGGTTTTTGGTTTCAATGAGGGCAAAGTTGCAAAATTGTGCGCCTGTACAAGAAACGAGCGATCGCGTCAACAAAGTGGGGTTAATACTAAACTTGTTAAGTACAGGTTCTGTTAATAAACTTTCCAGCAATGAATCAGCAATATTGGGGATAATCAAGTTTTGTTCAACGGTGAGACGGATTTCGCCGCTGCCGTAAACTTCTGCCAGACGTGCGATTTCAAACATATCCTCGGCAAACAACCGACCAACCGGAATGTGTAACCCTACGTAGTTCAATCCTGGTTGTTTTTGTTTATATACCCCAACGTGGTCGCGTTTTTCCCAATCAATTTCATCCCGTGCTGCTGCGCTGATCAACGACTTACCAAACCGTTTTTCAACTTCTGCGCGGAATTTTTCCAAACCCCATTCGTCAATTAACCACATCAAACGGGCTTTTTGCCGATTTGCGCGTAAACCGTGATCACGAAAAACTTCCAAAACGGCTCTACACAAAGCGACGACACCCTCTGGAGGAACCCAAACATTCAGGGGAACAGCCGCCTCACAACGCTTGGCAGAAAAGAATCCACCAACAATAACATTGAAGCCAAATATTGGGGATGAGAAAGTCATTTCTTCCTCTGCTCCCTGCTCCCTGCTCCCTGCTCCCTCTACTTCCTTAAAAGCGGGAACGAAAGCTAAATCGTTAATTTCGGCGTGAACTGAATTATCCCGTCCACCAGTGATCGCAATATTAAATTTGCGTGGGAGGTTGGTGAACTCAGGATTACCTTCACCTTGGTTGGTAATCATGTGTTGAATTTGTTGCACCAACTCTCGCGTGTCAAACAACTCATCCGCATCTAACCCAGCGACGGGATCACCTGTAATATTGCGGACGTTATCCATCCCTGACTGTACACTGGTTAAGTCAACTGCACGAAGTTTATCAAAGATTTCTGGTAAATCTTCAATCCGGATACCACGCAGTTGGATATTTTGTCTGGTAGTAATGTCAGCGTTACCATCATCACCGTAACGCTGAATCACTTCAGCAAGCACACGCATTTGCTCGCAACTGAGAATACCATTAGGTATCCGCATCCGCATCATAAACTTACCAGGAGTGACTGGGCGAAAAAATACACCCACCCACTTAAGCCGATGATCGCGATCAGTTTCGTCCATCGCCTCCCAGCCAACAGAGGCAAATTTTTCTATTTCTGCCTTAACAGCAAGACCATCTTTTTGTGCCTTAAATTTCTCAAACTTGTTTAAGCTGGTTGTAGTGGTAGTTGCTAGGTCTGTCATGAGCTCAACTCAATTGCGAATTCCAGAAAAGTTTTAGAGGTCGTTGCTCAACATCAAATTTTCACCCTATGGCTAACGCCACGCCTTACGGCTATCGGGGAAGACCTCCGGTCTCGCTGCGCTAACACTAGTCGCCTCAACGGGACGCCACATGCTTCAAGTCGGGAAACCCGCCCAACGCAGTGGCTCGGGAACCCCCCTCCGGGTTCGCCAGATGCCTACGGAGGGAAACCCTCCTGCAGCACTGGTCTCACCGCACGGCGCTAGTTCACCTCATAACATCCTGTTTTTCTAGGTTTATGAGGTATATAAGTAGAAAAAATTGTATTTTTTGGTGTTTACATACTTGCTAAAAATAATCTGTTTGCTGCACTGTCTGGATACACATTATGTACTTGTTCCTCATTACCTTAATGTTGTAAAGCGATGAAAATCGTATCTTTAGTTACGAAATTTTAGATAAATTGATTAAACTGTATCAAATAGATGCATTTTTCGCATAAAATTAAGCACAAGACACGCAATGCCTTTTATTTACCCAGAACAGCATTTGAGATGGCACACTAGGGTTATATTTTCAACCTTCTTTTAGCAGCCATGAATCGTCGTGATTTCATAACTTTCGTTGGTTTGGGTTGGATAGCAAGTTCCTTACCCGTATTAATTGCAGCTTGTTCTTCCCAAAAACCTAAAGGTTGGCAAACTGTAGGTACAACGGAAGATTTAGATAAGACTGGTCAGTTGCTTGCCAAGAACTCACCTGTTGGTCCAGTCTTGGTAGTTGGTAAATCTAAATCAAATAATCTAATTGCAGTTGACCCTACTTGTACTCATGCAGGTTGCACAGTTCAATGGAAAGATGATGCAAAAAAATTCTCCTGTCCCTGTCATGCCTCAAAATTTGGAACTGATGGTAAGGTGCAAACAGGTCCAGCTACAGAACCTTTAGCAACTTACTCCGTCAAGATAGAGAAAAATTCGGTGTTAGTCATGAGTCGCTAATAGAACACCCCTGGTAGGAGCGGGGATCTCAAACCCATATCTTAAAACTTTTTCTTCTCTTATACCAATTTGAAAAAAGAATGCGACAGATACACACTCCCAAACCCCTGTTACGTCTGGCTTTCTTCATTTTGCGAAAAGTTTGCGCGTCCGGTGAGACCAGTGCTGCGGGAGGGTTTCCCTCAGCAGGCATCTGGCGTTAGCGCAGCGAGACAGGAGGTCTTCCCCGATATCCGTAAGGCGTGGCGTTAGCCATAGGGGTTTCCCGGCGCAAAACTTTTCAAGACGAATTTTGTTAGCGCAGCGGGACGCAGTCCATTTTGAATTGGTATTATCACCTCTGCCTTGCAAGCGAGGACACATGACAAAAAGCTGATAGCTTTTGAAACCTAGCGAGAGATTTTGTTAATTGTGGATAACATCAACCAGCTTTTAGTGCAAGCGCAAGTAGCATACAACGCAGCTGATTGGTCATCACTGATTCAATGCTTGCAACAGTTGACTCAACAACACAACTTAAAACATCCAGAGATACTGAAAAATCAAGAACATCTCCTGGAATTAGCACTTCAGTTTCTGGAAAATGGAGATTTTCAGCAACGCTGGGAAATAGCAAAAGTATTAACTAGCTTAGGGACGATTGCCATCCCCCCATTGATAGATATATTAAAAGATGAAGATGCAGAGGAAGAGTTACGCGCTTACGCAGCACGCATTTTGGGGGATTTGAAAAATCCAAATGCCATTCCACCTCTGATGGAATTGCTCAAAACCGATGAAAGTGAGGAACTCAAGGAGATAGCAGCCACTGCCTTGGGGCAAATGGGTTCTGTTGCTATTGCTTCCTTAACAGAACTTTTAGCCGAGGAACAGACACGGCTATTAGCGACTCAAATGCTTTCTTACATTCGGCAAAAAGAAACGATCGCACCTTTGTTGAGCATAGTACAAGATTCACAAGTTGCTGTGCGTGCTGTGGCAATTGAAGCACTGAGTAGCTTTCACGATCACCGTGTGCCACCAGTGCTTATCAATGCTTTGAATGATATTGCCGCCCCAGTCAGGCGAGAAGCAGTCGTTGGTTTGGGTTTTCGCCCTGACTTACGTGAAGCACTAGATTTGGTGGCACAATTGCAACCGAGGCTTTTTGACATTAACCAAGATGTTTGTTGTGCCGCCGTCGTTGCTCTTTCTAGAATGGGTGGCGAAGCTGCAGCACAGCAATTATTTGAGGTTTTGGTGTCGCCTAATGTACCAATTCGGTTGCAACTAGAAGCCATCCGCGCTTTAAGTTGGGTGGGGACACTGTCCGGCTTGGAGTATCTGCAACAAGCACTTTATCAACTGCAGTTCCCCACAGTATGGCAGGAAATTGTTACCGTTTTAGGGCGAGTCAGTGATACAAGCTTAAGCGACAAAGCAACAGAAATTTTATTGGAAATGTTGCAACAAAACCATCCGGGAGTTGAAATTGCCAATATTAAAAGTGCGATCGCTCTGTCTTTAGGACAGTTGGGCAAAAAGCAAGCAATAAATCCATTAACCCAGATGTTGGCAGACAAAGATCCTCAAGTCAGGCTACATGCAAGCGCTGCACTGAAGAAACTCACTCCCGACTTTTAAGTTCTACTTGCACAAGCGCTTCCTTCCATATGTGATTTCTTTCAAAATTATTTAATCAGTATAAAACGCCGTCTAAAACGAGATATCCCCACGCCCGTACAGGCAGATGTGGGGAGTCTGGCAAGTTGGTAGTTCAGTTTGCCGAATCTTGTTAAATCATTTTTTAATGACGGCTACACTTTGAAAAAATTGACTTTCGCCAGGTTTTCACCTTCTGTCGTAATTCGAGCGTTCTTGCAAGTCACTAAACCAGACGAGCCATCAGATTCAACCTTACCCTCGATCGCTCCTTCCCGAATCAAATGCTCCAGATGTTCAATCAATTCAGGTTTGCTTACTGATTTACCCTCAAAATCTTCAGCGAAGTAGGTAACATCCTGTCCTTGCTGACTCTGTTTGACTTTATTAAGTAGATAGTAAAAAATTTCATCTCGCAGATTATCTGGTCGTTCGCTTCCGGGTTGCACGTCATCTGAAATTGCCATAAAAATCCCCTTGAATTTGTTCGTAAGCACGATTCATTCAGTTGCAAGTGACTTAAGTGTCATCTGCTTCATTTAATTATTGCTATAAATTATCATCAACTATTCTGTCTATAGGAGGAGAAAGAAACTAGATAAAAATCTTTTGTAACTCTGTCAAAAGAACAATTTCTAAGTGGCTATTTCTGTGCATACACTTTGCAACGGTTTATCCCAAGTATCAATGGGTATCTCAGGTAAATAGGCAAATGCAAACACAATACCTATGGTTGGCTTATTTATCCATTCTGGAGAACTCAGCATCCGGTCATAATATCCCCCCCCATAACCCAAGCGATATCCTTGATAGTCACAAGAGACACAAGGAACGAGAATTAAATCAACGTCTGCAGGAGCTATAGTTGGTGCGTCAGGATGGGGTTCCGTGATACCATAATTTCCGGTTACTACGGTGTCTTGATGTGTCCAGAGATGCCAGGAAAGCGATTTACCAACACAGCGAGGAAAACCCCAACGATGAGAGGAATCTGAAAATAAAGAACTCAGATCTGGTTCTTGGCGAAAGCTAAAATAAGCGAGTATTGTTTTTGCTTGGTTAAATTGGGGGGAGTCTAAAAGGTTTTGGCAGATAAGCTGACTCTTATGTTTCCAGTCTGTTATGGATAAAGATTGACGTGTTTTGAGCAACGATTTGCGTAACTCTGTTTTTCTCATCTGAGTTCTAAAAAACAAAAATAAGGTGGACAATGCCCACCCTACAATAAATTAGTCTTTTGACGACGATTAAGCAGCGTTTTTACGCCACCACTCAATCGTGTTCTTCAACCCTTGCTTGAAGTCTACTTCCGCACTGAAACCAAAGGCTTTCTTAGCCCGTTCGGTATCTAAACAGCGACGCGGTTGACCGTTAGGTTTGTCGGTTTCCCAAACAATTTCACCGTCAAACTCCATCAATTCACAGATGAGATTGATTAAGTCACGGATGGAGATTTCATAACCTGTTCCCAAGTTAACGGGTTCAGGGTCGTTGTAAAATTGAGTCCCCATCACAATACCCCGTGCCGCGTCTTCTGAATACAGAAACTCGCGGGTAGGACTACCATCACCCCAAACTGGGAGTTTCTTTTCTCCCTTGATTTGTGCTTCATAAACTTTGCGAATCAGCGCTGGGATGACGTGAGAACTTTTTGGATCAAAGTTATCTTCTGGTCCATACAGATTCACAGGTAGCAGGTAAACACCATTAAAGTCGTATTGCTGGCGGTAAGCTTGCAGTTGGACTAAAAGAGCTTTTTTTGCTATTCCGTAGGGAGCGTTGGTTTCTTCTGGGTACCCATCCCACAGGTCATCCTCTTTGAATGGAACTGGGGTAAATTTGGGATAAGCGCAGATTGTACCAACGCAGACAAATTTTTCTACTTTCGCTTGATAAGATGCATGAATCAACTGAGTTCCCATTATCAAGTTGTCATAGAATAATTCCCCAGGTTTCTCGCGATTGAGACCGATACCGCCGACGTGTGCTGCTAAGTGGATTACAATGTCTTGTTGATCCACTGCTCGTTGGCAATTTTCTAGGACACGTAAATCGCCAGATTGCGATCGCGGTACCGTAATTTTATTCTCATTGGCTCCTGCCTTACACAGCTGGTTTATCACTTGACGCCCCAAAAAACCAGCTCCACCAGTCACGAGAATCCTTTTATCCTTGAGTTCTAAGGCGTTCATATTTTCTTCCTCGCGGTGTACATCACAAGTGGAGCGCACCCAATTCTTGCCGAATCATAGCATTATCCTTGAGGACTTTTGCTACCTTACCATTTGGTAAAGTCAGTCCCAATCCTTGCAGGTCAGCTTCTACCATAATGGCTACCAGTTGGTCAAATGTTATCGATGGTTTCCAACCCAACTTTTGCTGCGCCTTGGTAGAATCACCAATTAACAAGTCCACCTCTGCTGGACGGAGATAGCGTTCGTCAAATTCCACATAGTCTTCCCAGTTAAGGTTGACATAACCAAACGCTTGTTCGAGAAACTCTTGTACTGTATGGGTTTCACCCGTAGCAATCACGTAATCCTCAGGCTGATCCTGCTGAAGCATCAACCACATTGCCTTGACATAATCCTTGGCATAGCCCCAGTCTCGCTTGGAATCAAGATTACCCATGTAAAGCTTTTTCTGTCTGCCAGCAACGATTCTGGCAACTGCCATAGTAATCTTGCGGGTGACAAATGTTTCACCGCGTCTTGGTGATTCGTGGTTAAAGAGTATTCCATTACACGCGAATATATCGTAAGATTCACGGTAATTTACTGTTTGCCAATGAGCGTAAACCTTAGCACAAGCATAAGGACTACGGGGGTAAAACGGTGTGGTTTCTCTCTGTGGGACTGCTTGTACCAAACCAAACATTTCCGAAGAACCTGCTTGGTAGAATCGCACTTGGATACCTGTGCGACGCTGGTAGTCACGAATTGCTTCTAACAAACGCAGCGTTCCCACCCCTACAGAATCCACTGTGTATTCAGGAGAATCAAAACTCACCCGTACATGGGATTGAGCACCCAGATTATAAATTTCTATTGGTTGGACTTCTTCTAGAATGCGGCGCAAAGTGGTACCATCCGTCAAGTCGCCATAGTGTAGAAATAACCGCACTCCCTCTTTGTGAGGGTCTTCGTAAATATGATCTATGCGGTCAGTGTTAAAGGTGGATGTCCGACGTATTATACCATGAACTTCATATCCTTGCTCTAGCAAAAACTCACTCAGATATGAACCATCTTGACCGGTAATACCAGTAATCAACGCTCGCTTCTTTTGCATCATGCTTTCTTATCCCTTGTGGTTACTGAATAGATGAATACTACACGCGACCCTGGTACAACCTAACAGGTATTTATTTAATTTTCCAACGGGAAATTTACAAGTTCTAATTTGTAGATTCATGGACAGATGCGTAAATCTGCCGATACCTGAGTTGACGGCAATATTTCTTACCCCATATACACTGTTTTATCTTATTTTGTAATTTTTTGTTACACTCACTAAAACTTTATATATAACCATTTACTTTAAAGTTATCTTAAAAATAAGGGAAAATTTAGTGAAGTGGCCATTTAGGCTCAACTCAGCAGTCAAATTGCCGCTTTAGCACAGAGTCTCAGGAAAAATTCGTAATTCATAATCACAACTTTAATTACGAATTACGAATTTTTGATCACGAGATCATTGTCGCAAATTTAATTTGCAATCGCAAAATGATTACAATGCTCCCGAGCATTAACTTGTCAATTTTGATAGTGTAAAACACTAAAGGTATCGTAGGCATACACACAGCGTCTCCAAAGGAGATAGCTTGGTACGTAGAGCGTTAGCCTGTGCCCCAGACAAAGTGCCATACTTTTGATTTTGAATTGTTTAGTACGCTCCATTGTCTTTGGGCATAATCACAACACCAATGGTTTTAAAAATTATCCACAAATCTAACCAAAAATTTCTGAATTTGGCGTAATGCAAGTCTATTTGAACCCGTCGAGGATAGGGAATATCATTACGTCCAGAGACTTGCCACAATCCAGTAATTCCTGGTTGGATAGTTAAAATCTGCTCTATGTGACAACCATACTTAGGTAACTCTTCTGTGACTAGAGGTCTTGGACCGACGACACTCATGTCTCCTTTTAAAACATTCCAGAACTGAGGAAATTCATCCAAGCTAGTCATTCGCAAAAAACGACCGATTGTCGTAATTCGCGGGTCGTGCTTGAGTTTAAAATTTGCCTCAAATTCTTGCCGCATATGAGGAGATGTTTCCATCATTTGCACGAGGATTTCGTCGGCATTGGTTACCATTGTTCGGAATTTTATACAATAAAAGGGTTTGTAGTTTTTACCAACCCGTTCCTGTATATAAAAAATTGGACCTTGTGAGCTTAAAGCAATCAACAAAGCCAAAATTAAGTACACAGGGGAGAACAGAATTAGTACCGACAGGGAAAAGAAAATATCGAACAGTCGCTTGGTAAACTCTCCGTTTAAAACCTGAAAAGACAGACCTTTAGTTTGAACTCTAGGTATCTTTTTGTGTTGACCGCGTTTGAAGAAAAGCCGTGCTCCTCTGTATGTTGTTGAAGTGTTTGTCTCAACAACACCTGCCCGTTTCCAGGGCAATAGGGCAGCCACATTTGTTGCAGTTGAGCGTAAAGACGCTCTATGCGGTTGTGCGGAGCGCAGTGCCCTAAAGGGCGATTTCCTGCTCAACGCTGACCGAGGTGCATTTAGTTGTGTCCGTCCTTCAGATGAGCGGACGCTGCTGGAAAAACAGCGCCCAGTCCCGGGCTTACTACGCGATCGCTTCCCGGAGAGGAGTGAGCTCTGGGCAGTCATCATACTCCTTAACAATCCACACCACACATAGTCCCAATCTTAAAGCTAAAAGGAGGTGCTTCTGGGGGCAAATTTCCAAAAGCCTGTAAAACAAGACCATCAATCAGGTGATGGTCTTTTTTGTATACACTTATTTAGAAAGTCAAGATAGCGCTGTGCAAACATTTGCGGCGAAAATTGAGCAGCGTGCACTCGCGCATACTCAGGATTTAATTTTCCTTGATAAACTTCAAATTTTTTGATCGCGTCTACCAATGCCTCCTCTGTTTGCTCTTTGAAAAAGATACCAGTTCCTTGCTCACCGTGTTCGCGTAGATCTTGCACAGTTTCTAAAGCACCACCAGCACCATAGGCGATCACCGGAGTGCCGCAAGCCTGCGCTTCCACTAAAGCTATGCCAAAATCTTCACGAGCTGCATAGACAAAACCTTTAGCGTTAGCCATATATTTTTTTACCACATCATCGGGTTGCCACCCCAATATTTGTATATTTGATTGTGCTATCCTCCGGATTTTTTTCATCTCTGATCCTGTTCCAATTACTACTAAAGGTAGTTGCAATTTATTAAAAGCCCTGATTATCAAAGATACTTGTTTGTAACTCACCAACCGGGAAACAGTTAGATAAAAATCTTCTTTTTGAGGCAAGAAAGGAAAACTCTCAATATTAACTGGCGGATAAATGACTGTTGCTTCTCTTCGATAGCAACGCCAAATACGACGAGCAGTATATTTTGAGTTAGCAATAAAGTAATCAACACGATTCGCACTTAACACATCCCACTCACGCAGACGATGCAGTACATACCGCGTCATCCATCCAGGTAAACCACTTCCCAACTTGCTCTGTTGAAGATAATCGAAAGTCAACTCCCAAGCGTAGCGCATGGGGCTATGACAGTAGCAAATATGTAACTGTTCGGAAGTGGTTATAACTCCTTTGGCTACAGCGTGGGATGAAGATAAAATGACATCATACGCCCGTAAATCTAGCTGTTCTATTGCTAGTGGTAACAAGGGCAAATATTTTTGTACACCATTACGGGCAAAAGGAAAGTGTTGAAGAAACGTTGTGCCAATCTTCCGCTGGTATAAGTAACTTTCCGAGTGACTGGATTCAAAATCGATGAGGGCGTATAAATCAGCATCGACGTGGTTGAGAATTTCTCGCACAACGAGTTCTGAACCACCAGTGGCTTTCGGTGTCAACCATTCATGAACGAGGGCACATTTCAAGGGCACAGCTAACTGTAATTGGTAGAGAACACGCAAGGCGGGAGTTAGAGGTTGCTTTACACCAAACAGTATTCCCAAAGGAATGGAAAACGCCCCACTTCTGGCTAAAGACGTAATCCAATTCTTGGAGGTTCCTGCAGAATACCGCAAACTGATAACCTCAAGATGGGGACAAAATACTAGGTATTGAGTCTTAGGGCGCGGATTTTTTTTTCATATCCTCACTCCTACTCCCAGTCCCTAGTACGTCGGGCGCGGAAATAAGCATACCAGGTGACAAAATATCAAAAGCCCTTATGTTCAGGGTTTTTGAACGAGCGAATTCCGCAAAGCGGCACTAGTCCCTTTATCAAGCAACTTAAGATCGGGTAATGGTATGCGAATTTTAGTTATGGGTGGCACGCGGTTCATTGGTGTTTACTTAACCAAATTATTAGTAGAACAAGGACATTCAGTCGTACTATTTAATCGTGGGAATCGTCCTGCACCAGTTGAGGGTGTAGGACAAATTATAGGCGATCGCACTGATGCTGCCCAGTTAAAAGAAAAATTATCCAAAGAAAATTTCGAGGCCATTTTTGACAACAACGGACGAGAACTTACTGATACTCAACCATTAGCAGAAATTTTTCAAGACCGCGTAGAACATTTTGTGTACATGAGTTCTGCTGGAGTGTATCTCAAATCAGACCAAATGCCTCATGTGGAAGGGGATGCTATCGATCCCAAAAGTCGCCACTTAGGTAAACATGAAACAGAAGCTTACCTAACGCAACAAAGATTGCCTTTTACCTCAATTCGTCCCACCTACATTTATGGTCCTCAGAACTATAACGATTTAGAAGCTTGGTTTTTTGACAGAATTGTGCGTAACCGTCCGATTCCTATCCCTGGAAACGGCTTGCACATAACTCAATTCGGTCATGTCAAAGACTTAGCGACAGCAATGTCCAAAGTTCTAGGCAACTCTATCGCACTGCGACAAATTTACAATGTATCTGGCGATCGCTTTGTCACTTTTGATGGTTTAGCCCGCGCCTGCATCGTTGCTGCTGGCAAATCTCCCGATGAGATAAAAATCGTGCATTACGACCCGAAAAAATTTGATTTCGGCAAGAAGCGCAAAGCTTTTCCTTTACGGGTGCAGCACTTCTTTGCCTCGGTGAGTAAAGCGAAAACAGAATTAAACTGGCAGCCTGAGTATGATTTAATTTCTGGACTCAAAGACTCCTTTGAGAATGATTTTCTCACTTCTGGGCGAGATCAAGTAGAAGTTGATTTTTCTATGGATGAAGAGATTTTGCAGTCTCTTTAAATTTTGCGTTAAAGCAAAAGACGCGGGTATAAGCAATTCAAGCAGGTGCCCTATGTCCTCCGGACACAAGTTAGCGAACGCTTACGCGTAAGCGTTCGCTAATGCACTCAGCATTTGAAAAAGTTTTGGCTTAAGGTCTAGGGGTGTAGGCCAGAAGAGAGATTTTTCTAGCCCCTAAGAGGGGCGCACTCTCGGATGTGGTGCATCCCTGCCCCGGAACCAAAAGGAGCCGGCGCCCCCGCTAAATTTTTAATAAGCGTGGTCTTTTATTGGTGGTGGATCCAAACCCCCACCAATAACTCTTACCCCTTATACCATTTCACTTTAAGGTTAATACAAATGGGCAGCGCTTGGGAGCAGCGGGGGTAAGGGAAGTAGGGGGAGATGAGGAAAAAGAATTTGTATCACGAATTTCGTGAAATGGTATTACACCCTTACACCCTTACACACGCCAGATACCTACGGAGGGAAACCCTCCTTCAGTACTGGCTCCCTTACACCCGCGCGTTGTTGACACAGATGGAGAGCATCACTGTTTGAGTTGCATCTTTAGAAAGATTTTCAAATAGACCTACTAAGCGTTAGATAGTAATAAATGCTACTAATTTATCAAATAACTAAATCAATCTTTATATAGTACCCGACCCCTAAACCAATCTTTTCTTTTTTTTGATACCATAAAAAAGCCTGGTTATCGGGTTTTACTGAATTTTTTACTCTTTATAAGAACGAGTCATCATTGTATTTCATTGAATTTGCTGGTAAAAGATTAAACAAAGACACAATTAATAAGCATTTGCTGTGAATATGTCTGGCACAATCAATATCCAATTGCAAAGCAAGCTGCTGATTTTATTTGCAGCAGGTTTATTATTCTGGTCCAGCATTGGTTCATTGCTGCCAACGCTACCACTGTATGTTGAGTCTGTAAGTGCAACAAAGCAGCAAATTGGGATTGTGATGGGTAGTTTTGCCATCGGACTGTTGTTTTTTCGCCCTTTGTTAGGACGCTTGGCGGATTGGCGGGGTCGTAAAATTGTCTTGCTGATTGGTACACTCGTGGCTGCTATAGCACCGCTTGGCTACTTGTCAGTCAAATCTATTCCCCTGCTGATAGTAGTGCGTGCTTTTCATGGTATTAGCATAGCTGCTTTCAGCACTGGTTTTAATGCGTTGGTGGCTGACATAGCTCCCTCGCAAAAGCGGGGTGAAATCATTGGCTACATGAGCTTGGTTAATCCTATCGGAATAGCAATTGGACCAGCTTTAGGCGGATATTTGCAAGCCGGAGTCGGTAACCAGATTTTATTTTTGATTACTGCTGAATTAGCTTTTGTGGCGTTTTTGGGTTTGTTGACAATTGTCAATCCACCATTGCTAACGCACCACCAAGGGGACATCAAAAATCGTCAATTTTGGCAAGTTTTGTTTAGTCCGAGAGTGAGAATTCCAGCTCTCATCATGTTGCTGATTGGTTTTGCTTTTGGTGCTTTACACGTTTTTGTCCCGCTGTTCATTAAATCAACTGGGGTAAATTTAAATCCAGGGTTGTTTTATACAGCCGCCGCAGTTGCTAGTTTTGGCATCAGGCTATTTACTGGAAAGGCAAGCGATCGCTTTGGTCGTGGTTTGCTTATTACTATCAGTCTAGTTCTTTACACGTTAGCATTATCAGTTCTATGGCTAGCAAATAGTCCTGCAGCTTTCTTATTTGCATCAATGATTGAGGGGGCTGCTTCTGGCACTCTGATTCCTATTATTGCAGTTTTGATGGTGGATCGAGCGCACATTTATGAACGGGGGCAGATATTCGCTATCTGTCTGATGGGCTTAGACGTAGGGATTGCGATCGCAGGTCCAGTTTTTGGTTACGTTGCCGAATATCTTGGCTATAGAGATTTGTTTGGTCTATGCGCTGGTTTAACATTCTTAGGCGTTATCATCTTTATTACTTTTTCTGGCAAAGATTTACCTAGTTCCGTCCGCTTTGCTTTTGGGCGCGGTCGAGATGTTTATGCATTGAAAGACACGTAGATATATAACAGATAGAGACACGAAAGTTCGTGTCTCTAAAATAACGGGCGAGGAGGGATTCGAACCCCCGACACCGTGGTCCGTAGCCACGTGCTCTAGTCCACTGAGCTACACGCCCTTACCGACATCTAATAATAGCACACCTTTTCTAAATGACGCAAGAAGATTTTGAAATTTTCTCCAAAAACTTGAGCCACCTGGATAATCTGGGTCAGGCTCAGATGGTGGATGTGTCTGGAAAAGCGTCCACCGTTCGCCAAGCTGTCGCCGCAGCCAGAGTCAGGATGCTACCAGAAACTTTCGCCGCCATTCAAGCAGGAAATGCTCCAAAAGGGGATGTATTGGGAACCACGAGACTAGCCGGAATTATGGCAGCCAAACAAACAGCTTCTTTAATTCCCCTGTGTCATCCCTTACCATTACAAAAAATCGAAGTACAGGTGACACCTGAGCCAGAATTACCTGGTTACCAAATTCAAGCAACAGTGAAAACCAAAGCAGAAACAGGAGTCGAAATGGAAGCTTTAACCGCCGTTTCTGTTGCGGCTCTAACCTTGTATGATATGGCGAAAGGCTTGGAAAAGTCGATTCAAATAGAATCGATTAGGTTGATTAGTAAAACTGGCGGGAAATCAGGAGATTATAGCCAGTCAGATTGATGTATCTTTTGGTTAATGCGTCTGCTCGCGATTGCGCGGAGCTGCCCTATGCCCCAACCAAGCTTCGCAGGGTGTCCCAAGTCTTCGATTTGGGGAGAGGGTTTTCTGAAGGAAAATCCTCGCTCGCGAACAAGGGCGATCGCTCTTCCCCCATCGCCACTTTCAGTAACCGCCGATTCGACGATCAGCGCAAAAAACGAGCCGCACTCAGCATTAGGGGCGCTGTGAGTAGCAGCAAAAGCGTGGGCAGACCAAAGTAGATTGCTGCGTAAACGGCGTTAGTAGCGCGGGTTTTTGTGTGGTCAATACTCATCCAAGCATTCATCACGCCAATATTAATCACCCCAAGCACGAAGTGTAGGACTAGTACGACGATACTCAGACCGACAATCCAGCGCATAGCCATATTCAGCCGTCGCCCCCAAGCAATAACAATCAGTATGAGTGCGGCGGCGAGAGCAAGCCAGCGCATAAGCATGACAGGAAAGAAGATGATCACGGCTTCATTAGCAGTGATTCCAGGGTGTGTAAATGGGGAGAGGGGCAACGACCAGAAAAGGAGCAAGGCGGTGGTGCCAAGCGTTGCGAACCAGCAACAAAAAAATAAAACTTTTTCCATAGTAAGTATTTTATTTTGTCTGGGTGTCTAAGTACACTCCACCCTAAATTAAATACACAATTGGCTGTAGCGTTTGTTAATCAAGTTCTCAAAAGGTAGTCAACCTTACTCCCAAAAATCATAAAATGAGTGAGAAAGCACTTTTGTTAATATCTGTAACAATAACTTATGCCTCCTCGTTGGCCTCGTAAACCCGATCGCAAAGACCCTGCTTACCGGAAATTAGATGACCGCATGAATTTTGCCATTCATGTGGCGATATTTGCCCTGTCTAATTCCGGTTTGTGGTTTTTCCATAACTTGAATATGGTTACTTGGGAGTGGCTTCCTTGGTTAACAGTAGGTTGGATGGTCGTGGTATTGGGACATTTGATTTATATTTCGGCGATCGCCAATTACTCCGAAATACCACCTACATCCACCTGAAGACTGACCAGACAGACTAGGGCGATTGTAACTTGCGGTGGTAGAGTCAGTCTCAAGATTTGAGAGATAATGTATATAAAATGAAAGTTATCGCTTTATGTAGGATTATCTTTATGGCTAACACTAACATTACAGAGTCAATAGAAGCCCTAGCAGCAGAAATAGGCGAAAACATTTATATAGATATTGCCAAATGGCACCTTTACTTATCGAATGCCAAGTTACATACTATAGTTGCAGAAAAAGTGTATCCCTTAATTACTGCTGGGAAATCAGTGGATCAAGATGAAGTTGTACAAGTTTTAGAATCTATTCCAGTTAAAATTGGTGGTGGCAGAAAAGAGCTTCCTCTGATTGATTTACTACCGCAGCAATCCCAAGCCAACTTAGTAGATATTTTAAAAAGATTTCAGCAAGATACGTAATCTTACAGTATCGGGAGCGTAAAGGTCACTCAACGTGCGAGGCGGGACGGACAAATACCTAAAATTAGCAATGGTAGGCTTGAGCGACTTAGTACTAGATTCCAGAAGTTCGTAGCGAAAAACAGCTTTTTTCATTAAGTTTCAACATTTTTTGGGGTACGGCATGCTGTGCCCCTTTTAACGTGACCAAAAAAGGGATGTAGGGGAGCCAGTACTTGATGAGGGTCTCCCTCCGTAGGTATCTGGCGTGTATGGGGGTGTAAGGGGAAGAGAAATTTTTTTTGTGGTATACCCCTACCCCGGAACAAGGATACAAGCCCCTTATTTTAATCTTGGAAAGAAAAGAAAAGTCTGATCTCGATAGGTAGTACTGAAGTTGATGCGTCCGCAAGTAAGGCCCAGACCGCCACTCCGAAATCGCGGTGCTGCGCGATTTATTGATGGGGTTCCTACACCCTTACCCCCTTACACCCGCACCCGTTGCGGCGTTGACGGTGAGTTTTAACAGCAACCCCACACCTGATGTCATCAGGTGCAAAAAAAGCCCCCCTTCATCCGCTGCTAAAGGGGGTGCAAAATATACAGTGGTCTAATTTCTATATAGATGTAGGCGAAATTAACTTATGCAGTAGAAAAGGTAGTGCCTTTTCTGAAAAATGACTTCTTCCTACCTAAAACCGTAGACAAGAGTAAAATTATTGGATGGCATATGGATTTTTTATTTCAATCAACCCTGTGCTTTTGGGCACATTTATTTATTGAACTGCTAACTTGAACTTTTCGGAATTTTTTTTGGAAAAATATTTGTTGATGTTACCTTACATAATGATTTAAGTCCTAACTAATCCTACAGCAATTGTAATAGTTCATAACAAAAATCCGGAGAACAAGTCAAACAATAGAATACATGTGTTAATGATTAGCATAAGTGTATTCATGCAAAAATAAAGAGGGATTGTCTCGTATAAAAATGTTGACAAAAATTATTTAAGGCAGCGGCAACTAAAAAGAGGGGCTAATTCTTTCCTTTTGTGGAGTTTAGGTGTTGGTGCTGTGATCTCTGGTGATTTCTTTGGTTGGAACTATGGTTTGGCAGCAGGTGGGTTCTGGGGTTTAACGATTGCTACCTTTGTGATCGCAATCATGTATTTATGCATGATGTACAGTCTTGCGGAACTGTCAGTAGCCCTACCCCATACAGGCGGCTTTTACTCCTTCACTCGTAACGCCTTTGGTCCGTTTTGGGGGTTTATTTGCGGCGTAACCGTTACGATTGAGTATGTGCTAACGACTGCTGCGATTGTCTTTAGTATGAGTAACTACCTGAAATCGTTGATACCCAACGTACCAAGCTACCTTGTGTGGCTGCTTGCCTACACGATTTTTGTGGCGATACGCCCTTGGCGTCTGCGCTCCGCGCAATCGCTATCCAGAGTTTGGAATTGACTCTCAATGTCAGCGTTTTTCTCACTTTAGCAGCAATGCTGGTGTTAGGCATTTTTTCTGTGAGTTAGAACTTACGCATTGACAAATATTCGAGCTTGTGTATTCAAAGGAAGGTGAGACCAATGCACATTTCATCTGTTAAAAACAGAAAGCATAAAAGTTGCCGAAAAGTAGCTGCAATAAGGTTTTGAAAAACGACCATATTGACCGATGCTACCAGTTGTTGACCGAGCGCTGTTCACGATACCTCAAAAAAACATATTGACTCGCAACGTGCTGCGAACCGCTTCGCTACAACTGGTTTAGAAGAAGGAATTTCATTATCGGAAGTAGGACTTATTCACTTTCGTTGTGCGTGAGTAGATTGTGGACAATATCACCAAGACTTGTGCTGCCTAGCATACATGGATGATATTTTTTGTCAATGCGTAAACTATTATCAGGAGATCAAAATCAGTACCAATTTGAAAACCCACTCTCATTCATTGGTAAGTACCAATTTGGGAAAATCCTGCTGATTCGTCTTGCTTACTACAAAGCGAATATTTATTATGGACATGGTGCTGACAAGAATTACTGGCGGGATAGATGGACACAAAAGAAAGGTATTGATAGCAAATTAAAATTTCTCAACTCGCCTAATGTTTAAGAAGAAGCGATTCGCGAGGCTTTTGGAGTGTATTGGAAGGATATCAATGATATCCTCAATAGGCAAGGTAAATCTATAAACAATTATCTTAATCAAAAAAATATATTTAATAAGATTAATTATTAATAATGACTAACTCATTTTGCTCAAAAAACCCGACAGGTTGAGTTTTTCGAGCACTTTTTGTAGGCTATAACCGTTGTGAAAACTCTCAAAATTTTATGGACTACACTAGATCTAATTCCAATGCCAATACTCTCCGCACAATCTCGGTAACTTCCGTTGCCATCCTGGCATCAAGTTCTATCACTTCTCGGTTGGGGTCTCTTGGTTGAAGCGCCTTTCCTCCTCGTAAAGCCATAGTAAATGTGAACAGTTTGGCTGGCTTTCCTAATGCTTTTGGACGACTATCTACAAAATGTACGAGTGCAACGTAGACAGCTTCAGTTCTCTCCCTAATAGAAGTATTTCCATTGCCGAGTTTTGAGATAATCGCAACAGATTCAAGGTCATTTTGTAAACCCAATACTTGAATGGCTAAATCAGTTAAACGAGCTGAATCTGCTCCCATCGCGGTGATGACAGTTTTAAGACTTGAATACTCTGCATATGGTAGACGCGATTGTCTTGGGATGTAATTATGCCAACCCAACATGGATACTATCCTTGTTAAATCATAGGCAGATACCGCGTTACACTGCAATCTAGGAAGCTGTTGATCGGCATTCAAAACCACTTTGTTTGTAGTGGTCTCAACTAACTCTGGTTGTTCGATAAAAGGTTTTTCCCCGTATGTATCGCGAAATATCAAGTCCTGATTACCCGTGATGAGTTTAAGCCACTTCTCTAAATCCAGTGGGAGAGAAAATCTCTTGAACATTGCACCCAAGGAATTTGAGGTCGCGATTTTTTGTTCATAGCTGACCATATCCCTAGCTAAATCTTGGAAGCGAAAACTATTTTGATTTCCGGATGTGTCTATACCTCTAACACTATAAGAATCAAAATCTACTTCCGGATTTTTTTTGTTGATGCGAGAAACAAGATTAAGTAACGCAATTATTTTAGTACTACTCCAAAATTCATCGCACGCGAGTGCATTTCTCCCCAACCATTTAGTCCGGAACTTTCCTTGATTATCGAAATTACCAATGCAAACACAGGCTTCTTTAATATCTTCATGAATAAAAATTAGACCTTGCTCATTAATGTTAGGAAGTTTTCCTATTTGTGGATAAGGACTAAATGTAGCATTAACTTGAGTTCCACTAACTAGATTTTTACCATTAGGTCTCTGCATTAAACGAGTGTGGTAATCCTTAATTTGTTCAGAGTATGGTGAGGTATTAATACCTTGATACATAAGCACTGGTTTGTCTTCAATGCCACCTGCCGCAGCCTGAAGAAATGTTTGATAAATTTGTTCTGGATTGTTTTTAAAGCCTATTCCCAAGTTGTCAAGTACAACTTTTTGATCAGAACTTTTCTGTAATTGAACTCTACCATCCAAACTGTAATCGATGACTGAAGAATAGGTTGTATTGTCTGGTCGCAAATCCAAAGCTGCAAGTGAATTTTTCTTGACACCGATCACTGGGCTAGACTGTGCCTGAGCTCGTTGGATACTATTTTTGAAACCGACTAATGTAAACATACTAGTCAGCAAATAGAGTGTTTTCCGTCTTTTCAATTTCATGGAATGTTTGCAACTATATACGACTTGAACATCTTTGAGACGTTATATCAAGTTCGGCTAATTAGTTATAATTCCCGAATCTATGCATTAAGCTTAAAAACCCTTCCCCTCTGCCCCTCTGCACCTCTGCCCCCCTGCGGTCTTAATGATAAGTCTTTAACCGAACACGATATTAGAGCAGCCTCTCCTATATTCTCGTGATGCTCAGCTATATCAAGCTCAAGTTCAGTTGTCCTAACCTACCAAGACCTTACGAAAGCCCATTGGGTATCTTAGGGGCTACTATAGGGTCTATCCTGGCAATTTTTGCCCTGATTGCTTGTTATTTTATACCTGCGTATCAACCTGGTATCAAGGGCATTGCACTTGTTTTGATTGTCGGGACTTTTTACTTCTTCTTGTGTAGCACAAATCAATTAGTCGCTCAAGCACCAGAGGAAGCAGCAGCACTAAAGAATTCAAAATTCAAAATATACCCGTAGGACACGCTTGAGACAGGGAGTCAGGGAGTAGTATAGTGAAATCAAGTCACCTTAAGAAGATACTGTTTTCTCGGCAACTTCTGCCGCTTCGTTCTTAACAGTTGGGGAAACTGCCTTTGTTATCCAAGTCGTGAAAATATGAGAAAGTAATCCCATTGGACCAGCAAATAAGCAAAGCGCCAACGAGTGGATTGTCCAAACTCCTGTTTTCTGTCCTTCTAAATAAATGTAGCGCCCAACAAATAAATCCATAACCAGGAAATGAATCCAACCTGTTGCAGCAGCTTTCTCATCACCAAAAAATCTGGCAATATCTGCTAATTGAGGATTTGATAAAGCTTGGGCATTTTCTGGTGTGATGCTAGTAACAAACAAATACAAATACACGCCTGCCAACGGCACAAAAGGAAGATAAGACTCCATAACCCTTTGTGTCACTTTCCATTTGGGTAGGAGAAACATTAATGTCCAAAATGGTAAAACGAAAATATTAGCAACGTTGAAAATTTGCTCAATAGACATAATAAATGCAAAATTCGACTGGTATCATCATACTTTATTATCGGTAATCACAAAAGACATAGATAAATTACCTGTGTTCATCAGCTATAAAATGAGCCTTTTGCATTTTCCCTGATAATCAAACTCTCACGACTAGATGTCACAATTTAATAACCTCAAAGCTATGGCAGATAATTCCAACCCACCCCTCCATTCGTCCCATATTCGGGGTAGATGACCTTCTGGAGCATCAAGAGAAAAGTTTATTTGAGAATAATAAGACCATTCTCTAGAAGTCCAACTAGCAAAGAAAATCTGATGATGCCTTGTGCTTCTCCAACCTACATGTTCTCCAAAACTAACCCAGTGTTCTAGGTTAAATTCTCCGGGTTTTCCTCCAACACTCTGCCAAATGCTCTTTTGAACACTAAATCCGAAATGTCCATTACTATATTTCATCCAAAGTTGGTTGATGGTAAGGAGATCTTGACAAGGAAATTTTAAGATGGTTTCATTATCCAGACAACCCTCTGTTTCTCGACCAGATACCCTAAGCATAATAGCCTTAGTTTCCTCATCTGCTTCTTTCCATCTGCCTGTTGCCAATAACTTATTTAGGTTACTGTAATCTATACCCACAGTTGAAATCGGAGGAGATGGATTGACAGGAGGTGTAGAAGGAAACTTAATATCCAACAATGCCAACCATTCTTGCATAGACTGAGGACGATTTTCTGGTCTTAACTCCATTCCTTGCAAAATCGCCTGATTCACTCTGTCGTTAATGTTTGAATTCAGTTCCTTTGGAGGTTTTAGTGGCTCACCAAACATCCTAGAAATTGCGCTTTCGGGTTCGTTTCCTGTGAGTAGTTTGTACAATGTCGCTGCTAAACTATAAACATCTGTATAAGCGCCACGTTTAGCACGAGGATTTTCTTGTTCAGGGGGTGCATAAAAAGGTGTGCGAATGACTGTATGAGTCTGTGTTAAATCAGGCGTAAATTCACGAGCAATACCAAAGTCAATCAACACAGCTTCAGACTTACCTGCTCTTACCATTATGTTGTTCGGATTTACATCCCGATGCAACAACCCATTGTTATGAACAACTTTTAGTGCATCACCAATCTGATGAATATAGAGCAAAGCTTCAGACTCTGGTAATGGTAACGCCTGATTACCTATATTCTCTCCTTCAATGTATTCCATCACCATGCCCCACAAGTCACCCTGTTTAATCAGTTCGTATACTTTCACGATATGAGGGTGCTGGCATCCCTTCAACTTTAGTGCCTCATTGACAAAATCTTGCTGATACTTGTCAAAATCACAAGTGTCTGTATCTGTATTTTTAAGGATTTTGATAACAACTTGATTGTTATTTGTGTTCTTGGCAAGATAAGTTACACCACAACCGCCTTGCCCTAATTTCTTCTCAAGAGTGTACTTACCGCCTTGCAACTTCTGCCCAGGTATCCACATCATCTCTGACACTTTAAAAACATTCGTATTAATTGTGGCATAAGCTCAAAAAAGGTTGTCAGTACATCATGTCTGTGGATCTTTTGTTGTTTTCGCGGTTCGCTTCCTCTCAAAAAAACACTTCAACCATAAAGAGTTAATATAGAATTGTTAAGGCTTGTTTACAGAATTTATCAAACTACCGGAATTCTGTTACAACATTCCTCCACTAGATGTAAGTTCTAAAATCCCCACGCTAATTTTATCCAAACGCGCTATTATGACGCTCCCAATCCGTAACGTCGCTATTATTGCCCACGTTGACCACGGCAAAACAACCCTTGTTGATGCTCTCCTCAAACAATCCGGCATCTTCCGTGAAGGAGAAGACGTTCCGGATTGCGTCATGGACTCCAACGCCCTTGAACGGGAACGGGGAATTACAATTCTTGCCAAAAATACTGCGGTTCACTATGGAGAAACGCTAATCAACATTGTTGATACGCCTGGACACGCTGACTTCGGTGGTGAAGTAGAACGTGTACTCGGTATGGTTGACGGTTGCATTCTGATTGTTGATGCCAACGAAGGTCCCATGCCCCAAACACGCTTTGTCTTGAAAAAAGCTTTGGAAAAAGGACTGCGCCCCATCGTTGTCGTCAATAAAATCGACCGCCCCCAAGCAGATCCACATGGTGCCACAGATAAAGTGCTGGATCTGTTTCTGGAATTAGGGGCAGATGATGACCAGTGTGATTTTCCTTATCTGTTTGCTTCTGGTATAAGTGGCTACGCCAAAGAACAACTAGAAGATGAAGCCAAGGATATGCAGCCACTCTTTGAAGCTATCCTACGCCATGTACCAGCACCAGTGGGTGACTCCGACAAGCAACTGCAACTACAAGTCACAACCCTAGATTATTCTGAGTATCTGGGACGGATTGTCATTGGTAAAATTCACAATGGCATTATCCGCATGGGACAGCAAGCGGCTTTGGTAAAAGAAAACGGTGAAGTTGTCAAGGCAAAAATCACTAAGTTGATGGGCTTTGAAGGGCTGAAGCGGATTGAAATTACAGAAGCATCCGCTGGCAATATCGTAGCTGTGGCAGGGTTTGCTGATGCCAACATTGGGGAAACGATTACTGACCCGAACGAACCCCAAGCATTGCCACTGATTAAGGTAGATGAACCAACATTGCAAATGACCTTCTGGGTGAATGATTCGCCCTTTGCAGGTCAAGAAGGAAAGTTGGTGACATCACGACAAGTGCGCGATCGCCTCCTTCGCGAACTAGAAACCAACGTCGCCCTACGCGTTGAAGAAACCGACTCCCCCGACAAATTCCTGGTTTCCGGTCGTGGAGAACTCCACCTAGGTATCTTAATCGAAACCATGCGCCGCGAAGGTTATGAGTTTCAAGTATCCCAGCCACAGGTGATTTACCGCGAAGTCAACGGCCAACCTTGCGAACCTTACGAACTTCTGGTTTTAGACATTCCAGAAGATGCCGTTGGCAGTTGCATTGAGCGACTGGGACAACGCAAAGGCGAAATGCAAGATATGCAAGTGGGTGGTAACGGACGCACCCAGCTAGAATTTGTCATCCCCGCCCGTGGATTAATCGGTTTTCGCGGTGAATTCATGCGTATGACTCGTGGTGAAGGTATCATGAACCACAGTTTCCTTGACTACCGTTCTATTTCTGGTGATATTGAAGCCCGTAACAAAGGTGTCTTAATCTCCTTTGAGGAAGGTGTTTCTACCTTCTACGCTATGAAGAACGCCGAAGATAGAGGTGTATTCTTTATTGTTCCAGGTACGAAAGTTTACAGAGGCATGATTGTAGGAGAACACAATCGTCCCCAAGACTTGGAATTGAACGTCTGCAAGACGAAGCAACTGACCAACCACCGTGCATCCGGCGGTGATGAACTGGTACAGCTGCAAGCACCAGTCGATATGAGTCTAGAGCGTGCTTTAGAATACATTGGACCAGATGAATTGGTTGAAGTGACTCCTCAGTCAATTCGTCTGCGGAAGTTGACGAAGAAGTTAGCGAAACGGTAACATATTCCCTCACCAAATCAAGGAGGCGAGCGTAGCTCGCCTTCTTTCCCAAGCTCACGCACGATTATCATTTATTTAAGTCTGTTTTGAGTATTTTAACGGATTGACAAAAGTAACTCTATTTTAAACAGTGAATTGGTGACCGTTGGGGTGCGGAATGTGGACTATCAGACTTGACTTTCTCTTGAGCGAGACGGCAATGAAAACAGCGATCAGTGAAATGATGAAAAATGGCTTAACTGATTGCTTGAGTTATCCAAACTTCCAAATTGCCAACAAGCTACCCACATTTAACTGTGCATTTTTACCGAACGTGAATGTTCTTTCCTGATCAGGTTGATCCTTGAGCGTGCAAACAACCTGGCGAATTCGATAACGGGGAGTAACTTTCTGGCATACTTGTACAATAAAACGATGAGAATAATATGTAGTAATATCTCCTACGCAAGATGATTCGTAGCCGAAAGCTTGAAGTAGTAATGCTAGCTCCTCGTGTTCCGATGCAGTCAATTCAAGATGAACTTCTGATATGTCGTCAAATAAAGAGGTTTCGGAACTACCAAGGTTTTTTAGATAAGCAGCACGGTTAAAGTAACCCGCACTGGTAAGTTTGATATTTTTATAATCTAAATAATCCTGATGAAATTCCATCAACCACGAAGCAAACGCTTCTCTCTCGGATGGGTTGATGGACAAATAATGAAACCAGGGAACTTTTCCATCTTCGGTTTGACGAACTCGCAAATAAGAAAGTGTTTCTTTGGAGCCTAATAAGGATCTGAGCTTTTCCTTTACAATATCAATCTGTCCTGCTTGTTGACTATTGAAAGCAATACCAGAAAAACCTTCCCTCAACCCTTCAGCACCTCCTGGAGGAAAAAGCTCAAGACAGGTATGTTTTCCCTTGAGATAAGTTCCCGTCCAACTTTCTGTATCAGTTTTTACGGTATCTCTGGATATTGTGCAGAATTCTTGGCTAATGAACTCTGATTTGGCGATTGACTCTAGGGTTTGTGTGTCGAGAGTAACATATAAATGGTTAAATTCTATTCCCATATTCTTACTTCTTGAGCCGGATAAGTAGTTGGACAGAATTAATTACACAATGTCATTGCGAATGGAGCGAAGCGGAATGAAGCAATCCCAGTCTTTGCGATTGCTTCGCTTCGCTCGCAATGACTGTAAATATTTTTGTCCATCTACTTATCACGTTATTTTCAATCCCATCATTAAAGTGGAGACGGGGAGAGGAGGTAGACAAGCTAGATTTTTCCACATGATTAGATTAGATACGTTTTCCCTGAGACGGCAATGACCAGCTCTTCACCTCACCCAAGGTTACCGGCATCAGAAGTATCACATCAAGGGTAAAGCGGAAGACCTTGCGCGCTCGACTACCACTTTCCGGGTCGAAGAATTCAAGCTTAACATCCCAACAGTCACTGTTGATGCGACAGAAGGGGCTTTTTTCGACTGTAATGGTGTCGAGTTGACGACGCTGGGCGATCGCCTGCGCAAAAGTCAAAGCCGCTTGGAAGATGTTGGTAGCAGCGAAGTTGAGGGCGCGATCGCGCGAAGTCTGCCCCACATTGCGTAAATCGTTGTATACTCGGTTCAGGAAAGCTATCAAAGCCTCTCGCACAACGGGTTCTTGGGCTTCATCCAGCTGACGAGAAATTGCCGCCATTGCCGCGTTCACCAGGGAATTTACTTTCCAGCCGTACATTCCCCGTATGTTATCTACCATCACTACAGGCACAACCTGACCTGAGAAGAGTTCCACTGTGCGCCTGGTTTGTCGGGCGGGGACGCTGATTCGTTCTACAAATTCATCGCTAGCTTCTGGCTCAAGTTGCCCTGCCAACATAAGCAAAAACATCTCGTGGACATCCCCGTCTGTTGACTCTAGGGCATAGATCGTGTCTCCATCGAGACTCAAAGTCCAGATTAGGGAAGCGCTTTCATCGGGATTGCGATCAAGATGCTCGACCATCTGGCGGGCATCGTAGGGATCTGGCGGAACTATGATGCCGTTGACTTCGACAGGAGCCATGTGTTGTTTGAAACTGTCGCGGCGGGTTTCATCCCCAAAGTCGTAGCCGATAGTCCCTAGGGCGTAAACGTTGCCAGAGTAGGCGATGCTGGCTTCGACGGTGCTTGTGTTTGCGGGAGCAGCTGCGGCGGCGGTGACGGATGCCTCGGTTGGTGTGGCAGGAGTGGCGGGTTGCACGGCTGGGCTGGCATCCGTAGCGATCATGGCAGGGGTGATGCTTGCTGGGGCAACCGTAGCGGTAGGCATGACATATCCAGCACGTTCCGTGCGCGTCACTTGGTCGCCTGCAAAGGAAATGGTGACGGAGGGTTGCCCAAACAGCACCATCATTGCGCCGGGGATATTGACAAAGCCGCGTAAACAGCGTTCTGGTTCTTTTACAACACTTGGATCGCACGGAATCGCCGTATTGAGCAGTGCCGTGCGGACGGCTTCGGCATCTACGGGTTTTCCTTCTTGTAGTTGCAAACTCATCAGTAGCGCGGAAATACCTGTCATCACGGGGGCAGCCATGCTGGTTCCTGTCTGGCGCACGGGTTTTTCGGTGCAGGGTTGCGCCCCTAGAATATCTTCACCTGGAACGAGGATACCTTCTGCTGTGTTGTTGCCGCCCCAGTTGCTAAAGTGGGCTGGTGTACCATCGACTTTTGCAGCTCCGACTGCCAAAATTCCTGGTAGCACGGCTGGCAGACACCAGCTTTCGTTTGAATTGTTCCCCGTCGGTGATACGATCAAGATATTGTTGTCTTGACATTTCTTAATCGCTTGAACAAGGATCTCTTCCCCTTCACTGGTTTGGGTGGGGCGACAAAAAGCACAGTGGATAATATTTGCACCCAACTCTAAGGCTAAGTCGAAGGCACGGGCTAAGTTGAGGGGTGACAACATATCGTCATAGTTCACCAAGGCATCATGGGGCATATTGATTACCCGACAGTTGGGAGCCAAGCCGAAAACAGGACTATGCTCTTGCCCCACGATGACACTGGTGATAAAGCAAGCATGGTCATTGAGTTCAACCCGCTTCTTGACATCTTCTGGGAGGGCAGCGTCGAGCGCATCTTCTTTCTCTTTGCCCTTCAGCCCCTTGTCCCGGATTGCTTGGAAGGTGGCGTAATCTTCTGGGCTGATTGGATCTGCTGGTTCGTGCCAGTAGGGAAAAACTTTGGATACTTCAGCTCCGGCAAAACAGGATAATGTGTGATCTGGGTCGCCGTCTAGAATTACAATCGTGATCCGGGGATCGCCGAGGGTTTGGTTGTGGAGTTCAGCTAGTCCGGGGATGCGATCGTCCAAGTCATGGGGGTGGAGTGCCAGCGATAGTTTGGTTGCAGAACTCTCAACTTCACTGGTTAAAATTGCTGCCGACTCACTTTCAGCCTCAGCGACACTGGATGAATCTAGAGTTTCAGCGATCAACTCTGAAGGAGCCAAGTCAACAGCCTCAGATCCAGTGTCCTCAACTTGCACCGAGGTATTTTCATGACTTTCCCACACCTCAGCTGGCGGAATTTCTGTTACTAGCTCAACCGACTCAAGCTGATTTCCCAATACTTCTGTCTCACCAGACTCAGGTTCAGCCTCAACTCCACCTAATTCAGCCTCACTAGCTGAAACCATTGCCTCAGTCAGCCCTTCTGAGCCATCCACCTCAATCGATTCCAATCCACTTGCTTCGACATTGCGGTTGGGTAATGAACCGAGCGCAAATTCTCCGACAGCCGACTCTTCCACATAGTCTAGACCCGTCGCCCGACCAAAAGCATCGCTATCCCCAACCCCCAAGGCACAGGGAGCTACACCCATATTGGTAGCTACCAAGTAAAAGTTTTGCTGTAGCACCCCAACATGCTTAAGTATCAACGCATAAGCGACAGAGCGATACCGACGAAATAGCCGACTAAACCGTGCCGTAATCACCAATAGCACTTGTGGACGTGGCTCCACTATATTCTTGACAAGACCATAACCTGATAGAGCTAAAATATCGTTCTTTGATTCGAGTATCTGCTCTAGCTGATGATTGAGAGGGTCGTAGTGATACACCCCCTTGTTCAAACCTTGACAATGCAGTACCACTGGATAAATTTCTAATTCATACATTGCCCCGCCACTGGGATAGGGACGACGGCTCAACTCGCCATAGTCAATATCTGCTTTAAAATTTAGTACTTCTCGCCAATTCTTACCGAACCACTCTTCTATACCAACTAATTCCTTAACACGAGCAGTACGATACAGTAGTTCGCTTAGTTGCTCAATCGAGATCGGATAGTTATCGTCATATTCTCGAACCGATTCTCGTGCTTCGATCACTTCTGTAAGTGTGGCATCGTTACACTTCAACGCCCCCAGGTTCGGACGCGGCAGCGGCACAATCCGGTCGCTCATGGGCGGCTTCACCACTAGGAAATCCGACCACTGCTCAATGTTATGATGTATGACTGGGTAGTCATGGCGACCGTTGCGGTTGCGGCTGTGGAACAGCAGGTTATGAAAGTCCCAAAGCTGAAGCGACGGGGGTTCAGGGTCAGCCGTCAAAAACCCCGTTGCCCACAACAAATTGAGGAACTGATACGCGGTTTCTGGTCCGAGGTTAGGGAGTGGTGTAAGTGTTGCTAAGGTTTGGGGCTGGGCGAGTTGAGCCAGGAACGCACTTGCTCGCCAGTCGAGGAGTTTAATCCGAAATTTCGAGAGGGGGGACTCCAGCACCATAGTGCCGTCGTAGAGATGCTGATAGGCAAAGCGGGAGAGGGTGAGACGGGTTTGTGTTTGGTAAGGTTCGGTTACATTCAACTCGGCAGAATCTACCATCGGGATTGCCACTGCGAGCGGCAACACAGCGTAATTGAGCCAACCCCGCTCATCCAATTGTTGTAGCGTCAGGGCGAACTGTTCCCCGGCAGGGTGACCATCAAGTTCGGCTAACCCTTGCACCAGTGATTCGGGGGTGGTGTTACCTACTCTGAGACGATCAAGAGCCATACCCATTCTGGGCGTTGTAGCCAGGGTGAGCAAAGCGGTCGGATCGGATTCTGCCAAGCGCAGGGTGTAGTAGTCTTCGGTGCTTGTGATTTGGATATCGGGGTTGAGGGAAACAGCGAAGGGGTGATGGCTCATACTGGTGGACAATGGAAAACGATGATCGGGTGGGTGATTTGATCGCATTGCAGAGCAGTAAAATTCTCCAGTATCGTCTGTGGTTTGATGTTAAAAATTGGTCAGATGCAATCTGGTATTACGTCAAATGTGATGTCAAAATTTTTGAGTTTCTTCAGCTTGTTGATGCGTGATTTGATACACTGATCGAACGCGATGTTAATTAAATATCGGAGGTTGAAAGAAAGGGCAAAGGTTGACATTGATCGCGTTTATTATAAAAAATACTGAAGTTTTCCAATCGGTCTTTTTCCAATTCTCGCTCCGTGACATACACACCACCATAAGTGATGCAATCTTGACTCTGACAAAAATTATAAATTCTCTCACCTAAACTGTTGAACGAAAAATTTTTTTGGATGTCTTTAAGCTCCTCATAATGAAAAACTAGAAGCGGTTCTACATTCTTTTCCTTAGAAAAAATGACTGCCAAAAGAGTCGAGTTTCCGAATATCAAATTAACTTTTGGTGACAAATTTTTCTGAATGTAATATTTTAAATATTTGCCTCGATCAAATTTAGAGGTTTTATATTGCTCTCCCAAAGAAGCGGCCCAGAACTCAACATTAGTGTAGCCATTCAAGAATATATTAAACCCAATTATAATACTACTTTTGAGTAAGACCTGTAGCATTTCAACCGAATAGCTACCACCATCAAGCTTGATCGCTGTCCTCACTAATTCTTCAGGATCTTCTTCTAGTTCAATGTGTATGTATATTTTTATACAAGAATGCTCCAGTTTCGGTCGCAAATCGATTCCTATTGTATTGTTTAATATTTTATGAGAACCCATGTGTTCCGCTACAAACCGATCAAGCAAACCACGATTGAGTCGAATACCTACTTTACTTTCAACTCGATCCAAAAATTTTACAGCATTGCTCCAGGAGCTTGGCCATGTATGTTCTTCATTAGAAACTTGAAAGTCAACTGCAAACAACTGGTCTCCTTGAACGTGACACATGGGTTCAACACCACAAGAACCTTCTATCTCAAGAACTGCCTCTTCAAAAAGAGGGATAGGAAAAACTGGCTCAACATCAAAAGCTTCTTGATGAGCTCGCATAAACTGAAGGCGACGCTTTCGTAAGTTGAGCTGTTGAAATGAAGAATTCACAGACATTTTCTTTCTCCTAAATGACAGTTAGCCTCTCCGCCCTATTTTAATTCTCAGAGTCAACAGTGCTGGGTCAGCTAATTGCTACTGGAACTTAAACATTTTTGATGGAGAAACAAGCCTCAAACCCATGCAGGGTATGCGCAATAATACACCAAATGCTCAAAAATAACCCAAACCCAGATATATCAACAAACTAAGCAAAGCAATGTCAAATTCTTTATGTGTATAGGTTTAAGGCTCTTTTTTAGGTGTTTTTTGGCTAAGTCCCACTAATTGCTGACGGTTGAATGCTTACGAACCAACTTTAACCAAAGGGTATTAACGTGATAAACAAAGTACATCCACGCGACGGAGATGAGGAAAATTTCAAAACGCAAGCTCTAGAAAAGATTCTGATTGCTGTCTATCTATCTTTAACCTCATCTCCATCTCGCTATCTAGCGCGGTGTAGTCTCAAGGCAAAGACGATGAAACGCCATGCTGTTGAGGCACGCTAGATTATTCATCACCGTCGTAGGAGCACATGCAGGGGCAAATCGACGCACCCACACCGTCGTAGGAGCACATGCAGGGGCAAATCGACGCACCCACACCGTCGTAGGAGCACATGCAGGGGCAAATCGACGCATCCACACCAGCATCACCGAGAGCTTCCTCAGAGAGTTCAGCCAAGTGGCTGGGGAGTTGACCGGTGGTGGTGCGGATCACGGGTTTGCCTTGGTTAGGCAGGATGTTCTTTTTATCCATGAGAATAATCCTCATTGTCTTGATTGGTTTGTTGACCCGTTGGGGTGGGTCAGCCCCCTTCTTCGTTCATGAAAGAAGCCTTGTAGGACGACATTTGGCACGTAGCGAAGCCTGTCGCCCGTAAACTTTAAAAGACTTAAAATGGCATCGGACTGGGATTCATCTGCGCCTCAGTAAGCGGTTCATCTAGCCATCCCAACTTCACTGGCACCTCATAAAGCCGCCCCAACCCAAACCGTGACCAAAAATGCCGCATTCCTGGCACAGTCACCTTAACCACATTCAGCCCAATATCCGGTCGGGTTTGATTCACAACCAAAGTTTCCAAACCCGCTTGTTGGGCAATGTTTACGCAGGTCATGACATCGGTGTAAATGTCATCACTCCAAGGTTTTGGGTAGTCCTGGGCAGTCTTGAGGGGTTGCGTGGCATCAGGAACGAGATAGGGATGATCCGCCAGCGTAGCTGTGAGTAACCAATTCGTCGCCTCGCTTTTCAGGTTCTCATCAGATACTTTGTCCAGTTCCAAGCCAATTTGGTTCACCTCAGTGAGGGCGCGGATGATAGCAATGGTTGGATCGAGATGCGCCCCAAAGCCGAGAATCAGTCGTTCTGAGCTTCCACTTTTCCGATTCGACACACCCACAAAAGCCGGAATGCCCAAGTCGGCTGTCAAATCCAGCACCCACAAATCTCGGTCATTCTCCCGGTAGAACTGCTGCAACTGGACAAAATACGGCTCATCAAAGCTGGTCAAGTCTACCGCCGGACGGCTCAGGCGGTTGTACCACCACAGCGCCACACTATCGCGCTCCACCAGTTCCAGAAAACCTTGCAGGATGGCTTCTTCAAGGGTGTTCCCTGCCGCATTGCCGTTGGAGTCACCTCGGCAGAAGCGGTGTTCTGGGGGCAAGGGGTAATGGTAGTAGCACAATGCTGTAGGTAAATATTTATGCGTCTGCTCCGTGAGTGACCACACCGGCGTCCAGTCAATGGCTTGACTCACATCAAACCGCTGAGGAATCCAATCGTGAGCTACTGTTGCCTGCTCGTTCAGTACCTCGCGATTGGCATACTGCTGATCGCTAAAGCACAAACTCCGCTCTGGATGAATTGCCAAGTCCCCTAGTTCCGCCAGGGTTGCCCGTTTACGAGGTTCGTCCCCTTGAAAAATGCCAGAGTAACGTTCCACTGCCTCACAGAAACCACTCGCCCGAGATTGGCTATCAGTCTTGCCCTTGCCCGAACTCTTGTGTTTCAGGGTATTGCGTAGTCCCCGCAGGGTGGTGGCGCTACCGAAGCTATGCCCCGCCCGGTAGGTATGAACCAATGGATTAGCCGGATCAGTGATCCGCACCAGTTCCGTCACCACTCCCGTCACCGGACTAATCAAGTGCTGGTATTTCTGCAAAGTCTGCTCTGGTGTAGTGGCACGGTGTCCGCCATCATGGGTGAACTCCTTGCGGCGCGATTCTAGCTTCAGCGGTTCAAATCCCCGCCGCTGCAAAATTCCTGGATCACCACAGGTCGGACATTGCGATCGCTTAATCAAGATATGACTTTTCAAGTCCACAATCGTCTGGTTGAAGGTGATAATCTTGCCGTCGAGGGTGGGGAACAGAGCCGTTCCCGCTGCAGTGGCATTGACGTGTTGCTTGACAATCCACTTGGCAATCTCGGTGGCGGCGAACTGTAGCCCTGTTTGCAAGGTAGACGGCAGCGTCGCCCGTGCCGTGGGCAAGCTGCTCACCCGCCCGCTCTGACCATTGCGCTCTTGTTGAGCTTGTTTTTGACGCAAGACCGACGCCTCAACTTCGCGGTTGCCCCGCAGCCGATGGGCAAGACAGTTCCAACACCCTGTCTGTTGGGGAATAAACACAGGTCCCAACCAGAGGACACTGCCCACCGGCTTGACGAGCAGCCAACTTTGTTGGCACTCCAGAGCCTGCTTATTGATGGATGCTAGTTCGGGCTGCAAATAGTCATCAGTCAAAACGATGTTGAGCGCCGCTGAGGAACCCGCGTCTGTGGAGTTTTGCACCGGAATGCCCATGTCCCGCAGGGCAGTTGCCAGGGCAGCAACTGTTACTTCACTGATATTCTCGCCCACCGTTGTCAGCGTTACCGGCTGCTTTAGTCCTTGCGCTGCAATAGGGGGTGCAATCCCTAACTCGCTCCAGAATGCCGCTACTTCCGGGGATAGATCCGGGGCAGCCTCAGTGAGGTAGCCCTTTTCTGCAAGGCGATTGAGCACATAGTCAATATATTCTGCTGGGACTTCCCCATCCAGCTTTTCGATAATCTGCTCAATAGTGTGTTGCCCATCCAACAGGGGCACAATTTGACAGTAGAGTTGCCCAGTTAGAGCATGGTTAGCCTGTTCACCAAGGAGATACACTTGCTTTGGCTCGATTACCTCTACATGAAAATGGGGCTTAATTTGGAGCAGTGCGGTGGATTGCATAGAACAAACAGTGGATCATTAAATGGACGAGAACAAGACAGGCTAGAAGTCAGAGAAAATGTATCTAAATGAGTATTGACAAAAATATTTGTTAAGAAATAAACGAGAGAATCAGCATTAATATGGTTCGGTTAAGATCCCCCCGCCTGCGGCGACCCCCTTAAAAAGGGGGTAAAAGAGGGTTAGCCAAAAACCTTAAATTTTGTAGGTTGGGGAGGACAGTGCCGGGGTGAGGCAGCGCGGTCTTGGGGGTTCCCCCCGTTGTAGCACCTGGCGTTTTCCCTCCGTAGGTGTCTGGCGTTTGAGGAACGAAACCCAACATTTTCGCGACTTTGTTGGGTTTCACTACGTTCAACCCAACCTACAATTCTCCTTAACAGCAACCGTATTGTTATTTAAATTGATTTTCCCAGGATGGAAGTGATGCCTACAGCAAGGCGCAAGACATCTACGCCTAATCATCGTCAAGAGGTAAGCGTTAATGCAATTATTGTGGAATTTCTTGACACTCAAGTGTTCTTATTGACAAAAAGGCTTACCCTGAGCTAGAGGTTAAGCCCAAATGCGACCCCGTCGGAACGGTCTGCGCCGCTGATCGGGCGCTTTTGCATGCTTGTTAGCGTATGCGGTCCAGTAGGAATAATCTTGCAGCCCAGTTTGGGAAGTGGGCACGTAAGACTTTTTCTTTTCAGGGGTGGAGGAGACTTCCGAGGGTGTTGTTTCTGTTTTCTTCTCAACCATAGTTTCCTGAGTTTCCTTAGGTGTTTGGGGTGTTTGGGATGTTTGGGGTGTTTGTGGTTGCTGGGTAGCGACAACCGCCTCTAACTTGAGGTAGTCGATCCGGTGTGAGCCATTTCCCGATCCACCAGCGGTGGTTAAGCTCAGAGTATGTTGCCCAGCGTTGAGGGCTGGCAAAGGAATCTGGCTTTTGGTTGGCTTACCTGACCCCACGCCGACAATTTCGGTCACTGGCTCACCATCAACCAAGAGGGTGTCAACTTCAGAACCAAAAAAGTTGTAAAAGAGCGTAAGTTCACCGACACTGTAGTTCTGGGTAAGAGTGAACTGGATATTCAGTTTGTCGGTGGAAAAAAGCTGCTTTCCTTTACTCCGTGGTTTCGTCTTGCGACCTGGAACCACGAGTAACGATGGCATCTGCGGCTGGTTAATGGGGTCTTGATCTGACCCAACAACGTAGATAAATTCCTTTTGCCAGTCGCCTACCTGAATAAACTCCTGACTTCCTTTACCTGGTTGACCAATTTGCCATAGGGTTTCAGTTTGCTCAGACATTGTGATTAGCCGCTGATCAGTAGCTCATTAATAGAATCGTCCCATGCTAGCAAAGCCGCCCCAGCCCTGGCTGGCACTTTGGTTAGCACTTGAATGCATCACTTGGTTGAAACTGCGGTTGGCAAAAGCTGGCGGATCGTTATAGTTAGCGGCATGGAGCAGATCCATCCGGATACCTATCAAATCCTCAGGAGTACCATTTTCCAGATCCACGCACAGCCCTGGCTGGATGATATCAGGCCGTTTGACTGGAGGAGATAATATCGGAAGTCGCATGGTTTAAAATTTTCCGTATGGAATAGTATGAATTAAAGTTAACAAAAAGTGAACAAATCTAAATGTGTTGGCGAGAATGCATGTTGTTGTTGCACTCTCACCCAAATGGGGTTGCCCTTTAATACGGTGAAGACCAGGAACGAACTTCGCCCAAGGTAACCGGAATCAGGTCACTCACATCAATCGTGAAGCGGTAAATCTTCTTGGCACGGCGGTTGTTTTCAGGGTCGAAGAACTTCAGCTTCACATCCCAACAGTCGCTATCCATCCGACAGAAAGGACTCTTCTCAACTGTAATACTGTCAAGTTCCATACCAACGGCAACCGCTTGGCTGAAGGTTTCTGCGGCTTGGAATGCGTTGGTGACCGCGAAGTTGAGGGCGCGGTCTTGGGATGTGGTTCCCAAGTTGCGGAGGTCGTAGTAAATCCGGTTAAGGAAACCATCCAATGTGCTGCGGATCGTTTCTTGGTCAGCAGTCCTGTCTTCCGCTTGAACCGCATTCACCGCCGCATTCACCAGGTTATTGACTTTCCATCCGTAGATACCACGGGTGCTTTGGGGTTCAAGTACCGGGATAACTTGACCGGAGAAGAGCTTGACCTTACGCCCGGTCAAGATACCTGGTATGCTGACGCGCTCAACATATTCAGCATTGTTTTCAGCTAGGATTTGACCGCCTAGCAGTTCATGGAGTGCACGGTAGGAATCGCCAGCAAAGGGACCCGCGGGGTCGATCGCATAAACTGGAGTCAGTTCAATGTTGAGTGTCCAGATCAACGGTAGCGCTTCCGAAATATTCTCATCCAGGTAGTCCACCATCTGGCGAGCATCGTAGGGGTTAGCAGGTACCATCACCCCTCCCCCGATGTCATACGGTGGCATCAGTTGCTTAAACGAGTCCCGACGTGCTTCAGAACCGAAGTCGTAGCCCAGGGTTCCCAAGGCATAGACAAGCGGACCTAGATCTGGAAGTTCGCTGGGGGCTTGGCTGGCAGTGACAGAGTTAGCACTTAAGTTGGGCATCATTGGTTGTTGGGTTACAGAAGTAGGGGAACTAGGGAACGATTGGATCAAGTTTTGCAAGTTGGGAGTGTTGCTAGAGACAGTCCCAGCCGGTGGACTGGGTGCTGCAGTAACCAAGGTAGGAGCGGGTTGCCCTTGGTGGGCGGCGATCGCTTCACTGGCGTTGGTTAAGCTGCCATCACAACCGCAGCCTGCAGCTTCTACTTCTGATGCGCTGACTGATGTAAATGTCTCAGCCATCTTTCCTCCTTTTACTAACGTTATGGCTCCAGGGATGTTCAGTTTGCCTGCCAGACACCGCTTAGTCTCTTCTGGCAAGTCCGAATCGCAGGGTAAAGCACTCTGCAACAATATTTGACGAATTTTGTGGGGGTCGGGAGTTTCTCCCTGCTCCAGCTGAAGACTCAGCAGCACAGCTGCTACACCTGAGACAATCGGAGTGGCGAGGCTCGTACCACTAAGGCGGTGCGTACCACCACCAACTTTAGCCCCCAGGATGTTCTCGCCAGGGGCAAGAATACCCTGGGTTTGGTAGGTTTCACCCCAGTTGCTAAAGTCCATAGGTTGACCATTAGCATCCATTGCCCCAACCGCCAGCACAGAAGGCATACCAGCGGGCACATGCAAGCAATCACAACCATTGTTGCCAGCTGCGGCGACGAGCAAAACATTGTTCTCTTGGCACAGACGAACAGCATTCTGTAGCCAGCCATCCGATTCGCCAAGTTCAGTCAGCTGACCCCCACTGAGGTTGATAACGTGAGCACCAGCATTAACTGCTTGCTCAATCCCCCGAGCCAAATCTAGCTGGGAAGTCCTGCGGCGATCATCAGAGAAGACTGGCACAATTATCCCCTTGCATTGGGGAGCGATTCCCTCCACCGGACTGCCCGGTTGCCCAAAGATAATGCTGGCTACGTGGGTGCCGTGACCGGACATATTACCACCGATCTGAGCGTCTCCTTTAACCAAGCTGGGCAGAGACTTTAGATCCGCGCCTTGGAAGCAAGGATGAGCCAGGTCAACAGGTCCGTCCAAGACAGCCACACAAATACTACTATTTCCCCGTGAGATTGTACGTAATGTCTCTAGCATTTCAAAGCATAGCTGGTTGGTTATTATTGTTCGAGGAGTTTATCTATAAAACTTGGGGCAACTCGGAACCGCTCTGCTAACTTACGTTGATATATAGATTCCAGTTTATGGATTCCCGTATTTTTGCGTTAAACATCTATGAACTATTGTTCCATAGCTAACAAATTTTACTTTTATCATCTGTTATCATCGGTATGTTTATAGGTATTCCGTTTGATTTTGCATGAAAAAATTTTTATACATAACCCTTGTCAAACAAGATTTGTCAAACAAGATTTTGAGTCTCAGTATGCTTTCAAAATCTGAATCTGAGTCCTATATAGCAGTCCTAAATGATTTGTAAATATTGAGTTAAAACTGTTGAGTGTTAAGTGTCAACTATTTTGACTCAACATCCCAAACGAACTGTTCACAACTCAAATACGATTGCTATAGTTGTATCGTTTTTAATTAAAACAAGTTTGCTTACAGCAGTTTTCATCTAAATGAACCGCACCGTTTGTAAGGACGCAAAGAACTGCTCCACTACGAATGACTGTGGTCTATTTACCTGAAAATGGCTGTAGTTAAAAGCAATGTCTTGAATTTCAACTCTTGAAGAAGTATCTCAGCTTTTTCAACGAAAAGCAACAGGAACAAACAAATGTAACAGTGTTTTAACAGTATTGAAGACAGTTAAACAGATATTTAAATGGACAGTTAAGACAGTTAAGACAGTTAAACAGATATTTAAATGGACAGTTAAGACAGTTAAGACAGTTAAGCAGATATTTAAAACAATAAAAAAAGAATTATAAAAAATAGTAAAAAATTATAACTGATTTGCAAATCGGGCGTGTCTACAAAATCAAAACTATAGTATGATTACTGTAATTTTATCAATTATAAGGTAGTTTTTGGCACGCTTTTTTATCGTGTAGCTACACAACGGAACTACTTGAGTCAATTAAGTAGATTTTCTACAAAATGAAGAATTAATCTATACTTAGTTGTGCTTCAAGAATGTATCTATTAACAATTACTGGGATTTGTACCAACAACTTGCGTCAAGCCTCCGGCTTATCGCTCTTGTCCGTCAAAGAAGAAGAATTCAGCAATTCCTGATTCAGAAATCAGAATGCAATTAGTGGGGGCTTGATACCCCTGAAGCGTTCCACTCGCAAAACGAATCATTCTGGAGCGCTGTCTCCTGACTCCTGATTACTTCTTGGTCAGTTTCTATGGTCTTGTAAGTAGGTGGGCGCTAAAAAACACAACTAGATTAAGAAATGTAAATTGCTTAAAAGCCTATTTTTAAAGCGTTTATGGCGCTTTACATAAGTTAATATAGTTCGGTTTAATCATGCCTACCTACTTACTTTTTCAATATCGCACTTATCGAGTGATATGGTAAAAATCCCTCGTGCTTTGTTTGAACGTTTGACCGACGATACCTTGGGCTACACCGCGTAAATGGATAAAGTCGAGAACTCGCGCCTTGACACGTACTTTAAAAAATTTAAAATCGCTCAAAAGAAGGGGAGTCATCCCTAGTTCTAGCTCCCATAGGCTGCGGTACAATGCAAAGAAATGTTTAAATTATGAGTAGCCGATCCCATGATTTCACCAGATGTTAACACAACAAAATCCAGCGAACACAGCCTAGAGGCGATGCGGCATTTTTCGGAACAATACGCCAAGCGTACTGGAACGTACTTCTGTTCTGAACCTTCTGTTACCGCAGTTGTGATTGAAGGACTTGCCAAGCACAAAGATGAAATCGGAGCTCCTTTGTGTCCATGTCGCCATTATGAAGACAAACAAGCGGAAGTCAAAGCTACTTTTTGGAACTGTCCATGCGTACCAATGCGGGAGCGCAAAGAATGTCACTGCATGCTGTTCCTTACGTCAGATAATGATTTCGCTGGTGATAAGCAAGAAATTTCTTTAGAAACAATTAAGCAAGTACGAGATGGTATGGCATGAACGAAGAAATGCCTGATGAGTTTTGGCAAGGTGTAGAGCAGTTTAATACTGGGGAGTATTATGCTTGTCATGATACCTTGGAGGCTCTGTGGATTGAAGCAACAGAGCCAGACAAAACTTTTTATCAAGGCATTTTGCAAATTGCCGTAGCATTATATCATTTAGGCAACAAAAATTTACGTGGTGCAGTCATTTTGTTGGGTGAGGGTAGCAATCGCTTGCGACGTTACCCATCAGAATATGGCGGCATTGATGTAGACGAATTATTAATTCAGAGTGCGGCATTGTTGAAGGCATTACAACTCACAGAGCCAGAAAAGATTGCCGCTCTTAACCTTGGTCAAGATGAAGGCTTGCCCTTGCCTAGGATTATCAGAGTTAATAATGAAAATACGTAAAGAATTAAATTTTTTTTAAACTAATATTAAAAATTATTAAAATACTGTAGATTCAACCTAGCTGCAGTGCATGCAAATCTGTGTGCTCTGATATAGCAGGGAGCACCGGAGTTGGGAGCAGGTGAGACAGTGCTGCGGGAGGGTTTCCAACGCCAGTACTTGATGAGGGTCTCCCTCATCAAGTACTGGCTCCTCCGCAGGCGACTGCGTTAGCGCAGCGAGACCGGAGGTCTTCCCCGATAGCCGTAAGGCGTGGCGTTAGCCATAGGGGAGCAGGCTGGGAATTGTCCCGTGGTTTCCGTGTTTTCTCATTAGTTGATCTCCTAATCTACCTGGCAACTGCTATAGCACCCCACGGGCAGGGATCGCAATCCGTTATGGATGAAACAAACACCTCAGAGTTCCCTGTTCCCTGTTAAGCGTTCCCTGTTCCCTGTGTTCCTTAACAGATGAAACCTTAAAAGTCGAGACAGCGTCAATACTCCTAGTTTTAGCCAGCAGCTATCCTCGAATAGCCCAAAATGCGTATTTTATGATCTGTGGTTAAAGTAGTTGAGAAAATTGGAATAACAATCAAAAATCAGAAACTATAAATTGCTATCATGGTTATCCAAAACTTTGACATTTTGAACTTGGACGTAAACGGAAACCATACATTCCCGCCAATCCTAGAAACTCTAGATTCTTGGAGGCATTAAGATCCGCATGATCAAAATGACCACAATTTACGCACAAGAATCTATCACTTCTACGATTTCGTTTGTCCCATTTACCGCAAGCGTGACAGCGTTGGGAGGTTTTCCACGGGTCTTTGCGTTCTACCTCAATCCCCAACTCCTGACAACGTCTGACCAACAAACTCGCGGTATAGGCATAAAGCCAATGAGACAGCCGCCGATTAAACACGCGGGAAAACGTTCCCCGTTTACCGTGCTTAACTTTCTTCAAATCTTCGATGACCAGCATCTTAATTTGAGAGAAATCAATTTGCTTGATCGCCCAACCCATCATCGATTTCATTTCGACGCGGGTATGTTTCTGGTGAGGAGCAAAGCCCTGAATCACTTGATGCAGTTCGGTTGCAACGTTCTGTCCATCCGAAAACACCAATCCGTTTTTGTAGTTGGAATCCATTCCTACAACCTTTCCTTCGGCTTTGGGTTGCGGACGTTGTTTCTCAACCAACAAGTCAATAAACACTCTGTAATTGCGCAATCCCAAACGAATTGTTTTGCTCCTAATCCACCCGTCCGCAAGCTTTTGATTCATAGGCTTGGTGGAGAAAATGGGGCAAATCATCTTCGGAGCACCAGACCCAATAAATTTAATACACCAATCAAACCCTTTACCATTAAATGGTTCGATTGTGACGAAATGATAGAACAGTGTAACAACATGGCGACGCAATCTGGGCTTGCGTTTTTTAAACTTCTTACGTGTACTTGCAACGAACTCTTTTGCCTGTTTGCACAACGCTTGGGACAAACGAGTTGTGATACCAAACCGCTTAACAGCACAGTGAATTGTTGGCAGATCACCCAGCCTTGCCGAAAAGTCTTGACGTTGCCAATGCAAATCCATAAAGTATTGCATGACATCATGGCACAGGCGCAAAAAACGCTTGAGTTCCTCTGACTTGCCTTGATTTAAGTCGTCGAGGAACACTCGATAAGCACGGGTCATTACATTTTTTTTGCGCCTAGCTGCCATAAAGTCAAGCGAGCATTTATGCGATAATTGTACTGCATTATCCAGTATAAAGCAATGGCTAAACTTACTGAGACAGTTACATTTCGCCTGAGTGAAGAGGAAAAAAATTTGGATGCAATGGTGTGAATTGCAGCATCGCAGTCAGAATGAAGAATTTCGGTTTTACTTAGCCTTAGTTCGTCGCAAATTAGCAAAGAAAACCAAACAAATGAGTGATTAATTACCATGCCCCACTATCAATTGCCTCAGTTTCATATACGTCGTTTGGCACTAGCTTTAATAGTACCAGTTGTACTTCTGGGCGCAATCACGTTTCCTAGCCAACTGCAAAAAGCTACTGCACAAACTCCAAAAGCTCAGCAAAATCGTCCTCTTTACATCCGTGGAAAGGTACAAGAATATAACTCTAAGACACAAGTGGCAACGATTCGCGGTGAGGTAGAACTGTCTTATCCTGCACGAGGTATTCAAGCAACTGCTGCCCAAGCACAATACTTTACCCGCGAACGTCAGATTATTCTCAGTGGCAATGTCTATGTTTTGCAACAGGGAAGCAATAGTATAAAGGCTGACTCAGTAACGTATCTGATTGATGAAGCGCGATTTGTTGCTACACCTAAGCAAGGTAGTCAGGTAGAATCTATCTACATGGTCAACGACACTCCAGTTAACAACCAAGCTCCTGCAACACCACCTGTGAAGAAATCTAATTAGCACAGATAACTCATAAAGGACGGCAGAGAGTGAAAATTGTCTTAGAAAACATTCATAAAACTTATGGCAAGCGAGTCATAGTCAATCGCGTCAACCTTTCAGTCGCCCAAGGCGAAATCGTTGGGTTACTTGGTCCCAATGGCGCTGGTAAAACGACGACTTTTTACATAGCCACAGGTTTAGAAAAACCAGACAAGGGAAAAGTCTGGTTAGACAATATAGATATGACTCCACTACCAATGCACAGAAGGGCACGACTTGGCATTGGTTATTTGGCACAAGAAGCAAGTGTTTTTCGCCAGCTTAGCGTGCGAGATAACATTCTTTTGGTGCTAGAGCAAACGAATGTGCCAAGCTGGGAATGGGCAAGGCGAGTGGACACCTTGTTGCGGGAGTTTCGTTTAGAAAAAGTAGCCAACAACAAAGGAATTCAACTTTCTGGAGGTGAAAGACGCCGGACAGAATTGGCAAGAGCTTTGGCTGCTGGTAGAGAAGGACCAATATTTTTATTTTTGGATGAACCATTTGCGGGAGTTGATCCCATAGCAGTCTCAGAAATTCAGCAAATTGTGGCGCAACTGCGCGATCGCGATATGGGCATTTTAATCACCGATCATAACGTCCGCGAAACTCTAGCCATCACAGATCGCGGATATATTATGCGTGAAGGGCAAATCCTTGCCTCAGGCACCTCCAAAGAACTCTACAATAACCCCCTGGTGCGGCAATACTATCTGGGTGATAACTTCCAGGCGTAAATAAAAAATCTTTTATATTTACTGTTTTTAATTAAATTTTCGTAATCTGGCTTTATTTTGTTTACGATTTATTTTGATAACTGCTACATTTTTGATGCTTAAATCTTCTTGTGGCTGAAATTGTTGCTACCCTAAACCAGGATTTCTTACTTGAGTTTGCATAGCTATGATGCATACCAGATTTTTTGTTACTCGTAATAAAAAACCTAGTACTAATGACTAATGACTAATGACTAACGACTAATAACTAATAACTAATAACTAATGCCTAAATTTAAGTCTTTCTACACCATCAACTCGCTGCTACCTTTTTCTATAATGGATCGCTACCTAGCGAGGGAATTGCTGCCGACATTTTTGTTTGGTGTTGGGGCTTTCGCTTCAATCGGCGTAACAATAGATTCTATGTTCGAGCTAATACGGAAAATCGTGGAATCTGGACTACCGATAAGCATCGCCGTTCAAGTTTTTATGTTAACGATGCCAGAGTTTATCGTTTTAGCTTTCCCCATGTCCACGCTCCTGGCTACTTTGATGACTTACAGTCGTCTTTCCAGCGATAGCGAACTTGTAGCTTTACGCGGCTGCGGAGTTAGTGTGTATCGCATGGTACTCACTGCTGTAATGTTGAGTCTGATCGTTACAGGAATGACATTTTTGTTTAACGAACACCTTGCACCAGCATCCAAATACCGAGCAACTCAAATATTGAATGCGGCTCTCAAGTCCGAAACACCAACTCTTGTTAAGCGGCAAAATATTTTTTATCCCGAATACCAGAAGGTGAAAAAAGAGGATGGTAGCGGTAATAGAAAAATCTTAACACGCTTGTTTTACGCTGATGAATTTGACGGTAAGGAGATGAAAGGCTTGACAATTATTGACCGTTCTACACAAGGTTTGAGTCAAATAATTGTATCAGAATCAGGCGAGTGGAATCCATCTCAAAATGTCTGGGATTTTCACAACGGTACCATCTATTTGGTTGCCCCTGACCGCTCTTATCGTAATATTCTCAGATTTGAACACCAACAAATAAAATTGCCTCGGACTGCTCTTGATTTGGCACAGAAAAGCCGAGACTATGGCGAGATGAACATTGGTCAAGCACTCGAACAACTTGAGGTTGAACGTCTCGGTGGTGATGAACAAAAAATTCGCAAACTCCAAGTTAGGATTCAACAAAAAATTTCCTTACCATTTGTCTGTGTCGTTTTTGGTTTGGTCGGTGCAGCAATGGGAACCGTACCTCAGCGTACTGGAAAAGGGACAAGTTTTGGCATCAGTGTCATAGTTATTTTTAGTTATTATTTGCTTTGGTTTATTACTGGTGCTTTAGGAGAAGCTGGTATTCTTTCTCCCTTGGTAGCTGCTTGGATGTGTAACTTTCTGGGATTTGGTGTAGGTTTCTTGTTATTGAGGCGAGTTGCACAAAAATAGTTTTTTGACAAAAATCACACCTGCGGTTAATAAATTACAATTGTCAAGTAGGTAGGATCAAAAAAACTCCATTAGTAAACCGCTGGTCTAAACCTTTTTTCTTTTGCTACTTTCTTTGTAAACTTACACTCTATTGCCCATGTCACGCCACCACTATCCTCCCGCCTACTTACGCTATCTCAAAGCTAGGTTATGGTATTTAGCACGACCTAGTTTTTGGGGAACAGCAATTTTTTTATCTGTCGTAGGGCTGGGCATCAAAGAATACTGGACAAACCCCGACTTTTTGACTCAATGGCAAAAAAATCAAGTTGCGGATAACAAGCCTGTCAACTCCTCTGTTTCAAAGGAAGACAGCGCAATAACACCGGACATTAATAATTTACCACCAGTTCCGTATCCAGCAAAAAATCTCGCCTCCAAACAAAATACTCAAGCAAAAAACAGCAAAAGTTTATTAGAAGCTTTAAATAGCAACACCCAGACCTCTACAAGTGATAGTAAATTAAAGCTTAATGTCAAGGACGGTGATTCTACACCCGTTCTAGAATTGGAAAATCCCTTTCTAGCACAAGCACAGAATTTATTACAATTTAAAAATCTTCCAAATGGTAGTAATTCACTAGGAGTGAATGCCTTGGCTCCTGGTTTGGGAACGGGATTAGCTACTCAAACCACTTCTAATCAAAACGGCGTCTCACAAAGTGCTTTGCAAACAGCGCTTAACCAGGTAAAGAGGGACGAATATACAAACTCAAATCGTACCACCTCAACTAAGACAAATCCTTTTGAGTCATCATCTTTACTATCCACCGAAAACAGAAGCAGTCAGACTGTTGTTCCAAGCACTAACTTTAATACAAACACAATCAATCCTCTGAACATAGGAACAGGTTCTACGCAGCCGGGAGCAATTTCTGGAACCAATTACATACAACCAGGAACTACTCCTGGAACAGCTTATCCTCAACCAAGTTTAAATAATCTGCAACCACAAAACTTATCTGGTGGAACAAGTTATATACAACCAGGAACTGCAAACCAACTGCAAACTTCCATTCCTGGAACAGCTTATCCTCAACCTCAATTAGCACCTGTAGGCATACCGCAAACTCCAAGTGCAGTTCCTAATAGCAGAGCTATTCTTCTTAACCAAGTTATCAACAATAAGTTGAATAACATAAATACTGCTCAACCATTGTCTAATGTAACACAACCAACATTAGCAGTACCCCCGTCCTCCAATACACTCAATGCTCCCAACTACACCCTCAATCAAGGTAGTGTGATTAACAATACGCCTGCAACGTCCAATAATTATGGAAATGTAGGCTTACAGCAAGCGCCGGCTCCAATACCGCAGTATCTTGCTCCATCTTCTACTCAGATTCCCGGACAATATACTGGTGGCGGACAGATAAATAGGTACTAGTATCGGTAAGACAATGGCACGAACCTATCTAAATGTTCCATACCAAGAAAAAGACGAAGCGAAGAAACTAGGGGCGAAATGGGATGCGATACGCCTAAAGGCGTATCGCCACTGATCATTTGGCGAAGGTGAATGGTTGGACAATCCAGCAAGCAAGGATATATGTGCAAGAATGCTTCCAAGTTTGGCAAAAACGCAGCCAGCATGAATGGGATTTGGATATCACCTATCTAGGGCAATTTGGGATTTCGAGTGATTCTTCATCGCCCAGACGTGCCGACAGACTAGGGAATTGAGCAGTTTTGCGTAACTGGAGCACGTGCACAGCGCTATTATTTGGTATCCTAGAAAGCTGGACTAGCTATGACTTAAACTATGCCTGCGCCTACGATCATCCCTCTTAGTACAGCCTTTCCCCTGACAGCTGTAGTCGGTCAAGAAGCGATTAAATTAGCCTTGCTGCTTGCTGCGGTAGATCCGGGGTTGGGAGGAGTGGCGATCGCCGGTCGTCGCGGTACGGCAAAATCTGTGATGGCGCGTGCTATTCATAGCCTACTTCCACCCATTGAAGTTGTGTCTGGTTCTATCAGCAATTGCGATCCCAATCGTCCAGAAGAATGGGATGACCAACTTTTGGCAGATTCCTCTGTGACTCTGGCTACAAGCGAAGATGGAAGCACTCAGGTAAAAACCCAAATCATCCCCGCACCCTTTGTACAAATTCCTTTGGGAGTGACAGAAGATCGACTCTTGGGTTCTGTGGATGTGGAACAGTCTGTTAAACAGGGTGAAACTATCTTTCAACCAGGTTTACTCGCCCAAGCACACCGAGGCGTTCTCTACATAGATGAAATCAATTTATTAGATGACCAAATATCCAATCAGCTTTTAACAGTATTATCTGAGGGACGCAATCAAATTGAACGGGAAGGCATTAGTTTTCAGCATCCGTGCAAACCCTTATTTATCGCGACTTACAACCCAGAAGAAGGAGCATTGCGAGAACATTTACTAGATAGAATTGCGATCGCCCTTAGCGCTGATGGTGTCCTCGGTTTAGATCAAAGAGTGCAAGCAGTCGAGCAAGCTATTGCTTACTCCCAATCGCCTCAAGAATTTCTCCAACAGTATAGCGAAGACCTAGACAACCTCAAAACCCAAATCATCCTGGCGCGGGAATGGTTAAAAGACGTTTCCATTACCCACCAACAAATTTCCTACCTAGTAGAAGAAGCAATTCGTGGAGGCGTGCAGGGACACCGCGCGGAGTTATTCGCCGTGCGTGTTGCTAAAGCCTCAGCGGCTTTGGATGGACGCACACAAGTGAATGCTGAGGATTTGCGGCGTGCTGTGGAACTTGTGATAGTCCCACGGGCGACTGTTGTCCAAACACCACCACCCCAAGAAGAACCACCGCCACCGCCTCCACCCCCTCCGCAAGATCAGGAGGAACCCGAAGATAATTCCGAACAAGAACAAGAGGAAAACCAAGAACAGCCAGAACAAGAACCGCCTGGTATTCCTGAAGAGTTTATCTTTGATCCTGAAGGAGTCGTTCTTGATCCCAGTGTGCTTTATTTTGCTCAGATGGCGCAGCGGCGAGGTAAGTCTGGCAGTCGTAGTTTAATCTTTTCCGAAGACCGGGGACGTTACATCAAGCCAATGTTGCCCAAAGGGAAAGTGCAACGCATTGCTGTAGATGCCACACTGAGATCTGCAGCACCGTATCAGAAAGCACGACGGCAGCGGTATGAGAGTAGCAGAGATAATGCATCCTCATCCTCAAAAGGGCGGCGCGTCTTTGTAGAAGAAAGTGATATTCGAGCCAAGCGCTTGGTACGCAAAGCGGGTGCTTTAATAGTATTTGTGGTAGATGCCTCAGGTTCAATGGCGCTGAACCGGATGCAGTCTGCTAAAGGTGCGCTGATGCAACTCCTGACAGAAGCATATCAAAACCGTGACCAAGTGGCTTTGATTCCTTTCCGAGGAGAACAAGCAGAGGTATTGTTACCCCCCACACGTTCTATTGCTTTGGCACGTAACCGTCTGGAAAGATTACCCTGTGGTGGTGGTTCACCACTGGCTCATGGTTTAACCCAAGCTGTACGCGTCGGTTTGAATGCCCAAATGAGCGGAGATATTGGACAAGTTGTGATTGTAGCGATAACCGATGGACGCGGCAATATTCCTTTGTCGCGTTCTTTGGGTGAACCGCAAGAAAGTGGACAAAAACCAGATATCAAAGCAGAATTGTTAGAAATTGCTGCTAGAATGCGTGCTTTGGGAATGCAGTTATTAGTTATTGATACAGAAAGTAAATTTGTTTCTACTGGATTTGCTAAGGAGTTAGCAAAGACAGCTGGAGGTAAATATTACCATTTGCCCAAAGCCACAGATAAAGCGATTGCTGCAATGACAAAAGGAGCAATTGCTGATTTAAAATCTCGTTGATGTCAGCACTTCCATACTTTTTCAAAGAAACATCATCACCCTGCTGGCACTGCTTGGGTTTTTAACATAGAGACTAAATCTTGAACTCCCTTTTGCAAATATCGCGTAACTGTCATTGGACTGGTACCAATTTTGTTCGCGGCATCTTTGCGAGAAAATTCATTCAAATATACCATTTCTACTACCATGCGGGGCTTTTCTTCCAACATATTTATTGCCCCTTGAAGTTGTTGCCGCTCTTCGTCTTGTTGTTGCAAACTAGCAGAACGGTGACAAGGAAGTGCTTCACCTAGAGTGATTTGACAATCAATAGACTGAATAACAGTAGCATCTAAACTCAAAGGCATACGGTTCTGAGCAGCTAATTTTGTCTGTTGCCATTCTTGAGGAGAGACCTTGAGTTTGCTTGCAATTTCTAAATCTTTGGGAGGACGACCTAAAGTCAGTGCCAATTCTTTGCGAACCTTTTGCCCTTCGTTATAAAGTTCTTGCCAACGACGCGGAATTTTTAAGAGAGTACAGCGATCGCGTAGAAAGTGCAGCATTTCACCTCGAATGTAAGGCACAGCAAAAGAACTAAAAGCATATCCTTGGCTCGGATCAAAACGCTCAATTGCTCTTATTAAACCTAAATAACCGACTTGCTCTAAATCTTCATAAGGCTCGTTGCATTGATAACTGAATTTATGAGCCATCTTCCGCACTAAGCCAGTATGCATTTGTACAAGTTCATTACGAAGTTTAACAGAAGGATTCTGGTAGTATGCTCGTAAAACTTCTATACCATCATATTGCATCGAGTACTGATTTGCTGCCATATAAATTCCTTTTTAAGAAGTCCTTTTTTGGGAAAAATAAAGTAGTGTAAATCTCCATTACAGCTGTTATTATTTTCCTTAGGAACTCTTGTAGAAACCATTCGTTGTTTCACTGAAATTGTTAATCGTCTTTTTAAAATATAAGTATTTACACGGAAAAAGCCCTCCGAATTTTTAGTTGTCGTAAATGAACAAAGTGCTGAGTTGTGAGTACTGAGAAGCCAGCGCCGTGTGAAAGTTCCCCTTCGTGGATGCAAACTGCCGTTTTGTTGTATACGCACTCTTGAGCTTCCTGTGAGAGTGGCGACTGGCGTTGCAAGAAGGGGTGTAAGGGTATAGGGGTATAGGGGAAATGCACTTATATTTTCATCCTCTTACACCCTTACACCCAGCCTACGGCGACCTACGGTCCACTTCCTTAACGCTGCGCTAACACACCCTTACACCCCTAATATTGGGCGTTGACTCACTCCTAAGCATTATCTTTATGGCTACTAGCTCTGGTTATCAGTAAAAATGGAAAGAAACACAAATGCTCAACTAACTAGAAAATAAGTGTGAAATATGAGCAATACCAGTAACTTCCGTGACGCAATTCGTCAGGCTCAAACTCAAGCCCTGGTGGGTCCCAATGTCATAGCCAACGCTCTTCCTTTTGTAGGCGGCGGACTAGTGCTAACAGCATTAGGGGCATACGGTGGATTGAGTGTCATCCGTACTAATCCTGAATTGTTCTTGCCCACCTTCTTTGGTGCAGTCATTCTAGAGTTGATTTTGTTCTTCGTTGCCCAGAATGTTGCCGAAAAAGGCAATAACAAAGTTGCACTACCTCTATTAGCAACATACAGCCTTCTCTCTGGATACACAATTAGTGGTTTAATCTACGTCGCCCTGAGAACCCAAGGTGTCGGTATTCAAGGTGTTGGATTCGCAGCTCTTGGTTGTGGTGTGACTTTTATCGTTGCTCGTCAAATTGGCTCAAATCTTTCTGAGCAAGACGGTATGGCATTGACGAAAACGATTAATCTGGGGTTAATTGCCTTAGTTGCCGTAGTCGGTGTGCAATTTCTCTTCAGTATCTTTGGTGTTTACACACCGAACTGGCTAGAAATTGCCATCTCAGGTTTGGGTGTGTTTCTCTTCGTGGGTGCATCGGTTGTAGATTTCTACATCCTGCCACGCACCTACCGCAATGACCAATACCTGCCTGCGGCTTTATCAATGTACTTAACATATATCAATTTGTTTGTTTTCATCTTGCGATTGATTCTTGCTTTTAACAGCCGTGATTAAGTAGATTAGATTTCTTGCAAAAATCTGATTTCAGGGCAGGGTATTTGGAACCCTTGAGCGAAACTCAGCTAAAAAAACCGTGGTTTGACCTTCCAAACCACGGTTTTTTATCACATTTTGAAAGCGCCAATATAGCCGTTGGGAGTCTCCAGTCGCTGACTTCGCGCATGTGGTATGTTTCACTTGTGTGATCGCATCCTTTGGAGTGAAATCTTGATTTGATAACTGTTTACTGTTGAGTGTTCACTGATTTCATCCAATCTAAAATGGCCCGGTTCACCACATCTGGGCATTCATCGTGAGGACAATGTCCCACATTTTCTAAGTTAAGCAGTTCCAATTTTTCATTGAAATTAGCAAATTGAGTCGCAAGCGCAGGGGGAATAAATCGGTCTTTTTGTCCCCAAATCAGAAGCATGGGAATTTGTAAGGTTGGCAGTACTGTCTTAACACTAGGACTAAAGTTAATCCCAATGGTTGCTTTCAACAAGGCGGTGAAGGCACGGGCAGAACCTCGATCCTGAGAAGGACCAACCAAAATTTCTACCAGTTCATCGGTGATCGCCTCTGGGTTAGCATAGGCAATACTAGCCCAGCGACGTACTATGTTTGGTCGGCGCAAAACCTGGAACAAAGGCTTAAGCAACAGTGGCGAAGCAACAAGATTTTTGATTCCCATGACAATAGGTCGTAAAATGGGAGGAATCGCCTCTTGCTCCAATGACGGATCAGGCAAACTCATCATTACGACACCTTGCACCATCTCAGGATGAGCAGCAGCGACTGCCAGGCAAACAAGTGAACCAAGAGAGTTACCTACTAGTACAACTGGTTGACAGATAAATGCTTTCCAAAAATCGTAAATCTGTTCTGCCCAAAGATGTACGCTGTAATTTATGGGAGCTTTTTCAGAAGCGCCCCAACCCAACATATCAAGGGCGTAAACAGTATGGTGTTCGCCTAGTACCTCTAAATTCTGTCGCCAATGACCGATAGATGCACCGAATCCGTGTAGCAGAATCAAGGGAGTTGTCTTGTGATTGTTTTGAGCAGGACGAATGTATGTGTAGCGAGTTTGCCAGCCTCTCCAAACCCAGTCTCTTTGATTGCCAACCCGTTGCTGCCAGTGCACGATAGTATCCACGCTTTTCTCCAATTTATCGTACAGAAAAACTTTTCATTATCCGTTGATGACACCAGGTGCGCCTAGCCCTTATTCGCCATTAATTGCCAAATCTGCTCCGTTACCAATTATTTTACTACAGAGTCTTGCCCATGCTGGGATTTTATTGGGGTTAATTGCCGGAGGGATTTTATGGGTGTTGTTAGTGCGATCGCCTCTAGGTCACCAAATTACGGTTGACGGTGTTGTTTATTGCTGTCAGTCTCGCGGTGGAAAGAGAGATAAGACAGGACTTAGGCAAAAATCGCCCCAAAGCTTAATTTATCGAACCGCCCTTCGGGTATGCGCAAAGCGCATACCCGAAGGGCGAACGCCAGTCCCCCAAACTCCTGCACAGACGCTACTTTGAACGTGACGGAAGCCGCCCCTACGGGGTTCACCCTATGGCGCTCCGCCACGCCTTACGGTGAGACCAGCGCTCTTGGTAGGGGAGCCAGTGCGTTGCGGTGAATCCAGCGCTGCAGGTGGGTTTCCCGACCTAGGCGACTGCGGAGCTAACGCGCTCCGCAGTCGCCTAGAGCGCCAAGAATCCGTAGAGTGTGCGTAAGTTCTAATAAGAGTAGAAACGCACAGGGACGCGGAGGTTTAACGCAGAGGTTCGCAAAAATTTTTCTGTGTTCCTCTGGACTTTCCTGTACGAACCTCTGCGTTTAAAGAATCATCTCAACTTTTTCTCTGATTACCTGGTAGCTACTTTACGTGTAAGTAAGTCGGTGCAAAAAAATCAAACTGTGTAAAGAAAAGTAAATAAGGCTCAAACTCTTTCTCTCCCTACTCCCTACTCCCTGCTTTATTCCAACAAGAATTATTTACGCCGACCTACTTAGCCATACCCTTGGGATTCGCTACGCTAGTAGTCTGGCAAGTCAACTTTGCTAGGTATATTTTTTGTAAAACTCTTTAAGAGTAAGCATTACAAAAATTTTTCACCCAGCAAAGTTTCTTTAGTCAAGCACTAGTAGTCTGCCAAGGTAACAATGCTTGGTTAATAGCAGCAAGAAAAATCTCTTTCTCCCCCTGCTTCCTCTGCTTCCCCTGCCTCCCCTGCTTGCCTTAACCCGGCAATTTTGGGTTGGTCGAGTACTAGGTGGATTCTACTCAGAATGGTGGGAGGGTATTAAATATCGCTCAAGAAGGATAAGGTAAACAGATAAATACTGTATCGTAATCAAACCCTTTTTTTCAACATTTAAGTGCAAAAAAGTCAATGGTTTCATAGAAAGTGTTACAATCATTAAAAATTGCTACTATTCTGTAACTTAGATTAACGATTGGACAGAAATCCTTTCAAAATTAGTAGAATGGCAGATACAACGAAGACAATGAAACTGCTCTAGGGATTAGCTACCCTAGAACTATAGGTTCATTTTCTAGTCCTCAGTGATTTTAGTATTTCACTTCTGAGGCATACAACAAACAACTAAGCCACTTTCTTAACAAACAGCTCCCACATCATGTCAGTGATTGAAAGAAAAAGAAATCGCGACCTGCCCCAAATTAACGAACGAATTCGCTTCCCGAAAATTCGGGTTATTGATACTGATGGTTCTCAGTTAGGAATCCTGACCCCACAAGAAGCACTACAACTAGCAGAGGAAAAAGAACTTGACCTAGTGCTGCTGAGTGATAAGGCAGAGCCTCCGGTTTGTCGGATTATGGACTATGGGAAATACAAGTTTGAGCAAGAGAAGAAGGCCCGGGAAGCCCGGAAAAAGCAGCACACTGCTGACGTCAAAGAAGTGAAGATGCGTTACAAGATTGAAGAACACGACTACAATGTACGAGTTAAGCAAGCAGAGCGTTTTCTCAAAGACGGGGATAAAGTCAAAGCAACTGTGATGTTCAGAGGTCGCGAAATTCAACACAGCGACATGGCAGAACAATTGCTCAAGCGAATGGCAACAGATTTAGAAGCATTAGGCGAAGTTCAGCAAATGCCCAAAAAAGAAGGGCGGAACATGATGATGCTTATCTCACCCAAAAAGTAATTAACAAGTAAGTAAACTTAGCAAATCAGATAAGGGGGGATACTTCCGTTGAGAAGTATCCCCCCAGTTTTATTTAGCGTCATTCTAAATAGTAAGTTCTACGGGCACGCACTCGCGTTCGTGAATAAAGGTAGGAGATGAGGCAGATGCTTCCTCATTATCCTGATCCAAATCCAATCCTTGATTTCACAACTCAAATCGGACTCGCATATAAAATTAACTTTTAAGAGAAAATTGAACTTATCTTAAATGTAATATTGTATGGAATCTCTTGTCTCTCGGATGCAGGCGGTGCAGTCGCCTATTATTCCAGTTGTCGCGGAACTGATTAAAAGCTGTCCTGGTACTATCTCTTTGGGACAGGGTGTTGTTTCCTATAGTCCACCACCCGAAGCCATAGAACTTTTGCCCAAATTCCTAGCTGAACCAACTAATCATTTATACAAAGCGGTTGAGGGAATTTCTCCATTACAAACTGCACTTGCAGCAAAACTACAAGACTTTAATGGTATTGAAATCAATGAGGAAAACTGCATCGTTGTGACCGCAGGTAGCAATATGGCGTTTATGAATGCTGTTCTTGCTATCACTTCGGTGGGAGATGAAGTTATTCTCAATACACCTTACTACTTCAACCATGAAATGGCGATTACTATGGCGGGTTGTCGTCCGGTACTCGTCAAATGTGATGAAAATTACCAACTGCGTCCAGAGGCGATCGCCTCTGCTATCACTCCAAAAACACGAGCAGTGGTGACGATTTCCCCTAATAATCCCACAGGGGCTGTGTATTCAGAACAAGCGTTGCAGCAAGTGAATCAAATTTGTTGCGATCGCAATATCTACCACATCAGCGATGAAGCCTATGAATACTTTACTTACAACAAAGTGAAACATATTTCTCCTGGTGCATTTGCGCTAAGTAGCGACTATACCATTTCTCTCTATAGTCTTTCCAAGGCTTATGGTTTTGCAAGCTGGCGTATTGGTTACATGGTTATCCCTAAACACCTGCTTGTCCCCGTCAAAAAAGTTCAAGACACGATTCTGATTTGTCCGCCTGTGATTTCCCAGTATGCAGCTTTGGGGGCGTTGCAAGCCAAAGACGACTATTTGAAGAATCATATTGCGGCGATCGCCCAAGTAAGACAAGTCGTACTTGATTCGCTCAACAGCTTACAAGACTTGTGTACCATTACTCCTGCTGATGGTGCTTTCTATTTTTTTCTAAAAGTTCATACTCAATTGGATAGCTTTAAGCTGGTTGAACGACTCATCCGCGAACATCAAGTTGCAGTGATTCCTGGTACAACCTTTGGGATGGATGATGGATGCTATCTCCGCGTCGCCTACGGTGCGCTACAAAAACAGACAGCAAAAGAAGGAATTGAACGCTTGGTGAGGGGTTTGCAAAAAATATGTAAGGTGCATTAACGCAGTGCGACACACTACCTTTAAACTAGAAATCAGTCAAACAATTTTAGATTTTAGATTTTAGATTTTAGATTTTAGATTGACCCCACGGACGGATGCGCTTTCTTGGGAATTTTTGATTTTGCGAAAAGTTTGAGCGGAGGTTTCCTCCAATCAAAGCTTTTCAAGACGGATTAAACAATTGATTCCACGGACGGGTTCGGGGGCTTATACCATCAAGGAATCATTGGTTAAAAAATAAACTCTATCCACAAGACTTGTATTTTGTGGAAAATTTTCATCTTAATAACTTACAAAATTAAAAACACACAATTAACTGTATGCCAATTGTTAATCATTTTATAGAAATCGAAACAAAACAAGGAATAAATATACATAATATTACGTCACAGATTCAAGATTTGATAGAATCAACCTCAATTAAGAATGGTCAAGCTTTGGTATTTTCACGCCACACAACGACGGCATTGGCTATTAATGAATATGAAGAAAGATTGTTAAAAGATGTCAAAGTTTATTTGGAAAAACTAGCACCAGAATCAGACCGATACTTACATAACGACCTACACTTAAGAGAAAATATTCCTCCAGATGAACCAATGAATGCCCATTCTCACTTAATGGCAATGACTTTAAGTACGAGTGAAGTGATTCCGATTGTAAATGGAAAATTAGCTTTGGGAACTTATCAATCTGTTTTATTTTTTGAGTTAGATGGACCACGTAAGAGGACTGTATTTTGTCAAATTTCTGGGGAGTCGTGAGTAATGAGAACGAAAATGACAAACAATCATGCAATTGTCATCGGTGGTAGTATGGCTGGGCTGGTAGTCGCTCGCATTTTGAGCGATCGCTTTGAGCAAGTCACGCTTATAGAACGAGACCAATTTCCTTTAGGCGCTATTTCGCGCAAGGGAATTCCTCAGTCTCGTCACGTTCATGTACTATTGCAGCAAGGTCAGCTCATACTTGAACGATTTTTCCCTGGACTTTGTGACGAAATGATTGCTGCTGGTGCTCATCTGATAGACGTGACAGCAGATATCATGTGGCTTACCCCTGCTGGATGGGGAGTTCGCTTTCCCTCCGACGTTCCTATGTTGGGATTCAGTCGCGATTTACTAGATTGGATAATTCGTCGCCGCCTAGCTACCATCAACAACGTCCGCTTTCTGGAAGGGTGTGATGTTACGGGACTTCTGTCAAATACTGATGGAACTTGTGTAACTGGTGTATCCCTTCGTTCAGGAACCTCTGAAGAAGAGCAGTTGCACGCCGATTTGGTCGTTGATGCAAGTGGACGCGCTTCCAAAGGTCCTCAATGGCTGAAAGCTTTGGGTTATCAACCCCCACAGGAAACCGTACTCAATGCCTTTTTAGGTTACACCAGTCGCCTTTACCGACTACCCACTGATTTTCAGAGTGATTGGAAAGTAGTTTTATTGCAAGCAGCACCCCCAACACGCACACGCGCTGCTGCATTTATGCTATTGGAAGAAAATCGTTGGATACTAACGGTTTATGGGGGCGATCGCGATTATCCACCTACTGATGAAGCTGGCTTACTAGAATTTGTTCGTAGTATGCCTTGCTCTTCAATTTATAACGCAATCAAAAATGCAGAACCACTCTCTCAAATCTACAGTTATCGTGGCACTGGAAATCGTTGGCGTCACTACGAACGACTACCCCGTTATCTCGAAGGGTTCTTGGTTTTAGGTGATGCAGCCTGTGCTTTTAATCCGGTCTATGGACAAGGGATGACAATTGCGGTTTTAGGTGCTTCGACTTTGGATGAGTGTCTGTATCAGCAACGGCAATACCAACCTAACGGCGATTTTACAGGTCTAGCAAGGCGCTTCCAGAAAAAACTAGCCAAAATCAATGCTGTACCTTGGCTATTAGCAACAAGTGAGGACTATCGTTATCGAAGAACCGAGGGTAAACCACCTAGTCTGCTTACCCAACTCATGCACCGATACATGGATAGAGTTGTGCAGTTGACGACAAATCATCCTGATGTACGCTTAGCACTGCTGGAAGTGATGCACATGCTTAAACCACCTGGGACACTGTTTCAACCGAGAATAGTTATTCCAGTCCTCAAGCAATTGTTCAAGTTCAATTCTGGGTTTTTGGCAAGAACCTCACATAGCGAGCAAGCAGGATAGAGACTGCATATCCTAACAGAATTGGCTCCTATATCTAGATTAGAACTTAACGCATTCTACAAATAGGTTATGTAGATACAAGGAGATGATGATGCTTGGGTCCTTTTTTACAGAGTTAATATTATTATTGATTGTCATTCTGCCCGCTATGGCAATTGCATACGCAATTTCCTACCGCACAATCGGGCGTCAAGCCGCTCAAAGGCGTTTGGGTCGAACTGCTTTGTTCATACTGCTTGCTTTCTTCGTGAGCTTCGGGCTTCATTTCCTAGGCAAACATGGATTCCTAGGCAAATATGGATCGATAAGCTTTAATTTTCTATTTGCAGCTTTTGTGGTCTTATGGCTCCTAAGCTGGAACTGGCGAAAGAAAAAGGCTGGTGCTTTACTACTTGATGCAGGAGAGTTTTCACGAAGCAAATTAATGCTTTGGGTTGGTGTATTGGAAGCACTGTTCGCAGTCTTCAACACTTGGTCAGCGATTAATAAAATCTCAACAGGGCTTGGGAATGACACTGAACTGCTAGAAGTTATAGCGCAACCGGTTTTCCTTTGGTCGTTAGCCATCTATTTCCTCTTAATGGGATTGAGTAGACTGGAGTTTCGAGAAAACGGCATCTGCTATGGGCTTTCAGTGGTGAAGTGGGAGAAGCTGGGATCTTACAGGTGGAACCAAGAGAAACCCAACATTGTGACCATTAACTTCAAACAACTACACTATCGCTTTTTAACAGGATTCTGGAGCTTACGAATTCCATCAGCACATCGGGATGCAGTGAAGCAGATTCTAGCTGAGCATTTGATCATGACTGATGTCAAGTAATATAAAGTAACCGTCATGAACTAGCCATACTGTTTCAACCGAATCTTCAAAAGTGATGCATACGTATCATCTGAATATTGTCTGTTTGCTATCTCAATGTCACACTCAAAACATAATTGACTACCAAATCAGCCTTGATGAAATTACTCCATCGATTTGCTACATAAGATAAATGCCTTTTGTTTGGAGCCAGATAAACCAATTGACTTGAGAACCTGGTATATTCTTCATAGAAATCACTTTGTGCAATTAAGTTCAATCAGGGGGGTAGATTGCTTGCTGTATGAAACCTTAGTAGAGAGCCTTTTTAAGGTTTTCTTTATGAATGGGTGTAAGCAGCAAAAGTTTTGCAAGACTACCGTAATTTTACTTAAAAATAAAATTTTAATTATTACAAAAAAAGTTGTCAGGAATGACGTGTCACAGCAGTGTATCTACAATTGCATATAAAAAAAACTGACTAATACTCTGTCTGAAGTCAATTTCACAACAGGGGAATCATCTAAGATAACAAACCGAAATCACTACTATGGAAAGAATTGGTTATCTTCAGCTTGCATCAGCAAACGAAGCATCAACAAGAAATGAGCATACTGCTGTGGGGGTTTCTCTTAATCTTTTTGCTGGGTTGAATTGGAGGAAACTGTCTAATCGTGCAGCGATACATCTTTTATCTGTAACACTGACTTTGGCAGTCTTGAGTATAGCCGAGCGTGCGATAGCCCAAAGGGCTGACGCTCCGCGTATCGCACTCCAGAAAGTAGGAAGTGGAAGTACTGGATCTCAAGTCTCAAATATCCAAAGGTGTTTGAGCAATTTAGGCTATTACAAAGGTCCTGTGACAGGTAAGTTTGCTTCCTTAACTCAGGATGCTGTGATTCGGTTCCAGCGAGCCAATGGACTACCAACTGTTGGATATGTCGGTGCAAGAACTGAACAACTATTGCAATCTCAATGTCAAAGTCGAAGATCTAATCAAAGATCTGCTGGGAGTGTTAGCACTGATTTGCGACCAGGTAGCAGTGGTCAAGCAGTTACTAGATTGCAACAAAATTTAGGGCGTTTAGGTTTCTTTAATGGTCCTGTAACAGGTAACTTTGGTTTAGAAACTCAGCAAGCAGTCATCAGGTTCCAGCAATCACGTGGAATACGTGCTGATGGTGTTGTCGGTGCGAGAACAGAAGAAGCAATACGCACCAGTTTTAACAGAAATGATTCCTCAGTCAGTGTTAGCAGTTACCAAGACACAAATAATTCCTCTAATTCCTCAGTCAGTGTTAGCAATTACCAAGACACAAATAATTCCTCTAATTCCTCAGTCAGTGTTAGCAATTACCAAGATGGCGTTGGTGGAGATAACTTACCAAATGCTTTGAATGTGGGTGATTCGAGTCGTCAGGTGAGAGAATTGCAACAGGATTTGCAGCAGCTGAGCTACTTTAGGGTGAATCCAACTGGTTATTTTGGTCCAACAACTCAAGAAGCTGTAGCACGTTTTCAGCAAGATCATGGAATCACACCCAACGGTATTGCTGACTCACAAACCTTGGGAGCAATAACCACAGCTTTAGCACAACAAGGTAATGGGCAAAGTAATGGGCAAAGTAATGGGCAAAGTAATGGGCAAAATTATGGGCAAAATTATGGGCAAAATTATGGACAAAATTATGGACAAAATTATGGACAAAATTATAGTTGTTCGACAGCCACCGGAGATATCTGTCAGGGTGAGAGAAGTCAGCGAGTGACAATCGTACAACAGCGTTTGCAGAATTTGGGATTTTTTAGAGGTGATGTCACTGGTTTTTATGGTCCTGCAACCAGAGATGCTGTCGTTCAATTTCAGCGAAACTCTCGCTTAGAAACAACAGGATCTGTCAATTTTCAAACTTGGCAAGCATTAGGTTTGACCAACAACCCGAACAACTCTACAGGATTGAACCCTAAAGAGAATCGCTATGTTGTTCTCATCCCGATTTCTAGAAACGACACTTTAAATGAAGTGCGTCAATATATACCGGAAGCTTTCCGCGCTGAATCTAGACTCGGTCCCTATGTCAATGCTGGACAATTTAGAGAACGCTCACAAGCAGAAGATTTGTCTAAGTGGTTACGTTCACGTGGGTTAGATGCACGAGTAGAATACTTCTAATGGTCAAGAGCTATGAGCTAAGAGTGAGGAGTTATGAGTCATAACTCCTCACTGTTGAGTTGTGTAACTTGATTCCTCACTTGTTTTGGAAATCTAAAAATAATGGCAGAAACTCGTATTGGAATTATTGGTGGCAGTGGTTTATACAAAATGGATGCCCTCAAGAATATCGAAGAGGTACAAGTCCAGACACCTTTTGGTTCTCCATCGGATGCTTTGATACTGGGAACTTTAGAGGGTACACGAGTTGCTTTTTTAGCGCGTCATGGTCGCAATCACACGCTGTTGCCTTCCGAGTTGCCATTTCGCGCCAATATTTATGCAATGAAGCAACTGGGTGTGGAGTATCTCATCTCTGCTTCTGCTGTTGGTTCTTTGAAAGAAGAAGTAAAACCATTGGATATGGTGGTTCCCGATCAATTTATTGATAGAACGAAAAATCGGGTTTCAACGTTTTTCGGTGAAGGGATTGTTGCTCATATCGCTTTTGGTGATCCGATTTGTAAAAATTTGGCAGCTGTTGTTGCAGAGGCGATTGCCTCCCAAAACTTACCGGATGTCACTGTACATCGTGGTGGTACTTATGTGTGTATGGAGGGACCAGCATTTTCAACAAAGGCGGAATCCAATCTTTACCGCAGTTGGGGTGCAACGGTGATTGGAATGACTAATTTGCCAGAGGCGAAGTTAGCACGGGAAGCAGAGATTGCCTATGCAACGCTCGCTTTAGTGACTGATTATGATTGTTGGCATCCAGATCACGATAGCGTGACAGTGGACATGGTCGTTGCGAATTTGCAGCGAAATGCACTCAACGCTCAGAAAGTGATTCAAGAAGCAGTGCGGCGTTTGAGCGAAAACCCACCCTCAAGTGATGCACATTCAGCCCTAAAGTATGCGATTTTGACAAACTTAGATAAGGCTCCCGTAGCAACTAAAGAGAAGTTGACCTTGTTGTTAAAAAAGTATATCTAAAAACGAGAGTATCATACAAACACCAAAGTTGTGCGTACGCCTGCAGCACGCTTTGCGTTGGCTCTTAGCGTGCTACAGGCGTACACGAAGCGTTAATCTATAGTCTCTTGTTAGTAATCATTAGTACCGTTTTTAAGCAATACTGTCAGGGTGTTTCTTTTCTTTGCAAGTACCTCTAGAGTCATAACACTAGACTTCGTGGCAGTTGTAGGGAATGCTTAACAGAACCTCGTAAAATGTCACTTTTGCAAGAGGTCTACTTTTCTAAGCAACCTTTTCGGCAATTTACGTCTTATAGCAGATATCGGTTAATGCCCAATGGCAGAATTTCCGACTCAAACCAGGTGTTATTATTTTATTAAGTGAAGGTAGAACAGTGAGTCCAGTGCTTGATGAGGGTTTCCCGACAGAGGCATCTGGTAAGGCAGCGCTCCAGGAGGGTCTCCCTCCGTAGGCGACTGCGAACCCGAAGGGTGAAGATAAAATAGAGTGCATCGATTACCAATCATTTACAGTTATAAAAACTTGTCTATCATCACAAAAAAAAGCTGACGTGTATCACAGCTAGGTTATATTACCGAGATATAGGGGATAATATAACTGTGAGGAGAAAACGGAAGCAACTTGTATCAGAAAGGGGAAAATATTATGAAAGCCAAACTTATAGCACTTCTAACCTTAGTGACTCCCCTAGTCTTGGCTAGTTCAGTGAATGCAGCGAATCCGCAGCATGTTAAGAAGCTACTTGCTACTGGGGAATGTGCGAAGTGTGATCTATCGAAAGCAAACCTCAGCGGTGCACATTTAATCGGTGCTGACTTGAGAGATGCTAATCTTCAAGGGGCAAATTTAACAAAGGCGAATCTTGAAGGTGCTGATCTTACAGGTGCTAATTTAGCCGGCGCTAACATGACGTCATCTTTAGCGACGAATGTTGATTTCAAGAAAGCAAATCTTAATAAAGTGAATTTCACTCGTGCTACGATTCACGATTCTAATGTGTATGGGGCATCGATGAATGACCTCAATATTACTAATGCCGAAATATCTAACACAGGTATAGGTGTCGGTGGTGAAGACCTGAATGGTGGAACAATTCCTGATTGGAAATAAAGCTTACGATAGTATTGATTCTGGGAACAAGAGAATAGGGATTGGTAAACTCCTTGCACACAAATTCTCTGTTTGTTTCGTTGGTTTTGCGGATTAAGTCTACTCCGTTAAATTAGGACAGTCTGAGAAAGAGGTTATATGGGGCGATAATTGATCGTCCCTGTGGAAAGCTGACATCTTGCACTGTTGTCATTTAGACTTTGGTACTGGGGACGGGAGTTTGGACTCATTTCGAGATCTAAACGCTAAGCTGTTTACTGTTTACGTAGAAAGAGTCTTGGACAAATAGTATTATTTATTTTTGTCCAGCTACTTATTGCGGAAGCCGGGGACAGCCGCGATTGTGTTCTACTCGACTCATAAATTCGTCTAACACTTGCAGAAATTTTTCTGTTTCTTCCAAGTGAGGCATATGTGAACTGTTTTCAAATAGTACCCACTCTGAATTAGAAATACCTTGCTTTAATTTTTCTACACAAGCTGGGGTTACTTCATCATACCTACCAGAAAGCAGCAGTGTCGGTACAAAAATTTCACTCAAGCGGTTTTCAACATTCCAGTCGATAATTTTGCCAGCACCTCGAAACTCTGTACCAACTTTGCTGTAGGCTTTAGTCAAACAACTAGGCCAAGGGTTTAAACGACACAGAAAAGAATGGTTAAAGACTTCCATCGCCTGTTTATATTGTGGGTCTTGTGTTGTACCTGCGATTTCATGTTTAGAAATAATCTCTTTGATATCTGCTGGTAGATCATTCATCAAGCTATAAGCTTCACTCACAAATTGCTGAATGTTGGCAGGTGTATTAGCCAAAATTAGACTTGCTAAACCAGTTGCTTGAGAAAGGGTATGTTCCAGTGCCAAACAACCACCCCATGATTGTCCAAAAAGATGAATTTGCTCTAAGTTTAAAGTGCTGCGGATGGCTATGAGTTCATCTTTAAATAAATCAATGGAATATAAATTTGTGTCAGTAGGGCGATCGCTATTTCCACATCCTAGTTGATCGTAGAATATAACTTGCCTTCCCGTGTGAGCCAGTGCTTCTAATGGTTCCAAATAATCGTGGGGTACTCCTGGACCTCCATGAAGACACAACAGAGGTAGTTTGCCTTCTGCTTCTTGAGTCGGTTTAACGATACGATACCACACTTGATGATCACGAAACGAGATAAAGCCTTCAACGGCAGAAGTTGATAAGTGTTTCTTCATACACTGAGGAGCTTATTACCAATAGTATTTACAATAACTTGATTTGTATATCTAGAACTTATTTTAAGTAGTGAAAAACTTTTATGCTTAGCCATATTGAAATCCGGATTTTACTATAAACTGCTGGAGTTTAGACTAAAGCAGGCGATTGTCCAAAGGGCGGACACAATCTATGCGTATCGCAAGGGAAAGCAGACGCAAGTGGGCGTATCGCTATGGTGAACTGAATAATAAAGGTATTCAATCCACCATTGTTTCGTTGAGTTACTAATTAAAGTCGATGTAGTTAAGCCTTGGCTCGTCGGAGTAGTTAACTTTATTCCTTATCAACTTTTTCGAGATCATCAGGTGTACCACTGGCAGAAATTTTTGATGTGCCAGATTTACCTGCACCGGAGTTGCCGCCAGACGCACCAGCACCGCCAGAGTGTTTAGAATCCGTGTTTCCTTGTTCTTCTTGGAGCTGTTCAAGGCGGTTTTTTTCTTGAGCTTTATCTTTTTGGTCAGCCATATCTTAGGTTTATATTTTTCGTGCTTTGTTTAGCCCTTAACTCTACCATTTTCTCTATCTTATATCTTGCACCTAACGGGATAAGCACAGTTCGGGTTTTATATTGTATAAAAACATACTGTTAATTTAGAAATGATTCGTCTAAACTGGGGTGGGTACGGCTTAGCCTATGAGAAAATTTACACTTCCGTAAAGCTACGACACGCCCGATGTCACTCTGAGCTAAACCGCTTCCGGAGGTAAAGATGTTTATCAAATCGTTGTAGTACCCTAAGAAAGACGCAACTTTCGAGAATTTTTCCCAAACTCCAAATGTAAGATAGTAATAATGTCAATAAGTATAAATATTGGTGAAATGTCCTCCTCAAAGATAAGAGCTTAAGATAGGCTAAATATAGGGTAAAATCGGCATTTAGACTTGTCTAAATATAAAATGGGCTAATTTTTGCATGATTTGTATTTAGACGAGTACCATGATTAGCAACTTACATAGGGTGGGATAACGATACATTTGAGAGTGTAGTCCATTAAAAAATCGACTTAGAATGCTACCTCTAAGTCATACTAATTAGGTAATAGCTACTGCCCTGTTAGTGCTTTTCTACCTTGTAGTTGATGAAGTGGTCATAGAAGCGCAATTATGGTTATAGGTAACTAGAACGAGCGTTGTACCTCAAAGTCAGTTGTGCTAACGTACCAGTGCATTGTCTAGTCAACAACCTTTTGGTTGTAACTGTCCGGATAAAAGTAACTCAAGTCTGAAAATTATGGAAGCCCAAATGCAAGAACCGGAAATTGTGGAAACTAAGTCTCCAGAAGCAACGATGGCAAATATCAACAATCAAACAGGAAGCATAACGAAACTCCAGCCAACCGTGCAGTCTCAAGATCAATGGCTAAAATACGGAGAACAAGTTTCTGGCTTTTTAGCGACACTGCCTGAATATCTAGGAAGCTTCTTTAATAGATATAAACAGCCCCTAGTTAGCATTGGTTTGATTGTGGCAGCAATTGTCGCGGTCAAGATAGTTTTGGCGATATTGGATGCCTTGAACGACATTCCTTTGGTATCACCAACCTTTGAATTAATTGGTATTGGTTACTCTACATGGTTTATTTACCGCTATCTACTTAAAGCCTCAACTCGGCAAGAGTTAACTGATGAGATTACAACTCTCAAATCACAAGTTGTTGGCAAGGAAATTTCAGAAAGCTAAGTAGCTGCAAAGGAAACTACATAACGTTGTCTGAAGTTGACAAACCAAAGCCTGCGTAAGCAGGCTTTGGTTTATGAGTAGTTGATTAATTTTGGTTGAGCATTTGCATTGCAAACCTTCTCAAGGTGTTTTCACAATGCTTTGAGATTCAATGGGTTGCAATCTTCCCGTTCGCACCAAAGCTTGATGAACCATAGCAGCAACCTCAGCACGGGTTGCTTCTTGATTTGGAGCTAAAACTTGTGGATCTGGGTTATTTACCACAAGACGATTTTCTGTAGCCGCTGCTATCTGATCAATGGCGTATTTAGGAACATCTTTGGCATCTTTATAGATACTTAAAGCTTTTTCAGGGGAAGAAGGTATTTTGAGATCCAACCCACTGACAAGAGCAACTAAAACTTGTACTCGCGGAATTTTTTGGTCTGGTTTGAAACTTTGGTCTGGATATCCTTTTAAAAATCCAGTCGCAATGGATCGGTTAATTGCTGGAATTGCCCAGAATTTTGGTGGTATATCTTTGAAACTTATTGAATTTCCAGCATCTGCTTTGTTAAAGGCTTGTTGCAAAATAGCAGCAAATTCAGCACGGTTTACAGGCTGGTTAGGTCTAAAAGAGTAATCAGGAAAGCCTTTGATCATTCCACGAGAAGAGAGAATATCAATGAAACGCCGTCCCCAAAACTCAGCAGGTACATCTGTAAAAGCAAGTGGTGGGGGAATTGTGGGTAATTTTTCACTCCTAGGGATGACACGAGATTGTTCTGTAGTCTTGGTAGGAGGAGAGGATGATGGCTCTTCTGGTAGTGACCACGCTTCGTTTGGAGGTGGATTCAAAACTTGAGGGAACAGATCGTCCAAAAAGGTGTGTTTATCAGTTGGAGATGGAGTGACTGTTGGTTTGACACCAGGAAGAATAAATGGAATTGCTGGTTGTTCAGGGATTGCTGGAATGATTGGAGAAGCTGGAGAAGTCAGCGAGGGAGATATCAACCCAGTGAAATTCCAATTAGAATTCTTACGGGAGAATGTCCAAAATAAAATAATCCCGATAGTCACAAAAGCAACAAGAATACCAATAAATTCATCAAAACCAAGGGTATTGTTTGGAGATGACTCCGGATCTGGAGGGCGCATATTTGTCATCTTTTAAAGACTAAACGACAAGGTGCATGATTAAGGTTATTAGGTAATAGGTTACAGTTTTCAGGTTACAGATTCGTTAAAACTCTTATAACCATAATCTTAGAGTACTCGCAGCAAGCTAGGAATACTTTCTAGTTCTGCAAAAGTACGAATTTCTGCTAACGCTTGCCGAAAATCACCTTCTCGAACATCGTGAGTGACAACAACAATTTCTGCAAGTTCTCCCTGAAAACCTGTTTGGACAATTGATTCCAAACTCACTCCGTGATTGCCAAAGCAAGTTCCCAATTTGCCAATCACTCCCGGTTGGTCTTTGGTGAGAAAACGAGTATAAAATCGGGTGATCAGTTCTGCCATTGGCACAATTTGGCAGTAGTCTTGATGTCCGCAGGTCAGTAGCGGATTTGGTACTGATGTACCTGTTTGGAGTGCTGCTACTAGGTTCAAAATATCCGATGACACAGCACTCGCAGTTGGTCCTGCACCGGCACCAGGACCAAAAAACATCACCTGTCCAATGGGTTCACCTTCAACAAGAATGGCGTTATTCACGCCGTTGATGCTGGCTAGGGGGTGTGCTTTCGGGACTAAAGTCGGCTGAACTGTGATTGAGATGGCACCAGAGGAGGAAATTCGTTTGCCAATAGCAAGCAATTTGATCACAAATCCTAATTTCTCGGCATAGGCAATATCTGTTTTGCTGACTTGCCGAATTCCCTCACAGTAAACCTCTTCCAGCCTAATGCGTCCACCAAAGGCTAATGATGCGAGGATGGCGATTTTATCTGCGGCGTCTAAGCCATCGACATCAGCAGTTGGGTCAGCTTCAGCATAACCTAATTGCTGGGCATCAGCTAACACATCACTGAAGTTGCTGCCTTCGGTTTGCATCTGCGAGAGGATGTAGTTAGTCGTACCATTAATAATGCCAGTGATGGTGTGAATTCGGTTGACACTTAAAGATTGCTTTAAAGGTTGAATCACTGGAATACCACCACCGACGGCGGCTTCCAGCATAACGTAGACCCCAGCTTGATTAGCCGCACTAAAGATTTCATCACCAAAACGGGAAATTACGGCTTTGTTAGCAGTCACCACGTGCTTGCCATTTTGAATAGCTTTGAGGATCAGCGATCGCGCTGGTTCTAATCCCCCCATTACCTCAACAACAATATCTACCTCTGGGTCGATGACAATAGATTCTAAGTCTGTTGTTAATACCGTTTGTGGTAGTGTGACTGTGCGGGGTTTGTCGAGCGATCGTACTCCCACACGATAAATTTCTACGAACTCCAACAACGGGTGACGAAAACCGCTATTTTGTAACAATTGCACCGTACCCGTCCCTACAGTGCCTAATCCCAATATTCCCAGCTTTACAGCCACAAGCTTTACACCAATCTTAGATTTTAGATTATTTTGTCAAATATAAATAACAATTGTAGGGTGAGCAATGCCCACCCTACTAATTACTTTTCTTATTTAGTTTATAGTCTTTTGTCAAAAGCCTAATAACTCATGACTCATGACTCGTGACTAAATTAGTATGTTTCTACGTGCCAGCGACCAGCTTTTTTGAGGTCTTTTTGGTAACTACTCCAAGTCACACCATCTTTTTCAGCAGCAGCAGTCAGCGCTGCATCAATACCATCTTCCATACCGCGCAAACCACAAATGTATGTGTGGGTTTTCTCATCTTTTATCAAATTCCAAAGTTCATCTGCATGTTCTGCGACGCGGTCTTGGATATACATTCTGCCACCTTCGGGGTTTTTTTGTTCCCGGCTGATGGCATAAGTGAGGCGGAAATTATCAGGATACTTTTGTTGTAATTCTTCCAGTTCTTCCTTGTAGAGGATGTTAGGAGTTGTAGGTACACCAAATATCAACCACGCAAATCCCTTGAACTCGTATTCTGGGTTAGCTGCTTTTTCTTCGTCCTTGAACATGCGCCACAGGTAGGCACGGAATGGGGCGATACCGGTTCCTGTTCCCATCATAATAATTTTGGCTTCGGGATCGCTGGGTAACAACATTTCCTTACCCACAGGACCTGTGATTTTCACATCCTCTCCTGGTTTGACGAAACACAGGTGTGTAGAGCAAACACCATGGACTGTTTCGCCGCTTTCTGGGTGCTTGTACTCCAACTGGCGGACGCACAGAGAGACTGTTTTATCATCGATATCATCGCCATGACGAGTTGAGGCGATCGAATACAGTCTGATTTTTTCTGGCTTACCGTTCTTATCCACTCCAGGTGGGATAATACCGATACTTTGCCCTTCTATATAGCGCAGATCACCACCAGAAATGTCGAACTTAACGTGCTGAACAATACCAATTCCGCCTTCTGCTACTAACGCATCATTGGATATGCACTTACCAATAAATGGAGCGTTTGGACGGTAAATGTTGACAGGAACGTCAGCATGTGATTCTTTTTTGGATTTTGCTTGAGTCATGGTGTTGCCTTTTTTGTCCTTTTTTTTGGGCTGTTCCTCAGCGACAGGTGTGGCTTTACCATTTGCTTGACTGCTTGCAGTCTCGGTTTCACTGTTAGCTTTTGCTGTAGAGGTATTTCCATTGAGATGCTCTAAAGCATTCAAAGGCTGGATGCTAACAATTTTGCCACCTAGGCGAATGATCCGCCGTGTCTCCTGATTCATGCGGTTGTAAGGCACTCTGATGAATACACTGCCACTATTACGAATCGGGTAGTTTGTTTGATCAGTTTCTTCGCTCTGACGCAAACCCACCACTTCATATAAATAAACACGGCTACCTGATTCTGTGTTGGCAGCACCTTCAACAGCACCTTTAATATACATTCGTTTTACCACTCCGATGTCTACTTAACCTTTAATTAAAAATCCTTCCCAGCACAATGCGCCAGCTTTAGTTTACATGATTTTCTGTTGACAAAACTGGCGCTTTTCGGAAGGCCGGGATCATTAGCCAATGCCTTGTCAGGCACACTCACCAAAGACACGCACCGAATGGCAAACACACACACCTGTTCACCTTCTAAGGTAAAGGATAAGTCTTTTGGAGAATGTTAATCATGAATCAATTTAATCTTTTTTTTGGAAGCACCACCTCCCATAGAGGGAGATAACTTCTTGAAAGGAAATACTAGCAAGCCTTGTATGCAGTACTTCCTTCTGTTACAATCCAATATAACACTAGGATTAAATACTTACCAGCAACAGATTCAGACTACTCAGATAGGTATCTACTAACACAGTATTGTATACCTATCTTGTCTGTTCTGGCACAGCTGGGGGCGAAAACGCATTCTGAAGCCATTGGGGTAAACTCCTGGCTAGAAAAAACTGTCAGAAAAATAATTGATTGACTCATCTTTAGTATCAAGAGGAGATTTATGACTAAGCCGGAACGCGTAGTATTAATTGGGGTAGCCGGAGACTCCGGATGCGGTAAGTCTACTTTTTTGCGTCGCCTGATAGATTTATTCGGTGAAGACTTCATGACGGTCATTTGCTTAGATGACTATCACTTATTAGACCGTAAGCAGCGTAAAGAAACAGGAATAACTGCACTTGACCCAAGAGCAAACAATTTTGACCTAATGTATGAGCAAATAAAAGCGCTCAAAGAAGGTCAAGCAATTGATAAGCCGATTTACAACCATGAGACTGGGGCGATCGATCCACCAGAAAGAATAGAGCCAAATCACATTATCGTTGTTGAAGGGTTACATCCCTTATATGATGAGCGGGTGCGCGAACTCATTGACTTTAGTGTTTATTTTGACATCAGCGATGAAGTCAAAATTGCCTGGAAAATCCAGCGAGACATGGCAGAACGTGGTCACCGCTATGAAGATGTCTTAGCTCAAATCAATTCCCGTAAACCTGATTTTACAAAGTACATTGAACCCCAAAGAGAATTTGCTGATGTGGTTCTCCAAGTATTGCCCACAAACTTAATCAAAGACGACAAAGAGCGCAAAGTTCTGCGGGTACGTATGCTCCAGCAGGAAGGGAAAGAAGGCTTTGCCCCAGTCTACCTCTTTGATGAAGGATCATCAATTCAGTGGACTCCCTGCGGACGTAAACTGACCTGTTCTTATCCTGGTATGCAACTGTACTATGGTTCGGATGTCTACTACGGTCGTTATGTCTCTGTGTTAGAGGTAGATGGTCAATTCGACAACCTAGAAGAAGTCATTTACATCGAAACCCATTTGAGCAACACATCTACAAACTACAAAGGTGAGATGACTCACTTGTTACTGCAACACCGCGAGTACCCAGGTTCCAACAATGGTACTGGTTTATTCCAAGTGCTGACAGGTTTAAAAATGCGTGCTGCTTACGAGCGGTTAACATCTAAGCAAGCAAAACTGGCTGCTAAAGTTTAGTTAAAGTAGATGTTTTTGTGTCTTGTGGTGTTGGGGGTGCTCACGGGTGTCCCCCCATTCTTTTATGATTTGCTTAGTATTATTGCGTTCCCTGTTTGTTCTTCAGAAAACAACGATAACCAAGTAGAGTAACTTTTATTTATCTTTAAAATAATCAGTCTTAGGTCATATTTTAGATAAAGTAACATAACTTACGAACTTTGATTGTAAAAATCTTGTTATGATTGCAGATTAAAGTGGCTGAACTAAACGCCTGCGTTTAGTCAATCAGAAAAATGTTCTATGGAGGAACTACACTTGTCTCATCGTTATCTATTTACCTCTGAGTCAGTGACTGAGGGGCATCCAGATAAAATCTGCGATCAGATTTCTGATACCATTCTAGACACCTTACTCTCACAAGACCCCAGTAGTCGTGTGGCTGCTGAAGTTGTCGTTAACACTGGGTTGGTACTTATCACTGGCGAAATTACGACTAAAGCGAATGTGAATTATGTGAATCTAGCTCGCAAAAAAATTGCTGAGATAGGTTATACCAACGCGGAAAACGGGTTTTGTAACAACAGTTGCTCAGTGATTGTCGCATTGGATGAACAATCACCTGATATTGCTCAAGGTGTAAACACTGCTCAAGAAAGCCGTGAGAAGAATAGTGAAGAACTATTCGACTCTGTTGGTGCAGGTGACCAAGGTCTCATGTTTGGCTTCGCTTGTAACGAAACACCAGAACTGATGCCCTTACCCATTAGCCTTGCTCACCGCATTGCTCGCCGACTGGCTGCAGTCCGTAAAACAGGTGATTTGCCATACCTGCGTCCTGATGGTAAAACGCAAGTCACTATTGCATATGAAGACGGACGCCCTGTAGGAATTGATACCATTCTGGTTTCCACCCAGCATACAGCTACCATTGGTGACATCACCGATGAAGCAGGAGTGCAAGCCAAGATTAAAGAAGATCTGTGGTCAGCAGTGGTTGAACCTGTATTTGGAGACATTGATGTTAAGCCAGATGAGCAAACTCGCTTTTTGGTTAACCCCACAGGCAAGTTTGTCGTCGGTGGTCCTCAGGGAGATTCTGGTCTAACTGGACGTAAAATCATTGTTGATACCTACGGTGGTTACTCGCGACATGGTGGTGGAGCTTTTTCTGGAAAAGACCCCACCAAGGTAGACCGTTCTGCAGCTTACGCTTCTCGGTATGTGGCAAAAAATATTGTCGCTGCTGGCTTGGCAGATAAATGTGAAGTCCAACTCAGTTACGCCATTGGTGTAGCGCGACCAGTCAGCGTGATGTTGGATACCTTTGGCACGGGTAAAATTGATGATCAAATTTTGCTCGAATTGATCAAAACGCATTTTGAACTACGTCCAGCAGGCATTATTCATGCCTTCAATTTACGCAACCTGCCCAAAGAACGAGGCGGACGTTTTTATCAGGACGTCGCGGCTTACGGTCATCTTGGGCGGAACGATTTAGACTTACCTTGGGAGCGCACCGACAAAGCAGAATTGTTGCAGCAAGCTGCTAACAATTTCCTGTCGGCAGCGATTGTATAAATACAATCAGGAGTTGGAGGCGAAATTAGTTTAGCTTCTAGCCCTCTTTGTTTGCCCAGCCCCCGTTAGGGGGCTATTTTATGAACAATTTCTAAGTAGCTAGTATACGGGGCGCGTAAGTCCTGTTCCCATCTGACAACCTAATTTTGACCATAAGTTTGGGTCGAAAAAATGGAGTCTCTATTTCCGCCGTACGGTACTAGTCAGTGGTGGATGGGGCTTTGCTCCCTCTCTACCACATAGAAAAGTTTTTTATCATCAACTCTTTTGATCACAGGATATGTGATAACATTCTACCTTACCTTGAGTATAAATAAACTATACAGTTTGACTCTAAAACGTTGCTAACTGGCTAATTATGGCGATTTTTGTTTGCAGCAAATAAACTGAACTTAGAAGGATAAAAGATGTAGATGCCTTCTTGGCAACTCACTATAAGCTGAAAGAAAGCAGCTTTATAAAAACTTCATAAGTAAGGGGGAAAAACTTAGCCTTTATTTCACACTTCCATGTATATTCTTTAGTTAAAAACGCAGTAATCCTGTTAAAAAGAAGATGATAATGTAAGAAGAGTTAATAGAAAATTGAACAAAATTCTAGCTTGGAAAAAATATGGTGATTTTTGCGGGAGGGTAAGGAGATTTGAGGGATGCAAACTCAAAAGCCAACCGCTGTTGACAGCAATTTGGAAATAACACAAGTGTCAGCCCAAGAGCCTTCTACTGACGAACTCCCCACTATAGAATTTCCCTCTCGAAGGAAACTCAAAGCCAGTTCTTGGCGCATTCATCAGAAAATTGGCTATGGGTACTTTCTGGCAATTGGGATTGGTTTTCTAGGCTCGTTGACTGGGTTAGTCATATCCAATTTTTATTTGGGGATAGAAACTAAACAATTAGAGCATGCTCAGTTTCAAACGCAAGTGCTGGGTAGTTATAGGAATGCTTTAGTAAATGCACAATTGCATGGCTCTAACTTGGTAGCTGTTATAGGAGACCGACAACGCCGTTCTCGCAAAAAAAAGGAATTGTTAAGCAGTGTAGAAGAAGCTAAAAACGTTGAGCAACAAATTACAAAATTTATAGATAGCAAGCCTGGAAAACTAGCAGTACCAGAAGATACTCTACGAGCTATATTAAATGACTACTCTCGTAACCTAGACTCTTACGTTAACCAAATTAAATTAATCTTGCAGCAGTTTGACCAGCAGCCAGAACAACAGCAGATTTTTGTTGTCAGAAACGAGTTGCTGGAAATTATGAGCGGTAAAACAGCCATGCGGCTGGATGAGATACGTAAACGCTTAACCGACAACTTGCAAATTGCTCAACAGCGAGAGCAGAAATTTACAACAGATCTGACGATCGCAAAAAAAGTCGAGAGATTAATTGCTGTAATGAGTATGCTGGTGTCAGTGGCGATCGCAGCAATTGTAGCATGGCGTACTTCTCGGGCGATCGCCGAACCAGTCATTCTTGTCACTCAAGTCGCCGAACAAGTCGCGAAAAAATCTAACTTTGATTTGCGAGCTCCTATCAGTACAGAAGATGAAATTGGATCACTGGCGAAATCTCTCAATCGTTTGATTGAGGGGGTTTCTGAGCGAACTAAACAATTGCAGCAAGCAAAAGAATTAGCAGAAGGTGCTAACAAGGCAAAAGGTCAGTTTCTGGCAAATGTTAGTCACGAATTACGTACCCCGTTAAATGCCATTATTGGCTTAAGCCAACTGTTGCGCGATGATGCTGTTGATTTTGGAATGTCAGAAGAGTTTATTGATGATCTTGAATCTATCAACACTGCAGGTAGGCATTTACTGATATTAATCAACGATCTCCTCGACTTATCAAAAATTGAAGACGGGAAAATGAGTTTCTACCCAGAGACATTTGAACTCGCCCCGCTCATCAATAACGTTGTTCTCACAGTCAAGCCTTTGGTGGAGAAAAATGGCAATTTTTTAGAAGTGAATTTTGATGGGGAACTTGGCATCATGTACACGGATCAAACTAAGCTACGACAGGTTCTGTACAATCTGCTCAGCAACGCTGCCAAGTTTACCACCAACGGTAGGGTGAGATTTATAATCAACAAAGAAATACTAGACGTTCAAAGAAGTCATACTCCTGCAATGATCACGTTTACTGTTGAAGACACAGGCATTGGTATGTCCGATCATCAACAGCAGCAGCTGTTTCAACGCTTTACGCAAGGAGATGCTTCTACCACGAGAAAATATGGTGGTACTGGACTGGGATTAGCAATTAGCCGTCACTTTTGCCAGATGATGGGTGGTGAAATTTTTGTCACGAGCCAACCTGGAGTCGGCTCAATTTTCACCGTCCGCCTTCCACTGATAGCTAAAGATTAGTTTTCTGTAATAAGTCGATTTCAACTTGTAGAAGAAAATGGTTTATTCTTTGAATTAATGAGCTGTAAACTCAGTCAACCCTCCCTGCGCTAAAATTCAAAAGTCATAACGAATTTGAAATTTTTGAACCGCAGATGGACAAGCCACTGCGCCCAGGCGTGAATAAGGGCGTTATGCAGTCCTTGTTTCGGTGCTCTCGGGCCTGGAGTATGGGGATTGATAATTCAGTTTTGTGGAGCAAAGACTGAGCCATGATGATAGTCACCATGATTCGTCCAGGAATGTTACTTCAAGGACGCTACCGAGTTGTCTCTCTAATTGGTGGCGGTGGTTTTGGTAAAGTGTTTGAAGTGGATGATGGCGGTACCTCCAAAGTTTTAAAAGTTTTGAGCTTAGAGCGCTTTCATAATCCAACAATTAAACAAAAGGCGATCGCCCTATTTCAACGAGAAGCTGAATTACTACGTCGTTTAAAGCACTCTGGTATCCCGCGTATAGAGTCAGATGGGTATTTTACTTGGTCTGATGGTAATGCTGAACCATTCCACTGTCTTGTGATGGAAAAAATACCAGGTTCAAATTTGCAACAGTGGTTGCAAGCCAGAGAAAATCAACCACTCACCACAGAACAAGCTCACGAATGGTTAATTCAATTAGTAGAAATACTTAAGGTACTGCATCAGCATCAATACCTTCACCGAGATATAAAACTACCTAACATCATGCTCAGACCTGATGGGCAACTGGTGCTGATTGACTTTGGTGCTGTTAGGGAACTCACAAATTCTTATTTAGAAAAAGAACAAGGCAAACAAACTGGAACTGTACTTGTTTCTCCTGGATTTACACCTCCAGAACAAGCTGAAGGTCACGCTGTCCCACAGTCAGATTTTTTTGCTTTGGGGCGAACTTTTGTCTGTTTGCTCACAGGAAAATCTCCTCTCGATTTTCCTACAAACTCGCAAACAGGACAACTGATTTGGCGTGACCAAGCAACGAGTGTTTCGCCACAACTAGTAAACTTAATTGACCGCCTCATAGCTCCTTTTCCTGGACAGCGACCTCAAAATTGCCAGGAAATCTTAGATTATCTTCAAGGCAATCAACACGAGTTTCCACTATCTGAAGATGGATCACAAACCTTACCACCAGAAACCTTACCACCAGAAACAGGGTTTGTAGTCAGTACTTTAGGACTGAAGCGTTTAGTACAAAATACATTTTATCCTCAACAGAAATCGGATAAAAAACTCGTTGAAAAACCGAAAAAAACACAGGCTAAATTTTATAAAAAACATCGGTTAAAATTTTTCCTTGCTGGGTGTTTAGTTTTGCTTGGTGGAGGTATTAAAATCTGGACAATTACACCCGAATTAGCATTGAGTCTCAACAATTTTGGTTATACGAAATACAGTCAGAAAAGTTTTGAGGTAGCCGAAATATATTATCGATTAGCTCTATTGTTAAACCCAAAACTATCAGAAGCTGATTACAACTTAGGCTTGCTTTATGAAGATAAAAATAACTTTGAGCAAGCTCGGACTATGTATCAAAAAGCGGTGGATAAGCGTGACGATAAAGCTTACAACAATTTAGCACGTTTACAGATTTTCAATAAACAATATACAACAGCAGTGATGCTACTGCGAGAAGGACTGTCAATTGCTGACGATAATCAAGTGAAATACGCTATGTTGAAAAATTTAGGTTGGGCATATTTAGAACTTGGGCGTTATCAAGAGGCGAAAAACTCTCTTCAAAAGGCAATCAATATTAATGGCGATCGCGCTGCAGCGCATTGTCTCCTAGGTAAAGTTTTAGAAAAGCAAAATAATAGGCAAGAAGCACTTTCAGCTTGGAAAAAGTGCATATCTAGCCAATCAAAAACGATAGAAGAAAAACAGTGGGTTGATGAAGCAGCAAAAAAAATCAAGGAAATATAACAATTATGAAGTTAACGAACCGGGAAAAAAATGAGGGAAAGATTACAGTTATCTTCCACTTCTAAAAACCAAAGGACTCAATAATGAAGTTAAGTGCACTACCAAAAAACAGGATAGTAAAGAGTACAAAAACGAAAATTTTCGTTTGTTTTGTTGCTGCTTGCTTCTTGCTTTTGATACTAGTAAAACCAATTTTACCACCAGCATTTAGCACTGAAGTTAGTCAAACACCCATTGCTCAGTGCACAATCGCTCAAAGTGGTGATCCTCGCAGTCCGAGTAACCCTGATATTCCCTACATTATCAGTCCCCGCCGAACGTTGCTACTGACTGACAAGCCGAAGCTACGTTGGAATCAAGTTTTAGGTGTCAAAAGTTATGATGTCAGTTTACAAAAAGCTGGTTCGGTTCTTTGGCAAACAAAAGTGAGTACTAATCAAGTGGTGTATCCAGGAGAACCAAGACTAGAAACAGGTGTGGAATATTTACTGATTGTTAAAGCAGACAACGGTAAATTGTCAACAGATGAAAAACCAAATGCACGAGGTTTTAGCCTTCTCTCCAAAGAAGAAGCACAAGTTGTGAAAGCAAGCATGATGCAACTAAACAATCAAAAAGCTTCTGACAAAGTAAAAGGTTTACAAAGTGCTTTTTTTTATATTGGTGCTGACTTAAAATCAGAGGCTATTGAGACACTAGAAGGCTTGATAAGTAGTGGTATTAAAGAAACTTCCGTCTATCGAAAGCTTGGCTATCTCTACTGGCAAACAGGAGTTAATGTGCTAACTGAGACTAATTATTTAAATGCACACAAATTAGCACTAGCTAACAAGGATGTCTTACAGCAAGCACAGATTGCGGAAGCTTTGGGAAATTTGTATATAGCAATAGAGGACCAAAAAGCAGGTAAAAATTGGTTCAATAAAGCACGAGATAGTTACAAAACTTTAGGTAATAAGCAAAGAGTAGAAGAACTAGATGAGCAGATAAATCAACTGAAAACAAACAAACCTACTGCGTAAGTTAGAAATTAAGACACTGATTAGTAGCTCAATCTAATTAAGCGTAAAATGTAATTAGGAACGCGAGTGCGCGGCTACGCATACAAGGCAAACTGAGTGTAGACAAGGGAGGCGGCTTTCTGTTCGCGCTCTTGGCGTTTCCAAGAAAAAGATAAGCAAGTCATTGCAAAGACTCTATTTACCTTTTTCAACGTTGACTTAACTTAGCATCCGGAATGGTGTGATTTCTGTTGGTATACATATATGTCTTTAGGTGAAGTTTAATCTGTTCTATAAATCACCCAACAACAGGAGTATGACAAATGACTGACCAAACATTACACCCGAATCAAGATATTCGTAAAGCGGAAGCCAAAAAACTACTAGAACAAGCTAATCAACAGTTAGGAGAAGCTTTAAAATCTTACCAACAAGCACAAGAACTCTATCAGGACGTGGGTGAAGAGACTGTTGCTACTCTCATCTCCTATCTTATTTCTCAAAGCAAGATTCTGACTGTTAGTGGCACAGATAAGTCTGGGAATTCTAAAATCAACTTAACTGCTGCTAGTGGTATATTGGCTAATCGTTCAAAGATAAAACGTCCTAAGTAAAGGAAAACTTAATAAATCTACATTTTCATGACTGAATGCGATTTTGAGAAAGTTTTTACAGGTGCATCTCAATCTTTTGCCATAAAAAATTTAATAACTAAGTGTTGAAGTTGCTTATTTGATTAATAAGCAACTCTTTATTTTAAAATATATAAAAACTTGATTCATGCACTTATCTCTTTTAATTCGCTTTGGTACAATTGGAATTATTTTGTGCTTGTTAAAGGCTTCAGTTTACGAAGGACAACAATCACTTGTAGATTCTCGTTCTCAAATTGTGAGTGATTCTTCTAAAACACTCTTACAAACCAAAAAATCTAAAAACCTGAAGATAGAAGCAGATCGATTATCTAACCAAGCAGCTGACCAATATGATAACGATCAGTTTCAAAAAGCCTTAGAAATCTATCAAAAAGCGCTAATTATTTATCAAGAAATAGATGACAAAAAAAATATTAGTAACACATTTAATAGTCTAGGAGCAGTTTCTAGAGAGCTAGGTCAATATCCGCAATCACTAAAATTTTATCAGCAAGCATTGGCGAAAAATCGAGAAATAGGCGCTGGCAAAATTCCCAACCAAGAAGAACAGGAAACAACTGGAAGTATATTCAATAATATTGGGTTAGTTTATCAATCTATGGGGCAGTATTCTCAAGCAGTGAGATACTATCAGCAAAGCCTTTCCTTAATGGAAAAAATTGAAGATAAACTAGGAGTCGGATCTGCCCTCAATAGTCTTGGTGGAGTTTATTACGAAACAGGACAATATTCCCAAGCGCTCAAGTTTTTTCAACAAGCTTTAGTTAATGTTAAAAAAGCTAAAGACCCTGTAGAAGAAGCTAATAACCTTAATAATATTGGACTTGTTTACAGCGAACTCGGTCAATATCCTCAAGCCATCAAGTTTTATCGGGAAGCTTTAACAATTTGGAAAAAAAATGGCGATAAGTTAGGCGAAGGCACAACTCTTCATAATATTGGGTTCGCCTACAACAAGATGAATAAATATTCTCAAGCTCTAAATTACTATCAGCAAGCTTTAGCCAACTTTAGAGAGATTGGTAATCAACCAAAAATTGGCAGTACTCTTAACAATATCGGCTTTGTCTATCAACAATTGGAACAGTATTCGCAAGCACTAGAATCTCTTGAGCAAGCGTTGAGTGTTCTGCAACAAGTGGGTGATCGTGCTGTCGTTGGGCGTACTCTTGATAGTATGGGAAGCGCTTACAAAGGTATGCGTAAGTATCAGCAAGCATTAGCGTCATATCAGCAAGCATTATTATTGAGTCGAGAAATTGGTGATAGAACTGCCCAAAGAATTACCCTTGCCAACATTGGTGATTTACTAGCGCAGCAAAACAAACCACAATTGGCAATTATTTTCTACAAGCAATCTGTGAATGTGACTGAAGCTATACGCACACAATTGCGATCGCTTTCACAAGAACAACAGCAATCTTACACAGCAACCGTTGCTGATATCTATCGACGTTTAGCTGACTTACTTCTGCGACAAGATCGAGTGCTAGAAGCACAGCAAGTTTTGGATTTACTTAAAATCCAAGAACTAGACGATTATCTGCATGATGTTCGGGGTAATGAAAGAACAGCTAAAGGAGTTGAGTCGCTGTCTCCAGAACAGTCCATTAATCAAGGGTTGAAAGTTATAGCCGATAAACAAATTCAAATCAGCAGACAACTCGGCGAACTGCAAAAAATTCCACCAACTAATAGAAAACCGCAAGACAAAGAAAAAATCGTAACACTGGAGGCAAATCTTCTCACCGAATTTAACCAATTTATTGATAGCCCAGAAGTGAATGCTTGGTTAGGACAGCTTACCCCAAAAACGGCACAACAGATTATACCACTGGATAGTCTTAACAGCTTGCGCGACAACTTGCAGCGTCTTAACCAAAACGCCGTTTTGCTGTATCCGTTGGTTTTAGACAATCGTCTGGAACTCGTACTAACGACTCCAAATACACCACCAATCCATCGTAGTGTTCCTATTAAAAAAGAAGAACTCAATCGGCTCATTGTAGATTTTCGTAGTGCTTTAGAAAATCCCGAATCGAACGCCACAGTTTCCGCCAAAAAGCTGTATGAATTGTTAATTCAACCGATAGAAAAAGACTTAGCAAATGCCGATGCCAAAACAATTATTTATGCACCGGATGGAGCATTACGTTATCTTCCCCTAGCTGCTTTATATGACGGCAAACAATGGTTAGCGCAGCGCTTCCGTACTAACAATATTACTGCTTTGAGTTTAACAGATCTTGATACTCAACCTTTGCCGCAAATCAAAGTTTTGGCTGGGGCGACTACACAGCGTCACGTCGTACAATTAGAGTCTACTTCATTACCATTTAAAGCACTAGAATATGCAGGAGCAGAGGTTGAAAATCTTGCTACTATGATGCCAGGAACTAAAACACTTTTAGATAATGAATTTAATCGCCAAGCAATGATTCCTTATTTAAATGTGTATACAATTATTCATATGGCGACTCACGCCTTTTTTGTCAACGGTAAGCCGGAAGACTCTTTTATTTTAATGGGTGATGGTGGTTTAGTTACCCTACCTGATATTCAAAAGTTATCTTTGCCAAATGTAGATTTGGTTGTGTTGAGTGCTTGTGAAACAGCAGTCAGTGACAAAATAGGCAAGGGAGAAGAAATTTTAGGTTTTGGCTATCAAGTACAGCGTACAGGAGCAAGAGCTGCGATCGCATCTTTATGGTCTGTGAGTGATGGCGGTACACAAGCTTTAATGGATGCTTTTTACGCCTTCTTAAGCCAAGGGAAAATGAGTAAAGCTGAGGCTTTACGTCAAGCGCAAGTTGCAATGATTACAGGCGACTATTCAGGGATAACTCAAGATCAAGACAGAGGAATTCTTAAATCTACACGCCAGAATCTACCAGCAAAAGTCGCTAATCGTCTGAGTCATCCCTATTATTGGGCACCTTTCATTTTAATTGGTAATGGTTTGTAACTGTTCAAAAACCTCCGGGCGAGTTGAAAATGAAATAAACTTTTTACTGAAATTCCCCACCAAAAAGAAAATACCCTCACAAGCCAATTCTGCGAGGGATGATAGAGGAGTCTTAAGCATCGTTTGTGCAAAAGAGTGGTGGATAAATAAAATCATCTGCCATGCCATAAAAAACACCCGTAAAGGGTGTATGAACAAGTCGTCTCAGAATTTATTACGCTTCATTTATTGGATATGGCTCTATGCAATCATCGTATCTTCGTCCAATTAGCTTTACTCCCTCCAAAAGTCAGAGTTCAGATTAAGAATCTGCGTGCTGGGGAATACAAGTGAAATGGTGAATGAATCTTGCAAAATCCCAACAACCAACTGTTATTAGACAAACAAAGAAGGTTGAATTGAAGCGTCTGCGATTTTTGGCAAAAGAAAAAATGCTCTCTCCCAAGTAGTCATAAAAAATGACACAGGAGAGAGACAAAACATTCCTTGTTAAGACGTGCTTTCTCAATCATTTAACTGTATGAAACAATACATCTACTATCTATAGATTGATAGATGTTGTGTTAAATTTTCTTGTATCTGAGAATACAAAGTGAGTGGTAATGCTTTGTAAGTGAGATCTCCCCTGGAGGGGCGATGGCTTCGCAGATCCCTAGATGCACACAGATATAGCAGTCGCCAGGTAGATTAGGACACGAACTAATGAGAAAACACGCTCATCAAGAGACTTTCAAGTCTGTTCCCTGTTAAGCGTTCCCTGCTATAAACAATATATTGACTGAGTTTGGCTAGGATAGTGTAGCCTAAGCAATAGCTACCTTTTCTCTATAATTTAAACCTAAGCGATACCTGCTGCTCAGTCCTTCCGAACTTCTCATACCCATGACAACAACCACAGACTTCCTCAGTCACCTTAACCCCAGTCAACGTCGCGCTGTTGAACATCACTGCGGTCCCTTGCTCGTTGTTGCTGGTGCGGGTTCCGGCAAAACACGAGCGCTGACTTATCGCATTGCTAATCTTATTTTGCAACATCGTGTCGATCCAGAAAATATCCTGGCGGTAACCTTCACCAACAAAGCCGCACGGGAAATGAAAGAACGTATTCAAAAATTATTTGCCGATCGCCTAGCAATAACAGAATACAACGAGCGGTTTGATTTATTGCCAGAATACGAACAAACTAAGCTCAAGTCGAAAGTCTGGAAAAATTACATCAAAGATATGTGGTGCGGTACTTTCCACAGTCTGCTTTCTCGCGTTCTCCGCTTTGACATCGACAAATACCAAGACGAAAAAGGACGCCAATGGACGCGGAATTTTTCCATCTTTGACGAGTCCGACGCCCAAAGCCTGGTGAAAGAAATCGTCACCAAACAACTTAATCTGGACAATAAAAAGTTTGAACCTCGTTCTGTGCGCTACGCCATTAGTAACGCCAAAAACCAAGGCTTATCACCCAAAGACTTTGAGACAGAACAACCCAATTATCGCGGACGGGTGATTGCAGAAGTTTACAATCACTATCAAAGCCGACTTGCACAGAACAACGCCCTCGATTTTGATGATCTTATCCTCGTTCCTGTAAAATTGTTTCAGCAGAACGAGCAAGTCTTAGGTTATTGGCATAATAAATTTCGCCATATCCTGGTAGATGAATATCAGGATACCAACCGCACTCAATACGAACTCATCCGTCTTTTGACGACGAATAACGAAACCAAAAAGACTGATTGGGACTGGACAAATCGTTCCACTTTCGTGGTAGGTGATGCAGATCAATCGATTTACTCATTTAGAATGGCAGACTTCACCATCTTGTTGGACTTTCAACAAGATTTTGGCGATGGTTTACCAGACGACGATACCCGCACGATGGTGAAGTTGGAAGAGAATTATCGCTCTTGTGAAAATATTCTACAAGTAGCAAATCAACTGATTGAAAACAACACCCAACGTATTGATAAAATCCTCAAAGCAACAAGAGGTGCAGGTGAAGAGATTTTTTCTTACAAAGCCGATGATGAAATTGCAGAAGCAGATTTTGTGATTAATCAAATTCGTTCTTTGGCAAATCAGCATCCAGAGATAAATTGGGGAAGTTTTGCCATACTTTATCGTACCAATGCTCAGTCTCGACCGTTTGAAGAATTATTGGTGCGATTAAGAATTCCCTACACAGTTGTCGGAGGGATAAAGTTTTACGATCGCAAAGAAATTAAAGATGTCCTGGCTTACTTGCGGGCGATCGTCAACCCAGCTGATACACTCAGTTTATTGCGAGTGATTAATACTCCTCGGCGCGGAATTGGTAAAGCCACCATCGACGCACTCGTAAACGCCGCTCAAGAATTAGGCACAACTTTGTGGGAAATACTGATTGATGAAACATCAGTTAATACATTGGCAGGACGTTCTGCTAAAGCTGTTAATGGCTTTGCCCAGATGATTCGTCATTTCCAAGAACAAATAGAGACGGTTCCAATTTCTGAACTTGTGCAAGGGGTGTTGGAAAACTCTGGATATATTAAAGACTTGGAAACTCAGAGTACAGATGAAGCAGAAGACAGGTTGCAAAACGTCCAAGAATTATTCAACGCTGTGCTGCAATTTCAAGAAGAGAACGAAGATGTGAACCTGCAAGCCTTCCTCGCCAGTACCGCCCTCAGTTCTGATTTGGATAACTTAAAAGAAGGAGAAACAGCAGTTTCGCTGTTAACCTTACACGCCTCCAAGGGGCTGGAGTTTCCTGTTGTGTTCTTGGTGGGCATGGAACAAGGACTATTTCCTAACTACCGTTCAATGAACGATCCAGCATCTTTGGAAGAAGAACGTCGCCTGTGCTACGTGGGGATTACTCGCGCCCAAGAACGGCTGTATTTAACCCACGCCCGCGAACGCCGCCTTTATGGTTCACGGGAACCTGCTTTGCGATCGCAATTTCTCGACGAATTACCCGAAGAATTACTAATGACTCAACAAAAAAGGAGTGTAGCTTATACAAAAGGTACTGGTGGTAGCACAGCCCAACGTACAACCAAACGAAACCAAGACACTACTGCTAGTTGGCAAGTCGGCGAAAAAGTTCTGCACAAAGCCTTTGGTATTGGAGAGATTACTCACATTTTTGGTGCGGGAAATAAAGTTTCTTTGGCAATTAAATTTGATAGTTTGGGGCAAAAAATTATCGATCCAAGAGTTGCACAGTTGCAACGGGTGGAGTGTTGATTAAAGCTGAGGGTGTAGGGGAAAGACACAATCATTCGCCACATCCTAGTTCCTAAGAGGAACCGCGACGCTATTATTAAGCGATCGCTACAGGAAGCTGCCAAATTCAATCAACAAAACAATCCAAAATATGAAATCAGATGACCAACCCTCAAACCGAATTTGATTCACCTTGGAAAGACATTTTACAACTATATTTTGAAGAATTTATGTTGTTCTTTTTTCCTCAAGCACATGAGGAAATAGACTGGACACGAAAACCAGATTTTTTAGATAAAGAGTTACAGCAGAAACTGTGGCTAAAGTAGAACAATTGCGGCAAGTTTATCTACCAGTAAGTGAGTAGTTTGGAGGATGGCGATACGCTCAGGCGCGTCTGCGCTCTGCGCGATCGCTCAAATACGAAGTCATGCTGTGAAGCGATCTGCCTCACGCTCATGCTGAGCGCTTTGCACGTGAGGCAAGCGAAGCGATCGCTCCGATTTTCAAGAATATATAGTAGTCCTAAATCATTTGTGAAAAATTAGAAACCCGGTTTCTAACAGAAACCGGGTTTGGTGGACTCCAGCAATTTATGCGCTACGCGCAGGCTATGCCAACACAACTCATACAAAGTTAAGCTTGGTGCGGGGGCTTTACCAGCGTGGCTATACTAGAAATCAGATTCTGGAGTTGTTCCGGTTAATTGAGTGGATGATGGTTTTACCGGAAGCTTTGGAGGGTAGCTTTAAAGAAGAGTTGAGGCGAACTCAGGAGGGAAATCGGATGCCTTATATTACAGGTTTTGAGCGAGATGGAATGGTGAAAGCTGCTCGTGAGTCGGTGATTGAGGTTTTAGAGACGCGGTTTGAAGTAGTACCAGCACAATTGAGCGTTAGCGCAGCGTCTCGGAACGAGAATCGCCTTGAAGAAATCAAGGATATTGCTGTACTCAAAAGGTTACTTAAACAGTCTATTACAATCGCTTCTATCCAAGAATTTGAAAGGCTGTTGGATGAGATACAAAATTTCTAAAAGTCACTTTTTTCTCCGGTTAATTGAGTGGATGATGGTTTTACCGGAAGCTTTGGAGGGTAGCTTTAAAGAAGAGTTGAGGCGAACTCAGGAGGGAAATCGGATGCCTTATATTACAGGTTTTGAGCGAGATGGAATGGTGAAAAATGCTCGTGAGTCGGTGATTGAGGTTTTAGAGACGCGGTTTGAAGTAGTACCAGCACAATTGAGCGTTAGCGCAGCGTCTCGGAACGAGAATCGCCTTGAGGAAATCAAGGATATTGCTGTACTCAAAAGGTTGCATAAACAGTCTATTACAATCGCTTCTATCCAAGAATTTGAAAGGCTGTTGGATGAGATACAAAATTTCTAAAAGTCACTTTTTTCTCCAGTTACTGGGGCTGGTTGTGATCACCAGCTTTTTTTTAACTAGTATTATTCCCGTTAGAATTGCTGTTGCACTCCATCAAGCACCTGTACCGCAAGCTATTTTTGTATTGGGGAGTGCTTCCCAGAGAATGGAGTTTGCTGGTGAGTTTTGGCAAAAGCACACTGATTTAGATATTTGGGTTTCTGATTACGCTTGGAACCTGGATATTAATCGCCGCATTTTTCAAAAGTTTGGTGTTCCGAATCAGCAGTTGCACTTGGATGGTAGAGCAACGGATACTGTGACTAATTTCACGAGTTTGGTAGAAGATTTTGTTGCTCAGAAGTTACAACATATTTATCTGATTACATCGGATTATCACATGAGGAGGGCAAGGGCGATCGCATCCATAGTTTTGGGCAGTCACGGAATTGCGGTTACACCTGTAGAGGTTCCTTCGCGAGGGGACAAGTCAGAAACCCTGGTGCGAGTGCTGCGAGATTGCGGGCGTTCTGTGGTATGGATTTTTACTCGGAGGACGGGAGCTAGTTTTAATCCGCGAATGTGAACCTATTAAAAAGCATATTAATATCAGGATTTAACCTCGACCATCTACACAAGCAATCCATTTTCCGTCATGGATGAAATGAGGGTCGATGTGGTGCATACCACCACTATTCCAACCATAACTACTCGGTTTTAACACTAAACTTTGTTCAATTTTTCTTTCTTGATAACTTGTAGTCGTTAACTCGGTAATCTCAAATGCTCTTACCTGAGTACCATAAGCTGGCTGACAGTCTTGGGTAAAACGAAAAATCTGATCATTCATCACCAAAACTCTACCGGCTGGTCTAGCTATGTGTGCATTGTTACTGACAATTGGACTCTTTGGGTGTTCTAACCAAGAACCGAGCAAATCCTCTGCATAGTAAAGACGCAGGGTATCATATTTGTGATCAGCATTAGTTTCAGCAAACATCCACCATTTGTCAGCATAACGGTAAATAGACGAATCTAGAAAAAATCCATCATTAAGAAGATTGCCAACGAAACTCCATTCTGTGGGAAACTTTGATGCTTTGTAAAGTCGGATTGAGTTTGCTTGATAACTTTCTGGAATCAAGTAATATTCATTATTCCATTCAAAAACGTATGGGTAAGATAAGTGAAATGGCTCAACAATGACAATATGTTGATACTTCCAACTAGCTCCATCTTCACTAGTTGCAAATCCAATTTCTCCTCGACGTGTACTTTGATTTAAAACCTCAAAAAACATGAACCAGGTTAGCCCGACTTTAATCATAAATGGGTCTGCAACAAATGCGGCTCTGGCATCTGATACATCTCTACGAGTCAATACCGGATTTTTTGCGTCCGTAAAATTAGCTAAATCAAAAGGAGATTCGCCAGAATAAATGCCAATCGACCAGGTTCCGCTCTTATTTAATGCCCCTAATGGCAGTTTGTTCACTATGGAAATAGGCAAACTATTCACTAATGTATAGTGCACTTCTTTAATACTATTTTTTAAAAATTTCATGTCATCTTAAGCTGTGAATAATAGGTAGTTTTTGACTAAATTAAACTTGTTGTTGGAAAATAATTAGTATTAAACCCACTTTTATTAATTAACTCAAGTTGCTAGTTATAAAAAAGCGCCTCTCTTTAAGTACAAAGTCTTAAATTTTAGTGCTTATCAATACGCAGAACCTGTAATTTTGTATCAATATGTTACGATTAAAGGGTACTAACTAGCAACTTGCGTTAATTACTTAATATGGGAATATACTAAATAAGAATTTCTTTGATTGTTCTTTGAGTATTTCCTCGTATACTGCTTTAGTCTCATTTATCATTCGCTCAACTGTAAATTCTTGCTTAAATTTTTGTCTACCCGCTTCACCCATTTGCTGACGAAGATCAGGAGACTCAATGAAAGTTTGCAATGCGTTAACAAGTGCTTGTACATCTTTGCGCGGTACTAGTAAACCTGTTTTACCATGCTCAACTTCTTCAGGAATACCATTGACGCTAGTTGCCACAACAGGTAGACCAGCACGCATAGCTTCTAGAATACTGATAGGTAAACCTTCATAATGGGTACTGAGAATAAAGATTTGAGATTGGGCTAATAAATCGGGTACATCTGTTCTGTCACCTAAAAAAGAAATCCGATCACCAATTCCCAAAGACTGCGCCAAAGCTTTACAAGATTCCAAAGACGGACCGCTGCCAACTAAGTCAAGGTGTACAGAAGTGGGCAAGTAGGAAATTGCCTGGAGTAAAGTAGCCTGATCCTTTTGTTCGTTGAAACGCGCTACCATAAGCATTCGAGGTGGCTGCTGTGAGGGATTGGCAATTGGAACTAACTGATTGCTGATGCCGTAACGAACAATTTCTAAGGAATCATGATTACCAACACCAAGGTTTAAAGCTAAGTGGCGATCGTTCTCAGAAACGCAAATCAGTTTTGCAGTCATTGGTGCTAATAATTTTTCCGCTATTAACGCAATGTTCCCACGCTGCTTCGGTGTTCCAGGAGAAAAGCCCCAACCATGTGCTGTAAATACAGTCGGAATTTTGTAAATTCTTCCGGCTACACGTCCCACAAATCCAGCTTTACTGCTATGTGTGTGAATAATATCAGGTTTGATTTTATGGATTAATGATATACATCCTTTTATCGCTAGCAAATCTTTGAATAAGTCAATTTCACGGGTCATATTTGAAATAAAGTGTACAATTACTCCCAACTTACTAACATTTTCTGTTAACGGCCCTGTACTACCTACTCCAAGATGAACTTCATAATCTGCACGAAAATTTTCAATCAAATCATAAACATTTCCCTGTGCTCCACCTAAACTTGATTTAGTGATTAAATAAAGTATGACTCTTTTTTTTTTGCTATTCATAATCTAGAAAAAGATAACTTTTACCTTGCATATCTTTATGTCATTTATTCAATTATTGATTTTTAGCCATGCTTCTGTCGTTTGTTTGACATAATGATAAAATTCCAATCTACGTTCTCTCAAAAAATCGTCTTTATATTGTTTTGCCGCTTCTAAATTGCGGGTTGACATGTGAATCATCCGTTCTGGAACTGTAATTACTTCCTGAATTTTCGCTGCTAATACAACTGCATCACCTGGTTGTACCAAATCTTCAGCTGTCAATAGTTCCGGAATGCCTCCTACATTAGAGCCAATGCAGGGTAATCCTCGCGTCATAGCCTCAATAATTGCTCTAGGCAAACCTTCTTGACGGGAAGCCAACACAAACACATCTGCCTTATCTAACTGTTCAAATACAGCTTTACCTGCGGGTAATTTACCGCGAAAAAATACACGTTCTTTGATTCCCAGCTTTGCGGTTTGCGCTTCTAGTTCTCCTCGGTATTTACCATCTCCAACTAAGATTAACTCTAGATTTAATTTCTGCTTAACGCAGATAGCAACAGCGTCAATTAGTACATCTATAGCTTTAGAAGAATGATCCATAGATGCAACGGTAATGAGGGTGAATTTATCTGAATCAGGATGAGGTAAACGCGGGGAAGAAACAAAAGCTTCATTAGATAATTCAACATCCGAATAGAAAGTTGAATAAGTTTTTTCACCAGGAGGATATCGACGTTGAAGAGCTTCTTTTGTAACAAAAGAAACAGCAGAAGCTTGAGCGCATTGTTTTTGTAATCGATTTGTAAACCACCGACGAAAAAAAGGACGCAAAGGATGTTTTACAGAACCTGGGGCAAAAAAATTGTATGAGTCGGCGACAACTTCTAAACCATAGGGATGACCTGTATGGCGCAACCAATATTCGATGCAATTAGCTACGTTTGATGGAACTCGTAGAATAATCGCATCATTTAAATTAGCTCCTTTACTTACAGCTTGTTGAACTTGTAGCGCTTTTAATAAATACTGCACTGGTCCAATATAGTAAGGAATAGGTACAACCGAAATTCTCTCACCATCAACACGTTGCCAATTAGATGGTACAGAAGAAACTGGACGCACTCGTGCCATTACACGCACATTATCAAAAACTTCTAAGTAACGCAGCCAGAAAGGATATGCACCATTTGTTGGTGACCAAACAGCGCCATCGGGTGTACCATCATAACGTTGGTCTGTTGATATAATTACGTCCATTGAAGCCTCCAAACTCTATTTTCTAATGTTATTCAGTACGCTTTAGTTTCTCCAGAAATTAAAATTATAAAAAATATTACTAATTTTAGGCTTTGAATAATAAAAATAAGGTGTAAACAATTAATAAATTTTTATTGGGAAATTAGCAGTTTTTTAATATTTTTTATAAACTTTACCGATTAATTTGCTAGTTACTGATTTTTTATGTGTTAATTTTACCACATTTGTCAATAAATAAGGCAGTAAAGAATACCACACCAAGGGACGAATTAGTAAGGCTGATTCAGCGCGGGGATAAAATAGCACAAAACTTAGAAAACTAGCCATTGTTGCCATTTTTGCAGGCTGATTATCTTTGACAGACCATAATGTCAATTTGGCAAATAAAAAACCAAAAAATGCCATAAAAATTGCTGTGCCAATCAAACCAAAGTTGAGATAAGCTTCAGCTATAAAGGAATATCCCATCGTACCCCCAATACTAGAGATGTATGGATTTACAGTATCAACTAACCATTTTTCAGCTAAACCTCTGGCAATAGTAGGATGAATATCCCAAAACAAATTAGGGATAAGGGTGAGTAGGGCATAGCCGTAACTAGCTCCCATATCAAAACCTCTTTGAGACGGAACTAACTCAATAGTGTGGGCTATTGTCCCCATAGAACTGCCCATTTCCGAAAATATTGCTATGGCAGGATTATCAATTGAGAAAAATGCATCTATTATAAAATCTAGAGACAGGCGATCTTCACCACTAATTAATCTAATTGAACCAACAAGTGGCAATATAATTAACAGTACTAAACTGCTGGATATCAAAATCAAAACTTTAGGTAACGGTTTGATGCAACGATGCCACAACCATAGATAAGCAACCATAGGCATAACTGCTTGCGACCTAGCTCCTAAGAAAAGCTGAATTATCGATATAGTAATAATTACTATCATTGATATAGCGATGATATTTTGCTTTTTATTGCTACCAGCAAGTAAAAAAAGAGCAGCAGGAATCAGGAAAGTAGCTAGAATCCGTGGTGTAGCCTCGGCACCTACTGGAATGTTTTCCTGATAAAGGGCTAAATAACCATAGGTAGTAACATTAGAAATAGCACTGCCAAGAGTAAAAAATGCCGGAACAAGCGATATCCCCAGTAATACCCATCCGATCCAAAGAACATATTTATGAATTAATAAGAACTTTTTTGGGCTGACATCATCTTTTTTGAAAATAACTTTTTTATCTTTGTTTAGAACTATGTTAAAGAGCGCACCCGTATGTAATGTAGTTAGTGACAAGATAACTATTAATAAAGTGGTTATCAAAATTTCTGACGAAAAATTTGCGTTTAGAGAACGAGGATCATTACTAGCCAAAATACCAAATGTATTAAGATGTAATATTTCTAAAACACCTTGTCCACCATTAAATAAAAGGAATGAAAATAAAAATAAAATATACGGATCAAAAAATCTGTTTATTAACCACTTCCATGAAATTACAGCCCAAATAAATGTAAATAATAATAGCCAGCATACTGGATAAATTAAGTTATCATATTTTCCAATAAATTCTCCTGTCGCGATCAATCGAAAGACAACAATAATCAAAAATAAAACAAAACAATTCATACTGATGATCAAAAGTTGTTTTTGTTTATTTATAGTTACTTGATTGGTATGAACTATCATAAATTTTTTGTAGTATTTCCAAAGTATTGACTATATTAAGCGAGCTAGCTTTGACTGTTTTAAGAGCATCTGTTCGAGTAAACTTAGGTTTAAAGGCTTTGAATTCAAGAATTGCTTCTGCCCACACTGATGCAGGCTGTGATAAAGATAAGCGATGCATCATAAATTTGACTACATCTGTCTCCTCCGCGATCACATCTGAAAAAATACAGGGAAGTCTGGCTGCTTGTGCTTCAACTAATACCAGTGGTAACCCTTCATACAGCGATGGAAAGAGAAAAATATCCATTGCACCCTGCATAATCTGACGTACATCAGAACGTAATCCAGCAAAAATTACATGGTCAGTTAAATTCGCCTCACGGACTTTTTTTTCTATTTCTGAACGCAGAGGACCGTCACCTACTAACAAAAGTTGTGTTTTAGGCTTGCGTTTGATAACTTCTGCCGCAATATCTATGAGAAACGAGTGATTCTTTTGTTCTGCAAACCTGCCAACGTGACCAATAACAAAAGCATCTTGAGGAATACCCAGTTCTGTACGGATAGCAACATTATCAGTCTCTAATTTCCACTTAGAAAAATCAATTCCGCAATAGTAGATAGAAAAGCGGGGATCATTTTTCCAATTTGCACCATAAAGCGCAGCCGCTGCCTTACCAGAACAAGCTAGTCCAAGTGTGGCGTAGCGCTTAATCCAGTATTCTGTCAAAGCTAAATATAAGCGCCGCTTTAATCCGGCTTTAGTCTTGAGAGAGGAAGTATCGTTATGACTGTGGGCAATGCGGACAGGAATACCAACTTGTTTAGCTAATCGCAGAACATAGCCACTGTAGTTGTGGATATGACTGTGAATAATGTCGTAAGATCCGTGTTCCTGATAAACTCGTTTGAAATTACGTGCATAGAGTAATGGTTGAGATGGTTCAAGACATGGGATGATTTTGCTACCTAGAGCTAATACCTCATCGTCGTAAGCACAGTGTTTTGTAGTTTCAACTAAAAAGTCCATTTGAAAACATTGGCGATCATAATTTCGCAAAACGTGCATTAACCAAGTTTCCAATCCTCCTCTCACCATGGAACCAACAACATGAAGGATACGAATTTTATCTTTTCTAGTTTCAGTAATAGTTCTCATGCTTTTTTAGTGTGTGTATTAATTAAAACTGCATAAATGACAACTGCCAGACTGCCAATCAATTGCGCGATCGCTCCAATCGCAAATACTAAGGCAGCACCTTGTAGCTTGTAAGGCTCGATTAAATAAAAACTCGAAACAGCGATCACACCAGTAACTAAAATAAATAGCGGTAGTTGGGTTCTATAATATTGAGCTGCTGTCATGCCATATCCCAAAAATGAGGCTATGTAGCCAATTCCAGCGGAAACCATCAACCAGACAAAGATATCCGCGTGTTGAGCATACTCAGGTTTATACAGCAAAGTCAGGATTTGCTGTCCAGCAACCATTGCCATCACTACACCTGTGACACCCAAGACAGCACCAATACCTACCAACTTCAGAAGTAAATTACGGAACATTAAAATATCTTTGGTTGCGTAATATCTCGCTAGCCTGGGGCTAGCTGACTGTCCTAATGCCGAGACAACGGTAGTTCCCGTTACCTGCAAATAGCCGATCGCCGCAAAAATTCCTAGTTCCCTATGTCCCAATGTTTGCTCAATGAAATAACGAGGAATATTAGTGTTAAGAGAAATTAGCATCATCACAAAACCTAGGGGTAGTCCAACACCTGCCAATTTCATCAGTTTTGCTATATCCCAGCGAGGTTTTCTTTGACTTGCGGCAATTAATTTGCCACTGGAGATGTCATAACTCAATAAAATCAATAACCAAGCTAGTGTGAGAGCGATCGCACCCCAAACAATACTTTTTGTCAAGTAAACTCCAATTCCTAAAGCAATCAGCGAAAGCAATCCTTTGACAATCATCGACTTGGCAATTCGATCCATTTGCTCGTGCTGCTGTAGCAAACCGTAGAAAACATCACTTATAGATTCAATACTCTTTGCTAGCCCTATAATCAAAATCACTTGGGCTGTTTCACCGTTATAACCCCCAGCAACGGTTAGCCCAGCTATAACTAAAAGTGACAGTATAGTTGTTAACAACCTTAATCCTAGGTAGTCCGCGAAACAGTATTGCTGTTTGGCATCCGTCGCTTGAATTGCCCGTAAATTAAGATTTGAGAATAAAATAACCGGAGCTGTAACTGCTAACCCCAAGGTAAAATGTCCTACCATCTCTGGGGTTCCCAATTTGGCAAGCACTACCAACATCCCCCACTGACAACCTGCGTAAACAAGATTTCCGACAAAAGTCCAAGAAAAATTGCGGCGCAAACTTAGTGGTTGAGGATTTTGTGAAAACTTTGGTGTCATAAGTCAGCGCGATTAGTGCGGTGCTGTCTGAATTAGATGAAGAAAAAGGCATATTAGAAGTTCAAACTTTTTGGTAATTCTCTTTGCTTACCTTATTCTCGTTTCCATTATTTTGGTAATACTCCTTAGAAGAGTAGTAACTATAACCACTCACACCCGTAACCCCATTCACCACCATTCCCAAAACGTGCGATCGCGATTGCTCTAGCATCGTTTTCGTGTTCTTGGCAACAGTCGTGTCAAGCACTCCCGGACGTACAACCAGCAATATCCCATCTGCCACCTTGCTCAACATCAAGGCATCACCAAACAAACTCAGAGCGGGAGTGTCAATAATTACACAGTCATAGTTTTTAGCTGCCTCTTGAATCAACGACACCATGCGCTGGGAGTTTAGTAATGCTGCTGGGTTAGGTGGAATTGTGCCAACGGTTAGCACATCCAAATTAACTAGTACTTCTTGGGTAGTGAGGGGAAATTCTGCTTGACCGACTAGAACATTACTTAGTCCGATTGGGTTAGATAATTTCCAGATTTTCTCTTGACAAGAGTGACGCATATCTGCATCTACTAACAGCACCCTGCGTCCCATATGTGCCTTAGCTACTGCCAGGTTTGCTGCCACAAATGATCTGCCTTCACCTGGAGTTGAACTAACCACCGCAATTATTTTCAGTGGTTTATCAGAGATGCTAAAATCCAAGTTTGTTTGAAGCATCTCAAAGGCTGAACTTGCTAGTGAATGAGGATTATCTCTGACTGGCAGTTCGACTAAAGACTCTTTACCAGCCTTCGCTTTTTGACCAAAGTGAGGAATTGTACCTAGTAAAGGATAACCAAATAGCTGCTGGGCTTGTTCAAGAGTTTTCAGGGATTGATCCATAGCTTCCAACATCAAAGCTATCCCTACACCCAGCAAAATTCCCAAAAATCCACCGAGCGCTAGGTAGAGTATAATGTTGGAATTTGCTTTGTTGGGAACTAAAGCCCCAGATACTACCCTTGCATTGCCGACATTTTGATTTACTACTACCTCCACTTCTTGGGATCGCTTCAACAATTCTTCATAAGTTGTTCTAGCTACTTGCAACTGTCGCTCTAGCTGTTGCTGTTTTTGTTGCAGTAGAGGTAAGATACTCAAGCGTTTTTGCGAAAGTGCGTATGCATTCTTCAAAACCGTGACTCGGTTGGCTAGTGCTGAACGTTCTACATCCGACTGCACCAACTGAGCAGTTAAGCTTTGTTTGAGTTCTCCCATCTGCAAATTCTGCTGGGACACAGGCTGCTTGCCAACATTTTCGCCAACTCTCACCTCTAGCTGCTTTCTCAGGGCTGCTGCTTTTGCCATCAAATTAGCGATCTGAGGATGCTCATTTGTATAGCGAGTCTGTGCGACTGCTAGTTCGTTTTCTGCTTGCTGGTATTCTGTTAGTACCTGCTGCACAGCTTTTGATTGGCTTAAATTGCCCATATCCACAGCTTGCTGCGAATTCAATTTCAATTGACGTTGCAGAAGTTGTGAGCGAGTCTCGGCATCTACCAAATTTGACTGAGCCTGAGTAATCTGGTCTGATAAAGCTGTAAGCCTTTCCACGCCTGTGGTAGCTTCTTGATCTAAAGCAACTACTTTGTTTTCTTCTTTAAACCGACGCAAACCTGCCTCTGCTCTTATTACCCTTCCCTCAACCTCAGGCAATTGCTTGGTCAAAAATCTTTTTGCGGCTGTCGCCTGGGTTTGATTGACACTAACATTGTTCTCCAGATAATAAGTCATCAGCGAATTCACAACAGCTGCGGCTTCTTTTGGATCGGTACTGTTGTAATAAATCGACAAGATGTCCGTACCCTTCATGCTTTTAACCTTGAGTTTTTTGAGAAACTCATCTATTTCTAGGGGTACTCCTTTCTTATCTGTCAGCTTCAGGTTAGTAATGGTTTTCTCAACTATCGGGTTAGAACGAATTACCTCTGCTTCTGTATCCAAAGGGCTGCTTAGTTGAGTTACACCACTTAACTCTCCAACTGATGCTGAGGGACTTGTCAGCGAAGAAACGCGATCAGTTTTATTAAAAAGCAGCTTGCCTTCTGCTTCATAAATTGGTTTTTGCCTGAAAGCAGTTAAAGCTGACAATCCAAAGACTGAGCCAGCCACTGTAGCTATGACTAGCCAACGCCTTTTAAAAATCAGCGAGTATTGTTGCAAATCTAAGGAGTTTTGGTCTTCTTGGTCAGAAGGCATAGCAAATAAGCAAGTTAAGAGTCAGAGGTGTAAGTAAGTCAGTCAAAAAAACCTAACTATGTAACAGAAAGTAAAGTTCTCCAAACCCTTGCGATTGCTGAGTTCCAAAGGGATAGGCTGCGTGTATGCCTACGGCACGCCTTACGGCTAACGCATGATTGCGTGCGCTTGCGCTTAGGCTCTTAGCGTGGCTTTGCGCTTACGTTCCACTAGTTCCTAAGAGGAACCGCTACGCTGCGTTTCACTTGCAATGACAAAGATTTAGGGAATTGACATCATAACAATGTGATTACCCTACTAACTGTTTTCTCTTCCTATTCAAACCGTATCCGTAAAATACACATATCTTTCAGTTAAATTTTACGCAAAATTCATTTTTTTCATAAATTCTTAAACAAAGGTTAATAAAGATTTAGGGAATTGACATCATAACGATGTAATTACCCTACTAACTGTTTTCTCTTCCTATTCAAACCGTATCCGTAAAATACACATATCTTTCAGTTAAATTTTACGCAAAATTTATTTTTTTCATAAATTCTTAAAGAAAAAGTGAATCTTGTATTCTTTTTATCAAAGAATAAGATCCCCTGATAAATTACTCTTATGGTAAACGTACTAAATTTGCCTGAACAAAGTAATACTTGCAAAGCGAGAGCTATACTCCACCTACAACGTTCAAAACTTTAAAATGAAGCTTTTCGCGAAAGGTGTAAAAAGTATAGTATATTGTGCATTTTTTTGTATAGATGCTGACTAAATTTATTTAGTCATAAAAAATAACTGTTAGTTCAGTGTATGCGCTTGTACTGTTAGTGAACCAGGGAAAGCAGTACCGCTCTAAGTAGCAATGTTCCATACAGCTTTGTATTTAGGACTTACGCCCTTATTACGAAAAATAAGGCTTTGAGAGATTGCTTTTTGCGTCGCAATGACATAGATAAACACATAGTCTATGTGTCTATGTGTAAGTTCTGATACTGTCAGGAAAAGCGTTGTGGTCGGGTTTCCATAGCAACCATACTTACCCGAATTGTGGACATCGCCTAAGACTGAAAGTTGGCTAATAGAGATCAACATTATTAGTGTAGGGAAGGAAGATAAGCTAAAACACAGGGATTGCACACAAACCCCCGTGAAGATTGTCAATGGGAAGCAGCAGTGAACCTTTGGAGGTTCTCTGGTTTAGTGCAAATGCCGTTCAAAAGCATGCCCTTGTTAGCGCAGAGTGCCGTAGGCAGCGATAGCGTTGCGGTCAAAGTCAAGACGTCAAGATTATCTCTTTACTTGCCTAATAGAAGATCAGACAACTTTTATGTGAAACAGCTTACTAGTTCAAGAAAAATAATCAGGGGATATATTACCAAATACTTCTGTTTCCAACTTATTTAGCTGTTAGCTTTGCTATGAGATTTGGCAATAAAGCAAGCGCACCGATGTAAAAAAATAACCCACACACATCAATGCGTATGACTCAAACTTACTTCAAGCCCTTAACAAACACCAAGCCATTAAATAGAAACCATTATCTCAATGTTCTGCTTTTAGCAGGAGATATCTTTGGCTTGATTATCTGTTTGGAATTTACTTGCTGGTTGAGAACAAACTCTTTTATTCATGGATTGAATCCCTTTTGTTATGGATTAATCCTATTAGTTCTTTCAGCACTTTACTTGGCAGACACCTACAAACCAGATAGCCAAATTGCAGGTTTGCGAGTTCCAGCTCGCATCATCATATGTAATATCTTCATTGCCGGAGTGATTGCTGCCTTCATTTACCTAACTAATGCTTGGAAGTACAATCCCCTTTTAAGACGAAGCGTTGTGCTACCAACTCTAGGAATATTTACTATCTGGGCTGTGATGTTACGTATATGGGTAGTTAACTTGGTGCGATCACACGCTCAGCAAGTTTGTTGGCTAATTCTAGGTGCAGGAGAGAGCACTGTCAAATTTGTACAAGACTTTTTACAGGTTAATCCTCTAGGACGCTTAGTTCTTTTGTGTGACAACACCGAAGATACAACTCAGTTACCAGATCGCGTTAATTATGTAGGAAATCTTTCAGACTTCTCTAACTGGAGTTCCCAGTCCTGGTCAGGAGTCTTGGTAGAAACGGAGGTCAAATTATCTGATGCACAAGTGCAGCAATTGATGCAATTGCGACTGCAAGGAACTCCAGTTTATAGACTGCCAGATTGTTATGAAAAGCTGTGGTATAAACTTCCGTCCTCCTTACTCCAAGATAGATGGTTTGCTTTTAATGCAGGCTTTTACCTGATGTCTGATAGTATCAATTTAAAGTTGAAGCGTTTAGTAGACATAATTTCAACGGCATTGCTACTGATGCTCCTGTTACCACTCATGTTAATTGCTGCACTAGCAATTAAATTAGATAGTCGAGGCCCAGTTTTCTACAGTCAGTTACGAACAGGACTACACGGCAAAGCATTTAGGGTTTACAAGTTCCGCTCTATGTATCAAGATGCGGAGAAACGAGGAGCACAGTGGGCAAGTCAACGAGATCCCCGTATAACCAGGGTAGGATACTGGTTACGTCTGGTACGAATTGATGAACTGCCTCAACTATGGAATGTACTTTCGGGGGACATGAGTCTGATTGGCCCTCGTCCAGAACGCCCAGAGTTCGATGACAAGCTCAGAGAAGCAATCCCTTATTACGATATTCGTTACTTAGTCAAACCTGGAATCACAGGTTGGGCACAGGTTATCTATCCCTATGGAGCATCCATTGAGGATGCTTACGAAAAGCTGTCATATGACCTTTACTACATCAAGAATTATTCTCTGTGGTTAGATTTGGCAATTTTCTTTAAGACTATTCGAGTCGTTTTACTGGGTAAAGGCAGATGAACAAGAAAGTCTTAGTCACTGGAGGTGCAGGCTACATTGGCTCCCACGTCGTACGCCAGCTGGGTGAAGCTGGCTATGATGTCGTAGTTTATGACAATTGCTCTACAGGTTCGCCAAAAGCAGTACTGCATGGTGAGTTGATCATTGGCGATTTAGCCGACATTGATCATCTTTACCAAGTCTTTGCCAAGCATCAATTTAGTGCAGTGCTGCATTTTGCGGCCAGTCTGATTGTCCCAGAGTCAGTAGCTCATCCCCTTGATTATTACGCCAACAACACATGCAATACCTTAAACTTACTCCGTTGCTGTAGTGCGATGAGCGTCAACCAGTTCATCTTTTCCAGTACAGCAGCAGTCTATGGGGAACCAAAGGAAATTCCAGTTACTGAATCAACTCCTACACAACCGATTAACCCCTATGGACGCTCAAAATTGATGAGCGAGTGGATTCTCCAAGACTATGGAGCAGTCAACCCTCTGCGGTACGTCATTCTCCGCTACTTTAATGTTGCAGGCGCAGATCCTCAAGGACGACAAGGCTCAATGTCGCAAAATGCTACTCACTTAATAAAAGTCACCTGTGATGCAGCACTCCAACGCAAGCCGGAAGTGCGAATTTTTGGTACTGATTTTCCCACACCAGATGGAACAGGGATTCGAGACTACATTCACGTTGAGGACTTAGCAACAGCACACCTTGATGCTTTGCGTTATCTTGAACAGGGTAATGATAGCCAAATATTTAACTGTGGCTATGGACAGGGTTACAGCGTCCGACAGGTGATCGAAAGGGTGAAGGCAATTTCTGGAGTAGATTTCTCCGTCATTGAATTAGAACGTCGTCTTGGTGATCCAGCTTGCGTTACAGCTTGTGCAGATAAAATTCACAAAGTTCTAGGTTGGAAGCCCAAATATAACAACTTAGATCAAATAATTTTCACTACCCTCGCTTGGGAAATGCAACGAGAAGATTTGAGGGAGCATCCCAATTTTGCAAAAATAAAAGAAGAGAAATTATTCGCGAATCCTGAGATTGTAGGAGCTACATTAACAGAATGACATTCACCTGAAGGTTGCTGTTGTAGGTTGTAAGTGAGAATGAAATTTACTGTAAAATTATTGTTGTAACTAGCTACTGACAGAATAATTAGTGAAAAACACAAGGTCAGAGATTGTATTTCTGATTGAAGAAGACCCTGAAAGTGGTTATGTGGCAACAGCCTTGGGTGAACCAATTTTCACCCAGGCTTCGGACATGACGACTTTAAAAGAAATGGTTCGTGATGCGGTTCGATGTCATTTCCCTGATGAGGATACCCGTCCAAAAGTAATTCGGTTACATTTTGTTCGGGATGAGGTTATTGCATCGTGAAGCTACCGCGAGATTTGTCGGGTGAGGATTTGGTTAAGGCATTAGCTATTTTTGGTTATGCGGTAGATCGACAAACTGGTAGTCATATTCGCTTAACTACTCAACTTCAAGGCGAACACCATATTACCATTCCTGCCCACGATCCGCTAAAGATCGGTACGCTAAATGCTATATTACGATAAGTTGCGGAGCATTTTGGTCTCACTCGTGATGAGCTATTGGAGCAACTATTCTGAGTTCTGTAGAGTGCAAGGGCGCAGCCCGTTCTGAGTACTTTGTTGGCAAAAATTCATAAATCTTCTATTCTCATGTCATAACCGCCAAATATCTCCATGTATTCAAGAATAGAAGTGCCAAATTCGTCGTGAGATACTTTTCCTTTTACCAGAAGCTCTACCACTTGATCAGGACCTCTCAGGTATGCTCCTGCTAAAATACCAGAAAGAGTAACTGTGATTGTTTTTGACTTCTCTTTATCATTAAACGTTTTTTTATGACCAAGGTAATTATTTATAGACTTACCTTGCTGAGTCAGAATATCGTTGATATCCTTCCAATACACCCTAAAAGCCTCACGAATCGCTTCTTCTTGAACATTAGGGGAATTGAGAAATTTTAATTTGCTATCAATACCATTCTTTTTTGTCCATGTACCTCGCCAGTCATTCTTGTCAGCACCATGTCCATAATAAACGTCGGCTTTGTAGTAACCAAGACGAATCAGCAAGATTTCTCCGAATTGATACTTACCAATAAATGAGAGTGGGTTTTCAAATTGGTACTGATTAGGATTTCCTGATGATAGCCCTGTTTCACGAACTGCAAGTGCTTCCAGCATATCTTGGAAATTTCCCTTGCTGATATCAAACTGCTTCTTTGGAAAAAAAACAAGTTCCATCTCAGATTTCAACCAATTAGAGTCATTTCCCATTAATAAGTCATTACTGTAAGAACTCAGACTTGGTAAATTGCCATTTGTATAAAGTAGTTGACAAACTATAAGTAATAAGATGATATCGCGAGCTATCTTTGACACAGATTTTCCTAATTCGCTTGCACTTCGGCGTTCAAGATTTTAGTAATGCGATCGCGTGTTTCTAGCAAATGTGCTTTGGTGTACTCGTCATTTGAACTCAGTCCATCCAGCTTTTCATTTAGCTGTTTTAGTTTATACCAAGCAAGTGTTCGAGCATCTTCTGGGACACGTTCTTTCCGTAAAACCATCGCAGTCAATTTGTCAACATATTGTCGTTGCAAGCCTCGACGCAAACTAGATATAACGATGGGCTTGCCATTTGGTTTTAGTACCTCAGTCCAAATATCGTTTTGTAAAGTATCAAATAGTTCTGGTAAACTCAGGGCTTGATCGCGACCAGTTTTGAGTTCGATATCCTTGAGACGGGAGAGGCGATCGCTTGACAGCAAATCCCACAACACCGAACTCTGCATATACAATACCCAATCATGAATTGGAAAGTCCAGACGACCAGTTCGCGGAGAACTTCCCCAATGCCGCCAACGCGAAGGTGCTAATTTATTCAGCAATTCTGGGGGAAAACTCAGAGCATCTTCAGCGAATACATACTTTTGTACAAGATCTAACGCCTGCCGTTGTTTTTCCACAGGCACAGGTTGAAATGGTAATTTTCCTTGAGGATCGCCCGGTTGAACTCTGTAGAAAGACTGACCACCTATGTATTTTGTAATATAATAAATGTGTTGAAAATACTGATTAAAGACTGTACCAAACTGTTCCTTCACATCGCTAAAACTCTCGCCAGACAATAGCTCAACCTTGTTGAGACGTTGCCACATAACCAATGCATTATCCAACTGCCAATGAGAATAGACCAGCACATTACTGCTGTCATCCCATGCGTTAACAGTTGGGTCAAGGTCAAACATATCTTCATCTGTGGAATAACTTAACTCAGGTTTGTCAGATTGCTGAGCAATTTTATCCAAAAATGGTTTTTCTCCTGTAGGAGTTGCGGCTGGAATTGGTGCGTATCCGTATTGAATTGCCCACTCATCATAAGGTCCGATCATCTTAGGGAAATAATCTCCCTGCTTAGTACCTCGGGGTGCAAGATTTGGTGGAATATAGTCCATCACTGACGAAATCATACCCTTGCGGCGAGTGATATCCGGATTGTTGATCTCTTGGGGAGTAAGCAAAGTACTACCACGGAAGTTATGCCTCAACCCCAAGGTGTGTCCCACTTCATGTGCAATAATTAAGCGTAAATACTGATGAATATAATCTTTCATTTGCTCACGACTTGGCGGGGTGTTTTGCAAAAGCTTCATTGCCATTGAACCGTAAGCAAATTGGTTAGCAGCTTCCATACCATAGCAAAGGTCATACTGACCTGCCAGTTTTGATAAACGATTCGCTAACCCGTCCATTTCCACACTCTCAACGGAAGTGTCGCTACTTTCTGCCTGTGTTTTATTGGTGCAAAGCAGGTTATTTTGCATCAACGCAGATAGCGACGTCTGATTTTGTGTTTGGTTGAACTGTCCAACTCTAGAATAATCATTCTTGAGTGCCCGGATAAAACTGCCATCTACCAGAATGTCTGCAGCTAAAATTTCTCCCGTCAATGGGTTAACACGGGATGGTCCCATAGCAAAATATCCATCTACTGTGTTAATCCAGCGAATTGTGTTGTAGCGTATATCTGCTGGATCCCATGTTGCATTATCCGGCATTTGCTGTACTTGAATCGCATCTTTGAATCCTGCTTTTTCAAAGGCTTTATTCCACAGCAGCACACCTTCTTTGATTGCATCGCGGTATTCTAGGGGTACTGCGTTATCAATCCAGAAGATAATTGGTTTTTTCGGTGGAGAAAGGGCTGCGCTAGGGTTTTGCTTTTCTAAATTCCAACGGTTGATGTAGCGGACAAATGGATCTCTGTGCTCATCGTTAGATATATCTTGGTAGGCGGTGATAAAATAGCCAACACGCTCATCGGCTAAACGCGGTCGATAACTGTTTTCGCTAAGTTGAGACAGACTGTAGTGAACGCGCAAGCTAAAGCCTCGAAGGTCTGCTAGTGTACCACCAAAACGGAGTTTATCACTATTGGCACGAGTGTTAGTGAAGTTCAACACCGACTCAATTTCCATATTTAGGGGAAAAGCTTTAGCAGTCCCAAAATAGGATTTATCCGTCGCTGGCGCAACTCCCAAACTAAGAGATAATCCAGCTAAATCTGTTAGTAGTAGATCTCCCAAGTCGATGAGAATTGTTTTGCGTACTGGATGAATACTTTTAATGGATACTGAGTAGAGAACTGAGTCACTAAAAGATCGGGCGAGCGATCGCTGTTGTGGATCTCCTTCACGTGTCCTAAAATTCACATTGCGAACCACAAATTGCAATTTATTATTCACCCGCTGAAAGTAAAATAAAAAATCGTGCAATGGCATTCCACTGTAGATTCCAGCCTCACCAATCCCAGATTCTAACGTTCCTGTGGCTAAATAATTTTTCTTGAGTTGTTCTGGTTTTATTTCTAGATAAATTTTATTCTTTTCCTTGTCTCGATACAAATTAAACAGCCCTGGCAGGATTTCAGCATCTTTGACAACTTTATCAAACGCCTCTAATTCCTCCTTTTTTGATGGTTTGCCAATGGCCTCAGTTTTTTCTTCTGGCTTAATAGGGTTCTCTGCAATATTCTCTACTTGTAAAAAAGGTTGTTCAACTTTTTTATTATCTTCAACAACCCAATTAAAAGATTCGTGCTGTGCTTCTTGCTTTCCATCAATCACCCAGACTTGCTCTTTTGATAACCCCTGTTTCTCCAAAAAAGTAGCATTCTTTAATTTTGATTGACGTGATTGTGATGACCACAAGACGAATGAGGGAACAAGAGTTGTTTTCCCGACTCTGTTACTCTTTTCCTCCTTTGCTGCTCTTTCTCCTTGTCCCTCACTCCCGTTGTCAGCAAAGCGCCCAGCTTCAGACATCTTTAAAGCTTTTGACTTAGCACTAGAAGGTGGTATGCCTAAAAACAAACAATACAACAGAATAACAAAATAAATAAACTTTTTCATCCAATACATACCTAGTATTGATTCCTATTTTATTTCCAATACTTGTGTAAAAAAGCTAATTCATACTCTCTTTAACTGAGTGTTAAGAACTGAACAAATTGTTAACTACTTGCAAGCAGTTACCTTCTTCAGTAAACTCAGTCAATTATCGATAAAATTATTTAGCTTGGTTGCAATATAACAATCCGGTTTGATTTGGTGAGACAGCGCGAATGACGGCTTTCCCGACCTAGGCGACTGCGTATGCGCAAAGCGCACGCCCAGAGGTCTAAAGCGCAGCGGAACCGGAGGTTCTCCCCGATAGCCGTAAGGCGTGGCGTTAGCCATAGGGTGAACTAACAAAGTCAGGGCGCTTAACGCTTAACGCTTAAGAAGCAATTAAAGATCTACCTAGCTTCGCAAAAATCTGCGGAGGAGTTCTAGATCTTACGTTAATAGTTTTCCCAATAAATGCGTTTGTCGCACAGAGTACGTATTATTAAAATTAAATCAAGTTATAGACACTACTAGCGAAATCTGGTATAATACAATTGCAAAATCAAGTATTGCTCCAACTCAAAAATATTTGAGGTTTGACTTCAAACAACAATTCAAGTAGTGTCGATTCATTCAGTTATTAACTGTCGAGGCATAGAAGATGTGTGGAAGTGCATGCTACTACTGTGCCTAATAAGTAACATCCAGCGCTCTAAAAGCGTTTCGTGGTTACTTGGGTCTAAGCCGTAAATCAAACGGCTGTTTATATTTGTCTATAACTGATGGAACTATAACAGGCTAGATAAAAACACGAGGTTACTGACAAACGAAAAACTTTTGTCTGCCGCGAACACGAGTGCGTGCCCTGGCAATTGACTTCCAACTTCCGACTTGCACTACAAACCCAACTTGACATTATCTTTGCAAAAAAAATTCCCATCCAAGAATCATTCTGGATGGGAATCCTGATTATCGGTGGATAGTACCCACCGGAAGAATAACTACTTTGATTCAGTGAAATCAGCGTCAATCACATCATCACCACTGCCAGTGCCAGAAGAGGAGGAAGAACCATCAGAGGTGTTAGCGCCAGCGCTTGCAGAAGCTTCAGTACCACCCGCTTGTTGATAGAGATTACTACCAACAGCAAACAGCGCTTGTTGCAGTTCTGGCATAACCTTCTTAATTTGCTCGTCGTCTTCCTTAGAAACGGCGTCGCGCAGGTCTTTTACTAAACCTTCTACCTTGGTCTTATCAGCAGCGGGAACTTTGTCACCTAAATCTTGCAACTGCTTCTCGGCTTGATATGCCAAAGAGTCGGCTTGGTTCTTGCGGTCGATTTTCTCACGACGATCTTTATCAGTTGAAGCGTTTTGTTCTGCTTCTCTAACCATCCGCTCAACGTCAGATTTATCCAAGGTAGAAGCACCAGTAATACTGATGGACTGCTCCTTACCAGTACCTTTGTCCTTAGCAGTAACGTTGAGAATACCGTTGGCGTCAATATCAAAGACCACCTCAATTTGAGGTACGCCGCGTGGTGCAGGGGGAATTCCATCGAGACGGAAGGTACCCAAGCTCTTATTGTCGTTTGACATCTCCCGTTCGCCTTGGAGGACGTGAATTTCCACGTTGGTTTGACCATCCACAGCGGTGGAGAAGACTTCTGACTTCTTGGTAGGAATTGTTGTGTTGCGAGGAATAATCTTAGTCATAACACCGCCTAAGGTTTCCACACCCAAGGACAATGGTGTTACGTCTAACAGCAAGATACCAGTAACATCACCACCAAGAACACCTGCTTGAATTGCTGCACCAACTGCCACAACTTCATCAGGGTTGACGCTTTGGTTGGGGTCTTTACCCAACACCTGCTTCACCACTTGTTGGACTGCGGGAATACGGGTAGAACCACCAACTAAGACAACTTCATCAATATCGTTCTTGCTTAGTTTGGCATCGCGTAGCGCGTTCTCAACAGGAATTCGGCAACGATCAATTAAGTCGGAACAGAGTTCTTCAAACTTGGCGCGAGTCAGCGTTGTATCCAAGTGCTTGGGACCATCTTGGGTAGCCGTCACAAATGGCAGGTTGATTTCCGCTTGGGTGACGCTAGAAAGTTCAATTTTCGCTTTTTCTCCAGCTTCAGTAAGACGTTGTAAAGCTTGTTTGTCTCTGCGGAGGTCTATACCTTCGTCTTTTCTGAACTGTTCCGCTAAGAAGTCAACGATTTTCTTGTCGAAGTCGTCACCACCAAGGTGAGTATCACCAGAAGTTGCTAACACTTCAAACACACCGTCGCCAACTTCCAGGATTGATACGTCGAATGTACCACCACCAAGGTCAAACACGAGAATCGTTTCGTTGCTCTTCTTGTCGAAACCGTATGCCAGAGAAGCTGCGGTAGGTTCGTTGATAATCCGCAGAACTTCAATACCAGCAATCTTACCAGCGTCTTTGGTCGCTTGCCGTTGGGAGTCGTTGAAGTATGCGGGAACGGTGATCACAGCTTGGGTTACTGTTTCACCAATGTACTTGCTTGCATCTTCTACAAGCTTGCGGAGAACTTGTGCCGAAATTTCTTCAGGAGCAAAAGGCTTACCGACTTGCGGACACTCCAGTTTAACGTTTCCGTTGCTGTCGCGCTGAACCTTGTAAGAAACTTCAGTCGCTTCGTGAGTGATTTCGTCGTACTTACGTCCAATAAAACGCTTTACAGAATAAAAGGTGTTTTCCGGGTTCATCACCCCTTGGCGTTTGGCGATTTGACCAACCAGGCGATCGCCATTTTTTGCAAACGCAACAACTGAAGGTGTTGTCCGAAAACCTTCCGCGTTAGCAATAACTGTGGGTTTCCCACCTTCCATAACTGCTACGCAAGAGTTTGTCGTACCTAAGTCAATTCCAACTACTTTTGCCATTGTAGGTGCTGGCTCCGTATAACTACAAAAGAACTACAAAAAATGAATGAGAGTATAAAGAAGTAAATTTTTGAACCAACTGGATTTAGAAAGCAGCCAGTTCAGCATGAATACCTTTGGTTTAATTTACTGCTGATATATATACTGAGCCTGTGTAGCCAGTCCATGAAGGGTGGTTTTCCGAACCTTGGTTAGGGCGGTTAAGCCTCAAAAGTTTTTCTTGTTTGTTCATAGACTGAATTTGCTTTCACTTTGTCTAATGTATGAGAATTAATACTAGGAGTAATTCGGGTGAACCGTATCGTTAATGTGGTGTTTGCCGTCAAAGCAGTACTTTTGCAATGAATCTTGAGTCATCACAAGCGATTTACTTAGGGCTGTTTTAGCCCACAGCTTAGTAGAATAGAAAAGCTTGTACGCCTCGACATCATATATGGTTACGCTATCTCCTGACCTAAAAGCCAAACTTTCGACTCCTCTAAAAATTGGTTCTTTTGAGGTGAAAAGCCGCGTTCTCCAGTCGCCCTTGTCTGGCGTGACGGATATGGTCTTTCGTCGGCTGGTGCGTCGCTATGCGCCTGAATCGATGATGTACACGGAGATGGTGAACGCAACGGGATTACACTATGTCAAACAGTTGCCGAAAATCATGGAGGTAGACCGCAACGAGCGACCAATTAGTATTCAGTTGTTTGACTGTCGTCCAGATTTTCTGGCAGAAGCAGCGGTAAAGGCGGTTGAGGAAGGAGCTGATACAGTTGATATTAATATGGGTTGCCCGGTAAATAAAATTACCAAAAATGGTGGTGGATCTTCGCTGTTGCGTCAGCCGGAAGTCGCTGAGGCAATCGTTAGGGAAGTTGTGAAGGCAGTTGATGTGCCTGTAACAGTGAAAACCCGTATTGGTTGGAGTGACAAGGAAATCACAATTCTCGACTTTGCTAAGCGGATGCAAGATGCAGGGGCGCAAATGATTACGGTACACGGACGTACCCGCGCCCAAGGTTACAACGGCAATGCTCGTTGGGAATGGATTGCTCGCGTTAAGGAAGTTCTTGATATTCCAGTGATTGGTAATGGGGATATTTTCTCGGTTGAAGCGGCGGTGAAGTGTTTGGAACAAACGGGTGCGGATGGGGTGATGTGTTCCCGTGGAACTCTGGGTTATCCGTTTTTGGCAGGAGAAATTGATTACTTCCTGAAAACTGGGGAAGAATTACCATCACCTACACCAATTCAACGTTTGGAATGTGCTAAGGAACATTTACAAGCTTTGTACGAATACAAAGGTGACAGGGGAATGCGTCAAGCACGCAAACACATGACTTGGTATGCAAAAGGCTTCGCAGGGGCGGCTGATTTGCGCGGACAGTTGAGCCTGATAGAAGATGTGCACAAAGGTGTAGAGTTGATTGATCAGGCAATAGAGCAGTTGGCGAATGGGTATGAGCTGATTGAAGAAAATCAGTTGGCGATTGCCCAATAAGAGATGGGATGGGGTCGTGAAGAAATAATAAGGCAGTGAAATCGTATGTCGGACTTACTTAGAAGAATTACAATTAACCCCAAACAGTGTGGTGGTCGTCCTTGTATCCGGGGCATGAGAATTCGGGTATCAGATGTGCTGGACTTGTTTGCGGCTGGACTGAGTGCCGAACAGATTTTGGAAGAAATGCCCGATCTAGAGGCGGATGATCTTAAAGCAGCACTTATGTACGCTTCACGTAAGCTCAACCATGCGGTTTTGGTTGCATGATGACGATCTGGGTAGATGCACATCTTTCACCTGCAATCGCTACTTGGATCACCATCACATTCAGCATAACGGCATTAGCTTTGCGTGATCTTGGACTCAGAGATGCCGAAGATGCTGAGATTTTCCAGGCAGCGAAAGCTCAAGGAGTTATCTTGATGACCAAAGACAACGACTTTGTTGACTTGGTTGATCGTCTTGGAACACCACCACAAATTATCTGGTTAACGTGTGGTAATACTTCAAATGCCCGATTGAGAGAGATTCTGAGTGTGACATTGCCAGAAGCACTAAAGCTTTTGCGATCAGGCGAAGCATTAGTCGAAATCACTGGGAATTAGCAGCGCAGGCTAACAAATCGGTCAACTTGAAGTATTCTCTTGTTGTTCTTCTTCTTCTGCTTCTAAAAGGTGAGTTGCTTTGCTACCTAGCAGTCCAAAGATAGCACCGACGCCTGTTTGCCAAGTTGCAGTGCTGTTTTCTAGAATTCGCACCTGATACTCGGATAATTTAGGTTGAGAAGCCAGCCATAAGGATGTACCACCAGACAGGATAGTTAAAGACAGAACAGTGGAGAAGACTAAGTGGAAAGCTGAAACTTTAGAAGTTTTCATCGTTAATTTTTTTGCTTTGGTTTATAGTCTCTATCTTCTGGTAAAATCCTCTAAAGTTCAGTCTGAGCAAGGCTTTCATTCACTATGAGTTTGGAATGAGTTCAATATGACTTTTGTGTGCAAACGCTAAAATGATGACAAGTCTTATGGTTGAGGTATGGTGGGGCGATCGCTCAAAGCATCCCAAGCAGGTATCGAAAAAGCAAATTCCGCGCTGAACACAAAATTTCAGGGAAGTCGGGAAAGGTTAGCAGCCCAAGTAAGCACAACGAATAACAGTAAAAATAAAGGCATCACTCTCCAACCAGTTCATAAGTTTTTTACTGGTAAGACAGTTGATAAACCATACTTCATTGGTATTTGTGAAGCGCTAGAACTGGAATGGCAAGAAATCATCGCAGAATCAGCCCCAAAAAACGAACCCCAGCCTGAGAAAAAGAACCAGGAAAAGAGTTCTGATAAAAATTCTGATATTAATAAATTAGTCCAGCAGGTAAGACAGCACTGCTGCGAAAAAATCCAACACCTCTACAGCAAAATTCGCTTGTTAAATCTCCAGCAGATTGATGTAGACAAGCTTTACGTAGATGTCTACGTGCTAGAGAAGCTTTCTAGTGTGTGTTTAGCCACGATTCCTGAACTGCTGAAAGACTCAAACTTACGAGATGACTTTGACCGCTTTGGATTGGGACAGCGTGGAGAGCGCTCGCCCGGATTTGAAGTTGCAAACAAATATTCCAGACTGATGGTGTTGGGCAAACCAGGATCCGGCAAAAGCACATTTTTACGACACTTGGCTGTTGACTGTTGCAAGGGGAAGTTTCAGCCTGATCTCATCCCGATTTTGATTGAATTGAGATCCATCAAAACCGCCAGTCAGTTCAACCTACTGAAACACATTCATGAAGAATTTGAATTATCTGATGAGAAGCAAACCAAACAAATTTTGAAGCAAGGTAAAATCTTAATTTTACTGGATGGTTTGGATGAAGTGCCCAGTCACTCACGACGAGATGTCCAAAACCATATTTCTGAGTTTTCCCAGCAGTATTACAAAAATCGCTTTATCCTGACTTGCCGGACGCAAACAACAGAATATACTTTACAAACATTCGATTACGTTGAGGTTGCTGATTTTAATCAAGAGCAAGTCGAAAACTTTGCTCAAAACTGGTTTGCTACATCAGTTCAGACATCTGAGGAAGGGGAAAAGCTAAAAGAAGATTTCATAGAAAAGCTACGCCAAAACAACCAAATAGCTGATCTAGCTGTCACCCCCATTCTGCTGAGTTTGACTTGCTGGGTTTTTAGTGAGTTGAAAGATTTACCTTCTAGGCGTTCTCAATTGTATACAAGAGGACTCAATTTATTATTGCAGCAGTGGGATGAACAAAGGGGAATCAACCGGGAATTTGGCACTGAACGTTATCGAAAGTTATCACCCCAAGAAAAGCAAAAACTTTTGAGTTACGTGGCTCATTGTAAGTTTGAGCAAAAGCAATTTGTGTTGTTTGAAGAAAATGAACTTCAAACATACATTGCTGAGTATCTGAAGGATATTTCAACTCCGGACAGTAAACAGGTGCTAAAAGCGATAGAGGCGGAGCATGGATTATTCATTGAACGGGCGCAGGGCATTTACTCTTTCTCGCATCTGACATTTCAGGAATATTTAACTGCCCAATACATTATTGACCATCAGCAAGTTGAGAACTTAGTTGCAGAACACCTCACAGATAAACGCTGGCGAGAGGTATTTTTGCTGGTGGCAGATTTGATGGGTAAGAGTGCAGGTGATTTGTTGTTGTTAATGCAACAAAAAGCGCAAAAGTACATTAACACACCTAAATTGCAAGAACTATTACGCTGGGCAGATGAAGTCACATCTGGGTCGGCTGGAGATGTAAAGCCAGTGGATAAACGTGCGTTGGCGCTTGCCATAGTTAACGGCATACCCATAGCCACAGCCATAGCCATACCCGACGCCGACACCGTAGCCATACCCATAGACACAGCCATAGCCATAGCCACATCCGCCATACCCATACCTATGGTCATACCCATAGCCAAAGCCATAGCCAAAGCCATAGCCATACCTATAGCCAAAGCCATAGCTAAAGGCGACGCCATACCCGTAGCTAAAACCATACCCATAGCCATAGCTATCACTCGTGAGCTTGAAAAATTAAAAATATTCAATAATTTTGACTCTACTGAGCTAATTAAGCAACTCGAAGCACTAAAGTATCAAGTTCCTGATGAGAAACAGCCACGGAAAGAACATCAAAAATTTGCTGAAAATCTCCAAGAATCTTTGCTCAATGCCTTCAATCTTACACGGGAAAAAGTTGATTTATCTCAGGACGAAATCAGTAGACTGGATACTTATCTTGATGCTAATGCCTTCATCATCCAGTGCAAAGAAGCAGCCGAGAAGGTGCCGTCCAATACTTGGGAAGCGATTGAGGAGCGGATGTTGTTGATGGATGACTGAATATTGATTGTGCTGTTAGACGATTCACAAAGAACAGTGCTTGCACATCTAAGATTAGGATAGCCATTAGAATTGAAACAACGCTTACCTTTACAGCAGCAACCCATGCTAAAAACAGTCGAAGGTATTTATCAAAATGGACAAATTGAACTCACTGAGATACCACAGAATGTGAGCGATCGCGTCCAAGTTCTGGTCACCTTTGTTGATCCTAGTAAAATCGATTATACCAAACTACGCCAATTGATTGACCAACTCGAAACCATTGCAGGTATTCAGCAGGGCTTTGAAGAAGTCAACCCTGGGCAAACTCGTCCTGTCGGAGATTTCACCCAAAAGCAGTTTGGGATAACGCCGACGATGATGTTTATGCCCAACTACCACGGTGAAAACTGGAGTTTAGAGCAATGACACAAGATACTATCGAAATCACTGGTTTTCACGCTCATGTCTACTATGATACCGCAAGCCGCGATGTCGCTGAACGTGTACGCGAAGGATTAGGCGCTAGATTTGACGTGCGGCTTGGGCGCTGGCATGATAAACCCATTGGTCCACATCCAAAAGCGATGTATCAAGTTGCGTTCTCACTGAATCAGTTTGAGAAAGTTGTTCCCTGGTTAATGCTCAATCGTGAGGGGTTGGATATTTTAATCCACCCGGAGACGGGCGATGATGTGAAAGACCATACGGAACATGCTCTGTGGCTAGGAGAGAAACTGGAGTTGAATATAAGCTTTTTGCAACGGATTAGCATAAATTAGCAAAATCATACAGCGATCTGCCTTTGGCAGCAAGCTAGCGCCGAAGGGCGCGCTACGCAAACGCTTATCGCTGCATACAAAAAAGGGCAGGTACAAAAACCCAAATCATACCATTGAGTACAATCGAGCTAGACATAAGTTAATTCAGATGTTCCATGACTGCACCAACAGAAATTCGTCAAAGAGCGATCGCATTGATTGAAAAATTACCAGAAGAAACTTTAATTAAAGCTATTGACTTATTAGAAAGTTTATGCGTTGATAATGGCGTGGTGACTCTTGGAGAGGAAACTTTGTTGCAAAGAATCCAACGCCGATTACCTACAGATGACCAAACCAGACTAACTTATTTACGTCAGCGTAACGAAACAGGAGAAATAACTGAAACTGAGCATCAAGAGCTATTAGGCTATGTAGACCGTGTAGAACGTCAAGATGCTGAAAGAGCGGAAGCGTTAATTCAATTAGCTCGACTCCGCAATGTTGAGTTAAAAACTCTACTTAACGAATTTTTACCAGTTTATACAAAGCCTAATGCCCTCTAAGCGAGTTACGGAAGCGATGAGGCGGATTGTTGCAGCACGAGCACAAAATTACTGTGAGTATTGCCGTTGTTCTGGTGAGTTTGCAACTGAAAGTTTTACCGTCGAACACATAAAACCTCGTCAAGCGGGTGGGGAAACAACTTTGGAAAATTTAGCTTGGAGTTGCTTTGGCTGCAACAGTCACAAACACACCAAGATTTACGGTACAGATCCTACAACAGGGCAACAAGAATCTTTATTCAACCCGCGTCAGCAATCATGGAATGAGCATTTTAGCTGGAATAGCGATTTCACGGAGGTTATTGGGAACACTCCTTGTGGTCGAGCGACAGTAGAAGCACTTCGTTTAAATCGACCAGGGGTAGTAAACTTGCGTCGTCTACTATTCATGGCTGAACTGCATCCACCAAAATGAAGCAACCACGCCATACAAAAAAGGGCAGGTATAAAACCCGCCCATCAAGCAATATTGATTTGAAATCAGCAACCTAATTTCCAATCTCCGGCGCACTAAATGACACCGCTGGCGCTTTTTGACCGGCCAAAGCAGGAAGAGAATTTCGTAACCGCGTCGTCAACTGCACAGTTGTGGCATCATACATCTGAGTCAGCATCTTGGGATACAAACCAATACCAATAATTGGTATTAACAAGCAGGCGATGATGAAGATTTCGCGGGGTTCGGCATCTATGAGTTTCTGGTGAGAAACTAATTCTTTGTTTTCTTCACCGTAGAAAATCTCCCGCAGCATTGACAGCAAATAAATCGGAGTTAGAATCACCCCAACTGCCATCAACAACACCACAATAACTTTGAAAGTGGGGTTATAGGCATCGCTGGTGGCAAAGCCAACGAATACCATCAACTCAGCAACGAAACCGCTCATTCCTGGCAAGGCTAAGGATGCCATAGAACATGTTGTCCACATGGCAAACATTTTGCTCATTTTCTTACCAACACCGCCCATTTCATCTAACATGAGGGTGTGAGTACGGTCATATGTTGCCCCTACTAGGAAGAACAAACTTGCCCCAATCAAACCGTGGGAAACCATTTGCAACATTGCCCCATTCAAGCCCAAGTCGGTGAACGAAGCAATACCGATCGCCACAAAGCCCATGTGAGAAATTGAGGAGTAGGCAATTTTCCGTTTCAAGTTGCGCTGGGCAAATGATGTCAGGGCAGCGTAGATAATATTAACTATCCCCAAAATCACTAACACCGGGGCAAAATAAGCGTGAGCATCGGGAAGCATTTGGGCATTCATGCGAATAAGCGCGTAACCGCCCATTTTCAGCAGAACACCTGCCAGCAACATATGCACGGGGGCTGTGGCTTCACCGTGGGCATCTGGTAGCCAAGTATGCAAGGGGAAGATGGGGAGTTTGACAGCGTAGGCAATCAAAAAAGCAGCATACAGCCAAAGTTGGAGATTGAGGCTGAAACCTTTGGCAGCGATCGCCTGCATATCAAAAGTGATCGTATCGCCAAAAAACGCCATCGTTAAGCCAGCGAGCAAAATAAACAGCGAACCGCCAGCAGTATACAAAATAAACTTGGTCGCTGCGTATTGCCGCTTTTTGCCTCCCCAAATCGAAAGCAGAATGTATATCGGCACCAGTTCGAGTTCCCACACCAGGAAAAACAACAGCATATCCTGGACGGCGAAAACGGCAATCTGACCGCCATACATCGCTAATATCAAAAAGTAAAACAGCTTGGGCTTGAGTGTCACCGGCCAAGCTGCTAGCATCGCCAGCGTGGTAATGAATCCAGTCAAAATTATCAGGGGCATAGACAAGCCATCTGCCCCTACCGACCAATTCAAACCGATCTGTGGAAGCCAACTGTAACTCTCAAAGAGTTGCAAATCTGGATTGGAGAAATCATACCCAGTATAAAAAGCAGTCACAATCAGTGCAAAATCTATCAGCCCTATGATCAGGCTATACCAGCGCACTGTTTTGCCATCTTTATCTGGAATGAAAGGAATCAGCAGTGACGCCGCTATCGGAAATAGAATAATCGTCGTCAGCCATGGAAAATTTGCTGTATTCATCGCAGGTTGTTAGTCAGCAATAATAATGGTCGGCTATCAACTACTAGCTATTTACTAGCAGTTTTTGCAGGCATTGGTCTTCATTGTTAGGTTTATTTAATAAAAATAAAGAAAGATGAAGGGAAGTTAATACATCCTTCATCCTTCATCCGGATACCAAATATTTAGCTCATCCCTGACTGTCCTAGTGAACAGTAGTAGAGACGTTGCGGACTCCGCCTAGAAATCAGGTGACACCGAAAACAATCACTAAACCCAACACAGCCCCAAAGATAATTAAGGCATAGAATTGAGCACGACCGTTTTCTAGGTATTTCAGACCTTCACCAGTGATCAGAGTAAAGAAACCTGTGAGGTTTACGGCACCATCAACAACGCGGAAGTCAACTTCCATCACTTGTCTAGCTAAACGCCGCAAACCGACAACAAAAACACGATGGTAAATGTCATCAAAGTACCACTTGTTGAGGGAGAACTCGTAAAGCGGCTGGATTTTTGCTGCGATCGCCACTGGGTTGATTTTACCCAGCAGATACGTCAACGAAGCCAAGGTAATGCCAATCAAGGAAATCCCAACTGAAGCACCTGCCATAGTGTAGAATTCGCCTGGGTTAAATTCAGCAGCTTTTTCTACGACTTCGGCTAAAGTTTCGCTGGGTGGGAAAATAAACTCCTCAAAGTAGTTGGCAAAAGGAGTTCCTAGCAAACCAATCAGTATCGAAGGAACTGCCAAAACCGCTAATGGCAAGGTCATTGTCCAAGGCGACTCATGAGGATACTCACTGTGACCGTGACCGTGACCGTGACTGTGGTCATCATGGTGGTGTTCCTCAGTTGCTTCCAATTCTCCCTTGGTCATTGCACCAGGACCAAAAGCAGGGGCTGCATCAAAACCTGTTACAATTCCCATTCCTGCTGGAGATTTGAGTTTTTGCCACAAATTAGTTTGATTGCCCCGGAATTTGCCTTCAAAGGTAACGAAATACATCCGGAACATATAAAAAGCGGTAATTCCAGCGGTTAACCAACCAACTGCCCAGAGAACTGGGTTTACTGCAAAAACTTTCCCTAAGATTTCATCTTTTGACCAGAAACCAGCAAAGGGCGGGATACCAGAAATTGCCACACAACCAATGAAGAAGGTAATTGCCGTAACTGGCATATACTTCCGCAGTCCACCCATCAACCGCATATCCTGCGCCAAGTTGGGGTCGTGACCGACAACTCCTTCCATTCCGTGAATCACAGAACCAGAACCCAGGAAGAGCATCGCCTTAAAGTAGGCGTGGGTCATTAAGTGGAAAAGTCCGGCACTGTATGCACCTACTCCCATTGCCATCACCATGTAACCGAGTTGGGAGATGGTGGAGTAAGCTAAGCCCTTTTTGATGTCGTTTTGAGTAATGGCAATTGTCGCACCCAAAAATGCTGTTAATGCCCCAGTAAATGCAATCACGTTCATTGCTGCTGGAACGTGTTCAAAAACTGGGTACATCCGAGCAATCAAGAAAACACCCGCTGCCACCATCGTTGCTGCGTGAATGAGGGCGGAGATGGGGGTGGGACCTTCCATCGCATCTGGTAACCAGACGTGCAGGGGAAATTGAGCGGATTTTGCAACCGGACCCAGGAATACGAGAATCGCCAACACGATGGCGAGCAAATTGCTGACAGCACCTGTTTGGACAAGTTGCGCCAGGCGATCGCCCATCACATCAAATTCAAAGCTTCCTGTTGCCCAGAAAAGCCCTAGAATGCCCAACAGCAATCCAAAGTCGCCCACACGGTTGGTTACAAATGCCTTTTGACAAGCATCTGCTGCTGCCTTGCGATCGTACCAGAAGCCGACCAGCAAGTACGAGCACATCCCGACCAGCTCCCAGAAGATATAAACCTGTACTAGGTTGGGGCTAACCACCAGACCCAACATTGAGGAGCCGAACAAGCTGAGATAGGCGTAAAACCGGACATAGCCTGGGTCATGAGCCATGTACCCATCCGTATAAACCATGACTAGAACAGCTACGGTTGTTACAACCACTAGCATCAGGGCTGTTAGGTGGTCAACAGTGTAGCCCATGTTCAGGTGGAAATTGCCTGCTGCTGCCCATTCCAAGGTACGGGTGTAAGGAGCGTGTCCTTGAATTTGACTCCACAGCAAAGCAAACGACAGCGCCATCGCGAGTCCCATTAAGGAGATAATAAATGCCGCATTGAGCTGTCGCAGGCTGTTCGTCACCTGATTCAACGAGATTAACCCTAGACCGACCAGCATTGCCCCAAGAAGAGGTAATACCGGAATCAGCCAGGCATACTGATAGATAACTTCCATCACTGACGCCTACTTTTAGAATTCTTGACTAATTTGTCGGAACTGTTAATAATTGTGACACACACACTTTAGGATAAAATACCCCACACAATAGTTATTGGGTGGGGTAATTAAGCTTGGTTTTAGATTTGGTCATCAGTCAATTAAGAGGACAAGCGGACAAAGGGATGATGAGTTATAATCCTGCGCTCATGCGCAGAGCTCACGAACCCTTGCGCGATCGCCACAGCCAGCCGTGAGCAAAGCGCTTACACTAGTCGTGAGAGCAGGATACTCTGGGTGTATAGCGCTGGCTCACTATAATCACTTTTTACGCAGAACGACAACCTAAATCCGCTGTTTTTTGCCGATGGTAAGTTTTAGGGCGGTTGGTATAACAGACTTTCATATCTTCCAAAGCTAAGAGTAAATCTTCTCGTCCACGAAAACTTTCCAAACGCTGGCAGACTATGCCATTTTCGATCAACAATAAAGTTGGCAGTGATTTCAGCTTATATTTTGTAGCGAGTTTAAAATTGTCATCAGCGTTCACCCCTACTAATTTAATTTGGTCACCACATTGAGCTTTAAATTGCAATAATAAAGGGTGGATAATTCGACACAATCCACACCAAGGTGCTTCAAAATTTACTAAAACAGGAATTGAAGATTCTAAAACTTCTTGAGAAAATGTCCGCTCACTAACCGACAACACCATGACGCCTCTGGAATTTATATGGTTTTGATATCAAAACTAACTGTCAACTGGAGGGAGTGCATTGTCAGGATTTTGTAAACATTATCCATTGCAGAACTGACAAAAAAGTCAGTCAGACATTCAAGACGGTAACTCTCTCAAACTTTTTGGTTTTAATAGTCGTCTTTGTCAGGGTATCTTTACACCAATCTGCTATTGACCTGACCTGTACGACAACTTTCCTCCAGACACCTATAATAAGCGTGGGTAGTTTTCTTCTGCTTCTGCAAAAAGAAATAGTACCATTATTGCCACAGGCTTAGATCTGGAACTAGACGCTCTCGCACAAGTATTGAGGATTTTCTCAAGTATTGGTCGCTGTTGGCTATCTTGTTTTATTCACTAAATTTTATCAACTAAAGCTGATTATAGAAAAGAAAATAGCGAATTATCAAGTTTTTCCCTACTTTGGCCGTTGACTAGCAACTACCAAATTTAAAATTAAAAAACGACTAAGCGCACCCCCACTGACAGCTACTTCAATTCATCCTACATTGATTTGGTGGCAGTTGATGAGATCAAATATTAATTTGATCTCATCAACCTCTGTAGATAAATGCGATTCTGTTAAAATCATAATTCGATTTTACTTGTTGCTTCGAGCAATAGAGGGTGTGACCACCAAAGTAATAGCACAAAAATAGCAACCCCCAAATAAGCCGGACGCAAAAATTCCTGCCATAAGATAGATTGACGACCGTCAAGTACAGCCGCAAAGGGCATGATGGAAGTACGCTGTTTAACTTGAGCATAAGCTTCTCCATAGCGATCGCTTAAACGGCGATCCCCGTGCCATACTCCGAATAAATGGTGTAACACTAAACCAATTGAAGTGACAAGTGTAAAACTTGTACCCAACCACAGGGTATGAGCAACACACCAGATAATTTGTCCCACCATCTGTGGATGCCGAGTAATGCGAATAATTCCTGTTTCAAAAAGATGTACTTGAGGCTTTTGGATTGCAGCAATTTCTAGGAGATTGAAAGTAGCAGGATACAAAAACAAAAACGAAATAGCTGAGAGTACCCATACGAATGGCTGGACTCCAGGTAAATTTTGGACGTACCAAAGTTGCAAGCCATCGTAGCGGTGGTTAAAAAAGTAAATAATTAAGATGACAGCCACCGGCAGGCTAGTAAATGCAAAAATAATGCGATAGAGCCTACATCCAATATGCTTTTCTGCCCACGGGCGCAGGGCTGCGCCTCCGCTATGGACAATTGCAAAACCAAATAGTAGTCCTAGCATGACAAAATGACTAAGGGTCAACCAACTCGGCTGCATCATACACACAAATGAAGTAACTTAAAGAAAGCCTAATTTAGTACAACGAATACCACAAACCATGTAAAAAAATCTTAGGCAGGATATCCTGTCACCATACAGAATGTGCGTTGGATGAACTCAAGTTGAGTGCCAACACGCGCACCATAAAATAGAATCATCTGATGAAAAAGCTACCATTTGAACTGAAGCCACTTATCATTGACAAACTGAAGTTAATTAGGACTTCAGAAAAGGAAAATTTGTTAGGGGAAGTGTATCTGACTGAACAAAGTTGTTTGAACGACACAGCATGGATGGCATTTGAGAATGGTAAAGTATCTTCAGATATTAGCTTACAAAAGTATCTAGCTCTGCTCACATCAGAAAAAGAGGTACAGCACAAAGCAGTCAGTGGCAATGATCATCCTCTGACAACAGTAAGGCACAAAAAAACTCCCTCAAGAAAATGTAGATTAATGGCACTTTCTGGAACAGCTAAACAATTTACTTCTCATATTAATAACCATATTACGAAAGAAGTTGTCATTGGCAAGAACTTTATTAAACTGAAAAAATGGACTTGGGACTTGCGTATCTTTCCCAATTTAACCAGTAAAAAAATATATAATGGCATGGTGCAGAGGATAGAAAACAGGGCACAACCCTGTCATCTGTCCCCTGTTTTTTATGACCATCCGCTGGAAAAACCAAAAGTCTCCCAGTCCAAATGGTCGTATGCTGAATTAGATGGCTTCATCCACTATAAAGTAGTCATGAATAATTCTTCAGCTATAAGAGTGGATGCAGACTGTAGCAGTCAATCTTATCCTTGTGGGGGACATACAAACAAAGACAGTTGTCCCGAACCTTGGATTAACGGTTCACTGTGGTGGAAGTCGTGGATCTGAGCTATGTGCAGATTTGGTTGGAGGGCAAAATGTGGCAATGAAAACGTTGTTACTCCGGCAAGACGCAAGTCAAACGGAAATTATTGTAACAACCTACCCCCTGAAAATCTCTCTATTCCGGGGCAACAAAATCATACTCTCTCCTTGCTGGGGGAAGCGTAGAGGGGTGCATTGGATTTTGAAACGAAAACAAAAAAGCGTTCAAGCTTTTGAAACCCAGAGTGGAGTTTAGACAGAATTCTCCAGAAAATCTACTACTTATTAGGGTTAGTTGTAGAAAAGAGAACTTTAGTCAAGATGGTATGCTACTGTCTTTTTCGAGTAAAGTCTCCAAATTTAAGATGCAACAAATTGTGCCCTGCTGTGAAGTTTTTTTACACTGGTTTGTACAAGACTGCCGCTCATGCTCAAAGTTTGTGGGTTTAGCCTTATGTCTGACCTTCCTTTCACTTTAGATCAGTTACGTATTCTCAAAGCGATCGCCGCAGAAGGAAGCTTCAAGCGTGCCGCTGATAGCCTTTATGTATCCCAGCCTGCTGTTAGCTTGCAAGTGCAAAACTTAGAACGGCAGCTGGATGTTCCATTATTTGACCGTGGAGGACGTCGTGCACAACTAACCGAAGCTGGACATTTACTTCTGAGTTACGGTGAGAAAATCCTCAGCCTGTGTCAGGAAACCTGCCGCGCTATTGAGGATTTACAAAATCTCCAAGGCGGTACTTTGATTATTGGTGCTTCTCAAACCACCGGCACCTATCTTTTACCCCGGATGATTGGGATGTTCCGACAAAAATATCCAGATGTGGCAGTGCAATTGCACGTCCACTCAACCCGCAGAACCACTTGGAGTGTAGCTAACGGACAGGTGGATTTGGCAATCATCGGTGGCGAAATTCCTGGTGAACTCGCGGAATCTTTGGAAATTATTCCATATGCAGAAGATGAATTGTCACTTATTATACCTGTGACCCATCCCTTTGCCAAACTTGAAACGATTCAAAGAGAAGACCTATATAAATTAGAGTTCATAGCTCTCGATTCTCAATCTACTATCCGCAAGGTCATTGACCAAGTACTATCACGCTGTGACATTGATACGCGGCGTTTTAAAATCGAAATGGAACTAAACTCCATAGAAGCTATAAAAAATGCCGTACAATCTGGTTTGGGGGCTGCCTTTGTCTCGACCTCGGCAATAGCTAAAGAGTTACAAATGGGGGTGCTACACAGTGCTTCCATCGAAGGTGTAATAGTCAAGCGGACGCTAAGGCTGGTTTTTAATCCCAATCGTTACAGATCTAAGGCAGCAGAAGCGTTTAGTCGGGAAATTCTACCCCTGTTTGCTGCACCAGGATGGAATCTAGAAATGTTAAAAACGTCACGTAAACCCGTAATGGTTAGTACAGTGGATGTAGGAGCGCATAATTTTGATGACGATGATTAAGATGTAGTCATTAGGAGGCACTGCGTTGGGCGGGTTCCTCGACTTGTAGCATGTGCCGTTCATTAGGAGGCACTGCGTTGGGCGGGTTCCCCGACTTGTAGCATGTGCCGTTCATTAGTTATTAGTGACAGGACTTACGCAAAATTATGAAAAAACGAACCGCATAGACGCGGAGCGGCTTCCCGCAGGGTAGGACGCAAAGGACACAAAGGAATAAGAGTTTTAGAGAGTTCCTGCGTAAGTCCTAAGTGAGCCAGCGAGCAGTTCAGAGGAGGGTTTCCAACGCCCAACGACAGAGGGAACCGGCTCTGCCGGCGAACCCAGGGGGGAAAACCCCCCTTGCTGCTCATCCGCACAAGAAACCCCGAGTTTCCCCATTGTTCGCGTGCCTCCTGTACAAGAGCAATGTTTACGCTGTAGCTGTGGTGGGCAGCTGCAGCAGGAGGCGCACAAGTGATGTTTATTAGTTAAGCGCTCTTGACTATTGAGTATTGAGTGTTGAGTATGGAATTTGAGTATTGAGTGTTGAGTATGGAAATTTATTGTACTCGTCCACGCTGCCCCCGCCCACAAAATTATTTTTCAGATTTAGATGATCATGGAACCATCAGAACAGTGCAGCAGAAATACTGTACTGCATGTGGAATGCCGCTCATGCTAGATGGACGCTATTTGCCAATAAAGCTTTTAGGGCGGGGCGGATTTGGAGCAGCGTTTTTGGCACGCGATCGCCGTACCCCTGGAATGCGCCAATGTGTAGTGAAGCAATTTCAACCTGCGGGAGATTTAAGTCCAACTCAACTACAACTAGCACAAGATCTATTTGAACGAGAAGCAGTCGTCTTAGAGGACATTGGACGTCAACATGACCAAATTCCAGACTTATACGCTTTCTTTCCAGTGATCATTCCCAGCTTACAAGCAGGAGAGCAAGACCAGTTCTTTTATTTAGTACAAGAATATATTGACGGACAAAACTTAGAGGAAGAATTAGCCCAAAAAGGCAAGTATTCAGAACAAGAAGTTTTAGAAATTCTGCAAGAAATTCTCAAAATACTCAAGTTTGTTCATCAAAAAAATATTATCCACAGAGACATCAAACCTTCTAACATCATGCGCGATCGCTATGGCAAACTTTTCTTGCTAGATTTTGGCGCAGTTAAACTGGTTACAAATACTCCCATTGGTGCATCTGCTCCTTCCACTAATATATATTCTATGGGATTTGCTCCACCCGAACAAATGTCCGGAGGTCAAGTATTTCCATCTACAGATTTGTACGCTTTGGCTGTGACAATCCTGATGTTATTAACGGGCGAAACAGAGATAACTCAACTGTTCGATGCGTATAGTAACCAGTGGAAATGGCGGGGTCATGTGAGTGTCAGCCCACACCTTGCTGATATTTTAGATAAGATGCTTCTAAGCGCGGCTAATCAACGCTATCAGTCGGCCCAGGAGGTTCTAGATGCCCTCAAAGCACCTCAAAAGCATATACCTTCTACATACGTTAATCCCCCTCAGCCTTCTGTCACCCCACAACCACAATCACAGCAAATACAGACTCAACCCCCAGTACAAAAGCAATCCCTTCCTGCGACTGGACCAGTTAAACAACAATTTTCTTTAATTAAATTATTAGCTAGAGCAGCGTTTAGTGGGTTTGAAGGAGCATTGATAACAATTGGTCTTTTCAGTTTGCTGCGATCGCCAATAATAACCCTAGCTGCTGCTTGTGTCATTTTATCAGGGTTAATTTTTGCTCAATCGAGGCGATGGATTGGAGGATCTGATTTATTAATTTTTCCTGCAATCACATTACCGATTGTTTTATTCTTGTTACGGGGCGGTTTAACCATTCAGCAAGTTATTATTTTGTCTGTTGCAGCTGCTTTAATGGCGATCGCAGTAACAGCACTATTTCGTCTTATTTACAAATTATTATCTCTGCTGCTATAAACTTCTTCTGCTGCTAACACCCATTTATGTCTCCGAAAAACGAAACGCTTAGCCTTTTCCTAGCCATTGTTATAACGCTTGGCTTAACCTTTGTTGGCTTATGGTTTCTTATAGAACGCTGGGCTAAAATAAGTAATACAAACCAAGTTAATTCTAATCTTGTTGTCAATCCTTCGGTAAATAATAATCCAGTTAATAACTCTGCTATTCAAAACCCTACGACAACAAGTTGTAGTGTACCAAATCTACCAGCGGGGACATTCAACTACGGTGGTAGTACAACATGGGCACCCATCCGTAGAGACGTAGACCCAGTGCTTCAAAGCATCTGCCCTCAGTTTACTTTACGCTACGTTCAACCAGCTGCTGAAAAACCAGGTTCTGGCACTGGCATTCGGATGTTGATAGATAATCAACTCGCTTTTTCTCAATCTTCTCGCTCAATTCAGGGTGAAGAAAACCAAAAAGCACTACAGAAAGGATTTAGTCTTAAAGAAATTCCAGTAGCAATTGATGGTATTGCGATCGCCGTCAACCCAAGCCTTAACATTCCTGGTTTAACCGTCTCCCAGATCAAAGACATTTACACTGGCAAGATAACCAACTGGCAACAAGTGGGCGGTTCAGATTTACCCATCATACCATACACTCGCAGCAAAGAAGCTGGCGGTACAGTGGAGTTCTTTGTCGAAAATATTCTAAATAAAGAGAATTTTGGGAATAACGTAAGTTATATTAACACGACTACTGAAGCTCTGAGAAAACTGGCTTCGAGTCCTGGTGGAATTTACTATGCTTCAGCGCCAGAGGTTGTGCCCCAATGCACAGTTAAGTCTTTGCCAGTAGGGCGTATTTCCGGGCAATTTGTACCTCCTTACCAAGAACCGTTTATACCTCTGTCTCAATGTCCTGGCAAACATAATCAGTTGAATGCTCTGGCATTTCGTAGTGGGGACTACCCAATTACCCGCAATTTGTTTGTGATTTTAAAACAAAATAATCAAACAGAGCAACAAGCAGGGGATGCTTATGCAAACTGGCTGCTGACACCTCAAGGTCAAGAACTGATTCAAAAGGCTGGATTTGTGAGAATTAAGTGATACACATTATCTTAGGACTTACGCAAGGAAAATGTAGTTGCACCCGTTGCGACGTAAGGAAGCAATCTCACTGTCTTGTTCTTTTTAGGACTTACGCACGAACAACGTAACTATAGTCATTGCGACCGGAGGGAAGCAATCGCAACATACTGTTTTTAGTAGCGCGTACGTAATATCAAGTCCGGTTAATTAGTTATCAAAAGTCCGCAGCGAACGCAACGAAGTGGAGTGAAGCAATCGCAGGGGTTTGAGATTGCCACGCTACGCTACCGCTCCGCTCGCAATGACAAGTGATCATCCGGACTTGATATAAGTCCTACTTTTGTACCTCGTGCGTAAGTTTTATGTCTCTGTTTATGACTAAAGGCTGAGAATTTATTTTTTGGTGGAGCCTAATACAATTCTTTCCTGCAGCTGAAGCACTGAGGGGAAATCTAATAATTATTAGCAAACTTACAATAAAAAATTATGACATCAGATCAAATAAGTTTATTGCTTCAACTTCAACTTCGCCAGACGCTTGCTTTGGAAAAAATGTCCGATGCTCTAGAGCGTATCAAAGAGGGCAAATTGGCTATTCCTAATAAAAATGTTGATCCAGTTTCCAAAGCTTACGCACCGCCATACGAAATTCAGATAGGAGCAAGAATTAAAGTCATTAACCAAAAACTCTTTGGTGAAAGTAAAGAGGGAATTGTAACTGATGTGCGGCGCGGAGGAACCTCTTGGCTTGTCCAAGTGAATGTTGAAGGAATGACAAGAGTGGTTCGACCTTGGGATGTTGAGGTACAGCCTTAATGGTTTTGACGTAGTGGGGTGAGTGCGATACGTTAAGCGTATCGCGCTTCGGGATGTAGATAATTAGCTCAACCTAATTAAACATAAAATGTCATTACGAGCGGAACGAAGTGAAGCGAAGTAATCGCAAGAATCGTATTTTATGTTTTTTCATGTTGACCTACTTAACAGATTTTTAAGTTATTTTGGTTTTGGAACTGGAGAGGAATCGCTAAAGATAGTCTTTCGCTGCTCATCGCCAAAAATTGCCCCTCGCTGCTTTAGGTCACGCTTGTTGTCCTCTGTAAGACCTTTACTTCCTATAAATAAGGCATACACAACAATAGCACGACGCAGATTGCCATTAATCAGGTTAGCACCGCTCAGGTTAGCACCGCTCAGGTCGATACCGCTGAGGTTGGAACCGCTCAGATTGGAATTGCTCAGGTCGGCTCCGCTGAGGTTGGAACCGCTCAGATTGGAATTGCTCAGATTGGAACCGCTGAGGTTGGAACCGCTCAGATTGGAACCGCTGAGGTTGGAACCGCTCAGATTGGAACCGCTGAGGTTGGAACCGCTCAGATTGGAACCGCTGAGGTTGGCATTACTTAAATCTTGACATACAGCTCCCTGATTAACAATCTCCCAAATGAAACGCCACTTGCCATCAATCCGCGTTTCCTTGTTAATAACTGCACCCTTGAGGTAAGCAAGGCTGAGGTCGGCATGGTTCAGGTCGGCATGGCTGAGGTCGGCATGGCTGAGGTCGGCATGGTTCAGGTCGGCATGGCTGAGGTTGGCATAGTTCAGGTCGGCATGGTTCAGGTCGGCATGGCTGAGGTTGGCATAGTTCAGGTCGGCATGGCTGAGGTTGGCATGGCTGAGGTTGGCAATCCACAGGTTGGCATGGCTCAGATTGGCACCCCTGAGGTTGCTTCTCAGGTCGGTACCGATCAGGTTGGTATTGCTCAGGTCGGCACTACTCAGGTTGGCATCGCTCAGGTCGGCACCGATCAGGTTGGCACCCCTGAGGTAGACACCCCTTAGATAGAGACCCCTCAGGTAGACACCTTTGAGATTGGCACTGAACAAATTGATAAGTATCCGAAAGGCACCATCCAGGTTGCAACGAATCAAGTTTGCAAAAATAAGTTTTACACTAATTCGATTGTGACGAAAAATTAAGTTTTGACTACCAGATGTATCAACTGCACCATCTTGGATTAGACTCTCGTTATTATCTAATGTCTCACCAGGTAGTAGCTGAATATTTTCAACAGGAATATGTACATCATCAAGTTTTGTTTGAGAGTCAATTATTGCACTGCTTAAATCAGTATCACTTAGGTTAGCACCCCTCAGGTCAGCACCACTCAAGTCAGCACCACTCAAGTCAGCACCACTCAAGTCAGCACCACTTAAGTCAACATCGCTCAAGTCAGCACCTCTCAAATTTCGCCCCTTAACTGGCTGACTAACAATCTCTTGCACTAGACGCCATTTATCATCTAATTCGTTACTTTCGTCATCATCTGAAATTTCGCTCAAAATTTGAGCATCCTCAACCGGAAAACCGTTTACTTGTGTTAGTTCTCCTGATTCAAACTGAGATATAAGCCGTTCGATATCTTCTTGAGAACCTTCTACAATTAATCTGATACTGCCTTCTTGAATATCAGTAATTGTTATAGTGTCTCCTGAATGTTGTTGTAAAATAAATTGAATAAATTCTAAGTTGTGAACTGAATTCAGATCGCCTTTTAATATAATTTCAGCTTTCTTTTTTTTACTTTGTTTATCTATTACAGTTACTTTACGGTGAAGTGTTTGCATTTGCCCCACCTCCTCATTAGTTTCTAAGCTACTGCTATATTTTCTTTCTATTCGCTCAGATTGTTCTTCTTCTGCTATGTCTATCCACTTCAGTTTCAATGCCTCACATATTCTTTTAAAAGAATCAAGCTGAATTGGTTGACGCTGAAAAAATTTTGTAACTGTATTACGAGCTAATAATTGAGATTTGGCAAAGTTACTTTTTGAATCAAATCCTAGCCTTATCAAAGCATTTTCTGCTCTCTCTACACCTTGTGGAGACGCGATGATAGTTATTTTCTTTTTTCTGTTTTGGCTAGGATCTGTCATGGTTTGACCAGAGTTTTTTTAAGCGAAGCAAGAAGATGGAAGAAACAAGGAACAAGACCAACTTCTATCTTCCTTGTTTCTTTTGACTTCTTCCATGTTAAAGGCGATTGCCTACGGCAGAGCTAGCCCCTAAGGGGGCGCTACGCAAACGCTTAACGCTTGTGCAATCAAAAGTAGCGCATAAGACAATCATAGAAAGGTCACAGGTGATGAACAACACAATCGTTGCGTAGTCAAGATTACAGGCGTTTGGCTGCACATTAGAAGTATGAAGTTTATTTGCTCTGCGAAATCTATGAATAACAAGCCAATCCCTCACTCTGACTCTCCGATAGAACTGAGTATTGCTCGTGAACGCCTGCGACAAGCACGTTATAGTTTTAATCTTGCAATCATTTCTACCGCAGTGTCTGCTTTTATTGGTCTTACAGGTGCTGGGCTTCTGCTGACAGGAAAAGCGAATGAAGGTGCAGTGACTGCTGCTTGTGGAATGATTGCGAGTGTCCGATGTGTTGAACTTGCTAAAGATGCTAATGACAGACTCGATGAAATTTGATCTGTCTTAAAAAGGGGGAATCTTAAAAGCCCCCTTTTTAAGGGGGTTGGGGGATCTCTTTTGCGTAAGTCCTACTGGTAATAAATATCCTTAAGTATTCAACCCTACCCATCAGCTACCGTCTAGCTATCAGTTGAAAAGCTTCGGCTACAGGTCCTAATGCCAGAACTGGCAAAAAAGTCAATACTCCCAAAATCAAAATGACCCCAGTTGTTACTGCTGTAAACAGACCAGTATCTGTGCTCAATGTCGCGGAGGTTGCAGGTACTGTTTGTTTGTGTGACATACTGTCGGCTAAAAGTAGCAGGACAATGATTGGGATAAAACGTCCCGCCCACAAGGTAATACTGGTAGTCAAATTCCACCATAAAGCGGTGGATGCAGGTTGACTATCAGCTAGCCCCTCGAAGCCAGAACCATTGCCAGCCGCAGCAGAGGCATACTCATAGATAACTTGAGTCAGACCATGAAAGCCGGGATTACTAATACCTGCCAAAGTATCAGGAAAGGCAAGAGTAATTGCACTAGGAATTAAAATCAACAAAGGATGGATGAGCACAATCACGCTAACCAAGGTTATTTCCCGTTGTTCAATTTTGCGTCCTAAAAATTCTGGAGTACGTCCAACCATCAAGCCAGTTAGAAACACAGTTAAAAATAAGTAAATTAACAAAGAAGCAGCTCCAGTTCCCATTGCTCCCCAAATAACCTGAAGAAATAAATTAAGCAGGGCACTGAAACCACCAGATGGCATAAGGGAATCGAACATCCCATTGGCTGAACCAGTCATGGTGGCGGTAGTAGTTATAGCAAACAGAGCAGTTTGCGCCCAACCCAGCCTCACTTCTTTGCCTTCTAAATTCGGCTGCTCGCCAATGATCGCATTTACCAGTGGATTGCCTTGATACTCACCTACAGCAGTCGTCCCAACCAGAACCACAAAGATAGCAAACACCATCCAAAAAAGTAGCTTGCCCTGCCTAGTGTTATTGATGAACACGCCGTAGCTATGAATTACAGCCGCCGGAATAATAAGCATGGCAAAGACTTCCAACAGATTGGAACCACCATTGGGATTTTCAAACGGGTGAGCTGAGTTTGCACCAAAAAAAGCGCCACCGTTTTCCCCCAGCAGCTTAATAATTTCAAAGTGAGCTACCGGACCTCTGGCAATAGTTTGCGTTGCTCCTTCTAAAGTTGTGACTTTTACAGGACCGGCTATTGTTTCTGGGACACCCAAGCTAATCAACACTACAGCGCCAATAATACACATTGGTAGTAAAACTCGCGTAATAGAGCGGGTTAAATCCACGTAAAAGTTGCCCAACTTTCTGCCGCTCAAGCCCCGAAAAAAAGCAATTCCTACAGCCAAGCCAGTTGCAGGAGCAACAAACATCAAAAAACCTAAAGCCGCTACCTGGCTGAAATAAGACATGGTAGTCTCGGGTGTGTAGTGTTGTAGGTCAGCAGCAACTAAAAATGAAACGGTTGTGTGCAAAGCTGTATCCCAAGTAGGTGCCTTTAAATTTGTTGGATTTAAAGGCAACCATTCTTGAAACATCAACAGTAAAAAAACGAAAATGGCCATAACTGAGTTGCTCACAAGCACGGCTGTTGCATACTCCTGACCAGTCATGTCTTTTTCAGGTTCAACACCGCAGACCAAATAAATAATTTGTTCTACACGCTTCATAACCGGATCAAGCAAAGTTTTCCTTGCCATGAAAACTTGAGCCAAATACCTTCCCAAAATAGGACTCAGCACTACTACAAGCAGTAACGTCAGAGCAATTTGAAAAAATCCTTGTAACATAAATTAGAAAAACAATGATTTAATATCAAGCCCGGTTGATTAGTTATTATTCGGTGCATCTGTGCAACAGCTTGAAAACTCATACCCGGTGCTCCAGATCTCCCCTGCACTGGGTGCTGTCTTAATCATAAATCTTTAACCGGACATTATATTAAACGTGATTGCTTCTCAGAAATTCTTACTCTGTTCCAGGTAGAGACAAATTCGGTTCAATATTTTTGCTTAGCAAATTCTCCACTATGCGTACCACTGTAGTCGCAAGTAGCTACGGTACGCTTTGGATTTGCTTGGTTTTGGTTATTTTTCAGATGAGATAATATGGATATCGGTTTGGTTGAGCGATCGCACCAGTTGGTGAATGAGAGACTCTGTAAATATCGTTTGCCACTTTAAGCGACGAGTTTGACCCAATACTACCTGAGTAATTCGGTATAACTTTGCAACACGAGCAATTTCTTGTGCTACGTTCTGACCAGACACTTGCAAAAACTCACCCTTAAACTCTTGGCAGATTTGCTTGCAAGTTTCAACGTGCAATGCTTCTACTTTTGTCAGAAAATGGTCTGGATTGTTCACAAACAAAACGTAGAACGGTGCGTTCATGTAATCAGCAAATATAGCTCCGCGTCGAATCAATTGCACAGAGTTTGGCGCGCAAGAAACGCAAACCAGTATTCGTTCGTGGATACAGTAGGCATTTGCGCTGACAGCTTTAGCGTTGGAGTTTAGTCGAGCGGCTTGCTGAATTTCTTTCTTTTCTATGTTATCAGCTACCTGTCGCAGGGCAAGTTCTCGCAGAGCTACCAGGTTGGAACGTTGGAAGAGATTTTGTATGGATGGCTCGATTTTTTTTGTTGGATAAATTTTCCCTTCCAACAATCGCTCTTCTAATGTTTCTGGCGTGACATCCACAACAACCACTTGGTCTGCTGCTTCCAGTAAACTGTCTGGAATACACTCCTGCACAACGACACCCGTCATCTGCGTGACTTGATGGCACAGACTTTCTAAGTGTTGTATGTTGACAGTAGAAAAAACATCAATACCTGCTGCCAAAATTGTCTCTACATCCTGGTACCGTCTGTTGCGCTCTGCTCCTGGAATGTTGGTGTGTGCTAGTTCATCAACTAAAACAAGCTGAGGTTGGCGGGCAATGATCGCATCAGTATTCATCTCGGTGAAGATTAACCCGCCCTGTTCTATCTTGTTTGGTGGAATCACTTCTAAACCTTGTGTTTTAGCATCTGTTTCTGGGCGATCGTGAGTTTCCAGCCATCCAAGAACAACATCTATACCATCTTTTTTTTGTCGGCAGGCTTCATCTAGCATCCTGTAGGTTTTGCCAACACCAGGAGCCATACCAATAAAAATCTTGTGCTTGCCGCGACGAGCAGGACGTAAGTAGGTACTGTTAGAGCAAACAGTATAAGAACTGTACATTATTTGCGTATTAACATTGCTACACACCATCTTACTTGCTTAGTGTACTCATAAGTTCAAGAAAAGTTAATAATTTATTTTGAATGGGTAACAATAAGTGCTCTTAAGACAAGTCAGTCGCGTAAGCGCAAAGCGCACGAATCGGACGTTGCAAGAGCGTCTCCACTCGTGGCGGACATATTGTAAATAATAAGTCGGACTTGACATCAGAACGAATCCTGTGGACTGGCGGATGAATAAAAAGTTCAGCAAGAAGAATAAAGGCCTCAGAACTCAAGAGTCACAAGAGTTCATGAACAACAAAATTTTCATTCTGAAGATAGCTTGTATATCAAAACCATATCTGTAAATAGATACAGTTTATTTGCGATACTAAACATCTATATAATTTAATATATAGCATATTTTATCTTAAAATCTATCTGGAATGAGATCATTCTTTGAGAGAAAAGTCACATAATAATAAGATAAGAGTTTAAAAAACACTTTTTTTGGTGTTTGGGTTTGTGTTCCAAGAAAAAGATTTGATTGAACCGAGTCTAGTTGGTGTTTTCATTCAACCTAATAGTACTCTATGTGGTGTTTGTTTTGCCGATATTCCGTTACCGGAAAATTGTGTTCTATTGGGAATTGTAAGAGAAGGTAAAGTCATTCTAGCAATAGAGAATCCCACAATTTATCCAGAAGATGAAATTTTAGCAGTAGCTATTCATCCAATGATGACTCCTGCTCTGAAAGTTACTCTTAAGAAAACCCATCCTATTTATTCTTCGAGCAATCAAACATGCTTAATTTCAGCTAAGCATGTTGCGAATTCAACAGATTTAACACAAAAAACAGAGGTGTCAGTCGTCAGGAGTCAGAATGCCTCCTGTACGACGCTTGGACTCGTCTTAGGTTTAAATCCCCACCGTCTATACGATGTTCACAGTTAGTTGAGATTTGAATCTCCATATTCCTGAATCTGTTAGCAGAGTGGGGCGCAGCCCATTCTAACTTCTGACTTCTGAATTCTTCTTGAAGCTCTTTAATAAGTTCAGCTTTTGTACACGATTAAAATCATGAATACTTCTTTTCGCTCTACTCATATACCTAATACTTAGATACTCCAACCACAGCCTGATTTAGTAGTCAAATTGCAGACATTTACCTAACTTGCTAGTGGTGGTGTGAAGTTACAGCAACCTAATAGCCTGTAGTAACTCAATTTAGTTACTCAATTTTCAAAAAATCTCCGTATTATGATTCCCTTATTACGTCTGGTCATTCCTGGGGCGATCGCCCTTATTCCCTCCCTGGTTAGCCAAGGTAATGACTTTGTTCGACAACACACGATTCAACAGCTTCAAGAAACAAGGAAATGTCTGAACTGTAATCTATCAGGAATGAACTTGTCGGGAGCAAACTTAGAAGGAGTTGATCTGCGCTCAACTAACCTTCAAGGAGTTAATTTGAAGAACGCCAATCTCCGGTATGCAAATTTGGAGTGGGTAGACCTTCGCGAAGCAAATTTGCAAGGAGCTGATCTTACCGGAGCAAACCTTAAAAGTACATTACTCGTTGGTGCTGATTTGCAGCGAACAAATCTAGAAGCATCTAAGCTAAATAGAGCTGATTTCAGGAATGCGAATCTCAGCCGTGCAAATCTTGTGAAAGCTTCAAGAACTGACGACATCCAGAATAGCCACTCTGTCACTTTATGCAAAACAATACTGCCAAATGGAGTGACATCGGGTCGAAACTGTCAGGGGTTGGTGACTGATTCGTCCACATTATCAAATTAATTCAAATGAGGAATAATAACACTAACACTCAGGCTCTTCGCCTTCCTAAAGTGTCGAAAGAACTAGCTCTTATCCGACAAAACAAGTTACAAAATCTTCTTGTGGCACTAACTCATGTTCGTTTTGACGTAATTACAGTTACTTTTGTGTTGATTTCAGTCGCTCTGAGTGAACCGAGTTTCCACTTAAGTCGAGGTAGAGGCAAGTTAGGTTCAAACCCTGTGGCGCGAACAGAGCTTCGGAACTATAAGCAAGCTATATCGGCTAATTCTTCCCCAAACTTAAATGAAGCAGAGGGTTTTAACATTAAGACAATAATTCAAGGAAGCAGGGGGAAATGAGCCTAAGTACTTGCATTGATTTTGAATAGTAAGTTTAGATTTGATTATGTAACTTTAGTTATCAGGTGCTGCAGCGAATCGAGCGTGGCCTTGACTTAGAGTCAGCACGGCTTGGGGGTGACGATTAAAGAGATATTGAAGTTATGCCGTTGAGGGTGCTTTCCTTACAAAGTTGGTTCAGATGCAGGTACTTTTAAAGCGGCAGCGCTTAAGACAGTAGCGAGTGCGTCTTATGTGAAAATAATGGCAGATGAAAAATTATAACCGGATCAAACTTCGGGAAATCCTGCGCTCTAGCTACTGGTTTGTGCCGACACTCATGACAGGTGGGGCGATCACGCTGGCTTTCTTCATGCTGACACTTGACTTGACAGGCAAGTCTGGACTGATGGAAAAGCTGGGCTTGAAGACTTACACTGGCGGAGGGGATAGTGCGCTGACTCTGCTTTCAACCATTGCTAGTTCGATGATTACCGTCGCTGGTACCGTCTTCTCAGTCACGCTCGTAGCCCTCACGCTGGCTTCCCAACAGTTCGGTCCACGAGTACTGCGAAATTTTATGCAGGATATAAGATTTCAGTTCGTACTCGGCACGTTCATCGGCACGTTTATCTACTGTTTGCTGGTGCTGCGGAGTGTCCATGTTGATGGAGAGCAACCGTTTGTGCCAAAAATTTCAATCACAGTCGCCATCCTGCTGGCGATCGCTAGTATCATTGTTCTAATCTACTTCATCCACCACGCCTCAACCTCGATTCATGCGTGGCACATCATTAGGGAGATTAGTGAGGAACTGGAATCTAATATTGATGACCTATTCTCTGAAAATCGGGGAAATCGTCACCCGGAACACAAGCGGCAACTTGTTGAGAAAATCCCAACGGGTTTCGACCAACAAGCTTACCCAATCTTGGCGACTGGTAGCGGTTATATTCGGGCAATTGATTACGACCACTTGATGAATATCGCCAAATCCAAAGACCTTCTGTTGTATTTTAAGCACCGCCCAGGCAAGTTTATTATACGAGGTAGCGAGTTGGTTAGGATTTTGCCCCCTGAACGTGTGAATCGAAAGCTCACCAAACAGATCAATCATGCATTTATTTTGGGTAGAGAACGCACTGCGTTCCAGGATGTAGAGTTCTCCATTAAGCAGCTAGTCGAGATCGCCATTCGTGCGATTTCCCCTGCTGTCAACGATCCGTTTACAGCAATCCGGTGTATTGACCAACTCAGTGCAGCACTCTGCCGTCTGGCTGCAAGAGATTTCCCGTCCCCCTACTGCTACGATGACAACAACAACCTCCGCCTAGTTACTAATCAGGTGACGTTTGCAGGATTAGTTGATGATGCCTTTCACCAGATTCGACAGTACGGGCGACAAGACGTGGCTGTCACAATCCGCTTGCTGGAGGTGATCGCGACTATTGCTGAGTGCACTCATAACAAAAAGAACCGTGCGCCGCTGTTGCGTCATGCCAACATGATTAGACGCGGCAGTCACAACTTATTGGAGGAATTGGATCGAGAGGATATTGAGGCACGATATGATACAGTCATCAGGGCGTTGTCGTCACTAGATATAAATTAAACACTTGATGCGTGAGAGCTATACAGAGGAAAGGCGATATAGGTATCAGCACAGATGATCATCGGTAGATTCCGGTTTGGTTATGCTAGTCTTAGACCAGAAGTTAGGACAATTGAGCGCGTCTTTCGTTAAAACAATAGAAGGGTGTACCGCACAATTCAGATAATGGTTGTCTTGAAAATATCGACAGTTCCAACAACGAAATTGTTGGTAGTGGTTGGTAATTGCTTTGCGATTTTTTTGAAACTTCCTGAAATTTGATAGAAAAAGAAAAACGGTAATTGCCCAAAGAATGATTAAGCAAATAGGAGCAACCAAGTGTGGGTAATGGGGCATAAGTTCGATATGCGGTTTTGTTGTGGTATTATCTGTTGCCCTTTCCACTTTGGCTAACATCAGGTTTGTCTGATTAAAACTATTTTCTGTTAATAGATAAAGTCGGAAAAAATCAGAATTATACATATTAAAAACCTCTATTTATAAGAGTTGTCCATCACCCCTATCCAATGCGTTCAGTTTTGTCAGATGAAGTAAAACTTCAAACTCTCTTTAAACCTTTAGAAAGTGAAGGTCGTTCTGAGCGTACCAATCACCGCATCACTATTGTTGTTGACACTTTGACCAGGATTGGTTAACCAAATGACACCAGGGGTGATAGAAATATTGTCATTGAGTCGATACTTGTAGAAGCCTTCAATGTGGTACGGTCTATCACCCTTGAGACTTCCTAAGTAAGGTTCGGCACCTGCAAAAACTCCTAAAACGTTCCCTTTGTTACCTAAGTCTGGCAGTGCTACCCCAACTCCGTAGCTCCAAACTTCACCATCATCATTGATACCAAAGCCTGTAATGTCGCTATAAGAGACAAAACCACTAGCAGCATTTTTCTATTTTCCTCATACTGTCCCATGTCAATCAATCTCTTGACTTTAAGGCTTCATCTTCCATATCTTTTCTAAAGTTTCAACATACTGGTTCTTTTGAGACTTAATCTTCTCATCAATCTCAGGCGTCATCTTTTCTATTTTGTTTAAAGTTTCAACTTCTTTAAGAAATTCGGCCTGTAGCTTAGTACATAGTTTTTGATATCTTTTGTATTTCAAAAAACATCCTAAGAGAAAACCGATGACCACGAAAATCAAGAAAAATCCTATAAAAAAGCTTGTACTATGGTCAGTCTGCCCAGTTAACTTGGGTTGGCTAGAGTCAGTCGTCTGGGAAATACTTGCAACGTAAAGGGATTGCGCACTCAAAGTGGAAAGTTTGTAAATAATTTGCACATCAACGTTGATAAGAGTCATCTCACTTTCGTCCTCAAGTTTTCTACTTTCCAAGTAGCATTCGTCAAGTGTGATTGAATTCCGGTGACGCAAGCAATAATCAAAAAAGCAACGTAAGTAACACTAATTGCTGTAAAAATTCTCCAGAGTATATTGCCTGAAACTGCTTGAGACCTTTGATTTCCAAGAGTTGGTGTAGCCGCAGCCTCTGCTAGACATGGATGTAGAAATGTAGCTACTTTCCGGACAACATTTTTTGCTTCGATTTTGCCACTCAAGTAATACCAAGCTTGAGTCTGGGGGTCAAAAATTTTGACAGAATCGATGGAGTGAATATTTAGTGCTGTAGCATATGGAATTATTGAAGCAGGTAGATCTTCTTTAAGACTAAACCCGAAGTAAAAATCGTGATTGTCTGTGCTTGGTTTTGCAGGTGGCTTTGATGGAAAAACGATGTGTTTTGGCAAATCATTCAAGTCTGCCAGAACCTCTTTAGCGGATTGATAGCGTTGTTTGGTTGCTCTTTGTAGCAACTTGCATAAAACCTGCTCTAGAGAAGAGCTAATTGGTGTGGTCAAATATGAGCGCCATATCCAAGCATCTTCATTACAATCATGCAGTTCAAATGGCGACATCAGTGTGAGCAAATGCAAGCAAGTGACACCCAGGCTGTAAAGATCGCTGGCAAAAACAGGTTTGCCCTTTACTTGCTCAGGTGCTGCGTATTCAGCACTACCAATAGTGGTTCCAGTTTTTTCGGCAATTATGTTAGCAGAATACTTCGCAACCCCAAAATCTACTAACATCAGTTGACCATGATTACGGCGACGAATAATGTTTGTTGGTTTAATGTCGCGGTGAATCACCTGATGATCATGAACAAACTGCAAAACAGGTAATAACTCCAAGAGTAATTGCCGAATTTCAGCTTCATTGAATGCTCCTTCTTGCGCCAATTCCTCTTCCAAAGTTTCTCCGTCAATCCATTCTTGGACTAAATACTGCTGTCCATCCTGCTCAAAGGAGTCTAACAATTGGGGAATCTGGGGATGCTTACCAAGTTCTGCTAAAAGTACAGATTCCTGGTGAAATAGTTTTCTTGCTTTCTGGTGATGGTGAACAGCTTGGTGATGTGGAAACAATTGTTTGATCAGGCAGAATTCGTTTTCTACCTGACGATTAGCATCGACAGCGAGAAAAGTTTTACTAAATCCTCCTGTCGCAAGGGGTTTGAGGATATGGTAGCGGTTTTTGAGCAGCGAATTATACTCACCAGGGGAGGAAATACTACCATCCTCCAAAGGCTGAAAGGATTGGTGGGTGGAAGGAAGACAGTCGCTCATAGAAATCGTGGTTGGTCAATTCTCATTTGCAAAGAATAAAGGATAAGTACAAGGAACGGTTCTTTCCTAGACTTTCCATCCCCTGATGCTCTTATTTCTCGATTTTTTTCACGAAATTGAGGGTTTCAATACATCCAAAGCTAGATTCAGCTTCAATATGTTGACTCCTGGTTCACCAAAGATGCCCAGAAAGCGACCATCGGTATTTTGAGCAATCAAGGTTTCGAGCTGATTCGCCTGGAGTCCTCGCACTTTTGCCACGCGTGCAATTTGCGCCTTAGCAGCTTCGAGGCTGATGTGTGGATCAAGACTGGAACCAGAGGTGTAGACTAAATCGGCAGTAGGTTGCACACCTGCTTTTTTGAGTCGATTGAGGTCACCTTCAGTTTGTTTTTTGGGGTCGGGGTCATTTTTGCCCTTAATACGACTGAGTAAGTCTGGATTACTAGGAGCCAAGTTGCTCGCACCAGATATTCCAGTTTTGAGAACACCAGCTTCATCCTTTTTCGGGTCAGCAGTGCTGTAGCTGGTGGTACTGGGGCGACTATTGAAGTAGCGATCCGAAGTAAAAGGTTGACCAATCAATGCAGAACCGATAATTTTGCCTTGACGATTTTGAACCAAGCTGCCATTTGCCTGAAACGGGAACAAAATCTGCCCACAAGCAATCATAAAAAATGGATAAATTATAGCTGTAATCACCCAAAGGACTATGGTAGAACGAACGGCTCTACCTGCATCACGTGCAAAACTCATCAGAATTTCTCCGGTACAAACATCACGAAAAACAGATAGATAGAAAGACCAACCGTCACCAGTCCTAACAGTCCCAATGCCCAAGCTTGGTTGCGAGAAAATGTTTCATTAGTGGCAGCGTAAACCACAGGCGCAACCACTAAGTTAAAACACATCCCCAAAAATAAATACAACGGCAGCTTTTGTCTCTTGGCAGAAGACCAGATTTCAATCGCTGTTTCAAATACAGAGTCAGAGATTTGGGGTGATGGAATAATACGTTGTATGCGAACAGGTTTCATAGCAGGGGTTTGCTAATAGTTTGTTATTAATAGTAGGAAAAGTTGATTGCTGATCGCTAAGCGCTCAGGAGAACGGCAGGATGAGGTCAATCAATTTGATGGCTATAAAGGGAGCAATTATACCGCCAAGACCGTAGATAAGGATATTGCGTCGTAGCAGTTGATCTGCTGTCAGAGGGCGGAACTTCACCCCTTTTAAAGCTATGGGAATGAGTGCTGGGATAACTAGGGCGTTGTAAATCAGCGCCGAGAGAATGGCAGACTGGGCACTTTTTAATCCCATGATATTTAGTGCACCAATTCCAGCCGCCGCAAAAATAGTGGGAATGATGGCGAAATACTTAGCAATATCGTTGGCAATTGAGAAGGTTGTTAATGCCCCACGGGTAATCAGCAGTTGTTTACCAATTGTCACCAAATCAATTAGCTTGGTGGGGTCAGAGTCCAAGTCCACCATGTTCGCAGCTTCTTTGGCGGCTTGTGTCCCAGAGTTCATCGCCACACCGACATTTGCTTGTGCTAGCGCCGGGGCATCGTTGGTACCGTCCCCAGTCATAGCTACCAACTTGCCCTCGGCTTGTTCAGAGCGAATCACTTCAATTTTGTCTTCTGGGGTAGCTTCTGCGATAAAATCATCAACTCCCGCCTCTTGAGCTATAACCTCAGCCGTAATGCGGTTGTCACCTGTGAGCATGATAGTTTTAACCCCCATCCGCCGGAGTTGGTCAAACCGTTCGCGCAAACCTGGTTTCACAATGTCTTTGAGGTAAATAACGCCATAGAGATCGTTCTCAAAGCAGACGGCTAACGGTGTCCCTCCTAACCGGGAAACTCTTTCATAAGCTGCGTCTAAATCACTAGGAACATTGCCGTTACGGGAACGGACAAACCCCTTAATTGCATCCACTGCGCCTTTACGAACTTGTTTGCCATCGGGTAAATCGGTACCACTCATGCGGGTTTTCGCGGAGAACTCTACTCCCTCTGCCTTACTAGTATCAAAGTCTACCCCAACTCGCTGCCTTTCTGCCAGTCCCACGATTGATTTACCTTCTGGTGTCTCATCAAACACACTGGCTGCTAGGGATATTCGCGCTACATCTTCGAGGGAATGACCATTGAGAGGAATAAATTCATCAGCCATCCGGTTTCCTAAGGTGATGGTACCTGTTTTATCTAGCACCAACGAGTTGATGTCACCGCATGCTTCTACGGCTCGTCCGGAAGTGGCAATCACGTTAAACTGGGCAACTCTGTCCATCCCAGCGATACCAATGGCGCTCAGCAAACCACCAATTGTGGTGGGAATCAGAGCAACCAGCAGTGAGATCAGGATGGCAATGCTAGCACCAGCGCGTAAACTGTTTCCTGCTTCAGCTCCATAAACAGTGCTAATAAAGTTTGCAATATAACCCGCAAACGGTGGAATCGTTGATACCACAATCACAAACACCTGCGTCAGTACAGCAAGCAGCACTGTCAGCGCAATTTCATTGGGAGTTTTGGTGCGTTCTGCTCCCTCTACCAAGGCGATCATGCGGTCAATAAAGCCTTGACCTGGATCGGCTGTAATCCGAATCGTTAATTCGTCAGACAGCAACCGCGTACCTCCCGTCACCGAACTGGCAATGTCCGTGCCTGGTTGCTTTAGTACAGGGGCGGATTCTCCGGTGATGGCAGACTCATCTACCGAACCGATGCCTTGAGTGATTTCCCCATCAGCAGGAATCATGTTACCAGCACTCACCTTTACCAAATCACCTCGCCGCAGTTCGGTGGAGTTGACTTCTTTAATGGAACCGTCGGGCAGCATTTTGCGGGCAACGGTGTCTGAACGCGTTGCTTTGAGCGAGTCTGCTTGTGCCTTTCCGCGTCCTTCAGCTACGGCTTCCGCAAAGTTCGCAAACAGAACTGTGAAAAATAGAATCAAGGTAATCAACCCGTTTAACAGGCGTTGCTGATTGATATCTGCCTGTACGGTGCCAAATAAATTGGGATCAACGGTCACTAGGAAGGTGACAATCGTTCCTACCCAGACGATAAACATGACTGGGTTTTTGACGGCAGTTCGAGGATTGAGTTTGACGAACGACTCCCGAATCGCCCTCTGGTACAATCCCCGCATATCTGCCTTGGGGGTGTGCCTACGCGAGTCACGGCTTCCTTGGGGAACACGAGGTGAACGGGAAGACGTAGATTGGTCAGTAGTGCTTCGCATACATTAGTCAGTTATCAGTTGTCAGTTATCAGTTAGCAGTTATCAGTTAGCAGTTACCAGTTAGCAGTTACCAGTTAGCAGGGGGGTCAAGAAATCGCTGACTCTATTCACTGTTCACTGTTCACTGATTACTGTTAGCCAATACCTTTAGCAATTTGGAAGGCTTCGCCAATTGGTCCAAATGCTAGGACTGGAAAGAACGTGAGTGCGCCCAAAATCAGGATGACACCAGCGGTTACGCTGGTAAACAGTTTGGTATCGGTTCGCAATGTACCAGTTGTAAAGGGAACAGATTGCTTGCGCGACATACTATCAGCAAGCAACAATAAACCTATGATTGGGATATAGCGTCCTGCGAGGAGACTAAAGCAAGTACTCAGGTTCCACCACAAGGCAGTTACCGTGGTTTTTGCTCCTGTTACGATCGCTATTGGAGACGGTTGTGAATCGCCTAAGCCTTCAAACCCAGACCCGTTGTTGGCTGCAGCTGAGGCATATTCGTAAATGACTTGAGCAAAACCGTGGAAGCCAGGATTACTGATTCCTGCTAGTTGATCGGGGAATGCTAGGGTTATTCCTGCTGGAATCAGAATGGCGATTGGGTGAACCATCAGAAGCAAGAAACTGGCAAGCACTACCTCACGCTTTTCAATTTTGCGTCCCAGAAATTCCGGTGTCCTTCCTACCATCAGACCTGTAACGAATACTGCCAGAATTAGGTAAGCAAACAAATAAGCGGTTCCCGTACCTTGTCCTCCAAACACAATCTGGAGAAACATATTGGAAAGGGTGACGAAACCACCACTAGGCATAAATGAATCATGCAAGCTATTGACCGCACCGCACATAGTGGCAGTTGTGAACACAGCATACAGAGCTGATTGTGCCCAACCAAATCGAACTTCCTTACCCTCTAGGTTCGGTTGCTGACTTCCCAACAAGGCGTTTACCGCAGGATTACCGTTATATTCACCAATCGCTGTAATAATGACAAAGACCACTAGAATGGCAAACGGTATACTATATACCAACCAAGCTTGCTTGACGTTGTTAGCAATGATGCCATAAGTATAAATCAGCGAAGTGGGTATCGAGATGATGGCGACAAGCTGGATGAGATTGGTCAAACCATTTGGATTTTCAAAGGGGTGTGCTGAGTTGATGGCGAAAAAGCCGCCGCCGTTCTCGCCTAGTTCCTTAATGATTTCAAAATGGGCAACTGGACCACGAGCGATCGCCTGACTGATATTAGGATCTTCTAAAGTGGCAAACACAGCTGGGCCTGCCAGTGTTTCCGGAACACCAGCCGCGATCATAATGATTCCCCCCACAATACTAATGGGTAGTAAAATCCGCGTAATTGAGCGAATCAGATCTACGTAGAAGTTGCCCAATGGTCTGCCTGTCAACCCGCGAATAAAGGCGATCGCCACCGCTATACCTGTTGCAGCCGAGGTAAACATATGATACCCCAGTCCCCACATTTGGCTGGCGTAACTCAAGTAAGTTTCACCAGAATAGTGCTGCTGGTTGGTATTGGTAATGAAGGAAATGGTGGTGTGTACTACTGTGTCCCAAGTTGGGGCACTTATTTTGGTGGGGTTGAGCGGTAGCCATCCCTGATTCATAATCATGAAGAAGATGAGCAACCCCATGACAATGTTGCTGTACAAAATTGCCCGCGCATACTGCCAACCCGTCATGTCCTCCTTGGCAGAAACGCCAATTGCGGAGTAAAGCATGCGCTCAACTGGGTTCAAAATCGGGTCGAGAAACGTCCTTTGCTCCTGAAAGACACGCGCCATGTATCGCCCAAAAAAGGGAGTTATCACGACTACAATCAGTAGCGTTAATGCAATTTGAATCCATCCTTCTAGCATGAGTTAGTCTAACTCCAGCATCAATAAATTAATTAAGTTTGATCTTTTCACATTGACAGCGTTTTTTCATTTATTTCACGACACCACTTCTTACTCCTTTACTTTCCTCAATTTTTGTCTTTATACTTGAAATTTGCTGTCTAGTCTGTTGTCAGGAATTGACAAAGAAAAAATCTATCCGTATATAGAAGTTTGAACAGGTTTTGAACCGTGATTTAACTAGGAGCATACTCAAAGGGAAAGCCTAAAATCAACGCTAATGTAAATACACCTGTAACAGCCGCTTTCCAGTAATAAACATAAGTTCCAATGGATTTTAGCCTAATCGTTCTATAGAAAATTATATTTTCTCTCATAATCACTTAGCACCCTATGTTTTATAGGTGCTTCTCAGATTTCTTATTATCAAACTTTTCTTCAAAACTTACAAGATATAATTATTTATGAATTCTATCCATTAGCATATATCTCTTGAGAACGATAAACGTTTAGCGCGTTTAGATGAAGTCTATATCTGCAAATATAGATAGTTAAAAATATAAAATAAACAATTATTTTTAGTCAAAAGTAACTAGGTTTTGAAGAGATTTGTTATACTTGACACACAGCTTTTATGTTCCATCTCGAGATGTCGGTGCTCAAACTTGTAAGCCATAAAAACAACCCGCGCTTGAGAACATCTTGGATAATTATTGGACTATTTACGATTGTGGTTCTATTGGAGTTCTCTACTCCACCAGACTATGTGTTTGGTTACCTTTATATCGGTCCAATTATGATAGCAAATGCTCGTCTGAGTCGAATGGCAACGCTACAACTGACTCTAGTTGCTTGCATTCTAACGATTCTGAACGTATGGGTTCCAGGTATCCTTCCTGTTAGAGCTTCCACAATTGCTAGTCGATTGATTGCAGTCTTAGCATTAATAGTGACAGGTATTTTGGGCGATCGCAATCGTCTGTATCAAGAAGCACTCTTAAAACAACAAGCAAAACTTCACGCACAAAAGAAGTTAGCGAGTGTGCGAGAAGACTTTGCCTCTACCCTAACTCATGACTTGAAAACTCCTCTATTGGGAGCCCTTGAGACATTACAGGCGTTTGAACGAGAAAATTTTGGCTCTGTTGTTCCAGCCCAGAAAAAAGTTTTAACAACGATGATTAAGAGCCACCAGACTAGTTTGCAGATGGTAGAAACGCTCTTGGATGTCTACCGCAACGATATGGAGGGGTTAAAGCTACAGTTAGCACCTGTTAATCTTGTTGAAATTGCTGAAGATGTGGCAATAACTTTGACCGAACTTGCTTCCAGTCGTCGCGTTCATATTTCCTGCAACTACGGTGAGTCAGACTTTCGCAAGTTCCTTTGGGTTCATGGTGATGCCTTGCAACTGCAACGGGTATTTACTAATCTTCTGACTAATGCTATCAACCACTCTCCTCGCGGTGGCAAAGTGGAGGTTGTGTTAGAAGCAGGTTCCTCTTATCAAACTGCTAAAGTTATAGATACTGGACCAGGCATAAAGTCAGAAGAACTGCCAAACCTTTTTAAGCGGTTTTATCAGGGACACAGCGATCGCCAAGCCAAAGGTTCTGGCTTGGGGTTGTATTTAACTCGTCAAATCATAGAAGCGCATAGCGGCAAAATCTGGGCAGAAAATCGATTTCCTAACGGTGCAATCTTTGCATTTTGCTTGCCCGTCTTGCCGTTTAAAATGTCTGTATCTAGCTGAAATATGTTCTCAAATTTTTTACTAAGTAGCCATCATGAACTGCGTACACCCTATGCCTACGGCACGCCAAAGGCGAACGGGGAAGACCTCCGGTCTCGCTACGCTAACGGCAGTTGCTACCCTATGGCTAACGCCACGCCTTTTGAATTGGTATAAGTTCTAATGTCAAACAATTTATGCAGGGCGTTTTGGGTGGTGACGTTTTTCTTCCCTAATGTGGAGTTTGTCCCCACTTCCACCCAAGCCCTGCAAAAAAAGTGGCTGGTAGTCAAAAGTCGCATTTACTACACTTGTGCCTCGAAGATTTTTCCTCAATATTCTACTTAACCTTTGCCTTTGTAGCAGCATACTTGGGCAATTCCTTGATCCTTACCAAGAATCATTTGTCCTCCCTTCTAAATGTTCTGGTAAGGGCACAAGAAAATTGAACATTGAGGCTTTCCAAAATGGAAAGTACCTAATTGTGTGCAATCTGTTTGTGGTGGTCAAACAGATTGTCAACTTCAGCAGCAAGTGGGTATCCCTTTTGCCAACTTACTGCCAGCTTGTGCAGGGATATCGAATTCATGACCCTTGCAGGGTTTCTTAAAATTCGCTGTCCACTGCATCCGGTGTGAGCTTAGTTACCTCTGTTAATTGACTCTGCTGGCAAGCAAATCAGATTGTCGCCTTGAGTAAGGATTAAGCCACGTTGACGCAATTTACCCATCAAGCGGGTGACGGTAACACGAGTCGAACCGATCGCGCTGCCAATTTGGGCATGGGTGAGGGGGAAAGGCAGGCAATAACCGCGAATCACATCTGGGTCGGTATCGCTCATTGACGGTTCTCCATATTCCTCAATCAACAATGTGAGGAATCCTAGGAGTCGGTCAATCGTGCGTCGTTGTCCCAAGGCACTCAGCCACAGCAGCTTGCGCTGGTGCTGATACCTAAAGGCATCCATGACTTCGCGGCGGAAGTGAGGCCAATTGTCCAAATCGTGCCAGTACATCCACAGTACAGCAGTTTGGTCTACATGGGCATAAGCCTGGAGCGTGAATGGTGACTGGGCAACAATTTCAAACGGTTGCCCTGCACCAACAAACCCTAAGAAAGCTTCTTCGGGAGTTCTATTGATGCGTCGAGATGTTAACTGACTTGCAGTTGCACTTACCTGGGCGGTTCCCACCATACGGATCGCACCCCTTTGCACCAAGTACAGCAATCCAGCTCGGGCTGGAATGCGCTCATCTTTGCTAAAGGTGCGGCAGCGGTAGTGTTCCTGAGCCCAATCAAGAATTCGTTGCCAAGTCAAAAAAGGACGTGATGCCTCAGAGAAAGAGGATGGAGATTGCATAGGTAACAAAGAGCGTTCGGCGGAAGACAAAGACGTCATAAAAAGGTGCAAGGAGTGTCTTTGATGTCGGCACAAGAGGCATTAAACCTAACTGTACCACTCATCCAAAAGGTAGAAAGCGTAGCTCCTACTCTTTTGTTATACTTCTTACTGTACAATTAAGGTAGTAAAATTTACTCTAATTTAATTAAATTTTGCACAATTCTAATTTTTCTTTCCGTAAATTTAACTTATTTCCTTAGACAGATGACAAATATTGAAGACATTATGTCAAGAGTAATATAACTTAAATATTTTTGCAATATAAATTACACCAACCTAAGTATAAAGCAATAAAACAGTTAGTAAGCAGCAAATTAGCAATCGCTTTAAGTACTTATGCTAATTTTCTGCATAGTGAACGCACAAAAGACATAAAAATTCCTCTATCTCAGGGTGGATATAATGAGACAATTGTTTATATTTCAGGTATAGCTTTGCGGCTGGCGAAATTTGAAAAATATCCCGCTATAGAGATTGCAAATGGCATTACCTCTCATATTTCAACAAACTATGACAAAGATTTCAAAGTTCAAGTCGTTTCCCCTGGTTGGATTCACTTGGAACTGACTCATTCCCTCTTAGCTGATTGGTTGCAGAATCTTACTGTAGGGGGAGTTATTGAGCAGGGATCAAAGAGCAAAGAGCAGGGAACAGGGGACAAGGAGCAGGGATCTCTGAGCTCTGAGCAGGAAGAAAGAATGTCCATTGGTTCTTTTTCCCCCCAGCACCCCATTAAGAGCTCCATTTCCTCTTCTCCCTTTTCTTCCCCAAACTCTGCTTCCTTATTCACTGTTCAATATGCTCATGCACGCTGCTGCTCGCTCTTACGACTGGGTGTTCACGAGGGATTGATTAAACTGAGGGAATCAAATGTTGATGAGGGTGATAATGTCAAGCAAAACCTTTTGTCAAGCATTTTTACTCCCAATCCTATTCCTTGGCTGAACAGTGATGAAAAACTGCGTTTCAATCACCCAGCTTCCTATCTCCTGATCAATGAGTTAGTACGAGTGGTAGATAAAGTAGAGGGTTCTGATTTTGACGACTCAGTTAATTGGGAAAAAGCTGCGTTAGATTTAAGTCGAGTTTTTGAAACTTTTTGGTGTAAATGCCGGATTTTCGGCGAGGTGAAAACTGCCTCGCCAGAACTCGCTCAAGCCAAAATAGGATTGGCTTTGGCTACACAGTCTGTGTTGAAGTTTGTGTTGGAAGAAAAATTAGGTTTTTTTGCTCTCTACGAAGTATAAACAAGAAAATCTCCCAAAAAATAAACTTTTTTTAACAATCATTGACTCGCCATATTTCCTTGGGTATACTATCCAATGTGTGAGGAGCGAACCAGCAGGAGCACCGAGACGAAACACGGCCAGTCGTCGGTGCTCTTTCTGATTTTATCCCTAGTGAGTGGAAGTCACGGTTATACAGACAAAATCCCCTCTGACTACCCACTACTAACTACTTTTAACACAGTAAAAATCTCTCAATCGCGGCTGCAGCTCCATCACACTCTACGTCAGGAGCTACCCACTGGGCTTTAGCTTGCACTGCTGCTGGTGCATTACCCATCGCTACACCTATACCAGCATACTCCAACATTTCCACGTCATTGAAGTTATCACCAATGGTCATGACATTAATTCTTTGCAGTCCCAGTAATTCTTCGGCCAAGTAACGTACCCCAGTGCCTTTGTTGACAAAAGGGTTAGTCGCTTCAAAAAATGTGGCAACAGATGTGGTGAGGTATAGTTCGGCTGGGGTGTATTGGCCGCGCAAATTTCCCAGTAACTGTTGAATGATATTTATGTCATCGCACAATGCCAAAATTTTTGTGGGTTCATTGCTGGTGACTTGGCGTAAGTCTCCCACAGCAATAGGGGTAATTCCACTACGTTCTGCGTAAATTTCTGTTTCCCTGGTTATTTCACGGACATAAAGCTGATCATTGATATAGAAGTGAACAGATAAGAGCGTTCGTAACTCTGGTTGTTCAAAATAGTCTAGAAGCTTGTGTGCTAACTCTCGGGAAACAGGCAAATGGCGATGAATTTTTTGGGTAGCTGGGTCTTGAATCCAAGCCCCTTGGTAAGCTAATAATGGCAGGGTTGAGCCAATTTCTTGATGAAAGCGCAAAGCGGAACGATACATACGACCAGTGGCGATCGCCACTTGAATACCCCGTGCTTGTGCTGCAACAATTGCCTGCTTCACGGCTGTGCTGATGCTGTTAGATTTTCCTGCGATTGTGCCATCGATATCTACAACCAGCAGTTGAATGTCAAAAGTAGATGTATCCCCAATGCCAGGTAATGCCAATTCTGTGGCAGACACTTTATGCATAATTGATGAGTGAATATTGAAGTTCCAATATAGAGATTAACAGGCTATCACGCTGTAGAGGCTTGCCCTGAGCGTAGCCGAAGGGCGAGTAAGAGTAAACAGGACTAACAAGAGAATACAAATGAATTCATCTCGTCATTGTGAACAAATTTTTACACAGATATACAGATGAAACTGTGATTAGTATATGGTAAATGCTATATAGAATTATTTCCACTTACGAGCTACTACTTATATAGTTTGAGTAAGTCATGATAGAAATCATTTTCATAGCATGAAAATGATCAGCAATACTTTCAACCATTGATCTCATATTTTTGCTTATAGAGAATATTGCGTGATTGAGTCTCAACATGAAAAAAATCTCAAATTTGACAGGAACAATATTTTTTATCAAGACAATAAAAAATATTCGGAAAATACTCTAGTCACTCAATCAAAACCTAAGATATAAAAGAATGAACTCATGTTCCATTACTCAAAAAAGATTTGGATTCCAAACTAATATAGTTCAGAACAGAAGAAATTTCAGTTTAAGTAGGCAGTCGCAACCCCAGAAAACCTTTCAGCTGGTGTTGGGTAGAGTTCCTCAAACGGATAGTTCGTTCTAGTTAGGGGAAGTGTTGCTGTGTAATTGTCTGCCCAATTAAGATCGTTTTATTTTTTCTCGAACTGATCGATATTAGAGCCTAAACAACAGAGTATTTTCCAAGACAAAAAAATAAAAATTTTATATGATTAGAAAAAAAATAACAGGACTTTTTGCTGCAACAGCTGCTATCACAAGTGTATTTTCTGCTGTCAGTCCTGCAGGCGCTGCCACATTTACTTGGGAGAACCTGACACCCTATGAAGTTAAAGAGAAATCAACCGATGATTCAGGATTCCAATCTCGAATTACCGAGTTCCAGCAATATGTGCAACAGGAAAGAATTGCAATTCCTGAAGACAAATTAAATAAACTAGACCCCAGAAAACTGATTGTAAAAAATGATCAAAATATTCGCGTTTGGTTCTTAAATGAGGGTGCTGGCTATAAGAACCAGTTGGCTTATGAAGCTATCAACGGTTCTGACTACCAAAAAGGATTGGTTTTTGACAATATTTCTTGTAATACATCAAATGGCGCTAATTCAGCATGTCAGCTAGGGAAAGAGAATGGCGTTTTAAATATCGGAGACTATGTTGATTTAGGCACAAAAGGAGCTGGAACTAAACTCAATTTCTTTCTGAAAGCAGATGGGTTTAACAATCCTAACGGCTATGTTTACGGCGCAGATGCTACTCAAAATCCAGACAAACTGGATCATCTAGTGGCTTATGAAATGGATGGTTATCTGTTGGTGGGTTTTGAGGATTTGTATGGACCAAAAGGTTTTAAATCTGATGGAAATGGTTTTTTAACAGCTGATCGCGACTTCAACGACGTTGTTTTCTTGGTTGATTTAGGTAGGGACAATGTAGCAACTGTTCCAGAAGATGCAAGTGCGATCGCACTTTTGGGTATGGGAGGAGTTGGTGTGGTGTTACAATTGCGTCACCGTCGCCAAAAGCAAGCCAAGCAAATAGCTTAATTCTCTCTATAGGTCGGATTCGTAGCCCAAGTCGCTGGCTAAAATAGGTTTATGTCCCAAACAACACCAAAAAACCAGTTGGCTTCCGATTCCTTAACGACTACTTCTCCCACATTTATCCTAGTGGATGGACACTCCCTCGCCTTTCGTTCGTACTTCGCTTTTGCCAAAGGAAGAGACGGCGGATTACGGACAAAAACGGGAATTCCCACAAGCGTGTGTTTTGGCTTTCTCAAATCTTTGTTGGAGGTGATGGCGACTCAACAGCCACAAGCAATGGCGATCGCCTTTGATTTAGGTTTGCCAACTTTCCGTCACGAAGCAGATGATAGATACAAAGCAAACCGTCCAGAAACACCAGAAGATTTTATTCCAGATCTGAAAAATCTACACGAGTTGCTGGATGCTTTCAACCTGAAAATCGTCACTGCTGCTCGTTACGAAGCAGATGATGTGTTGGGAACCTTAGCACAGCAAGCAACGGCGGCTGGATATCAAGTCAAAATTGTCAGTGGCGATCGCGATTTATTTCAACTCATCGACACTGAAAAACAAATCAGTGTTCTGTATTTTAGCCCAGACGCCTTAAAAGTTTCTAAAGCAAGTCTTACTGAATTTGGTCCAGAACAAGTTAAAGAAAAACTAGGTATTAGACCATCACAGATCGTTGATTATAAAGCTCTTTGCGGTGACAAATCAGATAATATCCCTGGTGTCAGGGGAATTGGCGAAAAAACAGCAGTGCGGTTGCTGAACACGTACGAGTCAGTGCAGCGAATTTATGCTTCATTGCATGAAATCAAAGGCGCAATTCACACAAAGCTAGAAGTAGGAAAAGAGGATGCTGAGAACTCTCGTAAATTAGCGGAGATAGTCCTTAATGTTCCTTTAGAAGTCGATTTAGAAAACTGCATTCTTAAAGGGTTTGATTCCAGTGTCTTAACACCTATTTTAGAAAAGCTAGAATTAAAATCTTTTTTAGGCAAAATTAACGAACTTCAGCAACGTTTTGGTGGGGAAATTGAAGAAACACCAGAAACAGAAACAAACGAATCACTCAGCACTCAACTTAAGCCAAGCACAGATAACGAAGATGATGATTTATGGTTTTTTACTCTCAATGATACAGCAAATCAACAACAACCTCCAACTTCTGTAATAAAACCACGCATCATTAACACCGCAGAACAACTCACCGAATTGGTAAAGCTGCTGCAAAAATTCACCGACACTCAGCATCCCGTTGCTTGGGATACTGAAACGACTGATTTAGAACCACGAGACGCTGAGTTGGTGGGAATTGGCTGTTGCTGGGGAAGGGAACCAGATGAGATGGCTTACATACCACTTGGTCACAAAGTCGGGGACAATTTAAACAAAGATTTTGCCTTAAAAGCACTACGTCCAATTTTAGAAAGTGCTGATTATCCCAAGGCTTTGCAAAATGCTAAATTTGACCGCTTAGTTCTACGGTGTCAAGGAGTTAAGTTGGCGGGAGTTGTCTTTGACTCCATGCTAGCAAGTTATGTCCGAAATCCCGATAGTAACCATAATCTAAGTGATTTGGCTCAGGGTTACTTGGGTTTAACGGCAAAAAGTTATACAGATTTGGTTCCAAAAGGGAAAACCATCGCTGACTTGGATATTCCCAGCGTCGCAGATTACTGCGGTATGGATGTTTATGTCACATTCCAACTCGTGGCAAAATTGCGAGAGGAACTTGAGAAAATTCCAGCTTTGTATAAACTACTCGTGGATGTGGAACAGCCACTAGAACCAGTTTTAGCTGAGATGGAATACCAGGGAATTTCTGTAGATACAGCGTACCTACAAGAACTTTCGCAGCAGTTAGAAACAGATTTAGCCAAGTTTGAAGAAGAAGTTTATAACATTGCTGAGGAAAAATTCAACTTGGGTTCCCCCAAACAATTGAGCAAAATCTTGTTTGAAAAATTAGAGTTAAGCACAAAGTATTCTCGTAAAATTCAAACGGGTTATTCTACAGATGCTGCGACATTGGAAAGATTGCGAGAAGTTGATGAAACTGGAATTATTGATGCCATTGTTGAGTATCGTACCTTATCGAAGTTGAAATCAACTTATGTAGATTCTCTGCCAAAATTAGTTCGTCCGGATACTCACAGAGTACATACGAGTTTTAACCAAACGGTAACATCTACTGGTAGGTTGTCATCTTCTGATCCGAATTTACAAAACATCCCCATTCGCACTGCTTTTAGTCGCCAGATTCGTAAAGCATTTGTGCCACAATCTGGTTGGTTGATGGTTGCTGCTGATTACTCACAAATCGAGTTACGGATTTTGGCTCATTTGAGTCAAGAGCCTGTTTTAGTTGAAGCTTATCAACAAAATGAGGACATTCACACTGTAACAGCGCGGCTCGTTTTTGAAAAAGAAAATGTCACATCAGACGAACGACGGTTAGCAAAAACGATCAACTTTGGTGTGATTTATGGAATGGGTTCTCTGCGGTTTTCGCGATCAACTGGTGTGGATAAAGCCAATGCGAACGAATTTATTAAGCGATTTAACAGTCGCTATCCCAAAGTGTTTGAATATTTAGAAGGAGTGAAAAAGCAGGCAATATCCCAAGGTTATGTAGAAACAATTTTGGGGCGTCGTCGTTATTTAGATTTTACCAGCAACAGCATACGCAAATACAAAGGCAACAACCCAGAAGATATCGACTTGAAAAAACTTGGTAATTTAGGTGCTGAAGATGCGGGGTTACTTCGTGCAGCTGCCAATGCTCCCATTCAAGGTTCCAGCGCTGATATTATTAAAATCGCGATGGTAAAGCTGCATGAAGTTTTGCAAAGTTATCAAACGCGTCTATTGTTACAGGTACACGACGAATTAGTGTTTGAGGTTCTACCAGAAGAATGGGGAAAATTACAACCGCATATTAAGTCTGTCATGGAAAATGCGGTGTCGTTGAGTGTACCGTTAATTGTGGATGTTCGAGTGGGCGACAATTGGATGGAGACGAAGTAGGGAGTCTTAACAGTTATCAGTTATCAGTTACCAGTTATCAGTTATCAGGTAGGAAACGGACTCGTCCACCCCTTCTTTACTGTTCACTGTTTACTGTTCACTGTTCACTGATTCGGTTAGTCATCAATCTCCACTTTGTATATCGATCCGTTCGGTCTTACGTGGACTTTTTGCTTCTGATTCCCGTTCTGGAACTTTACTTCATAGTGAGTCTGATTGTTATCGTTTTCTTTCTCCGCCGAAATCAGCTTCGCGGAGGGAAAGCGTTTTTGTATCGCTTGAGTGACCGTTTTTGGCAAATCAGTGACGGCGATGTCCTCCGCCAAGGAAGGAAGCGCCCACAGACTCATGACAGTAACAATAATCCAACCCACAAACTTAGTACGCATGGTTTGCATATTGATCTCCTCAAAATATCATTTTTGTTCTGGCAGAAATGTTAAAGACTTGTCAGCCTAATGTTGCCAGATTGCTTGTTATTCTAGGGTCTATTCGTTATGTTATGCGCCTACCTTGTGGTGTATGTTGTTTTAACTTCCAACAAGTGCAGGGAACAGGGAACTCTGAAGAAGCAGGGCTGTTTCATTCCCTCAAAGCCTCATAATGTCAAGGGTTTGTAAAAGGTTTGGCGGTTTAATAACCAAAATTAGTCTAGTTCGCGGTGCGAAACCCAAAAGCCTTACAGTGATTGAGATAGGAAAAAATGTACTCAATCGTAAGGCAGACTTGAAGTGTTACAGAAAAAATATCACATTGACCGGGAGTTCAAAATTATCTT
>JAHHGV010000007.1 GCA_019359695.1 Brasilonema angustatum HA4187-MV1
AAATTTTTCTAGCCCGTTCCTGACACCGCCCATTAGAGCGAAGCGTCATCCGGTTCGCCACTTGGGACGAGTAGTCGAGGTTTTGGGATTGAGATATTTATCCTCTTTTTTTGGCGAAGGTATTGTTATTGGAAGGGAAATATTTGTCAACGGTTTGGTAGAAGCAGTTAAAAAACAGCCCTTAGTAGGAGTCATTGGTCCTTCGGGTACTGGAAAATCTTCTGTTGTGTATGCTGGGCTGATTCCCCAACTGCGTATGACAGAAAACTGGGTGATTGAATCATTTCGTCCTGGGAATCAACCATTTTATCAGCTAGCATCTGCGTTAGTTCGTCAATTAGTGCCAGGAGTTGATGAAATTCAACAATTGCGCTCAGCAGCTGGACTAGATAAAAATATACAGCAGGGTTTAGTTACTTTGGAGCAGATAATGTCTCGCATTATGGAACGTAATCCGGGTAAACGTCTGCTGCTGTTTGTCGATCAATTTGAAGAACTCTACACCCTTTGTCAGAAGGAAGAACAAGAACGCTTTGCTGATTTGATGCTCCAAGCTATCCATCAGGAAAATTTAACATTAGTTTTCACATTACGGGCTGACTTCTACGGCTTTGTCCTTGGTTATCGTCCTTTACGAGATGCATTGCAGCAGTTTACACCGCAACTGTTAAGTGCAATGAATCGAGAGGAACTACTTCGAGCAATTGAACAACCAGCCCAGAAGATAGAAGTCCAATTAGAAGCACAATTGGCGCAACGAATTTTAGATGATGTTGGCAATGAACCGGGGAATCTCCCATTGCTAGAATTTGCCATGACTCGACTTTGGTCTTTACAGCAAAACCGCACACTCACTCATCAAGCATACCAAGAGATAGGTGGTGTGAAAAAAGCGCTAGCAAATCATGCTGAGGAAGTTTACCAAAAATTGAGTGAAACAAAGCAAAAAGCTGCACAGCGCATCTTTGTGCAATTGGTGCGCCCAGGGGAAGGAACTGAGGATACTCGTCGCATCGCCACCCGCAAAGAAGTAGGAAATGAGAATTGGGGATTGGTGAGTGATTTAGCAGGATACACAGCCCGTTTGGTTGTCACCGGACATGATGAGAAATCTGGGGAAGATACAGTGGAAGTTGTCCATGAAGCCCTAATCCGCGAATGGCAAACGCTGCGCGAGTGGATGAAAAAAGACCGTTTGTTTCGAGCTTGGCAAGAGCGGTTAAGGGATATTATACATCAATGGGAAGAGACAAAACGAGATCAAGGAGTATTGTTGCGTGGTGTGCCGCTGTCAGAAGCAGAAGAAAAATTAAACACACGGAGCGAAGAGCTAAGTTCATCAGAGCAAGATTTTATCCAACTAAGTATTGAACAACGCGATCGCCAGCTTCGAGAAGAGAAAGCCCGTAGGCGAAGGGGAATTGCTAGTGTTTCAGGGGCAGTATTGATGATTATGACGACATTGGGACTGACAGCTTGGTATCAGTCGAAACAAGCAGAACTCAATTTTGCTATAGCTAAACACTACTCACAAGCGTTTATTTTTATGGCTGAGTACGGGAACAAGAAAGGAGCACTAAACGAGTTCACCCAAGCGTTGCGCCTAAATCCTAACAATGCTAATCTCTACTACAACCGAGGGTTTGTCTATATTAAGTTGGGAAACAACAAAGGCGCAATAGAAGATTACACCCAAGCCCTGCGTCTTAATCCTAAGTATACTAAGGCCTACAACAACCGAGGGTTTGTCTATATTAAGTTGGGAAACAACAAAGGCGCAATAGAAGATTACACCCAAGCCCTGCGCCTAGAGCCTAACTATGCTGATGCCTACTACAACCGAGGGCTTGTCCGTACAAACTTGGGAGACAACAAAGGCGCAATAGAAGATTACAACCAAGCGTTGCGTCTAAATCCTAACGATGCTAAAGCCTACTACAACCGAGGGCTTGTCCGTACAAACTTGGGGAACAAAAAAGGGGCAATAGACGATTACAACCAAGCCCTGCGCCTTAATCCTAACGATGCTAAAGCCTACTACAACCGAGGGTATGTCCGTAGTGATTTGGGAGACAAAAAAGGCGCATTAGACGATTACAACCAAGCCCTGCGCCTTAATCCTAAATATACTGATATCTACTACAACCGAGGGCTTATCCGTGGTGACTTGGGAGACAAAAAAGGGGCAATAGAAGATTACAACCAAGCCCTGCGCCTAGATCCTAAGTATGCTAACGCCTACTACAACCGAGCGCTTGTCCGTAGTGACTTGGGAGACAACAAAGGTGCATTAGACGATTACAACCAAGCCCTGCGCCTTAATCCTAACGATCCTGACGCCTACAACAACCGAGCGCTTGTCCGTAGAGATTTGGGAGACAACAAAGGGGCATTAGACGATTACAACCAAGCCCTGCGCCTAAGGGACGAGGGCGCGAAGAACCAAAAAAATTAATTTTATTATGGCTTATCCTAATTATGGCAACAATTTTAAACTTAGTTATTAGGGCGCGTAATTTAACTGGGCAAGCTTTTTCTTCATTACAATCAAGAAAAATATGTTTCTTTCATATGTTGCTAGTGACGATTGCCCAAAGGGCTTCATCCTTAAGAAAGAGGACTAATTCTTTCCAATAGAAGTAGCACAGTTATAGAATTAGGTACTTAATTGAAATTAAAAATTATGAAATGGAAAAAAGATGAATAAGACATTGATATCAATTCTAATGTTTGGATTCTTACTGTTGTTTATCATTTCTCCCTTTGCTGGTCTTGCAAGCTTGATGATCCTGTTGTTATTCACAGCTTTTTTCTCTTTAGCATCGAACATATTCCAAGCAATTATCGGTAGCAGTGATACCAACTCTAATTCCTCAGGTTAATGGGAGCATCCCAATTTTGCACAGACACCTGGCGAATAGAATTCGCGGCTACACAGGCAAAGTCCGCCTGCGCGGACTAATTACAGCCTGCCTCCGCAGGCTTTGTTTGTATAGCCCCAGACTTCCAGTCTGTTAGCGAAGCGGCACGAAGTGCGGGCATTTTGCACATTTGGGATGTTCCCGTTTGTATTTGGGTGCAATACACGCTCAAATTAAATAGGTTGGGCATTGTAGTGCCCAACCTACACAATATGTGTATTTCAGTAGTCCATAGGTTTACTCAGATCTTGCACCTCCGGCTGATACGCCTTGAACTGAAGTTCAAGGCTAATAACCCAAGTCCGTTAAAACGGACTGAAAAACTTACCCAGTCCGTTTTAACGGACTTGGACTTTGAGCCAATAAATTTATTTCTTGGCGGACGAAAAGTATGGTGCAAGATCTGAGTTTACCTGTTTCTCCGTCATCAGCAGGACTTACGCAACAAGGGAGAATGTCATTGCGAACGGAACGTAGTGGAGTGTAGATGCGAAGCGGCTTCCCGATAGCCGTAAGGCGTGGCGTCAGCCATAGGGTAGCAATCTCGACCTTGAGGAGATTGCTTCGCTGTCGCTCGCAATGACGGAATTACGTTGAAATGCGTAAGTCCTGATCACAAAGGAAAAGCTGTTCAAACAGATGACTCAAGTAAAGGTAAAAATTTCCTAATTAGCCCAATCGTGACAGCAGGAAGTTCCAATTGGGGGGTTAAGCCTACATCCTCTAAGTTATAAAAGATGCGGACTGCCTGAGGGTTCATGTCTGCAAGTCGGCGACCGACTTCTGGTCCTGTAAATTCTGACTTTTGCCCCCAAATCATAGCAGTAGGAATGGTCAATTGAGTTATATATTGAGATAAATCAAAAGATAAATCACCACGTACGAAAGCAAGAGCAGCATACTCTCCATTAAACTGTTGAGCAGATTGCAAATATGCTTCGACAATTTCAGGATAAACTCGTTCTGGACGAGCAAATTGACGTTCTTCCAAAAAGCTGCGAATGCCAAAACTGCTAGAAACCCCAGTCATGTAAAGCAATCGATCTACAACTGGGATGTTGACAATTTGAGCAGATAAACTCTTGCTGTAATCTTGTCCAAATTCAGCCAAACCTGCTGGTGTGGTCAAAATTAAAGACTTGAATAAATCGGGGCGAAGAATCGCAGCGCGAATCGTGAAAGCAGCAGTGAGTGAAGAGGCGATCGCACTAATCGGACCATTGCAAGTCCTTTCTATGAACTCAATAATAGTTTGAATGTAGTCATTAACACTATAACTTCGAGCCGGATGGTCAGAGCGTCCCCACCCAATCAAATCCGGCGCGACGATTCGATAATCCGCAGCAAAAGCTGGATAAACTTTAGACCACTCGTAAGCAGAAGAACCACCACCAAACGCGTGTAGGAAAACTAATGTTTTCTCGCTTGATTGCTCAACATTTGTGTCAGACCACGGTTTCCCAATAGCAGTATAGTACACTATTCTTCCTAGCGTGGTCATCACATATTTTTCACCAAACCCAGGGGGTAAAAACATAGAAATACCTAGTGTGCTGCATTATCATTTCCATCGTGCAGACAGCAGCTAGGAAAAGACATCATTCTAAAGTTGAATCTATAGCAGGGAACAGGGAACAGGGAACAGGGAACAGGGAATAGGGAACAGACTTTCAAGTCTCTTGGTGACCGTGTTTTCTCATTAGTTCGTGTCTTAATCTACCTGGCGACTGCTGTACAAAGCGAATGGTGCAGCAAACAAGTGAATGATTTACACTCAGTCCTTAAGGACGAGTGTAGGCGAATGGCAAATCTTTATGTTTCCGGAAAGTTCAGCAAACTGCTTGGCGAGATACTTCAGCATCAATAGGCTTGATAAAGTAAAGCCGTAACAAATGCCCGATGATTGAAAGTATCAAGGGTAACTTTTGAAAGAATTTGACAATCTTTGGACTATTGCTGTTGTTAATCTCTGTAAGCTTGAGATTAATATCAGAACACTCTTCCAGCCGCCGGAAAAACTCTGGGTGTTCTGTATTTAATATCACAGGAAATGCCCGTGCAGCGGTTTCATTCGTCTTTTCAATCACTTGGATATTGTACTCGTATGCATTGATGCCAATAGAGTGATAAAATGACGCCCTCTCCAGCACTGTTAAAGTATGAGTCGCGAACACAGACAGCAGGAAAAACCGTACCCACAAACGGGCTTTCCAGTTGTTCCAGAGTTGGGGTTGCGATCGCAACAGCGCTTTAAAGAAATCTCCATGTCGATTCTCATCTTGACACCAACTCTCGAAATAGCCAAACAAGGGATAGAATTTCAACTCTGGATGTTTCTCTAGGTGACGGAACATAATGATGTAGCGCCAGTAGCCAATTTTCTCAGACAGGTAAACTGCGTAGATAATCCACTCTGGTGGGAAAAAGGTGTAGGTACGATTCTTTGTCAGATAGCCCAAATCCAGTGAGAGATTAAAATCCCCCATTGCTTTATTGAGAAATCCCGCATGGCGTGCTTCATCCCGCGCCATAAAATTAAAAGCTTCCGCCAAAAGAGGATTTCGCTGTTTGAGTCTGCGCGATAACTCTTTAAACAGAAGAAACCCAGAAAACTCTGAAGTGCAAGAGCGTTCTAAAAAATCAATAAAAGCACGGCGTGTTTCCCCATCAATCATATCCCAACTCTGCTGAAACTCAGAATCACGCACGAAGTGATGGCGGTTATAATCAGCCCGCAGTTCATCCACAATAGCTCTCAACTGGGCTTCATCCGCTGAAATGTCCAACTGTGCTACAGCGTCAAAGTCAGTCGTGTAAAACCTGGGCGTTAACAATGTTTCCTGCACAGGCGCTTTCACACCTGGCTTTTGCAACTCAGGCGTAGGAGTTTGAAGAGACTTAGCCATGAGAATCGTTCAATCAATTTATCTTTTTAAAGCTATATAAGCATAAAATCTTCTTGAAATCTATCAAAAGTAAAATAATTTAAAAAAATGATTTGTAAATCCGAAAATATAAATAAATATAAACGGTTTCCTAGTTACACAACGATTTGATAGTTTAATGGTTAAAGTAGTCATCAATATGGTTTGGAGCAACAAGCGAGCGTGATAGTGTCTCGCTCAGTTCTGCTCTAAACCCAAGATAGCTATCTCTGCCTAACTCTGAGGTTAACTGTGAACTGCTTTTATAATCAGTGAACAGTGAACAGTAAACAGTGAACAAGGGGTGGACGAGTCCATTTCCTACCTGATAACTGATACGAGTGGTACCAATACGGTTCGGTTAAGATCCCCCCGCCTGCGGCGACCCCCTTAAAAAGGGGGTAAAAGAGGGTTATAAGCCCCCCTTTTTAAGGGGGGTTGGGGGGATCTTCAAAATATTAAAACGTTAACCGAACCGTATTGCGAGTGGTACTTGATAACTGATAACTGATAACTGTTGAAGCCTTACACTGGGAATTCTGCGAAAATCCGAAACTTCAATAAATCAAACCCTTGTTTGGGTACGTATTTTATTTGGACGAGAACGATTTTAACGATGAGTAGCAATCTAGCCCAAAAACTTCGCTGCGGAACACAACAGGCTCATGCAGCAATTGAAAATGTGGGATTTATGAAATGTTTTGTTAAAGGAGTTGTCAATAGAGACTGCTTTGCAAAATTTTTAGGTAACTTGTATTACATCTACAGCGAACTAGAAGCAGCATTAGAGCACTACAAAGACCATTCTTTGATCAGTGCTGTGTACTTTAAAGAACTCAATCGCAAAGCTCATTTGGAAAAAGACTTAGAATTTTACTATGGGCAAGACTGGAGAGGGAAAATCGCACCTTCAAAAGCTGCTCAAACTTACATAAGCCGCATTCATGAACTTTCTGCCAAAGAACCTGCGTTATTAATAGGTCATGCCTATACTCGCTACATGGGTGACTTGTCTGGTGGTCAAATGTTGCAAAAGGTTGCTCAGTCAGTCTTGAAGCTTTCCGGATATGAAGGCACATCTTTCTACAATTTTGACCAAATTCCAGACAAGAAAGCATTTAAGGACAAATATCGTCAAACGTTAGATGAACTGCCAATAGATGACGCAACCGCCGACCGGATTGTTGCAGAAGCAAACAACGCATTTCACCTGAATATGCAAATGGTTCAGGAGTTAGAACAAACCCTGATCAAAGCAATTGGTCAAGTCATGTTCAATACCCTGATTAATAGCAATAACACTGATAGCACCGAACTCAGTACAGCTTAGAAATTACACCTCATGCAAAAGTCAACAAACTAGGGGTGTAAGGGTGTAGGGGTGTAGGGGTATAAGGGTTTGAACATCTACACCCTGGCACTCCTATACCCCTTGCCCAAACCCTTGATTTCTTGTTTCCATGCCTAAGTTCTAATATAAATATGAGTGCTTTTATCAAGGTGCATGAATAACGGATTTTATGACGCGTATATAAGATGATTTATCTGTTTGATTCTGACGGTATTCTATACGCTCATCTTATTGGAAGCTACCTCAATGGTTTATCAAATTCCTGGTGTAAAATTTGATTTCGATATCATCAAAAAGTACGATGCTCCTGTACCCAGATACACCAGCTATCCACCAGCAACACAATTAATAGAAGCATTCACCCCAAGCGACTTTAAAAGTGCGATCGCCACCTCAAATCAAAGAAAAACTCCCCTTTCTTTGTATTTTCACATACCCTTTTGCCAAAGTCCTTGTTACTTTTGCGGTTGTAACGTAGTCATTTCAAACAACAAGAATATTGCTCAACCATACGTGGAGTATCTGGTTCGCGACATCAAGAAAACAGCCAGCTTCATTGACCGAGATAGAGAAGTGGTTCAGATTCACTGGGGTGGCGGAACCCCTAATTATTTAAGCCTTGAACAAGTAGAATTTTTATGGAAAAATATCAAGAAAAATTTCACCCTGAGCCAGACAGCAGAAATTTCTATTGAGATTAATCCCCGCTATATCGATAAAAACTACATTTTCTTTTTGAAAGAAATTGGGTTTAACCGCATTAGTTTTGGTATTCAAGATTTTAATCGTCAAGTGCAAGTTGCAGTGAATCGCGTCCAGCCAGAAGAAATGCTGTTTGATGTGATGAGCGCGATTAAAGAAGCGAAGTTTGACAGTGTGAATGTAGATCTCATATACGGTCTACCTTACCAGACTGTCCAGACATTTCAAGAAACGGTTAAAAAAACAATTGAATTAAACCCAGACAGGATTGCTGTTTTTAACTTTGCTTATGTCCCTTGGCTGAAAACAGTGCAAAAAAACATACCAGTAGAAGCACTACCGCCAGCACAGGAAAAGTTAGAAATTTTGAAGACGACAGTTGAGGAGTTGACGAATCATCAATATTTATTTATTGGCATGGATCATTTTGCCAAATCTAATGATGAATTAGCAATCGCTCAAGGCGATCGCACTCTCAAACGCAACTTCCAAGGCTACACAACTCAAGCACAAGCAGAACTCTTTGGTTTTGGTGCCACATCCATCAGTATGCTAGAAGATACCTACGCCCAAAATCACAAGCAATTAAAGGATTACTATCAGGCAATTGACACAGATATTCTACCTATTAGTAAAGGTATCAAACTTACTTGGGATGATATTCTCAGACGCGATGTGATCATGAGCATCATGTGTCATTTTCAACTGTATAAGCAAGATATTGAAGACAAGTACCATATCGTTTTTGACGATTATTTCTCTGAGGAATTAGAAGTGTTGAAGAGTTTAGAAGCAGATGGATTGGTTAGGCTATCAAAAAACCACATTAGTGTCACAGAAATCGGTAGACTACTCATACGAAACATTGCTGTCATCTTTGATATGCACACAATCAAACAAGAGAAAAAGTTCTCTCGTGCAATTTAAAGACTTATATAGCAATCCGTGCAGGAGTTGTGAAATTACTCGTTGAGGTAGGGAACGCTTAACAGGGAACAGGGAAGAAGAATGTACAAATGTACTTTGTTTTTAAGCGCAGAGCGCAGGCACTTTCACACAAATGAAATAGGACTGCTATAGGCGCTTGCCCTTTAACCGAAAAGTATTGAGACCTCTTGCAGAAGTCGGAAACTCTTAACTTTTAACAAAATCTTGTAACATTTCACTTTTGCCAGAGGTTTAATGTCTAAAATTACGAGATTCTTTGATTTCTAAATGCCTTGAACAATCCTAAAACCTGCGTGTTGATAGAAGTTGGGACGGAACCAGTTGCGGTAATATTTTAAAGCCTCTGTGCCGTTCGTTATCCAACATCCTCCTAACATCATGTGATGTTTTGTATCGAAAAAAATAGCAGAATTATCTTCATAAAGATAATGAGGTTTATATCCTGAAAGTGGGTTTAGATTATCACTCAACCATTCCCAAACATTACCCCGCAAATCGTACAGTTCAGAGTAGCTTTTTGCTGTTTCTAACATCCCGACGGGACTCGGTGATCCAAATTTTAAATTGAGATTGTAATTATCTACATCATCTTCTAACAAAGTATTACCGTAAGTAGCTAAATGGTACTCTGCTTCACTCATTAAGCGAGTCTGATTGTCTTTCCAATGACAGTAAGCCATTGCTTCATAGTGATTGACTTCCACAGGCCAATCTAAAGGTAAGTCCATTTCATCAAACATGGCTCGATATTTATAGCTACCATTTTCATGTAGCCAAAATTTGGGATGTTGAATATTGTATTGAGTTTTCCAATTCCAAGATTCTTCATCCCAATAATCTTGATTTTCGTAGCCACCTGACTTGACAAAGTAGATAAATTCGGCATTGGTAATTAGATATTTACTGGCTAAAAAAGATGCAACTTCAACAGTGCGATCGCCATACTCAATATCCCATCCGTAGGTTGGATCATCATAGGCTTTGCCTATTTTCACGACTCCACCAGCAACTTCTATCATTTCATTCTGAGGAGTGTAACCATTAAAAGGGGCATATTTCCAGTTTTGGGGACGTTTGACTCTCTCTACAGACAATTGGCGAATTAACACCGAAGAGGTTTCAATGTGAATACGCTGGTGTTCTATCCCCATCATTAAAGCCCAAAGAGGATGATTTGGATGGATAGGATTCGTGATGGGTGTTTTCTTAATCAGTTCTGCAATGATTTCATAGGCTTGTTCTCGATATTGCCAAACCTCTGCAACTTGGGGCCATTCAAGATGAGCGATCGCTTGATTTAACTCCTGTGGTATTTCAGGATCAACCCCAATTTCAAAGAGAATTTCATAGTCATGATTGAGGTGTTTTTTTAACAAATCAACGCAAATTAATTTATTAATGTAAAAAACAGCCGAATGTCCCAGATAAAAAATCAGAGGATTTCTCAGAGGATCGGGATTGAGATAGAATGTATCTTCTCCAACCAGACTTTTCATCAGAATATCTTCCAATTGCCAAGCATTTTCAAAGTAATTGAGAAGAACTTGATTATTGCAATTATCAAGCTTTGGAGGATAAGCAGATTTAAGAGTATTCATGGTGTCACTAAATTGCTGTGGAAGTAGGACGCTAGAAATTTTTATCCGCAAATTAACTTATAAACCTTGTAAATCAAGGCGAAAAATTTAATTTGCGGATCTGTTTATTCTATTTTAAGTTTTCGGAAGGAAGATTTAAGCTTGGCAAAGAATTAACCCAAACCACTGATTGGGATCTGTCCAAATTTTTAGTGTTTTTAGTCCTTGTAACTCAAGTTCTTTTTGGATAGTTACTAAATCGAACTTGCGAGAAATTTCCGTGAGAATACTTTCTCCAACTTCAAACAAAACATTTAAATTTAGAGTTTCTAGGGACACCCAATGACTTTCAAGGCAATGAAGATACATTTCTATCTGAGTCTCCGTTTGATTATAAATAGCTTCATGGATAAAGAAATTCAAATCGAAACTACCCTGGAAACGCCAATTTAAATGGGAAAGCATATTCAAATTAAAAGCAGCCGTTACTCCTTGACTATCGTTATAAGCCGCTTCTAAAATATCCTTGGGTTTTTGTAAATCAATACCAAGGAGAAAATAATCACCTGTTTTTAAAGTGTGAGCAATTTGCCTCAAAAACCTGTTGCACTCTTGTGCTGTAAAATTCCCGATTGAACTTCCCAGGAAAAAAATCATCCGTGATGGCACGGTAATCGATTCTAGTTTTGCTAAGGCTTGTTCGTAAGTTCCTATTAAGCCCTCAATCGACAAATCGGGATATTTTTGTTGTAGCTGTAACACGCTACTTTTGAGGATTCCTTCACTAACATCAACCGGTACATATTTACAGGAACCTGGAATTTTTTGGTAAGCATCTAATAAAAACCGGGTCTTGGTAGAACTGCCACTGCCTAATTCTACAAGTTCATAAGCACCTGTTATCTGAGCAATTTCATCGGCATATTGACGCAATATCCACGCTTCTGTTCGTGTAGGGTAATATTCTGGTAATTCACATATTTGTTCAAAGAATTCTGAGCCGCGATCATCATAAAAATATTTGGGAGGTAAACTTTTTGGTGTTTGAGTTAATCCTTGAATGACATCTTTACCCTCATTGTTGAGAGCTTGATAATGCTCATTAAGAATTTTTAAATATGTTGTTAACATTTTGTTAATGTCTTAATTTCTGGATTTAGGGTTTAACCCATTACTATTGCAGATTTAGAATGTAATAGCAATACTTTTTATAAGAATAATTTTGTCTAAAATTACCTAATAATCAATAGATTTAACGTAGTATAACGAAAGATTTTACTAATATAATATTGATGAAATCATTCAAAGCTGAGCCAATATAATTCAGTTAAGAAGAATTGTAGGTTGGGTAGCGATCGCAAAACCAAAACTACTTTTATTCTTGTATCGAAAAATAACTGAAAAGTCTTGGAGCATGAGTAGTATACAAATATAAATATGAAAAAAAATATCATAATAATGATATTATCATGAGAATCTGCTTAAAATGTGCTGAATTTTTACGTTTTATGATCCAGATTTTTTGCAATTTGTTTATCTCACCTAGCACTTTTATTTTATTTGTGAATTTACTCCTACAAATAGGGAACTTTTAACTCTTAATAACTCAAGTTCCTAGTTATCAAAAAGCGCCTTGCTTGGGATCATCCATCCTATCTTTGTCAATTTGTAGTGCCAAGAGTTGCGCATTGCGGTGAATCCAGCGCTGCAAGCGGGTTTCCCGCCGTAGGCGACTGGTGTATGCGCAAAGCGCACGCCCAGAGGTCTAAAGCGCAGCGAGACCGGAGATCTTCCCCGGAGGAAGCCAGTACTTGATGAGGGTTTCCCGACCTAGGTATCTGGCGTCGGGTTCCCGGTGTTGTAGCGACTTCGGGGCTGTCCAACCCGGTTTTGTTCAAAAAGGGAGCAAGATGCTCCCACTCTTTGTATTTTGCATGCATAGGGATGCTCTCCCTTGCTTCAATTACAAATTTTTTTGTATCAAAAAAATACTTTTTGACGGACACTCACTAGCAACTTACGTTAGTAAGTAGATAGTACGAAAGATGCCCGTTATCTTTAATATGCACATAATCAAACAGGGAGTATCCCAATTTAAAAAAAAGACAGTAGTGGGAGCATCTTGCTCTCTACTTTTTTACAAAAGTGTGCTGTTCTGCCCGCACTAAAATATAAAATAAATTTACATATTTTGCATGTTGCAATAAAAAAATAGAAAAAGTTCTCTCGTGCAATTTAGAGAGTCTAGGATAACTTTTCGTTCACTTATTAATATGAATACCCTCAAGAAAGAGTTATATATCAAGTTTTGAGAGATTTATCATCAAACAGGATGGTTCTTCTGTAAGGCTTTTTAGGAAGTTAATTTTCGCAACGAGACACAACACATCCTCCTAGCATCAAGGTTGCCATTGCTTATTTGATTTGTTGTGGATAACAAACCACTCTTTAAATTTAAAGACTGACATAGCCAAATGAATGTTCCCAAGAATTTTTTTATGTGGAAAAACCGTTGTTAATTTCGGCTATAACACAAATAACTTAGTTTTCTGTTACTAAACTCACTTGCGATAACGCAACTAATTAGGAATAATTACAGTTTCATGTACTTTTTTTCCGGATAAGGCCATAAAAATCTGGAAAAATTGTCCATACCAATCCTACTATCGCTCACAAAAATCACACGGATGAGACTTAGTTTCCTGTTAGCTAGCGTCGTCAGTATTGTACTGTTATCTTCTCCAGTCAAAGCGGCTCGCTTACAATCTTGGTATTTCGACCCTGTTCAAAATCAACTAGATATAACTACTGATTCTGGAGTACAACCAAAAGCTTTTTTAATCAATAACCCGATGAGACTTGTTATTGATTTGCCAGGAACAACGAATCTAAACGAGAATACAATCCGTAAAAATCTTGGCTCAGCAATTCGAGAGATTCGGCTTGGACAAGTAGACTCCCAGACAACCAGATTGGTTGTTGAATTAGCACCTGGTTACACAGTTTCCCCAGAAAAATTACTGATTCAGGGAGATTCTTCTTCACATTGGATAGTAAAATTCTCCTCAATTGAGCGTGCAGCTATCGGTGATGCACAAGCAACTGTCGTAAATACCAGCGTTGGAGAAGAACAAATTCCCCTCCAAATTGGCGCTATTTCGACCTTTGCTGGAGTTGTCCCCTTGGGTAAGGAATTGTTGCAGCTCAGTTCTCCACTGAAAACACTGATGGCTCGCTACAGCTTTCTCTCACCAGGAATGTTTTTCCTAGACTTGGATACAGGCAACTATTTGGATTTCAATGGAGAGAAAGTATTTCCAGCTGCTAGCACCATTAAGTTTCCGATTTTGGTTGCTTTATTTCAGGAGGTCGATGCAGGTAGAGTCAAGCTGAATGAAACGTTAGTAGTGCGGCGTGACTTGAAGGCTGAAGCTGAAGGTTCTGGAGTCTTACAATTCAAACCTGTGGGAACCAAGCTGAGTGTTTTAGATACTGCCATAAAGATGATTACTATCAGTGATAATACTGCCACTAATATGATTATTGACCGTTTAGGTGGTATGGCTAAGTTAAACGACCGGTTTCGCAGTTGGGGACTGCAAAATACCGTGATTCGTCATCAGTTAGGCGACTTTAAGGGAACTAATACAACCAGTCCCAAAGACTTGGTTAGACTATCGGCGTTAGTTGCAAATAACAAGTTGCTTAGTAGTACAAGCCACTCCCAAGCTTTGGGAATCATGCGTCGCGTTGAGAACAAAAGACTATTACCAGCTGGTCTTGGTAAAGGTGCGGTCATTGCTCACAAAACAGGAACTCTTGGAGTTCTGCTTGGGGATGCAGGTATCATTGAGTTGCCATCCGGTAAGCGATATTTAGCAGGCATTTTGGTGACAAGACCTTTTGGTGATACAAGAGCCAGAGACTTTATTAGTCAAGTTTCTAAGCTCGTTTATGCCTATCTAGACCAACCGAAAGTGACTAGTAGTGTATCTCAATAGAAGTTATTGACAAAAAGTTTGTGGGTATAAGAGAAATATTGTTCTCCCTTATACCTAGCCAAACTTATAGCCTCTACGGCGCTTCTGGTGGCTGCACTTGGCATACTTTGAACAACAGCTTAAACAGCTTGTTCTGAGATAAGTAAGTCAGCGTAAAAATTTCAAGGTATGTCATTGCGAGTGGAACGTAGCGTAGCGGTTCCTCTTAGGAACTAGTAAAACGTAGACCCCGGAGGGGGCTTCCCGCAGGGTAGCAATCGCAAGGATTTTGTGGATTTTACATTCTGTTACATAGTTTGATTTATTTGTGCCGACTTACTTAGTCCCCACATTCCGCATGAGTAAATGTGCTTAAAAAATCTGCTCTCCGCAGGTTGTCGCGTCAAAACCAGAATTTTTCAGAATCGGATAAAATCCAGTCTAGATAAACATTTCACTCTTTTTCTCATATATGGGGGTCGCGAGAAGCGTTTTAGGTAAAACCGACTAATACGCCCGCTCGATTACTGAGAATAGAGTCAATAAACATGATTTTGACACTTTTATTCAAGGCAAAGCTGAGTGTAGAATTTTGGTTTTCATGGTTGAACCCCTTGTTTTAACTAGATTCTGGAAAATACCAAAATCTGAAAATTAACCCACAGAATGTGGGTTAGTCATTTGTTACAAGTTAAAATAAGATTTGTTTGTAGATAAATTCTACTATTCTTTCAATAAAAAAGGTATAAAATTAACCATTTATACTGCTTTTTCCGCTTCAGAATGAGTGATGAGTGCAAAGATTAGGCGGGCGTATTGCTCTTCTAAATCTTACTATAGATATACTTATAAACTAGCTAGAGATAGATATTTTTTTACAAAAAAAGACTAGATAATACCCTTGTTTGTAGCGGCACATGATCCTTAAAAGTCTATTCATCATGGGTCTGCAAACCTTATTTATCTAGGATTTTTCATTTTAATATGGTAGATACTCCTCCTTCGCTGTTTTCAAAAGCTCAATACAACGTTGAAAATACAGAGGCAGAAGTCTCAAATATTATAGAGACATCGCCATCAGAAACAGAAGTTGATCTAGAGTTTCTTTACACTAGAGATATTGAATTTCGTCAGGAAACGATTTACTTTCTTGTCGTGGATCGCTTTCATGATGGCGATCCAGAAAACAGCGAAGGTAGTAATCCCGAACTGTATGACCCAACCAGGAAGGATTGGGGTAAGTATTGGGGTGGTGACTTGCAAGGTGTTATCGATAAGTTAGACTATCTCAAAAGCATGGGAGTGACTGCAATTTGGTTAACTCCTTTGTTTGAACAAGTTGAAGACTTGTTTGTTGGCAGTGCTGCGATACATGGCTATTGGACAAAGGACTTTAAGCGGATTAATCCTCGCTTTATTGCAACAGATGAAAACCCTTCTTTAAACGAAACACAGGAAACAAGAAATACAACGTTTGATAAATTACTTGATGAGCTGCACAAGCGCAAGATGAAATTGGTGCTGGATATTGTTTGTAATCACAGTTCACCCGATTTCAGCGGTAGCAAAGGCGAATTGTATGATGATGGAGTCAAAATTGCTGACTTCAATGATGACAAGCAGCATTGGTATCACCATTATGGCGAAGTGAAAAACTGGGAAGACGAATGGCAAGTACAAAATTGTGAACTTGCTGGTCTTGCAACTTTTAACGAGAACAATACTGAATATCGCAGTTATATCAAGTCAGCAATTAAGCAATGGCTAGACCGGGGTGTGGATGTACTGCGGGTGGACACTGTCAAACATATGCCCATCTGGTTTTGGCAGGAATTCACTGGTGATATGTACAATCACAAGCCAGATGTGTTCATTTTTGGTGAATGGATTTACAACCATCCCAATGATGAGCGTTCTGTTGACTTTGCCAATAACTCTGGGATGACGGTTTTAGACTTTGGGCTGTGCGGGGCAATTCGGGAAGTGTTAGCACAAGGTGCAAAAAGTGGATTTCAACTTGTTCAAGATATTTTTGACCAGGATTATCGCTATAACGGGGCAACAGAATTAGTTACCTTTCTTGATAACCACGATATGCCCCGTTTCCAATCGCTGAATCCAGATCCAGCGATGCTGAAAGTGGGAATTGTTTTGATTATGACGGCTCGTGGTATTCCTTGCATCTATTACGGTACAGAACAATATCTCCACGATGACACTGATGGTGGTAATGACCCGTACAACCGCCCTATGATGGAAAATTGGGATAGGGATACGGAAATTTATCGCTGCATCAGGCTACTTTCTGGTTTACGGCGACTCAATCCAGCAATGTCGATGGGTAGCCAATGGAAAAAATATCTTACACCCAATGTTTTCTGTTACGTGCGTCGCTATCGTGAATCAGTGTGCTTTGTAGCACTAAATAGAGGTGGAGAAGTCACGATACCAGAAGTGGAAACAGAACTGCCTGATGGAGAACACACTTGTGTGATAACTCGCAACAAGTATGAAGTGAAAGATGGTAAAATTTCTAACTTCCACCTTGAAGAGCGAGGCGCTATCGTCTTAAGCCGTCTTGGAGAACGGGTGAAAGGGGAAACTATTGTGCGAGTCCAACTCAATGGTGTGCAGACTCTACCAGGTGAAACCATCGTCATTATTGGAGATTGTCCCGAATTAGGCAACTGGGATATAGGCAAGGCATATCCTCTGGAATATATCAACACCAACACATGGTTTGCGGAAATTCCTTTTAACGAAAGTGCTGGTAAGCTCGTCAGCTATAAATATGCTATGTGGCGAGAAGGGAAATCGCCTCTGCGCGAAAATCTGATGAATCGTCGCTGGGTGATTGCCAAAGAAGGTACTGTCAAATGGCGTGATACTTGGGTTTCTGGATCAGAATCGTAACAACAGGAGTCAGAACTCAAAAGTCAGGAGTCAGAATATTATGTTTAATCTTTCCTGACTCCTGAATTCTCCCCAGCAGAGAAATCTGTTTTGCTCAGATCATCTACGCCTGAAAGTATGTTGTTCTCGGAAAAAAGCTGCTCTTGTGAGAGTGAACCAGAACTCAAAAAGGTAAAGGTCTTGTTGTCAGAGTCAAATGTACCAAAATACCAAGCAACTGGCAGTAGTTTTTGATATTTTTACCATCAACTTACCTATCCTTAAGTTGTCATTTGCCGAGCGCCATACATTCTTTTTCGCAGATATCTAATGCATTTGGTGTATTTGTCTGCTTTGTCAATTTTTGATCGGTTCTAAATTATTTTGAGCTTCTCCAAGATTAGTTTGGAGTTGCACCGGATAATAGGTGAATAGATTAATCTGCTCTTTTTCCAGTAGAGTCAGTATCGCTAGGTTGATTTTTTCGATGGTATCAAAGTATAATCTAGGATTACCATTAGTATTAGCAAAAACCCTAATTTTAATGATACGAGAATTTTGATTTAGTTCGCTAAAGTAGATAAAAAACTTTTCAGTCAATATATCAATTGACTGAGGAATTTCCCGAAGACCGACACAAACTTTTTCGGTTTGTTCTGCCGAAATACCATCAATTTTTAGGGTTAAGTTAATACCTATTGAATTATCATTTCCTATCGGTTGGAACCAATTTTCAACGACTCCATTAATCATTTTAGAATTGGGCACTTTTTGGATAGTGTTTCTGGTCAGTATACGAAGGGTTGTACTTCGCAGTCCAACATTTTCCACTTTAATTAGACCCTCTACTCCATGCATCGTCACTTGGTCACCGGGTCGAAACAGGTTATCTACGTAGATAATGACAGTACAACATAAGTCATAGAACAGGTCTTTAAGTAACAAACCGATGGCAACACCCGCTCCACCAAGCAGACCGATCAGTGCCCCTGCCGATGCACCCAAAAACACCTCACTTGCTTTAAGTAAGATGATCACGATCGCCAGCACCTGAAACAATTTCGGCAAATAGGGCACGAGCAAATCGTCTAACTCGGTTTCAGTTGAGAGCGTCCATTGTTTAAGCACCTCTCCCAACACAGGAGCGGCACGGTAAACAATAAAGGCGAAGGTAGCGTAAGCACCAAACCTGAGAATCCCTTCTACTTGTTTGTTCAATTCTGGGCTGAAATTTTCTGCCAGAATTAGCTGCACTATCCAGAGTCCACCGATAACAATCAGCCAGTTTAAAGGTTGTTTGATAACCTTGACCAACTCATCGTCAAAGGTGGTCTGTGTTCCGCTCGTCAGATGCTCGATTCTACGAATGATAATTTCGGAGAAAACTTGTTTTAACGCCAGGGTAAGTATGAGGACAATAACGCTCAGAACTATTTTGAACAGCGGTATATGTATATTGAGGATAGAGATGTCTGCACTAGAAATGAGTTTCCAAACATCAGAACCAGCAAGAGCTTCTATAGATGATATTGCAAAAGTTTTCATGGTTATCTAATGTGATACTTACAAAATTCGTAGGGTACATTAGCCTAGGGCATAACACACCTTACGTAGCAGTTTGCCCAACCTCGCTTTCTTATGTTGTTACTGGGGATGCAGCAGCAGAGACAACGTTAAGGTTAGCAACCAACCCGTAGGTTGATACATAATCTTCTAACTCTTGCAAATCAACTGTGCCATTTTTATCGGAGTCAAGAGTCGCAAAAAGATAATCAGTTACGTATCTCCTGACATCATCAGAGCTACGTTCACCTGTTGTCATATCTTCTATTCGCCCTAAAAGCTCCATAATCTCGTCTTTATCGAGTGCATTGCTTCCATCCGTATCCAATTGATGGAAAAGTTTTCTCACATCTTCTGTAGCCATTCTCGAAGAACGCAGTGTTTCTCGCAATAATTCATTACCAAATGAATTCATAAACAAGATCTGCTCGACGAGTGGTATGCAGAAGAACCCCAGTGCTGCCCAAAAAATTGCATAACTTACTGCGTAAGGATTTGCAGTTGAACTAACTCCGAGGAATAAAGCAGCCCAAAGGAAAAAGTTGGGATTAACAAGCAGGATATAAGCATCCTGAGCTTCTGCCTTGATCAACTTGCCTTTTGTAAACACTGAAGTTAATACAGCAAAGACGCGGATGAAGATAAAGACTAATGTTGCCACTGCCAGTTGTTGCAGACAAGCTAGCGAGCGGTTCGCATCTGTTGAGAAATATAAATCGCTTAGGAATGTTGATGGAGTAAATTGAAAACCACTTGCTAAAGCCATAAATGCGACAGCAAGCACTCCAATAAATTTCCAGTTCTTACTATGGTGGTTTGATTCAACAGGAGATTTGTCACGCCAAAACTGGGCTAAAGCTCCCGGTATTGCCAAACCAACAATTAGAATCACACCGAAAAATATCAGGCTTGAGGTGTTAATTGGTAATTGTTTTGCCAAACCAAATGTAACAATCAGTGCCACTGGAGCGATGATTGATAACGTCCTTGATAAGATAGCCGAGGGATAAAGATTACCGCCCCAGAGTATTGATAAAACTGGGGAAGTAAGGGCGGGTGGAACCATCCAAAAAAGCACCCACATAACTTTGTACAAATCGCCGGGGCTTTGATACAAGATTCCAGAAAATATTAAAAGTAGCCCAACTACCCATCTGACCAACATCCAGGCGTAGACTATATACTTCACAGTTGAAGTTACTTTACGTTTACTTGCTGCAAAGTCAATGTCCAAGTAGGTATAAAACGTCGAAGCTGCCAGACAGACAACGATGATCCCTCGAAATAGTTCTGAGGGAATGCCTCCGACGGAGGCGCTTACTGCCCTAACCAAGCATCCCAATAAGAAAGCAGCCGCATAAAGCAAAATTGCCCACATAATTGACAGATCGTTGATCTGTTTACGCACCGAAGCTGCACCGCCAGATTCCTTGCCGCGAAACTTGACTAGCTCCTCACCACTAAGAGCTTTACCATTAGGGAGTTTCAGATGTTTATAATCAGTGGGTGGTAAATCGCTTAAATAAAGTGCTAAAGGCTCCAATACATATTGGTGGCACACTACTAAAACAGTTTCGCCCCTCCTCAAGTGCGGTACAACCCGCTCCTCGTAGAAAGAAGCAGCGCGTCCGTAAACTTGTGCAATCTTCTCGCCAGCCGGAGGGGCTTCGTTATGGGAATGCAACATTTCCTCGAAGCCTTCGTAGCCCAAAGCAAGACGCAGCAGATTTAGGTTACGTCCGGCAAAAATGCCAAAGGATTTCTCGCTAATTCGATGGTCGATTTCAACAGGGATATCGGGTGACTTCAGCGCCTGACTTTCAGCAAGGGCTATTTCGCAAGTTTGCCGCGCCCGTCTCATGTGAGAGACATATACTGCATCAAACTTCACACCTTTTTTCTTAATATCAACACCTGCACGGCGTGCCTGTAACCTCCCAAATGCTGTGAGGTCAACATCCAGTACTCCTGCAAAAATGTTACGTTCGTTGCTTGTGCTTTCACCATGCCGAATAAAGTAGGCACGTCCTGGATAATCATCCTTTTGTGCTACTTTGTCAGACCCATTTGAAGACAGACTAGTAGTAGAATTATTAGTTTTTTCCATAAATCACATTTCATAAATCAGGTTTATTTTAAAATGAAACTATTGGTAACTATATAAATTTAGAATTAAGTTATATTAAGATATCTAGCAAATATATCAGGTAAAAAAGTGGTACAAATTCTCAACTTATTCTCATACCAAAAGTCGAATTTCAAAAATTAAACCTCCAAAAGGTTCCTTAAATCGTGAAGACAAACAGAGATTCCAAAAAGCGGGACAGCTACAGTCATTCGTGTTTTGTCAACCGGTAAAAAATCCTCTGCTACCAGCTAAAGTTAAGGTTCCTGTTATCGGGTGGGTTAAGTTTCGTTAATCACGAAATACTCCGTTAGATGCCGTTTTCTCATTTGTTGCACCTAACCGTAGAAAACCGTACAAGCTAAAAAGATGCAACGGTAAGCTACATTATCCCAACCCCTGATTGAAAATCAGGGATTTTTACTGATTGGAATCCAAATTATTGTGTCGCAAACTATCCCCCAATTGACTTGCTTTCAAAAAACATATTGATAGTAAACAATTCATGATTCTTTGTCAAATGCACCACATCAATAGTATGTATGCATGAAATAGATTTGTCCCAACTCGATATCCTCATCAACTGTACTGGCTCACCTACACCTGTCCCAAAGGGATTCGGTTATTTCTTAAGAAACATACTGATAGTAAATAATTGAGTATTTTCTAAATGCATGATATCAATAATAAGTATGCATGAAATAGATTTGTCCCAACTCGACCTTAATCTTCTACTGGTGTTATATGCCTTGCTGCAAGAACGTAACGTCACGAATGCTGGAAAAAAAATTGGTTTGAGTCAATCGGCTACCAGTCACGCACTTCAACGATTACGTCAAGTGTTCAATGATCCACTACTTGTACGGTCAAAAAAAGACATGCTTCTTACACCATGTGGTCTTTCTCTACTTGAACCACTAGAGAAAATTTTGTTAAATATCGAGCAGCTAATTCAACCAACCGTTTTTGAACCTAAAACAGCACTAGGTACAATCGGGCTAGCTGTATCAGATTACGCAACCGTTTTGATTCTTCCTATGGTTTTGAAGGAAATTTCTCAGCAGGCTCCTCAACTGAATATCGAATGCCATATTTGGCGTGGTGAGACATTAGATAACTTACGAAATGGAGCCATCAATCTAGGCTTAGGAGTTCCTAAGCTACCGGAAACTGAGGAGTTTAAATCCCAAAAGTTATTTGTAGAAGATTTTGTGTGTATCGTTCGGGCTGACCATCCTATCACTCAAACGGATCTTACAGTTGAATCTTATCTTGCTTTGCCACACGGGTCGGTCACGCCTATAAACGTAATCCCGATTAAAGGCCATCTGGATAATGTGTTCTCAAACTTAGGCGTAAAGCGTCGAGTGATGTTGAAGACACCACATTTTCTCTCGGTTCCTATGATTGCGGAACAGACTGATCTGATTTTTACCTTGCCTCGTCGAATTGCAATGCAGTTTGCTCAATATACAAACGTTGCTATACTTGAGCCACCGATTGAACTTGGTCAGTACGATTATCTTATGATTTGGCATCAGCGTTATCATGAGGATCCGCTACATATTTGGCTACGCTCACTAATAGTGTCCCAAACCCAGGACTTTGAAACTAAGAGCAAAAATTATTAAGCAAAAAAATATTTTATTTATACTTTTTTCTGATAACATAGTCAAAAATGGATCTACCCACTGCTAATCTTTAGTGATAAACCAAGTAGCTGACGCGATCGCTCATCATACATTGCCTCTGTCTTATTGTTGGCAGCTTCGATTTGAACGGCATTCATATTAACCGCATCCCTCAAATCAGCACCCCTGAGGTCAGCACCTGCTAAGTTCGCATTCAGTAGGTTGGCATTTTTCAGTCTGGCACCCGACAGATTGGCATTTAGCAAATTAGTTTTTTCTAGCTTGGCACCTCCTAGGTCAGCGTTCACCAAGCTAGCGTTTTCCAGCCTAGCACCCGACAGGTTAGCATTTGCCAGTCGGGCGCTCCTCAGGTTGGCATTTTCCAGTCTGGCACCCGACAGATTGGCATTTTCCAGTATGGTACTCCTCAGGTTGGCATTCAGCAACTTGGCGCCCATTAGATTCGTATTCTTTAAGTTCGCTTCCCTCAAATCGACATTTTCCAGCTTGATCCCCGCTAAGTTGGCATTCAGCAAGTTGGCCTTCTCTAGCTTGGCACCTCTAAGATCGGAATCACTCAGATCCGCATTCTCTAAATCAGCACCTCTGAGGTCGGTATCTTCTAAATTGATACCTGCCATATCAGCATTCCTAAAATCAGCATCGCTGAGGTTCAACTTACTCATCAGTTCTGCGTCAATTAAGAAGCGCACCACATTGCCTTTGCGCTCTCTGTCTTCTCCTAGCCGCCGCAATATTGATAAAGTCCTGGCACGGATCACATTCAGAGCGACTTCTTGTACCGGATCATCCTTACTTAAAATAGACAATTTTTTGTCAAGCAATAATTCTGCCAAGCGATCAAAATAAGCTTGTAAAGCTTCTTCACATAGATTAATATTAGCTATCTCTTTGTCCAGTTCTGCTTGCTCCTCAGCCCGTTTTTCTTGCTGCTGCTGAAACAAAGCTCCCAAAACCGTCAGCGAAAATGGGACGATCAATGTATTTACCCATTCTATAAGTGTCGCCCCCGATTCAGGCTCTTTAGTAGTGATGCGCTTGATAGTTGTAATTTCTCCATTTTTTTCTATAGTTTCTGTGACGATTGATACATCTGGTTCTGAACTAAGTCCAGTCCAGTCTGCCCATACCCAAGCTCCTTTTTGAATGGTTAAGGGTGGAAAAACTACCAAAATTGCGGCAACAACAAGAATAGAAATAACCCCAATCAACAATTTATTTGGAGTCAACCAAGCAAGCTTTTTTGTTAAGCTTGTCAAATCCATACTAAACTATTCTCCCTTAATTTCTGATATTGTAACCGTTCGAGTGGGTCTAGAAGAGCTATAAAATTCAGAAGGCAGAAGGCACCCACGCTTAAAAACGTGGGATTGAAACAAGGATGCTTTATACCTCTTGGTACTCTCCGCTCAGTATAATTCTTTTAAAGTGGGCAATGACCCACAACTAAAGTTGTATTGATATTTCTTTCCTTCTGCCCTCTGCCTTCTACTTGGTGCCTTTCTTGGTAAGCTGTTTAAGACATCATTCTCAGCTTGATTCGTAAAAAAATTAAAGTCGGAAAAGTAGGAGAATTTTTTTGATAAATTAGTTAAATCTCCGGTATTCATCCGTTGAGATGGTTTAGATGATGGTACCTGAAAGAACTTGAGTTATAATTGTGGTCGATATAGATCTACTTAAGTGTACCAAAAGTAGCAATTTAAAAATTTACTATTATAGACCTTGCAAGTATAGGTAGGGTATGGGCATGTCTGTCGTGTTGCCAAAATTTATGGGAAGAGAGTTTGATTTTCTTTAGTTAAGACTTTCAAATTCTCATATTTTATATATTTACAAAATGAATATTATATGCATTTTAAAAATATCTTGTGGAAACAATTCCTAACACTGATTTTAGACTCATGAAAGAAGGCCATGTAGACCGTCGTACTCAACCGAAAAATTGGCTCACTCAGCTCAGTGTTCGCACTAAGCTCATCGTTATGCTGCTGGTGGTCAGCTTCTGCTCAGTGATAGCAAGTACAAACATTTGCGCTAATGCTGGTAAGGAAATTCTGTCGGAAAAGGTGTTCAATCAGTTAACCACTGTACGGGCTACCCACGCGCAACAGTTCCAGCAGTACTCCAAGTTGCTGGTTGACCACGTCGAGACCCTTAGTGAGAACGCAATGTTTATCAGCGCGATGAAGGAGTTCAAGCAAGCGTTTGATAAACTAGCTACGGTAAACGTGCCCAAGGCATATGATGACAAACTGGAGCAGTTCTACAGTAAGGAGTTTATTCCCCGTCTTAAACAGAAGATGGAAGCTGCACCGCAGCCCGAAACTTTTCTGCCCACAACTACAGCCGCCCGCTACATTCAGTATCACTACATTGCCAATAACCCCTATCCCATTGGTGAGAAATATAAGCTAGTAGACCCCAAAGATGGTAGTGAATATAGCCGCTACAAAGCTCAATACACAGAGAATTTTCATAATATCATTGAGCGCTTTGGGTACTACGATATTTTTCTGATTGATATGCAAGGAAATATCGTTTATACGCTCTTTAACGAAACCGATTTGGCTACTAACCTGCTGTTGAGTCCCGCCGATGACAATAATTTGAGTCAAGCGTTTCGAGATTGTCGCCGCTCTAATAGCAAAGGGTTGGTCAAAATCGTTGATTTCCAACCCTACCTCAGATCCTACAATATGCCGTCGGCATTTGTGGCTGCCCCGATTTTTGAGGGAGCGCAGATGATTGGCGTGTTGGCGTTCCAGACGCCAACTAGTCGAATTAATGACCTCTTTAACCATGCTAAGAAGTGGAGAGAACACGGATTAGGGGAAACAGGAGAAGTCTATTTGGTAGGACCAGACCTGTTATTGAGAACAGACTCTCGGTTTTTGGTTGAAGACCCAGACAAGTTCGCTCAAACGCTGCGTAACAACGGACTGCCTGAAGCAACCATCAAGAAAATCCGCGATTATAAGACAACAATTCTGCTTCAGCCCACTCAAAATGAAGGGATAAAACAGGCATTTCGGGGTAAGACGATGACAATGCGTAGCAGAGACTACCGGGGTATTGAAGTGTTGGGAGCCTATGCTCCGATAGAATTTGCTGGCTTGCAATGGGTAATCGCCGCCAAAATGGATGTCGCTGAAGCCTTTGCATCCATCAGTCACTTTGAACGAAAAGTCCTTGTTGCTGCTGCTTTAATCATGGTAATTGTCACCTTAGTAGCGATGTGGATAACGCGGGTTTTTGTCAAGCCGATTGAGCGCCTAATTGCCACAACGCAGAAAGTGGAAGCCGGCAGTGAAAGTGCGATGGTAGTGTCGGGAACGCGGGATGAATTTCACGATCTAGCGACGGAGTTCAACAAGACGGTGTATAGCTTTCGCCACCAAATTCGAGAACGTGAACACCGCCTTGCTGAGAGTGATACCTTGATTACGCAACTCTTACCGCTACATATTGCTAACCGCCTCAAAGCCGGAGCGGGTGTGATTGCCGACCCGATGCCCAACGTCACAGTTATGTTCACCGATTTACATCGCTTCACGCGGCTTTCTCAGATCATGAGTGGCGAGCAGATTGTGTATCTCCTAGATGAATTAGTGGATGCGTTTGACGATTTGGTAGATAAATATGGTCTGGAGAAGATCAAAACCATTGGTGATGGCTATATGGCAGCCTGTGGCTTGTCTATGCCTCACCTCGACAGCGACAAGCGGGCGATTGATTGTGCGCTGGAAATGATCGCGCACGTTCGCCGCTTCAACAATGAGCGAGGTTTGGATCTCGATTTGCGAGTTGGTATCAACACTGGCGAAGTGATAGCGGGTGCGGTTGGGAAAACTCGGTATGCTTACGATATCTGGGGTGAAACCGTGAATATTGCCTATCGGTTAAAGTCTGCTGCCCCACCTGGAGGAATCCTAGTTTCTGCAACTATCCATGAACGTCTCGTTGACATGTATGAGTTTGAGCCGTCTCGACCGATCGCAGAACCTGATAAGGAAGCACTAGAGGCTTGGCTATTGCGAAGTGAGCGCAAAGTTGTTGCCGAAAAGGAAAAAGAGCGTGTTTCTAATGGGACTGGCACGGCAACTAAAGCTACTAGGCGAACAGAGGCTAACCGTTTGGGTCAGGTGAGAGATGAGATGGGTAACAAGGGCGAGGCGGTGGACAGATCTAAGCTGGATCATTCTTTGAGCCGTACCGTCATCCAAGCGGAATCTGGGAATGGAGCCAAACGAGAATTTAGTGACAAGTTGTTGAATTCAGCTAATGAACAACTAGGAAATACTCGTGTTCAACCAGCATGGCGAAATGGTAAACAAGACATAGCGGATCGCCGCGTCAATGACTCTCTCAAAAAGAAATTGAGCATCTGGAATCGACTTTGGAAGCGGTAATTTGTACGGACGACTTGGAGACAACTGACCCCTGTGTGCACGTGGAACTGTTTGATGAATACCTCAAACTGGAATGAGCCTTGGTTTATTTGGGCGATCGCATTAGGCTTTGGCTTTCCATTGCTGACTATTGTGCTAGAAGAGGTAATTCAGCAGTTGAAGCGACGGAACAATGCCTTTGCTCCAATTTTGCAACTGGTAAAGAATTTCGTCCTGCCGACTTTCATCCTCCTAGTATTTGTTCGAGATGTCTTTAGGCTTGACCAACAAGGGTCACTCTCCAAGATTCTGGAAACGCTGTTTTTGATATCGGCGATCAACATTGTTTTGTCCCTGATCAATGTATGGTTATTTGAGCGGACACAGACAGAGTCTTGGCAGTCCCGGATACCAAAACTACTGATTAACCTTTGTCACTTCTTAGCTATTTTAATTGGTGGGCTACTGATTCTCTCAAAGGTATGGAGCGTTGACCTAGCTGGACTAGCGACTGCTCTAGTCGTAGTCGCGCTTGTCATGGGTCTAGCCTTGAAAGACCCGCTTGGCGGCATTTTGACCGGAATTATGGTGGTGTTTGAGCGCCCGTATCGTGTAGGAGATTGGCTGAAGGTCGGCGAAGTTGAGGGTCAGGTGACTGATATTAACTGGCGATCAGTACGTCTGTTAACGACGGATCGCAAAGCGATCATCTTGCCCTATCAGGTAATCGGGCAGGAAGTTGTTTGCAATCATACTGGGAATGATCATTTCTCTTCCGCCACAATTAAGCTGAGTTTCTCCTACGACAATCCGCCCAATTTAGTTAAGCGAGTCCTCACAAATACAGCTCTGTCAGTCCGAGGAATTCTAGAAACTCCGCCCCCAGAATGTACTCCTGTTTCCTATGAGGGATCATTCATTACTTATGAGCTGGAATTCTATGTCAAAGATTTTGCAGCAGTTAAGCCAATTCGAGGTGAATTGATGTCCCGCCTCTGGTACGCTGCTCGCCGTAACGGTCTTGTACTTTACCACTACAACTACGAATGCCAGGTAGAGCTACCAACTAACAGAGTCGAAAATTCTAAGCACAAACTTAGCCAATCGTTCTCTTCTATACCTGCCTTCATCCCGCTTACCAAAGAGCAGCGTCAACTCGATGATTTAGCCAAGGGAACAACCATTCAACACTTTGGTGCAGGAGAGCAGATCGTTTGCCAAGGTGAGCGTGTTCGTACCTTATACGTCATTATTGCTGGGTCTGCCAGCATGACGGTTCAAGATGATGCTGATGCCGACGAGTTAAAGGTTCTAACTCTGTGCCCTGGAGAATTTTTTGGGGTACAGTCACTGTTTAGTCGCAGCCCCAGTCCCGTCTCATTCATGGCGGCAGAGGACATAGAGGTGATGGTGATCGGTGCAGATGCGCTTGATGCGATGCTGGTACGCCAGCCAAGCTTATCGCATGAAATGGCTAAAGTGATTGAAGTCCGAGAGAATGCTATTAATGTGGCAAAACGAGCTAATCAAACTGAACAACGCTCTATTGATAATGGACATAAAACTATTGATTGATTAATTTGTAATTTAGTTTTATTCTACTTTAACATAGTGGGACTTCAAACTATAGCTTACTACTCAGTACACTTCATCATGACTGCCAATATCTACAAACACAGCTTTTGCATTTTCTGCGAAGTGGAACAATACTCTCTCATCGTAGTCTATGCTAAAACTCCACGGATCCTTGAGTTTTCCTGATAGTTTGTGCGTTTTCAGGCTCGTATCAAATGGGTCAATTGTGAACTGCTCTAATTTCTGCCAAAATCTCGCTTCCAAATCTCAATACCTTTGCCAAAATAAGAGCCTACAAAAATTTTGGCAAAACTGGCAAAAAGACCCATACATAAGCGTTTAGTTGACCCTGTAGTTTTGACTCTCAAACCCTTTATGCTGCGGGCAATACGTTAAAAAAATCTTGCGACAAACCTTGAAGGAATTTTTAGGACTTATTGTTTTGCCAAGCCTCAGAGAAATGGGAGTTTAGACATCAACTCACCCTCGTTAATTGGCAAAGGTATTGAAATCTACATTGCCTTTAATACGCTTTTTTAAAGCACGCTTGAATGAGGAACTGAAACTGACTTCCACTATTATTCCTCTAGTAGTTGTCTCAGTTCATTGATATTGGAAGAAAACTTTAGTTCCCCTTTTTGCTGCTCAACCTGTGCTGACTTTAAGTTCCTATGGATCTGTTCGCGACGTTCTTCGCCCAGATACTGCTTCAGTAGCAGTTGAATTTCTTGCTTTTCGTCAGTGGAAAGACTTTTGATTGCCTCAACCACATCACTGAAAGTCATGGTTTGTAAAACCTTAACGTATCTACATCGACTAATTTAACACGCTGTTTGTTCTTGGAAGATGAAAAGACGTAACAAAAAATATTAATGCAAGAAGTCTAGTTAACCATCAACTCACAACCGCTCCCAAACTATCTTGCAGTTTTGCCACCATTTCAGCACGAGCTGAAACTTCCAACTTACGAAACATCCGTTTGAGCGCCTGCTTCACAGAATTTTGTGTGATCCATAGTTGTTCGCCAATTTCCCCATTGGTTAACCCCCGCGCTACCAACTCAGCAATTTCTAACTCACGGGGAGTCAGACGACTAGCAAACGAGCACACAGGTGTTTTTGGTTTGGCGCGTAAAGTTGCAAGTTTTGCAGAAACATGAAGGCATAAAGCACTCATGTCCCCGAGATCATTGACGTTAAAAGCTGCAGTTCCACTCGCACGAGCAAGATTAAGCGTTCCCACTAGACGTCCATCACAAACAATTGGTCCACTCATCACGTGTTCATGATCATGGCGCGAGCAAAAATGCTTCCACTCTCCTGTAGGTAACACCAATTGCTCGTGAGCTGGAGCATGACGTTCAACCACGTAGCGTCCAACTGGGTTGCTTTCCATACACACACCAGGAACATCCTGAACATTCTCTGTTAGGAACGGCTCATCCAACAGATGAATCCCCCAATGCTGCACGCCAAAATACTCCGCCACTGTATCTATCAGAGCTAGTCGTAATTCTTGCTCATTGCTCACAGAAGCTATTTCATAAAATACAGTTTGGAGAGACTTTTCCATAGGTGTACCCACTTGGGGTCTATGCGAAACTTAATAATTACTTCTATGCTAATAGCAGCAAAGGTAAAAAGCTAATATAACTGGTGATATATAGGAGAAACAATGACAGTAACACAAGTTTCTGCTCAAGAACTTTTTCGTGCTGCTTACGAAAACCGCTACACTTGGGAAACAAACTTCCCTGGCTACACCGCAGATGTCACTTATAAGCAAGACGAGCAGGTGTTTACAGGAAAAATTCGTATCAACTCAAATCTCAAAGCGGAAGTTTTTGAGATAGAAGATGAGCAGGCAAAGCAAGTGATTCACAATCAAGCTTGGGAAATAGCGATTCACCGCATTCGTCGCTCCTTTGAACAAACCCACGGCGAGAATACATTTCGCTATGGTGCGACTGACGAAACTGGTGCGGTTGAAATTTTTCTAGGCGGAAAGTCCGAGGGCGATCACTACAAACTCCGCAATAATGAAGTTTGTCTCGTCCACCGTCATATCCACGGTGTTGTTGTGACAATTAACACGTTCAGCAGTCATGAGACCGGAGAAGGTTACCTGTCCCACCAATATGATTCTGTTTACCACGATCCAAAAACGGGTGAACAAAAGGGCGGAAGAAGCGAGTTTACAGATGAGTACGAAAAAGTTGGTGATTACTTTATTCTAAATCGCCGAGAAATTCGGACCCAGACAGCAGCACAACTATCGATTCAGGAAATTATCTTTTCTAACATTCAGTTGTTGGAACCTGTAGCTGCTTAAGTTTTTTGATAGGGCTAATATATGCAACGTGCATATATTAGCCTGTATTTTCATAGACTTATTTTTTACCAAGTTACTTATAAGTTTTACTTGGGTTCCATATAAATAATCTAAATCTAATAACTATCTAGTTCTTCTTGTTTTTTTAACCTCTGTTGTACGACAGATAACTGGTGCAGACAGAATCACAAAAGCAATCAAAGCCAAATTAGTAAACATTGTTTAACCCCTGTTATTTTTTAAGTCCTTCTGGGTATAAGACTACAGATGGTTCCGGCGAAGTTCCAGAAATTTCTGATATTTAGGACACTTTTCAAACCTTCATATATAAACTACTTTTTTATCTACAGGTTGTATCATGTATGTCCCAATTTGAAACCGCCCTCGCCGCCTATCAAAGTTTCACAGACTCTTTCCAAAGCCTTATTATCAGTACCGTGAGTGCTGATAACACCCCCAATGCTAGCTATGCTCCTTTTGTGATAGATGACAGCAGAAATATTTACATCTATGTCAGTGGTCTTTCTACCCATACTCAAAATCTTCATGCTGTCCCCAAAGCAAGCGTATTATTTATTGATGATGAGTCTCAAACTAAACAAATTTTTGCCCGTAGCCGTTTAACCTTTGACTGTACAGCTACCTTAGTAGAACGCGAGACTGATTTATGGAAGCAAATTGTAGATAGCTTTGAAGCGCGTTTTGGAGAAATGATTCAGATATTGCGGGATTTAGCAGACTTCCGCATTTTTCAACTGACGCCAAGCAAAGGTCGCTTTGTCATCGGCTTTGGTGCTATTTATGATGTCGATCCGAATGACCTCAGCACCTTGACTCATATTACTGGTGAAAGCAAAGGATAGCAAAGGAATAACAGCAACCAACCCAAATATCGTTTTGTAATTTGTGGTCGGTTTTCCTGTCAATAGGCATCAGGATTTAAACATTCAAAGCAAGTCGTAATAAAGCTAAAATAGTACCACTATGAAGGACTATGCCTAATTTGTGATTTTATGACTTCTGCTGCTCCAGTAAAAACTGAATACGAGGCGATTATTGGTCTGGAAACCCATTGTCAACTCAGCACCAAAACTAAAATTTTCTCTTCTAGCTCTACGGCATTTGGTGCTGACCCCAATACTAACATTGACCCGGTTTGCATGGGTTTGCCTGGTGTCTTGCCCGTACTGAATGAAAAAGTTCTAGAATATGCTGTTAAAGCAGGTTTAGCGCTGAATTGTCAAATCGCCAAATATAGCAAATTTGACCGCAAGCAATATTTCTATCCTGACTTACCCAAAAATTATCAAATTTCTCAGTACGACTTACCCATTGCTGAACATGGCTGGTTAGAAATTGAATTGGTAGATGCTGACGCTAACCCTGTTCGCAAAAAGATTGGTATCACCCGTCTGCATATGGAAGAAGATGCAGGGAAATTGGTACATGCAGGAAGCGATCGCCTTTCCGGTTCCACCTACTCTCTGGTAGATTACAATCGTGCTGGCATACCTTTAGTAGAAATTGTTTCTGAACCAGATTTGCGTTCTGGACAAGAAGCCGCTGAGTACGCCCAAGAATTGCGTCGAATCTTACTTTACCTGGGCGTCAGCGACGGGAATATGCAAGAAGGTTCTCTGCGTTGTGATGTTAATATCTCCGTGCGTCCTGTTGGACAAAAGGAATTTGGCACTAAAGTAGAAATCAAAAACATGAACTCGTTCAACGCCATCCAACGGGCGATTGAATACGAAATTGAACGGCAAACTGCAGCAGTAGAAGCTGGCGAACGTATCATACAAGAAACTCGTCTGTGGGAAGAAGGTTCTCAACGTACAATTAGTATGCGGATTAAAGAAGGTTCTAGCGATTACCGCTACTTCCCCGAACCTGATTTAGCTCCCATCGAAGTTTCAGAACAACAATTACAAGAGTGGCGCAGTCAACTTCCTGAACTCCCAGCCCTCAAACGCCATCATTATGAAAGCGAGTTGGGGCTGACTGCTTATGATGCGCGAGTCTTGACGGAAGAACGTGCAACTGCTGAGTATTTTGAAGCGGTAATTGCTGCAGGGGCAAATCCTAAAGCTGCTGCTAACTGGATTACTCAGGATGTCGCCGCTTACCTCAACAAAAATAAACTCAAGATCACCGAAATTGGCTTGACACCCACTAACTTGGCTGATGTAATCACTCGGATTGAGAAAGGGAAAATTAGCAATGCGATCGCCAAAGAAAAACTACCAGACTTGCTGAGTGGGACTTCTCCTGAAGAACTGTTTAAAGGCAAAGAACTCATCACTGATCCCAGCGTACTGGAATCTATTATTGATGAAGTCATGGCTGCCAATCCCAAAGAACTAGAAAAGTACCGCAACGGTAACACCAACCTCAAAGGCTTCTTTGTGGGACAAGTTCTGAAAAAAACCAACAAACTCGCAGAACCCAAACTCACAAACCAATTGGTGGAACAAAAGCTGAACGGCTAAACTCTGTAAAGACGTTGGGTTTAACATCTCCATTTTTCCAGTAAGCCCCTGCTTAACAATTCTTTACAAAAAAAATCCTAAAAAATCAGGAAAAAGGGGTGACACCCCCCACCCCAAAGAGTATATACTATGTTTAGTAGATGCACCCTGATGATCTGGAGAGCTACCCAAGTGGTTCTCCTTTTTTATTTCTTTAATTTGGTTACTTGTCCGGTCATTACGGAACGTATCGGGCATTGCAACGCTAGAAAGTGCGTTACCGCTTCGGTTAATTCAAAATTCAAAATGGACTGCGTCGCGCTGCGCTAACAAAATTCACGCATTGAAGATCCCTTCGGGGTGACTGGCATCGCGAAAAGCGAACTAACCACGAACGACTAGGCGATCGCCCATAACTTCAACATCTTTCACCTCCACTGGAAGTTTTTTCAATTCATTTGCAACTTGTTGGTTGAGGAGTTTTTCGTCAAGCCCAAAACGTTGATACATATCGGAGAGAGTCAAGCTGAGACTGCCCAACTTAACGCGGGTTGTCTGATCCAAGCTGATTTGTTTATTGTGCACCTTGGGTTTTCCTTCAACCTCTATGTATACGGGGCGATATTTTAAGATGGGCACAGTTGATAACAGTTTGGAAATCGCAACTTGTTCCTGGGATGGCAACTCGTTTAAGGGAATTGTTCTGAAATCTATCACAGCACCTGCAGAGATTTTGCCATCTTGAATTTGAGTATTTGTCTTAACAACTGCTTGAGCAAGCCGACTTTTATCAGTCGTTTGAGCAATTCCTGAAAGAATCAGCGTATTAACTTCATTCGCATCTAGTTGGACTTCACGTTTGGCATTTGCCCCTTTAAGATGCTCAGAAATTTTACTCAATACTTGCTGTTCTGATGGTTGAATCTGGGTTTCGTTTTGCTCTGTTTTGGCAGGTAGACTTGCTGTTGTCGATGGATTTGAGTACCAAGCAGGTAGCTGAGTTGCTTGTTGCCAAAAGAAGAATAAAACAGCACTACTACCAGCGATCGCACAACACAACAGTAACAAAAGTCGCTTGAACATAACCAAATTCCAAGTCGATATTTTAAGTTTCATATTTTTTTATATACATTTTTCTCGACCATTAGGTCTAGGTTCAAAAAAATGTTTAAGCAAGCGTCAGAAGTCTCTAGTGGAAGATTTAAATAGCCCTGGTTACATTCATTTAACATAGGTTTTTTGTTTGGTGATTAGTTCACAATAAAGATATAAAACAATGCTCCCGTGGTTTTTATTTATGCTGCATCGTTTCACTAAACAGGGACTCATTTGCATTACTCAACCAAATCACGCTTGGCTTTCAGGTCAATTGGCACAAGTTTGGGGAAATGAAGACTTTGGTGACTTTGCTCCAAAAAAAGAAGTCTGTCTCGGTGCGGAACTACATGATATTGGTTGGCTGTTTTGGGAACAAGCACCGACGCTGAACCCGAAAACTGGCTACCCTTATAAATTTATGGAACTTCCAACGCGGGAGCATATAAATATCTGGTCTGGTGCTAGACAACTCGCACTTCCTCTGAGTAGGTATGTAGGACTCCTTGTCTCACTTCACGGAACAGGTTTGTATGAACGCTTTACAAGTTGGCAAAACTCAGCAACTTCCTCTCAAATTGTGCAGCAGTTTTTAGAGGGCGAATATGCCTTCCAAAAACAAATGATAGCTTTTCTCAAAAATGACCAATATTATGCACCATATACAAAACCAGAAGTTATTCAGCGCAATAGAAAACTGATAGCTATATGGGATGCACTATCTATCATTTTATGTCAAGAATTAACTAATAGTAATGATGCACATGTTTCTCACGTACCAACAATTGACGGTGAAACCACTGTCAAACTGACTTTAAAAGAGGTTAAAAACAACCATTATCAAGTCACAGTATCTCCTTGGCCTTTTCAATACAGTCAGGTAGAACTTGTTTACGAGGGACGACTTTTACAGGAGACTTTTAGTGATGAAAAAGCGATGCGAGAAGCTTTGATGAGTGATTGTGCGGTGACTCTGAGCACGACTTTGCAACCAGACTAGAAAGCTTTTTATACATAATTTGTTTGCTTGCCCATCTTGTCGCGATTATGTGGTTCTTGAAGAAACATTGGATCAGGACCAGATGGGATAATACCACCTGGATTGAGTGGAAACAAATTCCCGTAGTAGTCTTGCTTGACACTTTCTAAGTCGCAGGTGTCAGCAATACCTCTGATTTGATACAAGTCACGCAGGTAAGGTCCCAGGTTCTGATAGTCCTGAATTCTTTTGCGATTACACTTAAAAAGCGCGTAGTAAACAGTATCGAAGCGGAATAACGTTGTAAACAAACGGACGTCTGCCAGTGTGACAGTCTCACCACAAAGGTATCGACTGCCACTCAATGCTGTGTCAATTTCATCTAGAGCGGTAAACAGTTCATGATAAACTTGATCATAAGCTTCTTGTGTCTGGGCAAAGCCGCAACGATACACCCCGTTATTTACACTGCTGTAAATCCTTTCATTCCATTGGTCAATCTTTTCTTTGAGTTCCTGTGGGTAGAGATCTAGTGTGGGATTGTTTGCCAACTCGTTGAACTGTGAGTTGAGCATCACAATAATCTCTGAACTTTCGTTGTTAACAATCGTCTTTGTTTGGGTGTCCCACAACACTGGAACTGTAAAGCGTCCACCGTAACCAGGTTGTGCTAATTCATAAAGTTCGGCAAGCGTACGACAACCTTCGTATTCCTGATTAAACACCCAACCTCCTTCAATTGGAGAAGGCGACACAATTGTCAGCGATATTGCTTGTTCAAGTCCTTTGAGCGATCGCACAACAAGAGTACGATGTGCCCAGGGACAACCCAGCCCTGCTATGAGATTGTAACGCCCTGTTGCTGGTTGATACAGATTGCCTTGCTCTGTCCCAACAGAGTTTCTAAATTCGCTGTTTGGTCGAATGTACTCGCCTGACTTGTTACGGGGAGCTAATTTCGACATCATCAGATGCCAAATAGTCGTCCAGACGAACTTTCCTAGCTTAATGATGAGCTTTGGTGGAAGTGACTTCTTACCCTTTTTTGTTTTGGTTTGTTTGTCTGCGACTGGTGAAAGGGTTTGTTGTGACATAAGACTAAGCCGCGCGTTGTACAGTTCATAAATTTAATGGTAACGCTACATTTTTCACGCTTAGTTCCACAAGAGTTATTTTATCCCTGAGTCATCTGTCGCAAACATTTTTTGAATCGGTATTACTTACCGAAAACCCCAACCCCGTAGTAGCATATTGCAGAGTTGCAACTGGGCAGATCAACCTTGACTCGATACGTTCCACTTCGAGCTGGAGTCACACCAACAACCGGAATGTCATCATCATCGGTATCAGCCGCAACGACTTGACCACGGTTATTATAAAGGGTAAGGTCTAAATCTCCACAATCTCCGTCGCACACGCCAACGATGCCATATTCGTGACCGGCACGCAGATTTATGGTTAAATAATCAGAGCCACCACTACGAATTGCATCGATAAAAGGTTCATGGGTTAGCTGATAGCCATTTAAACCAGCACGAATTGCACCTCCCATTAATTGCGCCCTTACTTCCTCAATAAAAGTGTTAGCACTCGCGGGAGTTGGTGCAATAAAAAGCAAACCAGAGATGCCAGAGATAATAGCTGCTGCACCTAAAAAATGAGCTTTGATATTCATAAGTTAAGCTTCCTTTTGTGGTAATTTTGTACGGGAATTTATGCACTTGAAATCAAGCACAAGGATTTTGTAGAGACGGGTTTGATCACGTTTCTACAAGCGAATATGTATCTTGCACCTGTTGAAGTTCAAAAAGGCGAGATTACTAGTACACAAGATCTTTCTTAATTTGTGGGATGAGTTGATTGTTGGAACGATCTGTAGGTGTAATACCAAGTTGCGTTCTGTTGTAGTAGCGCTTTAGGGGAGATTGCTTCGCTCCACTTCGTTTCACTCGCAATGACAGGTACTACCGGGGAATTGCAATTTTGTGTAAGATGTGGAAGAAAAAGAATGCGCTCGCAAAGCGACTCAGAACTGGAGCATCGCCTTCTTTTATCCTTTTAACCTCTTCACTTACATCTACGAATTTACCTGTGTTCAAATACGCAATTTCGGATTTTTTTAGAGGAATTACCGAGAGATAAATCTGGAGTTAATTCGCAAAGATACTCTATCTTCTGACAAATCTAATTTGAGTGGTTGAGGATTATTTTTTAATCGCTCATTACCATCTATCCATAAAGGAAGCCACGAATATTTCTTCATCACTTGGTTAAGTGCATAAATTCTTTGTTGTGTCGGTGGATGGCTGCTATTTTCTGTGTAGTCAGAGGGTAAACGAGAAAGCAGGTTAAACACTCGCAAACCTCCATTTGGATCATAACCAGCTTTAATCATATAGGTGTAACCGATTTCGTCTGCTTGAAATTCATGCTGGCGACTTAATGCTTGTATGGTTCTATCAAACTCTTGTTTTTTCTGAAGAATAATTTGTTGTTTCATGACATCTTTTGTAGCTGGATATATGGGAGTTTTAGATTTTCTCCGTTCTTGTGCAATCCAATTGTTATATTCTGACTGTGCTTGTTTGAGTAATTTTTCTTTTAAACTAGCTTCTGTTTCTTGTTGCTGTGCTAAATGGCGTTGTGTGTGGTGGGCTAATTCATGACTGATAATAAAAGCTAAAGTTGCATCATCACCGTGGATTTGATCTAGCAAGCCTTTGTAGATAACTATTTTATTTAATTCACCCGCGTATGCACTGAAATTATATTCATCAGTGATTTGAAAGCGCCACGGGTGCTCATCAAGTCCATTGGCACGAATCACTCTTTCCGCTACGCTGTAAACCCATTTTAGATTATTATTTTTTGGTTGTAATCGTGGGGTGGAAGTTGATGAATTTGTAGTTGTTGAAAGTGATGGTAATGTATTTATGGCATGGGCTAAACCTGATGTATTGAGGTTGAGTAAAACGCTGCTGCTAAGACCTAATGTGGTAAAAAGGAATTTGCGGATGTATGAAGATGCCATAATCGTAAATGCTTATTTGCTTCGTTTCAATGCCTTTGATTATGTTTACGAAATGACAACTGTGTTATTACGCATTTTTTAAAATTTTCTCAATCCAGCAGGGGTTGCCCAAAAATAACGATAAAACGCAAGCGATACCTACGCTAAGCTATGCGATGGGCGAAGCCCCGCCAAGGGCGATCGCACTGTCCCCTAATCTTACAGACAAGCGAGTGCGTGAAGACGCACGCTGCGCGATACGCGTAGCGTCAAGCCTCCGGCTTATCGCACTCTGTACCCGTCTGAGCGCAAACCGCACGCTCCGTGTTCGCCCTCGCTTGCGCTTACGCGATGGACTTTTGCCCCGACTTTGGCGCAACCAGATATAGCTAGAAAGCTAGAATGTCAGGTGGAGTGCATACTCTTCAGTAAAATTTTAGAATAGAACTAAGGTACTAGGAAATGAACATTTCCCTAAATCCTGAACAAGAGGATTTTATAAAAAAACAGATAGAAAAGGGTAAATATACTAATGCTTTAGAAGTTATTAGTGCTGCTTTTAAGGTACTAGAAGAAAAAGAATTACAGCCTGATAATTCGCCTCATACAAATGAAAATAAAATAGTCTTAGATGATGATAAAATACGAAGTTTAATGAAATTTAGCGAATCTGCAATAAACGAATATTGGCTTAACGAAGAGGAAGACGAAGCTTGGAAAAACCTATACAATACTTGAGCAAGGGTGATGTCATTAAGCTAAAATAGGAATTAAAGCGAATACTGCGTATTATCTACTTTTAACCAGCCTAATTTTTAGTATAGTGAACTTTTATGGCAAAAGATAGATTTCATAATGTTGTCAGAAATGCTTTAGAAAAAGACAGATGGATGATTACGGCAGATCCTTATGAAATCAATGTGAATGATGTAGATTTTGAGATTGATTTAGCAGCAGAGCAACTTTTAGGAGCAGAGCGAGAAGGACAAAAAATAGCGGTGGAAATTAAAAGCTTTATTAGTCCATCGAATGTTTCAGAATTTCATACTGCTTTAGGACAATTTTTAAATTATCGGGATGCATTAGATAAAATTGAACCCGCTCGCTTACTTTATTTAGCTGTTCGTGTCCCAGTTTATGAAACTTTTTTTCAAAGGAAATTTATTGCATCGGCAGTTGCAAAATATCAATTACGATTGATGATTTACGATGTACAAGAGGAGGTTATTCGTCAATGGCTGTAGAAAAATATCGGCAATATATTCGACATCTTCTTTGCGAACGGCAAAAGCGAGCTTCGATGTCACGAAATTACGAAGAGTATGAAGTACAAACAATTTTCGACGAACAGCAAGATCACTATCAACTACTTTATGTTGGCTGGCGTGGAAATAAACGCGATTTTGGCTGTATTTTACATCTCGATATTAAAGATGGGAGAATATGGATTCAACATGATGGCACAGAAGAGGGGATTGCCAATCGATTAGTTGAAATGGGAGTACCCAAGCAAGATATTATTTTGGCATTTCACGAACCCTATGTGCGTCAGTTTACCGGGTTTGGAACTTGAGAAATAAAAGCACGGGAAAGAATTAATATAGCTTCGCTAAAATAAAACCACCTGCTGTCACAATATGAACTATGACCTACACCCCACCCAAGCTTCTCACTTTCGAGCAATTTATCGTTGAGTATGGGGATAATCCGCGTTACGAACTTATTGACGGAGAATTACGTGACATGGAACCAACTGGTCCTCATGAAGAAGTTGCAGGAAATATTGCTGGTAGAATTTATACTGAAATTCTTCGTACTCATTTAAACTGGTTGATTCCCAAAACTTGTTTGATTAAACACCCACGCGCAGAAGCAACAGCATTACGTCCAGATGTGATTGTTTTAGATAAAGAAAAACTCGCTAAAGAACCACTTTGGCAAAAGGAACCTATTATTTGTAATGGTAATACGATTAAGCTGGTTGCGGAAGTTGTGAGTCAGTGCGTTGCGCGGGTTCCCCGCGTTGAAGCAACTGACGAACCCGTAAGGGTGAGTACTAATTGGCAAGATGATTATGCAAGAAAAGTTGAAGAATATGCTTTTCTGGAAATTCCTGAATATTGGATTGTAGATTTTCGTGGTTTGGGTGGTTTGCAATTTATCGGTAATCCCAAACAACCTACTTTTACTGTATGCCAATTAGTTAATGGTGTATATCAGCAGCAACAATATCGCTTGGGAGATACTATTTCTTCTTATTTATTCCCAAATTTAGATCTGAAACTAGATGATGTCATGCCATAGCGATAAGCCGGAGGACTTCGGCGTGAGCGCTCAGTCGAACGCTTGACGCTACGCGTATCGCACTTTTTTTAAACTACACAATACAGATATTTAGTTGTTGTAAAGGTAAAATTACAAACTTAAGGTTGCTGTACTTCACAAGTAGTTAATCCCTTAGCTCTTTTTATAAACTTCTCATCAAAAGTATAAAATTGTGTATGATTTTGACTATTGGCAAGGTGAAAAGCATCCGCAAAATCTAAGCCAGCTTCATGCCATTGCAGCGATTGAGCCACCACATTTGCGTTATTAAGATGAACATTTGGTAAGCCGAAAAGTTTTCTTAAAGCTTCACAAATCTCGACAGGTTTAAATTTATAGGCAAATCTAAGCACCCATTCAGTTTCGAGAATGACAGTATCAGGTATAAAAACATTCTGTGTTTGAAAAATTTCTAGACTCTTTTGGTATTGTAATTCGTCATCTTGAGTCAAAAAACGCACAATTATATTAGTATCAACTGCCACCATGCCATGATTCCTCTATACCCTGACGGATAGCATCATCCATTTCTTCAAGAGTTTTTGGTATGCCTTGGTATTTTAAGCATCCAGCAACATCAGCCAATGTGGTTTCTAAAAAAGGTTTTTTTGGTTTCAGAAGAATTCCGTCACCCATATCAATTGCTATTAGTTCCTGTCCCACTTCCCAGCCATGAGACTTTCGCAATGGTTCGGGAATCATTACTTGTCCTTCATTGGAGATTTTTGTGATTTCCATAATTGAGAGAACATAAAATATAATTATTCTGTTGAAATTATTGTATGTGATTCTTTGCGGATAGTAGCTAGTTTCTCCATAAAATCGTCAAATGTTGGATCGTTAGCAAATATTCCTGCATACTTCATCTGAGTTATTTCTTGGTGAGGTAGTTCTTTAGGATTAACTTCGATAGTCACAAACTTACCTGTTGCTAATTGCGTTTCTAACGCCGTTTTAACCTTTGATATAGCTTCTTCTTCTGTATTAGCCTCAACCATTACATTTGGCATACCAACCACTGACGCTACAAAGTTATCTTTTTGATTTTGAACAAAAATTTGGTATTGCATAATTGTTTATCTTTCGGTTGAGAAATAAGAATTATCTATAGATAACATTATAACCTATACCGATGGTTTCCAATATCGCTGAGTTCGGCGGTTTTTTTTCTGACATCAAAATATCGGCTATTTGTATAGGTTCTTATGAAATAGAAGATTTTGAACTCGATTTGAAAAATTTGCGGGAGTTGGGTAGGTTGTGATTGTTATTAGAGCAGGTTAGTATGATAAGCGTTGACACCAAAGACCAGAAGATGCCTGAAAATGCCAAACTAGAGGTAGAGATTTGTTGAAATCATTTTGGGTTAGGCTATGGGCATTGATGAAATACTTAAAGCTTATCGGGAAGAAATTTTGAGAATTGCGGCTTTGTACGGAGCGTATAATGTCCGGGTATTTGGTTCTGTGGCGAGAGGAGAAGCAAGACTAGATAGTGATGTAGATTTTCTGGTGGAACTTGAACCACAACGAACCTTACTAGATCAAATTGCTTTGATGCAGTCCTTGGAAGAATTGCTAGGACGTAAAGTGGATCTAACTGAACCAGAAACTCTACATGAGTTGATTAGAGATAAAGTGTTGCGGGAAGCTGTGGTGTTGTGAGAGATGATCGGCTGTACTTGAGCAACATCTTTGAATGTATCGAGCGCATAGAGTCTTATACTCGTGATGGCAAAGAGGTATTTTTGCAAACCACTATAATTCAAGATGCGGTAATTAGAAATTTTGAAATTATTGGGGAAGCAACGAAGCGGTTATCTCCCGAAATCAGAGCAGTTTACCCAGATGTACCTTGGCAGCAAGTAGCAGGTTTTAGAGATGTACTGATTCATGATTATTTGAAGGTGAATTTAAATCGAGTTTGGGGCGTGATTGAGCAGAATTTGCCCCAACTAAAGGCAACTATTGAGGCGATTTTGCTTGAATTGGGGAAGTAATTACAGGCTTTCCTGCTAGCTCAGATCTTGCACCATAATGTTCGTCCGCCAAGAAATAAATTTCTTGGCTCAAAGTCCAAGTCCGTTAAAACGGACTGGATAAGTCTTTCAGTCCGTTTTAACGGACTTGGCTTATTAGCCTTGAACTTCAGTTCAAGGCGTACTCAGGTCGAGGTGCAAGATCTAATACGTTCTAGTAATTGCTTGTCTGTCATTATCTGGGGTGTGGCGTATTAAGTTTATTTTGATTTTAATTGAATTAACATCGCTATTGACCCTCAACGCTTGATGTCGTCACACAAACGCCTATCTTCTGCGCTGACATCGGGGTTATTTTTATTTTGTAGGTAGTCTCGTATTAAGCCACACCCCCGCACCAGCAAATTATCTAAATCGAAATTCCACAGTTTTATAGTATTATCACTGGACGCAGAAGCAAGGGTTTTACCATCGGGACTAAAGCTGAGGCTTTGAATATAGGAGCTGTTAAAATTACCTTTGTCTTCTTTGAGAGTTTGAATCTCCCTACCAGTGTTAACATTCCACAATTTCACCGTATTGTCATGTGATGCGGAAGCAAGGGTTTTGCCGTCGGGACTAAAGCTGAGGCTTGTAAACAAGTCTGTATGACCTTTAAGGGTTTTAATTTCCTTACCACTTTTGACATCCCACAGTTTCGCTGTCTTGTCAATAGATGCGGTAGCAAGGATTTTACCATCCGGGCTAAAACTGACGCTATCAACAGTGTTTGTATGCCCTTGAAGGGTTTTAATTTCCTTGCCACTGTTTATATCCCACAGTTTCGCTATCTTGTCAGCAGACCCGGAAGCAAGAGTTTTTCCATCCGGGCTAAAACTGACGCTATCAACAGTGTTTGTATGCCCTTGAAGGGTTTTAATTTCCTTGCCACTGTTTATATCCCACAGTTTCGCTGTCTTGTCCAAAGCAGACCCGGAAGCAAGAGTTTTTCCATCGGGACTAAAGCTGACGCTATTAACATATTCTGTATGCCATTTCAGGATTTGTCTATCACTGTTGACATCCCACAAAATTATCGTATTGTCAGATACGGAAGCAAGGGTTTTTCCATCGGGACTAAAGCTGACGCTATTAACATTGTCTGTATGACCTTTCAGGATTTTAATTTTCTTGCCACTTTTTAGATCCCACAGTTTCACCGTTTTGTCACGAGATGCGGCAAGGGTTTTACCATCGGGACTAAAGCTGGTACTATCAACCCATGATGTATGCCCTTGAAGAATCTTAACTTTCCTAGCACTGTTGATATTCCACAGTTTCACCGTGTCGTCAGTAGATGCAGAAGCAAGAGTTTTGCCATCTGGGCTAAAGCTAACGCCATTAACTCCGGATGTATGCCATTGAAGGGTTTTAATTTCCTTGCCACTGTTTATATCCCACAGTTTCGCTGTCTTGTCAACAGATGCGGAAGCAAGGATTTTACCATCTGGGCTAAAGCTAACGCTATTAACCCAGGATGCATGTCCAGTAAGTGTTTTAACTTCCCTACCACTGTCTGTGTCCCACAGTTTCACCGTGTTGTCAAGTAATGATGCGGAAGCAAGGGTTTTGCCATTCGGGCTAAAGCTGACGCTTGTAACAGAGGATGTATGCCCATTAAGGGTTTTAATTTCTCTACCAGTGTTGATATCCCACAGTTTCACCGTTTTGTCATATGATGCGGAAGCAAGGGTTTTGCCATCTGGGCTAAAGCTGACGCTTGTAACAGAGGATGTATGCCCCTTAAGGGTTTTAATTTCTGTACCACTGTTGAGATCCCACAGTTTCACTGTTTTGTCACTAGATGCCGAAGCGTCAGCTTTTGCCATTCGGGCTAAAGCTGACGCTTGTAACATGTTCTGTATGCCCAATAAGTGTTTTAATTTCTCTACCAGTGTTGAGATCCCACAGTTTCACTGTTTTGTCACTAGATGCCGAAGCAAGGATTTTACCATCCGGGCTAAAGCTAACACTATTAACGGAGTCTGTATGACCTTTGAGAATTTTAATTTCCTTGCCACTGTTGATATCCCAAAGTTTCACCGTATTTTCATTAGCCCCGGAAGCAAGGGTTTTGCCATCTGGGCTAAAGCTGACGCTATTAACGGGGGCTGTATGACCTTTAAGGGTTTTAACTTGAAACTCTTCTACCACCTTTAGCAATGTCGATAGAGTTTGCATCTGTGTTTCCCCTGCTATCCAAGGTTTCCAAATATTTCCTGTAAGGAATTTTCCACCGTTCTAATTCTTCCCGGTTCATCCGCACCAGTAATTCTGGTTGATAATTCTGCAACGCTTTGCCAAAAGGTTCGTAATCATCAAGCGCCTTGCTAAAAAAGTCCGCCCGCAAAGTAAGCACCAGAGTAAAAAACGGTGCATTGTTCACCGCTTGCAGCAATCCATCTAAAAAGATTTTGCGTTCCGATGCATCCGCGCAAAGCGTATAAATTTCTTCAAATTGATCGCCAACAAGCAACAATCGGCGCTGCGAGTCGGGAGATAAAGTTTGGATGCTTTCGATAGTTGTTTGCAGAGTTGACGTATCTTGTCGCAATTGGAGTTCTAGTTTAGCTTCGAGTAAGTGGCGATCGTCGCCATCCTCCAAGTTAAACGCTGATGCCAACGCCAACGCTAACGACTCAAAAGGATTTTTCAAAGGACGAAACGAGAGAATCAGCCAACTATTAACAGTATCCCGACGCAACTGAGGAATTAAACCAGCAAACACCAACGATGACTTTCCGCTTCCAGAAGCACCAACCACAGCAACTAACGGCTTGCTGTTAACGGAGGATACAAGCTGCAAAGTCGCCTTCTCTCTACCAAAAAAATACTGGGCGTTCGCTTCCCCAAACGCCGCTAACCCTTGATAGGGACAAAAAGAAATTATCCCCAAACTTTGCCAAGTTGGTGGTATTTCCGTCTGATTTTGGACAATAACAGGCAACCAACTTGCACAAGGAAATTCTGACTCAAGTTTTTGTAACTCACTCCGCGCATTTCTCACAGAAATATAGAGAGACTTTCCACTAGTAAACTCTTGTAAAAAATACTTCAAAAACTTCTGCGCTACCTGATCTGGTACAGGTTCCCGCATGACAATCACTTGCGGAATATTCAATTGTTCTAATTCGTAGGCAATACCCAAACCATCGCAAGAATTAAAAAACGCTATTTGCAATCGTCTTTTTATCGCCACTTGCAAAGCATCTCTCAATTCTGCCATCGTCAAACTATCACAGTTATTTAAATAAATCCTTCCCTGCATTCCTTGAGTTTGGGAATGTCCAGAGAAAAACAACATATCCCACCCTAGATTATCTTGCAGGTAATGATTTAATTCCTGGCGGGATGGGTTGTCAGTTAAAATAATTTCGGCATCATTGCCACAGAAACTTTGCAAATATTGCTTATCTTCGTCTATATTAATTCCCGTGCGATCGCCTAAAATAATTAAAATTCTAATCTTTTCTCGGTAAGGTCTTTCCCCACGTTCAGCATTGGGTGAGCTTAAAGCCACTTCTACCAGTGGAAACTTACTTAAAATATCCCACAAATGCCAGGGTAGCTGACGTAATTCATGGCAAGAAGTTGTAATAATTATTCTGATTTCATTTTCTGGTTCTAATTCCTTTAAACAATTGACAATTGAGTCAAAAGATGCTGAAGCTAGCCAAGAATTAAAATTCTCCAGTAAGTTTATTGATTGCTTTTCGCACTCTTCATTCAGAGATTGAATATTAATGCTGCGAACTTGAATAGCTTTAATTCTAAATTGACCATACCGACTGCGATAGGTATTGTGCCATGTATTTAATAATGGGGTAATAGTCGTATTGCCTGGTAACTTAGCTGTGATTGTTCGATGAGGTGTTTCTCCATCATTAGCAATTTCTAAAGTTACATTAAGTTCGGAATTAATCTTACCATAAAACTTGAGCAGCACTAATTTTTTCATAAGCAATGTAAATGATTTTTTTTTGTAGGGACGAAGGGCTATAAGAAAGTAGGAACACGGTAGAGCGATCGCCCCCAATACGGTTCGGTTAAGATCCCCCCGCCTGCGGCGACCCCCTTAAAAAGGGGGTAAAAGAGGGTTAAAAGCCCCCCTTTTTAAGGGGGGTTGGGGGGATCTTCAAAAGATTAAAACGTTAACCGAACCGTATTGCGATCGCCCCCACGCAATATACTTATCACACAACGAACTCTTGTCTTACTTTCGACTCTCCTAAAATGACATCAATACTAAATGTCTCCCCAAAATCAGCGCTAAATTCGACTTCAATCCAATTATCTTTCTGCCGAGAAGTCGTATCTAAAACTTCCTCTCCCTGATCATCAATCACAGCCACCTTTAATCCTTCAGATATATACACTTTTTCCCCAGGTATATATTCATCTTTAGGGAGAGACACTTGTATCAAAATTTTCACTTCATCTTGATTTTTAATTGCTAACTGATTTTCTGCTGCGAGCGTCACAATCAAAGCAACAGATTCGCCATTTAACTCCAAACCCAAATCAATTTTTCTACCGCGTGTGATACTGAAACTTCTACACCCCATCCATTCGATTTGTTGCGGATGTAAAAGTTCATCAATTGTCTGCCAGCCTTCTGTAATAACTCCTTTTATCCATTGCTGAAGACTAACTGTTGCTGCTTGTTCTTTCTCCGTCAAATAATCGAGTAAATCGTCTACTGATTGCAACTGACTCAGAGAAACTTTTGCGGCTGCTTGAGTTGTAAAACCTAGAATCGTCGCTGATTTTAAAGATTCGCTCAGCTGCACGGCTACATAGCCAACTCTATCAAATCTAACCTCTGGCGGAATCTCCAAATATTCTGCATTTGGTAAAACAGGACGACACTCTAACTTTCCAATATTTTTGACTTCTAACTCTGCTACATCTATTAAACTCCGCATCCAAGGATTGTAATTATCTTCTTCTTCTTGATTGGTTTCAAAATCCATACAGCGAAGATAAGAATCTACTGCATATACAGCTAAAGTATTGAGATATATTTTTCTGGCATTTTCATTGTTTGATATCCCTTGTCTGCGCTTATCAGCCTTATCATGAGCCTCAAAACTCAAAGGAACTCTAAAAGATATTTGTTCAGCGTTAGCGTTCATAATTAATTATCCTTAATGTTGAAGTGCAAAGAGTGAATGATTGTAAACTACTGTAAATATCTACGAAAATAATCGATAATCTTACGCTTTTTTAGACTCCGTTGGTAAAGCTCAGAAAGTCTTGGTATTGGATGATCTAATTTTTCCGATATATACTTCCACTCTTCTCCATCTAATCTCATTAATAAAATTCGTTGCAAATTGGCATTTATGTCATTTCCGATGTAAGTAATCTGTAAAATCCTTTCTGGATCATCTTTGATAAATTCTCTAAGTAAATAATTTTCGCTATTTTCGTAGGTTTGAGATACTTCTTTTTCTTTTAGTTCTTTGCGAACTCTAGACAATTGCCCTTTCGCCGAATTATCAAAACCAACTTCCAAACTATATAATTCATCCAGACAGAAGATTGCTTGTTGTCGTCTGGCTTGTCTGAGAATCTCAAAAAACCGTGAGTTCATTATTTGATTTACCCAAGCCATAACCGGATGTTGTGGATTGTAATTATGGATATTTTCGCAAATTTTCATCCAGGTTTTTCCCAGTGCTTCGTCATAAATGTCTTGAAAATGAGGATAATCTTCCCATTCTGTAAATCTTTTTATTTTTCCGGAATCCTGAATTTTTTTGATTAACCGATTCAACGCTTTCCTTCGTTCACGACTCTTAGGCGGATGTTGTTGTGCTTCGTTTACTAACTGTCGCAGTTGATAATTTAAAACATCTTCATCCATTGAAACCTCCTGCTTAACTCCAAAAGTTCGGTAATTTGTTGTAAATATCGAAACATTAATATAAAATGATGCGATAAGACTCCCGTACCACTTCAAACCCTTCTACGAATGAGACGGGGAGTTTTTACGCAAAATTAAGAATAATATTGTATGTAGTACAAAACTACATTATTTATAGTATCGAAAATCTATAATTTTCATTAGTGCAATTCGCGATCTCATTCCCTTTGGAAGTTACCATGACCACTTCATCCCGACGCTATCACATCACCACCTTCGGTTGCCAAATGAACAAAGCCGACTCAGAACGTATGGCTGGCATCTTAGAAGACATGGGCTTTGAGTGGTCAGAAGACCCAAATCAAGCAGATTTGATTCTCTACAATACTTGTACAATCAGAGATAATGCTGAGCAAAAAGTATATTCATATCTTGGTAGACAAGCAAAGCGTAAACATGAGCAACCAGACTTAACTATCGTTGTTTCAGGTTGTGTTGCCCAGCAGGAAGGCGAAGCACTGTTGCGGCGTGTGCCAGAATTAGACCTGGTGATGGGACCGCAACACACTAACCGTTTGAATGATTTGCTACAACAAGTGTTTGACGGTAACCAAGTTGTCGCAACTGAACCCGTTCACATTATGGAAGATATCACCAAGCCGCGACGGGATAGTAATGTCAGCGCTTGGGTGAATGTGATTTATGGCTGTAATGAACGCTGCACTTACTGTGTGGTTCCAAATGTACGCGGTGTGGAGCAATCCCGTACACCCGAAGCAATTCGCGCGGAAATGGAAGAAATAGCGCGGCTTGGTTATAGAGAAGTGACTTTACTCGGTCAAAATATTGATGCTTACGGGCGAGATTTGCCGGGAGTCACGCCGCAAGGTCGCCATTTGCACACTTTGACAGATTTACTTTACTATGTCCATGATGTGCCAGGAATTGAGCGGATTCGGTTTGCCACTTCTCATCCCCGTTATTTCACCGAACGCCTGATCAAAGCTTGTGCAGAATTACCCAAGGTGTGCGAACACTTCCACATTCCCTTCCAATCTGGAGATAACGAAGTTCTAAAGCGCATGAGTCGGGGTTACACTCATGAGAAATATCGCCGGATAATCGATACAATTCGGCGGTATATGCCAGATGCGTCGATTAGTGCTGATGCAATTGTGGGTTTTCCGGGTGAGACAGAACAACAGTTTGAAAATACTCTCAAATTGGTAGATGATATTGGCTTTGATTTGTTGAATACAGCAGCGTATTCTCCACGTCCAGGAACACCAGCAGCAATTTGGGATGAGCAATTGAGTGAAGAAACCAAGAGCGATCGCCTGCAACGACTCAATCATCTTGTTGGTATGAAAGCAGCCGAGCGATCGCAACGTTACATGGGACGCACTGAAGAAGTCCTAGTGGAAGACCAAAACACCAAAGACAAAACCCAAGTCATGGGACGTACCCGTGGAAACCGTCTCACCTTTTTCACTGGTGATATCAATAAACTTAAGGGCAAGTTGGTTCAAGTAAAAATTACCGAAGTTCGTGCTTTTAGCTTAACAGGTGAGGAGATTCCGGTCTTGGTTTGCTAGCTGTCAGCGTTAGAGGAACTTTTGGTTTGATTGGATGGTTCGATATCGCGCTTTTTGGCTGCGGTTTCGCAGTTCGCTTGCAAAGAAAAAGTGCTGGTGAGAACCTGTAAGTATTAATTACGTCGAAGTATTCGGAACATGCATTTTTTCTTTTAGTGAACAGGTAAGTATGCAGCAACTAACTTGGAGACAGTTAAAGTTTGTAATAGGAGTTTTTTTGGCTATAGGGATTACTCCAGTCCTAGCTCAAAATACACCACAAAACCCACCCGCACGCACGTATCAACCTGGCTATTGGCAACCGATCGCACGAGTCAATCCAAAAAGCCCATTTGCAGTTGTCCTAGTCAATCAAACAAAGTCTGCTTTGAAATACAATTTTCTTGATGGGCGTGCGGATAACGATTTATCTGTGGGAGCTAATACACAACTCAAAAATATTTCCCTACCAGTTAACATTGCCGTTTACGATCCTTCGCAAGAAGCTGCAACTCAAGAAGCAAGCGGTTTGAGGTATGAAACTTCTGTTACGAATAATGTTCTGACAATCACAATTATGCCTGCTCGAACTACAGGTTATCATGTGATTAACATAGCTAAAAATGGAGCTATTTACAAATACTAGAGCAAACAAATACAAGATACAGCAACTTTGCCCGGATGTGCTACGCTATCTGAATTTGAGGCGTGATAGAGTGTGCAAAAACCATGAGTCAAGAATCCAAACCCCCACAGATTGGTATCACAACCTATGGTCGTCAGCAAGCAACTGCTGTATCCCCACTCAGTGCTTACTCAAATGCTGTACAAGCCGCAGGTGGTGTGCCAGTTTTGTTGCCAGCAACAGAGGTTGAGCCATTAAAACTCCTTGAGCCTCTTGATGGTCTTATTCTTTCTGGTGGTGGAGATATTGATCCAGTTTTTTACAATGGCTCGTTTCATCCTAAGATTTATTCTGTAGATTCACATAGAGATGTTTTTGAACTCCAAATAGCACGCTTTGCTTTAGATAACCACATACCAGTGTTAGGCATTTGCAGAGGATTGCAAATCTTGACTGTAGTATCTGGTGGTACTCTCATTCCTGATATACCAGATAAGTATGGTACATCCGTCTTGCATAGACTAGAACCAGAACCAGGACTGTGGCAATCTACAGAGCATATAATCAAAATCAATCCAAATAGCCGTCTGGCAAAGTTGATTCAAAAAACTCAAATATCTGTGGTTTCATTTCATCACCAAGCTGCACGTAGAATCCCGCCTGGTTGGCATGCTGTTGCATATGCATTGAAAGATGGAGTGATTGAAGCAATCGAACATGAACATCATCCTTGGGCAATAGGTGTTCAATGGCATCCAGAACTTTCTCCAAATGATCCCAATCATCAGCGAATTTTTCAGGGTTTTATACAATCAACACTTTCTCGGAAAAATCTTATTAGAATTTGAGTTTGTGTCTGTGATGGCTCAGTCAAGAAAAATAGAGCAACTTTGCCAAGTTGTGCTACGCTATCTGAATTTGAGGCGTGACAGAGGTATTTCCGATGACAAAGCTGCGGGTGGGATTGCTTTTTGGTGGTCGTTCGGGAGAACATGAAGTTTCTATAAGTTCAGCGCGGGCGATCGCCAGAGCTTTAACGACAGAGCAAAATACTGATAAGTATGAAATCTTGCCTTTCTACATCCAGAAAGATGGACGTTGGCTAGCAGGGGATGTGCCGCAACAAGTTTTGGAATCCGGAACACCGCTGCAATTGCCAAGTACACCTAATGATCAATTATCAGTTGCCAAAAATCAAGTTCTGGGCCGTTGGCAATCTCCTTCCCAAGTTGCAGAAGTAGACGTTTGGTTTCCCATTCTCCACGGTCCCAACGGTGAAGATGGCACAATACAAGGGTTACTCACCTTAATGCAGGTTCCCTTTGTTGGTTCTGGAGTGTTGGGTTCGGCGGTGGGAATGGATAAAATTGCCATGAAAACAGCCTTTGCCCAAGCGGGATTGCCGCAGGTAAAATACAAAGCGTTAAATAGAGCGCAAATTTGGTCGAATCCTTGTGTTTTCCCCAAACTGTGTGACGAAATTGAGGCGACTTTGGGTTATCCGTGCTTTGTCAAACCTGCTAATTTAGGTTCATCGGTCGGTATTGCCAAAGTGCGAACAAGACCAGAATTAGAAGCAGCATTAGATAACGCCGCCAGCTACGACCGAAGGATAATCGTTGAAGCTGGAGTTGTCGTACGAGAATTAGAGTGTGCCGTTTTAGGAAATGATAGTCCGAAAGCTTCAGTTATGGGTGAAATTACTTACGCAAGCGATTATTACGATTACGATACTAAATACACAGAAGGAAAAGCAGGTTTACTGATTCCAGCACCTGTACCGGAAGCTGTCACTCGTCAAATTCAGGAAATGGCAATGCGCGCCTTTATTGCTGTTGACGCTGCTGGATTGGCAAGAGTAGATTTTTTCTACGTCGAAGCTACAGGAGAAGTTTTCATTAACGAAATCAACACATTACCAGGCTTTACAGCAACAAGTATGTACCCTTTACTTTGGGCGCATAGCGGTGTTTCTTTCCCCCAATTAGTTGATAGATTAATCCAACTGGCTCTCGAAAGACATTCTGCTTCCTCAACAACGCAAGAGGAAAACTGATTTCCCGCCCTCTAGCAAAAAGTATTAATAAATACAAATAGCGTAGAAACAAATATCAGATTAAGTTACTAGTATTTTAAGAAACTATACTGAAACTACATGAGTTTCTACGGATACATCCTGGTTAACCCTTCAGTATAATCTAAAACTGGAGGGTTAAAATGAGCAAAGCAACTATGGAAAATAGCCAGAGTATACAGCAGCAGTCATCGCAATCAAAAGCACCTATACCCAAGTCGGGGAAGAAAGTTCCACCAACGACAGGGAATAAAAATTTCCTGATAAATCTGCTTGTACGTCATACTTGGCTATTGCCAGCAGGGTTGTTATTGATTTCTCTAGGTAGTACTGCTGCTGCCTTGTACAGCTTGGGCTATGTGGGGCATATGCAACCAGAGGAAGCAGAAATCGCCCAAGCTGAAATTATCAAACCAATTAAAGCACCCTCCAAAGCAATCAACCCTACACCTTTATGGATGGTGGCTGCTATTGCTCTGAGTTGTGGTAGTGGTACCTTAATAATATTCCTACTGCTAAACCGTCGGGCACAGCCTCAAGAAGTCACAAATAACATTAACCGCTATCAAAAACGCTTAGCAAAACGTCGTCCAGCATCAAAACCCCGTCCCAAGAAGAACGTACCAGCTTTTGTGCCATCAAAACCAAGGACGCCTGTTGTCGCAATGCCCAAGCGAACAGAAACTGTAGTCACAGTTTTACCACCAGAACAAAATGTCTCGCCGAGTCAGGGTAAAGAATCTCTGGCAAATATATTGGATATGCGCAAACATACTCCATTGTCAACCATTATACGTAAAGATTAATATAGCAGGGAACGCTTAACAGGGAACAGGGAACACAACGACCACGCTCAATGCATCGCTCTTAACAGACTTGAAAGTCTCTTGGTGACCATGTTTTCTCATTAGTTCGTGTCCTAATCTACCTGGCGACTGCTATACATAAAAATTAGCACAATTCACTAAACCGTATTGAAGTTTGAAATTTCTAGACTTCATCTGCTGTGCTTAGCAGTGAAAGATTGTGTTTCAAAAAAAGTCGCATTTTTGATTGCCAATAACATTTTTGCTAAGTGTTTACAAAGCATCAGGTAGCTACATAACCGCCATCTACAACCAAAGACTGACTCACGGTTTCTTCGCCTTCAGAGTCACGACGAGCCGCAACGACAACTTTTGCGCCTGCTTTACCAAAGGCGATCAGCAATGCTTCGGCTCCCTGCTGGAGCATCGCCGTCGCCCGACCGATTCCAGAACTTCCACCTATAATAATTGCAACTTTGCCTTCAAACTCTGGAGAAACACAGGGGTGTAAGGGTGTAAGGGGAGCCAGTGCGTTGGGCGGGTTTCCCGACTTGAAGCACCTGGCGTTGTAGGGGTGTAAGGGAGCCAGTACTTGATGAGGGTCTCCCGACCTAGGTATCTGGTGAGACCAGCGCGAATGACGGCTTTCCCTCCCGCAGCGCTGGTCTCACCGTAAGGCGTGGCGTTAGCCATAGGGCGAACCCGGAGGGTGCTAGATATCAGTTCAAATTGACCTGCCATAATTTATCCTGCAAAGACATACCAGACGCCAAGAAACAGAGATGCTTTTATTATGGGTGACTTGGCGGACATCATATCATTGGGGAATCAGCAAGAGCGCTTACACTCACCAACTGGCATACTTTAGGTGTGTAATCAAACTCTAACTTTCAGACAACACATGAAATTATAAATTACTACGGATTAAGGGGTATGACCCATCATTTATTTATAGAATCATAAGGGGTCTAACCCATCATTTATTCATACGAAATCAGGGGTCTAACCCCACACTAATTTGTGACAGAAAGAAGCACAAAAGTAGACTTGAGAGCCTTGTGAAGGACGATTTTTGTACTTTCCTCAAGTTAAGCTATACTCATAGTGATTCAGCCACAAAAGTGAGGAACTATCTGGACTGATTACTAATTTATGTTGTGTTAGGTAGTTTGCAAAAAAAATAAAAAAATTGCCAAAGTGGCAACCAAGCTATGAGTGAATCGATTAAATTAAAGAAGGTAAACGACTTCAAGGGTTTTGTTATCAGGGTGTATCACATACCATAAAGTGTGATACATCTTTCACAAAAATTACCCAAGAAACAGAAAGTATATCCTCAAATGATCTACTGACTAGTTGTTGAGAGAAATCAATATGAATAATCAAGTTTACATTTACCGCGCCAGGAATATTCAGCCCGTACAGGCATTGTCCTTGACCTGCACATTAGCCCCCTAAATCACTGGCAGTGTCTGTACATATTCCTGTCTCTTCAGCGGTAAATGGTAAGTGGGAGCTTTGATAGCGTTTGGTATGCTTGCTCCCACTCTTTTTTTTTACTTAACTTGACTAATATGAAATAAAGAATTTTTCAAAGATAAAATCTAAAATTGTGTTGTTATTGATGAGCTTTCAAAAAATAAAAAAACTGCCAAAGTGGCAACCAAGCTATGAGTAAATCGATTAAATTAAAGAAGGTAAACGACTTCAAGGGTGTTGTTATCAGGGTGTATCACATACCATAAAGTGTGATACACCTTCTACCAAAAATCACCAAAGAAATAGAAAGTATATCACAAAATGATCTACTGACTAGTTGTTGAGAAAAATCAATATGAATAATCAAGTTTACATTTGCCGCACCAGGAATATTTAGCCCGTACAGGCATTGTCTTTAACCTGCACATTAGCCCCCTAAATCACTGGCAGTGTCTGTACATATTCCTGTCTCTTCAGCGGTAAATGGTAAGTGGGAGCTTTAATGGCGTTTGGTATGCCTGCTCCCACTTTTTTTTTAATAGCAGATAAGCCAAGTACAGTTAATCGAAAAGTTTTTTCCAATTGATCGAATAAGAGAACAGCGATTATTGGGAACAGGAAATTCTGTAAGCAGCGTCGAAGTGAGCCGAAGTGTTAAAGGGCAAGGATTAAAGTTCGTGGGAAGCACCTTTACCCCTTCACCGAACCGTATTGCCCGCACAACTATTAAGTGGTAAGTTTTGGGTGGGGGTTTAAATTTTTATGGGGATTCAAACGGAAGCATGAAAGCTCCGAAGTTTGATTGTCAAGAAATTGAATGAATTGACAATCAAACGTTATTTATGTCGAAAATGAAATGCGCGGAGGGTAAATTCGTTGGAATTCCTGGGACGCAAGAATCTGCGTGTCAAAAGAGCGCAGAGTGTCAACCAAAAACTCCTGTTGCCCGTTGCCTATTCCCAATTCAATTAACTCAAAGTATTTGTATAAACAGAAAACATAGTGCAAAATAAGCAAAATCAGAATGTGTGACGAGGTTCACAAAATGAAACTGCGGGAGTTACTAGCGACTGTAGATGATGTTGTGCAGTTACCACAACATCCAGCAATGGATGCCGAAATCAAGAATTTAAAGACAAATTCCCATGCTTGCGTTGCGGGAGATTTGTTTATTGGGATGCCTGGAACACGAGTTGATGGTGGAGACTTTTGGCAAAGTGCGATCGCCGCTGGTGCTGTAGCTGCAATTATTTCTCCTCAAGCAGCACAGAAACATCCACCGACACCATCTGCTTGTGTGATCAGCACTGATAACATCACAAAAGCCTGTGCCCAATTAGCAGCGACTTTCTACGACTATCCTGGACAAAAACTCAAACTTGTAGGTGTGACGGGCACAAATGGTAAAACCACAACCACCCACCTGATTGAGTATTTTCTGCATCAAGCAAATCTGCCAACAGCTTTAATGGGGACTCTCTACACTCGTTGGCATGGTTTTGTCCAAACTGCTGCTTATACAACACCGTTTGCAGTGGAACTGCAACAGCAGCTAGCGACGGCTTTTGATGCTGGGAATGAGTACGGAGTGATGGAAGTGAGTTCCCACGCTTTGGCGCAGGGTCGAATTTTGGGTTGTCAGTTCGAGGTAGGGGTGTTTAGCAATCTTACCCAAGACCATCTGGACTTTCACCTTGATATGGAAGATTATTTTACAGCAAAAGCACTGCTGTTTAGTCCTCAATATCTTAAGGGACGGGCAATCATTAACGCTGATGACTCCTACGGCAAGCGGTTAATAGCATCCTTAAACGCAGAGAAAGTCTGGAGTTATAGTGTTAATGATTCTACAGCTGATTTGTGGATGAGTAACCTGAGTTATGAACCGAATGGTGTCAGTGGTACATTGCATACACCAAAAGGTGAGGTTGCTTTTCGTTCACCGCTTGTTGGTCAATATAACCTAGAAAATTTACTGGCAGCAGTAGGAGCAGTTTTACACTTGGGGTTAGATTTACAGTTAGTCGCATCTGTTATACCTGAGTTTCCCGGAGTTCCGGGACGGATGGAAAGAGTACAAATTCTTCCGGAGCAAGATATCAGTGTTATTGTGGATTATGCCCACACACCAGATAGTTTGGAGAATTTGCTCAAAGCAACGCGAGCGTTTATTCCAGGGAAAATGATTTGCGTGTTTGGGTGTGGAGGCGATCGCGATCGCACCAAACGCCCGAAAATGGGTAAAATAGCTGCTCAATTAGCAGATGTCGCTGTAGTGACATCCGATAATCCCCGTACTGAAGACCCAGAAAGGATTTTGCAGGATATTTTAGAAGGAATTCCAGAAACAGTAAAGCCGATAGTGATGGGCGATCGCGCAACCGCCATTCGTACTGCCATATTGCAAGCACAACCTGGAGACGGCGTTTTACTTGCCGGAAAAGGTCACGAAGACTACCAAATTCTTGGAACAGAAAAAATCCATTTTGATGATCGAGAACACGCACGAGAAGCCTTAGAAGAAAGGATGAAAAGATAAAAAAACATGCACGCAGATGATAACTCGATCATCTACGTGTACATTGTTTATAATCTGCATCACCACAAATTTCTAGAAAACAGACCACTCTACCGGAACAGCATCTGTAGAAGATGCAGAAACTGTAGTACCATTCATCTGCCAGATACTATTCTCACCAGTGTCGTATCTACGCCAAAAGATGTCACTCTTGCCATCACCATTGTAATCGCCAATGCTGGGTTGCCAAGCTGGATCAGTTGCGGGCAGAAAAGCTGCAGTCTCAACGGATGTGCCATCCATCAACCAAGCAGTGTTTTCACCAGTTTGAGCATTATGCCAGAAGATGTCACTCTTGCCGTCACCGTTGAAATCACCAATACTAGATTTCCAGGAAGAATCTTTCTTGTCCAGAGAACCTGAGCTGACGAAAATACCATTCATCAGCCAAACAGCATTTTCATCCGTTTGATTATTGTGCCAGAGCAAGTCGGTTTTACCATCACCGTTAAAATCGCCAAGGCTATAATTCCAAGACGGATCTACTTTCGATAGAGAATATTCTGATGTGTCGGTACCATTTACAAACCAAATAGCATTTTCTCCCGTTGTTTGATTACGCCAAAAGATGTCGCTTTTGCCATTACCATCGAAATCAACAATACTGTAAGACCATTGTGAATCAGTTTTGGGCAAAAAAGCTGCACTGGTTACTGTTGTGCCATCCATCAGCCAAGTGGCATTTTCACCAGTTTTGGAATTGCGCCAGAAAATATCGCTTCTACCATCGCCATTAAAATCAGCAATGCTAGCAGTCCACGATGGATCGACTTTCTCCAAATTAACCGCAGAAGCTATTTTTGTGCCATCCATCAGCCAAATGGAGTTCTCACCCGTAGTCTTATTGTGCCAAAAGATGTCAGTTTTGCCATCACGGTTAAAATCGGCATAAGCAAAGTCCCAAGATGAGTCTACCTTCGGTAAGGATCCGGCTGTCGGCTTTGAGCCATCCATAAGCCAAACAGCAGTTTCACCTGTTTGAGAATTGCGCCACAATCTGTCAGTTTTGCCATCACCGTTAAAATCGGCAACAATTCCCGTACTACTGAACAAACGATTAGGATTAGAATTTGTTTTTGTAGTGACAGTATCTACAGGCTGCATCGAATCTTCTAGCAGTGATGGCAAAGAAGAGCGTCCAATGCCTATAACAGAATTCAAACCATCCGTGTTTATAAAATTATCGGAGGTTGGGAGAGATTGGAGTGCACTAGTACTTTTAGAAGAGTCCAAGATCCCAGATGCAAACATAATGTTTGTTTATGACTAGTGTTCATTATTTTTTTAACTGTTTTTTTTGCATGTTTCTGTTAAGACATAACATCTGTTATTTTTGTTATTTGTGATCAAACTGTATTTGCTAATAACAAATATGTTGTTAATAACACAGATGAGCGTAGTAGTTATCAATTGCGTGTAATATAGCCTCGAATTAAATAGCTATCATCGGCTACAGTGAGCATGCCAGAAAACCAGACATATTTATACAGAAGATGCATTCTACTACTTCTATATAAAGTTGCTATAGCAGTCTTAAATCCTGAGCCGCTACGGGCACGCACTCGCGTGTGTCAACAACAAAATTCCCGACTTTTATAAGAAGTCGGGAATCTGAACATTTCAGTTAAATCTCAAATAATTTGTCATTGATGACTTGCAAGAACAAATCAATTACGAATCACAAATTACGAATTATACAAAAATTCTTAGGCAGTCTGCCACGCTTTGTCAACTGTCGGTAGAGCAGATTCAGTAGGGGTAGAACCATTCATCTGCCAAACCTTGTTCTCACCTGTTTGGTAATTGCGCCAGAAGATATCAGTCTTGCCATCTCCATCAACATCGCTAATACTTGGTTTCCAAGCTGCACTTTGTGTCGGTAAAGCAGTGTCACTGACAACATTTGCACCATCCATGGTCCAAATCTTGCTCTCACCTGTCTGCTGATTAGACCAAAGCAGATCTGTCTTACCATTACCATCAAAATCACCAACACTGGATGTCCAACCTGCACTTTGTGTCGGTAAGGCAGTCTGAGAAACAACGTTTGAGCCATCCATTAGCCAGGTAGAGTTCTCACCTGTTTTATCATTACGCCAGAGGATGTCGGTTTTACCATCACCATTGAAATCTGCAAGACTAGGCTGCCAATCTGTACCAAGGGTTGGCAATGCAGTTTTAGTAACGGTGTTACCATTGGTTATCCAAAGAGTGTTTTCACCTGTTGTTTTATCACGCCATAAGGTGTCAGTTTTACCATCACCGTTGAAATCACCAATAGTCCCTGTCCAGTTTGGATTAACCGCCTCCAAAGCAGACGAAGCCAGAACCTGTGTTCCATCCATCAGCCATACAGCATTCTCACCGGTTTTTGTATTGTGCCATCCAAGGTCGGTTTTGCCGTCACCATTGAACTCACCAGGACTGAAAGTCCAGTCTGTAGGGACATTCGCCACAGCTGCCTCTGAGGCAATATTTGTGCCATCCATCAGCCAAATGGTGTTATCACCCGTTTTGGTATTGCGCCAGATGACGTCAGTTTTGCCGTCACCGTTGAAATCTGCAAATTTAGCGTCCCAATCTGAACTCATTGTTTTCAACGCAGCCTGAGAGGCAACATTTGTACCATCCATTAGCCAGATAGCGTTTTCACCAGTTTGAGGGTTACGCCAAAACTTGTCCTTCTTTCCATCACCATTAAAATCAGGAAAAATTGCTGCGCTTGTAAATATGGGATTAGGATTAGGATTAGGATTAGCAATATTCGGAAGGGTTATTGCTGTATCATAAGACTCTTGATCTGCATCTAATAAAGATTGTGAAGAGGCACTCAGGCTCGAAGTATTATTTAAAAGACCATCTTTCTCAAAACTATTTGTGGGTTGAATATTTAATGCCCTAGAAGAATTTGCCGCTCCTAAAGTTGAAGAGCTTAAGGTATTTTGAGATTCCAACATGGTGTTTATCTATCACTAGTGTTGATCAATGTTTTAACGCCTTTTTTGATTTCGTTTTGTCATCATTTAACAAAAATGATGTTTTAATTCTGTTTCTTTCATACTTTGTTGAATCCGTGCTTATTATAAGAAAATACGACATTCAAACTGTTATTGAATAACAGTTTGAATATTTGATAAAATAGTTATAGCAATCCGTGCAGGAGTTGTGAAATTACTCGTTGAGGTAGGGAACGCTTAACGCTTAACAGGGAAGAAGAATCTACAAATTTACTTTGTTTTTTCACAAATGAAATAGGACTGCTATATTAGCCCTGAATCACTACTTATGAGTTTTTTCGGTAAATACATCAATACAGTTCAGTTAAGTAGGTGGGTGGAAAAATTTATAAGTATCTAACGAAAAATTAACCAGAGCAATTAGAGTTAAATTTAAGACGTTGCGTAATGTAGGAGTCAAAAGCGCACCTAAGCCATAAACTATTTAAGACGTTGCGTAATGTAGGAGTCAAAAGCGCACCTAAGCCATAAACTTTAGTGCCGTACTCTGTTGCTAATGCACACCATACACAGATTTTATGTTTCAATACGGTTCAGTTAAGGGTAATTTTAGGTTGGTTTGAGGCTTTGCGAAACCCAACAAATGCTTGAAGGGGAGTTCCCCCCGTTGTAGCACGTGCCGTTCCATTTTAATGGACTTTACCTATTAGCCTGGGACTTATACCCTTTCACAAAAATCTTGATACATTTGACTCCCCCTACTTCCCCCTTCGGGTTCCCGATAGCCTTTTGCCGTGGCGGAGCGCCATAGGGCGTTGGAAACCCTACCAAGAGCGCTGTCTCACCTACTCCCCCACTTACCCGCGTTTGTTCTAACTTTAAAGTGAAACGGTATTACAGTCCTAGGCGGACAAAACGGAGTGAAATAAAATGTAATACTTTTGACATTTTTGACCAGGTGCAAGATATAAATTGACCTACTACGCACTGGTGAAGTTGTATTATGAAAAGTTTTATCAAGGAGAAAAAATGAAATCATAATATGTTATTATTTCGTTACTATAGAATTCCTATTTGATTTTTGAACGGAATTCAGTACAGTTTATGTTAAGCGTTCGGGTGTTCCCTATTAAGCTTTCCCTGTTAAGCGTTAAGCGCGATGCACTGAGCTTGGTCGTTGTGTTCCCTACCTCTACTTTGTCAATTCACACTCATCAAACCGGATTCCTATAGTAGGAATAATAACTGTATCCGCTAACTATGCAGAGACACATAATTTATTGCTCTTGCAAAATACACCTCGAACCGTCAAAACTATTAAACAGAATCAGATACAAGCTCGAATACCACCTAATCGCGGGGTTCCAACTCGTCGTGAGAGTAGTGATGCTCGCAGCATCAAGCAGGCTGAATTTAATATAAATCAGCAACAATTAATAGCAGCGGATAAATAGAAAAGCAGGGTTGCATGCTACCTTAAAAAAAGACAAGGATAAAAAAAGTAATAGTATTTTCTGCAGTTTGTTAATCTTTTTTTGTTTTTAATTATTGATTTTAGGATTTTTTTTAGAACAAAAATAGTCATGCTTTAAGTCAACTAATTTAGGCTGGTTGTTTATGGAAATATGGGTAAACTTGGAGTTTGGTGACGGAAACTTTGAGTGCGGGTTTGGTAATCTCAATCTTGAGGTGATGATCGCAAACGCACAGCGTAACATCACACAACTAGAAGTACAATTACCCCCAAATCCGGAAATTCCAGTTTCCTATCAACGTTGGAAAGAGCAATACTACTTGTTACTACAGCATTCTAGAGGTGGTTTTAAAAAGAACCAAGTTACTCATATTTCCAATACAGATTGTTACGATTCTGCCCAGCGTTTATGTAGTCACCTTCATCAGTGGCTTTACCCTATTCAATCAGAATTAAAACAAGCATTGCCAAAACACCCCCAGCCAGAAATTCGTTTGGTTATCAACACACAGAAAGTTGGCTCACAGACAACCAAGGATATTTTACATCGACTGCCTTGGCAGGAATGGGATTTTTTGGCTCAAAATTTCTCTTGTGAAGCGGCTGTTCGTTTTCACTCGTGTGTTGCAAGTTCTACCACGTCTAAAAAATCATCGACTGCTAGTAAAATTAGAAGAGCTAGAATTCTCAGTATTTTTGGAGATAGTACAAACATTGATACTAATGTAGATAAGGAATTGCTCCAAAAATTGCACAAACGAGCAGCGGAACTTATTGTTCTTACTGAACCAAATCGTTCAGAATTTAACGCCCTCTGGGAAGAACCTTGCGATATTCTGTTTTTTGGCGGTCATAGTGAAACTCAAGCTGATGGTCAAATAGGTGTCATCAATATTAATCCTAATGATAGTTTAAGTTTAGCAGAAATCAAAAGAACCCTCTCGACAGCAATTAACAAAGGTTTAAAATTAGCCATCTTCAATTCTTGTAATGGTTTAGGTTTAGCAAGGCAATTAGCTTCTTTAAATCTTCCCTACATTATTGTCTGGCGCGAAGAAGTACCAGATAAATTAGCACAAAAGTTTCTCCAATATTTTTTAAGCTCTTTTTCTCAAGGGGAATCTTTATTTAATTCCGTCCGCCAAGCCAGAGATAAACTCTCTGAACTTGCAGATGAGCGAGATATTGCAAAGCAGCTACCAGGAGTAAACTGGTTGCCAATTATCTGTCAAAATACCACTGAACCGCCACCGAGTTGGGAAGATTTAGGAGGACTTTCTGGTGAACTTCCTGAATGTCCTTATCACGGTTTATCTGCGTTTGGGGAGAAAGACGCAGACTTCTTTTTTGGTAGGGAGAAATTTATTGCTTCTTTAGTGGAAGCAGTAAACAGCAAACCGCTAGTTCCTGTAGTTGGTGCTTCTGGGAGTGGAAAGTCTTCTGTAGTGTTTGCAGGGTTGATTAAGCGTTTAAGATGTGTTGAAAATGTGGGGATAGTCAGTTTTCGTCCGGGGAAAAATCCGTTTGATTCTTTGGCGATCGCCCTAAACAAATATTGCCAGTCTTCAGTACAACGACAACCAAAAGTATCAGGAGAAGCTAATAGTAGGTTAGCAGAATTAGAATTTGAAGTAAACCTGCGACATGATGAGACAGCATTATGCAATTTTCTCGAAAATATCATTCACTCCTCAGGGTATCAGCGTTTGGTGTTAGTGGCAGATCAGTTTGAAGAACTTTACACTCTTGCTACCCAGGAAGAACGTGACAGTTTTTTGAATGTACTACTTTTGGCTGTAAAATCTGTTCGAGCGTTGACGCTGGTATTGACGCTGCGAGCAGATTTTTTGGGAATTGTGCTTGATTATCAACCAATGGGGAAGGCTTTGCAAAAATACACTCCATTGTTATTGACTCCAATGGACAAAGAGGAATTGCGAGATGCAATTGAAAAACCTGCTTTAAAAATGAAGGTGGAATTGGAGGAGGGGTTAACAAGTAAACTTATTAATAGTGTGGGCGAATGCCCCGGTCGTTTACCTCTTTTAGAATTTGCTTTAACTCAGCTTTGGTCAAAACAGAAAAATTGGTATCTGACTCACAAGGCTTATGAAGAAATTGGCGGTTTAGAAAAAGCTTTAGCAAAACACGCTGATGAAGTTTTAAAAAACCTATCTGAGGAAGAGAAACAACAAGCGCAAAGAGTTTTTATTCAGTTAGTGCGTCCAGGGGAAGGGACGGAAGACACTAGGCGTGTGGCGACTCGCAACGAAGTGGGGAATGAAAATTGGGGTTTGGTGCAACGTTTAGCTGATGCGCGTTTGCTGGTGACTGGGTGGGATGAAACTGAGCAAATAGAAACAGTAGAAATTGTCCATGAAGCGTTGATTCGGGAATGGGGAAATCTGCGTGGGTGGGTGAACGCTAACCGTGAGTTTCGTATTTGGCAAGAAAGACTCAAGCAAGAAATACGTGACTGGGAAAATAGCAATCAAAACCCAGAAGCCTTATTACAACGAACGCAGCTAGCAGTAGCAGAAGATTGGTACAAACAACGGAGAGACGAACTAACACCACGAGCACGACGCTTTATTAACGCTAGCATTAAATGGCGCAAACAAGAGCAGCAAAAACAGAGGCGCAGACGACAGCTAACTGTTTTTGGGCTTACTGGTGGTTTGGTGGTAACCTTAATACTAGCTGGGGCAGCTTGGTGGCAATGGCAGAATTCAGCCAAGAGTGAAATCAAAGCGATTAGTGAATCCTCAGCAGCCCTGTTTGCTTCAAATCAAAAGTTGGACGCGCTTAAAGAAGCAATTAGGGCGAGGCGAAAACTACAAAAGTTAGTAGCGGTAGACGCCGACACTCAGAATAAGGTTGAATCGGTGCTGCGGCAGGTAGTTTATGGGGCGATTGAGTACAACCGCTTGTTAGGGCACAACGGTGAAGTTAAAAGTGCAGTTTTCAGCCCAGATGGTAACATAATCGCCTCGACGAGTGACGACAGTAGCATTAAACTATGGAGCAAAGATGGCACATTGCTGAGAACCTTAGAGGGGCATGGGGCTACGGTTTACAAAGTTGCAATAAGCCCGGACGGTCAGACTCTAGCTTCAGCAAGTGCAGACAAGACTATTAAATTATGGAAGCGTGACGGCACGTTGATAACTACTCTTAAGGGACATGAAGCTGGGGTTTTAAACGTTGCCTTCAGCCCTGACGGTAAGACAATTGCTTCGGCAAGTGACGACAGTAGTGTCAAACTCTGGAGAGTGTCGGGCAAGGTATCTGCCTTATTGACTACCTTAAAAGGACATGGATCTTCAGTTCAGGCAGTTACTTTTAGCCCCGACGGAAGTACCATCGCCTCGGCTAGTAAAGACAGCACCATCAAACTATGGAACAAAAACGGCACGTTGCTGACCACGCTTGCTGGGCATAAAAGTATAGTTTGGGATGTTGCAATAAGCCCTGACGGTAAGACTCTAGCTTCGGCTAGTGGGGACAGCACTGTCAAATTGTGGAACAAGGACGGCACGTTGTTAAAAACTCTTGAAGGACATCAAGGTTCAGTTTCGAGTATTGCTTTCAGCCCTGATGGTAAGACAATTGCTTCGGGAAGTTGGGATGATACTATTAAACTGTGGAACAAAAACGGTGAGTTGTTAACTACGCTTAATGGACATAGCGATAGAGTGTGGGGAGTCGCTTTTAATCCTGACAGCAAAATTCTAGTTTCGGTCAGTGGGGACAAGACTATCAAACTCTGGAAACTAGATAGCGCGTTGCTGACTACCTTCAGAGGTCATAGTGCAGCAGTTATCGGAGTTGCAATCAGTCCTAACGGTAAGGCAATTGCCTCGGCAAGTGATGATGGAACGGTTAAACTCTGGAAGCAGGATAACATTTTACCTGTGACGCTGGATCACAAAAATGCAGTTTATGGAGTAGCTTTCAGTCCTGATAGTAATACAATCGCGTCGGTGGGCTTGGACAGTCCAGTCAAATTGTGGAATAAAAACGGCACTTTGCTAAATACTTTTAAGGGACACAAAGCTGGGGATTGGGGAGTTGGTTTTAGCCCCGATGGGAACACTATCGCTTCAGCGGGTTGGGAGAGCACGGTGAAACTGTGGAACAAAAACGGCACTTTGCTGAAAACTCTTGAGGGGCATCTACAACCGATTTGGGATGTTACTTTTAGCCCTGACGGTGAGATGATTGCCTCAGCAAGTGCAGACAAAACGGTGAAACTGTGGGACAAAAATGGTACATTGCTGAAAACTCTTGAAGGGCACAAAGCTGGAGTTTGGGGAGTTGCAATCAGCCCCGACGGCAATACAATCGCCTCGGCAAGTGAGGACAAGACGGTGAAACTCTGGAAGCCAGACGGCACTTTGCTGACTACTCTTGAAGGACATGGGGCTACGGTTTTTGGAGTTGCAATCAGCCCTGACGGCAAGATGATTGCTTCGGCGAGTGCAGACAACACGGTGAAACTCTGGAAAATGGAGACAGGCAAGTTACCTGTTTTACTGGTTACTCTCAATGGACATAACAAAAGGGTTTGGGGAGTTGCTTTCAGCCCTGACGGTAAAAAGCTCGCTTCGGCAAGTGACGACAAGACAGTGATTTTGTGGAATTTGGATCAAGTCGTTGATTTAGATAAGGTAATGGCGTATGGTTGCGACTGGGTGCGTGATTATCTGAAGAATAATCGTGATGTTAGTGAGAGCGATCGCACTTTATGTGACGGTATCGGCACTCAGAAACGTTAACCAATATCTTGCACTAGTCGCCGACTCTCGCCAAGGGTTATAAATATAGCTGCATATCTTCCCAAAATAAAAACCTATATGTAAATATAGCCCCCAGAAGATGAATCAAAAAATAGTCTCTGGTGCTGCTTCGTAGTATCGTGTTTTACCAGGCGTTAAGTAATTTAAATTACTATGGCATCACCAACTAAATATTGGCAAATGCAGATACTTCCTATAGGGGAAGATGTTCATCTAAAACACCACAGGGAAATCTCTAAAGCTAAGGAGTTTTTTAAAACACAATTCCCTCATTTCAGCACTAAACCCACGCTATCGACAGAAGAAAATAAACAAGTTCAAACAGTTTTGTGGAACATTTTTCGTTTAGATGACGACATTTACCAACGTGCGATCGCCGGACTTTGTCTACGCTGCTATGTTTCACACAAAATTCTCATCACCTGCAAAACCATCCCTCACATCTACAACGTCAGTGCAGAAAATCTTTTTAAGTACACGGATTTACTTCCCTTCGTTTTAAACGACGATGGTAAAGCACTGGTGGTTTTAGATAGTGAGGGTAAAACTCAACATATCTTGAATAACCATGATGGCACAACTCGACCCATTGCAAAAGGCGGAAAATTTTTTAGCGTTGACATTTTGCGCAGCTTTAATCCCAACTTAGGTTCTAACGAAAGCTTAGATAATTGGATTCACAGACTCACCCGTCAAAATGAAGACATCAAGTCATTTTTGTGGGAGTTTGGGTTAGCGACTCCTAGTGATTGGGGACTACTATGTAAATCTATAACCCGTTCTTTGTCTGGGCTTCTTTTAACAGAAGACTATGAAATTGTAAATGCTTTTAAAACAGTGTACCAACGAGACAGACTAAAAACACGCCAAAAAGGACGCTGTTCTGAACCAACAGCAAGCCAACTGCAAGAAATGCAGTATTTGTTGCAGCAAAAAAATATTATGATTTCTCATAATACATTAATTTATCATCTCAAACGCATAGCAGAAATCTTGCGTCAAGACTGGCTTTACAAAAAAACAGGTAGTACCAAAACTGTACCTATGGAAGTGTATGATAATTCAACCAATGATTATTTTCCTAATCCAGAATTACCTTATCACACAGACCGTGAGCCAGAAGACGTAGAATTAGAAAAATTACAAGAAATCTGTAAAGACTTGTTTGAACAAGTGTTATCTCAAACAATCAAAGAGGTGATTCACCAGCGGATTGAAGATTTGAAAAAAAGTAGAGGTTACAAAAATTTTGCTCAACGATTACCAGAAGGCTTGCGACTTTATTACCAAGAGAGTATATCCTTAAGTGAAATTGGTAAACATTGGGGAATCGAATGGAGTAAAGCCAGACGTATTATGCAGTTAGAAAATTTTTTGGAAATTGTCCAGTATCGAACAGAGGAGATTTTTTTAGAGAAACTTTTACAATCGCTGAATCAATCTCAGTCAACAAGAATTTCTCAGGAACCTGAATATCTAAAAAATCTTGTTGCAGAAATTAGAGATTTTGCCTGGAATCAAACATTCAAACAGGCAAAAGCAGAATTACTTAGTGGTAAAAAACAAAGTAAAAATAGCTTATTCGCTAAAAAAATCTGCGTTTATCTTAGTGATTCATCCTACGCAGCATAAACCAGATATATGCTAACAAATATACATTGCTTTTTCATGAGATAATCAATGGGGGAGAAAAGATGAATATATCTGAAAAATCTATACTTAAAACACAAAATAGGAGAATAATATTTTCCCCAAAAGTTGTTTTGCTAGAAGCAGATTTTTTTGAGGAAGCACAAGTCATCAGCGAGAATCATTTTAACCAATTCGGCGATATAAGCCAATGGAAATTTTATTTAAACGCATTAGCACGACTTGGGTTTGAAAATTACCTGAAAGAACGAAATCCAAATCTCAAAATTAATCAAGACAGTGGTGCTAATCTAATTGATGAATTTTGTTATCTCAATCTTGGTGAATTTCGGCTTTGCTTAATTATCATAGATAATCTGATTGATGATTTTGTCACTGTACCAGAAGAAGTCATCACTTCACCAAAAAGGGTTGCTCACTTCTATGTATTGTTGGAAATTTTAGAAGAGGAAGAACAATTAAATATTCATGGTTTTTTGCGTTACGACGAACTCGTAAAATATTGCCAATCAATTAATTTGGAGCCAAAATCTGATAGTTATTATCAGCTACCGCTTTCTTGGTTTGATTCTGAAATAAACAATCTCTTGTTATACTCACGTTTCTTGTCACCAACTGCTATTCCTTTACCATCAGTAGTTGAAGTCAATAATACAGCGACACAAAATCTAACTCAGGCTACAAGCATTCCTACTAAAGTAGTAGTTAACCTAACCAATTGGTGGCTTGAAGTTTTTGAAGAGGGTTGGCAATCTACCAAAAATATTCTGAAAATGCTTGATAATAACTATGTTTGGGGTTATGCAAGAAGTCACTCAATAGCTGATCATTATTCTGGGGCGAAAAAATTAGATTTTGGACTACTACTAAATGGTCAAACCTTAGCTTTAATTCTCAATCTAAAACGGTTGGAAAATAATGAAGTCGATGTGCTTGTACAGGTTATTCATTGCTATGAGGAACATCGCAATGAGGAATCTCTACCGCCTGGTTTGAAGCTGAAAGTGACTCTTAATCCCAACACATCTGAGTCAGAAAGTCAGGAAGTCACTGCGAGGGAAGCTGATAAAGTCATTCAGTTAGAATTTAGTGAAGCCTCAGGCAAACTATTTAAGGTTGAAGTCAGTTTCAACAATCTTGTGGTTACTGAGGATTTTTTGTTGTAAATTTCATCACTGGTGTTTCGCCTAAAGTAGGCGAATCGCCAAATATCTAAATTCTAAAATCAATGATTGTCTGCCGATACGCATCTGGCAATCCCGTGTCAAAGCACTTTCCTTTGATAACATATCCTGTCATTCCCTCTTGTTGACGCACTTTATCCAGACAGGATGTTAACTGAAATTCCCCTCTTTCCCGAAAATTTTGATGAATATGTTCTTCCAAAAAGTCAAATATTTTAGGTGTCAGTACATACAACCCAAAGATACAGAGAAACTCATCATCTGTCATTCCCTCTACACGCAGATGTTGACGGGCATAATCAATAGAAGGTTTTTCATAAACTTGGGTTAGTGAAAGCAGGGAGTTAAATAAGTGCCAAACTCCTGTCACACAGCCAGCTTTATGGATAATGTCTGCTGGCATAACTGTCAACCCAACAACGCTTTGATTGACTTGTTTGTAAACATCTAGAACTTGACTTGTGCAAGATTTTTCAGCATCTGATGAGTAAATATGGTCACCTAACATCAGCAAAAATGGCTCATCTTTCACCCATTTCTTAGCACAAAAAACGGCATGACCATAGCCTTCTTGTTCTTCCTGCGTCAAAATTGTGATTCTGCTGCCTAATTCTTGAAGATATTTGCTGTATTCTTGATTTTGGGGTGAAAGTTTGTCGAAAAGTTCTTTTTTAGGTGGACTTTTAAAAAACTCTGCAAAAATTTCTTTATCTGGTGGTTGCACCACAATCCCAACTTCTTCGATTCTTGCACTCATAGCTTCTTCAACAATCGCCAGAATCACAGGTTTTGCCCTGCCATCTTTATCGATAATGGGGAAAAGTTCTTTTTTTACGACTTTAGTCGCTGGAAACAACCGAGTCCCAAAACCAGCGGCTGGAATCACGGCTTTTCTTACTTTATTTTGTTGCATAAATCGTCAGTTTTAAAGATTGCATCTGTGGAAAATTATATTCAATTTGGCGCAGAGCTACCTCACTTTGACCAAACGACTGACGCGATACTGCTTCACCTCTTCTAAGGGTTGCTTATCCCCTGAATTCCAAGCTGTCATGACAGAACCGTTTACTTCCACTCTAGCTTCATAAGCACCTTTAATACTTCCATCTTCTGCCGAGAAATTAATGCGTACTTCAGCCCACTCTTCATCTGCTTCATCTATTGCTATTACTTGACCAGCTTTGTGATAATTGAGCCAGTCCCAACCCTCTTGCATCCAAATCTCCCGTTCCACGATTTGCTCAAACTTTGATAAACCAGCCCAACCTCGGTAGAACGGGTATAGCCCTGTGACAGAACCATTGCGCCAAACCAAGAGTTCCAATATTTCTGGCTGCAAATGACCCCAGTACTGTCCATAAGGCAAGTCAATGAGGGTAGGTGCGAACTGGTGTCCTCCGAAATGGCTGCATCGCCACACACGCAGTTTTCCATTAGAAGTAGTAGCAAACTCAGAACGCAACTTACGATAAATAGGATAACCAAACCTGGCACAGGCAACATCAACATTACCATCAGTACAGACCATTAACTCACGAATCTGACTGGATTGTTGCTGATACTGCTCCCAATCAGGCAGCACAGTTGGCGAGTGAAGCAATGTTTCCAATAACGCCATCACAAAAGAGCCAACTTCAGAATCAGGGATGAGAAACTCATACTTTTCAAACTTCGCAAAAAGCTTTGTGGGTCGGCGGTAATACATCACGCGAGTATAACCAGGACGAGAGTATTCCCTATCTGGGACGAGCAACTGACCTCGAATCTTGATCCCATGCTCAACAATTAGCTTTTCGATGAGAGCGATCGCCCTCGCGAGCAAGGGATTTTCCTGCAAATATTTTTCAGTCCAAGGAAGTCCTATCTCCATCGCCACCCAGTGTTCGTAAGTGGATGCCGAGCCAATCGGATCTTCGCCATTAGCTTTAGAGACAATACAGCAGAAACGGCAATTATTGTCCAGGGAATTTTGGGTAACCATGTTCACTTCCGAATGAAAGGATTCAAAGCTCGTTTGATACGCCGCCACCAACTATTCAGCACTGGGATCATAGTCTGGCAAGATGATTTCCACATCACGCAGTGTGCGGAAGGCGTATCCACTTAAACCAACAACTAATAAACCGAGTGAAGAGATAACATACAACACTGCCATGCCCGCGCCTTTTCCCGTGCCAAATATCCAACCCAAGATCGGTGCCAGACTCCCGCCAGACATCATTGCCGGTTCAAAAACGTAGTCGGCTAGTGGCCCAGCTATCAAGTATGCTACTGTTGAAGCAACTCGCTCAACTAGGGAGTGGGTAGATAAAACACGCCCCTGCACGTTAGGTCTTACCTTCCTCAGCCATATAGCCTCATCGGCACTGCCAAGTATTGGAAAATTGAGAGATGAACAGAATTGGGCAGGAAACCAAATCAACGGTACTCTCCCCAGACCAAACAGTGTTTGGCTCAAGCCAGCACCCACCATACTCAGCAGCACTCCATGTATTCGACGCTTGAAACCACCCCAAGTGCTGACGAGCAAGGCTCCAATAATGCCGCCCAACCCTGCTGCTGAAGCTACAGTACCTAATACTTTGGCATCATTACCACTGCGTGCCAAAATCAGAGGAGAGGAAAGTGAATTGCCAAGATTATAGGTAAACCAAAACAGCGACATCAATGCTAGCATAGCAAGCAGACTGGGGCGTGCGGTAATATAGTGCCAGCCAAAGTAAAGCTCCTGCTTCAGGTTTGTGTGACTTTGCGTTTCTGCTTGTGCAATAGTAGGTTGTGGGATACGTACTAGTAGCAGTGTGCTGACAGCAATCACAAAAGTCGTGATATCGATAATTAAAATACCAGCAAGACCAATGACTACGTAGAGAACACCTGCCAATGCTGGTGCAATGATAGCAGAGCTGGAATCTGCCAGGAAGGCAATGCTGCTAGCGCGACTATACTGCTGTTTGGGCACGATCATTGATACTGATGCCAAGTACGCCAGTTCTTGAATTTGCACAAATGTGCCCTGAACTGCTACAGCCAAGTATAAATGCCATAATTGTAAATTATGACTTAAGTAAAGTAGTAAGACAGTGATGGTCAACAACCCGCTGACCGTGTCGCCAAGCATCATTAAGTATTTACGGTTCCAGCGATCCACAATCACCCCAGCTATGGGAGTGATTAAGACTTGCGGCACTTGCGTAAATAAACCAAACAATGAAAGTGCTGTAGCTTGACCTGTTAGTTCCCACACCCAGAGAGTGAAAGCAAATGCGGTCATGCTACTACCAATTATGGAAACAGCCTGACCAAGCCAGATAATAATGAAAGTACGCACTTATATAATTTTGGATTATAGATTTGCAGTGGTCAGTTATTAATTCAATTCAAAGCTTGTGTGATAATTCCTTTGCACGGTCGCCTCTTTTAGGTTTAGCCCAGTATCGATACCACGACATCATAAAGGCAGTAAGAAATAGAACTAACGGTGCAAGTCCGACAAATACGTAGAGAATGCGAGTAGGTAAGCCACCAAAAGTACCATAGTGTAGGGGAACAAAGGAGTTGAGGACGCGATCGCCCAACGGCAATTTTAAAGCATTATCAACTCTTAAAATCTCACCCGTATACTGGTCAAGATAAACATTACTGTTACCATAATCTGAACTTTCCTGCGGCAGCTTCATGCGAATTTGTAGGGCATCTTCTGGTTTTCCAGGGAAGTAAATGCTTTTGGTAACAGCACTCGGTAAAGCAGCATTAGCAATTTTTAGTTGTTCTGTTAGATTTAAAGTCGATTTACCAGGAATTGACTTAGATACAGGTTCGGATGGTTGTGGGGTGAATGTCACGGCGTAGATAATCGGTGAAGTGAAGCTGAAGTTCCAACAAAAACCAGTAAAGCCAGTAAAGAATATAAACACCACAGTGATCATCCCAGCCACTTTGTGAATATCAAAGTTTGCCCTTTGGGGATGAGCATCAAGCTTGATTTTGAAGCCTGCAATTAGCTTACGCCAACCAGGCCAAAGAATTAAACCTGTGATGCTCAGCATACACATTAAAAAGGCAGCAATGCCAACGATAATAACTCCGGTTTCACCTGCCATCAAGCTGTAGTGCAGACTCAACAGTATACCGATTAGGGTGTTATTCGATATACGCTCACCCATAATTTTGCCTGTATAAGGATTGAGAAAAACTTCTGTTCTTTGATCATTAGTTGTTGACAACTGTCCTATATAGGGAGAAGAAGCAGTATCTGGCAAATAAATACGAAAAAGATGCAGATCACTTCGCGCGGCATATTTTGCCTCAATTGTATTCACCACATCTTCTGGGGATACTACCTGCACCTGTTGGGGAGTAATTTTTCCATAGTGTCTCGCAATCATAAAGCGGTCAAAATCCTGCTCGAACACTAACAAGCTACCTGTCAAGCCAATGACAATTAGCAACAGTCCAACAAAAAAACCGATATATTGGTGCAGGTAAAAAACGATATCGCGTAGTTTTTTCCGGTTCATGTTCATGCTTGCCACTCTTTAGCTGGATTTTTTTACCGCCTTTAATCTCCTCGATGCATTGAGGGAAGAATTATTTTCCCTCCCCTTTACAATAATCAAAACTGCACAGAAATTGTTCCCAGGACTGTAAAAGGCGCACCAGGAAGCAGATAGTAGCCTTGAGAATCGTAATAGCGAGTATCAAAAAGATTCTTAAAGTTCAGCCCAACCCTCCAGTTATCGCGTTTGTAGAAAATGGTGGCATCAGCACGCACATAGGAGGGGATTTTAAACGTATTGGGGAGTTCAGCTTCGCGATCGCCTGTATAAAATAATCCTCCACCAAATCCCAATCCTTTCCAATTACCGTCTTGAATTTGATAAGTTGTCCACAGACTAGCCCCACTACCGGCAGCATTTACCAGGGAGTCGCCCACTGGCAGGCTGTTATCTTTACTTACAAAAGCATCGTTGATAAAGGCAGAAGCAATCACATTCCAGCCTGGTAGAATTTGCCCAGAAACGTCAAATTCCAAACCGCGACTTTTGACTTCTCCAGCAGCAATAGAAAAGTCAGAGTTACCTGGAGTGGGATCGGTTGTAGCGACATTTTCCTTGGTGATATCATAGGCGGCAAAGGTAGCAGATAGCCTGTCTTTAATCAGTTCGGCTTTGACTCCGACTTCATACTGAGTGCCGCGCTCTGGTGGTAGTTGAGTTCTATCTACCGTCCGCGAGTCGCTGGGATTAAACGAGCGGGTGTAGCTGGCGTAAATAGAAATCGGCTCAATCGGTTGATAAACAATGCCAACGCGAGGTGAAAAAGCCTCATCATACAAGTGATCGACCGTGGCATCATCAATTGGATCTCTACCCAAAGAATCCAGCTGTTGCGCGCGATTTTTGCGGTGAACAAAGTCATACCTGCCGCCTATTAATAACTTCAGATTTGGCAACAATGTCACTTGATCTTGCAGATAAATGGCAATGGTATTGCGATCAAAACGATCCCGTTCTGCTGCTTCATCAAATTCTGCTGGACGGGAAGCGCCATACACAGGATTGAATAAATCAATACTGGGAGTCAGTGAAACACTGCTTCGCAGATAATCGTAGCCACGGATATTTTTATTCCATTCCAACCCCACAAGAACTTGATGTTGGATGGAACCAGTATTGAAATTAGTGATCAGATCGTTTTGCAGAGAATAGTTTTGGTAATAAGCAGGACCAGAACCAAGTCTTCGCAACACAGTACGACCATCTACAATGTTATCCGGTTGAAACGCTAATTCTTCAGAATTAGTAAGCGTAGCGGAAAAGCCACTGCGGAACTGAATATTTTTACTAAAGCGATGATTAACGTTAAAAAATATAGAGTTTGTCTCTCTGGAGAAATAATCGTCTGGCTCCCCTAAGAAACGATTAACAGGAGCTTTAAAAACGATTGGATCGGCTGTAAGACCACGATAAAAGGTGCGATCAACTTTGAGGAATTCATACTCCAGTGTCAATGTTGTCGCATCACCAATTTTGTAGGTCAGTGCAGGTGCGATCGCGAATGTTTCTTGATTATTAAAATCGATAAAACTACCAGAGTTCTCGTATGCAGCATTCAGGCGGTACAGCAACGTTTTGTCTGAGTTCAGCGGTCCAGAAATATCAATGGAGGGACGATAAGTACTAAAACTTCCGGCTGTAAATTCAGCGGAGTAGTAAGGCTCGCTGAGTGGTTGTTTGGTAATGTAATTCACCACACCTCCCGGCTCAAACTGTCCATACAGCACTGAAGCCGGACCCTTGAGAACTTCGATCCGCTCAATGTTAGTCGGATTCACAAGGTCGTCTTGAACGGAAAAACCGTTTCTCAAGTTCTGATAGGTTGTAAATCCCCGAATATTGAAATTATCCGAACCCCCACCATAGCCCCCTTGCTGAGTCACGCCACTAACATTGCGTGTTGCATCGCCAATCCGTGTGATTTGCTGATCTTTGATGATTGTTTGCGGAATGGCTTGAATTGACTGAGGAATATCACGTGGATCCGTGTCGGTTCTAGTGGCAGTTGTGGTATTGGAAACACGATAACTATCTTGCTGTCCTGTGACCACTAGTTCAATCGGTTCGTCACCAGAAGCTGATGGTTGACTTGGCTGGGTTTGAGTTTGTGGCTGAGTTTGTGGCTGAGTTTGTGGCTGAGTTTGTGGCTGAGTTGGTTGTGTTTGCCTTTGTTGTTGTGCAATGGAAGCAGCAGTTGACACGCTGAATATCAGACCTTCTTTTGGACTGTCATACAACTCAACTGTTGGTGCACTCGCTTCACCTATCACCGTCACTCGGATAGTATTGGCATCAAAGTTTGTGACTGTGATCTCAGTAACACCCGCAATTGGCTTTTGTGAGCGGAATGTGAAGGGTCTGTCGCCTGGTAAACGCAGTTGAGCATTGGGAATGTCAACGATGAAGCTATTACTATTAACCTGAGTACGATTCTGCAGTTGCAACGTAGCAGCTTTGGAAGTTTGTAAAACCACCTCCACACCTCTAGATGTAGGATTTGCCTTCACGAAGCTGACTTGCACGATTCGTGAGGCAGGTGTTGCTTGTGGGGTTGGTGATTGCACCAGCATTCTGGCACTCCTAGCTGGACGTTCTATTTCACTGACTCGGGGAATGTCTGTTATCGGTTTAACGAACCCGGAATTGGTTGCTAGACGTGGTTGTTGATTCTTTGCATCGCCAAGAGCGGGTTCTAAAGGAGCATCGCTTTTTTCACCAGATGCTGTGCTCTTGTCAACTGGAATTGATGATATTTCCTGGCTTCTTGTAGGAGCGCTGAGCAACGTTACTAGAGCGCTACTCAGCAACAGACTGGGAACAAGTTGCTTAAATTTCATAGTTTTTCTCTGACTCCATCATGCCACGAAATCTCTAGTTAACGATGCTAGCTTCAGAATTTATTGAAATTCATTTGCATCCACAAAGCAAGCCTCATCAAACGACAACAAATAAAAATTTACATATAATACGTAAATGTGAAGTAGACTGTTGCCACTAATTAACACTAATTTGTTCATAATACTTCATCATCTCACGCAAAGTCAGAGGCAGCGATTAGTTCCTCCGCTTCCGCCCAAAACGTGCCGCCCCTAAGAAATCCACCAAGTTTGTTTGTGATTCCGTCAACAAGCAGGACTACTAGAGTTGGCAAGAGGCTGCCCGATTTTTGTATGTGTAAGACCGCCTCAAGTCGATATTCAGAAAATCCTCAAGCTGCATGTTCATTTCTAGACTTGAGAATTCTTTGTATGAAGTTTAGATAACATTTACCAGTCAACACTTTTGGCTGAGTTTACATGACTTGACTGAGATGACATGGAATCATTAAGTCAGATATATGAAATTTTAGTTTAGATAAAATATATTTTCGCATCTACCAAAAGTTATAAAAAAACAATTAAAGAAATTATTATATTTCATTCAATTTTTGATAAGTATTCTCTATTAATAAAGTGTTGCTAAAGACAATAGTTTTCTTCTAGAGTAAAAGGTGCTAATTAAAAATAACTTGCAACTCATCTCAGCCAAGATTTGCGTGACTGACCAAGTCATTGCACTGCATATTTGTATAAGACAGTTATTGAGGTTTATCCAAAAAGAATTATTGCCATTGAATAAAAGCCGTGAAGGCAGCATTCTAACTTACATAGAGTGAAATTTGCCATTGGGCTTGCCTAATTCAACCATTGTTTGTGTGCATCTGATTGCTTGAAACGAAAAATGACTGTAATTTTCAATAGATTTCCAAAAATTCCCCATCAATGTGCGACTGTCGTTGATATTGTGCGTTATCGCAGCTCAACACAACCGCACGCACAAGCGTTCACCTTCCTCGAAGATGGAGAAACTCAGGAATCAACGTTAACTTACCATGAGTTGGATCGACGCAGTCGGGCTATAGCCTCTCAACTCCAAACCTTAGGTTTAACCGGGGAACGTGCTATATTGCTTTATCCACCAGGGCTAGATTACTTAAGTGCTTTTTTTGGTTGTCTCTACGCTGGAGTTGTGGCGGTTCCAGCTTATCCACCTCGCAATCAACGCAATACACCCAGAATTCAAGCAATCATAACAGATGCACAAGCAGCAATTATCCTGACGATAACAACGATTCTCCCTACTGTACAGTCTTTACTTGCAAAAGAAACAGACCAGAGTCATTTACGTTGGCTGACTACCGACAACCTGGCACAGGGTATAGAAGATTCTTGGCAACAGCCTGAAATCAATGCAGATACCCTCGCGTTCTTGCAGTACACATCAGGTTCTACAGGCACACCCAAAGGTGTCATGCTGAGTCATGGCAATCTGCTGCACAATGCCGCCGTGACTTACCAACTCATGGAACATTCTCCCAGCAGTGTATTTGTCTCCTGGCTTCCCGTGTACCATGATATGGGGTTGATTGGTGGGATTTTGCAACCTTTGTATGGTGGGTTTGGTTGCATATTAATGTCTCCAGCATCTTTTTTGCAACGTCCATATAGATGGCTACAGACCATTTCTCGCTACAAAGGCACTACGAGTGGTGGTCCTAACTTTGCTTATGAACAGTGTATTCAAAGAATTACCCAACAACAAAAAGAAACTCTTGACTTAAGTAGTTGGAGTGTTGCATTTAACGGTGCTGAACCAATCCGGCAAGAGACTTTAGAGCAATTTGCTGCAACCTTTGCAGAATGTGGTTTTCGTGGGTCAGCATTCTACCCTTGTTATGGTATGGCAGAAGCAACACTGATGGTTTCTGGTGGGATCAACAAAGCTTTACCTCCTTGCAAAACAGTTGCAAAATCTTCATTAGAGAAAAACCTCCTCGTTGAAGCAAATATCAATAGTGAAGATACCCAGACTTTTGTTAGCTGCGGTCAAAGTATTCCTCAACAGCAGATTGTGATTGTCAATCCCGAAACATTAACTCGTTGTTCATCAGATGAAGTAGGAGAAATCTGGGTATCAGGGCCTAGTGTTGGTCAAGGTTATTGGAATCGGAAAGAACAAACAGAGCAAACATTCCACGCCTACCTTAAAGACACAGGATCTGAACCATTTCTACGCACTGGTGACTTAGGCTTTTTAGACAATGGAGAACTGTTCATTACAGGTCGAGCCAAAGATTTAATCATTATCCGTGGTCGCAACCTCTACCCACAAGACATAGAGTTAACCGCAGAACGCAGTCATCCATCATTACGTTCAGGTAGTGGTGCAGCTTTCTCGGTAGAGGTAGAGAATGAAGAACGACTGGTTCTAGTTCAAGAGTTAGAGTTTCGTGCTAAACCTAATCTTGAGAAAGTCACAGCAGCAATTCGTCAGACAGTTGTTGAAGAGCATGAAATACAAGTTTATGGAATATTACTAATAAAACCAGGTACTATCTCCAAAACCTCTAGTGGCAAAATTCAACGGCGTGCAACTCGCGCACAGTTTCTCGCGGGCGAATTGGAGATCATAAACAGCAGTATCCTGGATGATACAGATGAGTTGGGGAGCCAAACGAGTTTAAGCCGCGAGGCAATTCTTGCAACTCCACCAGAAAAACGTCCGCCACTGCTAATACCTTATCTTCAAACACAGATTGCTCGCGTACTAAAAGTTGCACAATCCAAAGTGAACTCAGAGCAGCCACTAAGTACTTTCGGACTCGATTCATTGATGGTCTTTGAACTCAAAAATCAGATTCAAGTAGACCTTGGAGTCACAATATCTATCGAGGATTTCTTCAAAGATGCCAGTGTCGTCCTGCTAGCAAGACAAATACTAACTCAACTAACAACAAAAACAGCGTTAGAACCCAAACTGGAGCCTATTTCCCGAAATCAAGAACTACCTGTGTGCCTTGCTCAAGAACGCTTGTGGTTCCTTGATCAATTAGAACCTGGAAACCCTTTCTACAATGTTCCTATTGCTGTGCATTTAACTGGGGAACTTAACCTCACAACCTTAGAAGAAAGTCTTAATCAAGTTGTGCGGCGTCACGAAGCATTGCGGACAAGTTTTTCAGAAGTGCAAGGACGACCCATCCAAAAGATCGCCCCCACCTTAAAAATAACCTTGCCAGTCACAGATTTATTGGGAGCAAATATAGAGTCAGCTTTGTCCATCGCCACTGAGTTTGCCCAACAGCCTTTCGACTTGTCCCAAGCACGACTGCTGCGAGCTAAACTCCTACGTTTGACACAACAGGAGCATATGCTGCTGTTAGTCATGCACCACATTATTTCGGATGGCTGGTCTATTGGTATTCTTATTCAAGAACTGGCAGAGATTTACAAAGCTTTTTCTAAAGGCTTACCATCCCCACTTCCTGAACTTCCGATTCAATATGCAGATTTTGCTTATTGGCAGAAACAATGGTTGCAAGGAGAAGTACTCAACAATCAGGTTACTTACTGGAAGCAGCAATTAAGCGGCAGTTTACCTGTACTGCAACTTCCCACCGACCGACCGCGACCAACCATACAAACCTTTACTGGCGAAAAACAATTTTTTGCATTTCCTAAGGCTCTAAGTGAGGCGGTCAACAACTTGAATCGACAAGAAAGTGTCACTCAGTTTATGACACTTCTGACAGTGTTTAAGATTTTGTTATACTGCTATTCAAACCAAGAGGAAATAATAGTAGGTTCGCCCGTTGTCGGTCGCACCAGAAGAGAAACAGAAAAACTCATTGGCTTTTTTCTCAACACATTGGTATTGCGTACCAACTTATCAGGCAATCCGACTTTCCGTGAGTTATTAGGGCGGGTGCGCGAAGTTGCTTTGGGAGCTTATGCTCATCAAGATTTGCCCTTTGAAAAGTTGGTAGAGGAATTGCAGCCGGAACGAAATTTAAGTCATAACCCGCTGTTTCAGGTAATGTTTATTCTCCAGAATGCTCTTATACCAACTATAGAACTTCCAGGGTTGACTCTGCGTCCGTTGGAAGCCGACAGCGGCACTTCAAAATTTGATTTGAAGCTAAGTATTTGGGAAAGTCTAGAAGGTTTTAATGGTTCATTGGAGTATAAAACAGACTTGTTCGATGCCACTACTATTGCTCGAATGATAAGTCATTTAGAAATACTTTTACCCCATGTTGTTGAACAGCCTGACATTAGAGTGAATGAGCTAGCCAAAGTACTCGCCAAAGCTGACAGAGAACAACAGCTAATAAAAGAACAAAAACTAGAACACACTTCTGTGCAAAAACTCAAGCTGACAAAGCGTAAGGCAATTCATGGAGTCTGAAAAAATCTGAAAAGATTTCATGCTTAATTCTTAATATTTTATTGAACTGAGGAGTATATCAATGAAATTCAACAATTTTCAGCGTAAAATGATAGCATTTATCGCTCCTTACAATTTAAGTAAAACAGCAGCTATTTATTCTAATGATGAATGGCCAAGACTTCGGTTTGCTCATCGCTATCAAAGTCATTTTGCTCCATTGAAGTGGAAAAAACTAAAGATTCTTGCGATTGGTGTAGGGGGTTATGAAGACCACACATATGGAGGGGAGGCTTTAAAAACGTGGAAAACCTATTTCCCAAACAGTATGGTTTACGGTCTTGATATAATAGACAAAAGGTATTTAGAAGAAGACCGTATTAAAATATTTCATGGTGACCAAAATGATAAAGATTTCATTCAAGAAGTTTTAGCCGAAACTGGCGAACTAGATATTATAATTGAAGATGGTAGTTCTGCAAATGAACATCATATCAACGCCTTCTATACTTTTTTTCCAGCACTTAAAGATGGTGGCATTTATGCAGCAGAAAATATCCACCACTCATATTGGCCAAGTCTTAAAGGTGAAAAGTGGTCAAACTTAGCCAAAGACAGTTTTGAGTTACAAAACTGGATAACTGTTGGTGGTAGCCTCGACCTAAACGATCCAACAACCGTGATGAATATGTTTAAAAGACTGGTTGATGGATTAAACTATCAGGAATTTTTAAATCCAGGATACACTCCTTCATACTTTGATGAGAACATTTTATCCATACAATTTTATCATAATTTGGTCATCTTATATAAAGGTAAAAACGATGAGGAAAGTAATTTTATCGAAAACAATACATTGCACCCTTTTGTTTTGGAAACACTGGGTGTGAAGTCATTAGAGGAATTAGATTTAGATTTTTCCAAAGCTAATAAGTCAATTAATGAATACACCACTATTGAAGCAAGACAGTGACACCAAGAAATCAATAAGTTTGTCTTCCTGGATTAGTTTGACTTGTCGTAATAGAAAAAGCAGAAGATCATTCTGGAAGTTGAAAAAATGTAAGAGATAAATAATGAAGATTCCAGACTATCCAAAAATCAGCCTCAACCAAATAAGGTCAAAAAGACGGCAAGGCGTTAATCTCTCGGATGCAGAATTGATCAAAGCAATACCTTTGTCGCTTGAGAAATCCTTACCTTTGCTGTTACAACCTGTTGTAGAAGGAATTAATTTAGTAACTTGGGCAGCAAGTAATCAGGAGTTAATTGCAAAAAATTTACTGAAGCATGGCGGTATCCTGTTTCGTAACTTCCAAGTCACAGATGTGGTTGAGTTTGAAAAATTCATCCAGACAGTTTCTGGAGATTTGCTGGAATATCGCGATCGCTCTTCACCGCGCAGTTTAATTCAAGGCAATATTTATACTTCAACTGACTATCCAGCCAACCAAACTATCTTTTTACATAGCGAGAATTCCTACGCTGCCGCATGGCCCCTAAAAATCTTCTTTTATTGCGTAACACCAGCTATTCAGGGAGGAGAAACACCCATCGCTGATACTCGAAAATTATATCAGCGGATTGATTCCAAGATTCGCGATCGCTTTATCGAAAAGGGAGTGATGTACGTCCGTAACTTTGGCGATGGTTTTGGCTTGGCTTGGCAGACAGTGTTTCAAACAACCAATCCTACAGAAGTAGAAACCTTCTGCCGTCACAATGGCATTGAGTTTGAGTGGAAAGAGGGCAATCGCTTGAGAACCCGACAAGTGCGGCAGGCTGCTGCCACACATCCACAAACAGGTGAACAAGTATGGTTTAATCACGCAGCTTTTTTTCATGTGTCAACTTTGGAACCTACCATGCGTGAAGCATTGTTAGCTGAATTTCCAGAATCAGACTTGCCACACAATACATATTATGGTGATGGTTCGCCAATTGAAGCAGCCGTGTTAGATGAAATTCGTGCTGTCTACCAACAAGAAACGGTTATTTTCCCTTGGCAAGCTGCAGATATTTTAATGCTCGATAATATGCTCGCTTCCCACGGACGGATGCCATTTGTGGGAGAGCGAAAAGTCGTAGTCGGAATGGCAGAACAATTGAGTAGTCAAGATATTTAGTGCCTAGTACGGAGAATGAGAATGATTTCACAAATGCAGGGTTTTCGACTCTCACCCCAACAAAAACATCTGTGGCATTTACAGGAAAGTGACAACTTCCCTTATTGTTCACAGTGTGCTGTTTTGATAGAAGGGAATGTTGAGATCGACACCTTGAAAATAGCTTTAGAAGAAGTTGTCAATCGGCATGAAATTCTCCGTACTAATTTTCATTGCTTGCCTGGTATGACTATACCTTTGCAAGTTATTGGAAATAACGACATAATTTGGAATGAAAACCACGACTTGAGTAGTTGCACACCTCAAGAACAAGAAGAATTTTTATCAGCTTTATTTGATCAGGTTCACAAACAGCCGTTCAATTTAGTAGAAGGTTCCCCATTACACCTATCTTTAATAACTCTGTCACCATCTAAGTATGTTTTGCTCATTAGCTTACCAGCACTTTGTGCAGATGCAGCAACGCTAAAAATTTTAGTGCAAGAAATCAGCCAGTCTTATGCAGCTTGCCTTCAAGGTAAAGAACTAGACGATGAACCATTACAATACGCAGATTTGGCTGAATGGCAAAACGAATTGTTAGAAGGGGCAGATACAGAAGCAGGTAGAGACTATTGGCGGAAACAAGATTTTTCAACGCTGACAAAATTAAAGCTACCTTTTGAAAAACAATCTCTAGAGCAACTAGAATTTCAGCCTCACACGCAAAGTTTTACAGTTACCTCTGCTCTGTTAGAACAAATTGACACACTGACTCAGCAATATAATATTTCAGTGGCTGAGTTTTTCTTAGCTTCCTGGCAGATCTTACTTGCGCGTCTTACCAAACAGCAAAATTTGAGTATCGGTGTGGCTTATGAGGGACGCAAATATCAGGAACTAGAGAAGAGTTTCGGATTATTTACTAAATACTTACCGTTAATTTTAAATATAGAATTTGAATCAAGTTTTATTGATATTTTACATAAAAATCATGCATGTACAGAGCAGCTTTATAAGCTACAGGATTACTTTACTTGGGAATCATTAGCACAATCGTATCCCAATACCTTAGGTTTTTTCCCATTTAGTTTTGATTTTGAAGAACTGCCAGGAAATCATGTAGCCGCTGATGTATCTTTTTCGATTGACAGACTGTCTACTTGCATTGAAAGATTCAAAGTAAAGCTTTCCTGTACTCGTCAGAATGATACCCTAAGTATAGCATTTCACTATGACTCAAACTTATTTGATGTAGAAGATATCAAACGCTTAGTCGGACAATTTCAGACGTTGTTAGCTAGTGCGAACGCTCATCCAGAGACAGCAATTAGTCAGTTAGATATTCTTAGTCAAATGGAGAGACAACAACTGCTTGACCTGGTAAACAACACCAAGCGCGATTATCCTCACAATAAGTGCATTCACCAACTGTTTGAGGAACAAGCACGAAAAACCCCCAATAAACTTGCTATTGTTTTTGAAGACCAACAACTGACTTACCACGAACTCAATCAACGGGCTAACAAAATAGCTCACTACCTGCAAAAGCAGGGGGTTGGACCAGAGGTGTTAGTGGGGCTGTGTGTAGAGCGATCGCTCTCCATGATAGTTGGACTTTTAGCCATCCTCAAAGCTGGTGGGGCGTATGTGCCACTAGATCCGGCATTGCCCAAAGAAGGTTTGGCATTACGATTGCAGGATGCCCAGGTGTCATTAGTTATTAGTCATTCGTCATTGGCAAGTAACTTTGAGCAAATAACAGTAATCTACCTGGATAGGGACTGGGAAACTATTGCCCAGGAAAATGAAGTTAATCTCAATACCAAGGTAACAAGTGAAAATCTAGTATATGCACTGTTTACCTCTGGCTCTACAGGCAGACCCAAGGGGGTTGCGATTGAACACCGACAACTGCTCAATTATCTATATGCCATCATCGATAGGTTAAACCTGCCAGGTGGAGCTAACTTTGTACTGGTTTCTACATTCGCTGCAGACTTAGGCAACACGGTTATCTTTCCTTGTCTGTGTACGGGGGGATGTCTGCATGTCATCTCCTACGAACGTGCTACTGACCCTGCAGCTTTAGCAGAATACTGCCACAGACATCCGATTGACTGTCTCAAAATTGTTCCCTCTCACCTTGCTTCCCTCTTAACATCTTCTTCACCTAAGTCTATCCTGCCTAGAAAACGACTTATCCTGGGTGGTGAGGCTACCAGTTGGGAGCTGATCGAGCAGATCCAAAGGTATGCACAAGATTGCCAAATCTTCAATCACTACGGTCCGACAGAAGCCACTGTAGGTGTACTTACTTATCAAGTAGAACTTGGTGACGAGCTTGACTGCGATCCAAAATCTAAAACAGTTCCCCTCGGTCGCTCAATTCCTAACACGCAGGTCTATGTCCTAGAAGAAAACCTACAGCCTGCTCCCATAGGAGTTAGTGGCGAAATATACATTGGTGGGACAACTCTCGCGAGATGCTATCTGAATCAGCCCCAACAGACAGGTGTTAAATTTATTCCCAATCCATTCAGTCAAGAAGAGGGAGCACGGCTTTACAAAACCGGCGATCGGGCACGCTATTTGCCAGACGGCACGATTGAGTTTTTAGGTCGGAGCGACCACCAAGTTAAAATTCGGGGCTTCCGCGCAGAATTAGGAGAAATTGAGGCAGTACTCAGTCTCCACCCAAATGTGCGCGAGGTTGTCGTCTTAGTAAGAGATTCAGAGTCTGGTCAGAACTATCTGGCAGCTTACGTCGTACCATCTCAAGAATCGCCTGTCCTTATTAATGAACTGCGTAACTATATGCAGGCGAGGTTGCCTGAGTATATGGTGCCGTCAACGTTTGTCATCCTCAAGGCGCTACCGCTTACTCCCAACGGCAAAGTAGACCGTCAAGCCCTGCCAGAACCCAACCAAGTACGTTCTGAGTTAGAAACAAGTTTTACAAATCCCCGCACGCCAGTTGAGGAGGTACTTGCTGGAATTTGGGCTAGAGTTCTTGGTACTGAGCACGTAGGTATCCACGATAACTTTTTCGACTTGGGAGGACACTCGTTACTAGCAACGCAAGTTGTTTCCCAAATACGCGAAACCTTCCAAGTGGAGTTGCGCTTACGTAGTTTGTTTGAAACACCCACACTGGCGGGACTAGCTGAAGTGATTGAAACCGCAGTCAGGGCTGGGCAGAACTTAACAACTACGGCTATTGAGCGGGTGAAACGGGAAGGCGAATTGGCACTGTCGTTTGCTCAACATCGATTGTGGTTTCTTGACCAATTAGAGCCAGGTAATCCTTTTTACAACATTTCTAGTGCTTTAGTATTGAAAGGTTTGCTCAATGTGCTAGTTCTAGAGCAGAGTTTTAATGAAATTGTGCGACGCCATGAAACTTTGCGGACAAGCTTTGCAAGCGCAAACGGGCAACCTGTGCAAGTTATTGCTTCAACACTAAACATTACCTTGCCAATAGTGGACCTTCAGGCATTACCTTTAGACAAACGGGAAGCTGAGGTTCGACAACTGGCTAAATTACATGCGCGATATTCTTTTGACTTAACTCAAAGTCCTTTGCTCAAAAGCAGTCTTTTACGACTGAAACAAGACGAGCACATATTGCTATTCACGATACATCATATAATTGCTGACGGATGGTCAGCAGGTTTGCTAGTGAATGAAGTGGCTGCACTTTACGAATCATTTAGTCATGGCAAACTCTCGCCGTTGCCCGAACTGCCTATTCAATACGTAGATTTCGCGGCTTGGCAGCGGCAGTGGTTACAAGCAGAAGTACTACAATCTCAGATATCTTACTGGAAAAAGCACTTAGAGGGTGCACCAGCGGTACTAGAGTTACCCACTGACTATCCACGACCTGCTGTTGGAACCTTCCGGGGTGGTAGTTATTCATTCGAGGTCCCTGTTGAGCTATCACAAGCCCTGAAGAAATTGAGCCAGCAGCAGGGAAGTACCCTATTTATGATTTTGTTAGCAGCTTTTCAGACGCTGCTATGGCGTTACACGGGCAGTGAAGATATTGTCATAGGTTCGCCCATCGCCAACCGTAACCGTGCAGAAATAGAAGGGTTAATTGGATTTTTTGTCAATACTCTAGTACTGCGAACGAACTTTGCAGGTAATCCCACTTTTGAGGAGCTACTGACTCGCGTACGGGAAGTAGCCCTGGGAGCGTATGCTCACCAAGATTTGCCTTTTGAGCAGCTTGTAGAGGAACTGCAACCACGCAGAGACTTAAGCCACACGCCACTGTTCCAGGTAATGTTTGCGCTTCAGAATGCACCAATGTCGGCGTTAGAATTGCCAGGTTTGAGTTTAAGTCCCCTGGAAAGTAATAGTGGCACGGCAAAGTTTGATTTGACCCTGGATATGACAGAAACAGCACAGGGACTAGTTGGCATTCTGGAGTACGATACCGATTTATTTGAGTCAAGCACTATAAGCAGGATGGCTGGACATTTGCAAACCCTTCTTCAAGGGATTGTTGATAATCCACAGCAACTCGTATCGGAGTTGCCACTGTTGACCGAGCCTGAGTGGCAGAGTTTGCTGATAGAGTGGAATGATACTCAGTTGGAGTATCCTCAACACCAGTGTATTCATCAGCTATTTGAGGCTCAAGTAGAGCTTACACCCGATGCAGTCGCATTGGTGTTTGAATCGGAGCAACTAACCTACTGTGAACTGAACGCTAGAACCAATCAGCTAGCGCACCACCTGCAATTGCTTGGAGTAAGACCAGAGGTACTGGTGGGAATTTGTGTGGAGCGATCGCTCAACATGATCATTGGACTTTTAGGCATCCTCAAAGCAGGTGGCGCTTATGTACCGCTCGACCCCACTTATCCCAAAGAGCGCTTAGCTTTCATGCTTAAAGATGCGTGTGTGTCGATGCTGTTGACTCAGCAAAAATTGCTTGAAAGTCTTCCAGTTCATGATACACGCGTGGTTTGTTTAGACAAAGACTGGCAGGTAATTTCTCGTAATAATGAAGCAAATTTAGTTAATATTGCTACCTTCCATAATTTAGCTTATGTAGTTTACACATCAGGTTCTACAGGCAAGTCTAAAGGGGTGGCGATCAATCATTGCAGTCTGATTAATGCATATCAGGCTTGGGAAAACGCATATCGGCTTCGGTCTGTTACTAGTCATCTTCAAATGGCTAGTTTCTCCTTTGATGTCTTTTCAGGGGATCTAATTCGCGCGCTTTGTTCTGGAGCCAAGTTAGTGTTATGCCCGCGTGAGTGGCTTTTAGAGCCGGAAAAACTGTATAAACTCATGCGCCAAGAGAAGATTGATAGCGCAGAATTTGTTCCAGGTGTTATGAGGAACTTAGTTCAGTATCTGGAGAAAACCAAGCAAGATCTTCACTTCATGCGGTTGCTAGTAGTAGGTTCAGATAGTTTCTATCTCCAGGAGTATAAGGAATTTAAGCATTTGTGCGGTTCAGATACTCGCTTGATTAATTCCTATGGGGTGAGTGAAGCCACTATTGACAGTACGTATTTTGAGAGTGAAAAGGTCAACTTCCCTGTTAATGGGTTAGTCCCGATTGGTCGTCCGTTCGCCAATACGCAAACGTATATTTTAGACAGCCATCTCCAACTCGTCCCCATTGGAGTTACAGGTGAACTGCACATTGGAGGTGTTGGTCTTGCACGGGGCTACATCAACAGAGAAGACTTGACCTCGCAGAAATTCATTCCTAACCCCTTTGAACATTCTCAATTTCCAATTTCCTATTCCCCATTCAATCGTCTGTACAAAACAGGCGACTTAGCCCGTTACCTTCCTAACGGCAACATTGAACTTCTTGGTCGGATCGATCATCAGGTCAAAATCCGTGGTTTCCGCATTGAGTTGGGAGAAATTGAAGCTTTACTCAATCAACATTCTGCTGTTAGAGAAGCTGTGGTGATTTCTATTGATGTGTCAGACTACAAACGTTTGGTAGCCTATGTAGTTCCGAATTTGAAATCTGATGTTGTTGTAGAAGGACAGATGTCAGCAGCAGATTTGAACACTCAGCAAGTTTCGCAGATGTCTACTACTCAGTTTGTGCCCCTATTACGGCAGCACTTAGAGTCAAAGTTGCCAAACTACATGATGCCAGCAGCTTTTGTCATTCTAGAAGCACTACCACTTACACCTAATGGTAAGATAGATCGCAAAGCTCTGCTTGTAATGAAAATTGATAGATTTGATGTAGAAACAGTTTTTGTTGCACCTCGAGATCCAGTTGAGGAAGTGGTAGCCGGAATTTGGATTCAAGTTCTTGGTTTAGAGCAGTTAAGTGTCTATGACAACTTCTTTGAGCTAGGCGGACATTCATTATTAGCTACCCAAGTTATTTCCCGCATACGGAAAGCTTTCGAGGTAGAGTTACCGCTACGCCTCTTATTTGAATCACCCACAGTAGCTGAATTAGCTAAAAGTATCCGAGAGGTAATCAAGGCAGAACTGGTACAACAACTCCCTCTCATTAATCGCGTCTCCCGAGATGGAAATTTACCGCTCTCCTTTGCTCAAACCAGACTATGGTTGCTGGATCAATTACAACCAGGTAGCTCTATGTACAACTCAACAGTTGTCGTGCGCCTTGTTGGTTCTCTGAATGTAGCTGTGCTGGAGCAGGCTTTGACTGAAATTGTATGTCGCCACGAAGCTCTACGTACTACCTTCCCTGCGGTAAATGGACAACCGTTTCAGGCGATCGCCCCCGCTAGCCTAACTGTGAAACTACCAGTTGTGGACTTGCCGGAGTTACCAGAAGCTGAAAGAGAAGCTTTTGTTCAACAACTGACCGCAGAGGAATCCCAACGCACCTTTGATCTAGCCCAAGATCCATTACTGCGATGTACGCTTCTGCACGTCCGCGAGGAAGAGCATATAGTATTATTCACCATCCACCATATTGTCTCAGATGGCTGGTCTAGGGGTGTGTTCGTTCGGGAGTTTGCAGCACTGTACGAAGCCTTTTCTACCGGAAAACCCTCCCCACTGCCAGAACTGCCCATCCAGTATGCAGATTTTGCTGTGTGGCAACGACAGTGGATGCAGGGTAAGGTATTGGAAGCCCAACTTGCTTACTGGAAGAAGCAATTGGGTAATAACCTCCCAGTACTGCAATTACCTACAGATCGTCCACGCGCAGAAGTTAAAACCAACCCTTGCGCTACTCAATCCTTCATCATTCCCTTCAAAGAGTCCAAAGCACTGCAAACACTCGCACGCCAAGAAGGTGTCACCTTATTCATGACCCTGCTGGCAGGTTTTCAGGTGTTACTACAACGCTACACCAGTCAAGATGACATCGTTGTTGGCACTGATGTTGCTAACCGTAATCAAGCAGAAATGGAATCATTAATTGGCTTTTTTGTCAATCTGCTTGTCTTACGCACCGACTTGAGCGGAAACCCCAGTTTCCAGGAATTGCTTAAACGAGTACGCTCTGTAGCATTAGGAGCTTATGCTCATCAAGATTTGCCTTTTGAGGAATTAGTTAAGGCTTTGCAACCCGAGCGTAATTTGAGCAACACGCCACCACTATTTCAGGTATTATTTGTACTCCAGAACACACCCATGCCACCCTTAGAATTGCCAGGGCTGACATTAAGCATGTTAGAATTTGAAAACAAAATAGCAAGGTTTGATATAGCGCTATTTCTGACAGAAACAGAGCAGGGTATCTTAGGCGAATGGCAGTACAACGCTGATCTTTTTGATGCCACCACCATCACTCGTATGACAGACAACTTCCAGACGCTGCTCAACAGCATTGTGTCCCAACCTGATGTCCGAATTAACAGTCTAGAAATGCTGACTGACGATGAAATAAAACAACAAACCGTGCAAAAAAGAGAGCGCAAAGTGTCTAAGAGAGAAAAGTTTATTAGCGTTGCTCCCAAAGCGGTAACTTTATCACAAAAAAGATTAATCAAGACTACTTATCTCCAACCAGGACAAACATTTCCTCTTATAATTCAGCCAAATGCTGACGAGATTGATTTTGTGGCTTGGGTTAAGACTAACCAACAATTTATAGAAACAGAATTGTTGAAACATGGAGCTATTCTATTTCGAGGTTTTAATGTAGATTCTGTCTCAGAATTTGAAAGTGTTGCCCAGGCAATTTGTCCAGACTTATTCGGTGAGTATGGCGACTTACCTCGTGCTGGAGAAAGCGGTAAAGTTTATGGTTCTACTCCTTACCCCCCTGATACAGCTATCCTTTTCCACAATGAAAGCTCTCACTTACATCAGTTTCCTTTAAAAATTTGGTTTTTCTGCGTACAACCAGCTAAGCTTGGTGGAGAAACGCCGATTATAGACTGTCGAAAAGCTTATCAACTCCTCAATTCCAACCTCCGAGAACGATTGGCAGAAAAAAAATTAATGTATACTCGTCATTACACAGATGGTCTAGATGTAAGCTGGCAAGATTTCTTTCGCACTAACGACAAATCTATAGTAGAAAATTACTGTCGTCAGGCTGGAATTGATTTTGAATGGTATCATAATGATAATTTAGTGACTCGTCAAATTCGTCCAGCAGTCGCAGTACATCCTAAAAGTAGCGAGCGTGTATTTTTCAATCAAATACAGTTACACCACATAGCATATTTGGATACAGAAGTTCGAGAATCTCTGTTGTCTTTATTTGGAGAGAAGAAGCTACCACGTAATGTTTATTATGGAGACGGAACTCCCATAGAAGACGAAGTCATTGCAGAAATTAATGAAGTTTTTCAGCAGTCGAAGACAAGCTTTCCTTGGCAGAAAGGAGACATTTTGATGCTAGATAATATGCTTGTTGCACACGGACGCTACCCGTATGAAGGGCTACGTAAGATTGTGGTAGCAATGGGAGAAATGATTCAAAGCCAAGACATTGCACTTGATGGTATGAAACCAGGAGGTAAATGATAACTTACGCTACTATTAACCAGGGTAAACGTATCGCAATTTGAGTTGACAAGTATAAAGTAGTGTATTGTCTTTGAAAAGGATCTATCTCAGATCGGGGGCAGTCTCATGGCATCAGGAAAATATGAAAATGTTGTCAGTGTTCTGTAGATATGCTTGCGATCATACGATCATCTTTGCATTGAATTAGGAGTAACAATGAAAAATAGCAATAACTCTCAAATACCGCATGCTGACCGAGTGAGCAACCTATCAAAAGAAGAATTTATACAAAAGTACGGAATACCTAATAAACCTGTAATAATTTTAGATATTATGGATAATTGGAAAGCGAAGACGTGTTGGACACCAGAGTTTTTTAAATCCAAGTATGGTGCTATCCATGTGACCACTGTGAAACAAACTGAGACAACAGATGAGCAATGTACAATGAGATTGGGTGAGTATATCGATTATATGGAAAGCAGTGAAGAAGAAAATCCTTATTATTTAAGGTTTCAGGCGAAAAATTATGCAAGTTAAATGTGGAACAGCTTAGCAATGGGTGAAATGATTTTTAGTCAAGATACTTAAGGAACTGCGTTAGCGAAGCAGGATGTTATCGCTTGAATAAACTAAAGACTATAAACAAAGCAATTAACTAGACTTGATATGACAATACAATCACTGTTAAAGAATCAAAAATATTGTTTTATTGTCAAATAAAATTTGAAGTTCTACAAAAAAAGGAGTATAATCATGAGAAATAAAATGGAGTCACTAGGAATCAGCACTGGAAAGATAATCTATAGTTGTGACGATTCCCAAGATATTCTTAGCCTTTCTGTAGCGAAAATTATAGAGCTATTTAAATCATCTGGGGTTCTTCTTTTTCGAGGATTTAAAGTCACTCATGAACAAATGAAAACGTTTGCAGAACAATTCAGTTCTAAATTCATTCAACATTTTACAAGACCCCAGGTTGATTCGGATAGATTTGTTCAATTTGTAGACGCAGGAATGGGTAGTAGTGATCTTCATAGCGAACACGCATATTCTCCCTTTCGCCCCGACGTTATTTACTTTTGCTGTGCTGTACCAGCAGCACAAGGTGGTGAAACTACATTCTGTGATGGCGTTCGAGTGTGGGAGGAACTGAGTGAAGAAACGAGACAGTTATTTCTTTCAAAAAAACTAAAGTTTTCTTTTGAAGAAATCTCGGCAGATATATTAAAGAGAGTTGCTGGGTCAGAGACTACCACAGCTAATATTAAGCGAATACTGGATAGTTTTGAGGGTGTGAAATATCAGTTCAAGGAAGATAGCTCTATTTCAATGGAATATGTTTGCTCATCTGTAGTTAAAACCAAATATTGTCACCAAAATGCGTTTGCGAACAGCATTTTGGGGACTTACGCAGACAACGGAAAAGTAACTTTTGAAGACGGTTCAATTGTCCCAGATGAAGTGATCGACGAAATCGAGAAAGTCACAGACAGCTTGATGGAGACAATACCGTGGCAAGCAGGCGATTTGGCGATGATTGATAATTCAAGATTTATGCATGGTCGCAAAGAATTTAACGATAATCGACGGCAGGTTTTTAGTACTCTAAGTAATCTTCAGTTTTAATATACCCTACCGTAACTCGTGTGAAAATTGTCATGTATCTAAAAGCTGAGGGGCAGTGTTACAAAGTCAGGGTATTTAACCTCTGTGGGATTATTATAAACAGCACTTAAGTGACAATTTGCTTGTATTGAACCTGCTAACTGATCGTTCGCAATAGCCAGTTCAAATTTTCAAAGGTATTTGTACTTCGTGGAAGGGAAGGAGGAAGTAAATGATGACTGACACTATTAAAGGTTTTAGGCTGTCTCCCCATCAGAAACGTCTTTGGTTCTTGCAGCAAGATAGTTCTGCTTACTTAACTCAAGGTGCTATTCTGATACGAGGCAATCTTCAACCAAATATTTTAAAAGCAGGATTACAGCAAGTCGTCAATCGCCATGAAATTCTTAGGACAAATTTGTGTCGTTTGCCTAGTATCAAGACTCCTGTCATGGTTGTTGCCGATACCAGTTTTCCTTTCTGGCAAGATATTGATTTAAGTCATAGTCATGAGCAGGAACAGTTATCCAAAATTGAGGATCTTTTTCAGCAGGCGAGACACCAAGGCTTTAACTTTGATCAAGGTTCAATATTGCGTTTGTCTTTACTGAAACTGTCACAAAAATCGTATATTCTACTTGTCTCCTTGCCTGCACTTTGTGCAGATTCCTGGACAATCAATAATCTATTTAATGAAATTAGTCATTCATATTCTAATTGTTTAGAAGATAAGGAATTATGTGATGAAGTTGTGCAATACCTGCAATTTTCCGAATGGCAAAATCAATTACTCGAAGACGAAGATGCAGAGGCGGCTAAGAAATACTGGCAAGAGCAAAAGCTTCCTTCCCAAGCTACATTAAAACTGCCTTTTGAAAGCCAACCTTCAAAACAATCACAATTCCAGCCAGAGTGTTTGCGACTGGCGATCGCTCCCGAACTAACAGCCAAAATTGAAACTTTAGCCCAAAAATATAATACTTCCACTGCTGTCGTCTTACTAGCTTGCTGGCAAGTCTTGATTTGGCGACTGACAGCACAGCCAGATATTGTTATCGGTATGGCTTGCGATCGCAGAGATTATGAAGAACTACAATATTTACTAGGACTTGTTGCTACCTGGTTGCCAATTAAAAGCCATTTGACACCAGACTTACGCTTTAAAGAACTTTTAGAACTAGCAGAACAAACTATAGAGGCTGGTTCAGAATGGCAAGATTATTTTGTTCCAGAACCACTAGAAAATAATAATACACTAGCTTTTCCTATTGGTTTCGAGTTTGAGCAACTACCGGAACAACTCATTGCTGCTGGTGTCTCATTTTATCTTGACAAATATTACAGTTGTATTGAACCTTTTAAAGTAAAACTTACTTGTACTCAAGGCAATAATTTGCTTACAGCAGAATTTTATTATGATGTCAACTATTTTTCGGCTGATGCTATTGAGCGTTTAGCTGGACAGTTTAAAACTTTATTAAGCAGTGCAATTGCAAATTCAGATAAGAAAATTAGTCAATTAGAGATTCTTAGCGAAAGCGATCGCCAACAATTACTAGTTAAGTTTAACCAAACGCAGATTAATTATCCACTAGACAAGTGTATTCACCAACTCTTTGAAGAACAAGCACAAAAAACACCCAATAGCATTGCCGTTATATTTGAAGACCAGCAACTGACCTATACAGAGCTTAACCGAAAAGCCAATCAACTAGCTCATTACTTGCAAACGCTGGGAGTAAAGCCAGAAGTTTTAGTTGGGCTTTGCGTAGAGCGATCCTCTGAAATGACTATTGGACTTTTGGGCATCCTCAAAGCTGGTGGAGCATACTTACCCTTAGATCCAGCATTACCAAAGGAGAATCTTGCCTTCCGGTTGCAGGATGCCCAAGTACCAGTGCTATTGACACAACAGCGATTAGTAGATACTCTACCAACAGATGCATCGCAGATCGTCTGCTTAGATACGGACTGGGATATTATTGCTCACTACAGTGATGAAAATCCCACAAGTGTTGTGACAAGTGAAAATCTGGTCTATGTATTGTTCACCTCTGGCTCAACTGGTACACCAAAAGGGGTGGCGATTGAACATCGACAACTGCTAAATTACCTCAACGGAATCATAGATAAGTTGAATTTATCAACAACAACCAACTTCGCTACTGTTTCCACCCTTGCAGCAGATTTGGGTAATACTGTTATCTTTTCTTCTCTTTGTACTGGAGGGTGTCTGCATGTGTTATCTACCGAGTGTGCTACTGACTCAACAGTCCTAGGAAAATACTGCCGCAAACATCCCATTGACTGTCTCAAAATTGTACCCTCCCACCTTGCGACTCTGCTTGCATCTGCACCATCCGAGTCCATTTTGCCCCGCGCCAGACTGATTCTTGGTGGTGAAGCAGCAAGTTGGGAACTAATTGAGCAAATCCAAGCTTCTGCACCAGACTGCCTTATCTTCAATCACTACGGTCCCACAGAAGCTACCGTGGGGGTTACTACTTTCGCCGTTGGGGATAAACAAGCTAACTATAGTTCACAAGCAGTTCCACTTGGTCGTCCACTTGCTAACACGCAGATTTATTTGCTTGATGAGCAACTGCAACCTGTGCCCATAGGTGTCCCAGGTGAATTATACATCGGCGGTGCTTGTTTAGCTCGCGGCTATCTGAATCGGTCTGAGCTAACAGCACAACGGTTCATTCCCAATCCCTTTGCACAGACGGGATTGATTGCATCTGAGTCAGGATCGCGCTTATACAAAACTGGTGATCAGGCACGCTACTTAAGCGACGGCAATATTGAGTTTCTTGGACGGGTTGATCATCAAGTCAAAGTCAGGGGTTTCCGTATTGAGCTAGGAGAAATTGAGAGCATACTATGTCAACACCCGCAAGTACAACAGGCTGTAATTACAGCTTGGGAAAAAGAATTGAGTAACCAGTACTTGGTAGGTTATATTGTTCCTAAGCACAAACAAACACTTAGTGTTAGTGAACTGCACAAATTCCTAAGACACAAGCTGCCGGAATACATGGTGCCCTCAACTTTCGTGATGTTGAAGGCTCTACCACTTACGCCTAATGGAAAAGTCAACCGTAACGCGCTACCAGAACCAGACGATCATCGTCCAGAATTAGAAGCAACTTATGAACCACCTCGAACTGAAGTAGAGCAAACCATCGCTAATATTTGGCAGCAGATGCTTCATGTTGAAAAGGTGGGCATTCATGATAATTTCTTCGACCTTGGTGGTCATTCATTACTTCTTGTTCAAATTCATGCCAAATTACGAGAAGTTTTAAATACAAATATATCAATAGTTAATTTGTTTGAATATCCAACTATAAACTCCCTGGCGAAATATTTAACACAAGAACAAACTGAAATATCAACATCTTCTTTTGAGGAAAGCGATAAACGAGCACAAAGCCGCATTGCCTCAAGGCAGTCAAGAGCAGCATCTCGGTAAAATTATCTAATTTATAAACAGAATTTAGGATAAATACCTAAATAACCATCAGTGCAAATCATCAAGAAGGAAATTGTCATGAATAGCCTAGAAACACAAAATCAAATAGGCGATTTAGATATAGCGGTTATCGGTATGTCTGGACGGTTTCCTAAAGCCAGGAATATTGATGCTTTTTGGCAGAATTTGCGCTCAGGGGTAGAATCAATTTCGTTTTTTTCAAATCAAGAACTAGAATCATTCGGGGTAGATCCATCTTTACTGACTGACCCTAATTATGTTAAAGCAAATGCTGTACTGGAAGATATAGAATTATTCGATGCTTCATTCTTTGATTACTCTCCCAGAACAGCAGAAATAATGGATCCACAGCACCGGCTCTTTTTGGAAACTGCCTGGGAGGCTCTTGAAAATGCTGGCTATGATTCTAAAACCTATGATGGTCGGATTAGTGTTTATGGTAGTGCCAGTATTAGCAGCTATTTTTTATTCAATCTTTTCTCTAATACCGAACTGCTAAAATTAGTCGGTCTTGACCAAATTAGGCATAACAATCGTACAGATAACCTGACAACCCGAGTCGCTTATAAGTTGGATCTTAAGGGGTCAGCTATCACTGTTCAAACTGGATGTTCTAGCTCATTAGTTGCTGTTCACTTAGCTTGTCAAAGCTTGATAGATCGTGAATGTGATATGGCTTTGACTGGTGGAGTTTCTGTAATAGGATTGCAAAAAGCTGGCTATATTTATCAAGAAGGGGGAATTTTGTCTCCTGACGGACACTGTCGCGCTTTTGATGCTCAAGCAAAAGGAACTGTGAGCGGTGATGGTGTGGGCATAGTCGCTTTAAAGCGATTAGCAGATGCTCTCGCTGATGGAGATAATATTCATGCTGTTATTAAAGGTTCAGCTATTAATAATGATGGTTCTTCAAAAGTTGGCTATACAGCTCCAAGTATCGATGGTCAAGCAAAGGTGATTGCTGAGGCTCTTGCGATCGCCCAAGTTGAACCTGAAACAATCAACTATGTTGAAACTCATGGCACTGGGACTGTTTTAGGAGATCCTATTGAAGTTGCAGCGCTTACCAAATCTTTTCGCGCCAAAACTAAAAAAAAGGATTTCTGCGCTCTTGGTTCAGTAAAAACCAACATCGGACACCTAGATACTGCGGCTGGTGTTGCTGGTTTAATCAAAACCATTCTCGCACTCAAACACAAACAGATACCACCCAGCTTGCACTTTCAAGAGCCTAATCCCCAGATTGATTTTGCCAACAGCCCCTTTTATGTTAACAGTACGCTCTGCCAATGGAAGACAAACGGAACACCACGCCGTGCAGGCGTCAGTTCCTTTGGCATTGGCGGTACTAATGCCCATGTGATTCTTGAGGAAACCCCAAAGATTGAAGCATCTAGTCCTGGGCAGACATATAAGTTGTTGGTACTCTCCGCTAAAACTAGTTCAGCACTAGAGACTGCTACAGCAAATCTGGTTAAGCACTTGCAGCAGCATCCTGAAATCAACTTGGCAGATGTCGCTTACACTCTTAGTGTAGGTCGTCGAGTGTTTGATCATCGCAGGATGGTGGTTTGTCAAGATATTGACGATACAGTTAAAATTTTAGAAACAAAAGACCCGCAACGAGTTTTTACCCATTTCACCGAACCTTGTGAGCAAGAAGTTGTGTTTATGTTTCCTGGTCAGGGGTCTCAGTATGTAGAGATGGGTCGAGAACTATACCAGAGTGAGCCAATTTTTCGGGAACAAGTTGATTATTGCTGTAAAATACTTATACCTATTTTAGGGCTAGACTTACGCACTATTCTGTATCCAAGCGAAGAACAGCAAACAGTAGCAGCACAGCAGCTGACACAAACCCATATTACCCAACCGGCGCTGTTTGTGATTTCGTATGCTTTAGCACAATTGTGGATGGCCTGGGGAGTGCGTCCTTCTGCAATGATTGGTCATAGCATAGGAGAATATGTGGCAGCCTGTTTGGCTGGTGTTTTTTCTCTGGAAGACGCATTGGCGCTGGTAGCAGTTCGTGGACAACTGATGCAGCAAATGCCTGCTGGCGATATGCTAGCTGTACCCCTAAGCGAGAAACAAGTACAATCAATGCTTGGCGAAGAACTTGCCCTAGCTGCAATCAACGCACCATCTCTGTGCGTGGTTTCAGGACCAAGGTCGGCGATTGATGAATTGCACAACTCTTTGACTGAAGAAGGGGTTGACTGCCGTCGGCTGCATACATCGGGTGCCTTTCATTCTCAAATGATGGAGCCAATCATTGAGCCGTTCATAGCACAGGTCAAAAAAATTAACCTAAAGGCTCCGCAAATTCCGTTTGTATCCAACATGACTGGTACTTGGATTACTGTAGCAGAGGCAACCGACTCAAGCTATTGGGCAAAGCATCTACGGCAAACGGTGCGCTTTGCTGAGGGTATTGCTCAGTTGCTGCAAAAGCCAGAGCAAATTCTTCTAGAAGTAGGTCCTGGACGCACGTTGAGTACATTAGCTAGACGACATCCAGATAAAGCGGCAGAGCAAGTTATGTTAACTTCGTTACGCCATCCACAAGAACCGATCTCGGATGTAGCGTTTTTGTTAAATACATTAGGTCAGCTATGGCTTGCTGGAGTACAGGTAGATTGGTCGAGATTCTATACCCATGAGCGGCCTCGTCGCCTACCCTTGCCAACTTATCCCTTTGAGCGTCAGCGTTACTGGATTGAACCTAAAAAACAAGCAAACGCTGTCAAGACGGATGTAGAGACTCAACCTACAACCTCTCCACGCAAAAATCCGGAAATGGCAAACTGGTTCTACATTCCATCTTGGAAACGCTCCCCACTACCCGTTAATCAACCAAGTGAGAATCCAGTTTTGTCCTGCACTCTTGTGTTTATCGATGAGTGCGGCTTGGGTGAAGAACTGGTGAAACGACTCGAACTTGAGGCGCGGGATGTGATTGCTGTGAGGATCGGGTCAGAGTTTTCCAAGCTCAGCGAGCACAGATATGCTATCAATCCTCAACAACGTCATGACTACGAAACTCTGCTTAATGAACTTTTAGCACAAAACAAGTTCCCAAAAACAATTGTTCATTTATGGAGTGTCACCCCTGTTGATCGCATAGATTTAGAACTGAAAACAGTTGACAAATCTCAAGAAACAGGATTTTATAGTCTGCTGTTTCTAGCACAGGCACTTGGAAAACAGAATTTTACTGATGAGCTTCAAATCGCGGTTATTTCCAATAATATGCAGGAAGTGGCAGGCGAAGAGTTATTGTGTCCAGAAAAAGCTACTTTACTTGGACCTATTAGGGTCATTCCTCAAGAATACCCAAACATCAGCTGTCGTAGCATTGATGTTGTTATTCCTAAAGAAGCAAACTGGAGCAAGCAAAAACTCATAGACCAACTGCTTGTTGAGCTACAGGTTCATACTTCTGACCGAGTTATTGCTTACCGTGGTTTTCATCGTTGGGTGCAAAATTTTGAGCCGGTTCAATTGGATGAAGCAAAGGAAGAAAAACCAAGATTAAGGGAAAGGGGAGTTTATCTGATTACAGGTGGACTCGGAGGTATTGGACTTGTGCTGGCTGAACATCTGGCGCTTCAAGTACGAGCTAAGATGATTCTGACTAGACGCTCAGCTTTTCCTGCTAGAGATGAATGGGAACAATGGTTGACCACTCATGATGAGCAAGATGTTATCAGTTGTAAGATTCGGAAAGTGCAGGAACTTGAAGAACTGGGTGCAGAAGTTTTGGTGATCAGCGCTGATGTGACCAACTCTGAACAAATGCAACAAGCGATCGCTCAAGCACAAGGACAATTTGGTCAACTCAATGGTGTCATTCATGCAGCAGGGGTTCCCGGTGGTGGGGTGATTCAGCGAAAAACACCGGAAATGGCAGAAAGTATTCTAGCACCTAAAGTAAAAGGCACCTTGGTTCTTGATAGTATCCTCAAGGATGTTCACCTGGATTTCTTTGTCCTTTGTTCAGCACGTACTGGAATCCTAGGGGGATTTGGGCAGGTCGATTATGTTGGTGCAAATGCCTTTCTTGACGCCTTCGCTCACCATAAGACTCAGCAAGATGGCACATTCACCGTATCCATTGACTGGTGTGCTTGGCAGGAAGTGGGAATGGCAGCAGAGGCGGCTCAGCAACGAGTTCAAACTTCGGATATTTCCCAAACTCGTCAATTCAAAGAAGTCACCCACCCTTTATTTGACCAATGTATCATTGAGAGTCCACAGCAGGAGATATACGTTTCCCATTTAAGTGTAAATAAGCACTGGGTTCTGGAAGAACATAGGGTCAGAGGGAAAGCGACACTTCCAGGAACAGCTTATTTAGAAATGGCCAGAGCCGCTTGTGAGAATCATGCTCAGGACAAAACGATTGAAATTAGAGAAGTCTATTTCTTGACACCTTTAGTTGTAGGAGATGACGAGGAAAAAGAAGTTCGTACGCTTGTGAAGAAGCAAGGAGATGGCTTTGAGTTTTTGATTATAAGCCAATCTAACTTAGGGTCAGAGCAATGGCTTGAACATGCTAGGGGAGAAATAGTTTGTCTAGAGCCAGAATCACTACAAAAACATGACATTAAAGAAATTGAGGCAAGATGTCATGAGCAGGAAATTATTTTTACGCAAGATCATCAACCTCAATCAGGATACATAGAGTGTGGTCTTAGGTGGAACAACTTCAAGCAGGGAAAGCTTGGAATAAACGAGGGGCTGGCTATCATAGAACTGCCCGAAGTCTTCGCTACAGACATTAATTCATACCAGTTGCATCCAGCCTTATTAGACGTTGCTGTTAGTTCCTTGGCTACCAAATTTAAAGATGGAGCTGCTTACCTACCCTTTTACTACAAAAGGTTAACGATAAAAAGACCACTGCCTACAAAAGTATATAGTTATATAAAATATCTAGAGAACAATCAGTCCCAAAAAGAAATCCTGAAATTTAACATCACAATTATGGACGACCAGGGAACAGAACTGGTCGAAATAGAAAATTTCACTCTGAAGAAGGTAGACATTGACATACTTTCTACTAAACAGTCTGGCAGTCAAAGCGAAACAATACCTCCCATTCCTGAAAGCCAAAACTTCTGTTTAAAAATCTCTTCTCCTGGCATCTTAAGTAGCCTAACATTTGAGCCAACTACACGCCAGAAGCCAGGTTATGATGAAGTGGAAATCTCCGTTGGTGCAACGGGTCTCAACTTCAAAGAAGTACTTATAGCGCTGGGACTGCTTCCTGTTCCACCCAATGTTCCTGTCAAGTTTGGTTTGGAATGTGCTGGAAAGATAGTCGCACTGGGAGAAGGCGTTGAGAGTTTTGAGATAGGAGATGAAGTCATTGCTTTTGGCTATTCATGCTTTAGCCCATTTATAACAACTTCTGCAAAGTGGGTTGTACCAAAACCAGATCATCTCAGTTTAGAGGAGGCAGCAACAATTCCGATTGCCTTTGCAACCGCCTACAATTCTCTAATCAAAGTGGGCAAGCTTTGCCAGGGCGAGAGCGTTTTGATTCATGCCGCTGCTGGTGGTGTAGGTATGGCTGCAGTGCAAATTGCCCAGTGGGTAGGAGCTAAAATCTTTGCTACAGCAGGTAACGCAGAAAAACGGGCGTTTCTGCATTCATTAGGCATTGAGCATATCATGGATTCTAGGTCTTTGGCTTTTGCTGACGAAGTGATGAAACGCACTGACGGCAAAGGTGTAGACGTGGTTTTGAATTCATTAGGGGGAGAATTTATACCCAAAAGCCTTGCGATTCTAGCACCCTATGGACGTTTCCTAGAAATTGGTGTGCGGGATATCCTCAACAACAGTCAATTGGGTCTGCGACCTTTTGAGAAAAGCTTATCGTTCTTTGCTACTCCGCTAAACCGTGAACACCCCAACTTCAGTAACCTGTTGAATGAAGTTATACAACACTTCCACGATGGAAATTTTAGTCCTCTTCCCCATCATGTTTTCCCAATTACGTCTGTGGCTAGTGCCTTTGAGTACATGGCTGCAACCAAGCATATTGGCAAGATTGTGGTATCCTTGCAGGATAAAGAGGCTTTCAGCAATTTAGTAACTGCGGAAGATGAGATGAGTCAAGAAGCAACTTTGACTGTAGCTTCTTCTGTCCAGTCGGGTACTCCATCTCCCATTCTGTCTTCAGCTAGTTCTGGCTTATTCAAAAAACCAGGATCATCCACAAACAGATTTCAAAGACAACTTCTCAAGGAAGAACTTTTACCAACAGAAGGAATAGAAGTCTTTCGACGAATTTTGGGGAGTACGCTATCCCAAGTTATTGTATCAACCTACGAGCTACAGAGTCGTGATTTTTTAATTCAAGGTAAACAGGATAATGGTTTTAAAGCTAAATCTTACCCTACAGTGTTAGAGACGGCTAACCTATCCAAACCAACACAACAACGACCATCACTAATTAATCCTTATGTTGCTCCCAGGAATGAAACCGAGCAAACGCTTGCTGACATTTGGCAAGAACTTCTTGGGATTGAGGCGATAGGAATTCACGACAACTTCTTTGAGCTTGGTGGCGATTCACTTCTTATAGTTCAAGTTCGCAGCAAACTGCGAGAAAAGCTTAACAAAGATATATCAATATCCGACTCATTTGAATATCCGACCATAAATGCCTTGGCAGAACATCTCATCGGCAAAGAGGATGAACAACCTGCCTATCAGCAAGCCTCGGACCGCGCCAAGAGGCGAAATGAAGCTATTGAAGAAAACAGCCAACAGATGAAGCGAAAACTAATCAAGCAAAATAAGAAGACAAATGGATAATCAAGAATCTCACGATTCCTTAAAAGGAATAGCTGTTATCGGGATGGCTGGTCGTTTTCCTGGAGCCAAAAGTACTGATGAGTTTTGGCAGAATTTGTCCCAAGGACGGGAGTCGATTTCATTCTTTACTGATGAGGAATTACTGTCAGAAGGTGTAGATCCGACTTTGCTGCATAACCCTCACTATGTAAAAGCAGGAGTTGATCTGTCAGACATAGAGATGTTTGACGCTTCATTCTTCGGCTTCACCCCTAGGGAAGCTGAAGTTATGGACCCACAACACCGTCTTTTTTTGGAGTGTGCCTGGGAAGCTCTTGAAAATGCAGGTTATGACCCTGAAACATATGAAGAGTTGATAGGAGTTTACGCAGGCAGCAACCTAAGTACTTACCTACTGAACAACCTGATCTCAAATCATGACCTTCTCAAATCGCTAAGTGGGACAATCATTGTTAGTGGTAATGATAAAGATCATATACCTACACGAGTTTCTTACAAATTGAACCTCAAGGGACCGAGCCTTAACGTCAGTACTGCTTGTTCCACGTCATTGGTAGCAATTCATCTAGCATGCCAAGGATTATTGAGTTACCAATGTGACATGGCGCTAGCTGGTGGCATTGCAGTACGAGTTTTGCAAAATAAAGGTTATTTATATCAAGAAGACGGAATGACTTCTCCCGATGGTCATTGTCGCACTTTTGATGCTAAAGCACAAGGCACCGTTTTCGGTAACGGTATGGGCATTGTTGTGCTAAAGAGGTTAGAGGAAGCACTGGCAAATGGCGACTGCATTTATGCAGTTATTAAAGGTTCAGCCATTAATAATGACGGTTCTTTAAAAGTGGGTTACACAGCACCCAGCGTCGATGGACAAGCTGCAGTGATTGCTGAGGCTCAGGCGATCGCTGAGTTTGCTCCTGAGACAATTACTTATGTAGAATGCCACGGAACAGGTACAGTTTTGGGCGATCCTATTGAAGTTAGGGCGCTGAAAAAAGTATTTAGTGCAGGAACAAACAAAAAGCGCTTCTGCGCCATTGGTTCAGTAAAAACTAATATCGGACATTTAGATAGGGCAGCTGGTGTTACAAGCCTTATCAAGACCGTCCTTGCACTCAAACACAAGCAAATACCACCCAGCTTGCATTTTGAGCAACCTAATCCCGAAATTGATTTTGCCAACAGTCCTTTTTACGTCAATACCAAATTGTTTGATTGGAAAACGAACGGTACTCCTCGCCGTGCGGGAGTGAGTTCTTTTGGCATTGGTGGGACTAATGCCCATGTGATTCTTGAAGAAGCTCCAGTTGTTGAACCATCTGATCCCGCTCGTCCCTGGCAGTTGTTGTTACTGTCTGCCAAGACTAGTACAGCACTAGAAACCGCCACAGCTAATTTAGCTACCCATTTAAAGCAGCATCCTGATTTGAATCTTGCTGATGTAGCTTACACTCTGAGTGTGGGTCGTCGAAATTTCGACCATCGCCGGATGCTGGTGTGCCAAGATCTTGAAGATGCGGTAAAGGCACTATCAACTCAAGATCCTCAACGACTTTTCACCCACTACCAAAAGCCCTGTAATCGCTCTGTCGTGTTCATGTTTCCCGGACAGGGTGCACAGTACGTGGAGATGGGTCAAGAACTCTACCAGAGCGAGCCAATTTTCCGAGAACAGGTTGATAAATGCTCGTACTTTTTAAAGCCTCACTTGGGAATTGATTTGCGCTCTGTGCTGTATCCAAGTAAAGAACAGATCCAAAAGGCGACACAGCAGTTGAAACAGACTCATATCACCCAGGCAGCGATATTTGTGATTGAATACTCGTTGGCTCAATTGTGGATGGCGTGGGGAGTACGTCCTTTTGCAATGATTGGTCACAGCATTGGGGAATATGTTGCAGCCTGCTTGGCTGGCGTTTTTTCTCTAGAAGACGCATTGGCGCTGGTAGCAGTTCGTGGACAACTGATGCAGCAAATGCCTGCTGGCGATATGCTAGCTGTACCCCTAAGCGAGAAACAAGTGCAATCAATGCTTGGCGAAGAACTTGCCCTAGCTGCAATCAACGCACCATCTCTGTCTGTGGTTTCCGGATCAAGGTCGGCGATTGATGAATTGCACAACTCTTTGACTGAACAAGAGGTTGACTGTCGTCGTCTGCATACATCAGGTGCTTTTCACTCCCACATGATGCAGCCAATCATCGAGCCGTTCATGGCACAGGTGAAAAAAATTAACCTTCAGGCTCCGCAAATTCCTTTTGTGTCTAATGTAACTGGTACTTGGATTGCTATAACAGAGGCAACCGATCCGAGCTATTGGGCAAAGCATTTACGGCAGACGGTGCGCTTTGCTGAGGGTATTACATTGTTGCTGCAAAAGCCAGAGCAAATTCTTCTAGAAGTAGGTCCTGGGCGGACATTAAGTACCTTAGTTAGACAACATCCCGAACAAGACGAACAACAGATTGTACTTTCTTCGTTACGCCATCCAAAAGAGCAACAATCGGATGTCGCCTTTTTGCTCAATACACTCTCGCGGCTCTGGCTTACCGGAGCAGAGATAGATTGGTCAGGCTTTTACGCCAATGAACGGCGTTATCGGATTCCCTTACCAACATATCCATTTGAGCGACAAAGATACTGGATTGAACCACAACCCTCAACCGTCTCTGTGACTACGTACCAAGAACCGTTACACAAAGAGCGCAATCTTGCCGATTGGTTCTACATCCCAGTCTGGAAAGAATCCCAACCGCTTGAATTTGTTGAAAATGCAGAACTGACAAAGCAGAAGTCGTGTTGGTTAGTTTTTGTTGATAACTGTGATGTGGGTTCACTTATAGTAAAACGCCTGCAACAACAAGGTCAAGACGTCATTACCGTGATGGTGGGAGATAAGTTTACTAAACTGTGCGATCGCGCATATTGCATTAATCCTCAACAAAAAGATGACTACGACGCTTTGCTCCAAACCCTTAGAGAACGGGATTTTACCCCACGAATGATTGCCCACTTATGGGGCATTACAGCGAACAATCAGACACCCTTTGAAATCGAGTCTTTTGAAACGAATCAGGCTCTTGGCTTTTACAGTCTGCTTTTCCTAGCCCAAGCACTTGGACAACAAGGTATTACCGATCCTCTTCAAATCCTGGTCGTGACCAACAACATTTACGATGTAACGGGCGACGAGAGCTTATGCCCAGACAAAGCAACTGTATTGGGACCATGTAAAGTGATTGGGCAAGAATATCCGAATATCACCTGCCGCAATATTGATATTGTTATTTCTAAATTTCCAACCTGGCAACAGGAGAAACTCATAGACCAACTTGTAGCGGAATTTACAGCACAGTCAAATAACTCAGTAATTGCCTACCGAGGTCATCATCGCTGGATACAAACTTTTGAAGCAGTCGGCTTAGGGGAAGCAAGCCCAGCAAAAACACGGCTGCGGCAAAAAGGAGTTTACCTAATCACTGGTGGACTGGGAGGTATTGGTCTGATACTGGCGGAGTATTTAGCTCAGACAATGCAAGCCAAACTGGTTTTGGTCGGGCGTTCTGGTCTTCCTGAAAAAGATGAGTGGGAAAAATGGCTAGCAACTCATGATGACCAGGATGCAGTCAGCCGTAAAATTAAGAAAGTACAGGCGTTAGAGCAGCTAGGTGCAGAGGTTTTAGTCAAGAGCGCTGATGTCGCCAACCTCGAACAGATGCAGTCAGTAATAGCGTTAGTCACTGAGCACTTTGGCGAGATTCATGGTGTGATCCATGCTGCAGGGATTGTTGGAGAAAACTCACAAAGAGCTATTCAAGAAACTTATATAACCGATTGCCAGTGTCAATTTCAACCAAAGGCCCATGGACTCTTCGTACTCGAAAAAGTTTTGCAGGGAAAAGCGCTGGATTTTTGTGTTTTGCTATCCTCTTTAGCGTCGATTTTGGGGGGATTAGGGTATGTCGCTTATTCGGCAGCGAATATCTTTATGGATGCTTTTGCCCACAAACAAAGTCAAACAAATCCTGTCCCTTGGATAAGCATTAACTGGGACATGTGGCAACTTAGAGAAAAAGAAGAACAAAATACAACTTATCAAACAACTTTGGCTAGATTAGCTATAATGCCTACTAAAGGTGTAGAAGTTTTTCAACGCATTTTATCCAAGAGTACAGTAAATCAAGTAGTTGTTTCTACAGGGGATTTGCAAGCAAGGATTGAGCAATGGTTAAAGCTTGAATCATCACGAAATATTGAGCAGAACAATTCTTCGCAAGACGAATTAGCGCTGTCGAGTATCGCCAAACCAACTCATCCCCGCCCCAATTTGGGGAATGATTACGTTGCTCCCCGCACTCATGTTGAGCAAACCATAGCCAACATTTGGCAACAACTTCTTGGCATCGAGCAGATAGGCATTCATGACAACTTCTTTGAGTTGGGTGGGCACTCACTGCTAGCAACCCAAGTTATTTCTCAGTTGCGAAAAGCTTTTCCAGTAGAGTTATCTCTACGCAGTATCTTCTTTGAATACTCTACTATTGTCGAGTTAGGCGAACTTATTGAAAAAATGGTTATGGAGAAAATAGAACAATTATCTGAAGAGGAAGCTCAACTTCTTTTAGGAGTTTAATTTTGACTAAAACCTGTTTTTCTGCGAAGTACAAATTAATTTTCATTTGTGATTAAAACAGCAATAGAGTAGTAACATGTCTGAACCAGATGCGCTTTTTGGGCAAAAATCTAATTTATCACCAGCAAAACGGGCGCTTTTTGAAAAGTGGATGCGAGGTAAATTTACAGATCAGGGTATTCCTCGCCGTTCACAACAGAATCCTGCTCCTTTGTCGTTTGCCCAAGAGCGCCTGTGGTTCCTCGACCAGTTGCAACCCGCTCAATCCTTATACAACGAACCCTACGCTTTTCGTCTCAAAGGTTCTCTCAAGTTAACGGCGCTGACGCACAGCCTCAACGAAATTGTGCAGCGTCACGAAATTTTACGTACCAATTTTACTATGGTAGATGGGCAACCGTTCCAGGTCATAGCCCCAACCTTAGCTTTGGCTCTACCGATAGTAGATCTACAGTTGCTTCCAGAAGATGAGCTGGAGGCAGAGGTACAACGCCTTACAACTGACGAGCAAGCGCGACCCTTTGATTTAGCTAACGATCCACTAGTGCGAGTCACTCTACTGCAATTAGACGAAGCTCAGTACGTGTTGCTGTTCACAATGCATCACATTGTCTGTGACCAATGGTCTTTTGGGGTAATCATCCAAGAAATAGTGGCTTTCTATAAAGCCTTCTCCAAAGGTCAGCCCTCTCCACTCCCAGAACTCCCAATCCAATATGCAGACTTTGCTGTCTGGCAGCGACAGTGGCTCCAGGGAGAAGTGCGAGAGGCTCAGTTGTCATATTGGAAGCAGCAGTTGAGCAGTACTCCAAGCATACTAGAATTACCCACTGATCGTCCTCGGCCAGCAGTTCAAACCAACCGAGGTGCAAAACAATCTCTGATTCTGTCGAAGTCCCTAACTGAAGCTCTTAAGATACTGAGCCAGCAGGAAAAGGCGACGCTATTTATGACATTACTAGCAGCGTTTGGGACGTTGCTCTACCGCTACACTGGTCAGGATGACATCTTAGTAGGCACTACCATCTCTGGTCGTAACCGATCTGAAATAGAAGAGCTAATTGGTTTTTTTGTCAATACCTTGGTCATGTGTACTGACCTTTCAGGTACCCCAAGTTTTCGGGAGATTTTGAACCGAGTGCGAGAGGTTGCCCTAGGGGCTTATGCTAACCAGGACTTGCCCTTTGAGCAGCTTGTGGAGAAACTGCAGCCAAAGCGAAACCTGAGCCACACACCATTATTTCAGGTGATGTTCCAACTCCAGAATACCCCAACTACAACTTTGGAGTTACCAAGTTTAACCTTAAGCCCTTTGGAGTTCGACAAAGAAACGGCGAAGTTTGATCTGACCCTAGGTATGGTAGAAAAAGAGCAAGGGTTGATCGGAACTTTAACGTACAATACAGATTTGTTTGATGCCGCCACAATTCACCGGATGCTAGGGCACTTTCAAACCTTGCTCTCCAGTATTGTCGCTAATCCCGACCAGCAAATATCAAAGCTGTTAATTATAAGTGAGGCAGAACGGCATCAACTGCTGGTAGAGTGGAATAATACACAAGTTGACTATCCTCAAAACGAATCTATTCATGAGTTATTTGAGGCTCAGGTAGAGCGATCGCCTGACACCATTGCCGTAGTCTTTGAAAACCAACAGTTGACCTACCACGAACTTAACCAGCGAGCTAATCAGCTAGCACACCACTTGCGTTCTCTAGGAGTAGGACCAGAGGTACTGGTGGGCATTTGCGTGGAGCGATCGCTCGATATGGTCATCGGGCTGTTGGGCATCCTTAAAGCTGGTGGGGCATATGTGCCGTTAGATCCAGCATATCCACAAGAACGTTTAGCTTTCATATTGCAGGACGCTCAGGTGTCAGTGTTGTTGACGCAACAACGCTTAATAGAGAATTTGCCAAAACATCAGACCAAAGTTATTTGCCTAGACACCAATTGGGAAAGTATTGCTCAGGAAAGCCAAGAGAACTTAATCAGTGAGTGTACAACTGATAATCTAGCTTATATCATCTACACCTCAGGCTCAACAGGTCAACCCAAAGGCGTCTTGGTAAATCACGCCAATATTGTTCGTCTGTTGGCAGCAACACAGTCCTGGTATCACTTCAACCAACAGGATGTTTGGACACTGTTCCATTCAACTGCCTTTGATTTCTCTGTTTGGGAACTCTGGGGTGCCCTGCTCTATGGTGGAAAGTTAGTGGTAGTACCCTATTGGCTGAGTCGTTCACCCGAAGATTTTTATAAATTCTTGTCAATGCAGCAAGTGACAGTACTCAACCAGACACCTTCAGCTTTCCGCCAACTTATACAAGCAGAGGAATCGTTGGGAGGTCCTAACAAGTTGAGACTGCGACTGGTCATTTTTGGTGGAGAAGCGTTGGAACTTCAGAGTTTAAAACCCTGGTTTGAGCGCCACGGCGATCAGTTTCCACAGTTAGTCAATATGTACGGCATTACGGAAACAACCGTGCATGTGACATATCGTCCACTGACAATAGCAGACTTAGAAGTTGCCCAAGCAAGTGTTATTGGTTGTCCAATTCCGGACTTGCAAGTTTACTTGTTAGACCAATATCAACAACTAGTACCGATTGGAGTTAGGGGTGAAATGTACATTGGTGGTGCTGGTGTAGCACGAGGTTATTTAAACCGACCAGAACTAACTGCCCAAAGGTTTATCCCCAATTGCTTCAGTGATAAACCAAACGCACGCCTTTATAAATCCGGCGATCAAGCACGATACTTGCCTAATGGGGACATTGAATACTTAGGACGCATTGACCATCAGGTTAAAATCCGAGGTTTCCGCATCGAACTTGGAGAAATTGAGGCGATGCTAGTTCAACACCCAGCGGTACGGGAGAGTGTGGTACTTGCTCAGGAAATCCAACCTGATGACAAGTACTTAGTATCCTATGTCGTCCCCAGCAACAACCACACACTTACAACCAGTGAACTACGAAACTTCCTTCTGAAGCAGCTGCCCGAGTATATGGTGCCTTCTGCCTTTGTGATGCTACAGGCGCTACCGCTAACGCCTAATGGCAAGGTTGATCTGCGATCGCTACCTGCACCGGAAAATCTTCGTCCGGAGTTGGAAGTTGCTTATGTGATGCCTCAAACTGAGCTAGAACAAACAATTGCTACTATTTGGCAAAAGGCTCTTAATATTGAAAACATAGGGATTCATGATAACTTCTTTGAACTCGGCGGTCATTCATTGCTTATGGTTAAGGTTCATAGCCAATTGCGTGAAACATTCAAAGCCGACGTATCAATCCTCGAAATGTTTAGATACCCAACCATAAGCTCCCTAGCAGAGTACTTAAATGCATTAAAAAATCAAACAACATCATCTTCTCATAAAACTGATATTCAAACTGAAAATATTGAAGCAGGTAAGGCTCAACAAAGGAAACGTCTTCAAAAATTAAAGTCAATCGTCAATAAGAAAGAGGTCAACGAGTCATGAATTCTCCTATAGCATCTCCTACTATCAATGGCTCAGAAATAGCAATTATTGGTATGGCAGGACGTTTCCCTGGAGCCAAAAATGTTGAAGCATTTTGGCAAAACCTACAAAACGGCGTAGAATCTATTTCTTTCTTCAGCGATGAAGAACTGTTATCTTCCGGAATAGAAAAAGCTGTGCTGAGTGACCCTAACTATGTCAAAGCACGGGCTGTATTAGAAGATGTAGAATTATTTGATGCTTCCTTCTTTGGCTTTAATCCTAGAGAAGCAGAAGTTAGCGATCCACAACAACGTCTCTTTTTAGAATGTGCTTGGCAAGCTATTGAAAATGCTGGCTACAATTCTGAAACTTACGAGAAATCGATTGGTGTTTACGCTGGAACCAGCATAAACAGCTATTTTTTCAACCTTTATTCAAATCAAAATATTATAAATTCTGTTGATAGTTTCCAACTTTTGATTGGAAGTGATAAAGATTTCTTGACTACACGCGTTTCTTACAAACTTAACCTAACTGGACCAAGTTATACAGTTCAAACCGCCTGCTCAACTTCATTAGTTGCTGTCCACCTAGCCTGTCAAAGTTTGCTAAATGGTGAATGTGATATGGCTTTGGCTGGTGGTGTTTCAATCTCTGCATCAAGAAAAGCTGGCTATTTTTATAAAGATGGGGCAATTGGATCAAAAGACGGACACTGTCGCGCCTTTGATGCTAAGGCACAGGGAACTGTTAGCGGCGAAGGTGTAGGCATTGTAGTTTTGAAGAGATTAGAAGATGCTCTAGCAGATGGAGATACCATCCATGCTGTCATCAAAGGTTCTGCTATCAATAACGATGGATCTTTCAAGGTTAGCTACACAGCACCTCGTATAGATACTCAAGCCAAGGTGATTAGAACCGCTCAAGTTGTTGCCGAGGTTGAACCTGAAACGATTACTTATATTGAGGCTCACGGGACAGGGACATCCTTAGGAGACCCGATTGAAATTGCCGCACTGACACAAGCTTTTCGCAGTAGTACTGAGAAAAAGGGCTTTTGTGCGATCGGTTCAGTCAAAACAAACATCGGACATTTGGACGCTGCGGCTGGGGTTACTGGTTTGATTAAAACAGTCCTAGCTCTTAAGCACCAAAAAATACCTCCCAGTTTACATTTTGAGCAACCCAATCCCCAGATTGATTTTGCCAACAGTCCTTTTTACGTTAATTCCACGCTTTCCGAATGGAAAACAAACGGCATCCCCCGACGTGCAGGTGTCAGTTCCTTTGGGATTGGTGGGACGAATGCCCATGTGATTCTCGAAGAAGCCCCAGCTATTGAAACCTCTGCTACTTCTCGTCCTTGGCAGTTGTTACTGCTTTCAGCTAAGACGAGTACCGCTTTAGAAACTGCTACAACTAATCTAACGACTCACCTCCAGCAGGATCCTGATTTAAACCTCGCCGATGTTGCTTACACTCAGAGTGTTGGTCGTCGAGCTTTCGACCATCGCCGAATGGTGGTCTCCCAAGACATTAACGATGCAGTGAAGGCGCTTTCTACTATAGATCCACAACGAGTGTTCACTCACTACCAGCAGCCTTCCAATCGTCCTGTCGTTTTTATGTTTTCCGGTCAGGGAACACAGTACGTGAATATGGGTAGGGAACTCTACCAAAGTGAGCCAATCTTTACTCAAGCAGTTGATAACTGCTGTGAACTGCTCAAACCCCATCTAGGTCTTGATCTACGCCATGTACTGTATCCCAATGAAGCACAGAAAGATAGGGCAACAGAGCAACTACAACAAACTTTTGTAGCTCAGGCAGCGCTGTTTACCATTGAGTACGCTCTAGCTCAATTGTGGATGGCATGGGGTGTACATCCCGAGACGATGATTGGTCACAGTATAGGAGAATACGTAGCTGCCACTTTAGCTGGAGTTTTCTCCCTCGAAGACGCTTTAGCGCTAGTCGCAATCCGAGGACGACTGATGCAGCAACTCCCCACTGGGGAAATGCTTTCTGTTCAACTTCCTGAACAGGAGGTACAACCCCTGTTGGGAACGGAAATGTCTTTAGCCGCAAGCAATGGACCTGCGTACTGTGTGGTTTCTGGTCCAACCGGGGCGATAGAACGATTGCATCAAAAGCTACAAGATAAAGGTGTTGGCTGTCGGCAGCTGCATACATCCCATGCCTTTCATTCCCCAATGATGGAGCCAATTCTTGAGCCATTCTCTCATTCGTTACAAAAAGTCACACTAAATCCCCCTAAAATTCCATTTGTGTCTAACGTAAGTGGCACTTGGATAACTACAGCCGAAGCAACAGATCCTAAATATTGGGTCAAGCATCTACGGCAAACTGTGCGCTTTAGCTCAGGGATAGCTGAATTGATCAAGACACATGAGCGCATACTGCTAGAGATTGGCCCAGGACAGACTTTGAGCACTTTTGCCAAGCAGCATCATGTGGATGAACTGGTGGTACTAACTTCACTTCGCCATCCACAGGATCAACATTCAGATGTAGCATTTTTACTCAACACTTTGGGTCGGCTCTGGCTTTTTGGTGTGAAAGTAGATTGGTCTGGTTTTTATGCCAATGAGCAACGCCATCATATCCCCTTGCCAACCTACCCATTTGAGCGCCAGCGTTACTGGATAGAACCACAAAAACAAGCACTTTTAGGGGGACAGTTGCAGCCAAGACCAACAGCAACCCAACTCTGGAAATCTCTGGTAGAAGCTGGTAAGGTACAAGCTTGTGCTAGCATCACATCAGTTGACGAACAAACTTATTTGGCAAATAAGCAGTTGTTGGATAATTTATGCACTGCCTACATCAACCTTGCCTTAAGGAATAATGGTGCTTTTAGCAATTCCAACGATCAGTATTCTTTAGAAGAATTGTTTGAACAATATCATATCATTCCTCGATATAGGCAATTGCTGTGTCGCTGGCTGGATGTATTAGTAGAGCAAGGTCACCTACAGCAAGAGGAGGATTTATATACAAACCTTGTACTTTGTTCACCAGACGATCTCAATACTCTGGTAGAAGAAGTTAAAATCAGATGGGTAGATAGACCTCATACTTTAAATATCGTCACCGAATGTGGTGAAAATCTGCCATCAGTGCTACGTGGTGAACAAGAACCGTTGGGGTTGTATTTTTCTGCCGCAGAAAAAAGAGGAGGAAGTTCAAGTCCAGAATCACTGTTGGATACTTACTTTAAAAAAATCATACGAGCAAGCATGGAACAGGTGGTGAAGTTATTGCCACCAGACGTAAACCTAAGAATTTTGGAAATCGGTGGTGGACAGGGTATTGTTACGACAGAATTGCTAACAGTGTTGCCGCCAAAACAAACAAAATATACTTTTACTGACGTGGGTGGCTGGTTCTTGAACCGCGCTCAAGAGAAATTTAGCGCCTATCCATTTGTAGAATATCGTTTCCTAGACATTCAGAAACCTCCAACTGAGCAAGGCTACTCTAACCACAGCGTTGATGTAGTGGTAGCAGTCAATGTATTACATGTAACCCAGAACATGGGAGAAACCCTTAAGCATGTTCGCTCTTTGTTGGCTCCTGGAGGTTTTTTGCTACTTTGGGAGATAACTGAACCTCAATTAGAATTTGACATCACCGATGGTTTGCTGATGAATCCGGTAGAGGATGAAGGACGCAGCCGAGGTAATCCATTTTTGTCAAAGGAACAGTGGCAGGAGGCACTACAAAATCATGGGTTTGTTGAAGTTGCGGTTTTGTCGAATACTGAAGCTTTCGAGCATCATGTCTTCGTAGCTCAAGCTTCAGCATCGGCAGATTTATCGGCCCCTGCAGCTTTTACCATGTTGGTTGAGCCAAAAGATCCTAACCAGATGCGTCAAGTTTCATTAGACAAAAAGTCTGACATTGCCGATTGGTTCTACATCCCATCCTGGAAACGCTCTATGCCGCCGCAGCCTTTGAAATCTGCGGTTGAGACAACTCAGTCGGACTGCTGGTTAGTGTTTGTCGATGAGTGCGGCTTGGGTGAAACAATGGTGAAGCGACTGGCACATTCGGGTCAGGATGTTATTACCGTCAAAGTCGGCGAGCAATTTAGTAGCCAAAAGGAATTTTCATCTAAATCATCTAAATATACATATACCATCAACCCTCGACAACGGGATGACTACGACGCCTTGCTCAAAGAACTTCGAGTACAGGGTAAGATACCAAAAAGGATTGTTCATTTATGGAGTGTTACGCAGGATAGTCACGCCGAATCAGCAATTGAGTCTTTGGAAAAGGCTGAAGCTTTAGGCTTCTACAGTCTGCTGTTTCTTGCCCAAGCACTTGGGGAAAATAATCAGACAGATTCCGTTGAAATTGGAATTGTGTCTAACAATATGCAGGAAGTGACAGGTTCAGAGGTGCTTTGCCCAGAGAAAGCATTAGTTCTTGGACCTGTTAAGGTGATTCCCCAAGAGTACCCGAATATAACTTGTCACAGCATTGATGTCGTGATTCCCGCATCATATAGTCGGCAAGAGGAGCAACTTATAGAAGTGCTCCTAGCGGAACTTATAAGCCAAACGTCTGACCAAGTTATAGCTTACCGTAATACTCATCGCTGGGTGCAGCACTTAGAACCCGTCCGGTTAGAGGGAGCCGTTGAAGGGAATCCCCGCTTAAGGGAGAAGGGAGTTTACCTGATTACAGGTGGATTAGGAGGTGTTGGTCTGGCGAAGGCCGAATATCTGGCACAAACAGTACAGGCAAAACTAGTATTGATAGGGCGATCGCCTTTTCCTGATCGAGACGAATGGTCACAATGGTTATCCATTCATGATCAGCAGGATAGCGTCAGCCTTAAGATTCAGAAATTGCAGGCACTTGAGGCGTTGGGTGCCCAGATTATTGTAGTCAGCGCCGATGTTGCCAGCCTTGAACAAATGTCTGTAGTACTCAAACAAGTCAATCACCAATTTGGTCAGATCCACGGGGTGATTCATGCAGCTGGAGTTTACGGGGGAGGTATGATTCAATTAACAACAAAAGAAGCCGCAGCCAGTGCTTTAGCTCCAAAAGTGAGGGGAACACGAGTACTAGAAACTGTTTTCAAAGATACAGAACTGGACTTCTTTGTCATGTGTTCATCACTTTCTTCATTTCAGGGTACACCAGGGATGATGGATTATACGGCTGAAAACGCCTTCCTTGATGCCTTCGCTCACTACAGCGCTTTTCAAAATGGCACTTTGACTAAATCTATAAACTGGGATAGATGGAATAGTTTAGGTATGGCAGGTGCCGTTGAAGCACGGCATAGGCAAATAACAGGGGAAGATCTGACGGCAGGAATGACCTATGAAGAAGGCATTGAGGCGTTTAGACGTATTCTGCACAATAGTACAGTACCTCAGCTAATAGTATCAACACAAGATTTTCAGGCTAAGATTCAGCCAAAGAAATCTATCAAATCTTTGGAAGAGGAATTAGCGCAAATGAGTCGAGCGAAATCAACTCACAAGCGCCCTAATCTGGCAAATGCTTATGTTGCTCCCCGTAATGAGGTTGAACGCACTCTAGTTGATATTTGGCAACAACTTTTAGGTATTGAACTCTTAGGCATTCATGACAACTTTTTTGAGTTGGGAGGAGACTCTTTGTTTGCCACTCAGCTTGTTTCTCAGCTATGTAAAACTTTCCAGATAGAACTGCCTTATAAAAATTTCTTCGATTCACCCACCGTAGCTGAACTAGCTGAGGTTATTGTACAAAAACTGGCTCAGCAGACTGATGACGAAGCACTGGCTCAAACCTTAGCGGACATTGAGCAACTATCGGAGGATGAGGTACTTACAATACTTGCCTCGCAACAGTAGTTAATTGAGGTAGGAAATTCAAGCAAGTGTTTTTTTCAAACACATTGGCACTCTATTAATAATAAAAAGAATGGCAGATTATATTGCTGATAATGATTGTGATAACAACTTTGCTAAAACAAGACATTTTGTTAGCTCAGAAAAAAAATGAAAGCAATAGTTTTAAAATGAGTGATCTTTCCCAAAAAATTGCTGCTCTTTCCCCAGAGAAACTTAAGCTTCTTGCACAACGGCTAAGCAAGAAACAAGGGGACATAGTCTCACAAACACAAATAAAATGCCAAAGTCGCGAAACCAACTCATTCCCCCTATCCTTTGCCCAGCAGCGCCTGTGGTTTCTCGACCAGTTGCAGCCTGGTCATAGCGCCTACAATATCTTCCAGTCCATGCGCCTGACAGGATGGCTGAACGTGACAGCGCTAGAGCAAAGCTTCAACGAAGTCATCAGGCGTCACGAAGTTTTAAGAACCACATTCACTACAGTGGATGGTCAATCGATACAAGTTATTGCTCCGACCCTGACTTTCAGACTACCAGTGATAGACTTGCAAGAACTTCCCAAAGACAAGAGGGAAGCTGAGGTTCTGCGACTTGCTCATCAAGAAGCTCAACACTCCTTCAACTTAGCCAAAGGTTTTTTACTCCGAGTTACTCTACTGCGGCAAACCGAGACAGATCATGCGTTATTGTTAACAATGCATCACATCATATCTGACGGCTGGTCAATAGGCGTGCTTATTCGTGAGATCGCAGCCCTTTACGAAGCCTTTTCTCTGGGAAAACCCTCACCGCTTCCTGAACTATCCATCCAGTATGCAGACTTTGCCGTTTGGCAGCGACAATGGTTACAAAAAGAGCAACTAGAAACTCAACTTGCTTACTGGAAGCAGCAACTGGGTGGTAAACTAGCTGTACTGGAACTCCCCAGCGATCGTCCCCGACCAATAATCCAGACTTTCTCAGGAGCAAGAGAATCTCTGATGTTACCCAAAAGCTTATCCGAGAAGCTTAAGGCTCTGAATCAACGCCAAGGCATTACGCTATTTATGATACTGCTTGCAGCGTTTGGAACTTTGCTTTTTTGGTACACAGGGCAAGAAGATATCGTCGTGGGTACTGATATCGCCAACCGCAATCAAGTCGAGACTAAGGGATTAATCGGGTTCTTCGTCAACCAACTAGTGTTACGCACGGATTTGTCCGGAAACCCTACCTTTCTAGAGTTGTTGGAACGAGTACGCGAAATGACACTGGAAGCCTATACTCACCAAGATCTGCCCTTTGATAAACTGATAAATATTCTGAATCCGAAACGGGAGTTGAATCGCTCACCGTTGTTTCAGGTCAAAATCGTTTTAGAGAATACCCAAACTCCGTCCTTGGAACTTTCAGGTCTAAGTATTAGCCCTTTGAATGCTCAAAAAAAGACAACGCAACTTGACTTACTCCTAGAGCTAGCAGAAACAGAGCAAGGAATAACTGGAGCGTTGGAGTACAATACAGATTTATTCGAGGCTACCAGCATAGTCGAAATGCTAAGAAGCTTTGAAGCTATTTTATATAAAGTTGCAACACAGCCTGAAGCAAGGCTGAATGAGTTATTAGAAATTCTTACTGAAACGCACAAGCAACAACAGTTCATCCAAAAAAGGAAGCAAAAAGAGGGGTGTCAGCAGAAGTTAAAAACTGTCAAGAGAAAGGTTTTTCATGCCACAACTGAAACTGGGAAGATAAAATGAAAAATTTAGAATCAAAAAATTCTAGTCTTAGGCAGCAGTTACGGTCTATCAAGCGGAAAGCACTCAGCGTTACACAAGAAGAATTGATTTTGACACGTGAGCTACAGACTGGAAACAGCCTGCCTCTCGTGGTAGAACCGACTGCGGAGCAAATCGACTTGGCAGATTGGACTGAGGGTAACCGGAAATTTATAGAGACAAAATTGCTCAAGCACGGTGCTATACTTTTTCGAGGATTTAATATTAGTGCAGCACCAGCATTTGAGCGATTTGCTCTGACAATTTGCTCAAAATTATTTAATGAGAATGGTGAACATCCCCGAGAAACGCTCAGGGCTAATGTTTATACGCCAGTCTTTTACCCTGCGGATAGACAGCTGTTATGGCATAACGAAAATTCCTTCAACCATCGTTGGCCAATGAAAATTTTGTTTGGCTGTCGTCAACCAGCCCAGCAGGGAGGAGAAACACCAATTGTTGATAGTCGTAAGGTTTTTGAGCTAATCAACCCTAAAATTAGAGACCGATTCATCGAAAAGAAAGTTATGTATCTGCGAAACTACGGGGATGGATTAGGACTTAATTGGGAAACTGTTTTTCGGACTAAAAATCGCTCAGAAGTAGAAGCCGCATGCACAAAGGCAGGAATAGACTTTGAATGGAAAGATGGTAATCGACTGCGGACTCGTGCTGTTCGACCAGCAGTGATTAAACACCCTAAAACAGGTGAGATGTCTTGGTTTAATCAAGCGCAACATTGGCATCCAGCTTGCTTAGACCCACAGACTCGAAAATCGCTATATTCATCGCTCCAAGAAGAAAATTTGCCCCGAAATTGCTATTACGGTGATGGGACTTCTATTGAAGACTCTTTCATGGAAGAAATCTGTCAAATTTATCAGCAGTTGGAAGTATGTTTTCCTTGGGAACAAGGAGACGTATTAGTGCTAGATAACGTGTTGACCGCTCATGGGCGCAATCCATTTGTCGGTAAGCGACAACTTTTGGTCGCAATGGGCGACTTGACAAGTTTTGAAGATATTAGAGATTGAGGGTGGGAAGGAACAATGCCAAATCAAGTTCAGGGCTTTCAGCTTTCTCCACAACAAAAGCGTCTTTGGTTGTTACAGCAAGATAGTAAAGCTTATCATGCCCAGTGTGCTATTCTTATTGAAGGAAATATCAAAGTAGACGTCTTGAAAGACGCTTTACAAATTGTTGTCAATCGAAATGAAATTCTTCGTACTACCTTTCACCGTCCCCGTGGTATCAAACTACCTATTCAGGTGATAAAGAATGACAGCATTGTATCATTACATGAGTATAATCTTGAAAATAAAGATTCTCCAGAAAAAGAAATAGGGACTCTTTTGCAAAAGGCAAAAGCACAGAATTTAAACTATGAAAAAGATGAATTATTACAAACAGAATTGGTAAGTTTATCGCTGCAAAGATATGTTTTACTTATAAGTTTGCCAGTTCTTTGTGCAGATAGTACAACACTGAAAAATTTAGTTCGTGAAATCAGTCAGTGCTATGCTGCCTGTTTACAGGGTAAGATACTAGACAATGAGCCTCTGCAATATGCCGATCTGGCTGAATGGCAAAATGAATTACTTGAGGCAGAGGAGACTACAGCAGGAAGAAAGTATTGGCGTCAGCAGGATATTTCTGCTCTCGATACTTTAAAACTAAGCAGCGAAAATCATTCGACGGAGAAACTGGAGTATGAACCCCGATTTCTAACATTGCCGATTCAGCCTGATTTAACTTCAAAAATCGAAGTGCTCACCCAGAAGTATAAAACTTCAACTTCTGTATTCTTGCTGACTTGTTGGCAAATCTTACTCTTGCGTTTAACCGGACAATCAGACTTTATCATTGGCATAGCCTGTGATGGACGGAATTATGAGGAACTCATAGAAGCTTTAGGATTATTTGCCAAATATTTACCACTTTCTTGTCACCTGGAAGAAGACTATACATTTACTACAGGTCTGGACCAGGTTAACAAATCTTGTGATGATATATATGAATGGCAGCAGAGTTTTGCTTGGGAATTAATTGCTGAAACGCAAGAGTCGGAAATAAAACAACCTTTCTTCCCATTTTGTTTCGAGTTTGAGGAAGCTTTAACCAAGTATTCTGTTGCTGACGTAACCTTTTCAATTGACAAACAATACGCCTGTATTGACCGATTCAAGGTCAAACTTTCCTGCATTCGTCGGGAAGATTCACTCACTACCGAATTTCACTACGACTCTCATTTATTTGGTACAGATGACATTCAACGCCTAGCTGAACAATTTTATACTTTGTTAGCAAGCGTCATCCACAATCCAGAAGTCTCAATTAGTCAGTTAGAGATTCTCAGCCCTACAGAGCGTCAGCAACTGCTAGTCGAATTTAACAATACAAAGACCTACTTCCCAACTGACAAGTGCATTCACCAATTGTTTGAGGCTCAGGTAGAACGAACACCGCACGCCGTTGCCGTTGTGTTTGAAGAGCAACAACTTACCTACGCACAGCTCAACGCTAAAGCTAATCAACTAGCTCAGCATTTGCAACAGTTGGGAGTTGGAACAGAAGTTTTGGTAGGAATATGTGCGGAGCGATCGCTCTGGATGGTCATCGCTTTGTTGGGTATCCTTAAAGCTGGTGGAGCTTATGTACCCCTAGACCCTTCTTATCCGGCGGAACGTCAAACTTTTATCATTACCGATACCCACACACCTTTACTGTTGACACAGGAACATCTAGCGGCTAGCTTACCAACAGATGGAATTCAACTTATTTGCATCGATACTGAGTGGTCAGTTATTGCCAAACAAAAAACCGAAAATCCAGTCAGTCAGACAACTGCTCTTAATCTAGCTTACGTCATTTATACCTCTGGCTCTACTGGTAAGCCAAAAGGAACTTTAATACCTCATCGAGGACTGGTTAATTATTTAAGTTGGTGTACACAGGCGTATACTGTTGAGCAAGGGGTAGGAACGCTAGTTCACTCACCTCTTGGATTTGATCTGACTATCACGAGTCTCTTTTCACCCTTACTGGTGGGTCGTCGAGTAGAGCTTCTACCTGAAAATCAAGGAATTGAGGCTCTTTCCAGTGCTTTACGTCGCAGTTCTCACTTAAGCCTTGTCAAGATAACACCCTCTCACTTGGAATTGCTCCAGGGACAGTTATCACCTCAAGAAGTAGCAGATCGAACTCGATCCTTCATTATTGGTGGCGAAAACCTGTTAGGCGAAAAGCTTGCCTTTTGGCAAGATTTTGCCCCCAACACTATGCTCGTTAACGAATATGGTCCAACGGAAACCGTAGTTGGCTGCTGCGTTTATCAGGTACCAAACGACCAGCGTTACTTAGGGTCAATTCCCATTGGTAAACCAATTGCTAATACCCAACTTTATGTACTAAATCAATACTGGGAACTAGTGCCCATAGGCGTAGTCGGTGAACTGTATATAGGTGGGTTAGGACTCGCCCGAGGCTATCTGAACCGACCTGAACTGACTGCTCTAAAGTTTATCCCAAACCCATTTAACAACGAACCAGGGGAGCGCCTTTACAAAACAGGCGACTTAGCTCGCTACCGACCAGATGGGACTCTTGAGTTCCTTGGACGTCTCGACAACCAGGTCAAAATCCGGGGCTTTCGTATTGAGTTAGGAGAGATTGAGGCTGTAGTGAATCAACATCCAGGAGTGCGGGAGGCTGTCGTCTTAACTCGCGAGGATGTAAATAACGAGAAACGTTTAGTAGCCTATGTTGTGACCAACCAACAGCTAGTTTCTTCCACAACTGAACTGCGCCGCTATCTGCTAGAAAAGCTGCCTGGGTACATGGTGCCTTCGGCTTTCGTGAAGTTGGACGCTTTGCCATTGACACCCAACGGCAAGGTGGACTATCGGGCGTTACCTGAGCAAGCTCAGCCCGATTTGGAAGAATCTTATGTGGCTCCTCAGTCCGAGCTTGAGCAAATGATTGCAAATATATGGCAAGGAGTACTGCACGTAGATAAGGTAGGTATTGATCACAATTTCTTTGATCTCGGCGGTCACTCATTATTAATGGTTCAAGTTCATAGCAAATTACAAGGAGCCTTAAACAAAGATATATCAGTACTTGAAATGTTTCAATTTCCAACTATAAGTAGATTGGCAAAGCATTTAAGTCAAGAGCAAAAGGAAAAGCCTTCTTTGTCAGAAAGCTATGACATAGTTGAAAGTCGTAGAGAGTCCAGGAAACAACGAAGGCAACTTAGGCAAGAACATCAAGCAACGAGTTAGTAGAAGGAGTCTCAAAATGAATAACCCAAATACATATGATTGCCTTGATGAAATAGCTATCGTTGGGATGGCAGGTTGTTTTCCTGGAGCCAAAAATGTTGATGAATTTTGGCAAAATCTACGAGATGGTGTGGAGTCAATTTCTTGTTTCTCTGATGAAGAATTGCTGTCTTCAGGGATAAACCCTACTCTGTTGAGTCAACCTCAGTATGTAAAAGTAGGAGCGATCTTAAATGATATAGATTTGTTTGACGCCTCATTCTTCAACTTTAATCCGAGAGAAGCTGAAATCACAGATCCACAACACCGTCTGTTCCTTGAGTGTGCGTGGAATGCCCTTGAAAATGCCGGCTACGACTCCGAAACCTACCCAAGTCGTATTGGTATTTACGCTGGTGCTGCTATGAGCACCTACTTTTTGTCAAATCTTTATTCAAACCGTAAGATTATAGAATCAGTGGGTGGAAAGAAAATTTTAATGGGAAATAGTCAAGATTTTCTGCCCACGTATGTATCATATAAATTAAACCTGACCGGACCAAGCATTAATGTCCAAACTGCCTGCTCCACTTCATTAGTTGCCGTTCATTTAGCTTGCCAAAGTTTACTGAATGGTGAAAGTGACATTGCTCTGGCTGGTGGTGTTTCGATCCAAGTGCCACACAAAGCAGGTTATCGCTATCAGGAAGGGGGAATTATGTCTCCCGACGGACACTGCCGTGCTTTTGATGCCAAAGCACAAGGAACTATTAGCGGTAACGGTGTTGGTATTATTATTCTAAAGCGATTAGAAGATGCTTTAACAGATAGAGATTATATTCATGCTATTATTAAAGGTTCAGCTATTAATAACGACGGTTCTTTAAAAGTTGGCTACACAGCTCCTAGTGTAGATGGGCAAGCGAAAGTGATTGCCGAGGCTCTTGCAATGGCTAGGGTCGAACCTTCGACGATTAGCTATATAGAGACTCATGGCACGGGAACAATTTTAGGTGATCCGATTGAAATTGCAGCACTGACACAAGCTTTTCGCACCACAGATAAAAAGAACTTTTGTGGCATCGGTTCAGTAAAAACTAATATCGGACACCTAGATGCTGCGGCTGGTGTTGCTGGTTTGATCAAAGCGGTTCTCGCACTTAAACACAAACAAGTACCACCTAGCTTGCATTTCGAGCAGCCCAATCCCAAAATTGATTTTGCTAACAGTTGCTTCTACGTCAATTCCACGCTTTCGGAATGGAACACGAATGGAACCCCCCGTCGTGCCGGAGTTAGTTCCTTCGGGATTGGTGGCACTAATGCCCATATCATTCTTGAAGAAGCCCCAGTTGCCGAACCCTCAATTTCTTCTCATCCCTGGCAGTTATTAGTACTCTCTGCCAAAACAGCTTCAGCACTGGAAACTGCCACTGCAAATTTAGTTCAACATCTCAAGCAGCATCCCAATCTTAACCTCGCTGATGTCGCTTACACCCAGTGTGTGGGTCGTCGAGCTTTTGATCATCGCCGGACAGTGGTTTGCCAAAATCTTGACGATGCAGTAAAAGTTCTAGAACCCCCAGAACCGCAACGGGTTTTTACCCACTACACCGAACCCTGTGCCCGACAGGTTGCATTTATGTTTCCTGGACAAGGCGCCCAGTATGTGGACATGGCTAGAGAGTTGTACGAAACTGAGCCAATTTTCACTGAACAGATTGATTACTGTTCGTACCTTCTCAAATCTTATCTGGGGTTAGACCTGCGTACATTACTGTATCCGGATGTGGAACAAAAAGAAGCTGCTGCACAGCAGCTCAAGCAGACTCATATTACCCAGCCAGCACTATTTATAATAGAGTACGCCTTGGCTCAATTGTGGATGGCTTGGGGTATACGTCCTTCTGCAATGATTGGTCATAGCATAGGAGAATATGTTTCTGCTTGCTTAGCTGGGGTGTTCTCTTTAGAAGACGCCTTGGTGCTGGTAGCGACTCGCGGGCGACTGATACAGCAACTTCCTTCGGGGACAATGCTACCAATACCACTATCAGAGAAACAAATCCAACCCCTGCTACACGAGAAACTCTCTCTAGCTGCAATCAACGGACCAGATCTGTGTGTGGTTTCTGGAGTGGAAGAAGCGGTAGATGACTTACAAAAACAATTGACCTACCAAGGTGTGGACTGTCGCCCTCTGCATACTTCCCATGCCTTTCATTCCCAAATGATGGACTCAATTCTAGAGCCATTCAAGCAGCTGGTCAGCAAAATCAGCCTTAATTCTCCAAAAATTCCTTTTGTATCTAACGTCACTGGTACTTGGATAACCGCAGCACAAGCAACAGATCCGAAATACTGGGCAAGACATTTACGACAAACAGTACGCTTTAGCGAGGGGATTGCCGAGTTGTTGCAAGAACCGGAGCGAATCCTGTTGGAGGTTGGTCCTGGGAAGACATTAAGTACCTTGGCTAACAAGCAAAAAGTGTCTGAACAAGTAGTTCTTTCTTCACTAAGACATCCACAGAACCAACAATCAGATGTGGCGTTTTTACTAAATACGTTAGGCAGACTCTGGCTAGAGGGAATAAATGTTGATTGGTCAGAATTTTATGCTCATGAGCAACGTCATCGTATCCCCTTGCCAACATATCCTTTCGAGCGAAAAAGATACTGGATTGAACCTATCTTAGCTAATGATGACAATCCATCGGCTAAAAAGGAAATTTCTGTGTCTCAACCAAAAGATGTCATCATCAACTCACAGCCACCATCATCAATCAAAGCTCCAGATACGCAAGTAGTCAACCAAAAAGAGGAGAAACCTGTAGCAAACACAGCTATTGAACAGATCATTTCACAGCATCTTCAGGTGATGTCTAAACTGGTAGACTTATTACCACAGAGAAGTTTACCCAAGGAAGTTTTGCCTTCATTGGAAGCTATCCAATCTTCTCCTCTCAATCAAAATGGGCAAATTGCTCAAACTTCAACCAATGCCTCTGGGTTTGGTGTAAATCAGTCTACAAATTTTTCCTCTACATCTACTAGGGCAGAATCTGAGCAACAGCCCAAAGACCGGAAAATGGATTTTACACCCAAAGCTGCTTCTCAACAGATCGAGAAAGAATCGATGATGTTGAGTCCCCATCAGCAGAAACATCTAGATGCTTTAATTGCACGTTTTGTCAAGCGTACCCAAGAATCCAAACGACTCACCCAAGCTTACCGTTCTTGCCATGCCAATAGCAGGGCAGTATCAGGGTTTTTTCCGTTTATTAAGGAGATGATATATCCAATCCACGCACAGCGTGGAGAGGGTGCTAGACTCTGGGATGTCGATGGCAATGAATACGTAGACATTTCAATGGGGTTTGGTTCGCTTTTATTTGGTCATTCGCCATCTTTTGCGATCGCAGCGATCCAACAGCAGAGCAAGCAAGGTATACTAAATGGTCCACAATCGCGTCTTTGTGGTCAATTAGCTGAGTTAATTTGCGAGTTGACGGGTGCCCAACGGACAGCTTTTTGTAACGATGGCACAGAAGCAGTGATGGGAGCCATACGCATAGCACGTTCTGTGACAGGACGCTCAAAAATTGCTTTATTTGCTGGTTCTTATCACGGCGGTTCTGACGGAGTTTTAGTCAAAGGAGTAACAACCAACGACGGAACGCTGCGTTCTGTCCCGATGACTTCAGGTCTTCCATCATACTTGGCTGAGGATGTGATGGTGTTGGAGTATGGTACTCCCGAATCTCTGAATATTCTTAAAGACCATGCTCATAACTTAGCAGCAATTTTAGTTGAGCCGATACAAAGCAGTCGCCCAGATTTGCAGCCTAAAGAATTTCTCTTTCAGCTAAGACAATTAACTCAAGAAACTGGAACTGTTTTAATTTTCGATGAAGTGGTTACTGGCTTTCGGATGCACCCAGGCGGTATCCAGGCTTTATGGGGTATTCAAGCGGATATCACAACCTACGGTAAAGCTGTTGCTGCTGGCATACCTATTGGGGTTGTAGCTGGCAAAGCTGCTTTCATGGATGCATTGGACGGAGGTATGTGGAATTATGGAGATGAATCTTATCCCCAGGTGAAAACAACTTTTTTCGCTGGTACTTTTTTCAAGCATCCTCTCGTCATGGCTGTCGCTTGGGCTGCACTCAATCATATCAAGAACAGCGGTGCCAAACTTCAAGAAAAGTTAAATCAACGGACAGCGCAATTAGTCGAGACTCTTAATAGTTACTTTCAACAAAAGCAAGTACCAATTAAAGTCGTTAATTTTGGCTCTCTCTTCCGTTTTAATTGCCAGACTCAACTTAGCAATTTGCTTTTCTACCACTTGCTTGAAAAAGGGATTTATGTCTGGGAAGGACGCACCCTTTATCTATCGACAGCTCATACTGATGAAGATATTGAGCAGGTGATTTGGGCGGTCAAGGAAAGCGTAGTTGAAATGCAAGAAGGAGGATTTTTACCATCTGAACGCATTTCAACAAATAGTGGAGAGTTGATAACCCATCAAACTCATGGATTATCAAATCATTTGACTGGTTCATCTTTCAACTTAGCTACTGAGTCCCTCCCGATTACTTCAAACGCAAAGTCTGCTGATGAGTTGTTTGATACCCTCGTTGAGCAAATGCCTGACGCTCTAGGAAATACTTATGCTACTTCCCGTAAAAAGGTTGAAAAAACTATTGCTGATGTTTGGCAAGAACTCTTTGGTTTTGACAACGTGAGCATTCACGACAACTTCTTTGAGTTGGGTGGTGATTCTCTAACAGCTCTTCAGGCTATTTCTTTGTTAAATAAAAAGTTAGATGTTGAGATGCCTATAGAAAGCATTTATGAAGCACCAACTATAAACTCTCTCGCGAATATTATATGCCCTGAGCAAGATGAAACAGTTTCTGCTGAGCAAAGTATTTCCCGAGGTCAAAGACGAAGAGAGAAAATAATGCGCCGCTAGTACTATTGAGAAAAGAATTAATAATTTAAACGGAGTTCAACAGAGCTTATGTCTTCAGAAAATCGCTTTTCAGGTTATGATGCAATTGAACATGCGTACAGACCCTATAAGGAAAAAGCATACGAAACTTATTTGACGAAGTTAGAAGAATTGATTCTACAATACCTCCCTAAAGGAGCGCACATTTTTGACCTTTGTTGTGGTAGAGGAGCATTAGCACAACTACTGCTCAAAAAAGGTTATCAGGTAACTGGACTTGATAGCTCTGAAATAATGCTGCGCTATGCTCGTGAGAATGCACTTGGTGCTGAATTTATCTTGGATGACGCACGCTACTTTAAATTGTCACCTACTTTTCATGCAGTTGTGTCGATAGGTGATTCTCTCAACTATGTCATAAGTATTGAGGAATTGAAAAATGTGTTTCACAATGTCTATGCATCACTACTAGAGAACGGATTCTTTGCATTTGAATTGGAATCAGAAGAAATTCACGAGTTATTTCTTAATACAAATTATCTTGGTGATGTTAAAGATGACTTTGCCTACATTGAGCGTTTGCTCTATGATTCCAAAGAGAAATTGACTCGAGATAGTTATACTCAATTTCAATTGATCGACGGAATATGGCATCGTTCAGACGTAACTTTACAAAGAAAGCCTTACTCCCCAACGGAAGTCAAAGTTGCCTTAGAAAGTGTAGGCTTTACGGAAGTTAGAAATTATGATGAAAAACGTGATTTTGGAGTAGGATCTGCTGGAAGAACTTGCTTTGTGTGTCGTAAAGCTCTAAGTGTATAGACATAAAAAACGATGCAGTTAGGAAGCACTACACTATCAAATGCGTTTTGTCTCTATTTTGTAACTCAATGAGACTATAGCAATCCTATCTGATTTGTAAAAATGAACAACCAAATATTGCAGCTAGCACTAACCATCAAATAATAAAGTTTTGTCTCTATTTTGTAACTCAATGAGACTATAGCAATCCTATCTGATTTGTGAAAATGAACAACCAAATATTGCAGCTAGCACTAACCATCAAATAATAAATGAGAAAATTGGATATGATGAATAAGTTAGACAATTTTCATCAGGTAGATGATGCTGACATAGCTGTTATCAGTTTGTCTGGACGGTTTCCTAAAGCCCAAAATCTTGAACAGTTTTGGCAGAATTTGCGCTCAGGGGTAGAATCAATTTCATTTTTTTCCGCTCAAGAATTAGAGTCTGCGGGAATAGACTCTGCAACGCTTAGTGATCCCAACTATGTAAAAGCAGCAGTTCCACTAGAACATATAGATTTGTTTGATGCGTCATTCTTCGGCTATAACCCTAGGGACGCTGAAATTATGGACCCCCAACACCGCATTTTCTTAGAGTGTGCGTGTGCTGCACTTGAAAATGCTGGCTATGATCCCCAAACTTACTCTGGTTCAATAGGGGTTTACGCTGGTTCAACTATAAGTAACTATTTATTCAATATTTATTCAAACTCCAACATCAGAGAATCAGTCAGCGGTGTGGAAATTAGTTTGGGAAATCATCCCGATTATCTTCCCATGCGCGTCTCTTTCAAATTAAATTTAACTGGACCAAGTTATGCAATTCAAACTTCGTGTTCCACTTCTTTAGTTGCTGTCCACGTTGCTTGCCAAAGCTTGCTCAATTACGAATGTGATATAGCTTTGGCGGGTGGCATTTCGATATTGGATATGCAACCAAAATCTGGCTATTTGTATCAGGAAGATGGGGTTTTATCTCCAGATGGACATTGCCGTGCCTTTGATGCTAAGGCAAAGGGAACTATTTTTGGTAGCGGTATAGGAATTGTAGTTCTCAAAAGATTAAAGGATGCTCTTGCTGACGGTGACTGCATTCATGGAGTGATTAAAGGTTCTGCCGTCAACAATGACGGTTCTTTGAAAGCTGGATTTACAGCACCCAGTGTAGAACGTCAAGCGGACGTGATTGCAGAAGCCATAGCTGCTGCTGGGGTAGAAGCTGATACTATCACTTACGTAGAGACACATGGGACAGGAACACCCCTGGGCGATCCTATAGAAATAAAAGCTTTGACAAAAGCTTTTCGTACCAGTACACAAAAGCGGGGCTTCTGTGCGATCGGTTCAGTGAAAACCAATGTAGGACATCTGGATGCAGCTGCTGGTATAGCGGGCTTAATTAAAACAATTCTGGCTCTCAAACACAAACAAATTCCACCTAGCTTACATTTTAAAGAGCCCAATCCCCAGATTGACTTTGCTAACAGTCCCTTTTATGTCAACAACACACTTTCAGAATGGAAAACGGACAGAATTCCTCGTCGAGCTGGAATTACTTCTCTTGGTTTTGGTGGAACCAACGCCCATGTGATTGTTGAAGAAGCTCCTCCTATCGAAGCGTCTAACCCTGGGCGAACTTATAAGTTGTTAATGCTGTCTGCCAAAACTAGCTCTGCTTTAGAAACCGCTACAGTAAATCTGGCAAATTATCTTCAGCAGCATCCCGAGTTGAACCTGGCTGATGTAGCTTATACCCTTGCTGTGGGACGTCAGACTTTCAACCATCGCCGGATAATGGTGTGTGAGACAATTGATGATGCGGTTAAGACATTGCATCCTCTTGAGCCTCAACGAGTTTTCACCTACTACCAGCAGCCCTGTAATTACCCTGTTGTATTTATGTTTCCTGGACAGGGAGCGCAGTACGTGAATATGGCTCGGGAATTGTACCAGAGCGAACCCAAATTTACTGAGGAAGTCGATCGCTGCTCTTTGATGCTAAGACCATTCCTGGGACTAGATTTACGAGAGATTCTCTATCCAAGCGAAGCACAAACCCAAACAGCTACACAGCAATTAAAACAAACTTCTATTACCCAGCCTGCGCTTTTTGTCATTGAGTACGCCTTATCCAAATTGTGGATGGCTTGGGGCGTCCGCCCAGAAGCGATGATCGGTCACAGCATTGGGGAATATGTGGCTGCAACTCTTGCTGGAGTATTCTCTCTCAAAGATGCTTTAGCGCTAGTAGCTGTTAGAGGACGACTGATGCAGCAAGTTCCAAAAGGTGCTATGCTTTCCGTTCAACTTTCTGAACAACAGGTGCAGCCCCTGCTTGGAAAAGAGCTTTCTCTTGCGGGAATCAATGGTCCCTCGTTATGTGTTGTTTCCGGTTCATGTGAGGCGATCGATAAATTGCATCAGCAACTACTGGAGAAAGACGTAGGCTGTCGAAAGCTGCATACATCCCATGCTTTTCATTCCCAGATGATGGATTCCGTTATCGAAGCCTATACACAATATGTAGAAAAAGTCAAGTTTCATACCCCGAAAATTCCATTTATCTCCAACGTCACTGGTACTTGGATTACCACAGCACAAGCAACAGACCCGAACTATTGGGCAAAACATCTACGGCAAACTGTGCGCTTTAGCTCAGGGATAACTGAATTGCTCAAAGAACCAGAGCGAATCTTGCTAGAGGTTGGTCCTGGACGGACATTGAGTACCTTTGCCAAACAGCATTATAATTCGGAACCAGTGGTGCTGACATCACTTCGCCATCCTCAAGAGCAACAGCCAGATGTAGCATTTTTACTTAATACTTTAGGTAAACTCTGGCTTTTCGGAGTTCAAGTTGACTGGTCTGGTTTTCACGCTAACGAACGGCGTTATCGCATCCCTCTACCAACATATCCATTTGAGCGTCAGCGTTACTGGATTTCGCGACAAGCACAGCCGCACGATGTCCGTGCTACGCAAGTGTCACTGGGCAAAAAGCCGGATATCGCCGACTGGTTTTACTTACCTTTGTGGAAGCAATCTGCACCCCCAGGGTTGCTTGGTAAGGAAGATTTCGCAGAGCAAAAGTCCTGCGTGCTTGTGTTTATTGATGAGTGCGGCTTGGGTGAAGAACTGGTGAAAAAACTCCAACAGCAAGGTCAAGATAGCATCTGCGTGGAGTGCAGCAGCAGAGCAATCGCCGTGAGGGTAGGATCAGAGTTCTCCAAGCTAAGCGATAGTCTATATACCCTTAATCCAAGACAAAGTCATGACTACGATGCTTTGCTCAATGAACTTGGCGCACTGAACTTGATCCCCAAAACAATTGTTCATTTATGGAGTGTTACACCAGGCGATAAGCGGAGCTTAAAGCCTTCGGCTTATCGCACAGAATCAGAACTTGAGTGCTTTGACGACGCCCAATATTTAGGATTCTACAGCCTACTGTTTCTCACCCAGGCACTAGGAAAACAAAATTGGACTGATAAGTTTCAAATCACGGTTATCTCTAACAACATACACTCAGTGACAACAGAAGAAATGTTGTTCCCAGAGAAAGCGACTGTACTCGGACTTGTTAAAGTCATTCCTCAAGAATATTCAAATATCAGTTGTCGTAGCATTGATATTGCTCTTCCAAAACAAGGAAGTTGGCAAGAGGAGAAACTTGTAGACCATTTGCTGACGGAACTCATAACTAAATCCTCTGAATTGGTTATTGCTTACCGTGGTCTCAATCGTTGGGTGCAAACTTTTGAGCCAGTGCGATTGGAAGAAGCGAGCATGAGCACATCAAGATTAAGGAAGGGAGGAGTCTACCTAATTACTGAAGGTCTGGGAAATATTGGACTGATACTGGCAGAGTATTTAGCCCAGACAGTGCAGGCAAAACTGGTCTTGATTGGACACAACGGTCTTCCTGAAAAAGATGAGTGGTTCGAGTGGTTGGCAACTCATAATGACCAAGATGAGATGAGCCACAAAATCAGGAAAGTCCAGGCATTAGAGAAGTTAGGAGCCGAGGTTTTAGTTTTGAGCGCGGATGTGACCAACTTTGAACAGATGCAAAGAGCGATCGCCTTTGTCACAAATCACTTTGGCAACATACATGGTGTCATTTACGCAGCAGAGATTGTCAACGACAACTCAAACAAATCTATTCAAGAAATTTCTCAAACTGATTGCCAGTGTCAATTTCAATCAAAAGCGAATGGACTATTCGTACTAGAAAAAGTTTTGCAAGGGAGAGGACTTGATTTTTATCTGCTGATATCTTCTTTATCATCGATTTTGGGAGGGTTAGGGTACGCCGCTTATTCAGCAGCAAACATTCTTGTAGATACTTTTGCCCACAAGCAAAATCAAACAAATCCTGTTCCCTGGATGAGTGTTAATTGGGATCGCTGGCAACTTGGAGAAGAAGAACAAAACACAGCTAATAGAACAACATTGGCTGGATTATTCATCACACCAGAAGAAGGCATAAAAGCTTTTCAATGTATTTTAACAAGTGATAAAATAACTCAAGTTGTTGTCTCTACAGGAGATTTACAAGCTAGATTTGACCAATGGCTTAAGCTAGAATCTTTAGGTGATATTGAGCAGACCTCTTCTGCTGGGGACACAAAAGAGGAATTAGCATCAACAAGTCTTGCTAGAATACTCCATCCCCGCCCCAATCTAGGAAATGATTATGTCGCTCCCCGCACTCATGTTGAAGAAACCCTTGCTGACATTTGGCGAGAAATTCTTTGTATTGAGCAGATAGGCATCCACGATGACTTTTTTGAGCTTGGAGGTCACTCACTTTTAGCTGTACACCTCATGGCGAAAATTAAGAAACAGTTGGGACAAAATATTCAATTATCTGCTCTTTTCCAAGGAGCAACTATCAAACATCTAGCGAGTATTTTGCATGAGCAAGCTAATAACCAGACCTCGTCTCCTTTAGTCGCAATTCAACCTCAGGGTTCCAAGCCACCTCTGTTTTTCGTCCATCCAGTAGGTGGGAATATTCTCTGCTACTATGAATTATCGCGTCATTTGGGTTCAGAACAACCATTCTACGGGCTGCAAGCACTAGGTTTGAATGGGGAATGTCAGCCTTACACCCGAATAGAAGATATGGCAACCCAGTATATCAAAGCACTGCGCGAGATTCAGCCGAATGGTCCATATTTTCTGGGAGGTTGGTCTATGGGCGGCGTTGTCGCTTTTGAAATGGCTCAACAGTTACTAAGATATGGTGATCAAGTTGCCATGCTTGCCATGCTAGATAGCCCAGCACCAGTTAAGAGCGAGCAAACTACAGAGATTGATGACTACGACGATGTCAAAATATTAGTTGATTTTGCCATAGATATGGCAAAATCTGCGGGGAAAAATCTATCGGGTTCACTTGAAGAACTTCAGAAACTTACGCTGGACGAGCAATTAAACTATTTTTTAGAGCAAGCAAGGATAGCTAATCTCCTACCTCTGGATTTTGAACTTCAACAGCTTCACTGTCTTCTAAAGGTTTTTAAGAGTAACGTACTAGCTTTACAGAGCTATGCACCACAAGTTTTTCCAAACCGAATGATATACTTTCAAGCTAGCGATGAAGTATCTAATGATTTTCATAATCCCACTTTATTTTGGGGTGGACTTTCACGTAAGCCAGTAGAGATTATTACTATTCCTAGCAATCATTACACAATCATTACCAAGCCTCATATCCAAGTTGTGGTTGAGCCGTTGAAATTTTTTATAAATCAAACATAAAGGAAAGAGAGCTTTGAAAAAATCTAAATTTTCAGTTTTTATTTAATAGTTTTTTAATTGTATTTGCTCAGGAATATTTCTTGATAAAAGGAACAGATAGATCCAAAACAATCAGAGAGATTCATCCTATGAACAGTAAAATCAAAGCTCTAGGTACTAGTACAGGAAAAATACTATATAGTAGTGATTGCCAAAATATTCTTGACCTCTCCGTAGCAGAGACTATGGAGCTATTCAAGTCATCTGGAGTTATTCTTTTTCGAGGTTTTGGAGTAACTCCCAAGCAAATGAAAGATTTTTCCGAACAATTTAGTGGCAGACACATCATAGACCCTATGAAAACAGACATTGATTACGACAAGTTTGTTAACTTTGTTGATAACGGAATGGATATGTGTGTCCCTCATAGCGAACATGCTTGTTTCCCCTTTCGACCCGATGTTATTTGGTTTTGCTGTACTGTACCAGCCGAACAAGGAGGCGAAACTTTATTCTGGGATGGTGTTCGAGTGTGGGAGGAACTAAGTGAAAAGACGAAACAGTTATTTATTTCCAAGAAACTAAAGTTTTGTCATAATAATGTTCCGGTTGAGATCTTGAAGGCTTTTACTGGATCAAATTCTAAAACCATAGATGATATCAAGCAAATCTTGGACAGTATTGATTGTGTAAATTATCAGTTTAATGAGGATAAAACTGTTTCTGTAGAATATACTTGCTCAGCTGTGATAAAAACCAATTATAGTCATCAAAATGCATTCGCAAATAGCTTTTGGGTATATCATAAAAAGACAGAATCAGCGACTTTTGGAGATGCTTCAAGAGCTTCTGATGAAGTCGCTGACGAAATTCAGACAATCTTCGACAAGTTAACGGAGGAGATACTGTGGGAAGCAGGTGATCTGGTGATGATGGATAATTCAAGATTTCTACACGGTCGTAGAGCATTTAACGATAACCGACGCCAAGTTTTCACTACCTTAAGTAACCTTAAGTTTTAATAAGCTGTTTCACATTTAACTTGCAGATTAACGCGAGTAGACTGTCATTTGTCATGAGTTATTAAGCAAGGAGAAACCTTTCATGTCTTCGTCTTCAGCAACTAGCTATTCTCAAACTAGTGATTCCAAATCTCAACGGTACAATAAAAAATCTAAGTTGATATGGACGCCAGTTGATTCTGTTGAACGTCGCAGTAACCTCTCGTATGAGGAGTTTGTTCGAGAGTACGCGTCTGTTGGAAAGCCTGTCATCATTACTGATGCGATGAAAAACTGGAAAGCTTTGACGAAGTGGAATATGGATTTCTTCAAGTCACACTACGGCTCAAGCAAGTTCCTTGTACTGGATTACAAGGCTGAAACAAAGATGTGGGGTCGAAGTTACATGTCAATGAGTATTGCTGACTACATAGATGTCATAACTAGCGGTACTTGTGACAAATTGCTCTACCTATCGGAATTCCATGTTGGTGATCACCCGGAGCTTTGGGAAGATTGCGAAGATCCAATATATTTCAAGGATTGGTATAGAAAAATACCATTAGAGCTTTTTAGAAAACATATCAACGATACCTATGACATCCAGATAGGTCAGAAAAATACATCGGTAGGTCTTCACTGTGATTACCGTCATGATACCGCATGGGTTGCAGTCATTTCTGGGCAGAAGCAAGTTGTATTGTTGTCACCAGACCAAGAAAAATATTTGTACGAAGGTGAAGTTGACTGCTTTAACCCGGACTTACAAAAGTTTCCACTCTACGCCAATGCCAAACCAGTGGAATGCATACTAAACCAAGGAGAAATGCTCTACATACCGCCGGATTGGTGGCATCATCTAAAAAACCTCGAAAACACAATCGGCTTGGCTATCAACACGATGAATGAATGGAGTTATGAATTAGTTCATCAAGGTTTTTTAGAGCGGAATCGAATAAAAGGTCATCTTTTTCCGCTAATTGTGAAATTTCCGTTACTAGGCAGAGCTTTATTGGCTGTTGGTTTGGTCTAAGACTAAAACACCGATTCAATAATAAAACGCGAGACTAAGAAACCCGGTTTTTACGTCTTTTCAAACCATAATTTACTTGTTGCGACCCAACGAAACCTCGTTTTTCGTCATAATTCTGAATCAATCATTTTTCATTGCGTTGGCAATGATAGGCTTGCAAAGCAATACGTAAAGCAAGGAGAAACCTTTTATGTCTTCGTCTTCAGCAACTAGCTATGAAAAATTTGATGAGCCATTTGCCCGAATATACAACGAATCCTTGGGACCAGGTTACAACGAATTAGCCTTGCCAACCTTGGAAAAATTACTATTACCTTACGTTCCTGAGGGAGCGAATATCCTCGACCTTTGTTGTGGGACAGGGCAACTGTCACAATGGCTGCTAAATAAAGGTTATCAGGTGACTGGAATTGATCGCTCCCAGACAATGTTGGAATATGCTCGTAAGAACGCACCTAACTGTAAATTGATTCTTGGTGATGTACGCTTCTTTGAATTGCCGCCTACTTTCCATGCAGTTTATTCAATGGGTTTGGGTTTAAATCACATTCTGAATTTGTCAGAATTAACAGGTACTTTCCACAATGTATACAACGCACTTCATAGCAACGGTATATTTGTATTCGACTTACGTCTAGAAGACGCACATAATCGTCCAAGTTGGAACGGTCGTATATTAGGTAATATTAAGGACGAATATGCTTGGGCAATGAAAAACATTTATCACCCAGAAAGTAGAGAAGGTCAAATTTACCTAACGATATTTCATTTAATAGAAAAAGATTGCTGGAAACGTCTAGACACTACTTGGCCAGTTATTGCTTATTCTAAGGCTGAAGTCCAGTCAGCTTTAGAAAAAGTGGGGTTTAAAGAAGTTAATGTCTATGATGTCAAGCTTGATTTAGCCTTAGATACAGAGGCTGATATGGTGTGCTTTGTTTGTCGTAAACTAAACTGAAAACTCACTACAATATTACCTGAAAATTAGGTAATTTTAGTGGCTATATTGACAAAGTACAACGTAGAGTGGGGTATAGCGAAAGAGGTAGTAAAATTCATTCATTCTGTGAATAGCCATCCTTTCCACCAAGTCAATAAACATAAATTTTATGAAAACCAAAGAATCGAACTTACAAGAAGCTAAACCGCAGATTAATTCAATACAATCTCCCGAACAGAAATCAACAGAAGGTCTGAATTCCCGTCAACAGAAACATTTAGAAACTTTAATTGCACGCTACACCGAGCGCACAAAAACATCAAAACACCTCATGCAAGCCTATCGTCCGGTTCTGGCTGATCCAAGAGGTTCAGAAGGTTTTTACCCTCTGATAAAAGAGATGGTTTATCCCGTTATTGGTAAGCACGCTCTGGGTTCTAGACTTTGGGATATCGATGGCAATGAATATATAGATATAGTAATGGGGTTTGGAGTAAATCTCTTTGGTCACAACCCTCCCTTTATAAAGGAAGCACTGGAACAGCGACTTGAACAAGGCATACACTTCGGACCACAATCAGATCTTGCTGGTGAGGTTGCTGAGTTATTCAGTGAACTAACGGGAATGGAGCGAGTAACCTTTAGTAATACAGGCACAGAAGCTGTAATGACAGCAATACGCTTGGCACGAGCAGCAACAGGTCGCTATAAGATTATTCGGTTTTCAGACTCTTATCATGGGCATTCTGATGGCACTCTCATTAAAGCAGATAACTCGCGTTCGGTACCAGGTTATCCAGGAGTACCACCAAATGTTGCTCTTGATGTTTTAGTTCTTGACTATGTGAATCCTCAGTCGCTTGAAATTATAAAAGCGCATAAGCAAGAATTAGCAGCTGTTATCGTTGAACCTGTACAGAGTTCTCGACCAGACTTACAGCCTAAAGAGTTTCTCCAGCAACTGAGGCAATTGACAACAGAATCAGGGATACTTTTAATATTTGATGAGATAATTACAGGTTTCCGGGTTCATCTAGGTGGCGCACAGGCTTGGTTTGGTGTTGAAGCCGATATAGCTACCTATGGAAAGATTGTCGGTGGCGGCATGCCAATTGGTATTATTGCTGGTAAAGCTACCTACATGGATAGAATCGACGGTGGTATGTGGAACTATGGGGATCTATCTTATCCTCAGCCAGAGACAGAAATGACATTTTTTTCTGGCACCTTCTGTAAGCATCCGCTAGCGATGGCTGCTGCACGAGCTGTACTTAAGCGTCTTAAGACTGAAGGACCTGCTCTTCAGGAACAGTTGAATCAACGCACATCGCAGTTTATCAAAACGCTGAATACTTACTTTGAAGCTGATCAAGTACCCATCAGACTAGCGAATTTTGGTTCAATATTTAACTCTGTTCGTTTTGAAAATTCAGCCTCTTCAGTTAGTTCGGATGCTTTAGAGAATATGCGGCTGATAAATTTATTACTATATCATCACCTTCTCGATAAAGGAGTTTACCTGCGTTCATCATTACATGCACTATCCACAGCCCATACAGATGAAGATCTTGATTTCATTATTCAAGCTATTAAGGATAGTGTAAGGGAACTGCAAGACGGAGGTTTTTTGCCTAGTAGTCCTTAATCGTTAAAACCCGTGTTTTTGTTTTCTGTAAAACGCTTATTCAACGCAAGTTCCATGAGGGATGAAAACAAAGTAGTGGTTTCAAGTCTGAGCGTTACTTGCTGACAATGAGGCGATCGCTTAAAGAATCCATCCCCGAACCGCAGTTCCCAGGAAATTTCACTATCCGCCAAGTTAAACCTGAACAGGATGCCGAAGCATGGGTAGAAATGCACAACCAGTCTTTTATCGATGCCTGGAATCACCATCCCTTAACGGTCAAACATTACAAATACCTGCGGAGTCACCCTACATACAGACCCGATTTGGATCTGGTGGCGATCGCTCCTGATGGCACTTTTGCAGCCTGTTGCAAGTGCATAATTAACCCAGAGAGTAATATTCGCACTGGACACAACGAAGGCTGGATTGACGAACTCGGTACAAGACGTGGTTTTCGCCGGATAGGGCTGGGACGTGCAATGTTGCTTTGCGGAATGCGTCACCTGCAAGCTGCTGGTATGGATATGGCAAAGCTGTCAGTCGATTTTTATAACCCGAATGGTGCTTTGCAGCTTTATGAATCCGTTGGCTTTTATAAGCTCTACACTTGGATTTCCTACGTCAAGGATGTTTAGCCCATACTTCGCATGAGTAAATGTACTAATGCTTATTAACTGGATTAAGGAAGTAAAACTATGGCAACAATGGGAAAATACTGCAAAGCTTACTCTCTCAAAAAATTACGTCAGTTCAATCAGTGGACTGAGCATTCAGAAAATACCAGAAAAGAAAAGCAACAAGTCGATGGTAAGGAAGTCGAAATCAATAGAGAACTAACCGATGATGACTTTCTTTATCTGCAAGAAAACTATGTCGTCACAGATGGAATTTTCAAAGACGAAAATATCATTTTTGACATTATCACACCCGAATGGCAAGAGTTCTGTAAAAATAGACTTTTGTTCGAGATTCCAGTTTACCAAAATTAACGGAGATAAATATGTATCAAGACGACAAAGAAGATACGACGATTTACAAAGTTGTAGTCAATCACGAAGAACAGTATTCAATTTGGCCCGCCGACCGAGAGAACGCACTTGGTTGGAAAGATGCTGGAAAAACTGGCTCCAAACAAGAATGTTTAGATTACATCAAAGAAGTTTGGACTGACATGAGACCGCTCAGTCTCCGCAAGAAGATGGAGGAAGCTGCTCACACTCAGCAGTAGCACAATTTAAGTTAGACCAAAGAAGTAGTCATAAGTCAGGAGCCAGAATTCAGCGCGTGTGTATTCTTTAGAGTAGCTCCTGACTTGAGCTTCCTTGCCCCCATGCTCACCTGTGATCAGCATTGATAAACTAACAACTCATCCACTAGGGTCAGTTGATAAACTGTCACTCATCTAATTTCGCGTTTCATAGTATGAGTTTAATCTTTATTAATGCAAGGAGTGATACCATTTCACCATATGTTTGCCACAAGTTATATTCGCAATTTGTCTCACCAGCAGAGTGTTGCGAGTTTCAAATGTTGCACAAAAAAGTGGATTGGTATACAATTATACAAAAAAGCGCTTGATTGAAAAAATTATCAAGCGCTTTTTAATGTAAAAATAACACCATGTTGCCCTTTGGGTAAGAAGAAATTGAAACGACAAAGAGCGGTTTAGGGTATAGTATATTCGCTTACACCTTAGTTAGAAATACTTCTGAAGCATATTCTGCAATTGTTGTACTGTTGCCCTAGGAGAAGGACGAGGCAAGTGTAAGTCTTTGTTCTCCTGTGTACCTTCTGTACTTCTGAGATTTGCTAAAAAAAGCACTGGCACCTCGTATTGGTAAGCTTGAAACCAATCTTCACGAGTCGTAATATCCCGGATTTCTAGCTCAAACTTGAGGTTTTGTATCTGTTCTAGTTTTTCCTGCAAACCCTCACACAAATGACAACCGGGCTTGCTATATAAAATAATTCGCATTTGCTTCAACCAAAATACACTTGTTTAACTGCATCTCTAATATTTTCTCTGGGCATAGGGGGACTTATAAGTGGAAGAACCAGAAGTTCTACAACTTTATTACGGGCAGCAACTGATACGATCTTAAAAGTCTGTCTGGATATGGGTTTGGCGGTTTAATAAGCAAAACTGGTCTAAACTCCAAATTCCCTGTTCCCTATTCCCTGTTATGTGAACAAAAAATCGCCCCCTAAATTGAGGGGGCGCATCATCACCTTGTAACGTAGCAATGCTACGTCTTGAGTTTAACTAGCAATGTACTCTTTAACGTTGGCACGACGGCGACGCAGATGAGCAAGCGCTTGATGTTCTAACTGACGAACACGTTCGCGGCTAAGGTTCAAGCGTTCGCCAACTTTTGCCAAAGACATTTCGTTACCATCCAATAAACCAAAGCGCAAGGCTAAAACTTCTCGCTGTTGGGGAGTGAGTTCTGACAGCATGTTATTTAAGTCTTGGCGTAAGAAGTCCTGCGTCATGTAATACTCTGGTGATGGTCCTTCATCTTCGAGCATTTCTTGCAGTTCGGTATCTTGGTTATCACCAACCTTGACATCCAAAGAAACTGGTTGACGCGCCATGTTCAGATACTCACGGATCTGAGCTGGTTCTAATTCTAGTTCTTTGCCAATTTCAGCAGGAGTTGGTGATCTTCCCAACTTCTGAGCAAGTTCGCGCTGGACTTTCTTAATTTTGTTTAGCTTCTCGGTGATATGGATAGGTAAGCGAATGGTACGACCTTGTTGGGCGATCGCACGAGTAATCGCTTGGCGAATCCACCAGTAAGCGTATGTTGAGAATTTATAGCCGCGTGTTGGGTCAAATTTCTCTACACCCCGCTCTAATCCTAGTGTTCCTTCTTGGATAAGATCCAGAAACTCCATGTTTCGCTTCTGGTACTTTTTGGCGATCGCTACAACCAAGCGCAAGTTTGCTTCTATCATCTTCTGCTTTGCTCGCTTGCCTTGATGTACAGTCTGTTTGACATCTGTCTCAGATTTACGAACATGAGCAGCCCACTCTTCTAAGCTAGGTTCGCGGCTTAATTTCTTCGCCAAAGCCTCCTTAGCATCCACGAGTGTCATCATTTGTTGCACCTGCTTCCCAAAGACAATCTCTTGCTCACGGGTTAGCAGTGGTACACGACCAATCTCGCGCAGATAGGTTCGCACCATATCAGCCGTGAATTTGGCGTTAAGGTTTTCGGTTTGGGTTTCTACAGTGGGCATTGGTGCGTTTTCCTCTACTCCGTAAACAAAAATTAATACTCAATAACTAAGGCGGATTGGGAAAGTTAGTACACGTATTACGCAACCAGGGAAACGATCAGGTGAAAATTGATTTCTACAGAATCTACTTAGACGATCACTCTCTTGGATTGGTTTCCCTACCTTCCCTAAATTTTGAAATCGCTTATGAGCATGCTGGCTTATTTTCAATAATTCTTTTAATCCTTATGTCGCTAGGACGACCCTAATTATACGAACTCGGTATGACTTCTACTTTATCTATGATACGACAAATCATCCCAAGAGTAAAGTAGTTCTGTTAAATCTTTCTATTGTAATCCAAATTTATCTTGTTACACAAAAAAGCTGATTTTTTTTCCTAACTTACTACATATATAGTGACTCTAAGATCCCATGATCAGTCCTCCATCTATAGCCGGATAACCGAACAGAATCAATTCTCCTGATGGAGGGATGTCACGAAATCTAGAAATCAGGAATCGGATATTGGGAATTGGTAGTTGATATATTTTTGTGTTAACCCAAAATTACAGCTATTACTTTTTCCACTAAGGACGAAATAGTTGAAAAATAGGCTTCTGGTTTGAGATCAACCTCAAAAGCCACGTAGGTTTGTGGTTCATGAATTTCCAGCCAGTTGCAACTCTCTTTAATAAACCCAGATAGCACTTCTGACCTGAGGCAAAGTAGTCTTCAATCAGAGCATACAACGGCCACACGCGATGATACTTCAGCCTCAATATCTCCTTGGAAGATACGCTTTTACATTTTACTGAGCGTTGATAGCATCACATAACCAGTGGCAAACAAGTCATCCACTTGCTTGAGCAGCCCTTGCCCAAAACCTTCCCACTGTCGCAAAACTACGCCCCCGAGAATCTGTAGGAAGGAACTATCTACTATAGTAACATCTTTCTTGCTATAAGTAGAACGGCGCAAAAAAACCAAAGTATGTAACGGAAAGTAAAGTTGCCCAAAAAGCTCTTCTCTTCTGCCTTCTGCCCTCTGCCTCCTGCCTTGTCATAACGACAATTTTCAACACCGACCTACTTAGATGAAAATATCCAAATAATTATTGTTCCAGACGCGAGCACCGTTTAGACTCTCGCTAGTTTATCTGAGGGCAGCGAGTCGAATGGCATATGTATGTAAATTTTTATTTCTTGTCGTTTGAATCTGATTGCTTTTTTAATAGGAATTTTTTTCAATACTACCTATCCTATACAGCGGTCAACAACAAAAAATGAGCATGACGTGACAAAATCAAAAAAAAATGAAATATAAGCACCGTTATCTGAGTTTATTCGTTACAGGCGCAATATTAACTATGTTTACAACTCCTGCATTAGCTCAGAAAAAATCAGCAATTGCACTTGACAAGAGTACAGCATCTAATAATAGAACTCCTGGAAACTCAACTCAACAAGCAGCTAGAGTAACTAATTCCAGATCCGTAAAACCGATAACAGAGATTCGGCGAGTCAGTGAGATAGAGCGTCCACTTCGTAGCGCCAGAATGTTGGTGCAGTCACCAACCCCACAAACAACTCAAACTCCACAAGCAAGACCTCAATCACTAGTCGTGCAAGTCAGCTTCGTGAAGGCAAATCCCACCTCCAAAGGTTTGGAACTAGTTTTGCAAACGTCAAAAGCTGCTACCTTGCAACTGGAGAATCGTACTCAGGTAAATAGTAATACCTTCATCGTTGACATTCCAAATGCTCAACTGCGTGCACCTGGTAACAGACCGTTCTCATTCCGCTCACAAAAATCAATAGCGGGTATTACTGAGATAACCGTAACAAACCTTGACGCCAATACTATCCGGGTGACGGTGATAGGTGAAACAGCTCCACCAATTGTAGAGTTGTTTGACAGTCCAAAAGAAGGTTTGATCTTCAGTGTAGCCAGTACTGCATCTTTGGCACAACAGCGGCAGCAACCTCAAACACAACCATCACCTACACAGCAACCAGCGAACCAAACACAACAAACTCAACCAAGAGCGAATGGTGATGAACCAATTGAATTGGTGGTGACAGGACAGCAAGATGGATACAATTCATCCGATGCATCAACTGCAACCAAAACCGATACTCCTTTACGCGACATTCCCCAATCGATTCAAGTCATCCCCGCAACCGTAATTCAAGATCAAGGTGCAGTTAATCTGACCGAAGCAGTCCGTAATGTCAGTGGTGTGTCACTCGCAGGCACTAGTGGCGATCGTGGAGAATATTACACAATTCGGGGATTCTTTGCCAACATTTACAAAAATGGTTTCCTTGACGATTACTACTCTTCTCGCGCCTTTCGAGACAACGCCAATATCGAGCGAATAGAAGTTCTCAAAGGACCAGCCTCGGTGTTGTTTGGACGCTTAGAACCTTCGGGTATCATCAACTTAGTGACCAAGAAGCCATTAGCCGATCCCTATTACAATTTAAGTTTTACCGCAGGCAGCTATAGTTTTTATCGCCCCACACTAGATTTTTCAGGTCCTGTAACGGAGGACGGAAAATTGGGTTATCGTCTCAACATTGCCTACGAAAATTCTGGAAGTTTCCGCGACTTTGTTAACAAAGAAAGATTTTTTATCGCTCCTGTACTTAGCTGGAAAATTGGTGAGAACACAAACCTGACTTTGGAAGGTGAATATCTCCATACGGAAAATTCTTATGATGATGGGCTACCGAAAATTGGCGATAAGATTGCAGATATTCCGATTAGCCGCTATCTCAGCGATCCGAGAAATCAAGTCGTTGTAGATGAATCAAAAACCGACCTGACTTTGAATCATGACTTTAATCAGAATTTATCGCTGCGCAGTGCTTTTCGTGTAACAACCGCATCAGAAACAGCTAATCGTTTTACCCTTCAGGGACTTTTTGGAGCCAGTAACGACGGAACTCTCAATCTTTTAAATACTTCCTATAATCAGTATTATGAAACTTATTTTCTACAGAATGACTTAACTGGTAAATTCAATACTGGCTCAGTCAAGCATACACTTTTGTTCGGTGTGGAAGTTGGTAAAATATATCAGCGTGTTGTGGGCGCGAGAGGACTCAATCAGTCGATTAAGTAGCTCAACTTAATTAAATGTAAAATGTCATTGCGAGTGAAACGCAGTGGAGCGTTCGCGCAGCGTGTCCCCTTGGGACTCAGCAATCGCAGAATTTCTATCTTAAGTTTTTTTAGGTTGAGCTACTTAATATTTTTAATCCTGTCTACAACTTTTCTTTTGGTTCATATCGACAGACTCAGGATAATACAACGAATATCGACTCTTTTGGAATTTATCTTCAAGATCAGATTGCTGTTTTTGATAATCTCAAACTCCTTGTTGGTGGCAGGTTTGATACTTATAATAGTGAAACACAAGATTTCCTGAATGCCTCCACTACAAAGACAGATAGCGATGCGTTTTCACCCCGTGTAGGAGTCGTTTACCAACCGACAAAAGAAATTTCACTGTTTGCCAACTATAGTCGCTCGTTTAATCCTGTGAGTGGTATCGCTAAAAACGGTGATGCTTTTGAGCCTGAAAGAGGAACTGGATACGAAGTCGGCATCAAAGGAGACTTTTTAAATGGTCGCCTTTCTTCTACTTTAGCCTTCTACACAGTTACCAAAACCAATGTCGCAACTGCCGATCCCAGCGATCTCACCGGTAGCTTTTCAATTCAAATCGGCGAACAACACGCTCGTGGGATTGAGTTCGATATTGCTGGAGAAATCTTACCTGGTTGGAAAGTGATTGGTTCCTACGCTTATACGGATGCAGAAATCACTGAAGACAATACATATCCAGTCGGAAATGCTCTAGCTAATACACCGCAACATACTAGTTCATTGTGGACAACCTATACCTTTCAAAGAGGTCCGTTAGAAGGTTTTGGTTTTGGTGGAGGCATTTTTGCAAACAGCAAAGCTTATGGAGATCTGGATAACTCTTACACTATACCTGGTTTTGTACGGACTGATGCGGCACTTTTCTACAAAAAGGATCGCTTGAGAGCATCTGTTAACTTCAAGAATTTATTTAGTGTCAGATATTTCGAGGGCACATTTTTGGGGACAGCCAATCCTGCTGCGCCGTTTACAGTTCAAGGAACGATTTCTTGGGAGTTTTGACCAATTAATTGTCAATTAAGCATTTTTGTAGGGGAGCCAGTGCGAATGACGACGGCTTTCCCGACCTAGGCATCTGGCGTTGGGCACTGCCCATCGAAACCGCAAACCCTGATTTTAATGTTGCTAGGCAGTGCCCACCCTACGTTTGTTGAGAATGGTGAGCCAGCGCGGTCTTGGGGAGCCAGTCCTGCAGGAGGGTTTCCCTCCGTAGGGATCTGGCGTTGGTTTCCCCCATGAGCGACTGGTGAGACAGCGCTGCAGGAGGGTCTCCCTCCGTAGGCGACTGCGTTAGCGCAGCGGAACCGGAGGTTCTCCCCGAAGGGCGAACCCGGAGGGTGCAAGATCTGACTCTACCAATTATCAAATCTCAATCTCAAATCTCAAATCCTTAAAAGCCAAGATCTGCTTTAGCTAGTTCAGCAGCCGCAAACACTTCTTCATCTGGCTTTTCCTCCCAAGCAGTCTCACCAATTTCTTCATAAAATATGGTATCGTAAGGACGAGTCCGCACAACCACAGGCATCGGAACAGCGTGACCTAAAATTAAGGCTTGTTGTTTAGAATCTAACTTTGCCAACACAGACCGCAAGGCACCTCCACCAGACACCCCAGTAAAAATCGCCTCAATATCTTTCTCATCATTCAGCAAAGCGGTGATCCGAGTACCAATCTGGGACATGACTTCATTATCTATGCCCGATGGACGTTGATCAACCACAAGAAGCGTTACGAAGTATTTCCGCATTTCGCGGGCGATCGTCCCAAAAATAGTGCTTTGTACCGTTGCAGGGTCGAGGAAACGGTGCGCCTCCTCAATTGTAATCATCAGTTGCGTTGGTCTATCGTTGGGATTTTTGGTTTGTAAAAACTTTTCTGCTTTGGTGACATAATGTTGGTGAATCCGTCGGGTAATCATATTAGTCACCAACATATAAGAGAGCATATTTGACTGGGAGCCAAACTCCACAACAATATTCTTACCAGCTTCTAGGGAACGCAACATTTGATTGACATAATTTTGCGGACAAGCTGCACGCATATACTTTAAATTTTCTAATCGCAGGAGTTTGCGCTGTAGTGCTGTAATCGAACCTTGGTGTCCTCGCTTCTCTTCGCAGAAAGTCTTAATTTCCTCATTGGTCATATTTATTAGTTGAAGAATCCAAGACTTCCCAAATTCAGCACATAAAATATTGGCGTTATCTAAACTCGCTTCTGAAAGTCCTAAATCACGACTGCATAATTTTATATCTTCGACTTCAATTTGATCGTAACTTAAATAAAGTTCTTGAGCATGAGGAACGCCTCGACGCTTAGTAGATTCTGGGTCAAGAGTGTAAACTTCAACTGAACTGGGAAATAGCTGTTTTAAGCCTTTGACAGTACTCATTTGCTTGCCTTCAGAAACGGCTTCCCAGCCATACTCTGAGTGCATATCAAAAATCAAATTAACCGCCGCATTTTTGCGGATTGTCCCAGCTAAAAGTAAACGTGTCAAAAAGGATTTACCAGTTCCTGATTTGCCAAAAACACCGTTGCTTCTTTCCACAAACCGATTTAAATCCAGGCAAACTGGAACATCCATGTCCAATGGTTTTCCAATGGAAAAGTTTTTCCTTTGAGGATCGTCTTCCCAACCAAATACCCGGCGAAAATCTTCTTCCGAAGCTTCATAAACTTGGCTAAAGTGGGTGGGAATCGTTTTGACTGGCAGGAGTTCCATTGTTGTACTGGTTTGAGGCTGGAATGATGCCAAACCTGTCGCTGATGGAACAAAGGGATTTGCAGATTTGCCGTTTGTTGCAGAAAAAGATTCTTCAGATTCGGGGGTAAACATCAACATCGGTGCAAGGTTGATGGTACCATATGTCCCGCCTCCTGCTAAAATCTCTCGTAAAAAAGTGTCTTCCCAACTCGGAGGATTCGCAATAATTCTTTGGTTAGCAATTCCCAATGCTACATCTGTGAGCATACAGAAAAAACGCGATCGCACCCCTTGGACAACTAAAAACTTACCAACGCGCATATCTTCTACTGAAACGTCGGGGTGCAATCTAACTTCTAATCCTCCAGTGAGAGAGCCTTGTATAACTGAACCTAATGGCTGTCCCAAATTCATTTCATTAATCACACAGTGATGAGCTTGCTCTTATCAGTTACTAGTTATCAGTTATCAGTTACCAATGTCGTGTTCCGTTGGATATAAACACTTATCAGTGTCATGTCCCTTTGTTCACTGTTCACTGTTTACTGTTCACTGTTTACTGTTGCATTGTAATTGTAGAAGACAAAATTGGTGATGTAACTTTTGTCCTTTGTCATTTATTGAAAACAAATGATTAATGACTCATGATTAATGACTAATTAGTCAATGTTAATTGAAGTAGGCGAACTTCCACCTCCTGTTGTGGCATAAGTTAGAAGCGGTCTACGATATTGGGCGTAAAGGCGATCGCGCCAAGTAAAGAACGGTTGATAAAGTAGGTTATCAGCTAATTCGGGGACTCCCTTCCCTATGATGGTTTCTGGCAAATTCAAATAAACAGCATTAGGAAACTTCAACAATATCGATAAACCAGCAACAGCAAAGTCGGCTAAAGTTGGTTCATCTCCTACTAAATAGGGACTATCTGCTAACAACAATGTCAGCGCTTCCAAATCTTGTTTTAAGTCGGCGATCGCACTGCGTATTGCATCTGGACTGTAACCTACGCCAAAACCCAAAACTTTCAATAGATCGTTAGGAACTCCTTCTACCAAACTTTTGAGGACATCTGGTGTCGCCCTAGGTAGTAAGGACTTGCGGAAATTCTGGTTTTGACTAATGGCAGAAAACAGTGCTTTGCGACCTTTGATGCCAATTGATTCATCCGCCCATTCTTCCATCATTAAACATAAACCCCGCTTTTTTGGATCAGTAGGTATCAATGGGCGTGCTGGATATTGTGAGTCTAAATACTTAGCTATCTCTGTTGAATCTGCTATATATCTGCTACCATCTTTCAATACCGGTACTTGTCGTTGACCAGTCAGCCGATATAGTTCTACCTGTCCTACTCCTGGTGTCACCTCGATTTTACGGTACTCCAGCCCTTTATAATCAAGGATAAGACGCACTTTCTCTGAGTATTGAGATAGTTCAAACTGATATAATTCCAGCATTTTTTGTTTCCTGTACGTGGTTCACTTAATAAATTTTACAAGTTTATTTTGGTTCGGATAATTTATATTCACGATTTATGCCTGAAAAATTGAATAAAAATGGATTTCTTTGTAGGGTTCTTTTGCATTCTCAGTTTTTTTGACAGAACTCTGCGGTGAAATTCTGCTCATCTGGATTTTTCTCTACAAAAGTCCATCTGTTACGCCTTCCATAAGCTGGCATAATGCAACTATGTGATATTATTCCTTTTTCCGAAACATGCGAAGGTAATTCTATCGTCCTTAGCTTCCTTCTTCCTTTATACAGACAGCCAATTATACTCATTATGAGGCAAATTGTTCAACAATTTCAGACTAATATATAATTTATTTCTGCTTACAAATCTTGCTTCTTTAGTTAGATTTTCTGTGTGGCAAGATGATATAAATCATTATGGTAATGTGTGGAAATGAAAGCCAAACAAAATTTATGAAGGTTGAAAACAGCAATTTGCTGACCAAGTTGGCTGGTATAATAGGAGTGACGGGCATCAGTCTTCTTACTGGTCTACCTACTGGAGCAAACGAAGTATTAAATTCTAACCCTGGTATTTTCAAGGAAGCGTCGTATCACAGCGAGCAACGTCTTTTAGTAAACGCTGAGTATACTCAATTTAGTGAGGCTGGAACAGCAGCAACAAAGTCCGAAAAAACTTCACCAGCTAAAAACACAACGGTAGCACAGAAACCGAGAGGATTAAACCCTAGGCCGAGTATTTTGCAGGAGTGTCCTTACAACCGCGCTGCTTGTCCTGGTGGATCTGACACTTCTACACCTCCCGTAACTCCCCCTGGAGGGACACCCACAACACCTGGAGGTGAGATACCCACAACACCACCAGCTACACCCACGACGCCTCCTAAGGAGCCAGGAGCGGGTACACAAAGTAAAAATATCGTAGCAGTTGCACAGTCCAATGGCTCCCTTACAATGCTAACCAAGGGTTTGAAAGCAGCTGGATTAGCAGAAATCTTGCAAGGCAAAGGTCCTTTCACAGTCTTCGCACCCACTGATGCAGCATTTGCCAAATTGCCACAAGACGCTGTACAAGATTTATTCAAGCCAGAAAATAAAGAAGTCCTGAGGAAGATTTTGCAATATCATGTGGTGCAAGGTTCGGTAACGTCCAAGGATTTGAAATCTGGTGAGGTCAAAAGTAGTGAGGGTGGTGCGATTAACGTCAAAGTAGATCCAAAAACTGGTGTAACAGTCAATGATGCCAAGGTGGTTCAGCCTGACATCAAAGCTAGTAACGGCGTTATTCATGTTATTGATAACGTGATTTTACCTCCTGACTTGTAAGTTGTTGGCACAGGTGCATTGTGTGACAAAACTAGGTTGAAATAATATTTGACAAAAAACCCGTTTTAATGATTATTTGGACGGGTTTTTTCGTATTGGTAAACCTGTTATTTTCATGATTATCCGGACGAATACTTGTATCGCCATCCTGCAATGCTTGATGCCAAGCTTGTTTGTGAAGTATTGGAGGAAATTAGAGAACGGGCAGCGGTATTAATTGTTAGCGATGTAGGGGCAGCACGGGGGAATTTTGACCAAGAACGGGTTGATAATACAAAGACGTGGATTGTAGGAATTACAGCAGTCGGTGCGTTATTTCGCTTGGCTTAACCCGATGCCGAGTGAATGCTGGCGACAAACGACTGCTGGGGAAATTCCCCGTTTTGTACCGATGTTTGAGATGAGTCTGCAGGGGATGAATGCGGCGATTAGTGTGTTGCGAGGTCGATATATTGTAGTAAAAGAGTTGGATGAATATTTATGCTATTAGAGTTCAGACAATTGAGGATTAAACCGGGACAGCAACTGCTACTTGAGGACGTTAGCTGGCAGCAATTTGAAAAAATTTTGGCGGAATTGGGAGAAAATCGTGCTGCCAGACTTTCCTATAGTCATGGATTTTTAGAAATTATGGTTCCTTTGCCCGAACATGAAAAAGCCAAAGAAATTATTGGCGATCTGGTAAAAATTTTATTGAATGAACGAAGTATCAATTACGATGCTTTAGGTTCAACAACCTTAAGAAGTGAAAAAATGACTCAGGGAGTAGAACCAGATGCCTGTTTTTACATTCAAAATCAAGCTGCAATTCTTGGTAAAAATCGCATAAATTTAAGTGTAGATCCACCACCAGATTTAGCCATAGAAATTGATTTGACTTCCCGCACGCAGTTGGACAATTACCAAATTTTGGGAGTGCCAGAACTTTGGCGATATGGAAAACAAGGGTTACAAATTAATGTCTTGCAAAATGGAAAGTATGTAGAGTCGAATTTTAGTTCTACATTTCCAGATATTCCGATAATTGAGTTAGTAAATCAATACGTCCAGCAGAGTCAAGTTGTTGGTAGCAGCCAAGCAATTCAAGCTTTTAGAAATTGGGTGCGGGATAATATTTAATTTTGGCTTTAATTTAGGACGGGAGTCAATCGTAGACTTTCTCTCGTCCCCATGCTGAGTATGGCAACGCCCATCAAGAGGCTCTGTGCTCTGCCTCACAGTATTCATTCCCAGCCGGAGTCTGGGAACAAGAAATCAAGTAAAATCAAAACTTACGCCACCAACGCAGCATCAATTAGTGTGAAAACAGACACCATATTCTACCGCCTATTCCAAAGCTTCCCTAGCATCTTTTTTGAACTCATCAACCAACCTCCTGAAACCGCCGACACCTACCAATTCTCATCCGTCGAAGTCAAACAACTCGCTTTCCGCATCGATGGCGTATTTCTCCCCAAAAGCAATCCATCATCCCCCATCTACTTCGTCGAAGTTCAATTTCAACCCGATAAAAAATTCTACTCTCGCCTTTTTACGGAAATCTTTCTTTACCTGGATAGAAGCGAACTTACCAACAACTGGCGCGGGGCTGTGGTTTATCCAAGCCGCAGTATTGATGTGGGAGAAACAGAACGCTATATTGAATTACTCACATCTGGGCGAGTCAGCCGCATCTATCTTGATGAATTAGACTCCGCAGCAGAACAGTCGATTGGTATTGGTACAGTTAAACTGGTTATAGAGCCACAGTCAGGCGCAGCTACCAAAGCCAGGGAGTTAATTAACCTTGCTAAACAACAAATAGCTGATGAAATTACCCAACGGGAATTTCTCGAATTGATAGAAACGATTATTGTCTATAAATTCCCTTTGAAAAGTCGGGAGGAGATAGAGCAAATGTTGGGATTAAGCGAGTTGAAGCAAACTAAAGTTTATCAAGAAGGTAAGCAAGAAGGTAAAGCAGAAGGAAAACTAGAAGGCAAATTGGAAGCCATTCCTTTTATGTTGAGTTTAGGTGCAACTGTAGAACAAATAGCAGAGGCGTTAGGGTTGGATGTTAAGTTAGTTGGGTTGGTTGCTGCTAAAGCTAATCCTAACCAGGAACAAAGCGGCGAATAGAACAAGTTGAGTCGATAGGGACTTTTATGTCTATAAATTCCCTTTGAAAAGTCGGGAGGAGATAGAGCAAATGTTGGGATTAAGCGAGTTAAAGCAAACTAAAGTTTATCAAGAAGCTAAGCAAGAAGGTAAGCAAGAGGGTAAAGCAGAAGGAAAACTAGAGGGCAAATTGGAAGCCATTCCTTTTATGTTGAGTTTAGGTGCAACTGTAGAACAAATAGCTGATGCGTTAAAGTTGGATGTTGAGTTAGTTAGGTTGGTTGCTGCTAAAGCTAAACCAAACCAAGAACAAAGCGGCGAATAGAACACTCTCTCCTACTTACGGGTATAGCGATGCTTCACTCCAACGGGGAAATATTCTGGATCGCCTGTGGGAGCTAGTGCAACTCGCGGCATTTGGTATTCTGGAGGAACGTAGTTAGCAAATTCGCTATTGAGGCGCTGGAGTTGGGTGAGAATGGAAGATGCGATCGCCTCTTTTTTCTCTTCACTTTCCTCCATTCTCGGTGCTAACTCCACAACTACCGATAAAAACCGGTTCTTGTCCGCATCTTCTTGCACTTGCAACACGAATTTACCTGTCACCCATTCTCTAATAACAGGTTGCTCTAATCCCACCGTCACATTTTCTGGATAAATATTCGCTCCAAAGTAAGAAACTGTAAAATTAGAGCGTCCGAAAATATACACAAATGGTAGCGCACGAACGCCTCTTCCACCCATCTGTTGTATTTCCGCTACTGGATTAAAGCCCCATTTTGCTAAAAACTGGAGCATGGCATCATAACTGATTATCCCTCCAGTATCCAAGATGTTGTAACGCACTAGGGGAATGCCATTATTTCCAGAAAATATTAACGTGCCGTTTATAACTTCAAAAAAGCGGCTTATGGGATCATATTGTACCAGTGTGGGTAAACGAGATTCTCCAAACAAGGCACGCGCTGCTTCTGGATTTTGTGCTAAGAAACGACGAATGCAAATACTCAAAGGTGTTTCGTTACCCAATACACCTGCATCTGCTGTTCCATAAAGCGAGACTGAGTCGTAGCAGCAATGTTGGGAACCAACTCTTTGCGCAACTAAACTCCGCCATTCCTCGCTGAATACTTCTCCCGCCATCACCAATTTTATCTGATATCGCTGCCATTCAATTCCACGGGCAATTCCAGTATCAATAATATCTTTAAGAAATGGTGGATATCCTAATAAGACAACTTGCTCAAAAGCCGAACCGAGTTCTTGAAGAACTCGAAATATTTCTTCTTTATTATTACCAGGAGTTACCAAAGTAATAGGATAACCTTTGCTGGCAAGATAGCGGCAGCAATTGGTTGTGTACATTCCGCCAACCCAGCTTCCTAAAGTGAAACAAATCACAGCTAGAGTTCGTCTAGTATCTGCATGAAAACTATCATGAAATACCTGCTCAAAACGGGTAGCAATTTGCATTTCATCTGCAAAAAAACGAGGCCAAAATGTCGGTTTTCCTGTGGAACCAGAAGAAACAGCTATCATGTCGCATGTTTCTAGCTGTCCGTTGCGGCATAATTCAGATAGAGGATAACGTTGCAGGTAATTTTCTTTTACGAGTTGCGGTAATCTTTGGAAATCTTCTAAGGTTTGGTATTCATCTGGATTAACCGCATGATTTGCTAAAAAATTTTTGTAAGCAGGTACACTAGCAGCCATATCATGAAATAACGCCAAAGCCGCTGCTGAAGTATCAGTATTTATATGCTGTTGTAGGAGTGTGTCTAAGGGAGTCTGTAAGAAATCTGTAAAGGCTTTAATTGCCCGCTGGCGTTGTGCTTGCGAATTCATGGCGTTAATTTGTGTAAAAATTTTCGATTGTTCATCCCACCAAGTAAAACTCAGACCACTGCTGCCTAATGTCAGTATTTTAACCTTTGTTGCATTCTTTCTCATTCTCGTGAGCAAAGGAGTGCAAAATATATAGAGAGAGTATGCGTAATTGTGGCTTTCTGTCTTGTAGCAACTTATAAAAACCTTCTATTCATCCTTCAGCATCATGGATGTTTATTGCAGCAAACAACACGTAAACAATGAGACTAACCGCTTTTGCACTCAGTGCGGGGAGCCGTTACCTCTGGCGGTAGGGCAAGTTGTCGATAACCGCTATCGAATTGTACGTCATTTGGGACAGGGTGGCTTTGGACGCACTTATTTGGCTGAAGATTTAAAAGAATCTCAACAAAAGTGCGTGCTGAAGGAGTTTGCACCCCAAGTTGAAGAACAGGATTTAGAAAAAGCGAAAGAACTGTTTGAACGAGAAGCGAGTGTACTCAAAAATCTACACCACCCACAAATTCCACGTTTCCACGCCTCGCTACAAGTGCAGTTGAGCAACAAAGATTTTTTCTTTTTGGTGCAAGACTATGTAGAGGGTGACAACTACTGGGATTTGCTAGAAAGCCGCACAGATCAGGGACAAACCTTTAGTGAGCAGGAAGTTGTCAAACTGCTGCAACAAATGTTGCCTATTCTGTCTTACATTCACTCTGTGAATGTTGTTCACCGTGATCTTTCTCCGGATAATATCATTTTGCGGCATAGTGATCAATTACCCGTGCTGATTGACTTTGGTGGAGTGAAGCAATTACCAGCTTCTAAGGGTTTTTGGTTTACGCAACTCGGTGGAATTCGGACTATCTTGGGTAAGAAGGGCTACGCACCAGAGGAGCAATTACGTCAGGGAAAAGCATTTCCCAGTAGCGATTTGTACTCTTTAGCTGTGACAGCGCTTGTGTTATTAACTGGTCAAGAACCACAAAAACTGTATGATTCTTATCAAGGGAATTGGCGTTGGGGAGAACAAATAAAAGTCAGCCCCAAAATAGAAGCTGTTTTGAAAAAAATGGTGTCTTATAAACCAAGTGAACGCTACCAAAAAGCTGACGATGTTCTCAAAGATTTACAGTTTTACAAGGGCGCTACCAAACCTATAAATACTCAAATGACTAAGCTGAAGACGATGATTGTTGCTCCTGGCGGCAAACGTGTCAAAACTCTTGTTGGTAAGTTCCGTAACAAAACTCAAATGGCTGCTCAGGCGTTACCTCTGCCTGTTTGGCTTCGTCCTTTTGCTGTCAGTCTGATCACCACAAGTGTGATTGTTTTGACACTAGCAGGGACTTGGGCAGTTGTCAATGCAGTTTTTCACGCTGTAACATCTATTTCTCTACCAACAATATCATTACCTACAATTCCAAAAGGTTCAAAAGGTTCAAATCCTCCGGAAAAACCAACTACTAGCAACCAAGAAAATCGCGGGAACCAAATTATCCGTCGCCGTCAGGAGCTAGAAATACCAGAAGTCTTTTTTACAAAAATGGTAGATAGAAAATTTTATACTAAAAATCCTGATGCAAAAGGACGTACTCTCACGGGGAACTCAGAAGATACTGCTTTACGAAACGAATGGTTTGCGATCGCACAAGATGTGTTAAATCAATTAGATCAAGCGAATCTCAGCAGATCAGCGCGTCGGAAACTGGGAAGCTACAGTGCGCGAGATTACGATAATTGGAGACAACAAGCACAAGCAGGACAACTGGGTAACTATACCATTGACCAACTCAACAAAGACACAAACAAAAAATTTGACCGATTGTTTCCGGGAGAGCGACGCAATAATGAGAAACTTGATAAACAGACACTTGGTCAAATATGGTATGCACTTGCTGCTGACCAAGTGAGTAAAGTAGAATCTGCAAATTAACGTAAAAGTCAAAAGTCAAAAGTTAAAAGTCAAAAGTACCTGACTAATGACTAATGACTAATGACTAATGACTAATAACTATGAATTCTGTTTATTGCTCTAAAGGACACGAAAATCCAACTGGTAGTCGCTTTTGTTTACACTGCGGCGAAAGTTTGGATAACCCAGTGAGTCAAAGTATTCAAAATGGGCAAACTTTGGGCGATCGCTACTTTATTGTGCGTCAATTGGGACAGGGAGGTTTTGGACGTACTTATTTGGCTGAGGATCTTAACCGCTTTCGCGAACCTTGTGTTTTAAAGGAATTCTCCCCTCAAGTTCAAACACCATACGTTTTACAAAAAGCTGAAGAACTGTTTCAGCGAGAAGCCAGCGTTCTCTACAAGCTGCAACACCCGCAAATTCCCCGCTTCCGGGAACTTTTGCGCATTAACTTAGGTGGTAAGGAATACCTATTTCTGGTGCAAGACTTTGTAGAAGGGCAAACTTACGGCTCTTTGTTTGATGCAAAGAAGCAGGAAAATTTACGATTTACAGAAGCGGAAGTCAGTTTGCTCATGCAGCAAATTCTGCCTGTTTTGCAATACATCCACTCACTAGGAGTGATTCACCGCGATATCTCTCCTGACAACTTAATTTTACGCAATAGTGACCAACTCCCAGTATTAATCGATTTTGGTGGAGTTAAACAAGTCGCTGCAACAGTCGTCTCGCAATATTATCAACCTGGTGCAGTTTCTCGCGGACTCCCAACACTATTGGGTAAGATAGGATACTCACCCCCAGAACAGATGCAAACTGGGTTAGTAGAGCCTCATAGTGATTTGTATGCTTTAGCCGCAACAGTACTCGTTTTGCTGACAGGTAAACAACCCCAAGAATTAATAGATGAATATACCCTAAGCTGGCAATGGCGACGAGAAGTTAACCTCAGCCAGACTTTCGGGATGGTGTTGGATAAAATGCTATCGCCAAAACCAAAAGAACGCTATCAAAGGGCTTATCAAGTTCTGCAAGCACTAAACTTATCACCTGTCAGCTATCCTTCTCCACAGCAACCTGTTCCAATTTCACCACCGCCACAAACACAACAAACTCTAGCTGTATCCCCAACTCCCACTCCTCCCACTCGACAGGAATCGTCATTTTACACAAACCCGCCTTCCGCTACTCCTACCGTCAACTGGTGGACACCTGGTAAAATCATTGCCATAGTCGTGGTTTTGGCTACTGCTGTGAGTGTGGGTGTGTGGGGAGCAAATCAGTTATTTGATTCTTCGTCCCTGTCGCCTAACGATCCAAAACTTTCCTTACAAGAACAACAGCGTAAGGAAAAATTAGATCAACGCCGTCAACAACTCAATATCGACAATAAATTTTTTACTAACTTAGTTAATCAAATCTTTTGGGAGAAAAATCCAACTCTACGTAACCGTACTTTGAGTGATCAGCCGGAAGATGAACAATTGCGGGCACAATGGGACAGTTTAGCAGAAGAAGTGCTAGAAAAACTCACCGTTTTGAGTTCAAATGCACGTCAAAAATTGGGTAGTTTTGGACAAGCAGAACGCGATCGCGCAAAAGTCGAAGTCAACCAAATCAACGTTGGTAGTCGTTCTTTATATGATTTAGCAGATGCAGCATTTTATCGCCAATTTCCACAACAGCGCGGCAAGAATTTTATTGATCAGCCGATTGGACAAGTCTGGCAAGGTTTTGTCAGCGATAAACTCAATGCAATCCTTTCTGGCAGTGCTTTCAAGAAAATAGTCTTTGACAAAGGAGCTATTAGTAGCAGAGTCAGTGGTACTCTTAAACCAGGAGAAGGTAAAGTTTTTATCGCCGGACTTAACGAAGAGCAATTGATGAGAGTCAGGCTCAATGCGAATTCTAAAATTTTGTTTTCCGTATATTCCCCCAGTGGAAAATCGCGATTTTTGGAAGATTCAACACAACGTAGTTTATCCGTTAAACTTCCAGAAAGTGGATTTTATGAATATGTGATTGTTGCGACGGGGTCAAATACATCAGATTATACACTTACAATTACAGCAGAAAATCCTGCTCCACCTCCATCGCCTACCCCAACTCCTATAGAAACCGTTACACCGACACCGACACCGACATTCTCACCCACGCCTACAGAAACACCGACACCTACGCCTACAGAGACACCGACACCCACGGCTACACCAACACCAACACCAACATCCTCACCAACACCAACATCCACACCCACACCAATATCCACACCCACACTCACACCGACACCAACACTGACTCCGACAACACCATAACCAATACGGTTGCTGTTAAGGATTGATCCTCCCTAGCCCTCCTTTTTAAGGAGGGAACTGAGTAAGCTTTTTAAGGGATCGAAGCGGTACATAGAGTGGGCACTGCACACAACAGAAAAATAAGCGTTTTCGCGCACGCTTAACAGTGCCCACCCTACAAAACAATACTTAAAAAAGGAGGACTTTTACCCCCCTTTTTAAGGGAAGCAGGGGGGATCAACTAAAATATTTGATACTTCTTAAACATCCTCTAAAGGAAAATGGTGGAAAACAAGTATTTAATTCGCTTCGCAAAACCTGATGATTTAGATGTCTTGGTTGAATTCAATCGAGCAATGGCACGTGAAACCGAGGATAAAGACCTCTCTATAGATATTCTCACTGCTGGTGTACAAACATTATTAAAAAATCCGATTTTGGGTTTTTATGTTGTTGCAGAAAATCAGAATCAAGTGACTGGTTCTCTGATGGTAACAACAGAGTGGAGCGACTGGCGAAATGGGATATTTTGGTGGATACAAAGTGTCTACGTTCACCCAGATTTTCGTCGTCAAGGGATTTATCGCCAACTCTATGAATTTGTCAAAGAAAAAGCTAGAAATCAACAAAATGAATTAAAAATATGTGGTTTTAGACTTTATGTGGAACATCAAAATACTGTTGCGCAAAAGACTTATGAAGCTTTAGGTATGGAAGACACGGGCTATATGATCTTCGAGGAACTTGAGTTGGGATGACCTAGTTAATACCTATGAATGCAACGCGCGTGTTACCTCACCCCGGTTTTGGCTTACGCCAAAACCTCCCCTCTCCTTATAAAGGAGAGGGGATTAAGGGGAGCCAGCGCTGCAGGAGGGTTTCCCTCCGTAGGCGACTGGCGTGTGAGGTTAAATCGACGTGGAATCAAAGCTTAAACGTTCTACATATCTTATTTCACTGCAGCACAACTACTAGTAGGCGCTGGCTGCTGACGCTGTGGGCCAGTCTTAGTCGGATCATAAGCGACCAACACCACCTCACCTTTTTCGTTATATATCCAACCCTGTGCTGGTACTATCTGTTTAACAGGTGGCTTTTTAGATGGCTGCTTTTGTGTTGTACTTGTTGAACTTACCGTACTGGCGACAGGTTTAATTAAATCAACCCGCACATTATCACTACTGAGGATTTTATTTGGATCAGTTGGAAGTCCTCCACGTCCTACGATGGTAAAGCTGCTACCAGAACCTTTGATACAGGGATTTTGAGCAACTTGCTGTGCCGGATCAACCACAGTTTGTGTTAATTCAAATAACCCTTGGGTGGGGTCAATATCAACTACATTAATTTGCACATTACCACTGAACTGTGAACCAAGTGCAGAACTGGCAGTAATATCACTTAATGGTGTTACCTGCGGTCGATACTTAATTCCGAAGATACTACCTCTAGTAGTGACACGGATCTGACCACCAGAACCCTTTCCTGCATTGGCAGTGATATCACTATTTTCTGATGGAAAAGCGACGAGATTGCCAGCATTAATGGTGATATTGCCACCAGTCGCTTTGCCAGTGGCATTGGTAGTTATCTTACTACCACGACGCAACAGCACATAATCGCGAGCACCCAGGGTGATATTTCCTTGCTCCCCAACAGCAGTGTCAGCGTTGATAATTGAGCCATTGTCCAGACGGATAGAGCGAGCAAGTACTTCTATGTCGCCAGCAGCACCATTGCCATTACTGCTAGCAGTGATTTGAGCACCATTATTGAGGGATACTCTTGGAGCGTTGATATTGATATTGCCACCATTGCCCTTTCCTGTTGATTCCACTGTACTGAAGATGCGAGTCTTAGTCCCTGCAAGCTCAACTGCACCGGACGCTCGCACTGACACATTGCCTGCATTACCTTGTCCAAATGTGCTGGCACTCAGTCTGCCATCATCGCTTAAAGAGAAGGAACCAGAAGAAATAGCAATATTCCCCCCATTGCCTCTAGCCCCCGTGTCTACAAAGCTGAAAATCCCACTGAAATATCGGCCACCAACTCCAGCAATCGTTACTTTACCTGTAACATCCGCTGTGATATTCCCTGCATTTCCTTGTCCATAAGTGCTGGCTTCCAGTCGCGCACCATCGGTTAAAGAGAACGAACCAGAGGAAATTGTAATATTACCCCCATTGCCCGTCGCCCCCGTGTTAACTCGGCTGAAAATCGCACTAGGATTTCTGCTTTTTACCCCAACCCCAGCAATTGTTATAGGTTCAGTGACATCAACAGTGACATTGCCTGCATCTCCTCTTCCCGCTGGCTGGGTGTCAGATTTTTCGCGAACTACGGTTACCAATTGAGCGCCATCTTTGAGTGAGAAAGTTGCACCCTTGATGTCAATATTGCCTCCTTTGCCCACACCTCCTGATTCCACAGTGCTGAAGATTGCAGTGTTACTGCCTACAAGCTCAACAGAACCCAACGCTCGCACTGACACATTGCCTGCACTTCCTTGTCCATATGTGCTGGCATTGAGTCTGCCGCCATCAGTTAAAGAGAACGAACCAGAGGAAATCGCAATATTCCCTCCATTACCCGTCGCTCCCGTATTCACATAGCTCTGAATCCCACTGGAAAATCCGCCATCAACCCCAGCAATTGTTACTGGTCCAGTGACATTAACACTGACATTGCCTGCATTTCCTTGTCCATAAGTGCTGGCTTCCAGTCGCGCGCCATCAGTTAAAGAGAACGAACCAGAGGAAATCTTAATATCGCCTCCATTGCCCACAGCCCCCGTGCCCACCGAGCTGACAATTTTACTGGGATTTCCGCTTTTTACCCCAACTCCAGCAATTGTCACTGATCCTGTGACATCAACAGTGACATTACTTGCATCTCCTCTTCCAGCTGGCTGGGTGTCAGATTTTTCGCGAACTACAGTTACCAATTGAGCGCCATCTTTGAGTGAGAAATTTGCTGCGTTGATATCGATATTGCCACCTTTGCCCACACCTCCTGGTTCCACTGCGCTGAGGATGGCAGTGTTACTGCCTGCCAGATCAACAGCACCCGACGCTTGTAGCGACACATTGCCTGCATTTCCTTGTCCATAAGTACTGGCATTCAGTTGAGCGCCATCGGTTAAAGAGAACGAACCAGAGGAAATAGTAATGTTACCCCCTTTGCCCACACCTCCTGCTTCCACAGTGCTTTTAATGTAAGTATTACTGCCTGCAAGCGAAACCGAACCTGACGCTTGTACCGACACATTGCCTCCATCCCCTTGTCCCAAGGTGCGGGCTTGTAGTATAGCACCATCAGTTAAAGAGAAAGAGCCAGAGGAAATCTTAATATTCCCCCCATTACCCATTGCTCCCGTGTTGACTTGGCTGGAAATCCCACTGCCGATTCCGTCCTTGACACCAGCAATAGTCACAGGACCAGTGACATCAACTGTGACATTGCCTGCATCCCCTTTTCCGGCTAGCTGGGTGTTGGATGCTCCACGAACTGAGGTTAGCAGTTGGGCGCTATCTTTAAGCGAAAGTGAAGCAGCTTTAATCTCAATATTGCCTCCTTTGCCCACTCCTCCTGCTTCCACTCTGCTCAAGATGCCAGCATCGACAAGCTCAACAGAACCAAACGCTCGCACCGACACATTGCCCGCATTCCCTTTTCCATAAGTGCTGGCATTCAGTTCAGCATTATCGGTTAAAGAGAACGAACCAGAGGAAATCTTAATATCGCCTCCATTGCCCACAGCCCCCGTGTTGACTCGGCTGAAAATCGCACTGGGATTTCCGCTTTTTACCCCAACTCCAGCTATTGTTACAGGTCCTGTGACATCAACAGTGACATTGCCTGCATCCCCTCTTCCGGCTCGCTGGGTGGAAGATGCTTGACGAACTATGGTTAGCAGTTGAGCACCATCTTTTAGGGATAGTGTTGCTGCGTTGAGGTCGATATTGCCACCTTTGCCCACACCTCCTGCTTCCACTGCGCTGAGAATGGCAGTGTTACTGCCTGCCAGATCAACAGCACCCGATGCTCGCACCGACACATTGCCTGCATTTCCTTGTCCATAAGTACTGGCAAGTAGTTGAGCACCATCTTTGAGTGATAGTGTTGCTGCGTTGATATCGATATTGCCACCTTTGCCCACACCTCCTGGTTCCACAGTACTGAATATATTAGTTTTACTGCCTGCCAGATCAACAGCACCGGACGCTTGCACCGACACATTGCCTGCATTTCCTTGTCCCAAAGTGCTGGCACTCAGTTGAGCACCATCGGTTAAAGAAAAGGAACCAGTTGTAATATTGATGTTGGCACCATTGCCCACTGCTTGCGATCGCACATTATTGAATACATAGCTGCCTGCAACTTTTATATCCCCTGTGGCATCCAGCGTAATATCTCCCGCCTGACTACCAACTGTCCCCAAGCCTTGCCCTATTCCCGCATATAACCCACTTCCTCCGGAAATTTTTAAATTGCGGGCATTGACTGCAATACTACCGCCCCCGCCCGAGGCAACTCCAACTTCTCCACGATTCGTCAGCGACACATCACCTCTTTGCACTCCTGTAGGAAAACTCAAGCTACCATCAGCATTAAGTCCCACCGTCCCAGGAGCAGATAATCCTCCTAACTCTACTCGTCCTCCTGGTGCAAACAGTATCCCACCATCTAAGCTGACATCACCACCCACCAGTGTTAAGGAATTTCCTTGTTTAACAGCAAGACCAAAAATATTAGTACTAGTATCAAGAGCTCTAGACTGATTGGTGATATTTTTGAAATTCTCCCGATAGCTCAACCCAACCGGAGCAGTTATAGTTAACAATGGCGGTGCTTGGGGATTCGTCGCGCTAAACTCAAACCCATTGTCAAACACAAAACTATTCGCCGTACTCCCTAAAAATGAACCACCCATATTTAATTGGGCATTTGGTCCAAAAATAATCCCCGCTGGATTGAGTAAAAATAAGTTCGCCTTGCCGAGTGTTCTAATCAAACCATCAATACTAGAAATAGAACCACCCGTCACTCGACCGATGATGTTTCGCACATCAGCTGCATTATTAAAGTTAGCTGAACCGCCTGTGGGTACAGAAAATTCTTTGAAGCTGTGAAAAAGGTTTCCTCCTCTTCTAGTTCCATCATTGATATTGAAATTCTTGCCATCAGGAGTGGTGACTGTGGTCGATACAGTTCCATCTGAAGTCACTTGTTGTGCTCTAGCTAGAGTAAAGTAGGTCAAGCTGAATATGCTTGCAAGGGGCAAGGCGAGGAACAAGAATGGGTGACGCACCTGTAGTTTGCTCAGCATTTTAGGAATGTGGATATTCGGTAGATAAAAATACTTTAAAATAAGTCAAATTGCGGTTCTTGAGTACTAATATCAGGTTTGTAGGTAAAGAGTACTTGTTTGTAAGATTTTGTGACAAAATGTTGTCACATATAACAACCCTAAATCATTTGTAAACAACAAGATTCCCGACTTCTTCAAGAAGTCGGGAATTTGAGTAGGCGCGATTTATGCGCTAAGCGCAGGCACTTTCACACAAATCAAATAAGACTGCTACATTTAAATTTTTATATCAACTTGCATTCATACATTTCTTATTGTCCGCCTTGTCCGCCTTGTCTTCCTTATCTTCCCTGTCTCAAGAACTGCGTGATATCTTTATAATGCAACCCCATATTAAAAGGGGTAGTGCACACCTGTAACAAAGGTTGATTACACCCTGTACCGAAGAAAACGGAATAACACCCGGTGACTGGAGACGAACAATTTAAGTATGCTATATTTCTACGAAAATCCTCTCATCCTAAAGTAGTATTTTATACGTTTATTAAGATATATGAAATTCAAATTAGCATGTGATTTAACTGGCGGTTTCTTGCGCTAGCAACATATGAAACAAACACCATCCCGCTTCTAGCCTGTTAAGCGTTCCCGTTCGGCTAACGCTCAGGGCGAAGCCTGTTCACTGTATCTTTTCGCTTCCTAATCGAAGTCTGTGGGCAGATCTGGATCGCGGTAATGCTGGAAAAGTCGGGTGATTTGAGCTGGCGTTACACGCCCAAGAGATAGTTCTGGAATGTTGTCTTCAGGGAAAAAATCCACTTCTTCTGTTTCAATACTCGCTGATGGGGAACCACCAATAAGTTCACACAGAAAAAAGAGCTTATAGATGTAATGCTGATGCGGTGTATGTCCTTGTCTATTTCTGTCATACACAGCCAGCAGTTTTATCGCGCGTGTCTGATATCCTGATTCTTCAAAAATTTCTCTAACAGCTGCTTCACTGGGCGAGTCGCCAATATCCGCCCAGCCACCTGGTAAAGTCCAACAACCGTCTTGTCGTTCCTTGACTAACAATATAGTATTGTCGCGAAACACTCCTCCACGTACATCAACTTTGGGCGTTGCGTATCCCACTTCACGAGCGAATAAATCGAGGATATAGCTGTGTCCGACATTTGAGTATGTTGACATGATTTCAGCGGCGATCGCCTGAAGCACTTTATAGCGCTCAATGTCATAAGGATTTTCGGTAAAAGTTAAACCATTTTGGGCGATCGCCTGTAATTTTTGTGTCCATTCCAGCCACTTGGGTTCCACAATTTTCTCCCTATATTTGTAGAGACGTTACGTGTAACGTCTCTACATTGGTTTTAGATATTAGCCTTTATGCTTCATCTAGCGCCACAATACCAGGTAATTCCTTACCTTCGAGCAGTTCTAAACTAGCACCGCCACCAGTGGAAATGTGGCTCATTTGATCAGCTAAACCAACTTTTTCCACAGCAGCTACGGAATCACCGCCCCCGATGATGGTGGTTGCGCCGCCTTTGCTGATGTCGGCGAGTGTGCGGGCGATCGCTTCTGTTCCTGCAGCAAACTTGTCAAACTCAAACACACCCATTGGACCGTTCCAAATCACACTTTTGCAATCAGCAAGGGCTTCTTGGAATACTTTTATCGAATCAGGTCCGATATCCAACCCCATCCAACCATCAGGAATACTTTCCACGCTAACGGTTTGAGAATTGGCATCAGCAGCAAACTTATCTGCTACAACCACATCTGTGGGTAGCAAGAAAGTGACGCCCTTTTCTTTAGCCTTAGCTTCCAAAGACTTCGCCAATTCTAGCTTATCTTCTTCCACCAACGACTTACCGACACTCAAACCACGAGCTTTAAAGAAGGTGAAAATCATTCCACCGCCAATGATCAGTTTGTCGCACTTTTCCAAAAGGGCTTCAATCACGCCAATTTTGCTGGAAACTTTGGAACCGCCGATAATAGCCACCAAAGGACGCTGGGGATTTTCAATCGCCTTTTGCAGATACTGCAATTCTTTTTCAATCAAAAACCCACCAACAGAAGGACTCAGGTACTTCGTCACGCCTTCAGTAGAAGCATGAGCGCGGTGTGCGGTACCAAAAGCGTCGTTAACATACAAATCGGCATTTGCTGCCAGTTTTTTGGCAAATTCTGGATCGTTTTTCTCCTCTTCTTTGTAGAAACGGACGTTTTCTAATAGCAAAACTTGTCCATTTTGTAAAGCCCCAACTTTCGCTGCAACTTCATCGCCGATAGAGTCGTCAGTTTTGACAACTTCTTGCCCCAATAACTCAGACAGACGCTTAGCAACCGGAGTCAACCGCAGTTTGTCATCTACACCCTTGGGACGCCCAAAATGGCTCACTAGAATCACCTTAGCTCCCTTCTGCGTCAAATCCTGTATGGTAGGCAGAGCAGCACGAATGCGAGTATCATCTGTAATGTTGCCAGAATCATCCACTGGTACGTTAAAATCAACTCTCACCAGGGCGCGTTTACCAGACAAGTCTTCTGCAGATAAATTTGCTAAAGTTTTCTTGGACACGGCACAAACCTCCTGATTGCCTGTTTGTTATGTTTTGATGAGTACAACCATCCAGATTTTACCGACTCATGGGGGCACAGGTGAATCCGAATGTTTAAAACAGTTCTGTTTCCAATTGATCAAAGTCGAGAAGCACGCGAAGCAGCCGAAGTGGTTGCCAATATAGTGCAAAAGTATGGTAGTAAATTAGTGCTACTGAGTGTAGTTGAGGAACCCGCCGCAGACTCGCCCAACGGGGATGCCATGTCCTCACCAGAAACAGTAGCCCAACTGCTAGAAACAGCCAAATCCCTGTTTGCTGGGCAAGGCATTTCAGCCGAAGCCTTGGAACGGCAAGGCAAACCTGCTTTTACCATCTGTGATGTGGCAGATGATATAGGAGCAAATTTAATTGTCATGGGTTGTCGAGGGCTAGGCTTGACTGACGAGGGATCAACTGATAGCGTTACCACCCGCGTGATTAATCTTTCTCCTTGCCCAGTCTTAGTTGTGCCGTAGAGAGTGAGGAGTTATTTAGCAGTAGGGTGCGTTACACTGCGTTAACGCACCTGAGATGGTTTTTTTAATGCGAATTTTACTGTTAGCTACAAAACGTGTAAAAGCATAGCTAATATTTATTCCGAAGGACGGTTGACTCGGATTAATTTACCTTAACTCTTTAATGTATTTTATGTATCAGGACTTACGCAAAAATAACGTAGTTGTGTCATTGCGACGTAAGGAAGCAATCTCACAATCTTGTTCTTTCGTAAATCGTGCGTAAGTCCTATGTATCGTACTCAACTGAAAACTGCCATATCAGCGAAATAGGCGAAAGAAGCGACAAAGTTGGCCGAAGAATAGAGGCAGTAAAAATGGAGCACAAAGCATCATACTCCAGACAAAGGTTGGTGAAGCAAAGAAAGAAATGTCTCTATAAGATGTCACAGGTGGTTGTTTGGCTGAGATAGCTGTGGCGGTAATGCCGCTGATGGCAAGCCCAATACCTGCAAGTGCTATAGTGTTGTCTAGAGCGCGATCGCTCTTCGTTTGTTCTAAGTCAATAATACCTTGGACAGTGCTATTGAGATTTTCCAGTAAGGTTAATCCAGGGTTGAGATTCGCAAGATCTGCTTCTACTTGTCGCTGATATTTTTTAGCGTAAATCTCGCGATCGCTGAAGGTTTCTAAAAACTTTAAATCGCTACCTGCATATTTTTTCTGCATATCAGCTAAACGAGATTTGTAATTATCTAAGTTTAATTGAATTGTTCGGTTTTGATTCTCTAGATAGTTTAAAGCAATAGTATAATCTGACAAATTAATTAAGTTAGCCGACAATGTTTCTTGTAGCTTACTAAGTTTCAGACTGTTGGTTTGCAATAGCTTTGGTAACTCACTAGCTTGCTTGATTGATGGTTGTATTTCTACATATTCTTTTTTGAGAAGTGTTTTTTGATAACGGCTTTGATAATAAGACCAAACAACTTTGTGGCGGTATTGCCATAAGCGTATAAATTCGTAATAGACACTTTGCACCCGCTTTCTCATTTCATCGGGCGAAATATTATCGGGAAACAACCAGATTAGGACATGATGACTTTCTTGTCTAAACTTTTCCCAAAACTCTTTCCCATTGACACCTAAATTTTGGGGAGTATACCACAACTCAAAAATTGTTCCTGATTCTAACTTGCCCTTGCCAATTAAATCTCGTTTCCAGTCGTAATTGCTGACAACTTGTGTGTAGCACTTCTGGGCAATATCTTCTATTTCGGCATCAGTTTTCTGACTTGCCAATTTGCCCCAAAGTAACCAAGTTTGTCCGATTGTGCCCGTTTGTTCAGAGATGTGTTGAAGAATTTCTTGTTTAAGTTTTAAGAAAGGTTCATCTTTGATGTTTTGTGGTTCATCGTTATATCTACCGTTAGCATCTCGTTTTCCAGAGTCGTTAACCTGAAGGGCATAGGTATCGCCTATTTGCAGGGGATAATAGTAACCATCTAGCGGTGATGGAAATTGCCTACTTGTGGGGTTGAGTAACTCGATAACATCAACGTCTGTATTTTGATACTTCTGGAATTGTGTATACTTTTCCTCAAAGCTTTGTTCGTCTAAATCACCATAAATTTTTTGACAGAAATTGCGGCAGTTTTGGTCAATTTTTGACTTATCTTGTCCTAAGCCATCCTTCAAGTCGTAAAGGAATAAGTCTATACTGGGATAAATAATTTCCTCTGACATTTTATCGACTCCCAGAAATTAACTGCCAAAGCCGTTGGAAAAGGTTTTGTTTCGCTTTTGCAGCAGCAACAGAATCCTCAGCACCAAAAGTATCAATTACTGAGTTCGTGAGTTCTTGATTTGGATCTTTTGGCAGAGGAAGTGGTGGCAAACCTTTACTTCGTATACCAGCTTCTTTTTTCAAAGCTGTCAATTCTTGCTGGTATGCTTCATCTAAAGGTGGATAACTTTCAGCAATACTATCGAGGTTGCCAATATTGGTTGGATTGGCTTGTAAATTTTTGGCGATCGCATGAAGTTGCTTTTGGATATCCGCAGGCAAAGACTCATTCAGCTTGGCTAAGGCATTCAGGAAAGCGGTAATAGAAATGATATCGTTAGGTTGCATAAAGATTTGTGATTAGTGATTAGTTATTTTCTCGTTCCTCAGATCTTGCATCATACTTTTCGTCCGCCAAGAAATTTATTTCTTGGCTCAAAGTCTAAGTCCGTTAAAACGGACTGAAAAACTTATACAAATTCTGTATGATAGCTTGCGTGGCGTAGCCATAGATGCGCCCAAATATATGAGGAATGAACCGCGAAGGCGCAAAGAACACAAAGAAAGAAAGAAGAAGTCAAGAAAATTTGGCGCAGCCTCACAAAGAAATGGTATTACTTATACTAAACTGCTTTCTAAACCGTAACTTTCAAATGGGAGTAGTTTTTGATTGGACTAGAAAATCAAAATCTCTAAATTACGCTTTTGAACACGAATTGGTATCAGTCCGTTTTAACGGACTTGGTTTATTAGCCCAGAACTTGAGTTCTGGGCGTACTCAGCCGCAGATGCAAGATCTGAGCCTCCCAGCCTGAGGCTGGGAACGAGGGAAGGAGGGAAGCAACCAGTAATTGTAAAAGCTGCCCAATAATAGGGATCATCAAAATGCTTCTGTTTCTTATCAGCAACTTCCATCTGACGGAATTGCCATAACTTATTTCTGACATGAGGACGTAAAAGTTCTTCATCTCGCGGCAGCTTATCAAAGATAACTTTACACAATCTCTCCAGTTTATAATCTGTAAGATTGCGAAACCATTTTTTCGCTTTTGCTAAAGCAATGGCTGGTGGTTTGCCTTTCTTGAGTTGCCAGTAAAAGTACATGACAAGCAAACTACTCTCATCATCATTCACTGTCCATAAAGTGCTGAGAACGTTGCTGACACCTTGGTAAACAAAAGCGCTGACTAAGCCAACATATTCATTTTCTATCGTTTGGTTGCCAGTTAAAGCAGTTTCGCAAGCGGCAAGAGTGACAAGCTGATAACCTGTAAAATCTATCTTACAAACTTCCTCCACCGTGAGTTTATCTTCACCACTGAGAACAAGAGCAGATTGTTTGGGATGCTCAAAATCATAACTGCCATGTCCGGTAAAGTGAAAGATATTGTATTTATCCGCAAGAGCTTCTTGTACAGCGATTTTGGTAGCTTGTTCGCCAGAAAGCCGCTTGTTGTCGGGATGGTTGAAAAGCTGGTTAATCGCAGCAGATTCGATTTCCGCATGGGGTAGAATATCAAAGCCTGCGCTGTCGGGATGTTCCACACTCAGCAGTTGGTGTGATTCCTCGTTGCTTGTTGACGAAATCTGCTGTAAAGATATGCCGACTTGGGCGCTGGGTAGATAAGTAGTGGTGAAATCTTCGGGAAACAGCGCATGAAGGGGGAAGCGGTGCAAGTCGCGGTGGGGAACTAAGATAAGATTTTGGATTGATTCGTTGTGAATTTCGTTATTAATTTCGCTCACTATAGCTGAGACATTGAGGATATCACCAAACTGCTTGAGCATTTGAGGCAAGTTGTCACGCCAGCTGTTTTGTTGTGCAACTTGCTTATCTTCGCTTTTGCGCTCATCCTCATATTGTTGATTCCATTGTTTCACCCAGATTTCAAACTCGCGTAAAAAGAAGGGAGTAGAAATGACGCTGGGTTGAGCGGCGTTGTGTTTGATAATAAAAGTGCTGAGGGCAAAAGGGCTGAGATGCCAATAGACAACAGCAGTTGTGGGATTCGTCAGCCGTTGCATATCAGCATAACTGGGACTAAGGATTTCTTGCTTTTGGGCATCTAGAATCCAAGTGAGGCAGAGATTTTTATTTCTCTCAGCAGCTTCTAACGCCAAGACGATCTCACCATCTTCTACCAAAACATCAACCCGCATCTGCGAGAAGCCAGTAAATTCAACTATCAATTGTCGTTTCTGGAAAGAAGTTTTTTTGCGGTTGAACAGGTTTGTAAAAACCTCTAACCCATGTCGCCGCCATTCCTTTGCAGCTGTAGTTTCCCCCAAAGCCAAAAGGACGCGAATCAAATCTCGCACAACCTTTAAATGCAACTGAGGGAAATCTGCTTCTGTGAGAGTTTTTAGCGCTTCATTGTAACTGTTGACAGCTTTGTGCCAATAGCTGTGGGGATCGGAATCAACTTGCCCTCGCAAGTAGTAAGCATTACCTATTGCTCGATGCAACATTCCCCAACCTTTTGGGTGGGTGTGTTGGTGACAATACTTCAAACCTTCCTGATAGCTTGCCAATTTACCTTCATAACCACGCTGGTTAAGATGGGGATTGTTTCTGGCAATTGCACTCATAAAAGCCAGCAGGGGATCACAACTCACTGAACTTCCCGCAGCAGAACCTCGGTTTAACCAAGCTTGATGGTAGTCGGGTTTGATTTCTAAGGCTTTATCGTAGGATGCGATCGCTTCTTCAAATCGCCCTAATTTACCCAGCGCCACGCCCCGGTTGTTCCAAGCTTCATCTTTGTCGGGTTTGAATTCAACGGCTTTGTCACAGGATGCGATCGCTTCTTCAAATCGCCCTAATTTACCCAGCGCCACGCCCCGGTTGTTCCAAGCTTCATCTTTGTCGGGTTTGATTTCAATGGCTTTGTCGAAGGATGCGATCGCTTCTTCAATTCGCTCTAAGTTAGAAAGCGCATTGCCCCGGTTGTTCCAAGCTTCATCTTTGTCGGATTTGATTTCAATGGCTTTGTCGAAGGATGCGATCGCTTCTTCAATTCGCCCTAAGTTAGAAAGCGCATTGCCCCGGCTGTACCAAGCTTCATCTTCGTCGGGTTTGATTTCTATAGCTTTGTCGTAGGATGCGATCGCTTCTTCAATTCGCCCTAACTCACTCAGCGTCAACCCCCGGATGTACCAAGCATCATGTAAGTCGGGTTTGAATTCAATAGCTTTGTCGTAAAATGGGATCGCTTCTTCAATTCGCCCTAACTCACTCAGCGCCAACCCCCGGATGTACCAAGCTTGATGGTAGTCGGGTTTGATTTCAATAGCTTTGTCGTAGGATGCGATCGCTTCTTCAATTCGCCCTAAGTCAGAAAGCGCATTGCCCCGGCTGTACCAAGCTTGATGGTAGTCGGGTTTGAATTCAACGGCTTTGTCGAAGGATGCGATCGCACCTTCAAAATCCCCTGCCTCAAATTGCTCATTACCTGTGTCAAACCAAGCGTCTGCATCTCCTTCCCCTTCCTCCTCTTCCTCTGCGCCCTCTGCGCCTCTGCGGTTCGTTTCTCCTCCCCTCCCCAATAACCACCTCCCAATCTCACCCGCCACCTCACCCACTTCCCCAACACCGTTCGGCTGATCGCTCACGGCGTTGCCCAACTCACCCAACTGCACCATCCGGGAAGCTAACTCTGTATTCTCAGCACTTGATACTAGCAATCTTTTCCCAAAGCGCCGCAACCACTCCACCAAACCAGCCTGAGTGATTTTATTGACATCCAAAAAACCCTTTACCCGTCCGCGACTCCACCCCTCATTCACACCTGCCAACAGTTCAAGGAACAACGCTTCATACTCAGCATCTGTCGGCTGTCTTCGTGGTTCTACCTTCCTCTGTTTCCCCGACTGAGGAGATTGCTTGCTGCCAAATAACCGCTGAAAAAACCTTTTGAGCCACTGCCAAAGTCGCCTGAACATCTGCCGCACTTGTGTATCACATTTATCTTGTATTCTAGCAATTTCACTTCATTCCCCTAACTCCTTAAACAACTTCGCCAACACCACATTAGAAAACAAAAACCCCTCGGGATCAGTCAACCGCAACCTTTGTTGCACAACTTCCACCCAACCTTTCTCAAAGTATGGTTGCAAACACTCGTGAATCTTCTCTACCTTCTGTTCCCCAAACTGTTCCGCCAAAACTGTCAAACTCACACCTTCTGCCAAACGCAACCCCAACATTAAAGTTTCTAATAAAACTTCATCTGGTGATGTCACTTCGCAATCAATCACACCGCCATCTTGTACCCACTGATAATACTCCTTCGTTTTACGCGGACGGGTGAACCGTTTCCCTTCTACGTAACTTGCAGCACCCATACCAAAGCCATAATACGGGCGATTTTCCCAATAAACTCGATTATGGCGACATTGATGTCCGGGCTGTGCATAATTGGAAATTTCATAATGGTTGTAACCTGCACCCGTCAAAATTTGCTGTGCCATACGGTACATTTTGACTGTAGTTTCATCTGTTGGTAAAGGTTGATCCCCGGCTTTGTAGTAACGACCAAAAGCAGTTCCAGGCTCAATGGTAAGGTCGTATATTGATATATGCGTGGGTGCTATAGCAACCGCTTTTTCTAAAGACTCCTGCCACCTATCTAAAGTCTGATGCGGTAAACCCGAAATTAAGTCTATACTGAATTCGGGAATCATCACCTGTCGAATTAAGTCTACAGCTGCGAATATATCAGAGACGGAGTGCGATCGCCCACAAACTTGCAATAAGTCTTCTTGAAACGCTTGTACACCTAAACTTATCCGATTTACCCCTGCGCTGCGGTAGCCTTGTAAGTGTACCAAATCAAAGGTACCTGGGTCTATTTCCATCGAAATTTCTGCCCCAGCAGATACACCAAACCGATTGTCAAGCGCTTCCAATATCCGTTGTAACTGTTCTGTAGACAAAAGAGAAGGAGTTCCACCGCCAAAGAAAATTGTTATCAATGGTTGAGCGAGGGCTGGCGTGATGGCAATTTCTTGACATAGCATATTAACATATTGGGAGATAGTCCCAGAGGTTTCACCTCGTAAACGCTCTCCCACAACGGATACAGGGAAATCACAGTAAAAACATCGCCTTCTGCAAAAGGGAATATGAATGTAAGCAGAACTGGGAATGCTAGAAGTGGAAACTTTTTGAATCATCTTAATAAAGATTTAAATTGTGTTTGACACAATGACAAATTTACCCAAATTATGTCATTTATATTTTTTTATCGTTTTACAACAAAAAGATGAAAAAGATAAAGCATAAAAGTCTTTGGTTATAATGATTGCAGATGTTGTCATACTAAGCGCTTAGTATGACTGTAAATGCTTAGAAATTTCCACAACCGAGGAAACAAAAAATACTTGAGTTTTTCAATTAACTACAGTTGCAGGAAAGCTATACAACAATGTTTGATGCCATTATTATTTTCTCATTCATCCTGGCAGCAGCGGGCGTAGGTTACTACAGCACAGATTTCTTACCTACTGCGGCACTATCCAAAGTTTCTAACATCGAAGCTTTACGCCTGGTTGTCGCTATTTTTGCTGCCATATTTGGGGGTGCACTTGGATTAACTTTCCAAATAGCATATCGTCGCTTGGAGGCTCAAGTCCGAGAACTACCACTTGAAATTATTTTAACTCGTGCCATTGGATTAGTCATTGGGCTATTGATAGCAAACTTAATGCTTGCCCCTCTGTTTTTGCTACCAATTCCAGCAGATTTTAGTTTTATAAAACCGCTGGTTGCTGTTGTTGGTAGCGTCATACTGTCCTACACTGGTATGAATTTAGCAGATAGCCACGGGCGTGGATTATTAAGATTGATTAATCCCAGCACTGTGGAAACAATGGTTGTGGAAGGAACTCTCAAACCTGCCAACACCAAGGTTGTAGACACCAGTTGCATTATCGATGGTCGCATTGAAACACTGCTAGAAACTGGATTTTTAGAAGGACAAATTATCGTACCACAGTTTGTCTTGCAAGAGTTGCAACAAGTAGCTGATGCAAACAAAGACCTAAAGCGAGTACGTGGAAGACGAGGACTAGAAATTCTCAACAGAGTTCGGGCAGCATATCCTGAACGTATCCTGATCAACTCAGTTGATTATGAGGATATTACCACAGTTGATGCTAAACTCGTGCGTTTTGCTCAAGAAATCAACGCTACACTGCTAACCAATGACTACAACTTATCCAAAGTTGCTAGCGTCCAAAAAGTACCTGTATTGAATGTTAACGATTTGGTGAACGCAGTGCGTCCTACCTATCTACCTGGTGACAACATTGACCTTAAGATTCTCAAAGAAGGTAAAGAACCCAGTCAAGGCATTGGCTATTTAAATGATGGCACAATGGTTGTCGTTGAAGAAGGTAGCAGCTATGTAGGAAACGAACTCCGAGTCGTTGTTACAAGTGCTTTACAGACTTCCGCAGGAAGAATGATTTTCGCTAAGCCGCAAGCTTCAGCATTGGCATGAAGGCAATGGCACGTTCCATTCGAGTTAAACTTTGTGGTCGGTGCAGCTTGGCTGCACCGACTCTTTATCGGGTAAAGTGTGAAGAAGATGGAGATTGGATTTTTGTTTGTCCTGAATGTTGGCAGCACGTGAGTCAGGATAATCCGTTTTATGTTTATGGCGGAACGTGGAAGGCAAAGAAAAGACATTAGTACAGCAGGGAACAGGGAACAGGGAACAGGGAACAGGGAACAGGGAACAGGGAACAGGGAACAGGGAACAGGGAGGGGAATTCCGTGGAATTGCGTTAAAAATCGCTCAAATTCCCTTACCGCTCATAAATTTCAAGAGGTAGATTATCTGGATCTTTAAAAAAAGTAAATTTCTTACCAGTTATTTCATCTATCCTAATATCTTCCGCCTCTACCCCTTTCAATTCTAAATAACTAACCATTTGCTCGATATCATCAACCTCAAAAGCCAGATGCCTTAAACCACATGCCTCTGGATTACTGCTTCTTTCTGGAGGATTAGGGAAAGAAAATAACTCTATTTGATGATTTTCTCCTACCTTTAAATCTAATTTATAAGAATTTCTCTGAGCACGGTACGTTTCATTAATAATAGGGAAACCTAAAATTTCTGTATAAAACTTCTTAGAGCGATCGTAATCAGAACAAATAACAGCTATATGATGAATCCTTGTAATTCTCATTCTCTCTGTCTCCCTGTGTCCCTGTCTCCCTCTATCCCTCTCTCTCTGCGTCCTCTGCGCCCACCGCATCCACACCGCAAATTCGCTCTGGTGCGGTTCATTTATCATTAAGGCAGGCTTTTGCCTGCCCGACAAACTAAGAATCCTGCAAAATAGTCTTAGACACAATTCTAGTTTTCTTGCGATCGCTCTCCGATAACTCTTCACCAGCTTGTAGGCGAGTGGCAGAAGTTTGCAAGACCGTTGCTGCACTATTATCGCCCATTTGCAGGGCAGTTTTGGCAGCAGTTTGCAACATTGTTGCTGCACCAGCGCGATCGCCCTGTTGCAATTTTGCTTCTGCTAGTTGTGTTTGCCGATATTTGGCTAACGCTAAAATATGTTGCTGCACTTGAGGAGTGGCAGAAGGTTGGTAGCCTTGTACCACATTCGCTTCAACTGGGATGTTTTCTGAAAGTAATCCTGTTTTATTTTGGGCTGGATCATCGTAGCGGACTTGCAACCTGGCGATCGTCTGTCTACCTTGTGGCAAATGTCCCAAGTAAATATTAGCCAAAATGACCCGTTCCACATCTTTCATCAAATCTCCCAAGCGCACAGCAAAACGTCCATCAGCTTCTGGCTGCACTGGCAATTCTATTGTGTCTGGGGAAACTTGGGCAATAGGTTTTAGTTCTGCAAACCGTACATTAGGTACCAGAGAAAATAGTAAATAAGCATTCGTCAATCCTACTGTTTGAATACGGTTGAAAAGGCGACTAAACTCATCGATTGCTTGATCTGGTTGCTGAATGTAAGATAAAGTCCCACTAGCAGCATCAGCGATTTTTTCCAGAACATCCTGGTTCCAATTATCGCCAAATCCTAAAGTGTTCAAAGTTAAGTTATAGCTAGCAGCCAACTGTGCAAATTTCAGACAGCGGTTATTGTCACCGTGTTCATTTTCACCGTCAGTTAAAAGAAAAAGTTGAGAAATTGTTTCTTTTTTTCCTTTAGCTAATTCCTCAATACCTAAGCGTAAACCTTCATCAATAGCAGTTCCACCATCAGCAGAAAGGCGATTAATTTGTTGTTTAATTCGCTCTGGATTTTCAATAATTTGATTAGGGACTAAAACGTTTCCACGGTGGTCAAAAACAACAATGCTGAGGCGATCCCCTGGATTAAGTCTGTCAACAAGACGAATCGCTGCTTTTTTGACAGTTTCTAAAGGTCGCCCATTCATGGAACCACTATGGTCGAGAACTAGGCATAAATTCAGTGGGACATTGCGATCCAGATCTTGTGCGATCGCAGAAATGGAAATTGCCAACTGACGTTGACTGTTGGTTTGACTGGCATCTAAGTTGCCATCATTGAGAGCAGGCTGTAAGTTAACCTTCATAACCCCCCAAGATTCCTAAACTGGCCATACATATTTATAAATAACTTCAAAGTACAGTATTAGCACTTCGGAAAACTTATCCAACAAAAACTTTAAATAATCTTCCCAAGAAACTGGGCTAGGAAATAAGCTAATAAAATACTTTTTGTACTTTCCTTTATACCCTAACTTCTTTGGAACCTTATACCCTAGAGAGAAATCCACACCTCCAAGCGAGCAAGCATAGCGCTAGGATGTACTACAGTTAATGGTATGAATTTAGGCAACAGTTGCTATGGAAAATTCCATCATCAAGGCTGTGCAAGCGGCTTACGGCGGCGACAGCTTCTACCGAACACCGCCGCCAGATTTACCTTCTCTAATGTTAAAAGAACGTATCATATACTTGGGCTTGCCCTTGGTTTCACCAGATGAGTATAAGCAGCAACTGGGAGTAGACGTAACAGAACTTATTATTGCTCAGCTTCTGTATCTACAGTATGAAGATCCAGATAAGCCCATTTCTATCTACATCAACTCCACGGGCACTTCTTGGTACACTGGTGATGCCATAGGATCTGAAACAGAAGCTTTTGCCATCTGTGATACCATTAAATACATTAAGCCACCAGTCAATACGATCTGTCTGGGTTTCGCTATGGGTACAGCGGCGATGATTCTCTCTTCTGGAACGGAGGGACACCGTGCTAGTTTACCGAATGCGTCGATTGTTCTGCATCAAGCGAAACGTGGTACTGGCTACGCTCAAGCGACAGACATTCAAATCCAAGCACAAGAAGTGCTAAAAAATAAGCAAATGATCCTGGATATTCTCTCACAGAATACAGGGCAGCCTAGGGAGAGAATTGCCAAAGATTTAGATCGCAAATTGTACATGACACCCCAACAAGCCAAAGAATACGGCTTGATTGACCGGGTTCTAGAAAGTACCAAAGAACTTCCTCAAGCATTGGCTGCTGCTGTTCCTCGTTAAATCTTATTATTCGTTAAAAACAAGAGAATCTTATGCCGATTGGTATTCCTAGAGTCCCTTTTCGCTTTCCTGGGGAACCTTATACCCAGTGGATTAATCTTTACGAACGCCTTGCTCTGGAACGCATCATTTTCCTGAGTGGAGAAGTGAGCGACGGTATGGCTAATGGCATCATTGCCAGACTACTCTACATGGATTCCGAAGACCCAAGCAAGGATATTAGTATCTACATCAACTCCCCTGGAGGTTCGGTGACAGCAGGTCTTGCCATTTATGACACTATGATGCACATTAAAGCAAATGTGGTCACAATTTGTGTCGGGATGGCAGCTTCAATGGGTTCGTTCCTGCTAGCAGCTGGCACCAAAGGCAAACGTTTGGCTTTGCCTAACACGCGAATTCTGATTCACCAACCTCTAGGCGGTGCTCAAGGTCAAGCCACCGATATTGAGATTGAAGCTAGGGAGATTCTGAGAATGCGCCAGCAACTTAATGAAATGCTAGCGAATCGCACAGGTCAATCCATAGAAAAAATTCAAAAAGACACAGACCGTGATTTTTGGATGTCTGCTCAAGAAGCAAAGGAATACGGTTTGATTGACCGTGTGATTGAAGAACGTTAGTCGTAAAGCCAGATGAGGAGGCAGAGCGCCATGAGCCGGTTCCTCGACTCATGGCGGCTGCTGTGGGGATGACGAAGATAAGCGAGAAAAATCTTCTCCACTCCCCCTTCTAGGCATGGCAGGGTGTGATTTCATTTTAGATTTTAGATTTTAGATTTTGGATTGAGTTCACGGTGAAATCCGCTTTCTTGGGAATTTTGGATTTTGGATTAGTTGGACAGATGAATCTGGGGGCTTGTACCCTGTGCTGAATTATCGGTCAAAAAACTGTGAAATACGAACTTTAAATTAGAATTGAAGTCTTTATGATTTAAACTTTAGGCATTAAGCTGATAGCCGACACTCGCCATTGTTAATAACTCAAGATGGATCTTGAAGATTGCTACCGTTTATTAGGTTTAAGGTCAGGAGCTTCTTTCGCCGACATCAAAGCGTCTTACCGCCGATTGGCGCAACAGTATCATCCTGATATCAATCCAGATGACACAAAAGCTAAAGAAAAATTTATTGCCGTGACTGAGGCGTACAAGCTGCTGTTGCAGAAAATTCCGCAACAAGAGACAGCACAGCCTTATAATCACTCACCAGTCGTCGAACATCAGCCAACACGAACAACGCGTCCTCAAACAGCAACGAAGGAAAAGATAAAAGAAAAAGTAAAGCCGCCTAGTTTTTCAGAAATAGAACAGCGGTTGAAGTGGAGGACTTACGAGCAGTTACAGCAGTTTTTGAAAGAAAAACGCTTCCCACAAGCAATATCTTTAGCGGAAGCCTTAGCACAACGTTTACCAGAAGATGCAGAAGTGCGTCAGTGGCAAGCTATTTCTTATCAAATTTGGGGGCGATCGCTGATTGCAGAAAAACAGCCTCTCAAAGCAAGAATTTACCTCAAAAAAGCCCTTAAAACAGACCCTTATAATAAGTCTTTATGGAATGAGGTACAGCGTGATTTTCAGATGTTAGAAAATATGTTTTGAGGTTTTTTAATGATTGTTCGTATACTAGTTTTTTGATCAAGTTGTTAGCTAGGGAAAGATAATCACCCTAGCGATTTATATTCTATTTTTATGTCTAAGATTACCGTTACCGTTAAATTGTTTGCTGCTTATCAAGAAGCTTATGGAGTTCCAGAACTGGTACTGGAATTTCCTGAGGATACACCAGTTGCTATAGTGCGCGATCGCCTGCTGGGCGAACATCCTGAACTAACTCAATTGCGGGATGTTACCCGCTTTGGGGTGAATTTGCAATTTGTTGAACCAGATAGCATCTTGCAAGATGGTGATGAGGTAGTGTTAATTCCGCCAGTAAGTGGCGGGTAAGGAACTCTACTCCCAACTATAATTAGCAACTTTGCCTACAAACAAAATTCTTCCCATAATATTCGCGACAAGGGTAAAACCATCGTTGACTGAGTCCAAGGCACGTCCGATAATTTTTTTGTTATGTGGTGGAGTTTGTACCTGAATAACTGCAAGGTCTTCTTTAAATAACAAAGTATTTACATATTCGGGCTTCTGTGCTGTTACCTGTTCATAATTTTCTGGGTTCTCTTGCTCATGTTGGGTTTGGGATAATGTAGAAAAAAGCTTACCTGTTTGCTCAAGCTGACCTACAAGTTGACTGACTAAAGCTTGACTATCTTCATCAAGGTTCGCTAGATTCGACTCATTAATGATAACTTCTGGCTTAGAATCTCCTATCAGGTTAAAAAGTTTTTTATCCTCTTTTTTTTCTTCGGCTTGCTGGCAGTTTGTAGACGGTACTCCCAAGACTTCTATTTCAAGATTGATAGGCACTTTTAACATCATATAAACATTAAGTTTGCGTTTTTGCGTGGAATCGGGGAGTGTAGACATAAGTTGTAAAAAATTCTAAAGCTTGTGTACTTAAAAATTTGGAATAATAAAGCAGGTGATCAGGAAACTGATCACCTTTTTCTAGGTAGTTAAAACACTTCCTAGAACAAACAATGCAAAACCAATAATCACGACTCAACGTCAAGTAATTGACTATTAAGGATATGATTCGGATTGGATCTTTGAAGCAGGCAATTGCTGTTTGCTATATCCATTTTGAGGAACACAAACTGGTGGAGTTGCCCTTACTTCTGATTCAAGGTAGATATCTGGTTCGAGATGGACACGTACTTTCTCCTTCACAGGCTCAACAGCTTTAATTGCCACTGTAGGTTCGATGAAGATTGGAACGTTCAGTTTAATGGGAACAGTGAATTCGCAGGTGTTAGGGTAGTATTCGGGGTTGTATGTAGACATAAATTTTAGTCCTTATTTATTGACCTAAAACGAATTGTGTGAGTTGATAATTGGGGTTATGACTGTTGCAAAATTATGCAGGAGGCAGCTGCTGTTTGTTATATCTATTGTGAGCAACACAAACAGGTGCAGCGGCTGTTACTTCTGGTCTAAGGTAGATATCTGGTTCGAGATGAACGTTTACCTTCTCCCTTACAGGCTCAACAGCTTTAATTGCCACTGTAGGTTCAATGAAGATTGGAACGTTCAGTTTAATGGGAACAGTAAACTCGCAGGCGTTAGGGTAGTATTCGGGGTTGTATGTAGACATAAATTGTAGTCCTTATTTATTGACCTAAAACGAATTGTGTGAGTTGATAATTGGGGTTATGACTGTTGCAAAATTAGGCAGGAGGCAGCTGCTGTTTGTTATATCCATTTTGAGCAACACAAACAGGTGCAGCGGCTGCTACTTCTGGTCTAAGGTAGATATCTGGTTCGAGATGGACACGTACTTTCTCCTTCACAGGCTCAACAGCTTTTATTGCCACTGTAGGTTCGATGAAGATTGGAACGTTCAGTTTAATGGGAACAGTAAATTCGCAGGCGTTAGGGTAGTATTCGGGGTTGTATGTAGACATAAATTGTAATCCTTATTTATTGACCTAAAATGAATTGTGTGAGTTGATAATTGGGGTTATGACTGTTGCAAAATTATGCAGGAGGCAGCTGCTGTTTGTTATATCCATTTTGAGGAATACAAACAGGTGCAGCGGCTGCTACTTCTGGTCTAAGGTAGATATCTGGTTCGAGATGAACGTTTACCTTCTCCCTTACAGGCTCAACAGCTTTAATTGCCACTGTAGGTTCAATGAAGATTGGAACGTTCAGTTTAATGGGAACAGTAAACTCGCAGGCGTTAGGGTAGTGTTCGGGGTTGTATGTAGACATAAATTGATCATTACTCCTTAAAGAATGGATTATTTGCTAATCCTTTGATTGTTTCCTTATACAAATAATATCCTTGAAAATTTGGATTGCTAATTAACTATTTTTTGGTATCAAGACAAGTGCTAATTAATTATTTTTAGATACTCAGAAATTTTGCTATTTCCAGAAACTATCGTTTTTTAGTCCGGATAAATGCTGAATTTGAAAAACTTATATAAAAAAGCAGGAGTAAGCGATCGCTTACTCCTGCTTTCTATTCACCACTTGTTAACTTTACAAATTTAATGCTTGGTAATTAAGGTAATTTAACTTGCGAATTGCAATGCAACAGAACATAGGCTAAATAGTAATTGCATAGCTTTTACTAACACCTAGGTTATGTCTTTTATCTCATTAGAACAACAGAAGAATTCTAGCTAAAATGCCAGTCACGCGAGAGATAACATTGAGAAAGGCAACTTCATCATTTAGATTGTCAATCTGCGTTTGTAGATTATCGCAGCCCTCTTTAAGGTCATCTTCAAGTTCATTTAGTGATCGGGCAATCCTTGTCAGAATGACATTCTCCAACTTGACTCTTTGAACTACAATTGCCCGTCGTTCCCTGAAAAATTTTTCTGCTTTAACTGAATCCCGCTTTTTAACATTTTCCCAGAAAAGCTGAACGCTACTTGAATTCAGTTCTAGTTCTTGCTTTTCTAGTTGCTCAAGACGTTCATGTCTAATTTGCTCAAGATTATCAATATCAAGTAACATATCTATCCTCCTATGAATTTTTAACTTGTTCAACGATTGTGATAAATGATTCAATATCAGTCAAAAGAGTATTGAAGCGCTCGCGGTTGAGCTTACCTTCTACAAAATCCTTAAATAATTCCCTAAAGTTTCCTGCAGATTTACTTGCATCTTCAAGTTCAGAGACAGTAGTATTCATAGTCAAGATGGCTCTTCTTTTAGCAATCCAATTATCTGTATCAGGTATGGGTTTTTCTTCAACTAGAGGTCTAATAACTTGGCGTAACTCTCGTGATTCTATTGTAAGACTGACATCTTGCTTAATTGAATTACCAAGCGCATCTAGTAATACTTGTTGAGTTTGAAATTCGCGATCAATAATATCTTTACGCTTTTCAAGTTCTTCCCTAAGCGCACCTCGGATTTGTGAACTAATAACTAAACCCCCTACAGATTTAATGACATTTGTATTAGGAACAAGAGCGCTACCACGAAGTTGAGTACCGATTTTATTCAGGTTCCCTACAACACCCTCAATTTCCTGCTGAGCTTTCTGAGGTGCATTAGATCTCGCAAGCTCATCTATAAGAGTGAAATATTGTATAAGAAGCCGATTATGTTTACGGAGATTTTCTAGTATTTCAAGTCTTTCAACATCAAGTTTAGATAACTCGTTGTAGCGTTCAGGTGTTTGATTACTTAGTCTGTCATCTTTCAGTAGCTGCTCGGAAGTTTCGTCGATTCTAATTTTACCAGCAGTTGTTAATAACTTGTCCATAGCCGTAGTGTATGTATTTCCAGCTTTTGCTAATCTTTGATATTCTGTACTGGAACGACAGCCACTTATGAATGAAGCTAAGACTGCTACCATTAGTATGGTTGATCTAGTTTTTTTTATCATATATATCCTCTCTAATCACACCAGCTAATATTAGAGATCATCTCCTTTTGATGCATGAATTTTTCCAGATAAAATAGTTTGCTAATCTTTTGTATTTTCCTAATATCAATAGTATTGTTATGGTTTGTCTTTGTTAATTAAGTATTTTTCGATTTTTCTAGAAAACCTAATTATTTTTAGATATTTCGAATATTTTTTTATCCATCAGTTGTAGTGTCTTCTGATATGAGAAATGTATGAATGTCGAAAACTTTGACAAATAAGTAAGAGTGAGCGATCACTTCGCTCACTGCTACTTTCTATTCACAACTTAATAAATCTACAAATTTCGTGCTTGATAATTGAGGAAATACAGGAACGTAACCTAAACAAGCCTCGTGGTAACAAAATATAAGACTTATTTAACTAGCAATACCTTCTAATAGTTGTAGTCCTTTGTTATGAGTGACTTTAGAACGCTGTGCTTCTCTCCAAGCATGGGGAGTATTTTTATGGTGATAGCGAAACTGAGAGTAGAAATGATTGATATTTTGATAGCCTACTTGTAAAGCAATCTGATTAACGGAGTCGTTAGTTGATAAAAGTAAAGTGCATGCTTGGGCTATCCGACGCTCAATAATCCAATCATTGACGGTTTTTCCAGTTAGGCGTCGCACTAAGTCCGTTAAGTAAGCTGACGAATAACCAACTGCTTGAGCGACTTCTTTTAGGCTAATACTTTGATGATAATTCAATTCAATAAACTCGAAGACCTCACGCAGTCGGGGAATAGATGGAAATATAAACTGAGGAGTATTTGATCTTTTACTTGACTCAGTTGTAGAGAATTTCTCTTGTACTAGCTGAACACGAACAAGATTATTTTCTGTGCCAATCACCTCAAACCCTGCTGTCTCCAAGCATTTTACTAAGAGGTTTTTAGTTTCCGGATTCTCATCTATCAGTAAAAGATTAGTCATTTTTTATCCTAGTATTTAATAGAGTTTTCACGTGATAAGATTGCATCACCTGTAACTCCTTGTATCTGAAGTTATAATGTTAAGAAGAAATTATTAAGTGAGCAGTCTAATTTTTGTCACGAGTTATGTATCAGCAAAGTACTTAACGCTTTGCTTGAACTGTCGCAACACGCTAGATCTAAGTGTGTTATTACATACTTATACGGCGTGTTTTCAATCCTTATGGATTTGAAAAAATGCGATGTGCTTTTTAGGAATTGAAAGTTGCTACCCTTACAGCCATTGGTAAGTAGCCATCTAGCTTGAGGACAACCAACTTTGTGATTGGTAGTACCAAAAAAGATTATTTCATCCCCACTTTTTATATAGATGTGAGTATCAACGACTTATGCACTTAGCTTCATCCCCATGAGCCTTTAGGCGTCAATACCCTAGTACTGCAAGGCGTTCGTCAAAACTCAAAAGGCTGATTCTGTGGGCTTTTCGTTGATTTTGAATGGTGAACCAGCGCGAATGACGGCTTTCCCGACCTATGCGACTGGTGTTAGCGTAGCGCTGGACTCACCCTAAGGCGTGGCATCAGCCATAGGGTAGGTTTATTTCCGCCGCGTTGTACTAGTGATTGCCTTGCTGAGTTTTGAATCAGGACTTGCTGAATTCTTCTTCAATAACTATCTTTTACAGGACTTACGCAAAAATAACGTAGTTGCACCCGTTGCGACGTAAGGAAGCAATTTCACAATCTTGTTCTTTGGTAACTCTTGGGTAAGTCTTAGTTCCATGAAACCCGACAAAAAAAGTCGGGTATGTTTGACGAGGATTTTTGCTCGTGGTAACATCAATCCAATGTTGACGGACACCCAGGGAAGACTCATGACACAGGCGACAACCACCAACACCCAAAGCACCACAGCCACTTTTAAATCCTTGAAGTGTAAAGAATGTGGTGAGGAGTATGAACTCAAGGCTCTTCATGTATGTGAGTTCTGCTTTGGTCCATTGGAAGTAACCTACGACTACAGCGCCCTACGCTCCACAGTCACCCGTGAAACAATTCAGGCGGGACCAAACTCCATCTGGCGCTATCGTAAGTTTTTGCCTGTGGCTACTGACAACCCCATTGATGTGGGAACTGGTATGACTCCGTTGGTTCGTTCCCATCGCTTGGCACGTCGCCTTGGTTTAAATAAGCTTTATATCAAGAATGATGCCGTCAACATGCCCACCCTCAGCTTCAAAGATCGGGTGGTATCAGTTGCGCTCACCCGCGCACGGGAGTTAGGTTTCACGACAGTTTCTTGCGCTAGCACTGGTAACCTAGCAAATTCTACTGCTGCGATCGCGGCACACGCTGGTTTAGACTGTTGCGTGTTCATTCCTGCTGATTTAGAAGCTGGAAAAATTTTAGGTAGCCTGATCTACAGTCCAACTCTCATGGCTGTTAAGGGCAATTACGACCAAGTCAACCGCCTCTGTTCTGAAGTGGCTAATACACATGGTTGGGGTTTTGTCAATATAAACTTGCGTCCCTATTACTCCGAAGGTTCTAAAACACTGGGCTTTGAAGTAGCAGAACAACTGGGCTGGGAGCTACCTGACCACATTGTCGCACCTTTAGCATCTGGTTCTTTATACACGAAAATCTACAAAGGCTTCCAAGAATTTGTTGAAGTTGGTTTGGTGGAAGCAAAGCATGTCAGGTTCAGCGGCGCACAAGCACAAGGGTGTTCACCGATCGCCCAAGCATATAAGGAAGAACGCGACTTTATCAAGCCAGTCAAACCCAATACCATTGCCAAGTCTCTTGCAATTGGTAACCCAGCAGATGGTGTCTACGCTGTAGAACTAGCTAAGAAAACTGGTGGTCATATAGAATCAGTGACGGATACCGAAATTATCGAAGGCATTAAGCTCTTGGCAGAAACAGAAGGTATCTTTACAGAAACCGCTGGTGGAACAACTGTTGCTGTGCTGAAAAAGTTGGCAGAAGCTGGTAAGATTAACCCAGATGAAACCACCGTGGTATATATTACCGGAAACGGCTTGAAAACCCAAGAAGCGGTACAAGGTTACATTGGCGAACCTCTAACAATCGAGGCAAAACTTGATAGCTTTGAACGAGCGCTAGAGCGTTCCCAGACACTGGATCGCCTAGAATGGCAGCAAGTTTTGGTTTAATCATTAAATTATGAGTCATTTGTTCAAAGTTCTAAACTGATCACAAATGACAACTCTTAACTCACGACTCTCCGAATTTATGACTGTAAAAGTTTTAGTTCCTACTGCTCTGCAAAAATTCACCAATAACCAAGCCACCTTAGAATGTAAAGGTGACACGATCGCACAACTGTTTGACTCTTTAGAAGAAAACTGTCCTGGTATCAAGTCGCGCTTATGCGACGAAGCTGGACAACCACGGCGGTTTTTGAATCTGTACGTCAATAGTGAAGATATCCGGTTTTTGGAAGGAAAAGATACACCATTGAATGATGGTGATGAAGTCAGCATTGTCCCAGCAGTGGCTGGAGGCTAGTACAATTCAAAATTCAAAATGTGCTGCGCACCGCTGCGCACCGCTGCGCTAACAAAATTTAAAATTTAAAAGTCAAAATTCAAAAATTTATTTTGAATAAATGATTTTGGAATTTGAATTGGTTTGTGCTTTAGGAGCATGGCTTTGGTTACCAGAAAATGCCATCGCTATTGGGAGGCGTGGCTGTGTCAAAATGAAAGTGACTTAACCACGCTTGTGATCTCTCATAGCAAGACAAAGGATAGACCTGAGCAATGGCAGAAGAAACAAATCACAATGAAGCTGGGGAAGTTGCTCCCAGCACTGTAGATAAGCAGGCCCCCAGTGTCGCTGAAGAACACGCTCCCAGTACAGACTCACCCGAAGCGACAGATATTCCTTCTGCAAATGCGCCTGAACCTGCATCGGCGAACTCAGAAGCGAATCCCAATGCAGGAAAAACAACGAGTGCTGCACCCAAACGCGAAAAGCCAGCAGAACCAGCTAAAGCCGAAGCAGAAGATAAGCCACCAGCTAAAGCAGAAGCCGGAGACAAACCAGCTAAAGGTGAAGCCAAAGACAAACCAGCTAAAGGTGAAGCCAAAGACAAACCAGCCGAAGCAGCCGAAGCCGGAGATAAACCAGCTAAAGAAGCCGGAGATAAACCAGCAAAAGGTGAAGCCGGAGAAAAGCCAGCCGCCAAGGCAAAAAAAGAGAAAGCACCAGCTGTTGAGGATAAGCCATTTGGAGAGTTTATCCAGCAAGATTACTTACCAGCTGTGCAAAAGGCGATCGCCAAAGAAGGAGTGCAAGATTTAGCGCTGAATTTTGCCAAGCAAAAAATTTCCATCGTTGGTTTTGACAAGTCTGAAGAATGCTGGCAAATAATCGGCACCTGGCAGAACGGTTCGCGTCAATTTAACTTGTATTTTACACAAGAAGATATTCAAGGGAAAAAGGCTTTTTCCTGCAATGAAGGTAAAAAGCCCAGTACTCTTGAGTCATTCCTAATTGATGAACGCAAAGTCACTCTTGACTTACTAGTTTATGGACTCATGCAGCGCTTGAACGGTCAAAAGTGGCTGGGGAGAAATTAATTTAGTTCGTCAAAATGGTAGGTAACGGCTCCAGTATCGGGGTCGTTGTCTATCTTTACATAACCTGACTTCAACATTTCTCTGAAAACAGCTTCCACCTCGGCAAAAGTAGCACCCGTTTCCATAACTGCTTGAGTAACGGTGAGTTGTCCACCCCTTTTTTCCGCAGCTTTCAGCAATTCCATTGTTAGTTTTTCCTGAGGAGAGCGGTAAACTTGGGTAGCAACAGCTGGCTGATTCAAAGGAACACCCAATGGTGATAAACCTGCTTTTGCTCTGAGTCTCATTTGCTGTTCATCTACCATGTTAGGGATAATGAACAAGTCTACAAACTGTCCGATACCAAGCACACCACCAGTTAACAGCCACAATATACCCGTCCCGATCTTGCCATTGTATAAACGGTGCAGTCCGCCCAAGCCAACAAACCAGGCTGCACTCAAGATGTAGGAGACAAGAAGACGTTCTTGATTGTCTTTACTATTATTATTATTGTTTTCTGCTTTCATCTTGTTTTTATCCCCTCTAATGTACTCTTGTTCCCTAATTACAATTTTCCTACTTTATTTTTTTCATATCAGGATGGGCTGCCAGAGTTGTTTGAGTTTTCATATCACCACAACTGAGCAAAGCAAGCGCGTTACAAGCGACGAATGCAATTGGATAGTTCTCATTCTTAAAATTAGTAGAAAATTTACTGATTTGAATGTTAAATAAACTACATAAAAAATAATGCTGGCATATATTTACAGTATGACTGGTTTCTGCAGACCTTACTTCACCCAGTGGATTCATTCAACTGGATGATTTGAGTTCGCATGAGCTTCTATTACAAGCTACACATCCTCAATTAAGGATTTCCCAAAAAATTGAAGTGTTGTTGCAACTCTTAACGTATGAAGTGTCTGTTGTCGCCCTACACCTTGGTACACTTAACTAAACGAATATAATACTGTCGTCATACTGTGCCTTGTGAGTCCAGTCCTACAGGCGGTGAGGCAGCATAAAGGGAGGATTTCCCTTGTGCCGGCTCTGGCAAACCCGTAAGGGTAAAAGTATTACTGTTGACTTTTGCAGGCACTCAAGATAACAAGACACTCATGGCAATCAAGACATGGTAGATTCCCTCAAAAAACCAGGCTTTGAAGAAATGCGGTCCGGGATTAAAATCCCAGCCAAAGAAACCCTACTGACACCCCGATTCTACACGACCGACTTTGATGAGATGGCAAAAATGGACATCTCACCAAATGAAGATGAGTTGAAAGCCATTCTGGAAGAGTTTCGTTGTGACTACAACCGTCATCACTTTGTTCGGGATGCCGAGTTTGAACAATCCTGGGATCATATTGACGGGGAAACTCGCCGATTGTTCGTCGAATTTCTAGAGCGTTCCTGTACGGCAGAGTTTTCTGGCTTCTTGCTGTACAAAGAACTTGGTCGTCGCTTAAAGGACAAGAGTCCTGTTTTGGCGGAATGTTTCAACCTCATGTCTCGCGATGAAGCGCGTCATGCTGGCTTCTTGAACAAAGCGCTGTCGGACTTCAATTTGGCGCTAGATTTAGGGTTTTTAACCAAGAGCCGTAATTACACCTTCTTTAAACCAAAATTCATCTTCTACGCGACTTATCTCTCGGAAAAAATTGGTTATTGGCGGTATATCACAATTTATCGCCACTTAGAAGCACATCCAGAAGACCGGGTTTATCCGATTTTCCGCTGGTTTGAAAACTGGTGTCAGGATGAAAACCGCCACGGGGATTTCTTTGATGCGATCATGAGATCCCAGCCGCAAATGTTAAATGATTGGAAGGCGCGGTTGTGGAGTCGGTTCTTCCTACTGTCTGTGTTTGCGACGATGTACCTTAACGACGTCCAGCGCAAAGACTTCTATGCATCAATTGGTTTAGATGCACGAGACTATGACATCTACGTGATTGAAAAGACCAATGAAACTGCAGGAAGAGTGTTCCCAGTCATACTGGATGTTGAGCATCCTGAGTTTTATCAGCGGTTGGAAGTTTGTGTGAAGAATAATGAGAAGTTGACGGCGATCGCTTCCTCAAAGACTCCCAAATTCCTGCAATTCTTCCAAAAGCTGCCTTATTACATCTCCAACGCTTGGCAGATTTCGCGATTGTACTTCCTTAAACCAATTGACGCTACTAAAATCCAAGCAACTGTTCACTAAGTTGTAAGCTTTTGCTAAAACTTAAGTGGTTCTGTATTATACAGAGCCACTTTTTTTTATGAATTACAGAGGCGCAAAACAATGAGAAGGCTGTTATCAGCTTTATGCTTTGGAGTGGGTGTGAATTTGTTTGTGATGACTGCTCCTGTTTTGTGTGATACACCTTCAAAAAATGCCCAGGATTTAGATATAAGTCCAGAAATTATTAAAAATAGTCCAGTTTTGCAACGTTGGCGGCGTCAAGTACCTAACGTGTTGGAAGATATCAAGAATGACCCTAGTTTTTCTACAAAGATACGAGTGGGGTCTTCTTACTTTTCTTCTGAGAAAGCATTTGGGGTGAATATTGGTGTGGAGGACGTGTTTATTGGTCGTACTAGTCTAACAGTCAGTGGTGAGTATGAAGCGGTGTTCAATGGTCAACGCCTGGTTTATGGTGCAGATTTGCATTATTATCTGCGTCCTTTGGGTAGCTACATCAATATTACACCTGTGGTAGGCTATCGCCATCTGGAAATTAACAGCTACTCCACAGATGGAGTGAATCTTGGTGCGAAACTGTTGCTGGTGTTGTCTCGCGGTGGTGCAGGAGATATTTCTTTAACCCAAAGTTGGGTTGGTTTGGGTACTGGAGAAGAAGTTGGTTTAACAACAATATCAGTCGGTTATGCTCTTACCCCAAGTATCCGTATATCAACAGATATCGAACAGCAAAATAGTAAACAAAATAAAGAGACTCGTTTAGGTATAGTTTTTGAATGGATGCCCTAAAATAGGCTTGTTTATATCATCTGTTTTATTTATCTAGTGGTATCGATTTATAAATCCAGCAACTTTCGCTTTGTGTAACCCGTAACTCTCATTCCATTTACAACTACGACAATGAAACCTAATTTTGTTGAGTGATTCCCACTCGATAAAGGATAGTTGTTTAGTGCTGCAGACAGGACAAACATCGTATGAAGCAATTAAAACAAGCTTAGAAACCACTGCAATTAAATCGTCAGGATCAAATGGCTTTACTAATCTTGTGCAGAATCCTGCATTGAAAGCAAGAGCGCCTGCTTCTTCAGAGGCGTGTGCTGTCAAAGCGATTGCAGGAATCTGGCTAACCGTGACAGCAAGGTTTCTAACTTTTTGAATCAGCGAATACCCATCCTCACCAGGCATGGCAATATCGCTAATCAGAATATTCGGCTTGAACCGCGTAATTGCTTCAAGGGCTTCACTGGCTGATGTAACCGGAATCACTTGAACGTTGTACTCTTCAAAAATAACCTTTATCAAATCAAGATTATCAATATCATCATCTACTACCAGCACCCGCAACCCATCTAATAATTGTGGAGTATCCATATGCGTGAACTCTAGCCTGAATGTACTTGCTTATGTTGGGAACCGTAACTTTACCTATAATTCCCTTATAGTTTCATAAGCTTTTATTAATTTTAGTGATTTTTTTTATTATTTTGTATGAGATTGACTCAATTTATCTATCGACAGGATGATGAATATATAAAGAGGAAAAAACTTAAGATTTTCTTAAGGTTTTAAAGATCAAGACAATTTGAAGTTGGGGTATAAAATTCTAAATTCACAATTGTGAGCCTTTAACTAGCGCAAGAAACCCTGTTCCCTATTCCCTATTCCCTGTACAATTATGATCACCAATCTTTCATTAAGGGGTGTTAAGCCATGCCAATGGCGGTTGGAGTCATTGAAACTCAAGGTTTTCCGGCTGTGCTGGCTGCAGCAGACGCAATGGTAAAGGCTGCTGCAGTTACCATTGTTTATTATGGGCTAGCGGAAAGCGCTCGCATGTTAGTTGCTGTTCGGGGACACACAGCTGAGGTAGAAAGAGCAGTTGAAGCTGGTATTGAAGCTGGTAATACCCAATCTAACGGTGGTACGGTCATTACCCACTACATTGTTCCTAATCCCCCAGAAAATGTAGAAAGTATTCTGCCAATTCATTTCACTCAAAAATCAGAACCATTCCGAATAATGTGAATTAAGGACCTAATTAAGTAGAATCACCAAATTAAACATAAAATGCGTGGTGTTAGAAACCCGGTTTATTCAAGAAACCGGGTTTCTAGATTTTACGTTTTTTTGTGTTGACCTAATGATCATTCCACCGCAGCTTCTAACATCCGAATCGTCCCAGCGTCAGCATCGATTTCGACTTCTAAACCAATAGGTAATGTGAGCATATTTTCGATACCATGACCAATCATCGCACCATACCAAGCAGGAATGCCGAGTGGTTGAATGTGATCCCACACAACTTCTTCTAAGGTGAGAGAACCGTAGTCAGCGTCTGGCGAACAATCGGAACATTGTCCAAACACAAAACCTGCAAGTTTGTTAAATAAACCCGCAATTTTCAAGTGAGTGATCATGCGATCGATGCGGTAAATATTTTCGTGAGTATCTTCTAAAAATAGAATCGCACCACTCAAATCGGGTAAGTAAGGAGAACCTACAATGGCGGATAAAACTGAAAGATTTCCGCCAATAAGCCGACCTTTTGCTTTACCAGAAGTAATAGTTTGTTTGCGATACTTCACTTGCATCAGACGATTAGAATCGTCACCATCTTTTTGATTTTGAAAAGTCACAGCTTCACCGCTAAATAAAACGCGGCGAAAATACTCTGTTTGGGTTGTTTTCCAAGAAGTTAATCCATTGGGACCGTGAAATGTTACCAAGTTAGTTTGAGCATTTAATCCGAGAATTAAAGTTGTGATGTCACTGAAACCAACTATAATTTTGGGATTTTTGCGAATGCGCTGGTAATCAAGATAAGGCAACATTCGGCTACATCCCCATCCACCGCGAACTGGTAAAATGGCGGCGATAGAGGAATCACTAAAAAACTGATTAATATCAGCAGCACGGTCTTTATCTTTACCTGCTAAATAGCCATATCGTTCAAGTAGATGAGGTGCGAGTCGCGGGACAAGTCCCAATCCCTTGACTGCATCTATGACAATATTAAGTTCTTCACGAACAAATACCGCACTAGCAGGAGCGACAATACCCACAATAGATCCTGCCTGCAAACGCTTGGGTTTCAATAGTGGTTTACCTGCTGCTTTTGCCAACTGAAAGGGAAAGGCAAATACTGAAGGGGTAGCAGCTAAATTTAAAAGAAAGTTACGGCGGTTAATCATAAAAAGTTTTTTTACACTCAGAGTAAGTCCCATTAAACCACCATGTAACAGTAGGTGCAAATACAAACCTCTCTCGGTACTTGGATATCTATTGAGAAAGATAAATTCACGCCTGAAAAACTTGTTCTGCAGTTAACACCATTTCAGGAAAAGTTCGCGACACAATGGTGTCATTTGCGCGAAATGCAGTAGACTGATATACTCTGTTTTCATCAAGTAAGTAAACAAATACTGTTGGTACTTTAGGATTTCCCAGATAATTACGACTACCCAACGCTAAATAATCCACAATCCAGTATTCAGGAATACCCAAACGCTGATACTCATCCAGCTTGTCAATATAATCGTCCTCCCAATTAGTAGAAATCACTTCTACTGCTATTTGCAAAGGTTCAAACAACGCTGAGTAAGCAGCGCGATTAGCTGACCAAATTGTTTTATCTACTACACTAACATCTGGCTGACGACCCTGTTCTTTACCTTCAGCCGTCTGTGTTCTAATCATAATTCTGCCTGAAACTCTGTAATTTCTTTCCAGACGTTTCACTTCATTATTAAGAGTGTCGGTAATAAAATCTGCAATATCATCATGTTGTCGGGTAGCTAATATTCTCACAATCTCTCCATTCACCAGTTCGTATCGACCATCTGCATCTGGTAACTGTTCAATAAACTGCTCAAAAGTCAGCTTTTGATTTGTGGTGACTGATGCTCTAGCCATGAGGAACTCCGTTATTTATCGGCTTTTTAATATTTACTCAAAATGAATTCTTATATAGACTTAGTCAAATCATGTACGTTGAGTCAAGCAGTTTGAGACTCTCTTTGTGAGTAAATATAGTCACAATATAATGCCCATGTAGCTCCAAATAAACCTGTTATGGAACCAGAAATTGCTGCTAAAACACCCCATCCAAGTGGTCCAGTCCAACTGGTGATTTCTTTTAGTATTGCAGTACTTGCTTTACCAACAACATAAGCTGTTCCTGTTGCTGCTACTGTAACTAAACCTAACTCTACCAACATTTCTAACAGTCCCTGACTGGATAAATCTTCTTCAAAATAGATTTTCCAGACACGGGTGTACATTATGATATCAGATGCAGTTAATATAAGTTGCTTGGGAAGTTCTACGCCAGGAGTTGGTGCAGCTGTAGCACAACCACTACCAACAGCGTAGGTTGCAACTGCTAAAACAGCTTCTAATCTTTTTTTGCCCAAATTACTCACAATCTTAACTCCTGTATTTTAGAGAGTAGTGTTTGGTTGCTTTGCAAAATTAACTCTTAATTGATTTCCGATACTTAAATTTAAATACTTTTTTAATTTATTTAATTAACTTTACTTGTATTAAAAAATCGGTAGATATAGCAATTCTAAATCATTTGTAAAATTCTCTTTTCTCTTTTTTCTCTCTTTTCTTGGCGACGCCAGTCGCACGCCAGGTGCTACAACGGGGGGAACCCCCGCAACGCACTGGCTCCTCAAGTCGGGGAACCCGCCCACGGCGCTGGCTCCTCTTGGCGTCTTGGCGGTTGATAAATTTTACAACTCAAGTAGGACTGCTATATAACGAAGGCTTCCAGATTATACATTGTACTGAATATGTTTGTAGCTATGTCAACATTGAAAAATGTATTTGTGTTGACCGATGAAAGAGAATATTACTGATAGCAGTTGTCATCTGAAAATCTCTTTCAAATAGGGGATTTGGTCATACTATCAGGTGATGTTGCCTAAAGATTTGGAGCGATATCTTAAAGATATAAATACTTAATTAACATTTGAGACTAGAACTATGAAAAAGATTATTACGGCGAGTCTAGTCGTTTTAGCCACTACTGCTGGATTTTTACTTAACAATCAAGCAGTTCAAGCTCACTCTCGCGGTTACTATCACTTTCGCCCATATGGATACTATCCGTATTTTGGACGTCCAATAAATTCTTGCTATCCTGCCACTCAGTGGCTTGTTGACGAAGATCCTGCGTATCATCCTCAAGCTTATGCTGATGGCTACCGTCAAGGAAAACAGAGTGCAACAAGAGGAAACAACTACAAGCCGCGTACTGCTGGTGGGGAATTTAGTCGTGGTTTTGATGACGGTTATTATGGAAAGAAATTTGCTGGTCAAAAACAAGTTGTTCCTAACGAATATAAGCCATATACTACGTCAGAATGTGGTTGGTATTAATGGTATCCAAGCTTGAAGAAACCCGGTTTCTCAGAAACCGGGTTTTGTAAGTCATCTAAATTATGATCAATGGAAGCGGTTACTGCACCACTTCTACGATCCATTTCCCACGGTTGAGCATTTTCAAGGGATATTGCAGTATCACTGCAGTGAACAGTTGGTTATTATTTTGGAGCAAAAGAGTCTTTTCCTGCTCCACACACAGGACATACCCAGTCATCTGGTATGTCTTCAAACGCTGTCCCCGGTTCTATTCCACCATCTGGATCGCCTTTTTCTGGATCATATACGTAATTGCAGACAGAACATACATAGTTTTCCATCTTTCTCTCTCTCTAAATTAAGGATCTTCGTCTCAACATTATATACACATTGAATTCAATTCATAATTCGTAATGAATTGACTAATTAGAAGTTACGAATTCTCAATGACGAATTGTTAATAAAGAGTCGTCAAAGGCGTACCTAACCATCCGGCAAAGTTTTCTTTCTGTGTCGTTGAAGGATTTTTGACTGGTTTTATCTGATACTTACTGACACGAGGAGACGCCAGGGTGACAGGTAAGGTACGGAGTTCATCTTGATGGAAAATAGTGACTTGAATGATGTCTTTCGGTTGGTAATCTTTCAGGCGATCGCCTAACCCATTGGCTGCGATACGCAAACCATCAATAGCCAGCAACTCATCTCCTGGATCAATTCCTGCAAATTGTGCGGGTGAACCTGCGTCAACAAACTTAATCAGTTCCCGTCCATTGTCACTATTAACTTTAACTCCTAGATAAGGTTCTTCACCCTTTTCCTCTACCAGTTGCAAGCCAAATGGTTCCAGGTATTCGTTGAAAGGCAAATCTTCAGTCTTATCAATGTAGGAGTTGAAGAAATTAGTCAAATCTATACCAGCAATATACTCAATAACTGATTGCAATTGTTCTGAAGTATAACCAATTTCATCTGTGCCAAATTGATGCCACATTTTCAGCATGACATCATCTAGCGATCGCTGATTTCTAGATCGTGAACGAATCAGCAAATCTAGCAACAACGACACCATTTCCCCTTTTAAATAGTAGGAAATTTGACTATTACCGCTATTGGCATCTGGACGGTAAAGTTTTATCCATGCATCAAAACTTGATTCTGCCAGAGATTGTACTTTGCGTCCTGGAGTCGTTTCATGCCGAGCAATTTCCTTACTCAAATTATTCAAGAATGACTTTGCATCATAAATTCCTGCACGTAAGGGAATGAGCAAATCGTAGTAACTTGTTGTCCCTTCACAAAACCACAGTGACGATGTATAGTTTTCTTGGTCGTAATCAAAGACCTCTAGTGCTTTTGGACGAATCCGCTTAACATTCCACAAGTGAAAGAACTCGTGTGCGACTAATTGCAAGAAGCGTTCGTATTTGTCGCGATCGCGGAAACCTAACCGCTGATAAATGAGCGTGCAGGAGTTTTTATGCTCCAAACCACCATAAGCTTGAGCAAATAAATGCAGCAGAAACACATATCGTTGATATGGTAACCCACCAAACATCCGTGCTTCTACTTCAATAATTTTCTCAATGTCAGTAATCATCTGCTGCAATTGGAAATTGCCTTTACCCCAAATTGCTAGTTCATGGGATTTTCCCAATACTTCAAAGTGATGTAACTGATGGAGACCAATTTCAAAGGGACTATCTACAAGGGTGTCAAAATCTGAAGCACAAAAAGTGTTTGTCTTGTGTGGAACTGATGGTAATGCTGTAGTGACTTGCCACTCTCTGTGTGGCGGTACAACAGTGACTTGTATTGGTTGTCCTTCCCAAGCCAGTATTCTAAAAAACAGTGCTGCACCATTGAAATAGCCATGGCTAGAGTCCAAGTGATTTGTTCGCACTGATAGCTCATTTGCAAATATACGGTAATGTATAATAATTTCTGATACATCACTTGTTTCCACCTGCCAGTGATTTTTACTAATCTTGTGCCAGGACAAAGGCTTGTCATGAGCAAAAGCAGCAAAATCTTGTAAGTGCTTGGCATATTCCCGGACTAAGTAAGAGCCAGGAGTCCACACTGGCAATTTCAAATCTAAAGTCGGCAACGAGTAGTCTACCAGACGCAAACTCACTTCAAATAAGTGCGTTTCTGGTTTGGGCATTGTCACCTGGTAGTGAATTGCTGGTGCGGTTTCCTTGGTATAAATGTTAGTGCGAGGTGCAGTTGCTTCAGTCATCTTTGTTTATGAGTAAGAATTCTGAGTTATTAACTATTAGTTAATAGTTAAGAGTTAATGGTCAATAGTCAATAGTCGTAAGTTAAAAAACTTGCTTACTGCTGTTGCCTCAGCACTTAATACTTTTTATACTTTTTTTTAGTAGATTAACAACCTGAGATTGATGAAAAAAACCACCATGTTGCTATTGTCTATGTTTATTTAACATTCGTAACTGAGTGCGCAAAGTTTTGATTTCATCTTTTTTGGATTAGCTCATTATCTTAGGATTTTGACTTTAACGTCAATTCCTCAGCCGCTTCTCCAATGCTGAGTTTTACTTTGCTGGTGTTTTCTATATCAACTTACCTGATATAGACTATACCATTTTCCACAATAATGAAAGTATCCGAGATGCACAGATAAGTCAATAAACTTAGTTTACGAGAACTTCCGTGGAACACACAGGGGATCACCAACGGATTTAGAGAATTTTCAATGTAACACAAAGTAGCAATTAATGCCATAACTTGCTGCTTAGCACTTACTCTTTAAAGATTCAGCACTATTTTGTTAATATTTTTATCATTTGGTAACTAAGTATTTTTTTTATAAAGAAAAATAACAAAATGACAAATAATCAGAAGATTGTTTAGGAATTGGAAACAGGTAATTGTGAGTTTATAGTTCAGCAGCTAAAACCTACTAGACTATAAATTTCAAATCACTGAGCAATTACCAATTTCCTTTTCAGGATCACCTCAGTCTTGACTCCTCAAAGCTTGGGCTAACAGGTAAACTTTAGTCCATTCACCCATTGCTTGGTGCATTTTGAGTTTTAACTGGGAAGCTGTGTCTTCTATCGAATAACCTGCTTTACGCAACTCTAGGACTTGGCGCTGCATGGGGGTTAATTGTTCATGCAATTGTTGCCATTGCTTAAGTGTCAGCCCCAAGTTATGTTCTTTTAAGGAAATTGACAGCCAGCTATCTACCAATTCTGGTTTTCCTTTGAGGGCGAATACACGTACAGCATGGTAGCTAATTTTCTCTCTGAGTCGATAGACTTCCTTGATTGGTTTATTTAGTTTTTTGGCAATCTCATCTTGAGGCTTACCTTGGAGATAGAGTCGCAACCACTCAATAGCTTCTGGACCAAGATTTTCGTGTAAATAATCCTCAAATTCTTGCTGAACTGTTTTACGCAGTGCTTGTTGTTCTTCTATCTCTTGAGCTTCTTGATATTCAGCTACTGCCTGAGTATCAACCAAGTTGACTCGATTATCACTGTCATCAGTAAGAATTTCCTCAGAGACAAGCCTAACTAAGTCTTGAGTTGGTACTTGGGTTAAACCACCACGTTGAGTTCTTCTCAAGAAATTCACGAAACGATACGCCAATAGAGGTTGATTGCGTACTGGTCGCAAACAATATTCTTCTACACTGGCAAACAGTAGAGCGTTCTTGAGTCTATCATCAGTTGTCAATTCTGAAATAGAAACCATTTGTTGTTGTATGTAGCTATCGCTTTGCAGTAATTCTTGGATAACTTCTTGTAGTACATCCAGGACTGTCCGTTGGCGATCGCGACTCAAGGCAACCCAAGTTTGGATCTTATGACGTAACGTCACCAAACTCCCCAATCGAGTGATCAGGTTGCGGTAAGCACGTTCTCTTGCAAATCCTAAGTAACGCTGACGCAAAATCCTATAGCGGTACTCCATAGCTTGTTTGGCGATATCCAGTTCCTTAGAGTTGAGCACCTCAAACCGATCTAAGTCACTTCCCACAAGCCATTTGACTATACTTTCTCTGTTGGCAAAATTTTGTTCTGGACATTCGATATCCAGGCGCTTTCGCCAATATTGCGCCAGTTTTTCCGCCTCCAAAACCATAGTGAGATTGCGCTCCTCGAAACCCTGTTTTAAAGTCTGCATCACAACCCCCTTTTCTCGTCCCTCTTTACTTCTTGACTGGCAGCTGCACCCGATTTGATGATGTCCATGATGACATTTGATGTGTCTCCTCTGTTATTACGTTTTGACTCACTAAAGTTATGCAGGTAGTTTTAAATTTCGATGCATCCTCACAATCTAGAACTACGGTAAATCAAGCTTTCTGAGCTTTTCTCACGACTTTATCTAAAGTTAAATTTTTGTAAACTTAGGATTATGTTGTCTTGACTCAAAAAAACGATCTACCCAAAATGTATAAGGTTACAAGATATTTTGATCAGGGATCAGGAAAAACTAACATTTTGCACCTGATAATTTTGGCGAATTTCATCCACCTCTCCAGACGTTGTTTTACAATGTATGTTTCACTATTTAAAGTTTACTCTCCGCAGTCTTTGTGCTCTTTTTTATACTGGACATTACTTGTACTGTGTATTTATAACAACTCACGAGGACATCATTTGAATTTTCCAACATAAATGAACCCAGACATTGTCAGTTTGTATTGATGTTTAGAAGACTGACATAATTAATTTTGAAAAATGAGCACTTGTTTATTGGCAAAGAATAATGAGTAAAGAGTTGTCGTGAAAATGAACTTGATAAACCACTTGTCAATCAATTTTGGATTTAGGATTTTAGATTTTGGATTAACTCCACCCTAAAAGTGCTCTGGTTGGAGCGGAGCGAAACGAAGCCTAGATTTTGAAATTTACGATTTTGGATTAATTCCGTCAAAGATGGACGGGGCTTGTACCGAAAATCAACGCCAAGTACCAAGTGAGGGAAACAAGGACTATGGCACAAAGTGCCACGCTACGCTATCAGTATTGGCTCCCCAATTTAAAATCTAAAATTTAAAATCTAAAATTGTTTCGGTCATCGTTTCACAAATCTATCATCATGTAGAAAATATAAAATAAAATCATACACGCCTAAAAGGTGATGGGATTATTCGCTCCATAGGAGGCTATTGCCTTTCCCCTCCTGCACGGATCGTAAGATACATCGTTCTGCTTTACATCAGAAGAAATATTATACTCTAATGTTCGCAAAAAGCTATGAAAAATTAAGAGGTACCCTGATGGATACCTTTAAAAACTACTGGCTTGTTCAATCGGCTAGAGTTTCAGCGAACATCCTCATAAAACTGCTTTAGGTATTGTGGCGAGACGCCTATACCCCAAAGAAAGCCAATAGAAAGATATATGGCTGTCGCTTTGAAAAAACCCCAATGTGCCACACGGCGATCGCTACTTTGGACAATGCGGTTCACCAGACGGATTTTCCCCTGTCGCACCAGCTTCAGGCATAAGTCAGCTTCTTCCATGATTGGAATATTGCTGTCAAAACCTCCACATTTCCAAAAATCAGCACGACGTGCAAATATGACTTGGTCACCAAACAACAAGCGCAGCCCTTGAAAAAACAGATGTGGGCGAAAAAGTAATGGCGCGTAGTAACTTTTTACAAAGTTGTGCAGTGATACTCCCCATCGAGTGGTTCTATCACCTGCCATCAAAGAAATAAAACCTCCCCCTGCAACAGTTTTGTCTACTAGTGTTTGTTCAATAACGGCTACAAGATCGTCTGGAACCAACGTGTCTGCATGTAAAAAACAAAGGATTTCTCCGGTTGCAACCTCCGCGCCTTGATTCATTTGTGCAGCACGTCCACGTTTTTTGGCAGCAATAACAGAAACTCCAGCCTTTTGGGCTATGATAACGGTTTCGTCAGAACTGCCACCATCTACAATTAGTACCTCCTGAACTGGAGGCACTAATATACTAAGATGGCGTATTGTGCGTTCCAGACACTGCGCCTCATTTAAGGTAGGGATAATAATTGAGACACCAGACATAGATTAGTCATTAGTCATTAGTCATTAGTCATTAGTCATTAGTCATTAAGAGGCAGTGCGCCCTTGCGAGTTCCCCCGAGTGTGCAACCTGCCGTTCATTAGTCTAAATTCTGCACGTTTTTGTAGCTTATATATAGCTGGTACTCTGGTTGACACCGTTTCCTTGCGGTTAACTTGGCTTGTTAGCTACTCATGAGTAAACATGAAACTTTTGACTGTGAACGACCGACTATCAACTAACCACCAACTACCTGCGTACAATTGGATTTTCCACTGATAGTCGGTATTGTTCGACTTCTTCTGTATAACCTATAGGCAAGACAGCTTCAACGTTTTCATGGGGACGAGGAATGATCACCCAGGATTCAAGGGTTCCGCCATGAACCTGTTCTATAGCCTCAATACCAGCCTGCATCGAGGTTTTTACCTCTGATACATCCCCACGAATATTAACAGTAAAGCGAGCACTACCCACTCTTATATATCCTACGAGAGTGACTCGACCTGCTTTCACCATAGCATCCGCTGCTGCTAGCACAGCAGGAAAACCTTTTGTTTCAATTGATCCAACTGCCTGTAGTGGCATTGGTTGTCTCCTATGTCAAACGTATGTGGCGCTACTGAATCATTGTACGAATCTTCCTACAGATTTCATAGTAGGTGTCCATGATCTTTATTTTCAACCGCTCATACATCCAGAACGAATTGAAGGCGATCAAACACGTACCAAAAACGCCAGCGACTCCAGACTTAACCGAAAGGCAACCTGCAACGCCGGATAGTATTTGTGCCCATGAGTCTAGACCATAAGTAGTATCTGTTATTTGATAGATATTTCCTAGTGTATATACTGAAATAAAAAGTTGTTGACTCAATGAGTATAGATTTACAAAAATTGTAGATAAAGTCTAAGCCTTCAATAATTATAAGTGAATATACTGCACCTTAAAAAGCAATTATCTTTTATGATTAAGTATCGTATAGCACATCATAAAAATTTGGGAGACAAGTTAAAAAGCATTAAAAATTACAAATAAATACGGCAAAGAACTGTCCTAAATGCTTAAAGAGCGGTGAGACAGCCAGGAGTTTATTTCAAAGGCAAACCCTTTGAAATAAGCTGCGGTGCTGTAGTAAGGAAGCTACTTTGAGCCACATTCCGAACTAGAAGTTTGGAGATTCTGGCTGGAAGTTGGCGTTAACTTTTCGCCCGATTTTGTTTGCACAAAACAGCTATCTGGTCAACGTTTTCCAGCTATGGGTTGAACTGCTCTACCGGGCAATCAGGGCAGGGGGTTTGGGACTCGCTTACTCCACTTGCAGTTTAAGGTCATCGCTTTCATGCCAACCACGGGAGCGGCTGCGCCCCACAATACATGAAAACTTTCCTGATTTCTTGTCCAATCAATAAAATATCCCAGTACTTTCAACCGTGGATTATGGACAAAAACGACGTGGTTTAAGCATTTGCTTCCCAGATATGAACTACCCGTGTATCTTATCACCACTGATTTCTATGATTGCACAAATGGCACGAAAAGTTCCCGGGTTTTTCCTGCACGCCTGATAAATCAGAACGTGTCGGCATTGGGTTCCGATTTAAAAATGCGGGGCTACCTGCCTCCCGTCATATCTTCGGTGTTGTGAAGAAAAGTAAATAAGGCTCAAACTCTTTCTGTCCCTGCTCGGGTGCTCGGGTGCTCACGCCAGGTGCTACAACGGGGGGAACCCCAACGCCAGATCCCTCTGTCGGGAAACCCTCCTGCAGGACTGGCTCCCCTGCCTTATTCCAACAATAATTATTTACGCCGACCTACTTACGTCGTCGATTGATGTAACTCTTGCTCAAAGAAATAACAAATAAAAATATTCATGATTTCCTATCAATATTCTTACATCAAAAGGAAATACAATGCAAGAAGTAAAGGCAATTAAGACTTTATTACCACTTCTAAGATTGTATCCTTGGGTCATTCCAGTAATTATCATTCTAGGGATGTTCTCCTCTTTATTTGAGGGATTAGGAATTAGTCTGTTTATACCTTTTCTCCAGACTCTAGATACAACAAACTCACAAAGAGGAGCTAGTAATTTACTAGTCAATTTTCTTAATCAAATATTCATCAACATCCCACAAGATAAACATCTGTTCATAATACCAGTGTGTATTTTGGGGTTAGTTATACTAAAAAACTGCCTTGCATACATCAGTACTCTTCTTGGTCATTGGCTGTACTGGCATATTGGACAGGGTTTGCTGTGCAAAATTTTTCAGCAGCTTTTAAGCGTGAGTTATAGTTTTTTGGACTCTCATCCATCAGGTAAATTGCTGAATACACTGGATATCGAAACTTGGCGAACTTGCGATGCTATTTTTCTGCTCGTTAATATCGCTATCAGTCTGTGTACAGTTTTTGTTTTTGTGATTCTGCTGATGCTGACATCCTGGCAACTAAGTTTATTGGTTACTGTTGCCTTGGTACTTATATCACTAACTATACAGTATGTAACGCGCAGGGCAAAAAAGCTGGGTAGGGAGTCAGTACAGGCACACAATAACCTTGCTAATCGCGTGATGGAAGGGTTTTACGGAATGAGGGAGATTCGCGCATTTGGTCACGAATCTTACGAACTCAAACGTTTTGAGGAAGCAACAATCCATTCACGTATTATCGCTCTGAAGTTGGCTAAGCTTTATTCAATTACTGGACCACTGTCGGAAGTTTTAGCAGTTGCTTTATTAGTATTTATTTTGATTATCGCTCTGCGACAACAATCTAACGTTCCTACATTATTAACATTTATTTTTATGCTTTATCGTCTCCAGCCAGTCGTGAGGCGGTTAGATACTGACCGTGTGAATTTGATTGGTTTATTGGGTGCTGTAGAAGATGTAATGTCATTTTTAGAGATAACTGAGAAACATAATATTTGCTCAGGTAATATTGAATTTCAACGTTTACAAGGAGGAATTACTTTTGAATATGTTAACTTTTACTACAACACTTCAGAAAAACCTGCACTTCAGGATATTTCCTTTTTTATACCACAAGGTAAAACTACTGCAATAGTTGGACCTTCAGGCGCAGGTAAATCTACAGTCATTGGGTTAATTTGTCGGTTTTATGAAACGGAATCTGGAGAGATATCTGTTGATAACTACCCTATCAAAAAGTTAAATTTATCTGCTTGGCGTAGTCGAATTGCTATTGTTAGTCAGAATATTTATATCTTTAATACAACAGTAGGAGAAAATATAGCCTATGGTCGCTTGGATGCTACAAAATCCGAAATTATTGCAGCCGCAAAAAAAGCGAGTGCCCACGAATTTATTAGTCAATTACCTCAAGGTTACGATACTATCGTTGGCGATCGCGGCATTCGGCTTTCAGGCGGACAAAAACAACGTATAGCCTTAGCCCGCGCGATCGTTCGCGAACCAGAGATTTTGATTCTTGATGAAGCAACTAATGCTTTAGATAGTCTTTCTGAGAATTTCATTCAGGAAGCTCTTAATTCCTTTAGTCAAAATCGCACCGTGATTGTGATTGCCCACCGTTTATCTACTATTAAGCAGGCAGAGCAAATTATTGTCTTGCAAGAAGGACGGATTGTAGAACAAGGCAATCTCCAGTATTTACTTAAACTCAATGGATTATTTGCCCAACTTTATAATCTGCAATCTGGAAGTGCTCAAATTTAAATATTTAGGGTATGGAAAATCATGAAAAGTCAACCTCTCGTTTCTGTCATCACTCCCTTTTTTAATACAGAAAAGTTCATCCAAGAAGCGATAGAAAGTGTACTCACCCAATCTTATCAAAATTGGGAATTATTATTAATAGATGACGGTTCCAGCGATGGAAGTACTGTAATTGCTCAGTACTATGCAGATTTGTATCTAGAAAAAGTGCATTATTTCGAGCATGATGATCACCAAAATCGCGGTAAGAGTACTTCTCGCAACTTGGGGATCAGCAAGGCAAAAGGTAAGTATATAGCTTTTTTGGACGCTGATGATGTCTTCTTGCCACAAAAACTAGAACAGCAGGTGGCAATTTTAGAATCTCAACCTGAGACGGGTATGGTTTATGGACCGACTCAACATTGGCATAGTTGGACAGGTGAACAAGAAGATTACCAACGTGACAATATCAGACCACTTGGAGTTGTGCCGAATACTTTGTTTCATCCACCAAGTTTAGTAACTCAGTATTTAAAAATTGCTGGGATCGTACCTTGCACTTGTGGATTGCTGGTGCGACGGGAGGTTATAGAAGCTGTAGGAGGATTCGATGACACTATTCAACATATGTTCGAGGATCAAGTGTTGCTAGCAAAAATTTGCTTGCACACCCCCGTATATGTGGATAGTAGCTGCTGGGATCGGTACCGCCAACACTCAGAGTCTAGTTGTTCCAAAGCAATCCAAACAGGCAAGTATCATCCTTTAAAACCCAATCCCGCACATCAGATTTATTTGAACTGGCTACAGAAGTACATCACTGCACAGGGAGTGCAAAACGCTGAACTCCAGAATGCACTAGAAAAGGCTCTTTACCCCTATCACTATCCCATGTTGTACTTTCTATTGCGAGTAAAAAAGAAAGCAGCGCAAATTGCACGCAAAAAATTTCCCGGTTCTCTCCACCGCTTCATAGGAACGCAGTTGCTTGGTGATCAATATATTCCTCCTACAGGGGCTGTGGACTTTGGTAGCCTGGGACGAGTTACGCCCATGAGTCAAGCCTTTGGCTACGATAGAGGTCAGCCTGTTGACCGCTACTATATTGAAAACTTCCTTGCCCATTATCAAGAGGATATTCGTGGGCGTGTCTTGGAGATTGGTGATGATAACTATACAAGGCAGTTTGGTGGCTATGTCTCCAGTAAGGACTCTGTCCAACGCATCACCCAAAGCGACGTACTTCATGTTACAAAAGGCAATCCCAAGGCGACAATCGTTGGGGATCTAGCCTCTGGCGACAATATTCCATCAAATAGCTTTGATTGCTTTATTCTGACGCATACAATACAGTTCATTTACGATGTACGGGCGGCACTTAAAACAGTCCACCGCATCCTTAAGCCTGGAGGAGTCGCCCTGGTTACAGTTCCCGGCATTAGTCATATTGGTGATTATCAGTGGGCTGATTACTGGTGTTGGAGTTTCACTGCTTTATCAGTAAAGCGTCTGTTTGAAGAGTTCTTCCCAACAGAAAATCTCCAAATTGAAACTCACGGAAATGTACTCGTAGCTAATGCTTTTCTCTATGGGCTAGCAACACAAGAACTGCGTCAAGAAGAATTAGACTACTGCGATCGCAATTATCAAGTCACAATTACTATCAAAGCAGTAAAACCAGACACTGTATGAAAATACCTGGAGTTAGTAAACTGCGGCGAATGGCTAAACGCTTGCGGGGGCGTTTAGCACCGGGAGGTCTTATTTTGATGTACCACCGTATTACTGAAGTGGAATCTGATCCTTGGTCAATTTGCGTTAGTCCCCGCCACTTTGCCCAACAGATGGAAGTCTTACACAAGTTTGGCGAAGTTGTTTCGTTAGAGCAATTAAACCAGACATTGCAACAGGGGAAAACTCCTCATTCGCAGATAGCAGTCACTTTTGATGATGGTTACACAGATAATCTCTATAACGCCAAACCGCTGTTAGAGCGTTACGATATTCCTGCCACCATGTTTTTAACCAGTGGATATATGGAGCAAAAACGTGATTTGTGGTGGGATGAACTTAATAGGTTGTTGCTGGAACGTGGTTCTTTACCAGAAGTTCTTTGTTTAGAGATTAACGGTACAACCCATCGCTGGGAATTGGGTACAGCAGCCAATTACAGCGAGGAGGAATATCAGCGCAATCGCTCTTGGAAGGCGTTGGGGGAAGATAACCCCACTCCTCGCCATACTCTTTACCGTACACTTTACTGGTTGCTATCGCCCTTGCTTCCCGAAGCACGACAAAAGGTTATGGATCAACTGCTGGCGTGGGGTAATTGTGTTGCAACACTGCGCTCAAATCACCGCATTTTGAATTCAGAGGAAGTGTCTATTCTAGGAAGCGAGTTGATTTCAATTGGTGCTCATTCTGTCACACACCCATTTTTGTCTTTCTTACCTGCTGACCGACAGAGGGAAGAGATTCAAGACAGCAAAACCCATCTTGAGGAGATTATAGGACAAAAAGTGGTGAGTTTTGCCTATCCCCACGGCAACTATTCTGAGGAAACAGCAAGTTTGGTGGGGGAAGCAGGATTTATGAGTGCTTGCACAACTTATCCTCGTACCGTCCGCAAACAGTGCGATCGCTTTAAATTACCTCGCGTTGTTGTTGAGGACTGGGATTCTGAAGAGTTTGCCAAACAGTTGTCTGAGTGGAGAGCAAACTAAATGGTTAGGACTTACGCAAAAACCCTCTTAAACCCTCTTACCTTTGTGCTCTTTGCGTCCTTTGCGGTTTATTTTTTCATGATTTTGCCTAAGTCCTGATGGTTTATCTTTCCACTTCAGCAACTTCCTTAGGTACACCAGCAGTCAATACTTCATGACCTGTTGATGTTACCAAAACATCGTCCTCAATCCGAATACCGATACCAACCCAACGGGGATCTGTTGCTGGCTGATCTTCTGCGAGCTTGGTATCTGGTACGATATAAAGTCCTGGTTCTACTGTTAGCACTTGACCTGGTTGTAAAATCTGCGGGTTATCGTCACCATGCTGATAAACACCCACATCATGAACATCTAAACCTAGCCAATGACCAGTACGATGCATATAGTAGGGCTTGTATTTTTCTTCTTCTATGAGCTTGTCAATTTCACCCTTGAGTATACCAAGTTCAACTAAGCCTTCTGTCAGGACACGTACGGCTGTATCGTGAATTTGTTTGTAGGGATTACCTGGTTGCACTTGGGCAATCGCCTGCTTTTGTGCTTCTAAAACAATCTCATACAGTGTCTTTTGTTCTGGGGTAAATTTGCCACTGACCGGAAATGTACGCGTGATATCGGAGTTGTAATAACCATAGGCACAACCAGCATCAATCAGCAGCAACTCCTTGTCCTGCATTTGTCGGTCATTTTCAATGTAGTGCAGAATACAGGAATTCACTCCAGAAGCAACTATTGAGGGGTAAGCTGGTCCCAGTGCGCCACGGAGGCGAAAGATATGTTCAATTTCTGCTTGAACTTCGTACTCGTAACGCCCTGGTTGTGTAAATTTGATGGCGTGATTGTGTGCTTCAACTGCAATATCAGCAGCTTTGCGCATCAACTCCAACTCTGCTTGACTTTTCATTAATCTCATGCTGTGCAGAATTGGACCAGTATCTTCAATCGCAATTGGTCCTGTACCCCGCTTGGGATAAGTCCGCATCAAACGCTGCCAATGATTGAGGATTTTGTCGTTGAAAGTGCGATCGCGCCCTAGATGGTAGTATATGCGATCAGCTTTTTCCAAATACTGTGGCAACTTTTCATCCAGTTCGGCGATCGGGTAAGCCTCGTCTGCACCATACACTTGTTTTGCGGCTTCTACCCCACAGCGATAACCACTCCAGACTTCCCGTTCTCGATCTTTTGGTTGGACAAACAACACAAACCGGTGTTCTGGGTGTGATGGTGCTAAAACTGCAACTGCTTGCGGTTCGTTAAACCCACTCAGATAGTAAAAGTCGCTGTCTTGGCGAAAAGCGTATTCTACATCATTGTGCATCACCGCTGTTGGCGCGCTACGAAAGATTGCAGTCCCATTCCCAATTTTTGACATCAATTGCTCACGGCGCTGCTGATATTCTGCCTGCATCATTCTAATGGTGTTTCTTGATTAATTATTGTTTCAAAAGTACTCAAAACTATAAGTTTCTTTAGTTAGTTAGTTTGTACTTATTATCATCCAGACCTATTATAGACTCTTTGATAAATTCTTTGTAATTTTTATACTTCAATTATAATGATATTTGCTTGATAGTTTTTTCACATAGAGTAACAAATCATACCATTTACTGATGATGTGGTCGCTACAGTATTGTTACCCTAGAATAAGATATGCGTTGTATTAAGTTGTACAAAACTGTTTCAGCTCAGTATACTTTGCACGAGTACAGATTGGGCTTTTGAACTCAGGGTTAGTACCTTGAGTTAGTATTGCTCTTGCCTAAATCAAAAAAGCTCAGTTTCTGACCGTGCAAACTATAGCTTAAAAGAAGTTCCCCACTCAAGCGATAGATAAGAATGGCTAAATTTCCCATCATCGAATACGACCAACTCAGTGATTCCAAGGTCAAAGCTATATATAAAGAGATTCAGGTTGAACTGGGATTTGGCATAGTGCCAAATTTATTTAAATCAATGGCAATCAATCCTGGGATCTTGGAAGCGAATTGGAAGAAATTTCGCAGCACTATCCTCAAAGGAGATGTTCCACGCACACTCAAGGAAATGCTGGGAATTGCTATTTCCCAGGCTAATAGTAGTCCTTATGCACTGAATGTGCATTTGCATGGATTATCATCATTAGGCATGAGCGAGGAAGTTTTAAGAACCCTAGTTTCAGATTTTGCAGCCTGTCCGCTTCCCAAACGTGAAAAAGCAGTGATCAGCTTTGGTTTGAAAGTCGCGACTGAACCGCACACACTCACGAGTAAAGATTACCAACACCTCTATGACTTAGGTTTAGACAATTCTGAAATATTTGAGATTGTCGCTACAGCAGACTTATTTACGAGTGTCAATAAATACACTGATTCAATTTCACTAGAAATTGATACATTATGACTTCCCTTCCCGTCTCTATTGGTACTCGGCTAGAACAACAGGACTATCAGCAACTGTTGTTGCTTTCTCGTCGCTTGCTTGCTGAAGCTCAAGCGCTTTCCAGTAGGATCGCAGCTGTTAATGAAATTGCGATCGCCATCAATCGTTCGCTGAAGCTGGATGAGATTTTGCGAGTTGTTAGTAAACAAGCAAAATGGTTGTTAGACTTTGAGCATTGTAGTGTTTGCCTGAGCGATACTAATGATTATTGGCGTATCGTGAAGCTGTTCGGTCCTACTGTCGAAGTAAAGTTTTCTGATACAACAGAAATGGGTGTCGTTGGCATTAGTCTGGAAACAGGTCAAGCCCGACTCATTCATGAAAAACCTACAAGGGGTTTTCTTAGCCAGTACCAATCGCAGATCATCATTCCATTGGAATGTGATAATCGCGTGCTTGGTACAATCAACTTTGCCACCTCAGCAGCAAGAAGTTACACTCAAGAAGATTTACGCATTGGCTATTTACTAGCAGTGCAATTATCTGCAGCCATCCGTAATGCTGAACGCTTTGAGGAATTAAACCGGCTGTATCTTGAATTAGATAAAGAAAAACGCAAGACAGATGAATTGCTTTTGAATATACTACCAATAGATATTGCCTCTGAGCTGAAGCAGACTGGTGCTGTTAAGCCTGTCTATTATGAATCTGCTTCTGTTCTGTTTACAGACTTTAAGAATTTTACTAAGTTATCAGAACAGTTGACTCCACAAGAATTGGTTGATGAACTAGATTATTGTTTTTCTTGTTTTGATCAGTTTACTGAAGCGCATGGCTTAGAAAAATTGAAAACAATTGGTGACAGTTATATGTGTGTTGGGGGAATTCCAAACCACAACAAAACTCATGCAATTGATGCTGTGCTAGCTGCTATTAATATTCGCACTTTTATGGAATGGCGTAAAAAAGAGAAGGCGCTTTTAAATCAACCATATTGGGATATTCGTATTGGTATTCATTCAGGATCATTATTAGCAGGTGTGATTGGACACAAGAAGTTCGCTTACGATGTCTGGGGTGACACTGTTAACACCGCTTCTAGAATGGAATCATCTGGTCTGACTGGAAGTATTAATATTTCTGCCTCAACTTTTGAGTTAATTAAAGATTTTTTTCTAGTTGAATCTAGAGGAAAAGTTAACGCTAAAAATAAAGGCGAAATAGATATGTATATTGTTAAAGGTATAAAAGATAGTTTAGCTATAGATCCAACAGGTTTATTACCAAATAAAGAATTTAATGAACTATATTTTGCTATCCAACCAGAAACAGATACATTAATTGAGGAGAGCCTTATTGATCAGGAGTGAGAAATGTCATCTCAGGATTTAAACCGTAAAGTCTCGAAACAAAGCTTGGAAAAACTCATTGAAACACTCGAACTGTTAACTTACAGGATTTTTATGTAAGGTGGGCATTGCCCAATACGGTTCAGTTAACTCCTAACTTGCACATTTTAGAACCGTTATACAGTAAGGCTTTGAGAAATCTTATAAAAATGTGCTTGTTTCATATTTTGCGGGAGCGTTAATCGCGCCCGTTGGGCGCTCACATCTTGCA
>JAHHGV010000008.1 GCA_019359695.1 Brasilonema angustatum HA4187-MV1
CCAATTCTAATTTATTGCTGGGATTCAATCAATTAATTAGTACAATGAATCACTTCAAACCCTGTTATGCTTCTGGATAATTTAACTTATTTACTACTTGCTTACTCCGGAAAGTGACAGAAGAGGGTTATAGCGGTTCTCAGTTGAGTCACATACAAATGTGATAAATTTATAACTGGGTGTATTCAGGAGTGTTTGATGAAAGCTTACTCAAATGATTTACGTCAAAAAATCATTAACGCTTATATTAATCGGGAAGGTTCATATCGACAACTAGCGCTAAAATTTAATGTTAGTCTTAGTTTTGTACAAACATTAATAAATCGTTATCAAGATATAGGTAGAGTTGAACCATTGCCACATGGAGGTGGTCAAAAACCAAAAATTAATCATAAAAATTCAGAAATATAACAAAAATTGGTAACAGAAAACAACGATGGCACTCTGGAAGAGCTATGTGAAATATTCCAGGCAAAAACCCAGATGAAAGTTAGCCGAGCCACAATGGGAAGAATGTTGCAGAGACTGGAATTAACGCGAAAAAAAAACTTTGCACGCCAGTGAACAAGATACGGAAAGAGTACAAAAATTAAGACAGGAGTTTTGGGAAATTATCCGTACATTTGACCCGAACAACTTGGTGTTTGTTGATGAATCTGGGGTCAATATTGCCATGACTCGACTTTATGCTAGAGCATTAAGAGGGAAAAGAGCGCATGGCGATAAGCCGGAGGCTTGACGCTGCGCGTATCGCCCTGACAAACGTGGAAAAAATGTGACAATCATTGGAGCCATCGGATTAAGGGGTATCGTTGGTGCAATGAATTTTAAAGGTGGGACAGATACTCTAGCTTTTAAAACATATATTAAAGAAGTTTTAGTTCCTAATCTTTGGCCAGGTGCTTGTGTCGTAATGGATAATTTTAGTTCTCATAAAGTTGCAGGTATTAAAGAAGCAATTGAAGAGGTTGGCGCTCACCTAATTTATTTATCTCCTTACTCACCGGATTTTTCACCAATCGAAAATTGTTGGTCTAAAATTAAAGAATTTTTACGCTCGCTCGCAGCCCGTACATATGAAGATTTAGATAAAGCGATTACAGAAGCTTTTGAGAGTATTAATTTGAGTGACATTCTTGGCTGGTTCAAACATTGCGGTTACTGTATGTGACTCAATTGAGAACCGCTATAGCCCTCTTCTGTCACTTTCCGGGTGAGCAATCTCTGGAAGGCTTATCAGGCAAACAATACAAGCTATCCTATTAGAAAAAAATGGGTGTGGTCTTTATTATTAGAAAAAAATTGTGCGATCCCTTACCAAATAAAAGCTCTAGAATTCAAAAATGGTAAATGTTTTCGGAGAGTGACAGAACAGGGATAGTAGTAGAGTCACCCACTACCGAATTCCCTTTACGGCGTTTTATCGTTGGGAACAGTCCCAGCCCAACGCGCTTAATATTGATTCCCGCGTTTATATCGCGATCAACGTTAAGCGAAAGTTTAGCGTCCCAGTAAGAGCGCATATCGCAGTCGGTAAAGACTATCTCGTCACGATACGCGAGCAATTGAGATGTGTATGCAGGATTCACTGCGATAACCCTAGCCCCAGCTTTCGCGGCTATGTATTCTAGGGTGAGGAAAAACTGTCCAAAGGCAGCGTCGTTCCAGGACTTGTTTAGTCCGGACTTAGCCGATTGACCATTAGGTAAAAATTTACCATCTTCATCAAGTTTTGCTTTGTTGCGTTTTGACAGTGCTTTTAGGTTTAAGTCCTCATGGACAAAAACTTTCTTGCCTGTCCGCACCAACCCATGAGCAGTCTTGAATGCCATGGTCTTTCCTCGCTTTTGCGATACGTTGATGTTCGCGTCCTTGGCGCTTGCCAAGTTTACGACGCGCTTTGCTCGCCTTAAGCTTCTTTTCCTTGCAACGCGCTACTTTAGCCAAGCGCTTTTCGGATTTTCTCAAAGACTTCAAAGAAGGTAGCTTAGTCCCCTCTGAAGTTGCCAAGTAATCTTGCTCATGCAGTACCGCGTCCATCCCTAAAGTGTTTTCCCACGTGGGAGTTATATCATCAGGGTTAAAAACTGGGACAGTTCGGTCTTCCAAACAAATAGTTGCGTACCAACCATCAGACTTTTTGGTTAGCAACATATTTTTGAGGACAAACCCATCTGGTAGTGGGCGGTGTAGCCGTATTTTCAACCAACCTTTAAGTTTTGAAATTGACAAGAACAGCCAATCTTTTTCTATCTTTTCAATAGTTATGGCTTGCCCTTCTATTCTCAAAGTTCGGTAACGCGCTGAATTCTAAAAGCGTGGTCGTCCACTACATTTTCCGTTGCTATCTCCTTGGAGAAAACGCTTAAATGCTAGGTTTACACGCTTTGATACGTCTTGTAGCGTTTGAGATGGTACAGACATGAAATCTAGCAATTCACCAGAATGGTGAACAATAACTAGGTCTTGTTTCAGGATTGGTAGCTGTTTCTTCTGAGAGTAAAAATCGGGGTTATTTCGTAGCTGTGGTAGTGCGCAAACCAGCGGACAAGAGTTAATATCATTGCGGTTATCTTGCCACCAATTAAACCTATCTCCAAGTTGCTTATTGTACCAATACTGAGCAATACGCAACCATACATTCAATTGTTGTTTTTGATTAGCGATTGGGTACGCACGGTATTGATAGTTAAGCAGCACTTAAAAATCACCTTTTTGTCAAATCTTTTTATTCTGACTATGGTTAGCTTAGACGTTGGAGATAAGAATGTCAAGCAGAAAAGGCAAAAAAGCTGTAAAAAATGTACCAATACTCCACGAAGAGTTAAAAGCCAAACATACAGTATGGCTTACACCTCAAGCCTGGGAGCGATTACAAGGTAAAGCAATAAGTAGTGGTATTAGTGTTAGTGAATTACTCGAAAAAATAGCTACCGAGCTAGAACTTTGATTGTCTTTAATAGCACGATAATTGGGGATACGTCAGCCATCCCACTCTAGCGCTTTCATCTGTGATGAGCATTGGTCGGGCGGGGATGTCTTCCTTATCCCCCGCCTTATATCCCGACACCAAACTGAGTACAGTTATGGTGCGGGGCTTACGGCGAAGAAGCTAAATGTTGAGTTCCACTTGATTCGACTCAACCTACAAAGTCAGCAGGGTAAGCGCATCTTGTCAATAACAACGTCTCACTATCAATAAAGGTCTAGTAACTTGCATTAATGCTTGCTTATTGACAATTATTAGGTGAGCACTTTCACTCTCAGAAAATCAATCAAACGAGAAATTCTTATGTTTTAGTTAACACACTAACCAAGGTTTTTGTCAATACTAATTTAGATATACTTACCCTAACAAAGTCAGAACTTACGCAAAAATAACATATTTGCGTCATTGTAGCTTAAGGAAGGAATCTCAGAGTCTTCTTCTTTCGTAACTCATGCCTAAATCATAAAATAAAGGTCTTGATGTTTACTTTATAAATCAGAATCTTTGGTAAATACAAAAGTTACTATCTTGATTAGAGAATCAAACAGGAGTATCCTTAGCAATCAACTGCCTTTTCTTGATAACTTTAACAAGTCAATGTTGCATTATACAGAAAAGTTCAGTATGGCACGTGAAAAACAAAAGGAACTTAAATGTATGGATTTTTTATCTGGATCTGCTTCAAACAATCTTCAAGATTCTCTATCTGCATTCAACCCATCTGCCACATTTCACTTTTACTTTGGCACTCCACAAGACATTATGAGTGCCACAAAGCTCTAAGGAAGCGGCAGCTCCATCTTTACGGTCAACAGCATTGCAGATGCAGTGGACCGTAAAGATGGGGCAATACTGTAAGGGTGAGTTACATCACCTTGGTTTAAGAGCACATTTTCAGGGTAGCGGTATCACTAACTGTAGTGGTAGCCTCAGTAATAAGTCAGGAAATAGTAGCAGTAGCATCTATAATTAGAACGATAACGTGACAGTGGTCTTCAGTACTCTCACCCTCAATCAAGCTTTAGTACGGTGGTGGCATATTCAATAATTGTCGTGATACAGCCAGAGTGCAAAACACGACTATCGCCACTAACCTGTTGAAATCGGGTGGTATCAACCCTAATGTGGCAGGCAACTTCACCAGCGATGGCAGTAGTGGATGTGGAGCCACAAAAGTAGTGTACTAGTAAACAATTATTGGGATGATTATATCTTGGTCATTAGCAAAGACTGGATGTGATCGTAAGCGTTTAAAAAGTTTTGAGCGCAAGCTCTTGCCAGTTAACATAGTTTATCGGTTAACAATCGCGTTGCAGTGTTAATATCCAGCAAATACCTAAATCATGAGATGAACGTCTTGAAATACCACATAGCTTTATGCCCTTCATGTGATTTAGAAGCGATCGCCCGAAATGCTCAAGCAGGAAAAAATCCCAGGCATGCAATATGGGATTTGAATCAGCTTTTGGGGGCGACGATTCATCAACCAGCAGGTGAGTCAGTTCTACCGATAGATAGAATGCGTGCAAGGATTATTGGTCGTCCTGAACACTGGGCTTTAGCACGCAAGTTATCCTTGGAGCTTCAGGAGGATGATGTCATATATTGCACTGGTGAAATCATAGGCTTTCCAATTGCCGCACTTTGCGGTGCGAGACAGAAGCGACCCAAAATTATTGTTTTTGTTCACAACTCTAATCGACCACGAAGTTCTCTAGCATTGAACTTGTTTCAACTAGCAGACCGAATTGATTTATTTGTCACACACAACCTTAATCAGGCTGAATTCCTTGGTCACTACCTGCACTTAAGTGAAAACCGAATTTATCTATTACCTTCAGTATCTACAGATCTGTCGTTTTTCACACCAGGATCGGTTTCACCAAACAAGTCGCGTCCAATTATTGGTAGTGGAGGTTTGGAGAAACGGGACTATGCAACTCTAGCTGATGCCACTAAAGACTTAGATGTCGATGTGAAGATTTGTGCTTTTTCACCCAGCACAAGAGCACCAAGAGGAGCATTTCCAAAAGTCACACCAAGTAATATGTCGTTTCGCTTTTACGAGTGGTGCGAGTTATTGCAGCTTTACCGGGATTCTGACATAGTTGTTTTAAGCCTTCTTGAGAATAATTTTAACGCTGGACTCACCACTGCGTTTGAAGCGATGGCTTGTAAACGACCTGTAATCATCACTCGCTCGCCAGGAATGATTAGTGATCTGATTGATTCCGGTGTTGCGATTGGTGTAAATCCTCATGATCCAATGGGGCTCAAGCAAGCAATCCAGGATCTTTTAAACAATCCTCAAAAAGCTGAAATGTTGGCTCACAAAGGTTATGAACTGGTACAGAACCAACACAATCATGATAAGTATGTTCAAGTTTTGGGGACAAAATTTGTTTCTAAATTTGGAGGCATAAAAAACTTGTCAAGTCCCTTGAGGGAAATTCAACATTCCAAATGATGAATTCAAAATTATCAATCCCCATACCCGTGGGCTTGATTCATAAGATACGGCATTATGAATTCTTTTTGAATTTTGTAAAGCGCGTGGCTCTAGGGCATATTTTTCATTTCAGGGTGTCTTAGCCGAAGGCGGCTTCTAAAGGAGCGCCGCCCTTGTTGATCATTGTCTGTTTTAGACATAACAAATACAGAAAAAGTTAAACACGATTTCTGTCCGTGCACTGAAATTCTGTGCTGCTTGTTGAGAAGCACTCGGCTTAGGCTAAACGCAGAACTGAAAATATGCCCACGAGTTTATTAATGGGATTGAGATTATTTTGTTTCATAGTTGAAGTCAATGCCTGGTATTATCCTGTGCACCTCTCCGTTAGAACCGTACATGTAGTAGGATAGGTAACTAGCAAGTTACCAGTATTGGCACTTTATCTACCTGATCTACCTGGCAACTGCTATAAAAGAACATTAAGCTTTGTTGGTGCAAGATGTCAGCCTCTTACGGGCGCGGCGATTGCGCAAAGCGCAGACGCCAGAGGCGTATCCCTCCCGTTACATATGAAAGAAACACAATATCTCTAAATCCTTGCTAGATAAGGGTTTGAAAATGTGTTTTTTAAGAGCAGTTCAACTGGCGGCGCACCACCCGCTACGAATGAAAAAAACACTCTTTTCACGCCCTATGGCTAACGCCACGCCTTACGGTGAGACCAGCGCCTCTGTCGGGAAAGCCCTCATTCGCGCTGGTCTCACCAGATACCTAGGTCGGGAGACCCTCATCAAGTACTGGCTCACGCCACATGCCTCAACGCGGGGAACCCGCGCACGGCAGTGGCTCCCCTACACCCCTACACCCTTACACCCCTGTGTTTCTTGAAAGTAGCTAAGCTGCCCTAGTAGTCTGCCAAGGTAACAATGCTTGGTTAATAGCAGCAAGAAAAATCTCTTTCTCCCCCTGCTTCCTCTGCTTCCCCTGCCTCCCCTGCTTGCCTTAACCCGGCAATTTTGGGTTGGTCGAGTACTAGGCAACTGTCCGTCCCTTTGTGCTTTCATTTTTGTAAAAATTGTTCTTTAGATGTATATTATTACTAGTAAATAAAATATGCGTAAAATTACTTAACTTTCACTTTAACTTTTTATAAACCGTGGAACATCTACTGGAAGCTTTAGGACGAATTCTCCAAGACAAGCCCCTTGGTTCCATTCAGCAGTTTGTACTTCATCAATCATTGCTAGGAAAAACTTACGGTGAAATGGCCAAAGGCTCAGGCTACGCTAGCGACTACATAAAGGAAGTTGGCTCCCAGTTGTGGCAAGACCTTTCAGAGGCACTTGGCGAAAGAATAACTAAAAAAAATCTGCATCTAGTTTTGAGCAGATTCGAGCAAGATAACGTTGTTCTGCACAACAAGCAGCCTCAACAACAGTTTCAAGCACATTTTGGTGCGCAAAAAACTTCTCTAGATTTAGTTACAGTAACCAAGCCAGACTTTCCAGGTGGTCCTGTACCACTGGCTTCTCCTTTCTACGTCAATCGCCCTCCCCTTGAAGAACTTGTTTGTACAGAAATCATGCAACCGGGTTGCTTGATCCGTATCAAAGCACCCAGAAAAATGGGGAAAAGTTCGCTGCTCAACAGAATGATTTTTCACGCTAAAAAACAGGATTATAAAACCGTTTATTTAGACTTTCAGGAAGCTGATGAAGAGGTTTTTGCATCGATAGAGAAGTTTTTGCGTTGGTTGTGCATCAATGTCAGCAGGCAGTTGAACCTGCCCCCCAATCTGGATGATTTTTGGGATGCAGAGATGGGCAGCAAGGTGAGCTGCAAAATTTATTTCGAGGGGTATGTGCTGCAATGTATTGAGAATAATGCAGTAGTCTTGGCTTTAAATGAAGTCAACCGGGTTTTTGAACATCCTAATATTGCTCAAGACTTCTTGCCAATGCTACGATTTTGGCACGAGGTGGCAAAACAAGATAGCATCTGGCAAAAATTGCGTTTAGTGGTGGTTCATAGCACAGAAGTGTATATCCCGCTCAAGCTTAACCAATCTCCTTTCAATGTTGGGTTGACAGTCTCACTACCGCCATTTACTCTCAAGCAAGTACAGAATGTAGCACAATCCTATGGAATAGATTGGGCCGCAAACGATCAAGGAGCAAGACACCTGATACCGTTACAAGTAATGATGGGAGGGCATCCCTATCTAGTGAGTCTTGGGCTTTATCATATATCTCAGGAGGAGGTGACGCTAGAGGAGTTATTACAAACAGCTCACACACTCGGTGGAATTTATAGTCAACATCTTAGAGAACTCTTAGCCCTACTCCAAGCTGATCCACAACTAATATCAGCTATGCAAGAGGTTGTGATGGGCAATGAAACAGTGCAGTTCGATGCGATCGCAGCTTACAAGCTAGAAAGCATGGGTTTGGTTCAATTAGACGACAATCAAGCAAAACCAAGTTGCGAGTTGTATCGCCTTTTCTTTAGCCAACAGCTTGCAAAGCAAAATTATACTAGCAATTGTTTGAAGTCGTTGAAGCAAGAACAACAAAAATCCAATCACATCAGCCAGACTGATGTGTTAAGTCAATTCCTCAATTTACGCTAATTTGCGCGGCAGCATGAAAGCTCCAATGAATTGACACTCAAAAGTTATTTATATCGGAGATGAAATGCGACGACGCATTGTCCATTTCATCTAATCCGGTAAAATCTGCCTTAGCGCAGCAGCTCCCCTTGCCCGCTTCCTCATTACAAGTTAACGGGATAAGAAGTGCACGATCTTGGCGGAAAAATCGCCCAAATATTAGCCAGTATACAAAAGACTTCTTGCAAAAGTCAAACAAGGTGAATGTCATTCTGAAGCGCGTAGCGGGCAAGGGAGGGCAGCGAAACGCAGTGTAGGAAAGAATCTCCACCAGATGTTTAGCTTCGCTCAACATGACAATTCAAGCACTTTTGCAAGAGGTCTATTGTTTATACATAAATGAAGTTGTTTTGGATGGCGATCGCCAATCCCAAATCTTCAAATGTCCAAAATTCGTAGTGTGACACTTTAGAGGATGTCTGAAAAGTAAGAAAGCCCACGTAACGGTATCCTGTCAGTAGAAAAAATACTTAAGTATGACAGCGTTACGAGAGCCATGAATCCATCGTATTTCAAGAAAATGCAACAGTAGTTAAGACAGTTAAGACAGTTAAGACAGTTAAGACAGTTAAGACAGTTAAGCAGATATTTAAAAGAATGAAAACACAGTTAAAACAGTAAAGAAAAAATAATGAAAAACTATAACTTATTTGCAGCTAGCGTGTGTCTGCAAACTCACAACTATAGTATGATGGCTGCAATCGATAACATCAGAAGATAGTTTTTGACGCGCTTTTGGTATCGTTTAGGCACACTGTAGAACTGCTAAAATCGGTTGAGTGGACGTTCTACAAGATTAGGGAGGAATGTATACTTGGTTGTGATTCAAAAATGTACCGATCAACTGAGATTTGTACCAACAACTAAAGCAGGTAGGTGTAATTGTAGTATGTAGTAGGTTTTTCTTCGCTTGTTTACAGGAAGATTGGTCACACAAATATCAATATATTGGTATCAGCCTCAAAGCAAACGAATGAGGTATCAACACTGGTATTAAACGTTTTATAGAGGTCGTTCAACATGTTTATCAAAGAGCAGTAGTTTCCAGAACCTATCTTTCGCTTTTTCATGAGAGTTAATATGAACAAAGTGAAAAATGTATATCTTCAAGTAGGTCGTGACTTGATGTTGAAAAATTTTATGTCATTTCATCTGACAGTTAATAGTTTTCGGCAAAGGGAACTGGGAGGATCAAATTATATCTATTGAAATTGTCGTGAAATGGTATCAAATACAAGATGATGTGAAATAACAGAAAAACTCAATTTTTGCTCAATACATAAAATATCCTCATACTTGGAGAGATAAATATTGTGATAAACAAAGTAGATACTCGACTAGTTCTAACCTTTGATGGTCAACAGAATTATATAGATTTTGGTAGAAATGATATTGGTGGTGTTTTTGCTGAGGGGAATTCCGCCTTTACAATTTCAGGATGGGTTAATCCTCATCAACTAACAAACAAAGCCAGCACTTATGGGACGCGCAATGTTTTTTTTGCCCGTTCTTCAGATATATACAGTGATAATTTTGAGTTCGGTATAAGTGAGTCAGGAAATCTAGATGTATACATTGATGAGAAAGTTGACAATGTGATCAAAAACTTTGGCAATGGAGAATTAAGTGTCGGACAATGGCACTTCTTTGCTATTGTTTTTAATCAAGGTCAACTAACCATATTTCTTGATGAGCATGAGTATGCTGACTCTTTGGCAGGTACCTCTTTAAACAAAGCAACTAGTTCTGTAACTCTTGGCGCGACTTTACACAACAACATATATTTCACAGGTCAATTAGCTAACATTAGCGTCTGGAATTACCCCTGTTCCCAAACGGAAATCCAAACGCAACGGTATCAGTTTTTAGTTGGGAATGAACAAGGATTAGTAGCTTACTGGGCATTAAACGAGGGAGAAGGGACTACAATCCGAGACCAAACTGGAAATGGTTATGATGGAAAGTTGCATGGCAATCCCACTTGGGATTTAGCAGAACTTCCATTTACGCTTGCACAATCCTCCAGTGAAGACGAGAGACAAGGTGAGACAGCAAGTGATTTAGAGGAAAACCCCCCTTTAACAGAAACTGCAGTACTACAGGAAGATTCCCCGACTCAAGCGACGACTGATTTAGCGCCAGTGATAACAGGGGATGAGGATCAACCAAAGGAAGAAAAAGAAACAAAGAAAAAATCTGCTAACGCCCAAACCTCTCTAACCTCCTCGCCAAAAGAGGAGGAAATCAAAATAAATCAAACTAGTCAAAGCGGAGTTTTAGTCACTATTCAACTGCAGGAACAATCAGAAACATTAACTCAGAAGGAATCCCAAGAAACCATGAATACAACAGCTAATTCCAAATATAAAATACTTGCCATTGATGGAGGCGGTATTCGAGGCATTATCCCAGCACTGATATTAGCAGAAATTGAAAAGCGCACACAAAAGCAGATTTTTAGTTTGTTTGATTTAATTGCTGGCACTTCTAGCGGAGGAATTCTTGCACTCGGACTAACTAAACCCGGATTAACTCCAGAGTTATCTGAGAATTTGTCAGTCGCCCAATACAGTGCTGAGGCTCTCCTGCAAATATTTCTTGAATATGGATGTGAGATATTTTATGAGCCATTCTTTGAAAGAATACTCGGTCAGATAGAGGATATATTTATCCAGCCAAAATATTCTTCTGAGGGCAGAGAGGAAATTTTAAGGCAATATTTTGGATACACTCCTTTAGAAAACAATCTCAAAGAAGTTTTCGTCACTAGCTACGATATCGAGCAGCGAATTCCTATATTCTTTACAAATAAATTGGAAAAACAAAAGACAGAATCTCGAAATTTTCGCAAATTATGTGGAGGTTTAACACTCACAGATGCGGCTTTAGCAACTAGTGCTACTCCCACTTATTTTGCTCCCCATCGTATTCCTACTTTCCATAATACAAACGGTTTTTATACTTTAGTCGATGGAGGATTGGTAGCTAATAATCCTTCGAGTTTGGCTATTTTGGAAGCACAAATTAGTAGACAAGAAAACAAACAAGTGCTCAATACAGAGGATATTTTGCTAGTGTCCTTAGGTACAGGTTCTCTGACGAGTGTCTATCCTTATAACGAAGTCAAAAACTGGGGACTGTTGCAATGGGGAAGACCGCTTTTAAATATGGTATTTGACGGTGGTAGTGAAGTCGTAGCCGGAGAATTAGAACGGTTGTTTGAATCTAATAACAAAGAAACTCAAACTTATTATCGGTTCCAAACGTTCTTAACTGGCGAATTGGAAGAAATAGATAATACCAAACCGGAGAATATCCGCAAGCTACAAGTCATAGCTCGTAAATTGATTACCGAAAAAAGCCAACAAATCGATGAGTTATGCAGTATTTTATCAAGCTAAATATTATAACATAATTTATAAGTTAAATCAACAATAACGCTATTTTACAGCGAAGGTTGTGTTGGACTAAGCTATCAGGTTAGGGTAAATAGAGAAAATTTTCTAAAATTTTAACCTTATCTGAGCGTGAGTCACTCTATTCTCGCTTAGTCTAGATTTAAAAATAGGTTTCTTTGTTTACAAAGACTCCAGTTTGATACCCTGAGTAATGTTTGAACCAAAACCTAAAATTTGAGGTAATTCCAATGGATGAAATCGTTAAAAAACTTGCCGGTCTGGGTCTTCCTGGCATAATTCTCGTGATTATAACAGCCACAGCAGGAGGCAGTTCTGCTGCTGTTGCTGCTGCCCTCACAGCGGTGGGAGGACCGTTTGGCATCTTAGGAGGTATAGGACTGCTTGGTCTAGTAACGGTTTTGGGGGATACTATAGCAGGATTTGGAATTGAAGCCATTCTTAAAGCCGTCTATGCAGAACGTAGCAAAACCGAATCCGTGAGATTTCTCCTCAAAGAAATTAATGATTTACCCATTTCAGACGAGCTAAAACTCAAACTGAAAAATCAACTTACCCCAGAAACTAATACTTATACTGTGCCATCTGATGAACCAAGGACAGTTGAAATTGTCGATGAATAATTTCACGGTGAAATTCGGTGAAATTCCAGATTGAATGTCACTATGTACAGACGTTGGCTCAATTTGTAACTTTTTGAATGCAAAGGAATGCGGAGTTAGCCCACGTAGAGTTTAGCCAAATTTAATCTGTTACAAATTTTGAGAAAAAATGGCCTTTGAGTCCAATTTTCCTGGATAAAATCCTCAAAGGCCATTACTCAAAATTATCTAACTGATAGTGTTCAAGTAGTTTCTCAAACAATGGTTATCTTATACCCTGATCTTCTTCATCCTTTAACCTTGGTTTGAGAAATATCTAGCTCATGTTACAACGTATTCATCAGTTATTTGAAAACCAAATTGTGTGAACTCCGCAAGCAATAGCTAACGCTTGCTCAATAAAAATCCAAAATCTGAAACATTTACATCCATTTCATTAAGTATATGCAAGAAAATTTGGTTAGTTCTACTCATTCTATTAATGATTCTTATGCTTTAACTGAGCAGGACCAACATAAAATCTTAGTGGAATGGAATGATACAACGGTAGATTACCCCAAACATTTATGTATACATCAGTTATTTGAAGCACAAGTGGACAAAACTCCAGACAATATTGCTGTCGTCTTCAATGAACAGAAACTCACATATCAAGAGTTGAACCACCGAGCCAACCAAATAGCACATTATCTACAATCTTTGGGTGTGGGAACAGAAGTTCTGGTAGGGATTTGCGTTGAACGATCCTTGGAAATGGTAGTGGGAATGTTGGGAATTCTCAAGGCGGGTGGAGCATATGTGCCCTTAGATCCAACGTATCCCAAAGAGCGTTTATCGTTCATGCTGTCAGATTCACAAGTGCCAGTGCTGCTGACTCAGGAAAAGTTTGTTACAGGTTTTACCGAAAGCGCGGTGAAAACGGTTTGTCTGGATACTGACTGGGAATCCATCAATCACCAAAGCCAAGAAAATCTGACAAGCGACGTGACGGCAGAAAACCTGGCTTATGTCATCTATACCTCTGGTTCTACAGGAACACCAAAGGGAGTCGCTGTACCGCATCGGGCTGTCAATCGGCTAGTATGCAATACCAATTACGTGCAGTTAGACAAGAGCGATGCCTGCGGCGGTAAACTACGCATTGCTCAAGCCTCAAATGCTTCCTTTGACGCAGCTACTTTCGAGATCTGGGGTTCTCTCCTGCATGGGGCTAGGCTGGTGATCATTCCTCAGAATGTTGTGCTTTCGCCCCGGGATTTTGCCGCGTGCATCCGCGAACAAAAAATTAGTGTATTATTCTTGACCACGGCTTTATTTAATCAGTTAGCGAGCATTGTTCCTCAGGCATTTAAAAACCTGCGGCATTTGCTATTTGGCGGCGAAGCTGTTGATCCCAAGTCGGTTCAAGCAGTTCTTAAGAATGAGCCGCCACAGCGATTGCTACATGTTTATGGCCCGACTGAGAGTACAACATTTTCTTGTTGGTACTTGGTGGAGGATGTTCCAGAAGGAGCAACTAATCTACCGATTGGTCGCCCAATTTCCAATACACAAATATATATACTGAATTGCAAACTTCAACCAGTCTCAGTTGGTACTGCTGGTGAATTATATATTGGCGGCGACGGCTTGGCACGAGGCTACCTAAATCGCCCAGATTTAACCAAAGAAAAATTTATTCCTAATCCCTTTGGCAATTCAAAATTATATAAAACAGGTGACTTAGCCCGCTATTTACCAGATGGCAACATTGAGTTTCTGGGTCGAGTCGATAATCAGGTGAAGATTCGCGGCTTCCGCATTGAACTGGGAGAAATTGAGGCGCTTTTGAGTCAACACTCGGATGTACAGCAGGCTGTGGTAATTGCCCGTGAAGACATTCCTGGTGATAAGCGTCTTGTTGCTTATATTGTCCTTAATCACAAGCTGGAAGCGAACACCACTACTTTGAAATGTTTCCTTGAAGAAAAGCTGCCCAATTATATGGTGCCAGCAGTCTTTATGATTTTGGACTTTTTCCCCCTCACTCCTAATGGGAAGGTGGATCGTCGCCATCTGCCCGCCCCCGATCGCTCACGCCCCGATCTCGAAGAAACCTTCGTCGCACCTCGTAACCCAATTGAGGAGAAGTTAGCGATCATCTGGGCTGAGTTACTGGGACTTGAGCAGATTGGAGTTAATGATAATTTTTTCGATCTGGGTGGTCATTCTCTAATTGCAACTCAAATACTTTCTCGCGTGCGCGAAGTTTTCCGAGTCGAGTTATCCTTTCACCAAATATTTGCAAACCCCACCATAGAAAGTTTAGCTCAACTCATAGCAGAGGGTGACAAAGAGAAGCAGTTGCAGCGTCCTACCATAGAACGAATTCCCCATGAGGGACTTTTGTCAGTCTCCTTTGCCCAAGAACGAGTGTACTTCATCCAGCAATTAGCGCCGGAAAATAGTGCCTACCAATTCCAGGCAACGATGCGATTTCAAGGTCGGCTTGATGTCACGGTATTACAACAGTCTCTTGATGAGATTGTGCAGCGTCATGAAATCTTTCGCACGACTTATCCGGCGATAAATGGAAAGCTATTTCAGGTCATCAACCCACATCAACCAATCAGTTTCACAGTGATTGATCTCCAGTCATTCCCTGAAGCTGAACGTGAAGCCGAAATTCAAAAGCTAGTTGAGACAGAAGTGCAGCAGCCCTTTGACATGAATCAACTACCATTAGTTAGGTGGGTTTTGTTGAAGTTGAGCGACCAAGAACATCTGTTGATCCACATTGAACATCACATGGCTCATGATGGTTGGTCATTCAACGTGTTCCTGGGTGAGTTGGTAGAACTTTATCAAGCATTCTCTTTGGATCATCCTTCCCCGCTTCCCGAACCACTCTTGCAGTTTGCGGACTTTGCCCATTGGCAGCGAGAATGGGTCAAAAGCCAGGAAGCCGAAGCCCAATTGACCTACTGGCAACAGAAGTTATCAGGCAGTTCACCCCTGTTAGAATTACCATTAGACCGCCCACGACCAACAGAGCAAACTTACCAAGGCGATCAAATCAGGATGGAACTTCCCATCGACTTGTGTGAATCTCTCAGAGTTCTCAGTCGTCGAGAGGGGGTGACTTTATTCATGACGATGCTGGCAACTTTTCTGGTAATGTTGCACCGATACACTGGGCAAGACGACATTAGTGTGGGGACTGCTGTTGCCAATCGGCGGATGCACGAGATAGAGAAGTTAATTGGCATGATTGTCAATAACTTGGTTTTACGCACTGATTTGTCAGGTGATCCCACATTTCGGGAGTTACTTGGTCGAGTGCGCCAAGTGACAATGGAAGCTTATGCTAACGAAGACCTACCCTTCGATAAAGTGGTGGAAGTTCTCAAGCCAATACGCAACTTGAGTCACAATCCCCTGTTTCAAGTGATGTTCAGCTTCCATGATTCCCCAATGCCGGACTTGAGTCTCCCAGGCTTGGACATCAGCTTGCATGAACCCATCAGCAACAAATCCGCCAAGTTTGATTTGGATTTTCTGGTTATACCGCGTCTTGAACAACGTGTGCAGAACGGTTCTAAAACACGAGCCAAGGGAATCACCTTAGTCTTAGAATACAATAGCGACCTCTTCGATGCTGCTACAATCCAACAGATGGCAGAGCAGTATCAAAAATTATTGTTAGAAATAATAGCTAATCCAGAGCAACACATTGGTAAATTACCTCTGTTAAGTCAATATCAACAAAAGTTGCTGCTGGAATGGAATAAAACTTATAGAGAATATACTCAAACAGAGTGTATTCATAAATTGATTGAGTCTCAGGTGGAGTTAACGCCCAATGCTATCGCGATAGAGCAGGATGGTCAACAATTAACCTATCGTGAATTGAGCGATCGCACCAATCAACTAGCACACTATTTGCAAAGTTTGGCAGTCAAACCAGAAACCCTAGTTGGTATCTGCGTTGACCGTTCCCTAGATATGATTGTCGGCTTACTGGGCATTCTCAAAGCAGGTGGTGCTTATGTTCCCCTAGATCCTGCTTATCCCCAAGAGCGACTGGCTGATATTCTGGAAGATACGCAACTGGGCATCCTGCTGACTCAAGAAAGATTCCGGTCTCAATTACCAGACTATACCGGAAAAACAATTTGTTTAGATACGGACTGGTCAGTCATTGCTCAACATAATACAGCTAACCCGATTAGTGAAGTTCAACTCCACAACCTTGCTTACATTATTTACACCTCTGGTTCCACAGGCAAACCCAAGGGGGTGATGGTTGAACATCGGTCACTGATAAATTTTGTCATAACCGCCATTCATGAATATCGAATTCATGCAGCCGACCATATTCTCCAATTTGCCTCAATCTGCTTTGATACATCTATTGAAGAAATCTTTCCTTGTTTGTGTGTTGGTGCAACATTAGTACTACGCACCGAACAAATGCTGCACTCTAGCGACGAATTTTGGCGATGTTGCCAACAATGGCAGTTAACTGTTTTGGATCTGCCTACAGCTTACTGGCATCAGTTGGTAGCGGAACTTAACCCTCAAGATTCCCGGATTCCCGAAGGTCTGAGAACTGTAATTATTGGAGGAGAAGAAGTTCAACTGGAAAAAGTGAAGCACTGGTACAGTAGTGTTGCTCACTTCCCTCATCCACCCCAATTATTTAATAGTTACGGACCAACAGAAGCAACGGTTGTCACCACCTTACACCACCTCAATTCCTTAACAGCCACCGACGTTTCGATTGGACAACCCATAAGCAATGCTCAGGTTTATATTTTAGATCAATATCTGCAATCTGTGCCCATAGGAGTTCCTGGAGAACTGCACATTAGCGGTGCAGGATTAGCAAGAGGGTATTGGCAACGCCCTGAACTGACGGCGGAGAAATTTATCCAAAATCCGATTGCTTATGCCACCTGCGACCGACTCTATAAAACAGGGGATTTAGCAAGATTTCGAGCAGATGGTACCCTGGAATATCTCGGTCGAGTTGACGATCAAGTGAAAATTCGCGGCTTCCGGATCGAGTTGGGAGAAATTGAGACGGTGTTACGTCAACATCCACAGGTGCACCAAGCTGTCGTCATTGCACGCGTTGACATTCCCGGACAAAAGCGACTTGTGGCTTATGTCGTACCCCACCAGCTGCAACCAACCACCGATGAATTGCGCTATTTTCTCAAACAGAAACTGCCAAATTACATGGTGCCCTCGGCGTTCGTGCTGCTAGAAGCGTTGCCGATGACTCCCAACCGAAAGATAGACTACCACGCTTTACCAGTCCCCGACTTTTCTCGCAGTGTCGAAGATAAATTTCTTGCCCCTCGTACACTTACAGAAGAGAAATTAGCGGCAATCTGGTCAGAAATCTTAAGACTAGAAAAAGTCGGCATCCACGATAACTTTTTTGAATTGGGCGGAGACTCCATCCTCAGCATTCAGATAATTTCCCGTGCCAATCAGGCGGGTATCCAAATTGCTCCAAAACAGCTATTTAAGTATCAAACGATTGCTGAGTTAGCTGCCGTGGCAGGTATCACTCGGTCTATCAAAGCAGAACTTGGCTTAGTGACAGGAACGGTTGTGTTGACACCAATCCAGCAATGGTTTTTCGAGCAGAAATTGTCCGAACCTCATTACTTTAACCAGTCCGCACTGCTGGAAGTGCCAGCAGAGTTGACACATGAGCAATTACAGCAAGTTGTACAACAATTGTTACTGCATCATGATGCTCTACGTCTGCGGTTTATGCCAGAAGGCGAACATTGGCAGCAAATTAACGCCGACACCCTAGAAATTATACCATTAAATGTCGTTGATTTGTCGCACCTTTCGCCAGAAGCACAAGAAACAGCGATGAATGCTGCGGATGTTGAACTTCAGGCTAGTCTGAACTTATTTACTGGATCAATCGTACGAGTAGCACTGTTTCAATTGGGCAAAAATCAACCAGGTCGGTTACTGTTCATCATTCATCACTTAGCAGTAGATGGCATTTCCTGGCGAATTTTGCTCGAAGATTTGGCTACCGCCTATGAACAAATCAGCCGTGGCGACGCTATTAAATTACCACCGAAAACAACTTCCTTTCAATATTGGAGCGATCGCCTGACAGAATATGGACAATCAGAGGCGATCGCCACGGAGTTAGATTACTGGCTCAGTGAGTATAATTTTAAAGTTACTGCCTTGCCAGTTGACTATCCTTCAAATAAAGAAGATAACACCGTAGCCTCAACCGCTTCTATGTCACTTTCTTTAACTGAAGAACAAACCCGCGCCCTATTGCAAGATGTACCCTCTGCCTACAACACTCAAATTAATGATGTGCTGTTGACTGCCTTAGTGCAGAGTTTTTCTCAATGGACGGGAGAACGTTCTCTGCTGATTGATCTTGAAGGTCATGGACGAGAAGATTTGTTTGAGGATGTGGATTTGTCGCGCACTCTAGGTTGGTTTACTACCTTATTCCCCGTTCGGTTACAGCTAGAAGAAAGTGACCATCCAGGAGAAGCTTTAAAGTTAATCAAAGAACAACTGCGGCAAATCCCCAACCGGGGCATTGGTTATGGTGTACTGCGATATTTGAACGAAAACGTCGCAATACGCACAAAACTACAAGCGCTACCCCAACCACTAGTGAGTTTTAACTACCTTGGTCAGTTTGATCAGGTGCTTAGGGCATCTGACGTGTTGGGTTTAGCCAAAGAATTTAAAGCTGAACAAAGTTTACTCAATAAGCGCAGCCATCTGTTAGGAATTAGCGGATTCATTCGCGCAAAAAAACTAGAAATGACTTGGGCTTACAGCGATAAAATTCATAAACGAACCACCATTGAGCGTTTAGCTTTGGGGTTTATGGAAGCATTAAAAACCCTGATTGCTCACTGTCAATCACCTGATGCGATCGGTCATACTCCTTCTGACTTCTCAGCAGCTAAACTCAGCCAAAAACAGTTAGATAAATTCTTATCCAAAATCAACAAAGATAAAACCAAGAAGAGGTAGTTTCGTGGATAATATCGAAGACCTTTATGAACTTTCACCCATGCAGCAGGGGATGCTCTTTCATACCCTTTATGCACCAGAATCGGAAATTTATTTTGAGCAATTGCTTTGTATCTTCTCTGGGGAATTGAATTTTCCTGGCTTTCAACAAGCTTGGCAGCAAATTGTTGCGCGACACCCAGTTTTACGCAGTTCCTTTTATTGGGAAGAGATAGAAAAGCCCTTGCAAATGGTGAGTAAGCAAGTGGAACTCCCGTGGGTGGAATTGGATTGGCGTCATTTAACAGCCGATGAACAACAACAGCATTTAGAGGATTTTTTAGAAGGCGATCGCCAAAAAGAATTCGATCTTTCTGAAGCTCCCCTAATGCGCTTCACCATCATTCAGCTTGGGGAACAAACTTATCAATTTATCTGGAGTCATCATCATATTCTCTTTGATGGCTGGTCGATGCAGATTGTGCTGAAAGAAGTTTTAGCTTTGTATGAAGCTAATCAACGAGGCGAACATTTACGCCTGCTTCCCGCTCGTCCCTATCGAGAGTATATTGATTGGTTACACCAACAAAATATTACTCAGGCAAAGAACTTTTGGCAACAAACTCTCCAGGGGTTTGAGGTTCCTACGCCTTTAATAGGGAACAGGCAACAGGTAACAGGGAACAGGGAATACAATGAAAAACTTTTCCAATTATCTCAAACAGTAACTGACAAGCTGCAATATGCGGCGCGACAGCATCATTTAACTTTGAATAATTTGGTGCAAGGAGCATGGGCACTGCTACTTTCCCGTTACAGTGGGGAAAGCGATGTGGTTTTTGGTGCAACTGTATCCGGTCGCCCACCGAATCTAGCGGGAGTCGATTCAATGGTTGGGCTATTGATCAACACTCTTCCTATACGGGTACAAGTTACAGCAAAAACAGAATTATTGCCCTGGCTCAAGCATTTACAAACCCAAGCATTTGAGCAGGAACAGTATACCTACTACTCTCTGGCAGAAATTCAGCGCCTAAGTAATGTTCCCCCAGGAATACCACTGTTCGAGAGCCTGTTAGTATTTGAGAATTATCCGCTCGATTCTGCTGAGCAGGAAAATAAAAAAACTTTAGAAATTAGTCATCTTCGTTGTTTTGAACGCACGAATTATCCTTTAACGGTAGTGGTTAATCCTGAATCACAATTGTCTGGCAGGATTATCTATGATACTAGTCGTTTCGAGGAACAAACAATTGAGCGCATGATTGGACATTTCCAAACATTGCTAGAAGGAATGGCAGCCAATCTACAACAAGATATTTCCCAATTATCTCTGCTTAGTGCAGCTGAACAAGAACAATTAATTCTACAGGAAAATCAACAAAAAAGAAATTCTATTCATTACAAATGTATTCATACTTTATTTGAAGAACAAGTAGAAAAAACCCCCAACGCAGTAGCAGTTGTCTATGATAAACAACACTTAACTTATAGGGAGTTGAATAACCGCGCCAATCAATTAGCCCATTACCTACAAGATCTGGGAGTTAAACCCGAAGTACGGGTGGGAATTTGTGTCGAGCGTTCACTTTTAATGGTGATAGGAATACTCGCTATTCTCAAAGCGGGTGGGGCTTATGTTCCGTTAGATCCGGCTTATCCTTCTGAAAGACTGGCGTTGATGATGGAAGATGTACAAACACCCATCTTACTAACACAAACTCATTTGTGCGAGCAGGTGCCAATCTATAATCAAACTGTAGTGAATCTTGACTCAGACTGGGAAATAATTGCCCAATACAAAGAAGACAATTTGCCAAGTGAAGTTAATCCAGAAAATTTAGCTTATATCATTTATACCTCTGGCTCAACCGGAACACCAAAAGGAACAGAAGTTCCCCACCGTAGCATTATCGGTTTTATGTTTGGGGTTGATTACATTCAACTTGATGCAGAACAAATTTGGCTACAACATTCATCGATTTCTTGGGATGTACTAACCCTAGAACTTTGGCCGCCCTTGCTTTACGGGGGACGTTGTATACTTTACCCAGATAAAATTCCTACACCTCTTGGCTTAAGCCGCATCATCCAAGAACAAGCAGTTAACACCCTCTGGCTGACTACAACCGTATTCAATCTCATGATTGACACGATACCTGAAAGTTTGTCAGGCGTTAAACAACTGCTGTTTGGGGGAGAGTCCGCTTCTACACCTCATGTTCGTCGCGCGATAGAACTATTGCCGGAAACGCAAATTATTCATGCTTATGGTCCTTCGGAATGTACAGTGTTTACCTCTTGTTATCCGATTCCCAAACAATTTGGTCAAAATGTTCATTCAATTCCCATTGGAAAACCCATCGGTGACAGAACAGTTTATCTACTAGATAGAGATTTACACAGAGTTCCAATTGATGTTCCTGGAGAACTCTATGTGGGTGGGGCAAGTGTTGCTAGAGGTTACTTAAATCAACCACAATTAACACGGGAAAGATTTATTCCTAATCCTTTTGTTGAGGGTGACACACTTTACAAAACCGGAGATTTAGTGCGCCGTCTTCCTGATGGAAATCTGGAATTTTTAGGTCGAATAGATACACAGGTAAAAATTCGCGGCTTTCGTATTGAATTAGAAGAAATTGAAACGGTTTTAATTCAACACCCAGGTATAAAACAAGTCGTAGTCATTGCGCAGGAAGACGAACCTGGGAACAAGTACTTAATTGCCTATCTCCTAACCACGGACAACCCACCAACTGCTAGCACTCTGCGAAACTTCCTCAATCAAAAGCTGCCCGACTACATGATTCCCGCTGCTTTCGTATTTGTTGAGAAATTTCCTCTGACTCTTAATGGTAAGATAAATCGTCGTGCTTTGCCTGCTCTAGATACTTCCCAAAGAAATCTAGAGGTTAATTTTGTTGCTCCGCGCACGCCTACCGAACAAGAACTAGCTACCATTTGGACTGAAGTTCTCAAATTAAAACAGGTGGGAATTCACGATAATTTTTTGGAGTTGGGGGGACATTCTTTACTGGCTACCCAAGTCATTTCTCGATTAAGAGAAGCCTTTTCTCTAGATTTTCCTCTGCGTTATCTGTTTGAAAATCCGACCATTGCCGAACTCGCCCAAAAAGTGATTGCTCAACAAATTGAACAAGCAGAAAATGATGAGCTAACACAGATTTTAGGTGATGTTGAGCAGTTATCAGAAGAAGAAGTGACCCAGCAATTACTTTTTTGAGTATCAACAGCATTTTTTTTATTTCTCTGTGTTTTCTGTGCTTCTATTCAAAAAAAACTAATTTTTAACGATAAGTATTATGAGCGATATACTAAAACGTCTTGAAAAACTTTCGCCAGAAAAGCGAGAATTAGTCCTACAAAAACTGAAAAAACAACAGCAATCTTCACAAAATGACCACAGGTTAACTCCCCCCCTCACACCCGTATCGCGGGAACACCCCCTTCCTCTCTCCTTTGCCCAACAAAGATTGTGGTTTCTTGACCAACTAGAAGGGGAAAATTGTGTCTACAATGTTCCGTTTTTCTGGCAAATTAGCGGATTTCTGAATATCAGTGCTTTAGAACAAGCGATCGCAGAAATTGTTCAACGTCATGAAGTCTTACGTACTAGTTTCTCAGTTGTCGATGGATCGCCAATACAGGTGATTCATGCTCATTCCCAACTGATGATACAGGTTCTAGACTGGCGACAATTGACAGAAAAAGACCAGTTCAGCAAAGCACAGCAGTTAGCCACAGAAGACTTGCAACAGCCATTTGACTTATCAAACCCACCTTTGCTGCGGGTAAAGTTGTTGCAACTAACTGACCAATCCCATCTACTGTTGCTCGTCATCCATCATATCGTTTGTGATGGTTGGTCAATGGACATATTCCGCCGTGAATTGTTCACCCTTTATACCGCATTTTGCGCCAAAGAGCCGTCTCCCTTACCCGAATTATCGCTACAATATGCAGATTTTGCTCACTGGCAAAGACAATGGTTACAGGGAGAGGTACTCCAAAAGCAACTTAATTACTGGCAAAAACAATTAGCTGAAGTTCCGCCCCTGTTAGAATTGCCAACAGATCAACCCCGCCCTTCAGTTCAAAGTTTTAGGGGGCGTAGCGAGTTTTTGCAACTCAATCAAGATCTAACACAGAAGCTGAAGCGTTTAAGTCAGGAGTCAGGAACCACCCTGTTTATGACAATACTTGCAGCATTTACGCTGTTACTGTCGCGCTACAGTGGACAAGAGGATATTGTTGTTGGTTCTGCGATCGCCAATCGCAACCGTCGTGAAACAGAAACACTAATTGGCTTTTTTGTCAATACCCTAGCTTTGCGTACCAACCTGCAAGGGAATCCAACTTTCCTAGAATTACTTAAACGGGTGAAGCAAGTCACCTTGGATGCTTACGACCATCAAGACTTACCTTTTGAAAAACTAGTTGATGAATTGGGTAAGGAGCGATCGCTTTCTCATCATCCCCTGTTTCAAGTGGCTTTTAGCTTGCAAAATGAAACTCCAGATAAACTAGAAATTCCTGGATTAACTCTCACCCGTTTTCAGTGGGAAAATACAACGACGCTGTTTGATTTGTCGCTGATTTTTCGAGAAACGCCGCAGGGATTGATCGGAGAATGGGAATATGCGACAGATTTATTTGAAGCTAAAACTATTCAAAGGATGGCGGGACATTTTGAAGTTCTGCTTGAGGCAATTGTTGATAACCCTCGACAACCGATCAATACTTTGCCTTTAATGACAGCGGCGGAACTGCTACAACTACAAGCCTGGAATCAAACTCAAACTGAATATCCTGAAGATCAAACTCTAGTTGACTTATTTGAACAACAAGTTGAAAAAAATCCTCATAATATCGCTTTGGTGTTTGAATCTCAAAGCTTGACTTATCAGCAACTTAATCAAAAAGCTAATCAATTAGCTCATTATTTAATTCAAAATCACCAAATTCAGCCAGATACCTTAATTAGTATCTGTGTCGAACGCTCTATTGAGATGATTATTGGTGTACTCGGTATCCTTAAAGCAGGTGGGGCTTATGTGCCGATTGACCCCAATTATCCCAAACAGCGGATTGGGTTCATGTTAGAAGATTCTGGGACATCGGTGTTGCTGACCCAAAGTTTCCTCACTGATCGACTACCACTAACTGAACTGGAAAACTCGCCTAAGATTATTTGTTTAGATCGGGAAACTTTTGCCCAAGAGTTAATAGATAATCCCAGTCCTCAAAGTACACCATTAGATTTGGCTTATGCGATCTATACCTCTGGTTCCACCGGACAACCCAAGGGAGTAATGATTTCGCATCGAGGACTGGTGAATATGACTTTGGCAGTTAACCAAGTTTTACAAATTCAACCCCAAAGCCGTTTGCTTCAGTTTGCTTCTTTCAGCTTCGATGCCTCAATTTCAGAAATTGCTACTGCCCTCGCCGCAGGCGCTTGTTTGTATCTTGCTAAAAAAGAAAGCTTGTTACCTAGTCAAAGCTTGGTTGACTTCTTAGCTGAACACAAAATTACCCACAGCTTTTTACCTCCTTCAGCTTTATCTGTCTTACCTCAAGCCACCTTACCGGATTTGCAAACCATAGGGGTTGGTGGTGAGGCTTGCCCAGCAGAATTAGTTACCCAGTGGGCACAGGGACGGCGTTTCTTTAATTGCTATGGACCAACGGAATCTACGGTGAATGCTGCGATCGCTCTAGTTGAACCCAATGGCAAAAAACCGCCTATCGGTAAACCGTTGCCCAATATCCGCATCTATATTTTAGATGCAAATAATCAACTATTACCCCCAGGAATACCAGGCCAATTGTGTATTGCTGGCGTTGGTTTAGCCAGAGGCTATCTTAATCGTCCTGAAATGACCGCCGAAAAATTTATTGAAGTTGAATTCTTCGGTAAAATCGAGCGAATTTATAAAACTGGCGACTTGGCAAGATGGAGAGATAATGGAAACCTTGAATATCTCGGTCGCATTGACGATCAAATTAAACTGCGGGGCTTCCGCATTGAATTGGGTGAAATTGAATCACTATTATTGCAACACCCATCAGTAAAAGAAGCCGTTGTCATTTTATATGAAACTGATAGTAATCCCCGGTTAGTAGGTTATGTCACGGCGGTAGAAAAATCCGTTAATTTAGGCGGTCAACTCAAAGACAACCTAAAAATTCGCTTGCCGAATTATATGATTCCTAGCCAGATTATGGTCTTGGATAAGTTGCCCCTTAGCCCTAACGGTAAACTAGATCGTAAAGCTCTACCAGCACCAGATCCAGCTACTTGCAATGACTTTGAAATGCCTGTAACTCCCACAGAAGAACTACTGGCTACTTTATGGCAAGGTTTGTTAAAAGTTAAGTCTGTTGGTCGCCCTGATAACTTCTTTGAACTGGGAGGACATTCCCTATTAGCAACCCAATTGGTTGTCCGTATTCGTGACAGTTTTGGAGTAGAATTACCTGTCCGCAAGGTATTTGAGCAGAGCGTTTTGTCTGAGTTGGCTACAGTTATTGACAAAGCTGCTTTCGGGTTCACCCTACCTCCGATCACACCCCAGCCAGAAAATGAAGCCAAAACTCTGTCCTTTGCCCAATCAAGACTCTGGTTTTTAGCCCAGCTTGAAGGTAAAGGCACTTCGGCTACCTACAATATGTCAGCGGCTCTGCAACTTGACGGCAATTTGTGTATAAAAGCTTTGCGTGCAAGTTTTGAGTATCTCCTCGAACGCCATGCTATTTTACGCACCTATTTTCCTGCACTGGAAGGAGAAGCCCAAGTAGTCGTTAAAAATCTAGAGGATATAGAAGTGCTGGAGATCGTAGATTTACGGGAAGCGCCTCAGCCTCAAGAGGAAATTGTACAACGTTTAGTCGATACTCATGCTCAAGAACCCTTTGACTTAAATACTGGTCCCCTGTTCAAGGCGAAACTGTTGCAACTAAGCGAACAGAAAAATGTGCTGCTGCTTAATATGCACCACATTATTAGTGATGGTTGGTCAATGGGAGTGTTTAAGCGTGAATGGGAACAGGCTTATGCTGCTTTTGCTGCGGGGAATACTCCTCATTTGTCACCGTTGCCGATTCAGTATAGTGATTATGCAGCTTGGCAGCGAAGCTGGTTACAAGGTGAGGTTTTAGAAAGACAGGAAAATTACTGGAAACAACAACTAGGCGATGCTCCCCGATTGCTGGATTTGCCTACCGATCATCCCCGTCCAGCGCAACAAAGTTACCAAGGTGGGCGCGAGGAATATTGTTTGAGCAGTGAACTGACTCAGAAACTTAAAACAGTGAGTCAGAAACATGGGGTGAGTTTGTTTATGACCCTGTTAACGGCTTTTAGTATCTTACTATCTCGTTATAGCCGTCAAGAAGACTTATGTGTCGGTACTGCGATCGCCAACCGCACTCATAGCTACACAGAAGGGTTAATCGGTTTTTTTGTCAATACTTTGGTATTGCGAAGTCAAGTCAAACCAGAGCAAGGATTTAGCGAGTTACTTCAACAAACCCGCCAAACTTGCTTAGATGCTTACGCTCATCAAGATATTCCCTTTGAGTATTTGGTAGAACAATTACAACCAGAGCGCAATCTGAGCCATAATCCCTTATTCCAAGTGATGATGGTGCTGCAAAACGCGGTAGGGGCGGGGGTGAATGTTAGTTTACCAGGGCTAGATATTCAATACCTAGAACAAAGTTTCCCGTTTGCCAAGTTTGATTTATTGCTAGATTTGTGCGAAAGAGATGACCAACTACATTGTATGTGGGAATATGCCACAGATTTATTTGAGGCATCAACAATTAGGCGCATGGCGAGACATTTTGAAGTTTTGCTGACAGCAATTACTCAAAATCCCCAACAGCCTATCAGTAAACTACCCTTAATCACTACAGCAGAAATCCAACAACTGCTAACCTGGAATCAAACCGATACCGATTACCCCCAAAACCAGACTTTGGTAACTCTGTTTGAACAACAAGCAGCACAAACTCCCGATAACATTGCCGTGGTGTTTGAAGGTCAAAGCTTGAGTTATCAAGAACTCAACCAGAAAGCCAATCAGCTAGCGCATTATTTGTTGGAACTCAAAAGGCAGCAACAACTGCCTGACAACTCATTGATAGCGATTTGTCTGGAGCGATCGCTATCTATGGTCATTGGTTTACTCGGTATTCTCAAGGCAGGGAGCGCTTATGTACCGATTGATCCCAATTATCCCCGCGATCGCATTTCTTTAATGCTTGAAGATAGTGCAACTCCCATACTGTTGACAACTAACCTAATTAAAGAAAAATTGCCCCTTGACAAACTGGAAAAGCTCTGTAATGTTCTCTGTTTAGAGACAGAAAGTTTTACTGAACAGCTAATAGATAATCCCCGTTTCCAAAGCTATCCCAATGATTTAGCTTATGTCATCTATACTTCCGGCTCGACTGGTAAACCTAAAGGTGCAATTAATGCCCATCTTGGGATTGTTAACCGTCTTTTATGGATGCAAGATACCTATCAACTGACATCTCAAGATTGTGTCTTGCAAAAAACCCCTTTTAGTTTTGATGTGTCAGTGTGGGAATTTTTCTGGCCACTGATAACGGGGGCTAAATTAATTGTGGCTAAACCAGAAGGGCATAAAGATCCAGGTTATCTATCCGAAATCATTGTTAAACACAAAATTACAACACTTCATTTTGTCCCATCGATGCTGCAAGCTTTCTTACAAACTTGTGATTTTGAACACTGTCGCAGCATTAAACGCGTCATTTGTAGTGGTGAGGCTCTTAGTCTTGAAATGCAACAGACTTTTTTTCAAAAGTTTAACGCATTGGGAACAGAACTTCATAATTTATATGGCCCTACTGAAGCAGCAGTAGATGTGAGTTTCTGGCAATGTCAGCCCAATCAGCCTTACTTCTTTGTCCCTATTGGTAAACCTGTGGCCAATACCCAACTTTATGTGTTGGATAAAGATCAAAATCCTTTACCGATTGGCATTCCAGGTGAATTATATATTGGCGGTATTCAAGTCGGAAAAGGTTATCTTAATAGTGCAGACTTAACTGCACAAAAATTTATTGAACTGAACTTATTCGGTAAGTTAGAACGGGTTTACAAAACTGGCGACTTAGCCAAATGGTTAGCTGATGGCATTTTGCAATATTTGGGGCGTATCGATCATCAGGTGAAACTGCGTGGCTTTCGCATCGAATTGGGTGAAATTGAAGCTTTCTTAGCCAAAAATCCCAAAATTCAGCAAGCAGTTGTAATTCTAGAAGGAGAAGATGCAATTGATAAGCGCTTGCTAGCTTATATCGTACCCACGCCAACAGATAACGACCTAGAAGATGAAAGTCATAAAGCTGAACAGGTGGAACTGTGGCAGCAAGTTTTCAATGATAGCTACTCTCAGCAACAAGCCCCAACCGATGACCCAACCCTCAATATAGCAGGTTGGAATGACAGCTACACTGGAGTTGCCATTCCCCAAGCGGCAATGCAGGAATGGCGAGATACAACAGTTGACCAAATTCTGGAACTTGAACCGAAACGGGTTTGGGAAATTGGTTGCGGCACAGGGATGTTATTGTTTAAAGTTGCGCCTCATTGTCAGCATTATCTAGGTACGGATTTTTCACCGGAAGCATTGCAGTATATTGAACAATATCTTAAACAGCAGTCTCTTAATGAAAAAGTTACTTTAAAACAAAGTGCAGCTAACCAGTTTGACGGCATTGAGACAAATGCTTATGACTTAGTGATCATGAATTCCGTCATCCAGTATTTTCCCACCTTGGATTACTTTTTGGAAGTTTTGCAGGGGGCTGTCAAAGCTGTGACGACTCAAGGAGCAATCTTTATTGGGGATATACGAAATCTCAATCTGCTGGAAACTTTCCACACCGCAGTGGAATTTTATCGCGCCGCCGATGAATTATCAATTAAGGACTTGCGTCAACAGATTCAAAAAAGCATCCGCACCGAAGAGGAATTACTAATTGACCCTGATTTCTTTATCGCCCTCAAACAACAAATTCCTCGCATTAGTCACGTGCAAATTCAATTGAAGCAAGGTTATGCTCAGACGGAAATGAGCCGTTTTCGTTACGACGTTGTTTTACACTTGGATCGGGCAGATACTCCCGTAGCAGAACCTCAATGGTTAGATTGGCAAGAACAACAGTTGAATCTGGAAACAATCGAGAAAATTTTAACAACTCAGCAACCAGATTTACTAAGCATTAAAGATATTCCCAATGCGCGTCTAACTTCAGAGATGGAGTTGTTAGAACAAATTGCTCAATTAGATGGTACTGTTACAGACTTAAAAGCGGCAGTAGCCCAAGTAAAATCAGGCATAGAACCCGAAGCATTCCGAACTTTAACGCGAGATTTGCCCTATACAGCTTTTCTCCAATATAGCTCCACAGGATTTTCTAATTACGATGTTGTTTTCCAAAGGAATGTCCCTGGACAGGTGACTTTGCCACGATTCCCAACAACAGATAATTTGCGGCTGAAACTTTGGCAACATTACGCCAACCAACCGCTGCAATATCGCACCAATCAAGTTGATCCAGCATTATTAGACGAATGGCGGGATTTTCTGGCAAAAAATCTCCCTGATTATATGATTCCTAGCCATTTTATTGTTTTAGAAAAACTACCACTGACACCAAATGGAAAAGTAGACCGCAAAGCCTTACCAGCGCCAGATAAAATAGTTTCGTCAACAGACATTGAATTGGCTGTGACATCGACGGAAAAATTGCTGGCTCAATTGTGGGCAAAGCTGCTTAAATATGAAGCGATCGCCCGACAAGACAACTTCTTCAACTTGGGAGGACATTCCCTATTAGCCACCCAACTATCCTACCGCATCCGCGACACCTTCAAAGTAGAACTGCCACTGCGTAAGGTATTTGAGTACCCTACCCTCAGTGAATTGGCGAATTATCTTGATACCTGCATTTGGGTTAATTCCACCACCGCAGATATGCAACCTTTAAACTCAGACGAAGAGGAAATTGAACTATGACACAAAATCAGCAAGTAGTTTCTTTAATGCTTCGTTTGCAGAACATGGGCTGCCGAATTTGGGCTGAAGATGATAAGTTACGGATTCGTACTAGCAAAAATGCCCTCACTTCTGAACTCAAGCAGGAAATTCAAACCAACAAAGCAGAAATATTAGCATTTTTAAATGCTGCCAAAGCCAAAACTGTTATGGCAGAGGAAATTCCCACTTTAAGCGCTGATGCCCCGAAATTTCTTTCCTTTGCTCAACAACGCCTCTGGCTGTTAGCACAACTCACTGGATCATCAGCTACTTACAATATGCCGATGGCTTTACAATTGGAAGGCAACCTTAATATTGATGCGTTGCGCTCTAGTTTGGCTTATCTGCTTAACCGTCATACCAGTCTAAGGATGTATTTTCCTACAGTGGCAGGACAACCCCAAGTTGCCATTAGCAATTTAGACGAAATCGAAGTTTTAAGTATACAAAATTGCCGAAACCTTGATGAACATCCCCACTCCTTAACTATCCAGCGTTTAATCGATGCTCATACTCAAGAACCGTTTGACTTAAATACTGGCTCTTTGTTTAAAGCAAAGCTGCTGCAATTGAGCGATCACAAAAATGTGTTGCTAATCAATATGCACCACATTATCAGTGATGGCTGGTCAATGGGGGTACTTGTTCGTGAGTTACGGCAAGCTTATACCGCCTTTACCCAACGACAAACCCCAAACCTTGCTCCCCTGCCCATTCAATACAGCGACTACGCAAACTGGCAACGAAACTGGTTACAAGGGGAGGTATTAGAAAACCAGATTAACTATTGGAAACATCAACTCAAAAATGCTTCCCCATTACTGGAATTGGCCACTGATTATCCTCGCCCAGCACAGCAAAGTTACCGAGGCGCACGCTATCTCTACACTCTCACGCCGGAATTAAGCGCTGCTGTTAAAACCTTCAGTCAACAACAAGGCGTAAGTCTATTTATGACCTTGTTGGCGGCGTTGAGTATTCTGCTTTCTCGTTACAGTCGCCAAAACGATCTGTGTATTGGTTCTCCCATTGCCAATCGTACCCATAGCCAGACGGAAGGGTTAATCGGGTTTTTTGTCAATACCCTTGTGTTGCGTACTCAAATCAAGCCTGAGCAGAGTTTTATCGAGTTCCTGCAACAAACTCGCTCCTCTTGTTTAGATGCTTATGCTCATCAAGATATTCCCTTTGAGTTTCTGGTAGAAAAGTTACAACCAGCGCGGAGCATGAGTCATAATCCATTATTCCAGGTGATGTTAGCACTGGAAAATAATGAAAGTCCAGACTTGAGTTTGCCAGGATTAGAGATTGAATGGCTGGGAGTGAAGGGTGCGATCGCTAAATTTGACTTAACACTTATGGTAATGGAATATGACAATCAGTTAAATTGCTCTTGGGATTATGCTACCGATCTGTTTGAGAAGAGTACCATACAACGGATGGCGGAACAGTTTGAAGTTTTACTTCAAGGAATTATTGATAACCCTCAACAACCTATAAATGCTCTGCCTTTGATGACAGTGGCAGAACTTATACAACTACAACGTTGGAATCAAACTCAAACCGACTATCCCCTCAATCAAACTTTAGTTAATCTGTTTGAAGCTCAAGTAGAAAAAAACCCTCATAATATTGCTTTGGTGTTTGAATCCCAAAGTATAACTTACCAACAACTGAATCAAAAAGCAAACCAACTGGCTCATTATCTCATTCAAAATTACCAAATTAAGCCAGACACTTTAATTAGTATCAGCATTGAACGATCTTTGGAAATGATTATTGGTGTTCTCGGTATCCTCAAAGCAGGTGGGGCTTATGTGCCGACCGATCCCAATTATCCAACTGAGCGTATTCAGTTCATGTTAGAAGATTCTGGGACATCGGTGTTGCTGACGCAAAGTTTCCTCCTAGACCAATTACCCCTAAGTGATCTGAAAAACTCCTGTCAGGTAATTTGTTTGGATGAGGAAACTTTTGCCGAAGAATCAACAGATAATCCCAGTCCAAAAAGTACGCCTGATGATTTGGCTTATGTAATTTATACCTCTGGTTCGACGGGAAGACCGAAGGGGGTGATGATTTCGCATCGAGGACTGGTGAATATGACTTTGGCAATTGACCAAGTTTTGCAAATTCAACCCCAAAGCCGTTTGCTTCAGTTTGCTTCTTTCAGCTTTGATGCCTCCATTTGGGAAATTGCTACTGCCCTCGCCGCAGGGGCTTGTTTATATCTTGCTAAAAAAGAAACTCTGTTAGTAAGTCAAGACTTGGTGAACTTTTTAGGCAAGCACAAAATTTCTCATGTCACGTTACCTCCTTCAGTCTTATCCCTATTACCCCAAGCAACCTTAAGCGATTTGCAAACCGTAGTTACTGCTGGTGAAGCTTGCCCAGCCGAATTAGTTACCCGATGGGCAAAAGCACGGCGTTTTTTTAATGGCTACGGACCGACGGAATCTACGGTTTGTGCAAGTATAGCTCTAGTTGAACCCAATGGCAAAAAACCACCTATCGGTAAACCGTTGCCCAATATCCGTATCTACATTTTAGATGCAAATAATCAACTATTACCCCCTGGAATACCTGGGGAATTATGTATTGCTGGTGTTGGTTTAGCCAGAGGCTATCTCAATCGTCCTGAAATGACCGCCGAAAAATTTATTGAAGTTGAATTATTCGCTCAGTTTGACCGAATTTACAAAACTGGCGACTTGACAAGATGGAGAGATGATGGAAACCTTGAATATCTCGGTCGCATTGACGATCAAATTAAACTAAGAGGTTTTAGAATTGAACTCGCTGAGATTGAATCAATTTTGTTACAACATCCATTAGTTAAAGAAGCTGTTGTCATTTTATATGAAACTAAGAGTAACCAAAGTTTAATTGCTTATGTAAGGGGAATTACCACTGATTTGTCTACCCAATTAAAAAATCACCTCAAATCCCGTCTACCCGATTACATGGTACCTGCTGCGATCATCTTAGTAGATGAATTGCCTTTAACTCCCAATGGCAAAATTGACCGTAAAGCTTTACCTGCTCCCAATGGTGGAGTTGAAGCCTTATATACAGCCCCACGTAATGAAGTTGAAAAACAGCTAGCACAGGTATGGTCTGCTGTACTCGAACGTCAAGAAATTGGGATTCATGATAACTTTTTCGACTTGGGCGGTCATTCTTTATTGGCAATGAAATTGCTCAATAATATTCAACAGGTGTTTGAGCAACAACTTGGCTTGAGCAGTTTATTTCAGAATCCTACTATTGCTCAATTGGCACAACAACTCGGTAATACTGAGGTGCAACAGTCCCATCCCGATTTACTCTCACTCCAACCTCAAGGAAATGCAGCGCCTCTATTTTGTCTTCCTGGCGCTAACGGACACGGCTTTTATTTTCGAGATTTAGCCATTAATTTAGGAAATGAGCAGCCAGTGTATGGACTCGAAACTCCAGGAAGAGAAGGAGTTAGCCCACTCCCTGACTCAGTAGCAGCCCATGCGAGTCAAGTCCTAACGCTATTACGTCAACAGCAAGCCCAAGGTCCATACATACTAGCAGGATACTCTTCGGGTTGTGCCGTTGCTTTTGAAATGGCTTCCCAATTGGAACAGCAAGGTGAAAAGGTGGGTTTACTGGCTATCTTGGATTCTGGACTGGTTTCTCACCCTGAGTATTTAACTAATAGGGCAGAGATTGATTGGATTTGGCAATCACTCCAACAGATTGAAGCTTTAAAGGGAGTTTCTTTCGGTTTGGAATACGCTGATTTAGCTGCTCAACCTGACGACCAAGCCCGTTGGGATTTGGCGGCGGAGTGTTTATACCGATATAATGTCCTACCGGAACACTCAACCCTTTCTTTGCTAAAAACTAATATGAAAGTGATAAAAGTGCTGACGCTCAATTACGCGAATTATCAGCCTACCCATCGAATTTCTGCCCCTATTATTTTATTCCGTGCTCAAGAAGTTCATGAAATTGTTTTACAAGAACTCCAAGCTATTTCCAATTACGAGCTACCAGATTGGGGATGGCAAGCTTATACTCAAAAACCTGTTAAGGTAATATCTGTACCTGGAAACCACGGTCGAATGCTTTATGAGCCTAATGTAAAAAGTTTAGCCAGGGAATTACTAAACACCATAAAATAATTTTACCAAAGACCTAATGGAAATTATCGTTGTATTGAGCCTAAACTAATTTTTCAAATATGCAATCTAAAACTTTTGTTAAGAAAACTTCAACGAATGATTCTTCTCCGGGTTTTAATCAATTTTGGAAGGATGTCAGAGTGCTCGCTGGATCTTACTGGTATCCAAAAGAGGCAAAAGGAAGAGCCTTTTCCGATGTTATTCGTTCATGGCTAATGCTCATTCTTCTAATATTATTAATCGTCGCCCTCGTAGCTGTAACTGTCTTTAATAGCTTTATTAACCGCTATTTGCTTGATATCCTCGTCGAAGAAAAAGATATTACTAAACTTGTTCAGATATTATGGCTTTACGGTGGTGCTCTTGCCTGCGTAACGCTCTTAATAGGATTGTCTAAATTTGTTAGAAAAAAAATCGCTCTTGATTGGTATCAATGGCTAAATAATCAGATTTTAGAAAAATATTTGAGCCATCGCGCTTATTATAAAATAAACTTTCAATCAGATGTTAATAATCCAGATCAACGAATAGCTCAGCAAATCGAACCTCTGACCAGCAATGCTCTCAGTTTTTCGGCTACTTTCCTAGAAAAAGTGCTGGAAATGTTAACTTTTTTAGTAATTATCTGGTCTCTTTCCAAATTTATTGCAATTGCATTGATTGCTTATACGATTATAGGCAATTTCATTGCTGTTTACTTGGCTCAAGAATTGAATAAGATTAAACAAGAGGAACTAGAATCTCAAGCAGACTATACTTACAGTATCACTCATGTTCGGAATCATGCTGAATCAATAGCTTTTTTTGGGGGAGAAAATCAAGAATTAAATATAATTCAACGAAGATTTTATCAGATTATTCAAAGTACTAAACGCAAGATTGATTGGGAGAGAAGTCAGGATATTTTTAACAGGGGATATCAGGCGATTATTCAAATATTTCCATTTATAGTATTCGGTCCTTTACAGATTAAAGGTGAGATTGATTTTGGACAAATTGCCCAAGCCAGTCTTGCGTGTAATATGTTTGCCACTGCAATAGCAGAAATAATCAGAGAATTTGCAAATTCAGGAAGATTTTCTAGTTATGTTGAGCGTTTAACTGAGTTTTCAAATGCTTTAGAAGAAGTGACTAAACAACCCGAAAATGTGAACACAATTAAAACAATAGAAGAAAACCGTCTGGCTTTTGAGAATGTCACCTTACAAACACCGAATTATGAACAAGTGATCGTCGAAGACTTGTCACTTGTTGTTCAACCAGGAGAAGGTTTATTGATTGTTGGACCGAGTGGACGAGGTAAAAGTTCTCTGTTGAGAGCGATCGCGGGTTTGTGGAACGCGGGAACTGGTCGTCTGGTGCGACCTCCGCTACAATCCGTCTTATTTTTGCCCCAACGTCCTTATATCATTTTGGGAACTTTACGCGAACAGTTACTCTATCCCAATACAAATCGTCAAATGAGCGATGCAGAACTCGAAGAAGTTTTGCGACAAGTCAACTTGCAAAACTTGCTAAATCGAGTCGAAGGCTTTGATACAGAAGTCCCTTGGGAGAATATTTTATCGTTGGGAGAACAACAACGCTTGGCTTTTGCACGACTGTTAATCACTCATCCCAACTTTACTATTTTAGATGAAGCAACCAGTGCTTTGGATTTGACAAATGAAGGCAATTTATATGAACAATTACAATTAACGAAAACAACTTTTATCAGTGTTGGACATCGAGAGAGTTTGTTTAATTATCATCAATGGGTTTTGGAACTTTCACAAGATTCCAGTTGGCGACTTTTGACTGTTCAGGATTATCGCCTTCAAAAAGCCAACGAAATTATTACTAATCCTCCTGAAAACCCCCAAATTACAGAAGTCCAAGCCACAAATCCTCCTGAAAACCCCCAAATTACAGAAGTCCAAGCCACAAATCCTCCTGAAAACCCCCAAATTACAGAAGTCCAAGCCACAAATCCTCCTGAAAATCCCCAAATTACAGAAGTCCAAGCCACAAATCCTCCTGAAAATCCCCAAATTACAGAAGTCCAAGCCACAAATCCTCCTGAAAACCCCCAAATTACAGAAGTCCAAGTTACAAATCCTCCTGAAAACCCCCAAATTACAGAAGTCCAAGTTACAAATCCTCCTGAAAACCCCCAAATTACAGAAGTCCAAGTTACAAATCCTCCTGAAAACCCCCAAATTACAATAGATGTTTCATTACAGAATCAATCCCTAAATCAATCAGAAATCAGCGCAGGGCTTTCTCATCAGGAAATGCAGAGATTAACAGGTACTTCCATTAACACCATTAGAAGCAAAGCAAGCCTTGGCAAGTCCATCACAACTAAGGATGGCTTTACCTACCGCTATAACAAAGACCCCAAGGTGTTGAAATGGGTCAGAGTTTAGGTTCTGTTGCAAAAAGTCTTTGCAATCTGTTAGAAGTAAAACTGGTGATAATCATGTTGAATGGCAAGCTTATAAATGAACTTCAAATTTTTGCAACAGAACCTTTTTTAGAATCAAGGTCATGCTTACTAAACAGCAAAGACAACTAGTTACTTACAAAAAGATTACGATTTATGAAAAAGTCTACAAATTACCAGTTTTAAAAAATAGCAGCTTAAAATATGTTCAAAAAAAAATTAAAGAACGTCGAAGATTAATTAAAGAAGGCGCTCGGCATCATCTACTTTGGGGGATAATTAAGCGGAAAGAACAAATTAGTCAGGATAGAGTTTTTCAAGAAACCCAACTTTTGATAAAAGATTATACTCACCTTATTAATTTTTTAGAAAATTACAAAAACAGTTATCAGTCTTTTTTGCTGACGCTAACTGATGATTTTAAACAATTGTTTATACAAAAATATCTTGAAATAGAAAGTTTAGATGATGAAAGAAAAAAACTAGAAATTAAAAATTATAACAATCAAAAAATACTCGATGAATTAAAATGGGAAAGGCAAGAGAATTTTCAAGCACTTTTGCTATTGAGTAATGCTTGTTTTTTGATGTTAGAAAAAATAAAATTGCTTAGTGAAGGACTGAAAAATCTGACAGAAGATACTAAAAACCAAAAGCAAATTGTCCAACAAGTAGCCAAAGATTTGGAAGTTTATCAAGAAATTTACGAATATCAAAGAAAAGCCCAGAAAGTTCGTAAAGAAATAGTAGAAATAGCCGAGACTGCAATCAATTTTGAAAAATATTTACAAGATTACTTTAATCCCTTTCAATCGTTAATAGATGAAGTAGTAAAAGTAGATGAAGATTTTTACTCAACTGTTGGAGAAATAAAAAAATTGGCGAATAATATTTTAGAGTCTCAGTCTAATTTATTAATTTTAAAAGAAACTGACGCAATTTCTGAAACGTTTTTAGACTTTATGGTATCAAGTTATGAAAAAAAAGAAAGATTAAAAGATGCTTTTCTTAAATGTAAATTATTAGATTGGCAAATTCAGAATTTTGATTCAGCCGATAATTTTTTCTCTTTAAACAAAGACATTAATTCAATCTCTAACTATATCTCCGATCAACTTACTGAACGGAGAAAAGAGATAGGAATAGCAGAAATAAATTTTTTTCCTATGACGCCTTTTCCTACAGTTCAAGACATTGGATTGACAAGACCTACTAATGACGATACTACTTTAACAAAACAAGTTCAAAATAAAATTGATTATACTAAACTACAAAGTCTTCTTGCCCAGCATCAGTGGAAAGAAGCTGATATTGAAACCACTAAATTAATGCTAAAAATTATAGGTAAGAGTTATTGGAATGAAGTTTATAAGGAAGATATTGATAACTTTTCTTGTAAAGACCTCCAGACTATTGATCAACTGTGGGAAGAATACAGTCATGGTTATTTCGGCTTCAGTGTTCAGCAAAGTATTTGGAGCGAAATGGGTAGTCAAGTAGACTATGAAACAGAAAAGAGACTCGGCGATCGCCTTGGTTGGCGAAAACAGGGAAACTGGTTAGATTATGAGCAACTAACTTTTGAATTATCCCCCACAACACCCATAGGACATCTACCAGCGCAATGGTTGCACTATGAGCAAGATACCTTAAATTTATCCCCAAAGTCATCTGTAGAACACCTTTCTATGGGAGCATGGCGAGTCGGATCTTGGTTAGTTTGGCAGATGCATTTATTTTTTTCTCGTGTCAAAATTTGTAACAGAACTGTTCCTATCCGTTAATCGCACATTTCTTAATAATACCGATAAGTAAAACCAAAACTAATTTGAGGATAGACATGAATAATAGTAAGCATTCTGATGTAGAAATAGAAATTTTACTTTTGGGAAAATGGCGTTTTAATACGTCTTCGGAAAAAGTCACTATTGAATTTAAAGATGATATGACTTATGAACAAACCAAGATTCAAACATTGCTTTTCTCGAAACCTAAAGAACTTCTAACAGGTAATAAATTTACTGGGGTATGGTACGTGAGTCAAAAAAAATTGTATTTAAATGTTAGAAGCATGCCAAAATCATATTTGAATTTAAGGATACCACTAGCTTTTAAAATTTCTATAGCAGATATAGTAGCCACTTTAGGTTCTGTGTTTGTGCCAGAAAGTTATGAAGTTATGAGAATTAATAGTTCTAAATTTTTAATAATGGATAAAGAGGAATCAATTATTGGCACAAAAATAAAATAATAATTGTGTGACTTTCACTATAAAGTAACCAAAAATGTCAAGATATGCTCCACAAATGAGACTTAAGTGAAGCACTGTTCAAATTTTGTGCCGCCTTACCCCAATCAGGTGGTAATGGAAGTTGAGTTTGAAAATATGCCCAGTCAGCTATAAGGTAGGCAGTAAAGGCAAAGTAATACCATTTCTCTGTAAACTTGCGCTTAATATTCCCTCACACTAGAAGTGTGGGGCTATACGAACATAGACGCCGGAGGCGGCTTCCCGGAGGGTAGCCCGCCTGCGCGGGCTAAATTAAAATCATCTTCATGGAGAATTGGTATAAGTAGATCGGCGTAAATAATTATCGTTGAAATAAGGCAGGGAGCAGGGAGAGAAAAGGTTTGAGCCTTGTTTACTTTTATTAACACAGTTTGGTTTTATTGTGCCGACTTACTTAATGCGATTAGTTTTGGCTTAATTGAGATGAAAGGGTTAGCGTTAATTATGCTTTGGCTGAAACTATTCTTTTTCAGGAGAGCGAATGCATAACTAAACTTTTTGCCAGTAAAGAAAAAACTCTCTTGTCATTAACGAACAAGAGAGCTAAAGTGTGGTGTGAGGAGCAAACTAAATGTTTGCTTATACAAGTGTAGCAAACCAGAGATGAGGTTTTGGTGATCAAGATCTTAGAATTACCGTAATTTGACGCAGCTGCCGTCCAGACAGTCTATCAATTAATGAAGTTTCAGCGCCAATGTTAAGCCATCTGCAATTGGCACCATGCTTATCGCGATCCGTGAATCATGATGCAGTTTCTGATTAAAGGCGCGTATACTATTGGTTATTTTATCTTGCTCTTGGGGGTCTGCGACTCGTCCAGACTGTAAGACATTATCAATCGCAATCAACCCACCTGGACGTAGAAGTTGTAGAGCTCGCTCGTAGTAGTTATCGTAGTTGTTTTTATCTGCATCAATAAAGGCAAAATCAAACGTGCCTGCTTCTCCAGCAGTTATGAAACGATCCAAACTCTCCAGTGCTGGGGCTATATGTAGTTCAATTTTTTCCGCCACTCCTGCTTTGTGCCAATAACTCCGGGCGATCGCCGTATACTCCTCACTGACATCACAAGCTACAACCTTACCCTCAGCTGGCAATGCCAACGCCACTACCAAAGAGCTATAACCTGTAAAAACACCTATATCTAAAGTTTTCTTTGCTCCCATCAACTGCACCAGCAGTGCCATAAATTGTCCTTGTTCTGGAGCAATCTGCATTCTGCTCATTGGATGCTGTGCTGTTTCTTGCCTCAATTGTGCTAATACTTCTGGCTCTCGCAATGAGACTGAGTGCAAGTACTCATAAAGATTTTCATCGAGTCCTAAAGTTTTATTTGACATATTTTCCTAATTGCTAAGGAGAACTGAAACTGCATAAGTTAAATTTTCGCAACTCTATAAAAGCTAGAAAAGCTTTGTTTAGTAGTTCTCACTACTGTAGTAAAGCAAGATGTATCTAGAAAAGAGTATTTTCCATGACTAGCCCAACTTCAATTGCTGAAATCGACTTCAACCCTATTCCAGGGAAGAAATATTGGAACTGCGATCGCGAGTGGCGAGAAGAGTTCATTTACTTCTTGATGGTAGATCGTTTTCACGATAACAGCTTGCGCACACCAATCAATACATCTGAAAGATCCACAGGTAGCGGTACCCAAGAACAACTCAAGAAATTTTGTGGCGGTACTCTCAAAGGTATTCTCGACAATTTGGATTACATTGCAAACTTAGGCTGTACTGCATTGTGGCTAAGTCCGATATTTGAAAATAACGACGCTCCAGATCCTAACTCTGACAAATACCACGGCTACTCCATTCAAAATTATCTGGATATAGATCCGCGCTTCGGTACAAAACAAGACCTGATCGACCTAGTAGACGCAGCCCATCATAGGGAAATGCGAGTATTTCTTGATGTCGTCGCTAATCATTCCGGAGACAACTGGTTTTACCCAAATAAGGACTCATACAATTATTCCAATGACCAGCAGTTTCCTTTTGGTGGATGGCGGCGAGAAGACAGACCAATTCCCAAAGAACTAAGAAACGAAAATTACTATCATCGCCGAGGTCAGATTAACAATTGGGATGGTTATCCAGAAACTCAACATGGCGATTTCTTCTCCCTCAAAGACTTCAATAACGATGACGATGTAGATGGACTGAAGCTTCAGGATGTTCTCATCAAAGCCCATTGTTACTGGATGCGTGAGGCTGATATTGACGGCTTTCGCTTGGATGCGGTCAAACATATGGGAGAGTTAACAATTTCCCGCTTTTGCTCAGCTATTCGTGAATATGCTTACCGCTTGGGTAAACGCTGGTTTTTCTTGTATGGCGAGTTAGTTGGTGCGGATGACGCTATCCATCGCTATACAGGTCCAAACACACCTACCCAAGTTGATAGCAAAACAATCTATTTTGGATTGAACTCAGTCTTAGATTTTCCTCTCTACTGGACTTTGCCTGGTACAATCAAAGGTTTTGGTGCTCCTGGAGATTTAATCAATCGCTACGATGCTTTCAGGGGTCATGCCTTAAGTCGTGGAGAATTGGGTCGCTACCTCGTTACATTCGTTGATAACCATGACCAAATTGGACAAAATGAAAAGCGCAGATTTGCTGCAGATAGTCCAGATGAACAAGTGATTGCAGGTATCGGCTATTTGCTGTGTGCGATAGGAACACCTTGCATTTATTACGGTACGGAACAAGGATTTTCTGGCAAAGGTAATGGAGATGAGTTTATCCGAGAGGCAATGTTTGACCTTAAGGATTCCCAGAAAAACTATCTCAATCAAAAGGGTAAAGTATACCAAGAAATCAGCAAAATCGCCAATCTCTTCAAAACAATAGAAGCTCTGCGCTTTGGTCGGATGTACTTCCGAGAAATCTCAGGTAATGGACGTGATTTTGGCTTACCTCAAGGTCAACCTTGTACCTTAGCTTTTTCTCGCATTTTGGATAGTGAAGAGATTCTGATTGTCTACAACACCTCCACCAAAGAACGACGCAGTGATTTCGTGATTGTAGACAGTACCATCCAAAAAAATGGTGGCACAATGAAGTTTCTTTACGGTAAGGAGGGAAGCGTTACTGTAGAAAAACACCCAGATCCGGGTAATCCATCCTTATTTGTACACATAGATCTTGAACCGATGCAGTTTGTGATTCTGCAACAAACTAGGTAGAAAATGTATCTTCGATAAGGTACTTACCCTCAGGTGCGTTAGCTTAAGCTAACGCACCTGAAAACTATTTATCAAAAATTTTAGACATCATAATTTTTATAATTATAGCAGTCGCCAAGGCTGTTAAAACAAGTTGATTGTAGGGGGCCACAACAGCACGATTTATATATTGATAATTGTCCTAAACGTCCTGTCCGTTGCTATAAATATAATTGTTAGTATAATTTGCTACTGTTACGATATAGCTTAGCAACTGGGTGCATGACGTTATTCCCAGGATTTGACTAAGTAAAGTGTGCAGGAAAACAGCATATAATACTTATAAAAGTATTTTTTTACAAAAAGCAATGCAGAGATTTCTTAAAGATAAAAATCTTCATTTTTAGTAATTATGTTAAAAATTCATCACTTTCTTGATTAAGCTTTCTTCTATTTTTTTTAGAAAAATAGTAAAATAACATACAATTTCAAAATAAACTTTACTGTATATCCCATAAGGGGGAATCATGAGCCGTCCTATAATTCTTGGTATTGTTGGCGATAGTGCTGCTGGGAAAACAACACTGACTAGGGGGATTGCTCAGGTTCTTGGACCGGAGAATGTTACGGTTATTTGTACAGATGATTATCATAAGTACGACCGTAAGCAACGTGCTGAAATTGGTATCACTGCTCTTCATCCTGACTGCAACTATCTCGATATTATGCAGCAACACCTGTCGCAACTTAGGACAGGACAGCCAATTCTCAAACCTGTATACAGCCACAAAACTGGTAGCTTTGAGCCACCAGTTTATATAAAGCCAAATAAATTTGTGATTGTCGAGGGATTACTGGGTTATTCTACCCGTGGTGCTCGTGACTCCTATGATGTGAAAGTTTATCTTGCTCCCCCTGAATCTGTGCGTGCTCAGTGGAAAGTCAAGCGGGATACGCAAAAACGAGGGTACACAGAAGAACAAGTGCTTGAAGAACTTAGAAAACGTGAACCAGATTCTGACCAATTTATCCGTCCACAACGGCAATGGTCAGATATTGTGGTGAGTTTTTACCCTCCAAATGACGAAGTGGAGCAAATTAATGGACACCTAAATGTACGTTTGGTACTGCGTCCGACAATTCCTCATCCAGATTTTCTCCAGATTATTAACTACGGCAATGGTAATTTAGAGCCAGCAATCCGCTTGGGATTAGATCGGGATATGAGCAAACCAGTTGATGTTCTGGAAGTAGATGGTCATGCCACTTTGGAACAGGTCAATAAGTTAGAACATATTATTTGTGGTGATATGCCTCATCTTAAGAGTATATGCGATCGCGAAGGAAACCCAGAACTGGGCAAAGTCGCTGGTACAACAGGAGAAACAATCCAAAGTTACCCGCTTGCCCTCACCCAACTCTTAATAACGTATCATATGCTCAAAGCAACACAAAGTTTTCAGTAATATTTCGTAGTTTTTGCAAAAAAAAACCATAAAATTAAATATTCTGTCAAATCTTTAGATGTTTTCAGAATTACAGGGAATAACTAGGAATAAGTCTATATATGATGATTTTTCCCTTGTATATAGTCTATGACTTATAGCCTGAGAATTGCCGATATACCTGTGACTGAGCGTCCGCGTGAGCGGCTGTTAACTCATGGTCCAAAAATTTTAGCCACAGCCGAGTTAATAGCAATTCTGCTAGGTACTGGTCAAGGACACGGAAAACTTTCTGCCGTGGGTCTAGGGCAATATATTTTACAGCAACTGAGCAAATACCAGCGAGACCCCTTAGCAGTTTTGCGAGATGTCAGCGCCGCTGAGTTGATGCAAATTCCAGGTGTAGGTCCAGCAAAAGCGACGACTGTCTTGGCGGCGATTGAACTAGGGAAACGAGCCTTTCAATCCCGTCCAGGAGAACGCACGTTAATTGATAGTCCCGCAGCTGCGGCGGCGGCTTTGAGTCAAGATTTAATGTGGCAAAATCAGGAGCGTTTCGCGGTGTTATTGTTAGATGTGAAGAATCGCCTGCTTGGAACGCAAGTGATTACCATTGGTACAGCTACGGAAACCTTAGCCCCTCCTCGGGAAATTTTCCGTGAAGTGATTCGCCAAGGAGCAACACGAGTTATAGTGGCACATAATCATCCGTCCGGAAATGTGGAACCGAGTCAAGAAGATATTGAATTGACACGACAGTTGTTAATGGGAGGGCAATTTTTAGCTATTCCTGTTTTGGATCATCTGATTTTAGGCGATGGTAATCATCAAAGTTTGCGAGAGATCACAACATTATGGGAGGATTATCCGCAGGGAGATTAGATTTTTTGGAAAAATTTGGTTTAGGGTTCTTTAGAACGGCAGATGCACACACCCTCACGCAGATGAGTACAGATCATTTATCTGCGTGTATCTGTCTTTATTTATGGTTTCATAATTAGAGAACAATTATCTGATTGTTGGTAATTATCAATTAAGCTAACGTGATTTATTTTGTAGTCGTTAATTATTATTCTACTAATCTCATTACTAAACTGATTAGTTCTCTCCCGAGTTATGACAGTCATGAGTATAAAGTGGTTATCGTTAATAACTCTCCCGATGACTACTCTATATATAATCTGAAAAATCAACAATATGTACTTGTCTTTAATGCTGAGGGTAATCTCGGCTTTGGTGGTGGTTGCAATTTAGGGCTGAAATGGGTTTATACCCAAGATTCTCAAGGAATTGTCTGGATAATTAATCCAGATGCTTATTTTGTAGAAAATATTATAGATAAAGTTCCGTTATTCTTTGAAAGTCATCCCAATATTTCTCTGCTTGGAACAATTGTTCATACTCCTACAGGTGAAGTTTGGTTTGCAGGTGGTAGCTTTATTCTCTCAACAGGAGCAATTGTCACTCAAGATTTGTTGACTCATACAGATACAGATTACGTGGCTTGCGATTGGATTACAGGTTGTAGCTTGATTGTTAATCTTCGGAATTTTGATGAGTGTCCTCAGTTTGATCCTGCTTACTTTCTCTACTATGAAGATTTTGACTTTTGCCGACGTTATGCCAATCAGGGACATTTGATAGCAGTAACTAAGCAGTTTGGTGTCATACATCAGCCCTCTTCAATTACAAATAAATATGTTTTTAGAAAAATTAAAAATAGTACTTATGGTTATTTGTTATCTTTAGATAGATATACCAATGAATGGATTGTCAAAATTAGGTTGCTTCGCTTGATTTCTTATGCTCTGGTTTTAATGTTTGTCAAACCTCAAGTAGCTTTTGGCAAATTTGCTGGTGTGTTAATGTATTGGAGGCGTTAAGCGTTTGCGTAGCGCCCCCTTAGGGGCTAGCTCTACCGTTTGCGCAGCGCCCCTTTTAGGGGCTAGATAATCGCTTGCTTAAAGCTCTTTCTCTAATGCTAGGCTAAGGTCATAGCGTAAAATTCAAAAACCCACAGACTCGTGTTATGGTTGTACAGATTACACCCCGTCTTTACTCGATAGAGGAGTATTTTGCACTTGAGGAAAACACCAATTACCGCACCGAATACCGTGATGGAGAAATTGTTCCCATGACAGGTGGTTCGATTAACCATAATCAAATCGTTGTTAACTTAATAGTGACTCTTGCCCTTAGCCTGACACTCAAAGAGCAAAATTACCACATTTATGCTAATGACCTAGGCTTGTGGATTCCTCGTTATCGCCAATATGTGTATCCAGATATCTTAATTATCAAAGGTGAACCTATTTTTGAGGAAGGACGTACTGACACTATACTTAATCCCTGCATTATCTTTGAAGTTTTCTCTAAATCTAGTAGTAGCCGGGATCGGGGTGATAAATTCACATACTATCGTTCTATTCCTCATTTTCAAGAATACATTCTTATTAATCAATATCAAGCCCATCTTGAGCAGTTTAGTAAAACCCCAGAAAATAACTGGCTATTTAGTGAGTCTGATGCTGAGGATGGAGTTTTGACTTTAACTTCGGCTAATTGTCAAATTTCACACCGTCAGATTTATGAGCGGGTTAATTTTAGTATAAATGACTAATATATTATTTAACCTATCCATTGTTTTTTCTCAACCTACAGGTATAAGCAACTATGCAAAACATCTTTTTCCTTTTTTAAAAACTCTTAACCCCACCCTCTTAACTGCTCAAAATTACCCGCAATTTAACTGTTATTCTATACCAGATAATCTAACTCCTGCACAAGGAACCAAAGGACATTTTGATCGCCTTGTGTGGACACAATTTAAACTGCCAAAAATCTATAAAAAGCTGAAATCCCAACTTATCTTTTCTCCACTTCCAGAAGCCCCACTTTATAGCAACTGTCGTTTTGTCGTGATGGTTCACGACTTAATACCGTTGCGCTTTCCCAAACTTTTGTCACCGCTAACACAATACTCGCGGTACTACATTCCTCAAGTTCTTGCCCAAGCCAAACATATCATCTGCAACTCTCACGCTACAGCAAAAGATATCATCGACTTCTATCACATCAGCGCCAGCAAAATCACTGCTATTCCCCTGGCACACGACGCCAATCATTTTCGCCCAATTCATTTAGATCATAGCGGACTAGATAGCCAACCAACAACACCCTATTTTCTCTACATTGGGCGACACGATCCCTATAAGAACCTGCACAGACTCATTAGCGCCTTTGCAGTATCATCTCACAATCGAGATTATGAATTGTGGTTAGCAGGACCACAAGATAAACGCTTTACTCCTTTGTTGCAAAGGCAAGTTCAGGAATTGGGAATCACCGATAAAGTGAAATTCCTTAACTATGTTCCTTACAACGAATTGCCCAAAATTATTAGTAGTGCGATCGCCCTCGTCTTCCCCAGTCTTTGGGAGGGTTTTGGTTTCCCAGTTCTCGAAGCAATGGCTTGCGGCACTCCCGTGATCACCTCCAATCTCTCATCTTTACCAGAAGTGGTTGGTGAGGCAGCTCTTCTCATCAATCCTTATAATGTTGATGAAATGACTCAAGCGATGCAAACTATTGCAACTGATTCAGCATTGCGTCAACATCTTTCGACTCAAAGCATAAACAGGGCTAGTCAATTCAGTTGGGAAAAAACAGGACTTGCTACTGTCGAAGTTTTATCAGGCTACGTTTGAGATCCATTGGTCAACTTTTTGTTAATGCGTAAATCCTAAATACATCGATATCGATAAAAACGCCTTAAATTCAGTACTTGCAGGACAAGCGAATCATCAGCCCATTGAAAACCTTTACCAGACATACGTTTTGGCTGATTATGAGCCTATTTTTTACAAAGTCCTATGAAATCACTTCATCAAGAGTTTAATAGCTACTTAATAAAAGATTAATTAATGTATAAGAAGTGACATAAAAAAATAGTTTAGTAACATTAAAATAACTGGTAAAAAAATGAGAAGATACTCAAGAGAAAAAATAGCCAGTTAATAAGCCTGTTTTTGAATTTTGGTCAGAAAATAATTTCTAACCCTCATTTTGAGATAATTTTGCTATAAGAGCATAAAAATAACAACTATACAGTGTGTCTTCCCCTAATATTATGATTCTGCTTAAGGTTCAGGATAGGTATGAGAATATTCTCCGAAAATATAAAAAAGGGGGAGAATTACTGACATGAAGCAATTCAAGATTCATAGAAAACGCGGAATTATCCTGACTCCTACAGGATTGAAGAGACTACAAGAAGCGATTATAGCTGTAGAAAAGGTGGAGAATCACGGCGATCGCCTGACTCTAGACGAACTGAGCGATCGCACAAATGTTTCTACCAAAACACTGAGCCGATTGTGGTCTTTGGATACAGGTGTAGACCAAAAAACTCTGAAACTGTGCTTTAGCACTTTTAACCTGGAATTACGCCGCTCAGATTATATAATTCTCAATGAACATGATAATACTGAAACTTCGCAAGCGCTCTCGCTGAGCTTAGATACAAAAAAAGTAAGTTCGTCCCAGTCTTTATCTGTAAACTCATTTGTTGACGAACACGATGACCAACCTGAAAATCTTTGGTCATACCCGGATGGACCGGTACCTCTGGATTCTCCTTTATATATCGAACGTCCCCCAATAGAGGAACTAGTTTATCAGGAAATCACTCAACCGGGCTGCGTGATTCGGATTCGCGCCGCCAGACAAATGGGTAAAAGTTCTCTCGTACTGCGGTTATTAGCCTTTGCACACAAGCGTGGGTATCGCACAGTGAATCTGAATTGCAACCAGATTGATTCCCAGTGTCTGACTGATTTAAATAAGCTGTTACGTTGTCTTTGCTGGCGAGTTGCAATACAATTAGACATTGACCCCCAACTCAATGACAAATGGGATGAGGAAGTTGGTTGTAAGTTGAATAGCAGCTTTTACTTCCAGAATTATTTGCTCAACCAGAGTCAAAGTCCAGTGGTTTTGGTATTTAACGAAGTTGACCGCTTTTTTGAACATCCTCAGATTTGTGACGAGTTTTTTGCCTTGTTGCGTTCGTGGTGCGAGGAAGCACGACAAAATCCCAATTGGCAAAAGTTGAGGTTAGTAGTGGTTTACTCTACACAAGAGTATGTCACCCTGGATATCAACCGCTCTCCATTTAATATTGGACTACCTATTCGTCTTGTGGAATTTACTCACCCGCAGGTAATAGACTTAGCTAAGCAATATGGGCTAGACTGGAGTACTGGAAAAGAATCTGGCTCACTAATATCACTTGTGGGAGGTCATCCGGCACTGATTCAGCTTACTCTGTATTATATTCGTTGTCAGGAAATGACTTTAGAAGAACTGATAGAGGAAGCTCTAGCCAACGGTGGCATTTACCGTTATCATTTATGGCGACACTGGATAAAACTACAAGAAAATCCTGAGTTGGCTAAGACTTATGCTGAACTAGTAACGGCAAAGCAAGCTATTTATGTTAATCCTATTGAAGCTTATAAACTTGAAAGTTTGGGATTAATTCGCTTTGAGGGCGATCGCATTCTCCCGCGTTGCGAACTCTACCGGGCTTACTTTGAAAAACAATTAGCGGCAGCGACAACTCGAATTTAACCAATTAATAGTTATCAATTATCAGTTATCAGGGAGCATCCTAATGGATGATTACTCTTCCTTGGTGAACCACATGGTTTCAAACGTCGTTAAAGATCCTAACATTGAGCCGCCAATCCAAGCAAAATCCTTCCTCTGGGGAGGGGCAACGACAATTGTTTAACAAAATTCAAGAATCAAGGAGATTTTCACGCTTACAAATCTCCTTGATTGTGGGATAATGTTGCCTGCCTTTAGATGTTTAGAATTACCAAAGATTGCTGTCCGACAATACATACTCTCGCTTTTATGGTGGAAACACAAGGACAGATAAGACAGTTAAGTAGACAGTTAAAAAGAATTTAATAACCTACAATTAGACAGTTAAGACAGTTAAGAGAATACAGGAGCAAATTTCAGAAATGGTGAGATAATAGTTGCAGACACCACACGAAAATACTCAGTTTTGGGCTCCTTTTATACAGCTTGTGCTTACGCTTCACTTTGAAAAAGCTAATTTTAATAGCACTTTGAGATGAGATATCAAGTTGGTGGCAGCCTTCACAGTAACGATCCCACATATGTCGTGCGTCAGGCAGACGAAAAACTTTATGCCAGTCTGAAAGCTGGTGATTTTTGTTATGTCTTAAATTCTCGCCAGATGGGCAAGTCATCCTTATTACAGCGCATAAGTTATCGTCTCAGACAAGAAGGGCATCGCTGTGCTTACTTGGATGTCACCCGATTGGGTAGCGAAAATACCACACTGGAACAATGGTACAAAGGTATCATTGTCGGCTTGTTTTACGACTTAAATCTGGCAGAACACGTCAACTTTAAGCAATGGTGGGATATGCAAGCGGGTATTTCCCCAGTGCAAAAACTAGACCAATTTGTTGAAGGAGTTTTGCTGCCAAATGTTCAAAGCGAACGGATTTTCATCTTTATTGATGAAATTGACAGTTTCTTGAGTTTGAGTTTTCCTGTCAGTGACTTTTTTGCGTGGATTCGTCATTGCTATAATCAGCAGGCACATGACCCCAAATTCCAACGCTTGGGATTTACACTGTTTGGAGTAGCCAGTCCATCAGATCTGATTGCCGACAAACGGCGGACACCGTTTAACATTGGGACAGCGATTGAATTGTATGGCTTTCAACTACATGAAGCAACACCATTGCTCAAAGGGTTAGAGGAAGTCGTCAGCCAAAGCGAAGACGTGCTGCAGGAAATAATTTACTGGAGTGGGGGACAGCCATTTCTGACTCAAAAACTTTGTCAGTTAATTATCCATACTGCCTTAAAGACACCAAACCGCACAATTGATTTAGCGCCAAAAACTACAGCATATTGGGTAGAAGAATTAGTGCTACAGGACATCATCCAACACTGGGAAGCAAAAGACGAACCTGAACACCTGCGCACGATTCGCGATCGCCTCCTTTTCAACGAACAACGCGCAGGAAGGTTATTGGGTTTATATCAGCAAGTGTTGCAAGCAGAAGAGAATCAAACATCTGGCGTAGCTACCGATGATAGTCGAGAACAGACAGAACTTTTATTATCCGGATTAGTTGAGAAACACAACGGCTATCTCAAAATTAAAAATCCCATCTACCGCAGTGTCTTCAATTCTGAATGGGTACTAAAACAGTTAGACAATCTGCGTCCTTACTCTCAAGCATTCAATGCATGGGTCATATCAGGATATCAAGATGAATCACGTCTGCTGCGGGGGCAAGCGTTACAAGAAGTTTTAGACTGGAGTGGGCGCAAAAGTCTCAGCGATTTGGATTATCGATTTTTAGCCGCCAGCCAGGAACTGGAACGTGGGGAAACTGAGCAAAGACTGAAAGCTGAGCGGTTGAGAGAAACAGAAGCACGATTAGCGAGTGAGCGAAAAAGTGCCCGTCGTCAGAGGCAATTACTGGCAGTAGTGAGTCTAGCTCTGATAGTTTCTACGGTGTTAGGAGTAGTGACGCTTATTGCCTACCGTGAATCTACTTTAAATGAAGTTCGGGTAACAGCTGTTGCCTCCAACGCAAACTTTGCCTCAAACCAGCATCTTGATGCGTTGGTGCAAGCGATTCAAGCACGCACAAAATTTCAACGGCTCTGGCTACTCGATCCATCAACGAAATCGGTGTTAGATCAGCAAACGCACAAGGTGCTAGAACAAGCAATCTATGGCGCAGATGAGGTAAATAGTATAGTAGCGCACCAGGGAGGAGCCTTAGCCCTTGACCTGAGCAAGGATGGAAAGTGGATTGCTAGCGGTGGTATGGACCGAACCGTTCGGCTTTGGAAACGTGATGGAACCCTAGTTCACATCTTACGCCACAATAGTACCATATATGGTGTTCAATTCAGCCCGGATAGCCAACGGGTTGCTACGGCTGGGGTAGATGGCTTGGTGAGACTTTGGTCAGTGGATGGTACCCCATTGGCAACAATGAAAGGACACACGGCTGCTGTTTGGAAAGTATCATTTAGCCCGGATGGACAGATAATTGCATCTGCCAGTGGGGATCAGACAATAAAGTTGTGGAAGTTAGATGGCACCTTGATCAAAACGCTAAAGGGACATAAGGCAGCCGCTTGGAGATTAGCGTTTAGTCCCGATGGAGAGATTATGGCATCTTGTAGTGTGGATGGTACCATTAAGTTCTGGAGCCGAGAGGGTAACCTGATCCGAACCATACCAGTAGGCAAGACAGCAGTTTGGGCGATAGCCTTCAGCCCCGATGGGCAAACCCTGGTCACTGGCAGCGCTGACAAGCTTGTCAGGCTGTGGAGCCGGGAAGGAAAGTTACTCAAAACTTTTGTGGGGCACACAGCAGAGGTTTATCAAGTAGTGTTTAGCCCTCAGGAGCAGACTATTGCCTCAGCAAGTGCTGATAAAACCGTGAAACTTTGGTGGCCAGACGGCACTCTGCGAAGAACCTTACTCGGGCATCGCTCGCCGGTTCAAGCAATTGCACTCAGTTCTGATGGTCAGATGATTGCCTCTGGCAGCTATGACGGTACAGTCAAGCTCTGGAAAGACTCGCCTTTTTTACATCCCCTGTACGGTCATCAAGATGTGGTTTGGGGAGTTGTCTATGCTCCGGGCACCCGATCCAATGAGTCTCTCCTTGCTAGTGTTGCGGGGCAAGAAATTAAGTTATGGCGAGCAGATGGATCTTTAGTTAAGACCGTTGTGTTAGATACGAGTCAGTTGTATTATGCTGCCTTTAGTCCAGATCGGCAGACTCTTGCATTAGCAAGTGCCAGTAGCGATATAAAACTCCTCAACCTTGCGAATAACAAAACTGCGATTCTGCGCGGTCACAATGGTGCAATCTTAGCACTAGCGTATAGCCCTAATGGGCAATTTCTAGTGTCGGGAGGTGACGACCGTACCATCAAACTCTGGAAAAGTAACGCTTCTTTTAACTTTCAACTGAGTCAAACAATCCAGGCACATTCTGCGCGCATTTGGGATCTTGTTTTTAGTCCCGATGGTCAGTTCATGGCCTCCACCAGCGCTGACGGTACAGTCAAGCTATGGACTTGGAAAGATGTTAACCACCAAGCCCTCCAGCTTAACAAAACCCTCAAAAGACACAAGAGTGCCATTTGGGGGCTTGCTATCAGCCCCGATAGCCAACACATCGTCTCTGCCGGACGCGATGGTCAACTGGTGCTGTGGAATCGCAACGGTAAACTCGTTCAAGCTTTTGAAGGGGCAAGCATTGGCTTAACGCAAGTTGCCTTCAGTCCGGATGGGCAAACAATTGCCGCAGGCATTTTGGACAACACGATCAAGATTTGGACACTAAAGGGCACTTTGCTTGCAACCCTCAGTGGGCACAACGGAGGTGTGGTATCTGTTGGTTTCAGTCCGGATGGCAAAACCTTGGTATCTGGCAGCTATGACCAGACAGCGATTGTGTGGGATTTACAACAGATTCTCCATGTCGATTTACTGAAATATGGCTGTGAGTGGGTGCGGGATTATTTGAAAACTAATGCAGCAGTGGAGGACGCCCTTAGCAAAGTTGCGATCCAGAAGGATTGCTTTCTGTGCAAATGATACTTGATATTCCTTATGGTCCCACCGCACCCGAGTAAACCAAACCGCGTTGCATATCCATTGTTAAAATTGTACCATCCCGAATCACTTGAGTTGCCTTCTTCACACCGACGATAACTGGCACACCTAGACGTAAACCAATGACTGCTGCGTGACTGGTGAGACTTTCTTCTTCAGTAATAATACCGCTAGCTTTGCGAATTGCCTCAACAAAATCAGCACTGGTACCAGAAGCAACCAAAATTTCTCCGTGATGAAAGTTACTAGCATCAACACCAGTGTACACGACCCGTGCGCGACCACTGACAGAACCTTGTCCCAGTCCAATTCCCTGACCGAGTACCGCCGTCACAACTTCTACTTTAATTAAATCTGTTGAGCCGGAAATCCCTTGGAGAGTGCCAGCAGTCATCACAACTAAATCGCCCTGAGATAAGAATTCTCTTTCTTGAGCGACGTTAATAGCTGCTTGGAATGTCTGACCTGTGGAAGGCAGTTCTAACATCAACAACGGCTTGACTCCCCAGACAAGTTGTAACTGTCGAGCGACATTCACATGAGGTGTTACTGCTAGAATCGGTGTTTTAGGACGAAACTTGGAGACATTGCGTGCTGTTGCTCCTGATTGCGTCAGAGTCATAATTGCTGCGGCTCCTAGCTGTTCTGCAATTTGACCGACAGCTTGGCTGATGGCATTAGGAATGGAATGTTTGGTGTCTCTCGCCTGACTGGCGTTTGTGTTCAGCCACACCTCTTGTTCCATACGTTCGGCAATTCGTGCCATCGTTGCTACAGCTTCCACTGGGTAATTACCTACAGCTGTTTCGTTCGAGAGCATCACCGCATCTGTACCGTCTAAAATCGCATTTGCGACATCGGACACTTCTGCACGAGTCGGACGGGGGTTGTTAACCATGCTGTCTAACATCTGGGTGGCGGTGATGATGGGAATTCCCAAGCGATTAGCGGTTGCAATCAGCCGCTTTTGTAGTACAGGAACATCCTCTGCTGGTAATTCTACGCCCAAGTCACCTCTTGCCACCATAACGCCATCGCACAAACTCAGAACAGCTTCCATTTGTTCTATGGCTTCGTGCTTCTCAATTTTGGCAATGACTGGTACTTGTTTACCCGTACTGGAAATGAGTTCTTTAATTTCTATCATGTCTAGGGGATTGCGGACAAAGGAAAGTGCGATCCAGTCCACACCCTGATCCAAACCGAACATGAGATCTTCTCGGTCTTTTTCGGTCATTGCTTTAACAGATAGATAAACTCCGGGAAAGTTCACCCCTTTATTATTTGAAAGCGTTCCTCCTACGGTAACGCGACAGTGCAAATCTCCTTTTTCGCGGTTAATCTCCTCTACTACCATTTCTACACGCCCATCATCAAGGAGAATTCTTGCTCCTGCGGGGACTTCGTCTGCTAAATAATCGTACGTGACGCAGCTAATATCTTGTGTACCAACAACCGGACGATTGGTTAAGGTGAAGCGATCGCCCTTCATCACGACTATAGATCCGTTTTCAAACTTTCCCAGGCGAATTTTTGGTCCTTGCAAGTCTTGAAGGATAGCTACCGGTTGATTCAGTTCAAAGGCGGTTTGCCGAATGAGACGAATATTACGCTGATGGTCAGCATGAGTACCGTGAGAGAAGTTTAGCCGCAACGTTGTCGCACCAGCTTCAATAATAGCTTTGAGCATTTCTGGGCTGCTGGTGGCAGGTCCAATCGTAGCAACAATTTTTGTTCGGCGTACAGAATCTTTTAATTGCATAAAAGCTAAATCAAGGGAGCTACTCTGGGAATTATCCTAAATCAGGAAGCACCAGTTGTCTGTTGTTGGTGAGTCAATCAATCATTGTCGCACACTCACCTGTCGGGGACTGTGGGTTGCAGTTGATTTCATCAATACTCGATACTTACGAGCGTAGTACTCCATTGTTTCCCACTACACGCAAGTTTGTTTTTCGTCATTTTGCATTGCAAAACTTCACTTTCCTTATAAAAAAGTGGCATCATCTAAATACTATATCTCGTTAAAGTAACAAGGAGTTCATAATGCTGACGTCGGAGGCAAAGAAGCCACTGACAGTTCCGCCAAAGGAATTTTTAGCGCCTCCGGGTGATTTTAATCCGACGCTGCTGATGTTTTTAGCAGCTGTGGCAATTCTTGTATTATCCAATTTTGGTTACTGGGTCTGGCAATGGTCACACTGGTTATGTTTTGGTGCAAATACCATTGCTTTGCACCTTGCAGGAACTGTGATTCACGACGCCTGCCACCAATCTGCCCATCGTAACCGAGTCATTAACGCCATGTTAGGACATGGCAGTGCTTTAATGCTAGCTTTTGCTTTTCCCGTATTTACACGGGTACATTTGCAGCATCATGCCCATGTCAACCATCCAGAAGACGACCCAGATCATTATGTTTCAACAGGTGGTCCACTTTGGCTGATTGCGGTTCGCTTTTTATACCACGAAGTCTTTTTCTTTAAACGGCAACTTTGGCGTAAATATGAGCTACTGGAATGGTTTATCAGTCGCTTGATTGTGATTTCAATCGTTTATATCTCAGTTCAGTATCACTTTTTGGGTTATATTCTCAATTTTTGGTTCATTCCAGCATTTATCGTGGGGATAGCACTCGGTTTATTTTTTGATTATTTTCCGCATCGTCCCTTTGCTGAACGCGATCGCTGGAAAAATGCTCGCGTCTATCCCCATCCAATTCTCAATCTCCTGATTATGGGTCAGAATTACCATTTAATTCACCATTTATGGCCTTCCATTCCTTGGTATAATTACCAGCCCACATATTATCTCATGAAGCCTCTTTTAGATCAAAAAGGCTGCTATCAATCTATAGGTCTTCTACAAAAGAAGGACTTTTTTGAATTTGTTTATGACATTTTTTTAGGAATTCGGTTTCATCAGCACAAATCAACAAAAAAGGAGTAATTAAGTAGGTCAACTTAATTAAATATTATGACGGCAGTTAAAACTGCCGTGTCGCATTTCCACCCCGATATAAATGCCGCCTATCTGTTAATTCATTAAATTTCTTGACAGATGGCTTCGGGGCTTCCATGCTCCCGCGTGAATCACCGTGACCTCCTGAGTGCAGCTTTGCTTCAACTGTGTCACAAAAGCGAAATCGCCTCAGTACGCTCTGAACGAAACTTAAACTTACACTAAACCGTTTCGCCAGTTGTCGTTGAGAGCCTTCTTCATTGTTGTAAGCATCAATAATTTTTTGGCGTAGCTCGGTGGAGTAAGTTTTCATTTGATACATATTTATACAGTGGATTCTCTCACACTATATTTCACTCAAGTGAAAACGGCTATCATCACGCTGATTCTACTCGCTCATCAACTAAAAGTTGATGATAGTCGGGAATCGCGTTTTTTGTGTTAGGCTATTATCCCACGTCTGACAGGCAAAGGGAGCGTGGAATAAATAGCCATCAAGCTAAACTACAGTAATAAAGTACTCACAAAGTCACATCGCAAGTCTTGTTGTTACCTACCCCAACAACAGAAGATGATTGAGTAATATCGCCGCCAGCACTTCCATTAAAGAGGTTAGTATTAGGAGTGCGGGGATTGTAGCTACTGGTGTCAATTGTCAATGGGTTGGGGAAGGCGTAAGCAATGTTCTCCCAAGGCACAAACTTAAAGTTTGTGTTGACGTTTTCACCATCGACAATCTTCGCAGGGAGATTTCTGCCATCCTGAGTAATAAACACACCATAGGGGAAGTTGGCACCCAATGGTACGTTGGTAACATCCGCACCATCTGATTCTTGAACGCTGTCAATTGCTCCATTGTTACCAACACCAAAACGACCCACGAAGTCATTTTGACCCTGACGATTATAAACTGCAAAGGTGCTGTCACCTTGGCTAGAAGCTAGCAGGTAACCTGTACCATCTTTAGCATAATAGATGGAAAGTCCTTCCACATCGTCTTCCACATAGCTGCCGCCTAAGTCTTTAACTTTATCAATCAACGTACCAGTTGTCCCACCGTTTGGTTCTGCTTGATACTTCCAAATTCCTACATCTTCCTGACCGATGTAGAGGAAGCCAAGTTCTTGGTCTGCCACTGTTCCCTCAAGTTGGGCATCACGTCCAGCCGTCGTCGGTACTGTAAAATTACGTACTCTTTCAGCACCAATCTTACCATTACCTGCGTCAATCAATTTGTACTGTGCGACATCTCCAGTTTCTCTACGATTGGCAAAGACGTAGTAATCATCTGTTACTGGACTATGGTACAAAGCAATACCATAAGCACTCCGCGATGATGGTGAGTAGGGAGGTTCAAAGGGTAAGGATTGGAATAAAGTACCAATGCTACTATCTGTGATATCTTCCAGGTATTGACCGGAGACATTGGCAGAGGGATTGATTTTGAAGATAGCCAGTTTATCGTTGTTCCGGTCTGTGGCGACGGCAATATCAACAGAATCACCGCCTAACTTAAAGCCATATTGCAGGTCAATATTGTTGTAACGGATATTACCTGGGTTAAATTCTTGTAACAGATTACCAGACAAGTCATAAACTCGTAAGCCTGCATTTTTGACTGCTGTGAGTACTAAGCTTTGTTCTGGATTAGAGGAATTTACGTAGATAGCGGGGTCATCCGCATCGGCGCGTTGATCACGTGGTAAATTTGGGTCATTCAACAAGTCAGGACGGGTTTCTACTGTAGGTGCTACAGTAGGAACTAAATCTGCACCCAAACCGAGAATTTGAGTAAATTGAGTCTGGCTAAAGTTGTTGTCACTCACTAAAACGATCGACTGACGACCATCATCCAGTTTTGGACCAAAGGCAATGCCTTCAATATTATCAGTACCTGTAGGTAAGTTGAGTGAGTTCAGGTTTAACAGTAAACGCTTCTCGGCAGGTTTAATATCTGCTAGTTGTTCAGCACTGAGATTATTCAGAGAATCGTAAGACTTGATGTCAGTTGCTCCTTGCAAGCTGACTTCGTAGATTTTGATGGTATTTCCAACCCCTGCGGAGAAAGAGCGCTCTAATGCTAGTAGTGTACCTCGGTTATCAAGTGCGAGTAAATCTACTAAGCCATTATCACCTGAGCCAGTGGTAGGGTTTGGTGTTGCGGCAACTGCATCAGTATTATAAAGATATTCCTTCTCTGGTTGTCCGCTTACTAAGTTATATTGCAGAATACGAGAACGGCTTCCATCGGTGAGTGTAGCAATAGAACCATCTTGGAACAGAGCGTTTTCTGTTGCTATGTATAAGGTCTTTTGGTTAGGCGTAATGGTGAGACTTTCAAATGCCAAGTTGTTGCGAACACCTGATAGTTGAGTATCGCCAGCATCGATAACACCATTTCCATTAGTATCTTGTACAACGGGAAGAAACTTGCTGGGAACAGGTAGAGAACGTACTTGCTGTCCTGTGGTTAGAGAAAATTCATTGACAAAAGGATTTGTCACTCGACCTGCACTGACGTTAACCTCTCCTTCAGAAGAAATGAATACCGTATTATTTTTGGTTAAAGCAATGCCCTCAGGGTCGAGACTGTTGAGTAAGAACTCTTTTCCATTCTCATCCTTGAGGGTAGTTACATCTGTAAATGTGGCACTCAAGTCAGTTTTTTGAGGAGACGGAGTTTCTAGGGTAAATGTGTAAAAGCGGGCGGGAGCAATTTGGGAGCGGTCATCTGAGATAGTATAGAAGCGATTATTTGCTGCATCGTATGTAACTCCCGACAGTCCGCCAACGGGAGTTTCTTTTCCATCCACGGTTCCAGCAGTACCATTGGGGACAAAGCTGGTGGGGAAGATTGTTTGTCCGAAAAAGTCTACATCAGGAATTGTCTTACCTGGTTCTGTGGGTGGTACCTGTAAATCAGCCCATACCAAGCGATGGTCAGAACTTGGTAAACCACCAGGTAAGCTAGAGTCGTAAGTACCCACCAGTGGGAACAGTGGATCGGTGACTAACTCACCTTCGGCGCTGGGGTTTAGAGAAGCATTGAACTGTGAAAAGGGGACTGTGTTAGTGGTTACCATAATATTCGTCTGAATAAGCATCAACTGCAAAGACAAGCTTTAGATTTGGGACAATAAGCGATGTACAAACAACAAAATTGCGCATTCCTTCTATGAAGAAGCGCAGATTCTCAAATGATTACCATCGCTATTTGTATTAATTTCTATTCAGCATCATCAAATTATCTTAGTTACATTAAGAAGTAGATAGCAAAAGGTTAAGACATCAGTAAACTTGTAACGGTCTTTACCTCTTTTGTGAATTAATTTGCGGGATGTGGGTTCCCGAGATAAAAGATACATCCCGACTTCTATAAGATGTCGGGGATCTTGTTTGGTTTTTCACGAACGATTTAAAACTGCGATAGATTGAGTGAAGTTTTATAATCTTGGACTTTGCTATTGCGAATCAGTTGATGCTCTTTTCTCCAGGTTTGAGGAGGGACACCGTTATGTTGACGAAACTGGCGGGAAAAATGACACGCATTTTGATAGCCGAGTCCTAAAGCAATTTGCTCGATTGTTTGGTTAGTATCTTGGAGTAAAGAACGTGCTGCTGACATCCGGCGCTTGACAATCCAGTTGTTAACTGTTTCTCCTGTGATTTTTCCAACTCTGTTAGTCAAGTAAGCCGAAGAGTAACCAACTGCTTCAGCTACGTCACACAGAGTGATACCTTGGTCATAATTTGCCTCTATATAGTCGAAAACTTCTTTGAGTTGCGGTATGGAAGGAAAGATAGATTCTGAGTCCACTGATGAAGTTGTGTCTGTTGCGACTGGTGCTGAAAAATTCTGCCAGCAAACAGTGTACCAGTGCTCCATAAGTTTCGTCTGCTTTTCTAATCTGACTGCTATGGCTTTCAGTAACTGCTGTACTGTACAAGGCTTGGTAATATAGTCATCTGCTCCCAATTCCATGCCTTTGCGAAGAGATTCGTTACCAGCGCTACCAGTGAGAAAAATAAAGGGTATAATTGCAGTCACAGGATCTTGACGCAGCGTTCTGAGAACCCCAAAGCCATCCATATCGGGCATCATAATATCGCAAATCACTAAATCAGGTAGATGCTCTTGTGCTTTTTGGATGCCAGTAGTACCATTTTCAGCATCTATGGTGTCGAAACCTTCCGCCTCAAGACCGTCTAAAAACATTTTACGGCTCATGGCATTATCTTCAATAATCAGTATTTTTTTTGGCGATTTGTTTATCATGTCCAATTGGTAGATTTTGATGTCTTTTAGCTAAGAGTTAAGAGCTAACCGATGGTAGATTGACAGTAAAAGTAGTGCCAAAACCAACCACACTTTCCACGGTGATTTCACCGCCATGTAGATCTACGAGAGTTTTTACAATCGATAGACCCAATCCAGTTCCTGGTATACTGTCAATATTGCTGCCACGATAAAATGGCTCGAATATTTGTTGTTGATCGACTACCGGAATACCAATACCTGAATCTTTAATTTGAAAAATTGCTTTTTCTTTTTCACAGCAAAGTTTAAAAGTCACCGCGCTACTACTTGGTGAATACTTGATAGCATTCGAGAGTAAGTTAGTTAATATATGCTGTAGGAGTTTTGGATCTAAATAAGCAGTACAGCAGTTACCTTGGCTAAGAAAGTTGATAGCTTTTTGGTTACCGTTTGCTATCTGTAGCTGTGCTACGATATCTGTGCAAAACCTCTCCAGGTTGAGTTGTCTAGGGTCACACTCTAGTCTTGCAGATTCTGCCTGACCGTATAATAGAATTTCATCTAATAATTCACTAATTTGCTGAACAGCAACTTGAATCAAATCCAGATACGAACGATTTTTTTCTTCAGTCCATTGGTGAAGATGACGCCTGAGTAAATCAGCAGAGAATGAGACAATGTTGAGCGGAGTGCGGAATTGATGGCAAAACATAGAGACAAAGCGTTCTCTGAGTTCGCTTAGTCGTTTTGCCTGCTCAAGAGCTTGACGAACCTCTGATTCTGCCTGCTTATAATCTGTAATATCAATCGCTGTTACTAATTCAACTGACTGACTTGCAAAATCCAGCACTCCATCCAATACTCCCACTGTACAAGCTAGCCAGCGCACCACACCGTTTTTTGTCAGAATCTGCATCTCCTGATATTCATAGCAACCTGTTCCATCGTGCTTGTCAACCTGCCTGAGCTTTTTGTCTTTTATAAGTCGGTCTATCTTAAAGTTATTGAGCAATTCTTTTGTTGGATAACCAGTCAGTTCCTGTGCAGCAGGATTGGCATAGCAAATATACTCATTCTGAATCAGGAAAATACTGGCTTCTGTAGTTTCTGCCAAAGTACGAAATCTGGCTTCATTGATCTTAAGTGCTTCTTCTGTTTTTCTGGACTCAGTAACGTCCCAGATACTCCATACTCTACCGATAATTTTGTCTCCAAGCCGTTGTGGCTGAGAGTAATGTGCAAAGACTCTCCCATCCTTCAATTCCACCAAGTCATAGCTTTCTTTATCTGATTGACTAGGCATTTCCCAAACAGCCTGAAGAAAAATCTCTGGATATTTAACTTTGTTCTCAAAAAAGCTTTTTGCTCGCTGACATTTTTTAGAAAGACTAACTGAGTTTAAAGGAAGTTGCCACATCTCCATAAATTTCTGATTGTAGCAAAGGATTTCTCCTTCAATGTTGACTGCAAGTATTCCATTTGCAGTGGATTCCAACGTTGATCGAAGTAGGGAAAGAGATATTTCTAGCTCGGTTTGTGTTCTTTGATATTCAATAACTTCTTGCTCGAACTCTTGTTTTGAGTCAGAGTTTCTGTCAACATACTGCTGTACGCTCAAGTTTACTAAATCATCACTAATATTACGAGCAAAGCCACAGCCAAATTCTTTGCCTTGATACTCTATATAAGTAAGATTGATTTCTACTAGAAAAACTCGACTTGTTTTTGTTTGATATCTAGATTTAAACGTGAGGGAACCTTGTTGCTTGAGTGCTGTCCATTTTTCTGACCAATCCTGTGCCGAAAAATCTACATCTATATCTTCCACTCTCATCCGGAGTAATTCCTCACGGGAATACTCACTCATACGGCACATGGAATCATTGACGTAGATAATTTGTGCGTTCAACCCCACGCAAAAAGCAGCATCTGCAACTTGGTTAATAAGAAATTGTGCTAACTTCAATTCCTCTTCAGGTTCCAAGACTAATTCAGAATTTATTTGAAATAACATAGACTCACCACAACTGATCACCCTTTGCTACCCCACTGTATAATTTTAGACTCTAAGGGTTTGTAGACTTTTAAATCGAAATCTCGTAAATTTGCTGTTACGTTTTATTTTCTGGACTACATAACTTTATCAAATCTTTGGAAAAATTAATATAAATTTACAATAAAGCTACGATTATTAATTTTTGTCGCAACAAAATGGAATTAATGACTTGACACTACATCAACTATGTGTTATTAATAATCGCAAAACTGACTGGCTCAATCTTAGGTATGAATTATTACCTTTGATTTTCTGTTGAACATTTGCTTCTTAATATTGTTACTAGCCAAAAGTAGTATTAGCTTAAAGATTTATGTTGGCTTATTAATTGCACAAATAAGTCTATCAATTCTAAGTAGTATTGTTTTGTATAGTTATTACAAACACGCGTTAACATTAAGTGATATTCAGCTAATAAATTACCAGCAAAGTTGGCTGAACCTCCGATAGAGAAGTGCGATACCTCCCTTAAAGTTGTAAATTCTTTCTCAGAAACTGCCTAAATTGGTTCATCAGAATAGAGATCAAACAAATTTCTAAATTTTCATGGCTGAATTGCTTTTAGTCAACTTAATTTCTTTTGATTTACTCTTTTATGAATTCAACTACAAAAGATTTGACAAGTTCATCTGTCAAAAGATATACCATAAGACCTCATCACTATGTATCTGCCAATACTCATCTATCTTGAGACAGATTATAGTAGAACCGAAGTGAGTGTTTTTAATAAGTGAATTTCTATTGAAAGGGAGTTTTGCAGCAAAATGACTACAATTTGTTTCAAATATCGAGTAGGGACAAGCAAAACATTAAATTTTTATTAAGAATAACAGCAACTCTTTTTTGTGGTGATTTTGTCCACCGCTTGTCCTGAGTTTTTCTCAGATAACTTTATTTTTAGGTAACAATTAAGACATGTAAAAAACCAACAAAATAACATACTGTAAAGTACCAAAAGGTAGAGAAAAGTTGTTTAAATAGTTCTACATATCATATTTAGTACAAACAAAAAATCTGACAACCTAATCAAAAGATTTTTCATTGCAGTAGAGTATCTAGCTTTTGTAGTCTTGTTTCCATAAGCACAGCCTCAATTGTTTAACTTCTTCGCAACAAGTTTTTTACTGACGAAAAAGCGATGACTCGCCTTTGCCAGTGTTCGTCAAACTGGGTCATAAAAATGTAGAAAAATGGGGACATGAGGGATACTTAAGGCTGTGTGTGCAAGTGCAGCCTGAGAAAGCAAACTGGTAGCCTCTCCAACAATCAGGGAACATGTAGACGCAATGAGCCAAAATTATACTCAGACAAACTCTCAAGCCGGCACTCAGCCATACGACGTGTACCAACCAACTGACTCTTCCAAAGACCAGACAAATGGTAATTCCAATGGTCACTCGGAAAGTGCAGGAGTTTTACAAAAGCGATCGCCAACGGTTGCAGATGCGATCGCCAACATGATGGAAGATTTAGGAGTCAGCTGCGCTTTTGGCGTCAATGGGGGTGCGATGGCAGGTCTTTGGGGATCGCTATCGAATAGCCTCTTACAAGTGATGAACTGTCGTCATGAAGCCGGAGCTGCTTTTGCAGCAACTGAAGCATACTTCGCAACTGGTCGTCCCACCGTAGTATTTACTACTGCAGGACCAGGCATAACCAATGCTCTGACTGGATTATTTGCTGCTAGAGGTGAGGGTGCAAAAGTGATTTTGCTGTCAGCTTGCACTTCCTCACCACAGCGCGGACGGTGGGCAATACAAGAAACCAGCAGCGACACTCTGCCAATTGAGGGAATTTTTACCTCAGGAGCGCTGTTTAACTATGCCACCACTGTGGAGAGTGCTGCACAACTGCCACAGATTTTTCGCAAACTGGCTCTGGGTTTCTCGCAACCAGGAGGCTTTGTCGCCCATTTGAGCATTCCCACCGCTGTGCAAACAAGTCCGCTTGATAGGACGCTTTTGTTCCAAGGAATTAATTGTTCTTTGGTAGTGCCACATCAAGAAACAATTGTTAAATGTACACAGTTGCTATCAGAAGGACCGTTTGCCATTTGGGTAGGCTTTGGTGCCCGTGGCGCAGCAGAAGAAATTCTTCAATTCGCCGAGAGAACTGGGGCAGCAGTGATGTGTTCACCCCGTGGTAAAGGTATTTTTCCCGAGGATCATCCTCAATTTGTCGGGGTGACAGGTTTGGGAGGTCATGGTTCCGTTATGACCTACATGCAACAGCAAACACCTTTACGAACACTTGTGCTGGGAACGCGCCTGAGCGAACCAACTTCCTTCTGGAATCAAGCATTGGTTCCCCCAGGAGGATTTGTGCATGTCGATATCGACCCAACAGTCCCAGGAGTCGCGTATCCAGAAGCGGAAACTTTTGCTGTCCAATCAGACATCAAAGCATTTTTACAAGCGCTGTTGCAATTTGACGATGACTTTGTAGCCAGTACAGCAGTTACATCTTTATGGTTACCTCGTCCTGAAGGTCAGACAATTCAACCAGGTTCAGACTCTCCAGTCAGACCAGAGGTGTTGATGGAAGCTATTCAAAAGGTAATCATCGATAACAGCGATGCCATAATCATGGCGGAGTGTGGTAACTCGTTCCTTTGGTCAACACATTTACTGCGATTTGCAAGCGCAAATCGTTACCGGATCAGTACCGGAGTTGGAGCTATGGGTCATGCTGCGGCGGGAGTTATCGGAGCAGCAGCCGCGCGCAATGGCAAAGCAGTCGCCATCGTTGGGGATGGGGCAATGCTGATGAATAATGAAATCAACACAGCTGTGAAATACCAAATTCCTGCCGTCTGGATTGTTCTCAACGATGCTCGCTACAACATGAGCTACCAAGGCATGGAAATGTTGGGACTCAAAGGTGCAGATGCATCAATTCCACAAGCAAATTTTGCGGTGATAGCTCGCGGTATGGGAGCCGAAGGAATCCGCATCAGCAAAGAAATGGATGTTTTCTGTGCGCTAGAGCAAGCAATGGCAGCCACTGGTCCAATCGTTGTCGATGTCGTGATTAACCCAGATAGACGCGCACCCTCCAAAGGACGCAACGCCGGTCTGGCATTACAAGGAATCAAATCAACTCCAGCCCAAAAGACAGAATTGCACGTGTCATTTCCACAAGTATCATTTCCCAATGCCTAATCAATTTGTGGTAAGCGCAAAGACTGTTTACTACAAACACGATAGGTGATATATAGGTGAGCGAGGAGATAGTGTTGAATCTTTTTGAAACTGTTACACAGATGGGTCATGAGCAGATTTTGTTCTGTCATGGAAAAGACCCAGATATTAAGGCAATTATTGCCATTCATGATACGAGTCTAGGACCTGCAATGGGGGCGACACGATTGTGGCCTTATGCGAGTGAGGCTGCTGCGTTAAATGACGCTCTTCGTCTAAGCCGTGGTATGACTTATAAGGCTGCTTGTGCTAACATTCCGGTTGGTGGAGGCAAAGCTGTTATTATTGCTAATCCAGAAAATAAGACAGAAGATCTGTTTAGAGCCTACGGACGTTTTATAGAAAGTCTCAAAGGACGATTTATTACAGGTCAAGATGTGAATTTGACACCCGAAGATGTCAGAATCATCAACCAAGAAACTCAATATGTCGTGGGGGTAGAAGAAAGGTCTGGAGGACCTGCTCCAGTGACGGCATGGGGAGTTTTCCTGGGAATAAGATCTGCTGTTGAGTTTCGTTTGCAAACTCAAAACTTAAAAGGATTAAAGGTCGCAGTTCAAGGTCTGGGAAATGTCGGTCAAAATCTTTGCCAACACTTGCATGAACATGGGGCAAAACTATTTGTTAGCGATATAAGTAGAGATAAAACAGAGCAAGTCAAACATCTTTTTGGTGCCACTGTTGTAGAGCCAGACAAAATTTACTCTCTAGATGTGGATGTCTTTTCTCCTTGTGCTTTAGGCGGAATTCTTAATAGTGAAACTATTCCTCGCATCAAGGCTTTAATTGTTGCTGGTGCTGCCAACAATCAGCTAGGAGTTGAAGTACAGCACGGTCAAATGCTTGCAGCAAAACAAATTCTTTATTGTCCAGATTATGTTATTAATGCTGGCGGGCTAATCAACGTCTACAACGAAATGATTGGCTACAACGAACAAAGAGCCTTACAACAAGTACGTAATATTTACGATACACTAACTGAAATTTTTGACATAGCGCAAAAGCAGGGTATCACTACCAACGATGCTTCTAAGCAGTTGGCAGAAGACAGAATCCTGAAAGCCCGACATTTCAAAACTATGGCTGTGGCGTAAAGGAGTGACAAATGGTAACGGAAAGAAATACATTTGCAACATCGGCATATATTGCAACCACTCCAGAGACTGCCTATGAATATCTTTGCAGTCTCAAAAACCTAAATGAGTGGACGCTGTATAGCCGCATGGAAGAGCAAGTTGACGAAGATACCTGGCTAGGAACTGCGTCTGGTTATCAGAAAAAGCTCTACTATCACGTCAAAAGACTGGATCACCCGCATTTTTACGGCATTGAGTGGCACTGCGGGTTAGAGTATCAGAAATATTATCAGGTTTATCCTGTCCTGCTCTTTCCTGCCGACTACATTGAGCCGGGAACGGATGAAAAGGGTCTATACTTACACTGGATCAGCTTTGTCGATCCTAAGCGGCGCAGTCCGTTGATTATGGAGGGAATTCACACGGTACACACTTCCGAGTGCCGTTCTCTCAAAGGTAATTTGGAACGCAAGGCTGGTCTTAGCGCTGCAGCAAAAGGGCGTTATTATATCGATACTGACACTGTTTATGTAAATGCTCCAATCGAGATGGGGGTCGAGTTCTTGTCGGAACTCCAGAACATGGATGATTGGGCACACCTGCTGCGAGCAGATGGCGAAATTACTCCCTCTGCGGGCGAGTTTCGCGATGAATATGGCCAAAAGGTAAAAGTGACTCAGCGAGTGCAACCTGCAGGCAAATGGTACTTGCTGGAACACGAATTCTTCTATCCAGACTACGGATTTTATCAACGCTCTCCGGTGCTACTTATCCCAGCATCCTATGCTTTCGGTGATCCGGAAGCGCCTGGTTTCATCCAGCATCGGATTACGTTCTGGAAAACAGGTGAGCAATTGCCTCACGGCAAACTCCAGATTGAAGACTTTGGCTCTGAGAGTTTGAACATCAAACGTCTGTTGGAAGCCAAAGCTGGCAACCTTGATACATTGGCTCAAGGTTTGAGCTATATGCCACAAGCTAAGTAGTGACTTGTTAGTAGTTAGTGGTTAATAAAACAACTAACTACTAACAATGAATAATTAATAAAAAAATAAATTTATATAGTCAGGGTGAAAACGCTGTCATTGCTTGTTGTTAGCAATGACACCTTCTATACAGAAAATTTAAAGCCGACCTCTGTTGTGACATATGAAACTGGAACAACTTACTGTTACGTCTTTTACGGTGCTTGCCGACGGTCTTGATAATCCGAAAGGTCTAAGCTTTGATCCCGACGGTAGTCTCTATATTACAGAGGCTGGTAGAGGGGGAGATGGAGCTAGCGTTCCATCACCTAGTGGTCAAGGTTCTTTACTTTATGGCACAACAGGTGCTATATCAAGAGTAGAGAATGATACAATAAAATGTATACTAACCGGACTCCCTTCCTTGGCATTTCCAGATGGCACTGGAGCCGCCGGGCCTCACGATATAAAGTTTGATACTACAGGCAAGCCTTATGTTCTCGTTGGGTACGCTGCAAATCCAGCTTTACGCGACAGCACATTCGGTAACACTGACTTAGGAAAAATTATCACTCCCGATTTCGATACGAATTCGTGGACTACTGTTGCCGATATAGCCAACTACGAACTGACTCATAACCCTGATGGAGGTGATGTCGTCAGTAATCCCCTGGCTTTTTTAATAGATGGCGACAAGATTGTAGTTGTTGATCCGGGTGCAAACGATTTGCTGAGTGTAGGCACCGATGGAAGTCATTTGGACGCAATAGCTGTACTTCCCCAGCAACCTGTTACTAATCCAATCTTTCCTGGTTCTAACTCGCAAAATTTTGACCGGGGACACGTGCCACCTCCCAGTGCTTACCGTAATGCAACACCATCGCAAATAACGATTCAATCTGTACCTACAGGAATCGCCAAAGGTTCAGATGGTGCTTATTACGTCAGTACATTCACTGGTTTTCCTTTCCCAGAAGGTGAAGCAAAAATCTACCGAGTGGATGCTGATGGTCAACTATCTGTCTATGCTGATGGCTTTACACAACTGATTGATCTGACTTTCGATGCCCAAGGCAACTTGTATGCATTGCAACACATGAATCAGTCAGGCTGGAAAGGAAAGCTGGATGGAAGTCTGATCAAAATCACTCCTGATGGCACTCGCACAACTATTCTCAGTGGTGATGGATTAGAGGCTCCTAGTGCATTGACTATTGGTCCTGATGGTGCGCTTTATGTCATTAATCGAGGCGGTCTCCCAAAAAAAGGGCAAGTCATAAGAATTGATCATCATTGATCTTTGTGTTCATTCAAAGTCTGTTGAATGAACCAGTTCTAGAGTCATAACCAACCGATAAGAGCCTCTACACAAAACAAGAGCCAGACTCCTGCCACTTTGGTAAAAAATTTCAAGCTAAACCAATGCCAGTTCCTCTCTATCGGCAAGGACTATTGCGCTAGATGCTTGATTTTTACATCTCAGTCACTGGGACTGTTTATCTCTAACACCGTACAACACTCCACAACTACCAACGCTCGATCTCAATCTAAATAACTATGAAATTCAAGTCATTTGCTCTTCTTTTCTCTGTTTGTGTCACTGCTACTTGTGGAACACAAGCTGCGCGAGCAGCATCGCTGTCAGTAGTAGCTGACGGTCTTGATAATGCACGTGGTATTAGCTTTGCTCCTGACGGCAGTATTTATGTGACACAGAGTGGTAAAGGGGGCGACGGAAACGGCGGAGTAAACTGCATACCATCACCCAGCGCGCAATACATTCCTTTATGTTCTGGTAATACTGGTGCCGTTACCAAAATTACTGCTGATGGTCAGAAAGTACCTTTACTCACAAATCTTCCATCCATAGCATTAACGCCCTCTGGAGAACAAGCTGCTGGTCCTGCGGACATTAAATTTGATTCCAAAGGCGACGCTTATCTTTTGTATGGCTTAGCTGGCGATCCGAACTCGCGCGACACCAAGTTAGCAAGCCCTTTACTTGGACAATTATACAAAGTAGATTTAAACACCGGTTCGTTGACAAGTCTTGCCGATTTTGCAAGCTACGAAGCTAAAAATAATCCCGATGGCACTGATTTGATTAGCAACCCCTATGCTTTTGCAATTAAGGGTGATACTGCTTACGTCGTTGATGGGGGTGGCAACTCGATCTATTCTGTAGGACTAGACGGCAGCGGTATTAAGAATGTAGCAGCCATACCTCAAAAAATAATATCACTAAGTACAGACCAATTCCCAACTCTTCCTGAGGGGACAACAGACCCAACAGGAGGCGCACCACTACCCCCAGGTTATACTCGTGCTTCCAATGGTCTTCCGGTATCAAACCAATCAGTGCCTACAGGTATCGCTGTTGCTCCTGATGGCAGCTTAACCCTAAGCGAATACACTTATTTTCCTTATCCAGAAAAGGAAGCACGTATCCTTAAAGTTGACCCCGATACTTTGCAAACACAAGTCCTTGCTGACGGCTTTACACAGCTGACTGGCGTCACATACGACTCTGATGGCAATTTGTATGCGTTGCAACACATCAACCAGTCAGAATGGAAGGCAATTCAACAGGGCGGTGTGATCACTGGTGATATCAGTGGTTCTGTGATCGAAATAGCCAAGGATGGAACTCGCAAAACTATTTGGAGTGGTGATGGACTAGAGGCAGCTTCTGAATTGACTTTCGGTCCTGATGGTGATTTGTATATTTCTAACAGAGCCAGACTCGCAGGAACATCACAAGTCATCAAGATTGATCCTAGATCTTCTGGTGGCGCGACAAAAGTTCCTGAACCCGCTTCTGTTATTGGTTTATTATTGGCTACTGCTGTAGGTGTAAAAGCAATGAAGCGCAAGCGCCAAGAAGAGCTGTTGGATAAGGTAGAAACTATCTAATTCCTTGTTTGTTTCTTGGGATTAAACCAAAGAATCCCCAAGAAATAGGCTGCTACCTCAAATAGAAAGCTGTCTTTCAAAAAGACAGCAACGCAATATTGAATGAAGTTCCCAGACTAGATCCGGGAACGACATAAACCTAAGTAAAAGTGTAACTCATCACACAGAAAATTCATTATGGGATTAGTCAAGAATTTGTCACTTGCCTTTATCGGTGCGGGGTTTCTGGTAGCGGCTGCAGCAGCCCAAGCTATGGCGTTAAGCTTACAGTACGATCGCTCTATTGGTAGTCCTGGTTTCGGTCCTGGGCAGCTGTTTGTTCCCCAAGGTATAGCGGTGGATGGCTCAGGAAATATCCTTGTAAGTAACGGTCGCGGTGTTAACCCGGATGGCACTCCTAATTACAACCTCGGTGACAAAATCGAAAAATTTAGTCCTAGCGGTGAGTATATTGGAGCAATTGGCTCCGGCGGCACAGGACCCGGACAGTTTGACGAGCCAACAACTGTAGACTTTAATCCAGTAACAGGGGATCTGTATGCAGGTGATGTTTACAACAACCGCATCAATCAATTCGATTCTCAAGGTAACTTTATTAGATCCTTTGCAAATGGAGAATTTACCCCTCTGGTACCAGGTAGGCTTTTCTTTGGACCATCTGGTGTGACATTTGACAAAGCTGGCAACGTGTACGTTGGTGATTTTAACGGTGAAAGGATTCTTAAATTCACACCAGACGGACAGCAAATTGGTGTCATTGGTGGCACCACTGGCACTGCACTTGGAGAATTCCAAGGTGTAGCCGGTACAAGAATTTCCCCAGTTAGTGGAAATATCTATGTAGCTGACCAGTATAACAACCGCGTTCAAGTACTCGATCCAAATGGTAAACCTCTGTTCACATTTGGTTCAGCAGGTAGCGGACCAGGACAGCTTCTTCAGCCAATTGGCATCGAAGTGGACGACCAAGAGAATGTCTATGTAGCTGATTCTATCAACAGCCGTGTTCAGGTATTCGATAAAAACGGTAAGTTCCTGACTTCCTACGGTCAACCAGCCCTCGATGCATCAGGCAACCCAGTCCCGCCTCCAGGATTAACCGATCCTCCATTCGGCAACCCCCTCGACCTGACTCCAGGCAGATTTAACTGGACAGGTGGCACAGCACTCAAAGATAACAAGCTGTATGTAGGCGATTTCTTCCAAGGTCGCGTTCAAGTATTGGACGTCGTTAAGGATGGGGCAACCAAAGTACCTGAACCTGCTTCACTATTAGGTTTAGGCTTGTTAGGAATTGGCGCTACTGCCAGCACATTGCGGAAAAAGCAGCAAAAGGCAACCTTCAGTATACAGGCAGAACCAGAAAAAGCTGCTGTTTAGACACTCGTAATTTTGTACTTCCTCAACCTTAATTTTGTTTTGCCTCGTTCCCAGGCTGTAGCCTGGGAACGTATTCCTAGAGATATTAGCTCTCTTAGATAACTAAATGCTTATAAAGTAATGGTTTCTGCAAGTTATTTAGAAAAAACAACAATTAGTGCTAGTGACTTACTGCATAATTGGTTGAAGCAACGCCTTAATAGTCAAGCTCTTACCTGGCTAGAACAGAAGATAGAGCAAATCAAAACCGCTGTCAATACGCTAGTATTTTTTAGTGCTTTTAGCGCTGTGCCTCGTCATACAGGCAAAAACGATTTGCAACTGACAAAAGCGGAACTAGAAGCAGCCTGTTCTGCCCGGACAGCTTGGTTTCCTAGTCATTGGAGTGTAGATCAAGCTGCTCGCACCTTACTGGTACTGGCTTTACCACAGGATAATGAACAGAAGTATTTACAAACCTTAGAGCGAGTTTTTACAGCCGCTGATGTAGGAGAGTTAGTCGCACTTTACCAAGCATTACCACTTTTGCCTTACCCAGAAAAGTTTCGTGATCGTGCAGCTGAGGGAGTTCGCAGTAATATGACCGCAGTCTTCAACGCTGTGGCTTTGGAAAATTCCTATTCAGCAGAGTATCTGGGTGATCTTGCTTGGAATCAGATGGTATTGAAAGCCCTATTTGTGGGCAGCCCTTTACATCTGGTTCAAGGGCTTGACCAGCGTGCAAATCCAGAACTAGCTAGAATGCTAGTTGATTATGCCCATGAACGTTGGGCAGCAAAGCGTACAGTATCTCCGGAACTCTGGCGACTGGTAGGGCGATTTGCTAATGATGCGATGTTCGCTGATTTGGAGCGAGCAATACAAGACCCCGATCCGGTTCAACAAGCAGCGGCGGCGATCGCCACTTCTGAGTGTCCTTTACCACAGGCTCAAACACTCCTTGCCCGTTATCCAAACATACAAGCCGAAATTCAAGCAGGGCATTTGACTTGGAATAGCTTAATTATTTCGTAGTCACCGCTCAAGCGCTGACTACAAGTTTATAACTATTTTTGTAAAAATGAACACTACTCCTATGATGTATATAGATCCTCACATTCACATGAGTTCCCGCACAACCGACGATTACCAAAAGATGCGGGACTCTGGCATTGTCGCTGTGATTGAACCTGCTTTCTGGTTTGGACAACCTCGTACGAGCGTTGGATCATTCCAAGATTACTTTAGCAGCTTAGTGGGATGGGAGCGATTCCGTGCGGATCAATTTGGTATCAAACACTACTGTACAATCGGCTTGAACTCCAAAGAAGCCAATAATGAATTATTGGCAGAGCAAGTCATGGAACTTTTGCCTTTATACGCTTGCAAAGAAGGAGTTGTAGCCATTGGTGAAATTGGTTACGATGACATGACTCCACAAGAAGACAAATACTTTCGCTTGCAGCTAGAACTCGCAAGAGAACTGGATATGCTGGTGATGATTCACACACCTCACCGGAATAAAAAAGCAGGCACCAGTCACAGTATGGATGTTTGTATCGAGCATGGCTTAGATCCATCAAAAGTGATTGTAGATCACAACAACGAAGAAACTGTGCAAGAAGTTTTAGATCGGGGCTTTTGGGCAGCTTTTACAATTTACCCCAATACCAAAATGGGGAATGCCCGCATGGTTGAGGTTGTACGCCAGTACGGATGCGATCAGATCATCGTAGACAGCAGTGCTGATTGGGGTGTGAGCGATCCACTCGCAGTTCCTAAAACTGCTCAACTCATGCGAGAAAGGGGAATTCCAGAAGCGCATATACGAGCTGTCTGTTACGAAAATGCACTTGCTGCTTATAGCCAAAGTGGTCAAATGCAGGAGTCAGACTGGCTTAACCCATCACCCATCGACCAGCGACAACTATTTAACGGTAACTCGGTACTCCGGGGACAAAAACCCGTTATTGAGTCTCCCACTCGTGAATATGCATTGATCGAGTAAAAAGTTAACAGTCCTCATGGACATTTGCCCACCAGCAACTATTTCTCCCAGCCTACGGCGACCTACGGTCCACTAGCCCCTAAAAGGGGCGCTGCGCAAACGTTAACGCTCCGCTAACACTTTCTCCCTTTCTCCCTCCTTGCTATGAACGCTGCAACCTTAAATTCTTCTCGCTTTTGGGCATATCTCCAGTTACTCCGACCTGCTAACATTGTTACCGCGTGGGCAGATATTCTCGCTGGTTTCGCTGCCTCAGGATGCATTGTCTTTATTACCCCATCTTCTTCTGATTTGATATCACTTGCATGGTTGGTTTTAGCAACAACAGGTTTATATGGCGGTGGTATTGTTTTTAATGATGTCTTTGATGCGGAAATAGACGCTGTTGAAAGACCTGAACGACCTATTCCCAGTGGTAGAGCATCTCAATTGACAGCATCTATTCTAGGAAGTTTACTTTTGAGTATTGGCATACTAGCAGCCTGTCAAGTGACCTGGTTGAGTGCCACTCTCGCTTGTGGGATTGCTGCTGCTGCGATTCTCTACGATGCATATAGCAAACATCACCCTATTTTTGGCCCGCTCAATATGGGGGTTTGTCGCGGTGGCAACCTCATGCTTGGTGTGAGCGCAGTTTCACCAATGGTATCAAACTATTGGTTTTTAGCGCTGATTCCCATTGTTTACATTGCTGCCATAACAACCCTTAGCCGAGGTGAAGTTCATGGGGGTAAGAGTACTACTGGTGTGTTCACACTTGTGCTAATTGGCACAGTCATAGCTGGACTGTTAGGATTAAGTTTGTTAAAGAATTATCACCTGCTTGCAGTTTTGCCATTCATTTTGTTGCTAGCTGTGCGAGTGTTACTACCTTTTATTAAGGCAGTGAGCAAACCATCTCCAGAAAACATCCGCACAGCCGTGGGTGCAGGAGTCTTGTCACTCATTGTTTTAGACGCCGCAGTCGCTGCTGGTTTTGCTAGCTTGCCATATGGATTACTGGTTCTGAGTCTGTTACCAATTTCAATGGCTTTGTCACAAATATTTGCTGTTACTTGAGGCACACGTTAAAATTCTATCTTAGAGCTTATATCAGGAGTAAACATTAGAGAATATGCTGGATTTATACTACCCAGCTTAGCCTCATACCGCTACTCACCGTGCATCTTGTAAGAAAACGACAAAACTCACACCTTCGATTTGACCTTACCCAACAAAGAAACGGATAATGCGGATTCTCATTTATTCTTACAACTATCATCCAGAGCCAATCGGAATTGCCCCTTTAATGACCGAACTGGCAGAAGGACTGGTAAAGCAAGGTCACCAAGTGCGAGTGATTACAGGAATGCCTAACTATCCCCAACGGGAGATCTACCAAGAGTATCGAGGCAAGTGGTACATGACCGAACAAAAAAACGGCGTGACCATCCAGCGTAGTTATTTACGGATTAAATCTAAACCAAACCTGATAGATAGATTGCTCTTGGAGTTGAGCTTTGTGTTTACAAGCTTGCCACAAGCTCTCAACGGTTGGCAAGCTGATGTTATTCTCCTGACAGTACCACCACTATTGGTCTCCTTACCAGCAACGCTACTTGGTTGGTTACACAACTGTCCAGTCATACTAAATGTACAAGATATATTACCAGAAGCCGCTGTGCGGATGGGGCTAATTAAAAACAAATTGATGATTCGTGCATTGAGGGCGATCGAACAATTTGCATATCGTAGCGCACACACTATTAGCGTGATTGCCGATGGATTTGTTGAGAATTTAGTTGACAAGGGAGTCCCAGCTCAAAAAATTGTTTGCATTCCCAATTGGGTGAATGTGAATTTTATCCGCCCCTTACCAAAAAAGGGCAACCCATTTCGCATAGCCAATCAACTCCAAGATAAATTTGTTGTGCTTTACTCCGGCAACATTGCCTTAACACAAGGATTGGAAACAGTCATCGAAGCTGCATCTAGGCTGCGTCACATACCACAAATCGTCTTTGTTATTGCTGGAGAAGAAAAAGCATTGAAAAGATTGGAGGCATTTTGTCAAAAATGTGGGGCTGACAACGTGTTGCTTGTACCTTTGATGCCGCGAGAAAAACTACCCGAAATGCTTGCAGCGGCCGATGTGGGTTTGGTGGTGCAAAAGCGCAATGTCATCTCCTTCAATATGCCTTCCAAAATCCCACTGTTGTTGGCTAGCGGTCGTCCGATTGTCGCTTCTGTTCCCGTCTCTGGTACAGCAGCACGGGCAGTGCGTAACAGTGGCGGCGGCATAGTTGTCGCACCAGAATCACCAGAAGCGCTAGCAGAAGGAATCGTGGATTTGTATAACAATCCAGCAAAAGCTGCAAAGCTGGGTTACTTTGCAAGGCTGTTTGCTGTAGAACACTATTCGTTTGAGCAAGCCTTAGCTGAGTACAAAGCCCTATTTAGCGAAGTTGTTGCTACAAGCTCCGAATCACCTTCTTTAGGTATGTTACCAAAATTGACCGCTAGTGAATCGATTATTGATATTTAACTTATTCTCATTCCGAGGCAGTGTGCCCTAGGTATAAGGGCGCGAATGACGGCTTTGTTGTTACTAGGCGACTGGTGTTAGGCTTCTGGCGTGCGCTTTGCGCATACCCGGAAGGGGGTCTTTCCCGTGGTAGCACCTACTTTTGATTAGTCATCAGTCAGTCTTGACGTTAGAGCGTCTTTATGTGGTTTGCATCTGTTGATTTGTTCTAAAAACCTATGACCCAAGAATTGTTTAAGCAAACAGATCAAAACCTGTATGATCTGCTGCGCGATACTCACACAGCAAGCCTTGCCCTTGGGAGCGATGGCGATCGCCATACACTTTTAACAGCATCACAAATTTCACCTATACAAGAACAACTGGCAACTCTCGCCTCCTCACTTGCTCAAGCTGGTGTTCCTGAATCAGTTTGGGTAAATTTAGTTAACAGTTGTTATGCAGCCCTTTCCACTGTTGCCTCATATTCGTCTACACAGATAACACCCCGGAAAATCACCATCATAGGTGGGCGTGGCAGAATGGGTAGATTCTTTACCCAGCAACTGACAGCTGCTGGTCACAATGTCAGTATTCTCGAAAATGAAGACTGGGAATATGCAGATAAGCTCCTCAGTTGTGCTGAATTTGTGATCATCTGTGTTCCAATTCAATGGACAACAGATGTTATAAAGCGTGCGGCCCAATATCTTGCACCAACCACAGCACTTTGTGACATCACAAGTCTCAAAACTGAGCCGATGTCAGCGATGCTTGAATACCATCGTGGTCCGGTTATGGGATTACATCCCATGTTTGGCCCAAATGTCAAATCCTTTGCAGGACACAAGGTAATAGCCTGTTCAGGTCGGAACGACGATTCATTTGAGTGGTTATTAGACTTTATCAAAAGTCAGGGTGGGGAAGTCATAGTCTCAACACCTGAAGAACATGACTACATGATGGTGATTATTCAGGCAACAAGGCACTTCTCCCGATTTAGCGTTGGTGTTTTCTTAGCACAAGAAGAAATTGACATAGAGCGCAGTTTGTGCGTCTCAACTGCCAGCTACCGTCAAGAAATAGACATCATCAAGCGTTTGTTTACTCAAAGCCCAGACTTATGTGTAGACATTATGCTGGCTACACAAGATAGATGTCATGCCATTGCTAAATTAGCCGATACTTATGAGCGTTTGGCAAGCTTAGTCGCACACAAAGATCGAGCTGCAATCATCCAGGAATTTGAAACTGCTCAAAGCTTTTTTGGTAAGGAAAGCATTACTTCTGCCAACCTGAGTCACGAAAAGTATGCTGATCGACATCTATCAAGATACCCTTCGGGTTCGCAGTCGCCTACGCATGGATTCTACTAAGTTACGACTGCAATTGAACGATAACGCTCTTGCCGATAGAGTTCTAGCTAAGTCAACATTTGCTCGATTGAATGGCATCACTAGCGTACCTTTTTACGTTATCAACAACAAAGTCAAGGTTAACGGTTCACACTCAAGCGAGGTGTTCCTTCAAGCTTTAAATCGTGCCGCGCTTCTAGAAATATCCGCAAAAATATGGTAATTGACATCAAGCAAAAGGCTACACTTAATTTGCAACCCATCCGGCAAAGTTTCTCACTCACCTTCCAGTACAAGGTGCACTTCACCAATAATGTGTTTGATCTGAAAAATTCCCTGCTGGCACAAGTGATTGCTGCCGATGGGGAAGTAGGACCAAAAAAAGTTTTAGCAGTTGTAGATTCAGGATTGTTGGAGTCTCGACGGACGCTACTCAAGCAAATTGCTGCTTATTGCGATCGCCATCCAGATACACTTAAACTTCTTGCCGATCCAATCATCATCACAGCAGGAGAAGCAGCCAAAAACGATCCAAATGAACTCTCAAAAATTCACAAAATCATAGATGAAGTGGGGCTTTGCCGCCACTCCTACATATTAGGAATTGGTGGTGGTGCTGTATTAGACTTAGTTGGATATGCAGCAGCAACAGCACATCGAGGAATTCGTCTGATTCGTATTCCGACAACAGTGTTGGCACAAAATGATTCTGCTGTTGGCGTAAAAAACGGAATTAACGCCTTTGGCAAAAAGAATTTTCTTGGTACTTTCGCTCCACCCTATGCAGTTTTAAATGATTTTAGCTTCTTAACTTCCCTAAATGACCGTGACTGGCGTTGTGGAATCGCAGAAGCAGTAAAAGTCGCGCTGATCAAGGATGCTGACTTCTTTGAGTACATCAGTACCCACGCTGACGCGCTCATCTGTCGAGACATGAACTCCATGCAAGAAGTCATCTACCGTTGTGCTCAATTGCATATGGATCATATTGCTAACAATGGTGATCCCTTTGAAGTGGGTTCATCTCGTCCATTGGATTTTGGTCACTGGGCAGCACATAAACTTGAGCAGCTGACAAACCATAGATTACGTCATGGGGAAGCAGTGGCGATCGGCATTGCCTTAGACAGTACCTATTCCTACCTGATAGGGCTGCTGTCTCGGTTAGAGTGGCAGCGGATATTAAATACTTTGTTGTCATTAAACTTTGAATTGTACGTACCTGAACTGTCTGAAAAAATAACAGAACTGGAACATCCTCGTTGCTTGTTCCGGGGGCTGAATGAGTTTCGCGAACACCTGGGCGGTGAATTAACTCTCACACTATTGCAAAGTCTTGGTAAAGGTATAGAGGTTCACGAGGTAGATATATCTCTATTTCGGCAAGCAACTTGGTTGTTGGGCGAGTTTTACAATTATTCCTTACCAGCCTCAGGTTGGGAATGTGTGATGTGAAACGGTTGAAAAATTTTGAAAAATACCACAGATGGACACAAATGACACAGATAAACTATCTGCACGGCAGGTGCTACCCTATGGCTGACGCCACGCCTTACGGCTATCGGGAAGCCGCCTCCGGCGTCTACAAGTCGGGCGTTGCCGGACGCTAGATACCTCTGTCGGGAAACCCTCATCAAGTACTGGCTCACGCCACATGCCTCAACGCGCTTAACCCGCGCACGGCACTGTCCTCCCCAACGCACTGCCTCGTCTATCTGTGTCCATCTGTAGTTCCAAACCTCTAAGTAGGCTTTCATCACAAGTTGAGTCAACGATAACAGGCACGATTAAAAATACAGATGAAAATAGAAACAAATCACAACTTTCACCTAACCTACTGCACGAATATTCATCCTGGTGAAGAATGGAGCAAAGTCTTTGCCAACTTAAAGCAATACATTCCTGCACTCAAAGCACAGCTAGCCCCAGAAAAACCCTATGGTATTGGATTGCGTTTAGCAGATGTCGCAACCAGAGAACTGCTACAAGGAAACGCCTTAGCCGAGTTTCAGTCATGGTTAACAGAACTTGACTTATACGTGTTTACCTTAAATGGTTTTCCCTTCGGTGGATTTCATTGGCAGGTTGTCAAAGACCAAGTTTATGCACCAGACTGGTCTAAGCAGGAGCGATTGGAGTATACCCTACGACTGGTAAATATCCTGGCACAACTCTTGCCCGCCGATATGGAGGGTAGCATTTCTACACTACCGTTGTCATATAAACCTTGGTTCAAAGGAAATCAACTTTTCCTGACGTCATTAACAAGTAGTGCCAGCCTCAACTTAGCACAGGTCGTGGCACAAATGGCACGCATCCGAAGCGAAACAGGAAAACTCCTGCACATAGATTTAGAACCAGAACCAGATGGATTGATAGAAAATGCGGCTGAAGTGGTTGATTATTTCCAGACGCAGTTGTTGCCGATTGGGGGAGAATATTTAACAAAGCATCTGGGGATTTCTTTAGAAGCAGCTGAAGCTCTAATACTAGAACACGTCCGTGTTTGTTATGATACGTGCCACTTTGCTGTGGAGTATGAAAACCCAGTTTCGGTTTTCAAGCAATTTCAAGCAGCAGGAATTCAAGTTGGTAAAATTCAAATCAGTGCTGCGTTGCAAGTGAACATACCCAACGATATAGAACAGCGCTCTTTAGTGAAAAAGCGGTTACTTCCTTTTGCTGAGTCTACGTACTTACATCAAGTCATAGCCCGCGAAAGTACAGGACGCTTACGTCATTATACAGATTTGGAAAAGGCTTTACCAGATTTGGATAATACCACAGATCGTGAATGGCGGATTCACTTTCATGTCCCGATTTTTATCCATGATTACCAACTGTTCCAATCTACTCAAGACGACATTTCTACCGTGTTAGACTTGCTGCAAATCAATCATGCCTGTAGCCACCTGGAAATTGAAACTTATACTTGGGAAGTGCTGCCGACTGAGATGAAACTAGATTTACTAGCATCAATCCAACGAGAGTATGAGTGGGTGTTATCAAAAATGTTAGTGAATAGCAGTCCTTTAGATTTGATCAGCTGTTAAGCTTCCTACTGAATTATAAAGTTATTTACATCAGACTATGAATAAAACTGTTGTTCTCAACGTAGTAGGATTAACGCCTAGTCTACTGGGAGAGAATACACCGTCGCTGTCACGTTGGGCGGCTTCTGGGAAAGTGAGTGCGATCACCCCCGTGTTACCTGCTGTCACCTGCACCGCTCAAGCAACCTATCTCACAGGCAAAATGCCGAATGAACATGGCATTGTTGCTAATGGGTGGTACTTTCGCGACGAGTGTGAAGTAAAATTTTGGCGACAATCTAACAAACTCGTTCAGGCTCCTAAAGTGTGGGACATAGCACGCTCGTTAGATCCATCTTTTACCTGCGCCAATTTGTTTTGGTGGTACAACATGTACTCGTCAGCGGACTATACAGTGACTCCCCGACCAATGTATCCGGCTGATGGGAGAAAAATTCCCGACATTTATACACAGCCTCATGAATGGCGATCCCAACTCCAAGCTGAACTAGGTCAGTTTCCTCTGTTTAATTTCTGGGGTCCTAACACATCCATTGCTTCTACTAAGTGGATCGCTAAGAGCGCCAAGTGGGTAGAAGAAAGCTGCGATCCAACGCTGACTTTAATTTACCTGCCTCATCTGGACTATTGCTTGCAAAAGTTTGCTCCTGAGGACAAGCGAGTCACCAAGAATTTACAAGAAATTGACGCTGTTTGCGGCGATTTGATTCAGTACTACGAAAATCGAGGTGCTCAAGTTATTGTTTTGTCAGAATACGGTATTACACCCGTATCCCAACCCGTCCACCTCAATCGGAAACTGCGGGAAAATGGTTTGCTAACCGTGCGTGAGGAATTGGGGCGAGAACTGCTTGATCCCGGTGCAAGTCAGGCTTTTGCTGTCGCTGACCATCAAATTGCTCATGTTTATGTGAATGACCCGTTTTATATTCCTAAAGTGCGATCGCTCTTAGAAGACACCCACGGTGTTGCTCAAGTTTTAGGCGAAGACGAAAAGCCAGCTTACGGTCTGAATCACTCAAGGTCAGGAGAATTAGTGGCGATCGCAAATTCAGATGCTTGGTTTACATACTACTATTGGCTTGATGACAATCGTGCCCCTGATTTTGCCAGAACAGTTGATATTCATCGTAAGCCTGGTTATGATCCTGTGGAATTATTCATCGAGCCGGATATCAAATTTCCCCAGTTCAAAATTGGTTTAAAACTGCTGAAAAAACAGCTTGGTTTTCGCTACTTAATGGATGTTATTCCCTTAGATCCTACTTTAGTGCGTGGCTCTCATGGTTGTGTCACTGCTCCTCCTGCCAATAGACCATTATTTATGACTCGCCAAACTCACTTACTTGAGTCTGAATCAATAGCCGCCAGAGATGTTTGTCACTTAATTCTTAAACACCTTGAATAAAAATTTTTAAAAAAAATTATAACTTTGGGTAGAAGCGACACAATACACTCATATACTTTTAGGAATTGTATCTAGTCACAATAGTATGAGCCAAAGATTTGACACATCTATCAAAAAATTGTTCATATCTCATTGCTTAACATTTAGATACGCTAATCTCATACCAAGTAGCATTCAAATCTAAAACTTTGCTTGAGGTTTTGACTGTTGACACTAAATAGTTAGCATTCAAAAGTTGAAAGTATAAGCTTGTTACCTGATTGAATGTAACATCATATTCCAACAGGTTTATTAGTTCGTTTTATTTAGGCAATAAAATTCTTATTTGAATAGACAACTAGAATGACACCCAGTTTTGGACAAGTTCTATGTGTGATTTCTTGCTGATCACAGCTTGTATGATTTTTTTAGTGTGAATATATAGTTACATAGTTTAGATACACAATAATTTAGAATAATTAGTCATTTCACCACTTGCTACAACGCGCCTAACGCCCAAAAATCAAGTGGTTCCCAATGACTGATGACTACTTCAGAGAAATAGCGCATGATTGTTGATTCTCATTCCTACACAACTGTTGGCGGTATAAATATATTTCGCTCAATCAGTGAAGTACAGACGGACACAGCTCTCGACGAAATTTTGTTTCACCTGAACTCTCAGCGTGGAGGTTTACTCAAAAGTAGCTACGAGTATCCAGGGAGATATAAAAGGTGGGCGATTGGATTTGTTAATCCACCACTGGAGGTGACAACACGTGAGAACACTTTCACGCTAAGAGCGCTCAACAATAGAGGCAAAGTGCTTCTACCAGTTCTTTTGACGCGATTGTCGGCGCATTCTCAACTTCAAGAGGTTGAATTAGAGAATCATGACATCAAGGGTTTTGTCAAGCCAGCTGTGCAACTATTTGTAGAAGAAGAGCGCAGTAAGCAACCTTCTGCATTCACACTTATCCGCGATATCCTCCATACTTTCTCTAGTAATGAAGACGAGCATTTAGGACTGTATGGAGCATTTGGATATGACTTGGTATTCCAGTTTGAACCCATTCCCAGGCGTTTAGAGCGTCCCACAGATCAACGGGATTTAGTACTGTATCTACCAGATGAACTACTGATTGTTGACTACTACTCGCAACGATCATACCGTATACAGTACGAGTTTGAAACAGGGCATGGTAGTACCAAAAATCTTCCACGAACAGGTGACTCGGTTGATTATAAAGGAGAGCGCCATGTTCCCGTTCTAGCTTCTGACCATAAATCAGGAGAGTATGCAAATCAAGTAAAAGTCGCACTAGATTACTTTCGTCGGGGAGACTTATTTGAAGTTGTTCCCAGTCAAAGCTTTTTTGAATCCTGTGAACAACCACCGAGCAAACTATTCCAAACACTACAGCAAATCAATCCCAGTCCCTATGGGTTTATATTTAACTTAGGTGGAGAGTATCTGATCGGTGCATCTCCAGAAATGTTTGTGCGAGTCGAAGGTAGGCGTGTAGAGACTTGCCCAATCAGTGGGACAATTACCCGAGGACAAGATGCTCTAGATGATGCTGAGCAGATTCGTCAACTCCTCAACTCTGGAAAGGAAGAAGCTGAACTGACCATGTGTACAGACGTGGATCGTAATGACAAATCACGGATTTGCGAACCAGGCTCGGTACAAGTGATTGGTCGTCGTCAAATAGAATTGTATAGCCACTTGATTCACACAGTGGATCATGTAGAAGGATTATTAAGACCAGAATTTGATGCTTTGGATGCCTTTTTGAGCCATACTTGGGCAGTCACAGTCACAGGCGCACCCAAACGCTCAGCAATCCAGTTTATCGAAAACCATGAGCGGAGTGCTCGACGTTGGTATGGTGGCGCTGTTGGTTACTTAAACTTCAACGGCGATTTTAACACCGGATTGATTTTGCGGACAATTCGGTTAAAAGACTCAATCGCCGAGGTGAGAGTTGGCGCTACAATTCTTTATGACTCCTTGCCATCAGCAGAAGAACAAGAGACAATGACTAAAGCTGCGGCTTTATTTGAGACAATTCGTCGCGCGAAGCAGGAAAAAAAATCAGAAGAATCTCAGCTAACAAAATTGAGCGCCTGCATCCAAGATGTTGAACCTAGTAAGCGCATCTTACTCATCGACTACGAAGATTCATTTGTTCACACACTCGCAAATTACATCCGCCAAACCGGTGCTACAGTCACAACACTACGTCATGGTTTCTCAGAATCGCTGTTTGACACAGAACGTCCAGACTTAGTTGTTCTATCTCCTGGTCCTGGTAGACCGAATGATTTTCGTGTTCCAGAAACTGTCCAGGCTTGCTTACGTCGGCAAATTCCACTTTTTGGAGTCTGTCTAGGACTTCAAGGCATTGTTGAATCGTTTGGTGGAGAACTGGGAGTTCTCAACTATCCTCAACATGGCAAGTCTTCACGGATTTTTGTCAACGATTCAAATTCTGTCCTGTTCAAGGGTTTGCCAGAATCGTTTTCTGTGGGTAGATATCATTCCTTGTTTGCCTTACCGGAAAAATTGCCAGCACAACTGAACGTAACAGCCATTTCTCATGACCATGTGATCATGGCAATTGAGCATCAAACACTTCCTATAGCAGCTGTGCAATTTCATCCAGAATCCATTATGACTCTGGCAGGAGAACTTGGTCTGGCAATTATTAAAAACGTAGTGCGTGCATACACCCAAACTCAAGAGTCAATAGTCATTCGTTAAAATCACTCCCTCATCTGGTAAGCAGCATATGAGTAACTCAGTCGCTACTGCTAATGTCCGTCCACGCCACATTCTCGAAGAGATTGTGTGGTACAAGAAGCAAGAGGTCGCACAAATGCGGCAAGAACTGCCACTAGCGACTTTGCAACAGCAGTTAAATGCTGCTCCAAGTGTACGAGATTTTCTAACGACTTTAAAGCAAAATCCTCATCAACCAAGCTTGATTGCAGAGGTTAAGAAAGCTTCGCCGAGTCGTGGAGTTCTCCGGGCTGACTTTGATCCAGTGGCGATCGCCCAAGCTTATGAGCAAGGTGGTACAGCTTGTCTATCTGTTTTGACTGACACTAAGTTCTTTCAAGGCAGTTTTGATAACCTGCGTAATATCAGACAGCAAGTTGCACTTCCACTACTGTGTAAAGAGTTTATCATCGATATCTACCAAATCTATTATGCACGGGTAGCAGGCGCAGACGCTGTACTGCTGATTGCTGCCATCCTTAGCGATGAAGCACTTCAAGACTTTTTGCGCGTGATTCACGATTTGGGAATGAAAGCTTTGGTAGAAGTTCATACCTTAGCTGAACTGGATCGAGTGCTAAAACTTGATGACCTGCGCTTAGTGGGGATCAATAATCGCAATCTAGAAGATTTTACTGTGGATATCAGACTCACTCAGCAACTTGTAGAAGAGCGACGCTCAAAGTTGCAAAGCTTTGGTATTACCATAGTCAGTGAGTCTGGTTTATATACTCCTGCTGATTTATCATTTGTCGCCCAAGCGGGTGTTCGTGCCGTTTTGGTAGGAGAGTCGTTAGTCAAACAAGCTGATCTACAGCAGGCTGTGCGTAGTCTGCTCAACTCCTAGCACCTCACAGTAGTGACAAAGGAAAAACGGGCATGAAAGCTATGGTGATAACAGGCTTCGGAAGTCCAGAAGTTTTTGCTCAGCGCGAGGTGGATAAGCCGATACCAGGTAAAAACGAAGTTTTGGTCAAGGTTTATGCAACATCAGTTAATCCTGCTGATTGTGGAGTACGCCAAGGACTGTTTGGATCTAGGATAAAACTACCTGCAATTCTCGGCTACGACGTTTCAGGAGTCGTTGAGGCGATTGGAGAAAACGTCAGAGATTTTCAGGTCGGTGACGAAGTCTATTACGCCATAGGACTTATGGATGGTCAGGGTGCAAATACTGAATATCATGTCATTAATGAGTCAATTCTTACCAAAAAACCCGCCAATTTATCGCATACAGAAGCGGCTAGTGTGCCGGTGGCGGGCGGTACAGCATGGGCTGCTTTGTTCGATAGAGCAAGTCTTAAAGTAGGCGAGACCATACTGATTCATGGTGGTGCAGGGGGTGTAGGCTGCTTCGCTATCCAAATTGCCAAAGCAGCAGGTGCTTATGTTTACACAACCTGCGGCAGTTATGATTTTGATTTGGTGAAGTCTATCGGTGCAGATAGAGTGATAGACTACCGTAACGAAAACTTTATCGACATTATCTTGAAAGAAACGGGTGGTGAAGGAGTTGATGTGACTTTTTCTACCGTACCAGGCGAAGTTTTAGCCCAAAGCCTAACAGTAACGAAAGTTGAGGGTCGCGCTGTGACAGTCACAGGCGTACAGGGTGACCTTAACCCAGCTATTTTCAAAAATATTACAGTTCACTTTGTACACTTAGAAAATGCCCGCCCGAAACTCGAAGCTTTGAGAAAGCTCATTGAACGGGGTCAAATCAAACCTGTGGTTGGAATGACGTTTCCTCTAAGTCAAATTGCCCAAGCCCATCAAAAACTTGAGAAAGGGGGCAAAGGTGTACGCGGTAAGATTGTTGTGCAAGTTGCTGACTCGTAGTAGGCGATTGCAACACTGACTACTAAACCAATACTCATTACTTAGGTGCATTATTCTGATGAGTTCCATTTCCCAACGTTTTCAATCTTTAAGAGATCGCAATCAGCGCGCTTTAATTCCCTTCATCACAGCTGGAGATCCTGACTTACAAACCACAAAAGAAGCTTTACGCATCTTAGACAGCAATGGTGCTGACTTTATTGAACTCGGTGTTCCTTACTCTGATCCACTAGCAGATGGTCCTGTGATCCAAGCGGCTGCTACTCGTGCGTTGCACAAGGGAACTAAGTTAGAGCATGTGTTAGAGATTGTTGCCGATGTGAGTCCAAACTTGCAAGCGCCGATCATTTTATTTACTTACTACAATCCAATTCTCAATCGGGGTGTTGAGTCGTTTCTGGCGCAACTCGCCAAGGTTGGAGTACGGGGATTAGTCGTACCAGACTTGCCGTTAGAAGAAGCAGAATATCTAATTAACACGGCTGCAGAATTTGGAATAGAAGTCATTTTACTTGTCGCTCCTACCAGTTCCAAAGAGCGAATTGAGGCGATCGCCAAGCAATCCCAAGGATTTATCTACCTTGTAAGTGTGACTGGTGTGACTGGTGTTCGCTCCCAACTACAAGATCGCGTCAAAACCTTACTAACCCAGATGCGAAGCATAACTGATAAACCGATTGGTGTTGGCTTTGGCATCTCTGGACCAGAACAGGCACGTCAGGTAAGCGATTGGGGCGCAGATGGTGTTATTGTTGGCAGTGCCTTTGTTCAAAGATTAGCAAATGGTAGTCCCACAGAAGGACTGCAAGCTGTTGAACAACTTTCTCAAGAATTGAAAGCCGCAATTGCCCAACCGTCTCTTCAAACGGTAGGTTCAATACAGTGAACAGTTATCAGTTATCAGTCAAAAACAACTGTTGACTGTTAACTATTATTAAGACTCCTGAAAAGTTACTAGAAGCTAAGAGGTTATATCTAGTGGTTAGCATCTCAGATATCAATAATAAAGTTGAATTGGCGACTGCAAGACCCGACTCCTTGGGGAGATTCGGAAAGTTCGGCGGTAAGTATGTTCCTGAAACCTTAATGCCCGCATTAAGTGAATTGGAAACAGCATATGAGCAATACCGCAACGAGCCAAGCTTCCAAGCAGAGTTACAAAATTTACTAAAAGACTATGTGGGACGCTCCACTCCCTTATATTTTGCCGAGCGTCTCACTACACACTACGCTCACAGTGATGGCACAGAACCACAAATCTATCTCAAGCGGGAAGATTTAAATCATACAGGTGCTCACAAAATTAATAATGCTTTAGGTCAGGTGTTGTTGGCAAAGCGCATGGGTAAGCAACGCATTATCGCTGAAACCGGAGCCGGTCAACATGGGGTCGCAACTGCGACCGTGTGCGCTCGCTTTGGTCTACAATGCGTGATTTACATGGGCATCCAGGATATGCAACGCCAAGCCCTGAATGTGTTTCGGATGAAACTGATGGGGGCAGAAGTCCGTCCAGTAGAGGCGGGTACTGGAACACTCAAAGATGCAACCTCCGAGGCGATTCGGGACTGGGTGACAAACGTGGAAACGACTCACTACATCCTCGGTTCTGTTGCAGGTCCCCATCCGTACCCGATGATAGTACGCGATTTCCACGCTGTGATTGGTAAAGAAACTCGCGCTCAGTCTCAAGAAAAATGGGGAGGAATACCTGATATTCTCTTGGCTTGTGTTGGCGGTGGTTCCAATGCGATTGGACTGTTCCATGAGTTTGTGGATGAACCATCTGTGCGCCTGATTGGAGTTGAAGCAGCGGGTGAAGGTGTTGACACCCAGAAGCACGCAGCAACTTTAACACTGGGACGAATCGGCGTGTTGCACGGGGCTATGAGCTATGTACTGCAAGATGATGATGGTCAGGTTATCGAAGCACATTCGATTAGTGCTGGTTTGGACTATCCAGGGGTTGGTCCTGAGCATAGCTATCTCAAGGAACTTGGTCGCGCGGAGTACTACAGCGTCAGCGATTCTGAAGCTTTGGAGGCGTTGCAGCTTTTGTCTCAACTAGAAGGAATTATTCCAGCTTTGGAAACCGCTCATGCGATCGCCTATTTAGCAAAGCTGTGTCCTCAGTTAAATGGTAGTCCTCGGATTGTCATAAACTGCTCAGGCAGAGGCGACAAGGATGTGCAAACTGTTGCTAAAATCCTCAATTCTTAATCTTTGTCCAAATATTAGGGACTATTGACTATTTGAAACGCAGTTATAGCAGTCCTAAATGAGATTGTAAATTGTCTCATGAGGGCGCTTAACAGGGAACAGGGAACGCTTAACAGGGAACAGGAATTGTTTATAAATGATTTAGGATTGCTATATCTATTCAGTAGCTAGTCAGTTTGGTTCAGGAATTGTCAGTTTTGGGTAAAGTCGTTGATCGCAGATCCACACCCGATCAACGTAGTTTAGTAGCTTCAGGACAGGTGTAGGAAGTAAAGTGTAGTATTTTGTGTTTTTAACAGAGATATAGGAATCCGGTTTGATTTCTGAACAGCTCGTCAGGGCAGGGAACAGGGAACAGGGAACAGGGAAAAAGCAATACAGGTATACTGAGTTTTTTTCAAAAATCAAATAGGAGTCCTATATTAATACTTTTGAGTTAGGGGGAAAGGGAAAAATTCATCCTTTGCCTCTTTCGCTTTAACGTTTTCCCAAGTAGCAAGGAAAATGAGTAGTGCTTATCCGAAAAGTATAGCCAGAGGTACTGCTATAAATTGAGCAGAAAAAACTATAATTGTCGATGTTCAACATCTTTCCAACGATATATTTTTACACTTATATTTTTTATATTTAACTAATAGAAAAATAACATAAAAAAATCTAAAAAAATGACAAATAAATCAAAAGAATTTTGATTGATAATTTTCTGAAAATTGCTTATTTTTTAGAGATAGTAGCGTTAATTACAGTTTTCATTAAGTGCTCTCTACATTCATTGGAGAATTTCCGAAACAAAGCCATTATTGATTTGTAATGCCCAGATAAATAATTACTAGTTTTGGCAATAACAGAGCAAGAAAAAATTAAAAAGACAGGCTTATTTTTTGCCTAGATTATATGCCTGTGCTTTCGTAACTTTTCACCTGGAAATAGGAGGATTCTCTCTAATGGCAACTGACAACAATAGTAGTGGTGATCTCGGGAGTGTACTGCAACAATCTCCCTGGGGTCGCTTGAGTGAAGTTACTTCTACTGAGAACGTATTAGAAGGCTTTAGCAATGCTACTGGTGGTGGTACGATCGGTGGCGCTCCCAGTGGTGCTGGTAGCGGTAGCCCCTTTACTAACTTTGGTAACCCGAATGCTGCTGGTAGCCCGCTTACTGGTGGTATCAACCCTTGGGCTGCTATTGGCACTAGTAGTGGCAGTGCTCCCTCTGGTGGCGGTAGCACTGACGTGTTGACTGGCGCTTCCTCTGATGGCAGTGCTGGCGGGTTCAGTGGCGGCAGCCAAGGTGGCATCGATTTTGGAAGCGCAACCGATTCGTTGTCGTTTCAGAACAGAATACTGATTGATCAATACCTAGCTGCTGGTCCTACTGCCGAAAGTACAGATGTGTTGTCATGGCAACTGACGAATAATGTTGTCAACGGGGTTTCCAGCCTGGGTAGCACATCAGCTGTAAATGGTGACAGCAGCAGCGGCGGCTTTGATCCTAACAGCATCGGCAGCTTTGGTGGTGGCAACCAGTTTGGTGGTGGCAACCAGTTTGGTGGTGGCATCCCGTTTGCTTAAAGTTTCACCTTGAAAGAAAAATTGTTGGGTTAACCAATACCTAAGGCAACCCTACATCATTCCAAGACCTACTAGCCAAACTAGTCTCCTGTGAGGAAACCAAAGAAGAAACTTAGAGACCGATCTAGCTTGCTTTCTTTAGTTTCCCTAGTTCAACAACATTTTTGTTCTAACAATAGGAGGATTTTTAGTCATGGCAACTTCTAACACTAACTCTGCTGCTAGTAGTGACAGTGTTTTTCCGCAGTTATCATCCAATTTTTTGGAGAACATGCGGACAGACATTTCAACCTTTACTGACATTGTCAACCAATATAGAAGTGACAACGCCGATGCAAGTGACGATCAGCCTCTGGCACCTGTGGTTGATTTGGTGAATGCAGTCTATGGCAGCGATTCACCCTTCTTAAATGGCAATGCCAGTGCATCTAGTGGTAAGGACACAGTTGTTGGTAATGACAGTGTGTTAAGTGGTAGCAGTCCAGTGACTGATAGTAGCAGTGTGTTTCCTTTGCGTTCTGAGATTTGGAAGCAAGTAAAAGCTGATATCTTAAGCTCTGACAACCTTGCTAATCAGAATTCTGGTGTCGGCAGTCAGCTTCCGCAATCATCAACTGAAGTCTTGCAACTGTTCGTGAATGACATCACAACTTTGAGTCAAGCTATTGATTCATTGCACTCTGGGAACAATGCGATCGCTAGTACTAGCACTCCGATTATTTAACGTCCCAGTTTGAAGTCAAAAATGTTGGGTTGACCGGTAAAAGGATCAACCCAACAACATTCCAAGATCTACTAGCCAATAAATAGCCTGCACTTAAAAAACCAAAGACTAAAGCAATAAGGCAGGCTTTATGTATTTAATTTCCCACATTTTACGAGGTTTGAGTCCTAAAAATTAGGAGGATTATTTTTATATGACAACTTCTACCGTTAATCCTGACACCAATTCAGTTTTTCCCCCAGCTACTGATCTAGCTGGTGTTAGCAACTACTCGGCTGGTAGTGTAGCACCAGTTTCAGATCCCCTAACTACTGGTGGCAGTTCCCTACCGGTTGACACTTATTCTGCTAGCACCTTTGTGCCTACTGATAGCACCTCTTTGCCTACTGATAGCACCTCTTTGCCTACTGATAGCACCTTTGTGCCTACAGCTAGCACCTTTGTGCCTACAGCTAGCACCTCTGCTCCTACTGCTAGCAGTCTGGCTCCAATCAGTAACACCAACTCATCTGCAAGTGGTACTAACACCTTAGCCAGCAGCAGCAACTTGTTTGCTAGCAGCTCAGGTACTAGCGCTGTTGGTGGTAGCAGCAACACGTTTTCTAGCATCTTAGGTGCTAGCGACTTAAGTAGTACCGGCTTAGGATCTGGCAGCACCAACACCTTTGCTGGTGCTGCAAACAATCCGTATGCTGGTGGTGGCGGTCAACCTTTCGCTAGTCTTGGCAACGTAGTTGTTGGTGAGAGTCAATGGATCATCGGTAAAGAAAATACACCGGAAAGATTTTCAAAAGCGATAAATTTTACTGTCGAGCAGTTGGTTGACTCAGTCATGGACAAACTGAGTTACAAAATATCTCAGAGTGGCATTACTATTTCTTCCAGTGGTGGAAACCCATTTGCTGGTGGAAACAACCCGTTCGGTACTACCAGTGCGTCAGATCTCAATAACTTCAAACAGGCATATGGTACAAATTTCGCTATACCTAAATCAACTGAGAGTTTGCTGACATCCGTCTATAGTCAAACCTTGCCAAGTGCGTCTGGTACCTCGGTTGCTGGTGCTGGTACTTCGGTTGCTGGTGCTAATACCTTGGTTGCTGGTACTGGTATCCAAGGTGCAAGTGGTGGCAACCTGCTTGTACCTACTAATAACACGAGTATTGCTCCTGGCAGTATACCTCAGCAACCATCTGTAGATATTGTGCAAGTCCTGTTTGGTCAGGACTTAAAAGGCGCTGGCGGAAGTAGCTCACCCTCCGACATCTTAAGGATTGTCCAAGATGACCTGTTAAACTTCACCAAAACAGTCAACTCTGCTACAGGTAAAAAACTGTTCAGTGCTAACAATACGCCTTTGAAATCACCTTCCGATTTGTTGACGCTCTATAAAAATGACATACTGAGCGCAAATACTAGTATTAATACTGGTATTCAAAACATTAGTAATGGTGATCCGTACAGCAACGTATTTGCTGGTAGTGGGACTCAAGGTGGATCTCAGGCTGTTCAACCACCCACCGATATCTTGTCCACTGTCCTTGGTGGTCTGTTACCCTTCAGTGGCGCTGACAACATTTTTAACACTGCTGAAGGCGGCATACCCATTGGTTATGGCAATAAGGACTTTGGTGGTAACAACGCTGTCATTGGTAATGCCAACTGGAACTACGGACAATCCAATGTAAGCGTAGGTAATGCTAACTGGAATTGGGACTCCACTAAGAACAACGCAACCATTGGTAATGGCAACTGGAATTTAGAGTCTAGTCAAAACAACAGAACCATTGGTAATGGCAACTGGTACTGGGAGTCAACCAGTGACAACGTAACTCTCGGTAATGGTAACTGGGATTTTGGAAATAACAACACAACCATTGGTAATGGTAACTGGGACTTCGGTAGTAATAACACAATCATTGGTACTGGTAACCATGTCTTTACCAGCAACAGCGTAGTTATTGGTGATGGCAATTGGTCTGTGATTATTGACAAATCCAACACTGCTGCTGGTGAGTTTCTCGGTAAGTTGGATAATTTGGTCTTGTCGATGGGAATCAAAGACGCTGGTGATAATCTAGTTAATTCCCTGTTCAGCAAATTCGCTGATGCTTTCCAACCCTTAACAGGTAACCTTGGAGAATCTGGCCTCAAGACATATAATCAACTGTTCTACTCCGGTGGCAATAACACCTAAGTAACGCGATCTGCCTCACGCTCATGCTGAGCGCTTTGCGCGTGAGGCAAGCGAATCTATCGCCAACAAGTAGCCCCGAAGTTCAACCATCAAAACCCAAAAAAGTTTTGATGGTTGAACCATTATGTGATTTACTGACCAACTAACCAAACATTAACTCTTGTATCAAATCCACCAGTAGCAAGCTTTGTTCCATCAGGACTAAAGGCTACAACGCTCGCCCAGTCGGAATGTCCATAAAGTGTGGTTATTAACTCGCCTGTTGTTAAATTCCACAGCTTAATTCCATCTCTAGCAGCACTGGCAAGGGTTTGTCCGTTTGGGTTGATGGCGATATCATTTACCCAGTTGTTGTCTCCTGTCAGGGTGCGAACTGATTGTCCAGTGGTAACATTCCAGACTTTAATTGTGCGATCGCGACTCGCACTGACAAACGTCCTTCCATCTGGGGTAAAAACTATTTTAGTGACTGTATTATAATGCGCCCCTGCAATTGTGCGGATTAATCTTCCACTACTCAAATCCCATAGCTTAATCACGCCAATATTATCACCACTCGCCAGCGTCTGACCATCAGGACTAATCGCCACTGTATTAATCGAGTTATCAAAACGTGTCAAAATCCCAAGTGGGCGCTGTTGTAGCAAATCCCACATCCGAATACCATCTAATGCGCCACTCACAAGAACTTTACCATTTGGAGTTACGGCTAAAGATAGTACATTGCTTGTATGTTCCACAAAGGAGCGAGTAAATTTGCGGCTTTTGAGATTCCAAAGGTTAATAGTGTTGTCATCACTGCAACTGGCAAGAGTTTGACCATCTGGCGAAATCACGATAGATTCTACTGCGCTTTTTTGTGCTCTATTAATAATTCCAATCCTTCTGCCAGTTGTTGTATCCCATAAGCGAATGATGCCTTCATTATCATAGCCACCACTCACAAGAATTCGGCTATCTGGAGTGAAGGCGAGAGATTTAATAGTTCCGGTATGCTGTATGAATGTGTAAAGAAGTTGTGGATTAGCAACACTCGTGGTGGGTTGAGCCACTGGTGTCACTTGAAACTCAACAGGGATTGCAGATGGTATTTGGATAAGCGAAGTGATGGCAACAGCACCTGCTACGCTCATGAGTATCACAAAATTCTTGGTACTGGTTATTTGAGACTGAAATTCCTTTCTACGCCCAGAAAGCTTCGCATTTTGGATAAGTAAGAGGAATTTATTGTGATTATTCATATATTTAAAATATCTCAAGATAGCCTGTACCATATTGACAGGCGGTAAACCTCCGCCCATCAATGATCATACTGGCGCTATAGGTAGCAAAGCATACCATATTTGATTTTTTTTAGCAACAATCAATAATAAATATGATGACTCAAATTTCAGAGTCAAAATCTACTGGTATGGTGGCTTTTTCTTAGAAACGCTCAGCATCGGTAAAGCAGCACTTGACGATCGCGAAGGCAGATAATGTTGCACCACAGGTTCCTCAGGCAAGGGTGGCCGTTGCTGAATCCGCCACCATTTGTAAGCTAGCGCTATTCCTGTTGTCCCTAAGCCAAAAGCAAACAACGACCAGCTATCGTCTAATCCACCAATCAATGCATCTATGACTCCCATTGTAATCAATACACTGATAATTGGTTCTTTACGGTAGGTTGACTTCAAAAAACGAGGAAATACAGCATTCATCACAAGCTTTTTTGTTCCTGTTCACCTTTATATGTATATTTATATTTTCTGAGACCACCTCAAGAGCAATTGACGCTTTTGTGATAGAGCCTCAATTTCATTATAGTTCGGTTCAGTTCTACTACCATTAACGCTCAAGCAAAGGTTTGATAAAGTCAACAATTAGGTTAGGGGTGTAAGGGTGTAAGGGTGTAAGGGATAAATATCTGGTTCACGGTTTCTGTTTTTATATCTCCTACTCACCTACACCCAAGTGTCTTGGTCAAAACCAGCTGGGATATTCAGCTGGTTTGAGCTTTTGGTCATTTACTAAGTACAACAATCACTCTTGTACTTAGTAAAAATGCTACTTAAGACCGAGCCATGATAAGACTCCTTGGTTGGTAACATACTCTATTACCACCATGATTAGGAAGCCAATCATTGCAGCTCGACCATTCAGACGCTCAGCATATTCATTAAACCCGAACTTTGGCTCTTCCAACTTAGGAGTTACGCTTGGCTGTATCATCATTGAAAACCTCTTTTTGGCAAATGAACTTTTAAGTGGATATTTGTAAATGGATATTTAAGTGACAACACACCTGAGCTATTTTGCAGGATTGTCACTGTTTACATTTCTTTACGATTCTTATCTTAGTTTATTGTAGAAGTACTTTGGTAATCGTCAAGAGTAAAAGTTTGAACTACAGTGGTGGTATCAAAGAAAGTTCAGTCGTCCGGAGTAGTCAAGTGTAGAGTCCCAAAGGTTAATCCCCCATAAAGGTATCCTCTGTTCGAGGGTGAAACAGCGCTGTGTTCTCAAAGCTGAGTGTAGTCTTTGCACTTCTATACTTTCGACTTCAATACGAGTTCTAAAATTCGTAGTTTCTGATTCAACAGAATATAGATGAGACTGACAAACTATAGCTATACAAAAATTCATAAGAGGCAATAAATGGAAATTGGTATTCCTAAAGAAACAAAAGATCAAGAGTTTCGAGTTGGGTTAAGTCCTTCTAGTGTGCGAGTCTTACAAGAAAATGGTCATAGAGTTTTCGTAGAAACTCAAGCAGGTATCGGGGCAGGATTTACAGATGATGACTACATAAGCGCTGGCGCGAAGATAGTCACCACCACTGACGAAGCTTGGAAGTGCGAACTTGTTGTCAAAGTCAAAGAGCCACTGTCTGCGGAGTATAAGTTTTTGCAGAAGGGGCAAATTTTGTTTACATATCTGCATTTAGCCGCCGACCGGAAGTTAACCGAACATCTGATTGATTGCGGTGTAACGGCGATCGCCTATGAAACTGTAGAACAACCAGGGAACAACAAATTACCTTTGCTGACTCCCATGAGCATTATTGCAGGTCGGTTATCCGTACAATTTGGGGCAAGATTTCTAGAGCGTCAGCAAGGTGGTAGAGGAGTTTTGCTGGGGGGTGTACCTGGAGTTAAACCGGGCAAAGTCGTGATTTTAGGCGGCGGTGTCGTCGGTACAGAAGCGGCGAAAATTGCTGTGGGTATGGGCGCTGCTGTCCAGATTATTGATGTTAATGTTGAGCGCCTCGCGTATCTGGAAACCTTGTTTGGTTCCAGAGTCGAACTGCTTTACAGCAACTCCGCCCATATTGAAGCTGGAGTCAAAAATGCTGACTTACTCATCGGTGCTGTTTTAATCCCAGGACGTAGAGCACCCATCCTTGTGTCCCGCAACTTGGTTAAACAAATGCATCCTGGTTCTGTCATAGTCGATGTTGCTGTTGATCAAGGCGGTTGCGTGGAAACTGTACACCCCACATCCCATACTCATCCTGTGTATCTTGAAGAGGGTGTGGTGCATTATGGCGTTCCTAATATGCCGGGGGCAGTACCTTGGACTTCAAGCCAAGCATTGAACAATAGTACTCTACCCTATGTCTTGCAGTTAGCAAACTCGGGGATAAAAGCACTGACGAACAACCAAGCATTAGCCAAAGGTGTGAACGTACAAGATCATCGCTTAGTTCACCCTGCACTACAGGAGGTATTTTCTGACTTAGTCGTGTAGTTGGTTATAAATTTAGTAGTCCGCTCTTCGTCTTCTTTTTCCTCCTGTTGTTCTGGCGTTTTCCCTGTACCCATCAGCGGCAGCTTCACAGTAAAAGTAGCTCCTTGTCCTACTCCTGGACTTTCGGCATGAACGCTTCCCCGATGCATTTCCACCAGAGAACGTACAATTGCTAGTCCTAGTCCTAGTCCACCTTGGTGTCTGGTGATGCTACCATCAGCTTGACGAAAGCGCTCAAAAACATAGGGAAGAAAATCTGGGCGGATACCACTACCTGTATCGCTCACCCGAATAAGTGCTAAGGAGCTTTTAGCGGCAGATGACTGGTGTTGCTGAGGTTGAAGTGTTTCTGAGGAAGACTCAGCACTGAGTAACAATCGTACCTCTACCCTTCCATCTTTGGGTGTGAACTTGAGCGCATTACTCAGTAAATTCCAAACTATTTGCTGTAAGCGGTTTGGATCACCACAAACGACAAAAGAGGTGGAGGAGTTCAAAGTCCCCTCTGGGGATGAAGAGAGTGAGGGAAAATTCTCCCTCCCTCCTATTGTCTCCCTTGTTCCCTCGTTCTGCGTGTTAGTGTGTTCAATAATGTACTCAAGTTGAATATTTTTTTTCTCAGCTTCTAAGCGTACGCTATCTACAACGGTTGCAATCACAGATGTTAAATTAAGTTGACAGAGATTGAGCTTTAGTTTGCCACGCATAATCCGCGAGACATCAAGAATATCGTCTATAAGTTGTGCCTGCAAAGTAGCGTTGCGTTCAATCGTTTCTAGAGCGCGTATAATGGCTTTTTCATCCATCTTTCGCTGGCGTAGCAGTTTAGACCAACCTAGTATTGAAGTTAAAGGTGTACGAAGTTCATGGGAAAGAGTGGCTAAAAACTCATCTTTAAGGCGGTTTGCTGTTTCAGCTTCTTGTCGTGCTGCTTGTTCGCGGATTAACTTAATGTGTTCTTCTTCTGCTTGTTTACGCTCTGTAATATCTTCTATAGTGCCGATATATCCAATAACTTCGCTTTGATCCGAAAGCATAGCCGACGAGGACATATGAACCCAACGCTCAATTCCTGTCGAGGTGAGTATGCGAAACTCTCCTGTGTATTCCTGTCCTTGAGCTGATATAGCATACCAATCAGTAATCACTCGCCCTCTATCTTCAGGATGAATTGTTTGTGTCCAACCGTCGCCTAAACTCTCCTCCAGTGTCATCCCATAGATAGCTTGATATCGTGGATTAATATAAGTGCATTTACCTAATGTATCTGTGAGAAAAATGCCTACAGGCGAGCAAGCACTCAAAGAGCGAAACATCTCTTCGCGCTTTCTCAGCTCGGTATTCATCTGTGTTAATTGTGCCGCTTGTCGCTTGACTTCGACAGTTTTTTGAAACAGATCAACAAATGCGGCTACCTTGGATTTTAAAATTTCTGCATGAATGGGTTTGAAGAGGTAGTCTACAGCACCAACAGAATATCCTTTAAACACCATGTTATCACTCGTGCTAAATGCTGTGAGAAAAATAATTGGTGTATGGCGCGATCGCTCTCGCTGTCGAATCAGGGCTGCTGTCTCGAAGCCGTCCATGTCGGGCATTTGCACATCCAGCAGAATCACCGCAAAGTCCTGATTGAGCAAACATCGCAGTGCTTCCGCGCCGGATGTAGCCCTCACCACATTTTGACGCTGACTATCTAAAATCGCCTCTAAGGCTAATAAATTTTCTGGATGGTCATCTACCAACAGAACGTTAACTTTTGGTTCAAATGGCATTTCTATCTGTATGCTTTAGGAAATAGATAAAAACGTTTTCACGTCTTCCTATTGACTTTGACGTTTGCGCTTATTTTATTCACACTATCTTAAGTTAGAAATTTAGTTATTCTTTCTGACTGCAGCTAACAGCTTTTTTGTATGAAGAATTAGGGAACAACTACATCATAAATTACAAATCTTCACTAAGTAAGGTGCAATATCTGCCAAAGGTAGGACTTTATCTGCGACTCCAGCGGCGATCGCCGCTTCAGGCATTATTGGACAAGCTGCTGTTGAAGGTTCCTGTACCACAGTTTTGCCGCCCCGTGCTTTGATTTTTTTCATCCCTTCAGTACCATCATAATTTGCACCTGTCAAGAGGACTGCAATCAACCTTTCGGCATAAGTATCGGCAGCGGTTTCAAATAGCACATCTATTGACGGGCGTGCATAAGTTACAGGAGCATCAACGCATAAGGAAAAAGTTGGATAAGAAACCGTATCGCTTGTTACTTCTATCATCAAATGATAATCTGCTGGAGCTAAATATATATAGCCAGGCACAATTTCTTCTTTATCTTGCGGCTCGGTGACAACTAAAGCACTGTACTCCTGTAACGCGACTTTCAATTTTTGATCTGAAGATTTGTAGCGATGCTGAACAATTGCTATAGGTACTGGGAAGTTTTTTGGCAATCCAGCGAGTAAAACTTCAAGGGCTTCTAACCCTCCCAAGGATGTACCAATAGCAATGAATTGAATTGTCATGAGTAGTGAGTGATAAGTCGTTAATACTTAGTAGTTTATGGTAATTATCAACAACTATCGAATTTTACGGTAAAACTTTTCCCCACCTTCTAATTGCTCATAGTCTTGTTCATGCGGAGTGAACTTCATTGTTTCTTGACGTCCCAAACCCAAAATTCCGAACGGAACAAGGCTTTCATGAAAAAGATTAAATACTCGCTCTTGTAAAACTTTATTAAAGTAAATTAAAACATTACGACATAAAATAATGTTAAATTCGTTGAAAGAATTATCGATTACTAAATTATGTTGTGAAAAAATTATATTTTCTTTAAGAGAGGAAGAAAAAATAGCATGTTCATAAGCTGATGTATAATATTCTGAAAAAGCTTTTTTTCCACCTGCTTGCAAATAATTTTGAGTATAATCTTGCATTGCATCTAATGGATAAATTCCAGCTTTTGCTTTTTTTAAAACCATCTCATTGATATCAGTAGCATACAATCTACAACGATGATAAAGTCTCTCTTCCTGGAGTAAAATTGCCAGAGAATAAACTTCTTCACCGCTAGAACATCCCGCATGCCAAATGCGAATGAAAGGATAAGTTCGTAATATTGGTACAACTTTTTTCCGAAACATCAAAAAAAAGTTAGGATCACGAAACATAGTCGTTACATTAACCGAGAGGCTACATAGAAATCTCTCCATACATTCGGGATCATGGAGAACTTTTTCTTGCAGTCCAGAAATAGTGGTTAAACTTTCGGCTCGAATAATTTTCCAAATTCGTCGTTTGAGTGAAGCTAAGGCATAATTTCTAAAATCAAATCCGTAATAACGATGTATGCCTTCTAATAACAATTGAATTTCAATATCTTCAAGCTGTTCTTTCAGCATATATAGGAATCCAGTTTTGTTTATGAACATACTCGTGAAGAGAGGGAATGCTTAACAGGGAACACCCGATCGCTTAATGTAAACTATACCTAGTTGAGCAAAAATAAAATAGGATTTTTATATAAGGTGTTTTCTTTAAAAGGATGGTTAAGATCATAGGAAAACCGCAAAATATCAATTATTAAATTAGTGTATAAAAAAACATGTAAATTTCAGTTATAAATAATGTCCAGTATACATCGTTCTTTCAAACTTATGGGATATACTTGCACCATAATATGAAGAATCAAAATATGCTACATCAAAACCTTAGAAAATTAGTCTCGTTCAGTTTTATAAGTTTTTGCTTTTGCTTGGGTCTTGGTATAGGATTATTCATCCGCTTCGGACAATTGCAGCGAACAAACGCCTCTACGACATCTACTGAGACAGAACCAATTCCGTTTTCTATACCAGAGTATACATCTCCAGACACGATCACAATTCAAGCTGTGGGAGATGTTATTCCTGGCACAAATTACCCTAACTACAAACTTCCACGTAACCGCAATCTGCTTTTCCCAAACTCAGTCAGAGCATATTTACAAAGAAGCGATATTTTGTTTGGCAATTTTGAAAGCAGTTTAACAAACTACCCTTATAGCACCAAGGATATCACTCAAGGAGCAGTTTTTGCTTTTCGCTCTCCACCCACTTATGCTCAGCTTTTAGCTGATGTTGGGTTTGATGTGATGAATATAGCAAATAACCATGCTTTAGATTTTGGTTCAGTGGGATTTAAAGACACAGTTAAGAATCTTAAAGCTGCTGGTATTGAAACATTAGGTCACAAAAACCAAATTCTCTTGCTAGAAGTGAATAATATTGTTGTTGGCATGATTGGGTTTGCTCCCTATGAATCTTATAATTCTATTCTCGATTTAGAAGCAGCCAAAGCACTGGTACAAAAAGCGAAGACACAAGCAAGTGTTGTGATTGTATCAATGCATGCAGGAGCAGAAGGAACTGATGCACTGCGCGTTCACAATAAAACTGAGTTTTTTTATGGAGAAAACCGAGGAAATTCTATTGAGTTTGCCCGGACAATGATTGATGCAGGTGCAGATTTAGTTATCGGACATGGTCCTCATGTTCCAAGAGCTATTGAAATTTATAATGGAAAACTCATCGCTTATTCTTTGGGAAACTTTTTAGGATACCGAACTTTATCCACAACTGCTGAAACTGGGTATTCAATGATATTAGAAGTGAAACTAAATTCAAAAGGAGATTTGGTGTTCGGGAAAATTATCCCTGTTCACCTTGATGCTCAAGGAATTCCTCATATTGACCAGCATTTCAGGACAGTGGGACTGTTGCGTTATTTGAATAATAAAGATTTCCCTGATGATTTAGTGAAGATTAATAAAAAGGGTGAAATTGTATTGGCTGATAAGAAATAGGTTGCAACGGATGCAATAATTTTAATTTTTTATTTGATTCCGGAGTAAGCCTAAACTTAAAACGAACATACTCACCAATAAAGTTACACCTTGAGGTTCAGGGACTGAAGTTGATTTCGTCCCTCTTGTCACCGCATATATTTTACTTGCTGAAGGCTCTCCTTCAAAAAATGTAGAGAACAGAAAGTCTCCCGTCACCGGATCAATAGTTGCTCCCATCACTCCAGTCAGAGATGTTGGTGAGTGAAAGCCAAGTCCGGTGATAAAATCTCGACGGGTATTGGCGATCACATCTCCATTTGCATCTATTGTATAAGCAGAAACGCTGCTGTTATCATATTCTTCAATTAACAGACTGTCTTCAAAAAAGCCAGGATTTCCTGCTTTTACATAGAAAAAACCATCCAGTCCACCATCAAGCTGAACACTTCTGGTGGGCGTTGCAATATCATATGTACCTGAGCTATCTGGAGTGATAGTTGTGTCATAAAAAATATTACTTGTATAAGAAGTTATTTTAAGCCGACCTGCTCCAGCAAATCCTTCAGGGACAAAGTTCAATGCACCTGTGGAAGCAGCAAAGCCAAGAGTGTTTAAATCAATTTGTTTATTAGGACTACTGCTACCAGGCTTTATTTGACCAATGCTGTTGTCAGGATAGGACGTATAGAACAACACATCAGCTTTGGGACTATAAGCTAAACCAGCATCAATTCCTCCTGTGCTGATTCCGGGGGCTTGTGTCAAAAAGGATGGGATACCAAAATCAGTGATGTGATTGTTACTATCACGGCTGACTTCAACTGCATAAATTCCTGCATCTGGGGTATCAGCTAAACCGCTGATTAACAGCGTATTAGGTTCTCCTGGCTGAAATGTTATTCCACCATAAGCAGGTGGAATTTGTTCGATTGAACCGAGATCTGTTATTGAATAAAAATTTGAGAAATCTGATGCCAGTTTTGGTGTCACTGTTGCTCCCAACGCTTGACTTATTACTGCAAACGCAAGGAACATTCCTCCAGCAGCAGCCATGAAGAAATTTTTCATACACAGTTATTCTCTAAGTAGCAATACTTTATCTTACTTTTTTTAACTATGTTTGTCAGTAATATTATTTAGATCAGGGAACAGTGAACAGGGACTGATAACTGATAACTGATCGCTGGTAACTGGTAACTGCTATATATCAATTCAAAAAATGTTTGCGACAAATAACCCCACCCACCCTATCGGGCACCCTCCGCTTAGCAACTACGGTGTACACACAAGTCATCCTATGACTCAAAATTTCCTTAGAACCTCACCCTGCCCTATTGGGCATCCCTCTCCTTGGCAAGGAGAGGGAAAGATTTTAGCTACGCTAAAAGCGAGGGTGAGGTTTCGCTAGAGATGTGTATAGAAGTTAAACTCCTTATGGCGCATAGGGGTAAAAGGATGGGGCTTGATCGATCGCATTTCTTTCGTAGTCATGAAGGAAGCGGGAGTAAGTCAAGCTTTGACTTTTGATCAGCATTTCGTACAAGCAGGGTTTCAGGCGTTGATGAGGTAAAAAACACCCCTCGACTGCTTTGAGAGGATTTTGTTGCCAATATCGATTAGGAGGTTTTGTGCGATCGCCTAGGGTTAGAAACCCCAGCCTAATAGCAAAAGTTCTCTCAAGAGGACTAAATTCTTTCGGTGATTTAGTTTTCAGTCTACTTAAGTAGACTTATACTATTAGCCCATAACTTGAGTTATGGGCGGATGAGATTGCTCGAAGATCTCAACAAATTATTATTTCACACTCGCAACTTCTCGATTCAAAACTTGATTTAACTTCCCACTACGAAAACCTTCCAAATCTAATGTGACGTAAATAAAACCAAACTCCTGAAAAGCAGAAATAATTGATTGCAAATCAGTTTTTAAAACAAAATCTTTGATTTGTTCTGGCGGTAATTCAATTCGTGCTGTATCTCCCTCAGAACGCACTCGCAAATTCTGATAACCCAACTTGCGTAAATAAATTTCTGCCCTACCGACTCGTTGTAACTTAGTTACGGTAATCTCTTCACCGTAGGGAAAGCGTGAACTCAGACATGGTTGCGCAGGTTTCTCCCACCAAGGTAAACCGAGTTCTTGGGAAATTTGGCGGACTTGCGCTTTGGTGATACCGATTTCTGCTAAGGGCGATCGCGCACCTCTTTCTTTTGCTGCTTGAATTCCTGGGCGATAATCATGTAAGTCATCCGCGTTGACTCCATCCACCACATACGGATAACCCAACTCAATCGCTAAAGGTTTGAGGGTGTCGTGCAGTTCACTTTTGCAAAAGTAACAGCGGTTCACAGGGTTGGAGGTGTAATTGGGATTTTCCATCTCGTGTGTTGAAATAATTTGATGACGAATCCCAATCGTCGCTGCTTGCAAAGAGGCGTCTTCTAACTCTTCTGGTAACAGTGAGGGAGACATAGCTGTGACAGCCAAAGCGCGATCGCCTAAAACATCATAAGCCACCTTGGCTACCAAAGTGCTATCCACTCCGCCAGAGTAAGCTATCAAAGCCTGCTCCATTTCTACAAATAATGCTTTTAATTTTTCAAGTTTTTCTGTTAGCATCATTTCCAATCTTGTCTAAACGGTATCGCGCCCCATCAATTCCATTTTAGGTGGGCAATAAAGGATTGAGGGAAAAAGATACAGCAGTTACCAGTTACCAGTTACCAGCGATCAGTTATCAGTTACCAGTTATCAGTCCCTGTTCACTGTTCCCTGTTCCCTGTTCCCTATTTCCTGCTATACAAGTTATAAATTTTAGATGTCAGGACTATGAATGCACAATTCGCTCAATTAATTGTTAACGGTATTGCTTTGGGTAGCATTATCGCTTTAGCATCTGTTGGACTTACTCTCACTTACGGGATTTTACGGTTATCTAACTTTGCTCACGGTGACTTTTTAACGTTGGGAGCTTATCTGACGCTGCTTGTTAATAGCTTTGGTGTTAATATTTGGCTGTCTATGGTAATAGCTGCAATTGGCACAGTAGCAGCAATGCTGTTGTCGGAAAAGTTGCTATGGTCCCATATGCGTTCTATCCGTGCCACTTCCACCACTCTTATTATTATCTCTATCGGGCTTGCCTTATTTCTTCGTAATGGCATTATCCTTATCTGGGGCGGTAGTAACAAAACTTACGATTTGCCCGTGGTTCCGGCTATGGATATTCTGGGTGTGAGAGTACCCCAAAATCAATTGTTGGTTTTGTTCCTAGCTATTGCAGCAATTGTTGCATTACACTACATTTTACAAAACACCAAAATTGGCAAGGGAATGCGAGCAGTTGCCGACGATTTAGATTTAGCTCGGGTTTCTGGTATTAATGTAGACAAAATTATTTTATGGACTTGGGTGATTGCTGGCACTCTGACATCCTTGGGTGGAAGTATGTACGGCTTGATTGGAGCCGTGCGACCAAATATGGGATGGTATTTGATTTTACCTTTATTTGCCTCAGTTATTTTAGGAGGAATTGGCAACCCCTACGGTGCGATCGCAGGAGCTTTTATCATTGGTATTGCCCAAGAAACGAGTACTGTATTGCTGGGTGCTCAGTATAAACAAGGCGTAGCGTTGTTACTCATGATTTTAGTGTTGCTCATTCGTCCCAAAGGTTTGTTCAAAGGTACGATTTGAGAAATTAAGTAGCGATCATGAACACAGTTGATGACGGCTACTTAATACCCATGAATCCAGCGCGCGTGTTACCTCACCCCGGTTTTGGCGTAAGCCAAAACCTCCCCTCTCCTTAATAAGGCTATCCATTACCCGGATCTTTCTTAACATTTCACCGAAAGCAGGCGGGAGTAGAGTTGTAAAGGAAGAGTCCAGTTGGAGGAGTTGACATGGAGAAGTAGATGTGTATCGAACCGAAACATTGATGTAGGCGTTCTAACTTGTAGGACAAAAAGTTGACGAATGTTCCCCATCCTGTATCAGATATCGCCTTTGCTAGTTTGTGGTTCGCCACTGCGTTGCGGAGAGCAGCGCCTTGCGGAGAGAAGTTTGAGCGGTGAGTCCAGCCCCCGTCTTGGCGGTTTCCGTCACGGAGCGCGTAGCGTCTGGTGCAGGAGATTGGGGGACTGGCGAACCCGGAGGGAGGTTTCCTCCGTAGACGCTTTGCGGCTTGCCGCAGGCATCAAAGCTTCGGAGGGTTCCCCCCGTTGTGGCAAGTGGCGAACCCGTGAGGGTTACGTACCATGCCCTTGACATTCAGGTTTTCAACTACTACGACTTGATTATTATCAACTATCTTTTTCGATAGTTTGTGTAAGTAATCTTGGCGGATATTGCTAACTTGTTCGTATACCCTAGCTACAATCTTTGTTGCTTTTCTACAGCGATTATTACTACCTTTTACTTTGCGTGCAGTAATACGTTGTTTTTTGGCTAGCTTTTTCTCATATTTAGCTAAGTGTTTAGGATTCGGATATTTGGAAACTTTTTCGCCATCATAGGTAATTGCAAAATCCTTTATTCCTAAATCAATACTGACTACCTTTCCCTCTGAATTTGATGTTGGGTAGTCACCCTCATATTCCATCAACATAGAAGCATAGTATTTACCCGATGGACATTTGCTGATAGTGACAGTCTTTATAGTCCCATCAACTGAGCGATGTATTTTTGCTCTTACAATGCCCAATGTCCCAGGAAACTTCAAACAGTTATCGACTTGTTTTACGCTCTGGGGATTATTGGAAAGGTAATTTTGGAGAGGCTTAGCCTCCCCAAGCTATTCCCGGGCAAAGCGTGGGAACGAGAAATATTCACCAATCATGCAGATACCAAGCGTCGCAAAGATTCAGAACGGCGTTTTGCTGTGGCATTATTTGGCTGAATTTTCAGGGCGTCTTCATAAGCTTGCAGGGCTTGAGCATTTAATTTTTTCCGCTCGTATGCATGACCAAGATTATTCATTCCTACCACATAATCAGGTTTGATTTTCAGAGCTTCTTTATACTGGCGAATAGCTAAGTCATACTGTTCTTGAGCAAAGTAAGCATAGCCTAACCCATTGTAAATATAGGCTATATTTTCTTCTTCTTTTTCGCCTTCTTCCCTTTCTTCTTCAGCAGCTTTGAGAGCTTTTTGAAAGAGAGTTATCGCTTGGGAAAATAGTTTTTTCTCAGAATAAATACTGGCTAACTCGTAATATTCTTGAGTGGTACCGTTTTCTTTGGTCAGTTTTTTTCGCAACCTTGACATGGAACCTTCAACTCTACGACTTTTGAAGACCTGGCGGAAAATACTGACAACTGCAATTAAGAGCAGACCGACTAAAACTGACAGATAAATAGTTGCTAGATTGCTATCCATTGTATTTAGTAAAAGTTTCTTCTTATCTATATATCAGCTTATATGAAACAATGAAAATTATGAATTATGAATACTAAAAAATTTCATTTATAATTTCTAACTGAGAGGTTCCTAATTTAGCGTAATCCCCAATATGTAGCGCGTTGCTTAAGCCACCCAGAATTAATATAACGGGCAATGGCTTGGTTAACCTGTCTTCGTAATGGATCGTACTGCAATCCCTTGGGCATGACCACAGATAACGGTTGGGTTGAGAGCTTAGCTGAAAGTAAGCGATATTGGGGATATTGTTGCACCCAACTACTTAAAACACTAGCATCTGCGGCAAAGGCATCGGCTGCGTTATTTTCTAACAGTGCGAAGGCTGCTTGATAAGAATCTACTCCCACTAACTCAGCTTTTGGTATATAATAGCGCACATCGGCAATAGTGCTGGAATTGTTGAGGACGGCAACTTTCCGTTTTCCCAAATCACTTAGTCTTTGAAATAATGTGTTTTTTGTGACTAATACAGTGCCATCGAAGTAGTAAGGAACACTGAAGCTGACTAAGCGAGAACGTGAGGCAGTTGCTGTAACTCTGGCGATCGCCAGATCAACTTTATGATCCAAAACTGCGGATAGGCGATCGCTATTGGTAACTGGTTGTAATTTCACTGCATCTGCTTTGCCTAGTAAGTCTGCTGCCAATGCCTTAGCTAAATCAATTTCTAAGCCTTGTAAGTTACCGTTTGTATCTCTAAATCCTAACGGAGGCAAGTTATCTTTAACGGCAATCCTGATGTAGCCCCGCCGCTGAATTTCGGACATTTCTGCGGCAGATGCTGATAGTTGTGTATCTGCGACTGTGACAATGGAAAAAGTCAAGAGGAAAAAAATGGCAGCGGATATCAGCAGATGTAACCGACAACCTGCTTTCCATCTGTTACATCCGATGTCCATCTGTTTCCACCTTTATCCTTTAGGTTGGGTTGCCAATTCAGCGACTTTGCTGAAGCTTGCTGGATCGAGGACTGCTAATTGTGCCAAAATTTTGCGATTGAGTTGGACATCAGCTTTTTTGAGATTCCCGATAAACTGGCTGTAACTCAAACCATGTTGGCGTGCAGCAGCGTTGATGCGGGTGATCCAGAGGCGGCGGAAATCGCGCTTACGTTTTTTGCGATCGCTATAGGCGTTCCGCAGCGCCTTCATGACTCTTTGATTCGCCGTTCTAAACAGAGTTGAGTGAGAACCGCGAAAACCTTTAGCGAGTTTGAGAATTTTTTTGCGGCGTTTGCGAGCAACGTTACCGCGTTTTACCCGTGTCATATTGTTTTAGTTCCTGAACAAATTACAAATAAGGGAGCATGAGCCGCACGTTTTCTGCATCGCGCTCATCGACAACTGCCATTTTCGACATGCTGCGTTTCTTAGCGGAAGATTTGTGCTCTAGCAAGTGGTTTTTGAAGGCTTTGCGACGTACAATTTTGCCGCTACCTGTGGCGCGGAATCTCTTTGCCGCTGCTTTACGGGTTTTGAGTTTAGGCATGGACTGGCTTTGATTGGACACAATCCATCATTATAAACTAAGAATTTAGAAACAAACGGCATCAGGCGCTGGGAAATAAGAGTTTGTCCAATCCAAGCAACTTTGAATCTAGCTAGGACTTACACATTGAGTAGATCAAAAAGTTTTCCACAAGCCTTATCAGCCATTCGCCACTCAAAAAATGCAACCAAACCAGTAAAATGCTTCTAGTGATTTAAAACTAGTGGTCTGTCAAGCTAAAAGAAGATATTGAGTTATAGCGGTTCTCATTTGAATCACATACACCACCACGAATAATGTAGAGCACGTAAATGCTACGTCTCTACAGCTGTGTATTGTACGCAACTGAGAAGCGCTATAGTTGTAGAACAGAACGAGCGCGAAAATAGCAGCGAGGAGCGATCGCTGCTGATAACGCAACGTGATAAACTGCTCGTTAAACATCTGGGTTAAGTTGACGTGACCCATTTGAATTCTCAAGCCAATTCACGGGCGTTCTGTCCGCTCCTATTCACGCCAATTATCCGTCAGCCTGGGCTGGATTCGAGATAGTCGAGCAATCCTCTCAATCCCCTACCTTTAAATCGTAAACAGCCCAAGTCACAGCCGCAGCCACAAACCCAGCCACATTCCCAACCATCGTGCAAACTATATATTATGGGGTTTGTGTAGTTGTGATCTCAAACCCTAAAATGCGTCTCACAGATGAAATTATTATTTCTTGTTTTTGTCCTCATCTCCTAACATTTTGAGTAATTTTCTTGCAACTAAAACACCTACGACTGCACCACCAACTAACTCCGCTGTCTGCACTACTTTCTTGTTCACAGTTTTGGGATCAACGTGGTGGCGAAAAATCTCTTCATTTAGCCATTCTGTGGTGGCTTTAAAGTTATGAATTGGCGTCGGCAGTAGCTCTAGATAAGTTCCTTGACGAATTAAGTGAGCGGCTTCGCCCGTTACTTCAAAAGCGTCGTAAATGTTAGCTGCAGCTTCATTTAATCCAAGTTTTAGCAGAGTACCGCGTAAGCTAACCTTAGGAGTTTTCGGTTCCTTTTCTAAAGCAATGGCTTTGAGGTTGTGGGCAATTGTAGATCCTAGCTGATATGCAACTTGTGCAGTAGCGGGCATTGATGTATCTTCTACAAAAGCACAATCTCCACCTGCAAAAACTTCTGGAAAATCAAACAATTGTAAGGTTTTGGTGACTTTTAATCGACCGTGCTTGTCTCGGTGTTCATCTGGGATTGGCAAGTTTTTGATCAGCGGATGAGTCGCAGTGCCAGCTGTCCAAATTGTAGTGTATGTTGGCAGCGTAACAGACTTGCCATCGCGCTTATACTCGACTGTGTTGGCACTAACACCTGTGACTTCTGCCCCCAACAGCATCTCCACAGGTACGGTTCGTTTTTGCAATTGTTTTTCAGCAGTTTCACGTAATTTGCTGTTGACATCGCCCTTAAGGATTTCCTTGCCGTGGTTAATGAGTGCAACTCGCACTTCTTGAGGGTTACCTTTGAGTGCTGCATACCAATTCGGTAACAAATCGCCTAAAGTGGCTGCCATTTCCACACCTGAAGCACCACCACCAATGACTGCAAATGTAAGTAATTTTCGACGTTGTTCTGGATCTTCGGTTTGCGCGGCTTTTCGCAAACAGTCATGCAAATGTTGGTCGATAGCGATCGCATCTTTTTCCGTCCAAAAAGGTAGAGCATACTCTTTTGCTCCCTCGACGCCAAAGTAGCCGCTTACACTACCTAAAGCTAATACCAAATTGCTGTAATCGTAGCGGGTTCCTGAAGTTAACTTAACTTGTCGTTGATGCAAGTCAATCGATTCCACTGTATCTTGAACAAAAATCACACCGCTTCCTTTGAGCAATTCTGTAAAACGCGGTAATACCTGAAAGGCATCCATCTCACCACTAAAATACTCATAAAGTAATGGCTTAAAACAAAAGCGTTCGTTGCTATCAATTAAGATCACAGAGCGAGGATAGTGTTCGTGAGCAAGCTGCAACGCTGTATAAAGCCCAGTAAAGCCACCGCCTAAAATAACTGTTTGATAAACTGGATTATTCATAAAACAATTTTTCTCCATTATTTTGTTCGCAGATACGTTTATTGATAAACTGCTCTGCTATAACGTTAAAAAGAAAACAATCAAAATCACACTGAGGGTAACAGCGAATAAGATAGCGTATTCGACTCTGCGACTAAAATATCCAATCACAGCAATCAGGGCGATCACAAAACCGAAAATGCCTAGATATTGTCCCTTTTGCAACCCTTTAGCAATCAAAGGGTCATTTTGAGTACCTGGTGGCGGAGTTTCTTGAATTCTGCCTTCATACTGATTTTTGGGTTGCAACTCTTGCGTTGGTAAAGCCATAAAATTATTTCCTACAACAAACTAACCAACTTGCCATTCTTTCAATAGTGCTACTTTACCCGCATCCTGTGAATTCCATGATGGCTGACTATAAGAGCCCCATATGAACCGAATCGTCAAGACACTTAAGAACACAAAGGTATGATTAGACAACACAATTTTTTTTTAACACTCGTATATTAGTACTACACAATTCACTTTTTTGTTTTTTATATTTTTTGAAGACCACATATAATGTTTATTTATTATTGAAAATAGGGCAGAAAAATACTATCTAAAGAGTGATTTTTGGAATACATGAAAAAGTAAAATTGATTATCTTACAGTATAATATATTTTGATTTATTCCTATCGCCGCAGAAAAGTCACATATTTGCCATATAAAATTCATAGATTGAAACACTCTTTACCAAGTGTTAAACAATCAGATTCAGAACACAAGTGCGGCGGGTAACGCCTGTAGTAAGGTTTTTTTACAAAATTCAGAGACTTGCGTACTGCGATCTCAAGTAAAATTGGGATTGTTTAGTATATTTAAATATTTGACTCTCCTATGCAACCATCCAAGCTTCAACCAACGGCTAGTATTCTTAAAGCCGAGTGGAATGACTTGATTGTCGAGTATGCTTGTTTGGAAATGGTCGGAGATTTTGACTTTGCGATGCCCAAAGACGCTATCAGTGTAGCATTTTATCCCCATGAGCGTGTTGCTTGGTCGGTGGATGGGGGTCAAACACAAACCACAGCCTTGCCTTCTGGAAGCGTCTTTATATATTCATCTTGTGAGTTTGTATGGCATAGCCGGGAAAAGGAGGGCAAATATGTGAATATCATGCTAGATCAGCGCTTGCTCAACCAACTGGCAGCCGAAAACGGACTTTCTACTCCCGTCGAGCTGGAATACCGCGTGCTTTTTCCAGATCCAACTATCATGCATATTGCACAGTTATTGAAATCAGAGGTCATCAGTGGCGGTTTAGCAGGCAATTTGTATGTCGAGTCGTTGCGAAACTTACTAGCAGTGCATCTGCTGCGAAATTACAGTGGAGTATTGAGTGACTCTACCCCCCAAGTCGGTGTTCTTGGTGTGCTCAAGCTCAAGCAAATTAAAGATTTTATTGAAGAGAATTTAGCTGAAAAATTGGCGATCGCCAATCTAGCCGTACTTGTGCCAATGAGTCAGTTTCATTTTGCGCGTGCCTTCAAGATGCAGGTAGGAGAAGCGCCACACCGCTACGTTCTGCAACGGCGAATAGAACGGGCAAAAGTCTTGCTAAAGGTAACGCGGTTTTCGTCAGCAGAAATTTCCTATCAAGTAGGCTTTTCCAATCCAAGTCACTTTAGTGCACAATTTAGCAAACTTGTAGGGATAACACCGAAGCAGTTTCGCGACAGTGCTTAAATTTAAGGGAACTCCAAGAAATAAAACAACCCCTAGAAGTTGTTGACTGTTGACTGTTAACTGTTAACAGTCAACAATTTAGTTTGGAATATTTTTTATTTGAAAGTCCTTAAGCACTAATAGGACTTACACACGAGTTACTAATGAACAAGACTTGTGAGATTGCTTCCTTACGTCGCAATGACACAACTACGTTATTTTTGCGTAAGTCCTAACTAAATTGAACTGAGCAAGAATTTGATATAAGCACGCAAGAATCCAGCGTGAATGCAAAGGGCAAAATCTCTAAATTGGATTTAACAAAAAATAAGGGAAAATCAACGCTAAGCAACCGAGACAGGTGCAACTACTATGGCAAACAACCTCCCAAACCAATGCCTTCAGACTTTTATACGTATTCAGAAGTTACTAATATGTCTCTCAACATTTACTACACTCTCGGACGTTCTGGACTGCGCGTCAGCCGTCTGGCTCTCGGTGCGATGACTTTCGGCACTGAATGGGGTTGGGGAGCCAATGAAGCGATCGCACGCCAAATGTTTAATACCTACGTTGATGCAGGTGGTAACTTTATCGACACGGCAGATTTATACACAAACAGTACCAGTGAAACTTGGTTAGGTAAATTTATTGCCGAGCGTAACTTACGTGACCGTGTTGTTGTGGCAACCAAGTTTAGCTACAATGCTGAACCAGGAAATCCCAATGCAGGCGGAAACGGACGCAAAAATATTATGCGGGCGGTGGAAGGTTCGCTGCGGCGACTGGGGACTGACTACATCGACCTCTACATTCTCCACACTTGGGATACGATTACTCCAGCAGAGGAAGTGATGCGAACGTTAGATGATTTAGTTCGTTCGGGTAAGGTGCGGCACATTGGACTGAGTAATACACCAAGTTGGTATGCAGCACGAGCGCAAACCATAGCCGAGTGGCGCAACTACGAACCACTGTGTACTCTTCAGCTACAATACTCACTGATTGAGCGTAACATCGAGCGGGAATTTATTCCCCTCGGTCTGGAACTGGGGATGGGGACCATGGTGTGCAGTCCGTTAGCAAATGGTCTTCTCACTGGTAAGTACAAGCCCAGTAAAGATGGATTTACAGGAGTTGGACGACTAGATACAACTTGCAAGATCCAAAATCCGACATTTCCGAAGTTTAGCGAACGCACCTGGAAAATTGTCGCAGAACTCGAAACTGTTGCAAAAGAACTTGGGCACAGTATGGCTCAAGTTGCGCTTAACTGGATACTAAATCGCCCTGGCGTCGCATCGGTGATTCTGGGAGCGAGCAAGCTATCGCAACTAAAGGACAATCTCAAAACACTGGATTTTGAGATTCCTACCGAACTGGCTAATCGTCTCGAAGCTATCAGCCGTCCTGAACTACAGTTTCCCTACAGCTTTTTTGGTTCAGAAATTCAGGCAATGATTCACGGCGGCGCAACGGTTGAATATAAGCATTCTGGATACGATCCCGATGTGTTGATTCAATCAAAGGGGGCAGACATGTCTTAGTTTTTCTAATGTACTAAAATCCGAAAAAATTAACGAACCGCGCCGAAATTATTGATGCCGTGAACACTATCGAGACTCGAAAACATGTTGCACAGCTTTCGTAGATAAAGCTTGACAGTGGGAACGGGAAAAACTAGGAACTCCGTGGGTTCTACAATCATGAGCTAACCCACGGAGTGCGATCTGCTGAAAGCAGCAGCGCTAGCCCCGAAGGGGGCGCTACGCAAACGCTATCGCCCTAAAGTTCAAAAATAGACAAGATTGCAAAAGTGAGGTTTTACGAGGTTCTGTTAAGCGTTCCTAACTTCTGCCACGAAGTCTAATTAAAATGACCTGGACTTGGGAAGACGGTACTTGCCCCGGTTAATTGCTTGATTAATTGTATTATGCAGCCTGATATTTGCATCCTCAAAGCCTCTTGGGATGGACTTAGTGTCAAGTACGTTGTTTCAGATAAACTACCTCTTTGCTCAGGCAATACTTTAATGATGCGTGTTGCCATACTCCCAAAGGGAGTCGTTGCTGCAAGCATAGAACAATTTGAATCCGATTGGTTGAGCGAGGCCCAGAAAACCCCACTTCCAGACTATCTGCAAATTATACTCAGCCTGTCGCGATTTGAGCAAATTGTTGACCAAAAAATCCTTTCTCCCAATCAGCTGCCCATCCTTGTGAAGGAGATTACTGACCCCTCGATTCTTCATTTAGCACACCTGCTACGAGCCGAAATGGAAACTCCAAAACCCCTGAGTCAACAGTTTATTTGTTCGATTGTCACTATTCTCACAACGCATTGCTTGCAGCAATTGTGACTTTAGTGGAGAAGCCAGAAATAACAGATGTTGTTGGCGAATTCCAACAACATCATTTACCTCGCTACCACTTTTGATGGGTTCTTTTAAAAAGGAAGCGGTAGCCGTCAGCTAACGCTTCCTCACCCCCCTAAGGTATCTCAATTAGAGGAAGAGATACGGTTTGAGTAGAAGCCTGCGTTGGTATAAGTTGTGGTAATGGTGTAAGCAAAGTTACTACCCTGTGCAAATGCAAATGCACCCGCGTTTGCCTGGGAAGGAGAATATTGAAATCCACCTTGAACTTCTTTTGCTTGTTGAGCAACCATTTCTATGTGAGATAGATCTTTGATAATCATGATATTGCTCTCCTGAAAATTGCTAGTTCATTCGTCTAAGTTGGTGTCAACATAACAAAAAAGCTATTGAAGAAAACCACCTGTTTTATGGGGCTTCTATTCAATAGCTTCTTGAACAAAAACTCAGTAAAACAAGCTTCATGAAGTACGTGCACTCGCATAGGAAGTGGTGTAAGTAGGTCCATTAGCAGCAGCACCAGCAGCAGCACCAGCAACAGCGTATTTATATCCATAGTCAATGCTATAGCTATACTTACCAGTTGCAGGGTTAAATGAATAAGATACGTTGTAACCTGAACCTGAATCAGAGACAGCATAGGTTGATACACTGCTTGTAGGTGTGCTGAAACTCTGTTGAACTACTTGAAGTCCCCCATGCACTTGAGTATCACTCGTAAGTTCAGTTTCACAAAAGCTTAGGTCAACTATTTTTAATCGACTCATAATCTCTCCTTTTCTTCGCAGACATATCGCTGAAAGTTGTTTAATAACTTTCAGCGATTTTTAGTATTTGTTTAAAATGCCTCTGAGCAAAGTTTTCAGCCAATGCGCCAACAACTTGCATATTTCTTCGGACTGTCAGCGCATCACTAGTCATTAGAAGCCACTGCGCGGGTTCTCTCATTGAGTGCAAGTGGCGTTCATTACTCAGACAAAGGACTAATGACTAATGACCCTTACGGGGAAGACCTCCGGTCTCGCTGCGCGCTCCGCCAGTCGCAGCCTACGGCTCGCTCCGCTAACATGGGGAGCCAGTACTGAAGCGCGTAGCGTGGCACTTTGTGCCATAGGAGGGTTTCCCGACAGAGGTATCTGGCGTTGGAAACCACGCCACATGCTACAAGTCGGCAGAGCGTATCCCTTCGCAGTGGCTCGTCTTGGGGAGCCACTGCTGCAGGAGGGTTTCCCGACAGAGGCATATGGCGTCCGCGCTGGCTCACTAAGGACGACCTGAACGAGTCAGTGTGCAAATTCAATGCGTAACAGCTTACCTATGAAGCAGTGGAGCTAGAGTATGAGCCTGAGCTAGCACTATTGGGGTAGGAGTAGTAGTAGGGGTAGTAGTAAGGGTAGCCAGAAGTCGCACTTGTATATGTGCTGGTAGATGTAGTAGCGAAATAGCTACCGTTAGCATAAGCATTAGCAGATGCACTAGATGATGCAAATCCACCTTGAACTTGATGATTTTCTGCAGTGATTTCGAGGTGAGAAAGATCTGCGATAATCATATGATTCTCCTAGACTTTACTAGTTTTGATGGGAAACTTTTTTGTAACCAAAACTCTCTTTTCGGTTACATGTATAAACCTAACACTTCCATAAAATAAAAAATATAAAGTAACGATGAAGATGGATTTTTTTTGAGCAAGAAGATCTGTTCTTACATAGATTTTTTTCTATTAAAATAATACTAAAATAGGCAAGACAATGAATCTGGTTTTTTGAAATTTTTTAAACCAGAAATTTCGGTTTTAAACTAGAAATTAAAGCAAAAACTATAAGTTAAAAAATCAATAATTGATTTTTTTCATAAAAAACCTCTTTTTTGTTTTTGTGATAGTTTTGAAAATCCTTGCATGAATAGTTCGCAACGCAAAGTTTGATTTGCGCTAAATAACCTCTAATATCTCCTAATTTTGGAGTGAAGAACTGATAACTAAAGTCAAGGCTGCATCAACACATCCTCTGATGCTTGAAGATAAGTGTCGGAATCTAACATGGTCAATGTTTCCATTAATTCAATTTGTTGCTTCAACCAATGATCAAACAATTATTGCTGAATTTGGTCAAGTAAGTGCTGATCCAAGATAGGTTGAATCGTTTCTTCTACCCAAATCAAATAAACTCCCTTGGAGGTTGATATCGTCTTGATAAGAGATGGTGGAGTGGCAGCAAATACAGCTGCTGCAATCTCTTGTCGAAATTTGTACGACGTCAGATTCCTTAATATGCTTTTTGTCGGCTTTTTGTCGCAGACATATCGCTGAAAGTTGTTAAACAACTTTCAGCGATATTTACTATTTATTTAGAATGCCTCTGAGCAAAGTTCTAAGCCAATGCGCATATAACTTGCATATTTTTTCGTGATCACTGTCAGCGCATCACTCGTCATTAGTGATTAGTCAGATAAAGGACTAATCGCTAAGGACAACTCGAACGAGTCAATATGCAAGTTCAATGCGTAACAGCTTAGCTATGAAGCAGTGGAGCTTGAAGATGAGCTTGAGCTAGCACTATTGGGGTAGGAGTAGTAGGGGTAAGGGTAGTAGTAGTAAGGGTAGCCAGAAGTCGCACTTGTATAAGTGTTGGTACTTGTAGCAGCGAAATTGCTACCGTTAGCATTAGCACCAGATGATGCACTAGATGATGCAAATCCACCTTGAATTTGATGATTTTCTGTAGTGATTTCGAGGTGAGAAAGGTCTGCGATAATCATATGATTCTCCTAGATTTTACTAGTTTTGATTGGAAACTTTTTTGTAACCAAAACTCTCTTTTTGATTACATGTATCAACCTAACACTTCCATAATAGTAAAAAAATAAAGTAACGATGAAGTTCGATTATTTTTGATCAAAAAAAATAGTAAAAACATCAACTTTTCTCTATTAATAAATTATACAAAAATAGGCAAGACAAAATTCTGGTTTCTTTGAGAAAAAAACCAGATACTTAGGTTAATGACTATAAAATAAACAAAAAAACATTAGTAAATAACAAAATTACAGCAGTTTTCGGGTAAATAGACCACACTCTCCGGGACGCAATACCTTGTACCCCTATAAAAAATAGTGGTTCAAATAGATGAAAACCGCTGTAAATAATAAATTTTGTATCCGAAATAACCTCTTTTTGTTTCTGTTATAGTTTTGAAAATCCTTGCATGAATAGTTCGCAAAGTTTGATTGGCGGTAAATAACCTCCAATATCTCCTAATTTTGGGGTGAAGAACTGATAGCTAGAGTCAAGCCTGCATCAATACATCCTCTGATACTTGAAGATGAGCGTCAGAATCTAACATGGTCAAGATTTCTATTGATTGAATTTGTTGTTTCAACCAATGATCAAACAATTCTTGCTGAATTTGGTCACGTAAGTGCTGATCCAAAATAGGTTGAACAATTTCTTCTACCCAAATCAAATAAACTCCCTTGGAGGTTGATATCGGCTTGATAACAGACGGCGGAGCGGCAGCAAATACAGCGGCTGCAATCTCTGGTCGAAAATCTGTACGACGTCGCATTCCTTGATATCCTCCAGCACGTCGAAGTTCAGGCTGTTGAATATATTCACGAGTAATTTCTTGGAAAGTAATTTCGCCTGACTGCAGAGAATAAAACAGTTCTAGAGCTAAATCTCTGTCATCCAAGATGACTTCATAGGTGACAGCAGCAACGTAATTGAGTTGGTTTTCATAAAAGAATCGTTCCACCTGCGTAGCAAACAGGTGATTAGCTAACTTAGTAGCAAGTACGTTGTTATGAATCAATTCTTCAAACTCAGCCAGACACAGATGATGTTTTTTTAGCCAGTCCCAAGTGTCTTGAGCTTTGACAAGTTTTTTTGCAAAGCGTAATTTATCTCCTTCCTGTTGAAGTTCTTCTTCCGAGACTTGAATACCTGCTTCTTGGGCCGCCGATGCAATAATTTTTTGGCTTGCTATAGCACAGACAACATCAGGGATTTGGCAAGAAAGTTTTAAATTGCGAACTAAGTCTGCACCGCAAATGATCAAACGTTTTGACACGACACGATTCTCCTAAAAATTTTAAATTTTGGCATTGGAGAATGGAAGTATGAAATAGGGTAGTTCTGATTTGACGCCTTGTTGATTTATCAGAGGTTAGCTGAGGATTTACGCAGCTTGTCAAAGAAATATACGTTTCTTTACATCATCCCCCAACTCAGCAATGCCAAAATTTGAGACTGGTAACGTTAAAACAGTTATCAGTTACCAGTTACCAGTTATCAGGTAGGAAACGGACTGGTCCACCCCTTGTTCACTGTTCACTGTTAAGGTTGACTTTTGACTAAACGTCTAAACCACCTTTGTGCAATTTCTGAAATGGATCTAAGATAAAGTCGATGACACGTCGGCGGCGGATAACCACCTCAGCGGTTGCACTCTGTCCAGGAGTGAGTTGAATACGTTTGTTGCCATTCTGGATATACTGCTTATCCAAAGTTATTTCTAACTCAAAGTTTTCTACACTCCCTTGAGGTGTTTGGTTAACTTTGGAGTCTGGAGAAATCCAATTGACTTTTCCTGACACGATGCCATACTCCTGAAAAGGATAAGCATCAAACTTGGCTTTCACAGGCATACCTAATTTTAAGAAGCCACTATGCTGATTAGGCATCTGAGCCTTGAGTACTAAACCACGATTTAATTGTGCAATTTGAGCAACTTTCTGACCTGGTTGTAGTACTGCCCCAGGCTTGGTAGTCGGGAATTCAAAAATCACACCATCAACGGGCGATCGCACCACTCGTTGCTGCAGTTGAATCTTGTAAGATATCATCTGGCTTCCTGTTTGGGCAATTTCAGAGTGTAGGGAGTTGATTTGTGATTGCAGTTGTTTAAGTTCTTCTTCAGTTTTGAGTTGTGCAAGTTCACCTGTATGAACCTGGCTTTGATAATTGCGTTGTTCTTCATGGAAACGGAGTTCAGCTTGCTGGATTTGTGATTTCCCTTGCTGAATAGTCTTTTGATAACTGCTTTGTTGCTCTTTTAAACTGGACTGAGCTTGAGCAATATCAGACTGAGCTTGTACAAGGTGTTCGTAGTTTTCCTTGGCAGACTGTTGGATTTCCTCAAAACGCTCTTGTGGCATAACACCATCTTGATAGGCTTTTTTATAGCGTGGGACTTTTTCTTGAGAGGCTTGAAAACGAACTTCTGCTAATTTATAAGCTACCTTACTAGAATCGAGAGCTTGTTGCACCTGGTCTACTTTCGCCAGTTTTTCCTCATTCTGTAAGTTATAGACGGCTTTGAGAGCATCTACATTTTGTCGCGCCTGATCCACTTGGGACTGCTTTGCTAAGAGTTGAGCTTGGTTTTGTTGTTGCTGAGTTTGCACTGAAAGCGTCAATTGATTTTTGACTAGCTGTAAGCTTTCTCGGCTATTTTTTAGTCCGTCCAACTTTGTTTGAACCTGCTTGAATTCAGTTTTGAGAACCTGTGAGTCCAGTTCCAGTAGAACCTGACCTGATTTTACGGTGTCGCCTTCTTTGACGTTGACAGCAGTCACACTTCCACCAACTGGACTATCTAATTTTTGGGTTGCACCTTTGGGTTCAAGACGTCCTCTAGCACTTTCTGTCTCATCCACCTTTGAGAACATCGCCCAAGGTAAAACAGTAATTGCAAAGACTAATAACAAGTACAGCGAAGAACGTGTCCAGGCTCTAGGTAAAGCATCTAACAGTTCTTCTGTTCCGAAATACCAATTTTCTTGTGCCTCATCTATTGATTCTGTTTGATCTGTTGACTCAATAGATTCGGATACTTCTTCCGAAGGAATGTAGCTTTTATGCTTATCCGACTCCAGTTTGGTAAATGGAGATGGACAATGACGAGGTGTATTTGCCATAGTTTTCGGCTTTAAGTTCGTCAAATCAATGTTGTGCAAACAAGTTGGCTTCTGGTTTGCAGAAGCCTGTATGTAGGGTTGTGGTTAAGTTCTTGGCGCTATCTACATAGTCTGAGTTTGCCACGAAGAACTATATATATTGATATGCTGCAATAGTGTCTGTTGTTTAGCAAAAACACTTTGTGAATGCTGGTTTCAGGATTTATGCCTATGCAAAGCACCCGAATTTTAGTTTTATTATGAAATATTTTAGCCGAAAGCTGGGGCTATTTGTTGACACTAGCTGAGTCGGTGCGAAAATTCTGATGACATTTCCTTTCCTCCACCACAAAAATTAGTCTTTGGTGTGAACTAGTGGTTCACAACCACGAACTTTGGCGTGTTGCTTGCAGAAAAAATCTTAATTCTCTGCTTTGGTTCAAACCAGCGTGTCGGTTCGGCTTCGCCGTGCCGTCTGGGCATAGAGCTCATGACTCAGCTTCCTACGCTTGCCTTGCTTGCCTTAATCTGGTAATTTTAGGTTGGTCGAGTACTAGATTCGGTTGAGCCTAAAGTACAGTCTGATTAAAGAACTGGTTGCTCATCCCAATATATGCGCGCTATAAATCTGTTATGTAAGCTTGCTAAAGCTTGCCGTTGAATTGTCCGGTGTAAAATAGCATTTTCTGGCCGCACATGGTTGTTTTCAATTTTACTTTAGTAAAAATTATTTTAAAGAGAAAATTCCAGGAAATTCTCAGAAGAACTTTTATCTTAATAAAAAAATATAATACTTCATTAAAAAACCACAACTTCTTTAGTTTACAGCAGTTTTCACCTAAATGAACCACAGGGTTTGTAAGGGCGCAATGCTTTGCGCTCCTACGACTGTGGTCTATTTACCTGAAAATGGCTGTAATCAGGCTTTGACTCTAGATAGGCTGCATGTAACAAAACCTCCTTCCTGGGAGGGAGTTGTAGTTACTATTACTATCATATAGTGTCGTTACTGTTACGAATGAAATCTCAGTAAAATTCTAACACTTAAGGATTTGATTAAGTAACAGACGGAACAACAAACTGTTTTGAGTCTGGTATTTGAGCAAGGAATAATGTTATGGGTTTAGAAAACCGAATCAAAGCAACAGCTAAGAACATTGAGGGCAAAATTCAAGAAGTTGTAGGTGACATCACTGGCAATACACAAGACCAAGTGGAGGGGAAAGCAAAGCAAGCTGAGGCGCGTGCTCGTCACGTGGTTGAAAACGCAAAAGATAAACTTGAACAGATGAAAAATCAATTCAAGAAAGGGTTTGAATAATTAAAATACTCGGGCTAAAAGAGTAGAGCTTAAGAGTGTTCCAGCCATAATCAATTGCTGTTATAAAATACACTCTCATCAACGGATGCATCTGTTGGTGAGAAATATTATGGTTGATTTTTTATACAGACCATTCGATGCTTTGAGTCGGTTAAATTTGAGTTCTCATAACTCACTGAGTTTTTCTTATGTGGATAGTTATCTTGTCATTTGAATTTTGGAGCAAAGGAGCGATGTCATGCCAAGACTAGTCGGTCGGCGTTCTAACGGTAGTTTATACGTCCTATCTATTTTTATTGTTGCGATCGCAATAGTAGGAGTACTTCAGTACTCTGGTGTCATTAATATTCAGAACTTAGTTGAGCAGACGAAAGTCAGGTTTCACAAGAGTAGCCTGCCGAATGCGTTTGGTATTGCTAATTTACATGATAAACAAATAAGTGCCAAGAGGTTTGAAGATGCGTAAAGGAAGCGATTTAATCGGTAAGGTCGTCATTACATACGACACCGGAGAACAAATTGAGCGGGTTCAAGATCTAATTTTCGATCAAGACAGCCATTCGCTTCTGGGACTAGTTGTGGATGAGGGAGGGTTCTTTCGTGCTACCCGCGTTATTCCATTTTCCAGTATACAGGCAATTGGTCCGAATGCAGTCGTTGTACCATCCAAAAAGGCGATTGTGAAACTCAGGGCTGTGCCTGAAATCAGGGCGATAATGAAGCGCAATAACGTGCTTAAGGCAACCCGGATTTTCACAGTCAATGGGCGCGACCTAGGTACTATGGTTGACCTTTACTTTGACGAGCAGACAGGCTCTGTTGAAGGCTACGAAGTATCTGGCGGTTTGTTTGCCGATGCCTACTCTGGTCGCTCGTTTGTTCCTGCTCCTCAAACCCTGAAAATCGGTGAAGATGTGGCATTCGTACCAGTAGAAACAGCCGAATCGATGCAGGAGCAAGTTGGCGGTATTAAGGGGGCTGTTCAGGCTGCTGGTGATAGCTTGCAAGTCACGACTGCTATGGCTGGTCAGAAGCTTCAGGAAGTGACTCAGACTGCAACAGAAAAATTGCAAGAAACAACAGAGGCTGTTGGAAAGCGACTACAAGATGTTAATCAGGCAACTGTTACCTCTATTACGAATGCGATCATTGATCCGGCTGCACAGAAAGCCTTCGTGATTGGTAAAGTTGCAGAGCAGAATGTGGTCGCTGCGGATGGAACACTATTAGTTATGCAGGGACAGGCAGTTACTTTGTTAATTGCATATGAGGCTGAGCGCCTTGGTATGCTTGATCAACTCTACCGGGCAACAGGAGGTCCTGTTGTCGGGGAGCTAAACCGCAAGATACAACAGACAGCCAACACAACCAGCGCACAATTCCAAGAAATTGTAGACACTACCAGTGAAAAGTTGCAACAGGGTGCTGGCGTTGCGAATGAAAAACTACGAGAAATGACTCGTACCGCCGCTGCTAAGTTAACAAATGCAGTGGTTGATCCAGAAGAGCAGAAGGCACTGATCATTGACAGAGTAGTTGAGTGCGATGTTATTGCACCAGATGGAACATTGCTCATTCCTCAAAGTCAGTTAGTCACATTAGAGATTGCCGATGAAGCTGAGCGTCTAGGTGTGCTGGATCAACTGTTTCGGGCAGCAGGAGGTAGTTTATCAACCGAGTTGAGCAACTTAGCAAATAACTTCCTTGCTGGTCATGCGGTTGAACAAGCGTTAGGTCGGCGTGTACATCATATCGTTCAGAGTAATGAAGCATTAGTCGTGGCTGCACCGGGACAAATTGTCACGCCGGAAGTGATAAAACGGGCGCAGACTTATCAACTTGAGCAGGCTTTACTCAATGCTGTTGGTTTAACCTCAACTGAAGCAGCTTATGCCAATGCCAACAAAACATTTGCAGAGGCGAGTGATCTCGTCGTGGATGGTGTCATTCAAATACGGGACAATGCAAGTACTCTGTTAGTAGTGCTCAAAGAAAGGTTTGAATATTTACGTAAACATGCACTTCAAGTCCTAGAAGAACAACGGATGAAGCAAGCCTTGGGACGTCCAGTGAATCGAATTATCCTTGATTACAAGGATAACATCATTCTCAGTCCTGGTGATGTCATCACTCATCGTGCGATTGAACTTGCTCGTCAAGCTGATGTACTTGATATCTTATTTAGTTCTGTATGGAAGACTCCGGAACTTCCAGCTACCGTACTATTGAACTCATCGCCAAAGGCTGAGGTCAAAACAATTCAAAATTCCAAATCACCGAAGATTTGATCGGAGGAAACCTCCGCTCAAACTTCTCTCAAAGTTCAAAATTAAGAATCCCCATCCATTTGGGGGCTTGAAATATTGATAGGACTTACGCATGGAAACGAGAAATCAAGGGTTTGGGCAAGGGGTATAGGGGTATAGGGGAGCCAGTACTGAAGGAGGGAAACCCTTTCGGCAGTCGCTCATGGGGGAAACCCCCAAGACCGCACTGCCTCACCCCGGCACTGGCTTCCCTTACACCCTCCCACAACTCAGGGTCTCGTTGCCTAAGTCCTGATTGAGTAGGGTGGGCATTATGCCCACCCTACACTTTTATTTAATTTTTAAGCCTTCCATTGATTTTGGGATCTAATACCAGTTGTGAACCTGATTCGTTGACATGGTATGTCCAAGATTGTCTGCCAACTTGGATAACAACTTCCCAGCCTTTAATGGGGTTATATTCTTTGGTGCAAATTTCGCCAAATTTGAATTCGCAGGGATTACCAAAGGTTTTCGGTGTGGCTTTGCTAACTTTTAGGTTAGAAGTTGGTATTCTCGAACGCTTGTAGGCATCCCGTAAAATTCTATCTTCGATTTCTTTTGAGAGTGCGCTTGATTGTGATGTACTCACTTTTGGATCTAATACCAGTTGTGAGCCGGATTCGTTAACGTGGTAAGTCCAAGAATTCTCTCCCACGCGAACAACCACTTCCCAACCTTTAATAGGGTTGAATTCCCTGGTACAAACTTCTCCAAATTTGAAGATGCAAGGATTGCTGAAGGTTTTTGCTGTAGCTTCGGTAATTTGTAATTCACGAATTGGTACGCCGGAACGTTTGGAAGCATCCTGCAGAATTCGATTTTCTATCCGTTTTGGCAGATCGTTTGAGTTCTGGTTTGTGGTTTGGGATATTTGAATGGTACTGTAGCTTGAGTTCTGGTTTGTAGTTTGGGATATTTGAACGCTGCTATAACTGCTCTGTATCTGCTCGTTTTCCCCAGAAGCAGCAGCAGGATAGTTTCCAACTACTCCGAGTCCACTTGAGAACAGACTCGTTAAGGTTAGAGTCAACAAAATTCCTTTGGGGGACTTGAGAGTTTTGCTAAGTGCAGGATATAGTTTGTTTATATATTTCATAGAACACCTTGAAGATTGAATCAATCAAATCGCGACTGAGGCTAATGCCCCAAGCGCGGTTTTTGTCTGTTTTGCTTTCGCTCTATAATCACAGACTACAAACTCAAGTTTCAAAGTTTCGGCTTATGTGCCGGATTAGCAACTGGTTGTCATCAAATTCCCTATCAACTTGGGCTAAATTCTTATCCGAACCGTATTAAGACAGTAGCCACAAAAGCAGGTTTGTCTAGGAAGCAATTGTGCTGTACCCAACCGAAGTCTCTGTCGTATTCTATTTTTTATTGTATAATTTATAACAAAGCAAGCCCTTGACAATTTTAGTATTTTGTAAAACAAATGAGAAAATTATCTATTATCCTAAGTTGTACAACTAGATATAAGCGAATCGTCGCTATGACGACATTTTCCTAGTAAAATACCAGTTAAGCTACCAGTTAAGCTTAAAATTACTGGTGTATGGGCTTGAAAGTATTAGTATTATCTATATTACTTGGTAATAACTTGCATTTGCTGTTAAGTTCAGTTACATTCAAGATGAACACCAAGTTTCAGTTCTTAATGAAACGATCAAGAACTGAAACTTGGTGAATACCTGAGTAAGACATTCGGAGAGGAAACATGTTAAATCAATTTGAAAAAAATGCTCAAAAGCATTTCCGTTCCAGCAAAATTCAAGTTGAAATCAAAGAATTGGCTCAGCCACTCAGTAAAAATACTACTGCTCAGTTAAATACTGATGCTGATGGCAGTGACTTAAATACTGATGCTGATGGAAGTGATTTGAGCAGCTAATAGTTGCTAATTATCCCATTACATTTAAACGCTAAGGAGTAGGTGCTATGATACCTCCTACTCCAATTTATAATTGGTTTTCATTATTTTTTTGTAAATTTATTGAGAAAGATTATAAATTAATCATGTTTAGAGATATACTAAAGCCATATACAGTTGAAGAGTTTTTCAAAAAGAATTGGACAAGCGAAGCAGTGTTTATCTCTAGTGGAGACCAAACGAAATTTGCTAACTTGTTTTCTTGGGAAAAACTCACATATCTTTTGAACTTTCATCAGTTCAAATACCCTGATCTCCGTTTAGCATTAGATGAAAAAGTCTTGGATGAAAGTGCAAATGCTAATATCATCCAGCGATGCCAAGAAGGTGCAACTCTAATCCTCAACGGAGTACATAAGCTAATTCCAGAACTGGCTACTTTCGCCTCGCAAATCAAATATGATTTGGGGTGTGGCGTACAAGTAAATGCCTATTGTTCCTGGCCCAAAAGACAGGGTTTTTCTTCTCACTATGACACCCATGAAGTCTTTATTTTACAAATAGATGGTACAAAGCAATGGTATGTATTTCGTGACACTATAAAGTATCCTTTAGCGGAACAGAAATCATCTTCTTTCTCGCCTCCAGAAGAAGAAGCTTATTTAATTTGCACTCTCAAACCGGGAGATGTTCTTTATATTCCTCGCGGTCATTGGCACTATGCAGTTGCTGTTGATCAACCATCACTGCATTTGACTTTAGGGGTGCATTGCAAAACAGGTATTGATTTTCTGGAATGGTTAGTGAACGAACTGCGTCAGCAGGAAGAGTGGCGCAAAAGTCTGGCATTACGTGTAGAGACAGCGGCTGCACAGAGGTATGTAGATAGCTTAATTGAAAAATTAAGTAAACATATTGCTCATAGCAATCTTTCTGATGATTATATCAGTTATATCGAGAGCTTCGACAAAGCGATCGCTCGCTACTCTTTACCTTATCAAGCTGGATTTAATATCTTTGAACAAGGGACACAAACTAAGTTCAAAAGCGCCAAGTTTCAGCGATTTAGAATTACCGAACTGCCAGATGGCAGTGGCTACAAAATTGTTGTAGCTGGAAAAGAAGTATCTCTAAAAGGGGTACCTCTCTCTCTTGTGGATAATTTATTCACTGGAGAAATATTTACAGGGAATGATGTGCTCAATTGGTTACCAGATTATGATTGGGAAATTGATATTGTTCCTCTTTTATCTCGCCTGGTAACTGAAGGCATCATTTTTGTTGCTCCCTCTACGTAATATCCTCATTAATCTTAAAACAACACTTACTACGACATAAATGAATACTTTGTTTTGTTCTGATAATTCACGCCGAATAGGAGAAGATATTATTGGCAGCGGCACCAATAACCAAACTTACATATTGGTTGAGTGCCCGACTCCCTGGACATCAGAAGCCTTCAATTCTAAATGGGTTCCAGAGAATTTGAAGCTTTTAATTGAAAAGTGTAAGTCGGCTAAAATTCCGGTAAGATTCCTTTTGATTGCTAATAACTTATCACATAAAGTAGACAGTACAACTGTATTAATTTATCAGAAAGAAGAAGGACTTAGTAACGGATACCACAAACAAGAGTTTCATCTAGCACATATTGAGCAAGCAGCAGGAGTTGTGAGAAAATGGTTATCTGGTCACTCTAGTAATTATGAAGTGAAAAGCAGTGCAACCAGAGATATTTTAGTGTGTACCCACGGTAGTCATGATCTTTGCTGTGCTAGGTATGGTAATCCCTTTTATTGCCAAGCTGTAGCGATGTGTGATAACTTGTGCTTGGACAATGTTCGGATTTGGAAATCAAGTCACTTTGGTGGACATCGATTTGCACCAACAATAATAGACTTGCCAGAAGGAAGATTCTATGGTGCCCTCGATCAAGATTCATTTCGCTCGATTTTAACGCGAACTGGTGATATCAACTGCTTGAATAAAGTTTATCGAGGTTGGGGAATTCTGCCAACTTCTATTCAGGTTTTGGAAAGAGAACTCATTCTCCAGCATGGATGGGATTGGTTTGATTACAAAGTTGCTGGCAGAATCATTGAGCAAAGTTCAGATAACACTACAATTCTAGCTGAACTAACTGTTGAAAAACCTGATTGTTCTCTTGACACTTACCAAGCTAAGCTTGTGAAAAATGAGAGTGAGAGTGTTGTGCTGCGGGGTTCTTGCAATGCCAAGAAAGAGTCATTGTTCGTTAAATATTCTGTAGCTAATCTCTCGGTTTTCTCTGAGACTGTTGCAGCTTGTATTGCATAAAAATATGACTCATGTCCAGATAATCAAATGGCTCCCCTGCTTCGTAGAAGCATAGTCGCTTGTAAAAGTTGATAGCATCAATTCGTGACATTAATCTCAAAGTCTTGAGATTTTTGTCATGAGCTATTTCTATCAATTTTTCCATGAGTTTTGTACCAATGCCTTGACGGCGAAACTCAGGTAACACAGCGAGATAAGCAATACTTCCCAATTCTTTTGACAGTAAGCGCAGTCTCGCTGAACCAATGACTTTGTGATCACAAACAGCAACTAGATGAAAAGCGCTATCTTCATGCTTGTCTTTTTCTGTTCCTTTGTCCATTCCTAAAGGTGCTCTCAAAACAAGCCACCTTTGGTGGAACATATCATCTAGTTCTTGTTTATCTTTGACGGGACGTATCTCGATGTTTTGCATTGAAATAAAAGGGGTTAGTTTCGTACACTTTTAGGAAACTGGCGTTTGAGTGCTGGAAAAACAGGACAAGGTGTTTGCTCTTGTAAATTTTCTGGTTTACTCCAGGTAAATGGGGCTTTTTTTGCAGCAGACATCCATAACAAACGCTTTGCTCGTGTCATAGCAACATAAAGTAAGCGGTATTCTTCAGCTGTTTTGAGGTGTTTTGCTTGTTCCCAAGCTACGGTGATGCTGGGTAAGGTAGATTGATTGTGGAGAGCAGCCCGAATTTGGGCGCGGGCAACTTCTGATAAAGTAAAGTTACCCAAAAACTGGCTTTGGGGAGGAACCCAAAATCTACCGGGAATCAAATTCTCATGTAGAAAGGGCATGAAAACGTAGTCCCAATCTAGCCCTTTTGCTTTATGCATGGTGATGATTGTCAGTTGACCGTTACGGGTGTATCGTTTTTCTAAGTCTTCTGTTTCCACTGGTTCAAAGCGTTCGGAACTGACGATTTCACTCAATGCATTCAGCATTGAACCCATTGAAGTATTGCCAGCTATTTGCTGGATGACTCTTTCTGCTAGTTTGTCGGCTGTTGCGAGTTCTGCTTGCTCATATTTGAGTGTTAGGGCTATGAATGAAATTAAATGGTAGAGGGGTAGTTCTAAACGCGCACGAAGTAAACTGCGACATAGGTGAGCAGCTTTTTGGACTGGTTGTGACTGAGGCGAAGCTATAGGAGTAGGATACAAAAATTCTTCCGGTAAAGTTGCAAGGGCGTTAAGATCCTGGGTTTCTATCAAACGTCGTTGTACAAAAACTTCTAATGTTCTTTTGAGGTAGTCAGGAGAGTGGGGGCGATCGCAAAATTGTAAAATTGCCAAAACTTCTTCTGGTACATGAGAATGGCGATCGCGCTCCCCCACATCATACACAGGAATGTTATGCTCTTTACACACAGAACTCAGCGCTTGTGCCAACCACCGTCCCTGACGATGTTCCCGTACTAAAATCGCTGCACTAATATTGTTGGGTTCTTGAGAAAATAACTCTACAATCCTCTGAGACAGCAACTCGACTGTGTGATGAATGTCGCGTGGTGTGTACAGTTCCAATCCTAGTCCCACAGCTTGGGGATTGACATCAGCTTCACGGTGATTAGGTTCAACGGGGCGAATTCTTTGGAAACGAAAAGGAGTGGGAGGAGTCAGGGAAAATTCTTTGTTGATCTGTGTTTCCCTGTTATTATCCTCTTGTTGTGTGGTTTTCACATAAAGACTATTTACCCACTCTAAGACAAAGTTGGCGGCGTCGATGATAATTTTCGTGCTACGACCAGCTTGATCCATTGTTACTAATCGTTGCTGGGCGTCGCAATCTTTGCAAAATTGCCGAAAATAAATCGGATCGGCTGGGGTGAAGGTTGAGTTAATCGCTTGGTTTGGATCACCAACGCGAATCATATTTGGTGGTTCGTCAAGATTGTTGGGGTTAGTGGCGAGAATTGTTAATAGCTTTGTTTGCAAGGGACTCGAATCTTGGGCTTCGTCTTCAAAAACAGCGAAAACTTGATTTTGCTCAATTCTGCGAGCGTTTTCGTTTTCCAAAACACGCAGGGCGGCTAAAATCATGTCGTCGTAGTCGATGAAGTCACGCGATCGCATTAACTTTTGATATTGCTCGTACAACCCAGCCGCGATACTTAAGATGTTATATTCGTCTGTGGTTTGTTTGCCAGTGGTTTGTTTGCCAAATTCACGCAAATCTTCTGGTAATAAACCAGAACTCTTTGCTTCATGAATAACTATAGTTGCTAGTTCTGGTAAGACTTCTGTCCGCAACACCGACTGTCGCCGCAGTCTTTCTGTTTCTTCGCCGTCAAATTGAATACCTTCTAATAACCGATAATACCGCCCCGGAGCGGTGGCAATCCATTGCTCTACAGCAGTCCGAATAAATCTATGACTTTGATTTGGTGTAATTAAAGTGACGTTATCTAATTCTAAACCTGATAAATCGGGATAACGGCTGGCTATGTTCAACGCCAGACCATGTAATGTATTGACACTAAAGCCAGTTTGGGGTAATGATAATTTTTTTAAGTATTCGCGGATTTTGATTTTAATATTAGCAGCAGCTGAGCGAGTAAAAGTAACAACAATCAGTTGACGACGGATGTTTCGACGTGATTGGGCAGATTGTTCATACTGACGGGCGATCGCAATTGCAGCTGCTGCAGCCATTCCAGTAGATTTGCCTGCACCGGGAACTGCTGACACAGCTAGTGAACCGGAGTTCCAGTCAGCCATACGCTGCTGTCCTTGACGCAGAGTATTACGGATATTCGCTATGGTTGTCTCTCGCAGGGAAGAGACAGATAATGTAGATTCTATAGATTGAGATTCTTTAGGCACTGATTTTTAGTATAAGCGTCTTATCTAATCAGGACTTACGCAAGGGAAACGTAGTTGTGTCATTGCGACGTAAGTCGTAACTACAGTCTTGTTCTTTCGTAACTCGTGCGTAAGTCCTACTAATAAGATTTTAGATTTTGAACCGCAGATGGACGCAGACGGACGCAGATAATGTTTAGATTTTTATCTGCATCCATCAAACCATCAGCAGTTATCAGTTACCAGTTATCAGTTATCAGTTTCCCTGTTCCCTGCTATAGAAGGAATGGCAAATCGTAAATTTTCTCTACATTATCTCGCTTTGGTTGGGGCGATCGCCCTCGGTGCAATTTTACGTTTTTGGAATTTGGATGTTAAACCTCTGTGGATGGATGAGGTGATTACTGCAATTTTCAGCTTGGGCAAAAGCTACAACGATTTGCCAATGGAAGTGGTGTTACCTCTAAAACGCGTCAGCGAGATTTTTACTCTTCAATCAGGGGTGAGTTGTTCTGAAATTGCTAAGAATATTGCTAGCCAGTCTACTCATCCGCCGCTGTTTTTTTGTGGGATGTACAGTTGGTTGCAGTGGTTGAGTCCTTTGGCAAGTGAGTGGGTTGCGAAGTTGCGATCGCCTGCAGCATTTTTTGGTGTCGCTGAAATTGTCACAATTTACTATCTCAATCGTATTGCTTTCTTTCCGTCTGCCGGGATAATCGCAGCAGTTTTTATGGCTGTTTCCCCTCTGGCTGTTTACCTTTCCCAAGAAGCAAGACATTACACATTGCCGATGTTCGTGATCACTTTAGCAATACTTGGGCTGGTGCAAATTGTCAAAGATATTGAAAAGCGGCAAAAAGTGAGATTGTGGGTTTTGCTGGGATGGGCAATCATTAACAGTATTGGTTTTTATGTTCATTACTTTTGTATTCTTGCTTTTATTGCTCAAATTGCAACGCTACTAGTACTGATGTGTTGGCGAAGAGGAAGTATTCTCAACAAGCGCCCAATTTGGCTAGCACTCATTGTATGTGTGAGTTTTGTTGCAGTTAGCTTTCTGCCCTGGTTACCAGTTGTTTTGAATAACTATAACCGTTCTGAAACCAGTTGGCTTGATCCTCCGCAAAATATTTCCCCAGTTTATCAAACTCTGATTACCTGGCTGCTGATGGTGATTTCTCTTCCTGTGGAAAAGCAGCCACTTGCAATTGCAGTTTTATCTGGGTTGTTAATGCTTTTATTTGGTATTTGGGTGGGTTGGCAAGTTTACAAAGGTTTAAGGCAGCTATGGTGTAAACAATCAACGCATTTAGCGACACTCACGCTGCTTAGTTTCTCTGTGTGCGTGTTATTGGAATTCTTTGCGATCGCCTATTTCTTGGGAAAAGATATTACTGCTGTTCCCCGCTATCACTTTGTTTATTATCCCAGCTTTTGTGCCCTAATTGCTGCAAGTTTCGCTCAAATCAACAAGAAAGAAAAAAGAAGACATTTCATTTTCAATCAGAAGTCTTCATGTTTGATCATTTTATTCGTCGGATTTTTTAGTTGTGTTTTTCTTGTTTTCAACTTAGTTTTTCAAAAACCATTTGAACCGGAACAAGTGGCGCGAAATATGAATCAAAATCCTTCCATTCCTCTTGTGATGGTAGTGGGATACAGAGATTACCAAGATGTGGCATTAGGGTTAAGTTTCGCTTTAGCATTGGAACCACTTAGGGAAGCGCAAGAATATTCCTCCTCTAATGTTGCTTTCTTCAAGCAATCACCAGACTTTGCTCCTGTTTTGCAAAAACTTTCCCAACTTCCTCCACCAACTGCAACTGATCTTAGTTTATGGCTTGTTGGTCCAGGTAGAAAACGCAAAGACTATCCGCAGCAGATAACACTTTCCCAGCAAATGACTTGCACTATAGATTCTTTGCAGCACTATCGCATTGGTGTTCCTTATCAGTTGTATCGTTGTGCAGTTTCAATTCCTGATAAGACTTTGTAAAAAACTCGGATAAAAATCAATACGCTTGCTGTTAAGGATTGATCCTCCCTAGCCCTCCTTAAAAAGGAGGGAACGAAGCCCGGTTTTTTTAAGAAACTGGGCTTCTAATTTCTCGGGTTACTTCTTAAAAAAGATATTAGAGTATTGTTTTAACTATGTGCGGTTCCCTGATGGAATGGACAACCCTGAGTTTGATCTAGCGTCTTCCAAGGCTCAGGTGCATAGAAATAGTTCGGTTTGAGTATCCGGTTTTCCATTCCCATTGCCCACGCTTTGGAGGTTGAGCCAGAAATGGGCGGGATGATCCAAGTCCAGTCAGCGTACAAGGAACGACCGCAACGCTTCTCTTCATCTACGAACTTTATAAAGTAATCGGCGTTGCTGAATCACGATATGAATTGTGCGTTAAGCGTAGCTCTGCCGTAGGCAATCGCCATGCCAAAGCGGGGGCTTCGCCCCCGCATCGGAATCTCACGATGTTTAAGATAATAAATTAACAATCTAACCGAAAGTTCAAGCATTTCTACTGATGCGCGAATAACAAAAAGTTTTACGGTGTAATCGCGCCAAGTAGTGTCTTAATCTACTATTTTCACCTTCCACCCAAGTCAATTATATTTTACTAATAATATGGTCTTCCTGATTAATAAAACGTGGATAAACTGGATAACCATCCGTAACATAAAAATACGATTTCCACGCCTTAATTCTCTGCCACAAATGTCTAAAAGTGTCCGAACTTCTATCTCCTAACACACATCCCAAAATTCCTGGAATCTTGTGATTAACTACGCTCCACACCCAAATCTTGTTTTTTTTGAGCCGACGAAAGTTTCTAATTCATCAATTTCCGTTATTTCCGGTATTTCTGTTGTCTCTGGATTCTCAGGTAATTGACGACCAATTTGTTTTACCCAAAAAATTATTGTTGTATGATGCACTTTTTTCACTCTTTCAATTGCACGGAAACCAGAACCATTAACGTACATTTCTAAACACTCACGTTTCATTTCATCGCTATATCCTTTCGGATTATGATATTCAATGAATTGACGACCACAATCTGCATATATGTAATTCTGTTTACCTCTTTGTTTCCCATTTTTACGGATATGGTTTGAATCACAACGCGGACACTGCATGAAGATTCACCCTAATTTATATTCTCATTATGCAACGCCAGATAAAAATAGTTTAAAACGTAGATTTAGTAAAACTTTTACATCTATTCTATAGTAGTCACTGATTAGTAGTCACTGATTTTTGATGGTACTCAAGATAAGCTTTTGTTTAATCAAGATTTCTGGTAAAATTTCTATCTAAAGGTAGATGATAAATATCAGCAAGTAAACAGGGGTGTGATCAGAGTGAGAAATGTACAGTTAATATTTGTCACTCTATAAATAGTAATTTACCAAGATAGGGTAAATTCAAACTTTGATTTGAATGTAATCAGAAGCTGACTAAACGTGGCGCTATTATTTCTATTCTAGGCAAGTTGAACAATGAGTCAGTTATCAATTGAGAATTTACTGAAACAAAAGATAGGCTTAGACGCCAGTACCCTTGGTTCTGCCACCATCAACAGAGCAATTTCTCAATGCATGGCAATTTGCGGTTTGAATAACATAACAGATTACCTGGCACGATTGCAAACATCAACTCAGGAATTAGAACAATTGATTGAAATGGTTGTCGTACCAGAGACTTGGTTCTTTCGGGACAAAGAACCTTTTGTATTTTTAAGCCGCTATGTGATGTCTGAATGGTTTCCAAACCATCGTGGTAGGGTGCTGCGTATATTAAGCATACCTTGTTCAACCGGTGAAGAACCATACTCGATCGCGATCGCACTTACTGAAGCTGGGTTACCTACCAAAAATTTTTCTATTGACGCAGTTGATATCAGCAAAAAGTCACTCCTCAAAGCACAAAGGGCTGTCTACAGCAGAAATTCCTTTCGTGGTAACAACGACTCTATGCGGAAACGCTATTTTACCCAAGTTGGGGAAGAATACCAGTTGTGCGACTCTCTTAAGAGTACCGTTCATTTCATCCACGGCAATCTCCTAGATCCTTCTTTTTTAATGAACAAAGTTCCTTATGATGTGATTTTTTGTCGCAATGTATTAATTTACTTTGATAGCTCAGCCACAGAGAAAACTGTCCAGGTTTTGTCACGTTTATTAATAGATAAAGGGCTGCTATTTGTGGGACACTCTGAAACACAGTTATTAAGTCCTCAGTTTGTGAGTGTGCGACACCCCCTAGCATTTGCTTACCAAAAGCAGGAGAATAAAAACCAGCAGTTAAGGCATGAGGAAAAATCAAACAATAGTAGTCAGCCTACAGAAAGAAAAAAACCTTTACAAAAATTAAACTCCAAATCAGACGTAAAAATAACTTCTCATTCTTTTTTAGATAAGTCTAAAGAAGTTAAAACCATACCTTTGAACAAAGCCAAGGGTGATTCTACCACTACCCCAACCCCGATGCTCAAAACTGCACAAAGCTTGGCTGAACAAGGACAGTTGGATGAAGCTCTTCGCTTATGCGAAACTTACCTAAGTCAAAACCCCACCAGTGCTGAAGCTTACCTTTTGTTGGGACAACTGTATCAGATACAAAGTAATCAGGAACAGGCTCTTGCGTCCTACCAAAAAGCGATTTACCTAGAGCCAAATCATTATGAAGCACTTCTCAATCTAGCCCTACTTAAAGAACGTAGTGGCGATCTTGCCAGTGCAGCAGTTATCCGACAGCGAATCCAACGACTGCAAAAGTTTCATAATCAATAAAAACCCGAGCAATTAGCAACTGAAAAATCTATTAATAATTTTTTGGTAGAAGTTGAATCGAGGGTTATTGTCACGTTATTGTCTATAGATTGTCGTTTTTTTGTTATTAGGTATAAATAGAAAATGTTTAAAAAATTGAAACTTAGAGACCGCAGAATTCTGAACTATTCTATATATCAGCATACAAATCGGCGAAATTATTGAGCAAGTGCAAGCGCTAACTCCACGTTTTCAAATGGTGAGTGGGGGTATGGAAGCTCAGTCAGAAAGTGCTCAACAAATCAATGAAGCGATGGTGCAGCTCAGTGAAGCTTCCTCTCAAACCGCTGATTCCCTGCGTGGAATTAACATGGCGATCGCCCAATTGAATGATGCGGCACATAGCTTACGCCAAGAAGTTTCTCAGTTTAAGGTCAAGTCTTAATAAAGTCCAATTACAATGAATCAACTCATACCTTTTAATAATAAAAAAAACAATAGCTTAGAAGGTCGTCTGTTCCTCTCATTTTTATTCATGGGTTTAATCGTATTAATTGTGTCGATAATTGGCTGGTTTTCGACTACCCGGCTAAGCAACCACATCTACATACTGGGAGATTATGCTTTTCCCAGCGTAGTGAATTTATGGAAAATAACTGAAGGTCAGACTCAGATTCAGTCATCAGAAAGGTCACAGCTCAATCCAGCAGCAAGTGCGGAAACGAGGCGAAATGATTCAATTAGAATTGAAAATGCTTGGAAGCAGATTAACGATGGCTTTAGCAAATACGAAAAACTTCCTCGTAATCCAGATGAAGATAAATTATATCAAACATTTCTGCCACTCTGGAATCAATGGAAGCAAACTGAGCAAGAATTTCAACAGTTAAATCAAGCATTTGAAAGATTTAATCTCCTCAATCCTCGGCAAGTACAGATTGATTTGTTAATCAAGGGTCAAGCTAATGCACCGGAATTCGCAGCCGCCAAAGCAGCAGTTGAAGCGCTTACTAAGATGAATGAGGAGACAGTGGCGAAGAAAGTACCTGCATACAAGGAAGCCACAAATGCACTGCAAGCACTCATAAGATATAACGAGAATTTGGCAGCAGATGCAAGGAAATCAGCGGCTGCTGATGTGAGTCAATCTACATTTTGGATCTTGCTCGGTTTGCTAATTGGTCCAGTCACAGCGGTGATTTTTGGTAGGTACTTTAGTAATACAATTGCTAAGCCATTGGGTGCGAAAATTGCCGGAGTTGTGGGAGTTGCACAACAAATATCGAGTGGAGATCTTACCACCCAAGTCCAAGTCACCGAGGAGCAGGATGAGATCGGAAAATTACTGGTTGCCTTCCGTTCGATGAGTCAAAATCTGAATTCGTTAATCCGCCAGGTGCAGCAATCTGGAATTCAAATTACCACCTCCGCCACGCAAATAGCCGCCTCTGGCAAACAATTGGAAGCGACTGTCGCACAACAAGTTGCTTCTACCAACGAAGTATTAGCCACGGCAAAGCAGATTGCCAGCACTTCTGGCAAACTAGTCAAGACAATGGACGAAGTTGCCGATACTTCAGCCTCCACAGCAACTGCTGCAAATGACTCTCAAAAAGACCTTTCGCGCATGGAAGCAACCATGCGTCACTTGGCAGGGGCTACCGGTACTATCTCCGCTAAACTGGGAGTGATTAGTGACAAAGCTAATAATATTAATAGTATCGTTACCACAATCACCAAAGTCGCCGACCAGACAAATTTGCTATCTCTCAATGCAGCAATTGAAGCCGAGAAAGCTGGAGAGTATGGCATGGGTTTTGCTGTGGTAGCCAGGGAAATCCGCCGCCTAGCCGATCAAACAGCAGTCGCCACCTTGGATATCGAAAGCATGGTTAAAGAAATGCAAGCGGCAGTTTCCACCGGGGTGATGGAAATGGATAAGTTCACACAGCAAGTAGGACATGGTGTAGAAGACGTTCAGAATATCAGCATACAAATCGGCGAAATTATTGAGCAAGTGCAAGCGCTAACTCCACGTTTTCAAATGGTGAGTGAGGGTATGGAAGCTCAGTCAGAAAGTGCTCAACAAATCAATGAAGCGATGGTGCAGCTCAGTGAAGCTTCCTCTCAAACCGCTGATTCCCTGCGTGGAATTAACATGGCGATCGCCCAATTGAATGATGCGGCACATAGCTTACGCCAAGAAGTTTCTCAGTTTAAGGTCAAGTCTTAATAAAGTCCAATTACAATGAATCAACTCATACCTTTTAATAATAAAAAAAACAATAGCTTAGAAGGTCGTCTGTTCCTCTCATTTTTATTCATGGGTTTAATCGTATTAATTGTGTCGATAATTGGCTGGTTTTCGACTACCCGGCTAAGCAACCACATCTACATACTGGGAGATTATGCTTTTCCCAGCGTAGTGAATTTATGGAAAATAACTGAAGGTCAGACTCAGATTCAGTCATCAGAAAGGTCACAGCTCAATCCAGCAGCAAGTGCGGAAACGAGGCGAAATGATTCAATTAGAATTGAAAATGCTTGGAAGCAGATTAACGATGGCTTTAGCAAATACGAAAAACTTCCTCGTAATCCAGATGAAGATAAATTATATCAAACATTTCTGCCACTCTGGAATCAATGGAAGCAAACTGAGCAAGAATTTCAACAGTTAAATCAAGCATTTGAAAGATTTAATCTCCTCAATCCTCGGCAAGTACAGATTGATTTGTTAATCAAGGGTCAAGCTAATGCACCGGAATTCGCAGCCGCCAAAGCAGCAGTTGAAGCGCTTACTAAGATGAATGAGGAGACAGTGGCGAAGAAAGTACCTGCATACAAGGAAGCCACAAATGCACTGCAAGCACTCATAAGATATAACGAGAATTTGGCAGCAGATGCAAGGAAATCAGCGGCTGCTGATGTGAGTCAATCTACATTTTGGATCTTGCTCGGTTTGCTAATTGGTCCAGTCACAGCGGTGATTTTTGGTAGGTACTTTAGTAATACAATTGCTAAGCCATTGGGTGCGAAAATTGCCGGAGTTGTGGGAGTTGCACAACAAATATCGAGTGGAGATCTTACCACCCAAGTCCAAGTCACCGAGGAGCAGGATGAGATCGGAAAATTACTGGTTGCCTTCCGTTCGATGAGTCAAAATCTGAATTCGTTAATCCGCCAGGTGCAGCAATCTGGAATTCAAATTACCACCTCCGCCACGCAAATAGCCGCCTCTGGCAAACAATTGGAAGCGACTGTCGCACAACAAGTTGCTTCTACCAACGAAGTATTAGCCACGGCAAAGCAGATTGCCAGCACTTCTGGCAAACTAGTCAAGACAATGGACGAAGTTGCCGATACTTCAGCCTCCACAGCAACTGCTGCAAATGACTCTCAAAAAGACCTTTCGCGCATGGAAGCAACCATGCGTCACTTGGCAGGGGCTACCGGTACTATCTCCGCTAAACTGGGAGTGATTAGTGACAAAGCTAATAATATTAATAGTATCGTTACCACAATCACCAAAGTCGCCGACCAGACAAATTTGCTATCTCTCAATGCAGCAATTGAAGCCGAGAAAGCTGGAGAGTATGGCATGGGTTTTGCTGTGGTAGCCAGGGAAATCCGCCGCCTAGCCGATCAAACAGCAGTCGCCACCTTGGATATCGAAAGCATGGTTAAAGAAATGCAAGCGGCAGTTTCCACCGGGGTGATGGAAATGGATAAGTTCACACAGCAAGTAGGACATGGTGTAGAAGACGTTCAGAATATCAGCATACAAATCGGCGAAATTATTGAGCAAGTGCAAGCGCTAACTCCACGTTTTCAAATGGTGAGTGAGGGTATGGAAGCTCAGTCAGAAAGTGCTCAACAAATCAATGAAGCGATGGTGCAGCTCAGTGAAGCTTCCTCTCAAACCGCTGATTCCCTGCGTGGAATTAACATGGCGATCGCCCAATTGAATGAGGCGTCAGTTGGCTTACGCCAAGAAGTTTCTCGCTTTAAAGTCTAGTTCTAGGAGCACCGGGATGCGTGTAGAAGAAGTTCCCAATTCAAAAGTGCACAATTGCTGGAATCAAATCGGCATTTGGGGCGATCACTCTTGTCCCGAACTAAAAAAGCATATTCACTGCCAAAACTGTCCAGTTTATTCTTCAATGGGACGGAGTTTATTAGAACGCGAAGTCCCTCAAGCATATGTGGATGAGTGGACTGATTTGCTCTCTAAGGAAAAATTAGAAAAATCTGTAGAGGCAACCGACCGAGTAGCTTCAATTGAGACGATAACGGTGGGCATCTTTAGACTAGGACAAGAATGGCTGGCATTATCGGCGCAATTAATTCAAGAAGTGATGCCGACATCTACAATTCACATTCTACCACATCGCAGCAACAATATTTTCTTGGGACTGGTGAATCTTCGGGGTGAAGTCCAGATTTGCGTCTCACTTAAACAGTTCCTGGGAATAGAAACAGCAGATGACAATCAGCAGAATATCAGCCCTGTCATCTATAACCGGATGGTAGTTGTGGAGAAATTTGGCAATCGTTGGGTATTTCCTGTTGATGAAATTTCTGGTATACACCGCATCCACCCGATGCAACTAACAAATGTGCCTGCAACTTTATCCAAAATGCCAGAAAATTATACACAAGGAATATTTAACTGGAAGAATCAAAAGGTTAGTTACTTAGATGATGAATTATTATTTTACGCACTCAATAAGAAAGTTATATGACCAAGAAGGGGTGTAGGGGTGTAGGGGTATAGGGGAGCCAGTACTGCAGGAGGGTCTCCCTCCGTAGGTATCTGGCGTGAAAAGAAGAATCGTATTTTTTGTACAGCCTACACCCGGAGCCAAACTGGGTAAGATCCCCACCAAATCGTAGATTTTGGTGGTCTCCAATCAGTGCACCGGGTAAGGCCCCCACTGATTTTATCCCTTACACCCTTACACCCTCATACCCCTACACCCCTAATTTTTGACAACATTTATGACGAACAAGCAAAACTGCACATTTGTCAAGTAAGAATACAAAATATAGCAGATCAATAGTTTGTCAGCAGCAAGTAGATAAATATTCTCGATTCCATTGCATGCCCCTAATCCCCATTCCGTGGGAATCTTGATCTTCCTAGTTCCCTAGATCCAATCATCAAATGACAAATCATGATATGAGCAATTTCTCCATGCTGGATTTATTCCGCATGGAGGTGGAAGCCCAGGCAACAATAATAAACGACAATCTCTTAGCGTTGGAAGGTAACCCCAACGCCAGCAAAGAACTTGAAAGTTTGATGCGTGCATCTCATTCGATCAAGGGTGCTGCTCGTACTGTGCAACTTGATGCCGCAGTCAGAATAGCTCACGTTATGGAAGATTGCTTTGTAGCTGCACAAAAAGGAGCAATCACAATTGACTCGGGTGACCAAGTCGATGTGCTACTGCAAGGAGTTGATATGATTGAGCGCCTCTCTCAACTTAAAGAGAGCGAAGCGCTCAATTGGTTAGCCGCTCATCAAGGAGAAATTGAAAGCTTAATAGCAGCCATCTCTGCTATTTTGACACCAAACCAGCAAGCACAAGACACGGTTCAGCGCTTAAGCGCCGACGCGGTTAATGAACAGAACACGGCGGATGTTAGCGCAGCGTTAACGAAGTGGACCGTAGGTCGCCGTAGGCTGGAGGAGGAGGATGAGGAGGATGAGGAGGATGAGGAGGAGGATGAGGAGGAGGATGAGGAGGAGGATGAGGAAGAAATTCCCACTTCCTTGTCTCCCTCTGCCTCCCCTGCCTTCCCTGCTCCCCCGACTCCCCCTGTGGACGTCTTTGCCTTTCCCTCCATCTCCCAAGATGACGAAAATTTAACCATGCTGGATTTATTTCGGCAGGAAGTGGTAAATTTATCAGCAATATTTAAGTCGAGTTTACAAGAGCGCAAAAATAATTCAAATCCAGGCTATACCAAAGCACAAATCGAATCCCTGATTCAGGCAGCCCATAGCGTTGGTGGGGCGGCGCGGATTGTCGAAATTGATGCTGCGTTCCGAATCTCCGACGCAATCAAGCATTGCTTAATCGCTGCTAAGGAAGGAAAAGTTTCCTTAGTCGGCTCGCCAATCGATAATTGCCTCCAAGGCATTGATGTGCTCCTACGCATCGCGCAAGTCCCGGAAACTGATTTAGAAAACTGGTCAACCCAACATCTGTCAGAAATTGAAACTCTAGTTTCTGCTATCTCTGCTATTCCAACACAGGAAACCAAAAAGCCAGAAAGCCCGAAATCAAACATCAGCAAGAAGACAAAGAAAAAAGCAGACAAAGAGAAAACAGAGCAGGAAAGCAGGAAAGCAGGGGAGCAGGGGAGCAGGGGAGCAGGGGAGCAGGAAAGCAGGGGAGCAGAGGAAGCAGGGGAGCAGGGGAGCCAGCGCCGTGCGGAGGTTCCCTCCGTTGAGGCGACTGGCGTGAGCAGAGGAAGCAGAGGAGTAGGGGAGCAGGAGAGCAGGGGAGCAGCTCAGACAGCGAGCAGTTCCCAGGAGGTTCTGCCTCGTGCCGGCTCTACGTTTGTCGAAGCTGTGCCGTTCAGCGTTAGCGAAGCGCGCCCTTCGGCGCTAGCTGTGCCGAAGACTCAGGCATACCCGAAGGGGGGAGAAATGACTGCCTCATCTCCCCAACCCCTAGCTGCAACTGCCACATCTTCCATTACCTCATCACCCAAAACCCCCATTACACCATCACCAAAAACTCCACCCCCAACGACCACATCCAAATCTCCCAAGGAAATAGCAGAGATCCAAAATGCAAAGAGTGTAGACCGCGTGGTGCGGGTGAGTGCGGATAACCTCAATCGCATTATGGGACTCGCTGGAGAAACTCTCGTAGAAGCAAACTGGCTACAACCGTTTGCTACTTCTTTGCTAAGGCTCAAGAAAAGCCAAGTTGAACTGTCTAACCTTCTAGAAAAGCTGCAGGAATCCCTGGTAGGGGAAAACCTGAACGAGCGTGCTGCTGACTCGCTCTCTACTTCAAGAGCAAAGGCAAACGAATGTCGCCAAATTTTATCTGATCGCCTGAATGAACTGGAATTATTTGCCCGTCGTTCTGGGAATCTTTCAGATCGTCTTTATCGGGAAGTCATTGCCAGTAATATGCGTCCTTTCGTAGATGGCGCTCAGGGGTTTCCCCGAATGATGCGGGATTTAGCCAGACGTTTGGGAAAGCAAGTCAAATTTGAAATTATCGGCAAATCCACCCAAGTGGATCGCGATATTTTAGAAAAGCTAGAAGCTCCCCTAACTCATATCTTACGTAACTCCGTTGATCACGGTCTTGAGCCGCCCGAAGCTCGGCAGGCTGTGGGGAAACCTCCTGAAGGTACAGTGCGATTGGAAGCTGCTCATCGAGCCGGAATGTTATCGATTACAGTTTCCGATGATGGTGGTGGAATAGACTTAGAGCGCCTGCGCCAAAAAATTGTCACCAAGGGCATGATTAATGCTGACATGGCGGAGCAGTTAAGCGAACCCGAATTGATGGAGTTTCTATTTCTGCCAGGTTTTTCCACAGCAAAGGCAGTTACCGAGGTTTCAGGTCGCGGTGTTGGTTTGGATGTCGTACAAAGCATGGTGCAGGAGGTAGGGGGCATTGTGCGAGCTGCATCTCAGTTAGGGAAGGGAACAAGTTTTCACTTACAATTGCCACTGACCTTGTCTGTGATTCGCACGCTGTTGGTGGAAATATCAGGAGAACCTTATGCTTTTCCGCTGACGCGCATTGACCGGATTATCATGATTCATCCCTCTTCTATTTCCGTTGTGGAAAATCGCCAGTATTTTGTTTTGGATGGGCAAAACATAGGATTGGTGGCGGCTCATGAAGTGTTGGAATTGAACAACTCTGCTGACAACTCAGAAGAATTACCATGCGTTATCATCAGCGATCGCCTGAGTCGTTATGGCTTAGTAGTCGATAAATTTCTGGGTGAGCGGGATTTGGTTGTCAAACCTTTAGTTAAGAGTTTGGGAAAAGTACCAGATATTAGCGCAGTCGCACTGATGGATGATGGTTCTCCCGTTCTGATTGTTGATGTTGAAGATTTGCTACGTTCGATTGACAAATTGCTCAATGTCGGTTTGATTAGCAAAATTAACAAAGGAATTGACAGCAGCGGATCTAGACAACACAAGCGGATTCTTGTCGTAGATGATTCCATTACTGTGCGCGAAATGGAGCGGCAGTTGCTAGAAAATAATGGTTATGAAGTTGAAGTCAGTATGGATGGAATGGATGGTTGGAATGCTGTGCGCACGGGTGTTTATGATTTAGTTATTAGCGACATTGATATGCCGAGAATGAATGGGATAGAACTAGTCGGCAATATTAAAAATCATCCGAATTTGAATTCTTTACCTGTGATTATTGTTTCTTACAAAGACAGTCAAGAAGACAGAATACGTGGTTTAGAAGTTGGCGCTAATTATTACTTAACTAAGAGCAGTTTCCATGATAATAGTTTGTTAAATGCCGTTCTTGATTTGATTGGCGATCCCTGATAAAGTTGCAAATACTTTTATGAATTTGTTATGAGAATAGCCATTGTAAATGATATGCCAACCGCAATAGAAGCGCTACGGTGTGTCTTGGCGCAAGTCCCAAATTATGAAATACTTTGGATTGCTCATGATGGTAGCCAAGCAGTGGCAAAATGTGCAGCAGATACCCCAGACTTAATTTTGATGGATTTACTCATACCAATTATCGATGGGGTGGAAGCAACGCGTCAAATTATGACCAATTCCCCTTGCGCAATTATTTTGGTAACAGCGACTGTCAGCGGTAATGCATCCAAAGTCTTTACGGCAATGGGATATGGCGCACTGGATGCTATAGATACACCTGTTTTGGGTAGGAGCGGGCAAATCCAAGGCGGTGTAGAGATATTAGAAAAAATCGCTACGATAGGCAAATTAATTGGCAAAACCAGCAAGTCATCTCAAAGAATTGGAGAGCGTAGAGGTTACCAATCAAAGCTAAGTCCCCCCCTAATTGCAATTGGTTCTTCCACGGGTGGTCCCCAAGCGTTGGCAGTGATCCTTTCTCAGTTACCAGCAAATTTCTCAGCAGCTGTCGTTATTGTGCAGCATGTAGATGAACAATTTACCCCAGGTTTAGCACAATGGTTGAATACTCAAACACCATTGCCAGTTAAACTAGCGATCGCAGGCTCGCATATAGAAGTTGGGCAAGTCTTGATTGCTGCTACCAATGACCACCTAGTTTTGCAATCTAATCTCAGCCTCAAGTACACTCAGGAACCGCGTGATTATCCTTACCGTCCGTCTGTGGACGTCTTTTTTGAAAGTTTAGTTAAAAACTGGCCAACAAAGGGAGTAGCGGTGCTATTGACTGGTATGGGCAGGGATGGGGCACAAGGACTCTTATCCTTGCGCTCTGTTGGTTGGCATACTATCGCTCAGGATCAAGCTACTTGTGTCGTTTATGGTATGCCAAAAGCAGCAGCCCAGTTGGGAGCGGCTGTGGAGATTTTACCGATTGAGGCGATCGCAAAAGCTTGTGCTAAGCAACTCTTACGCCTACCGTTTACGCAAGCGTAAGAGAATACGCATGTCTATAAAGTATTATTTAACACCAAATTTTTCTCACTTTTCTTATTAAATTAAGATACACCCCCCACTCCTGATTTGAAAAAAACGTCTCGCAAGGAGGCTATACCAGTGGCAGAAGACCCAATTACAGTTCTGCTGATCGACGATCAACCAATGATTGGCGAAGCCGTTCGTCGAATGTTACTCACAGAAGAAGATATCACCTTTCATTACTGTAGTGACCCAACCTTGGCTTTTAAAGTCGCTAAGTCATGTCAGCCAACGATCATCTTACAAGACTTGGTGATGCCAGAGATGGATGGACTGGTTTTAGTGCGCTTTTTACGCGCCCACAACGCCCCCACCAAAGACGTTCCGCTGATCGTTCTCTCTAGTAAAGAAGAACCGGTTATCAAAGCAAAAGCTTTTGCATTAGGAGCCAACGATTATATAGTCAAACTCCCAGACAAGGCAGAACTAATCGCTCGCATCCGCTACCATTCTAAAGCATACGCCAACCTTCTCAAGCGACAAGAAGCGGAAGCCATCCTCCAGGCTGATAACCTCCGCATGCGTAAAGAACTGGAGATGTTGCGCCAAATGCAACGGATGATTCTGCCTACATCCGAAGAACTAAATGCCATAGAAGGTTTAGAAATTGCCGGCTATATGGAACCAGCCGACGAAGTAGGCGGCGACTACTATGACGTTCTGTACACAGATGGTCTCGTCACAATTGCCATCGGTGATGTCACTGGTCACGGTCTTGAAAGTGGCATCGTCATGGTAATGACGCAAACAGCAGTCCGTACTCTTAAAGAAATTCGAGAACTCGATCCAGTTAAATTTTTAGATGCGCTCAATCGGACTATTTATAAAAATGTCCGACGGATGAATTCTGAGAAGAATTTGACGTTAGTGGTTCTTACTTATTCAGAAGGCAAAATCAGTATCAGTGGTCAGCATGAAGAAATAATTGTAGTGCGCAATGGGGGTGATATTGAGCGCGTTAACACAATCAATCTGGGGTTCCCGATTGGGTTAGATGAGGAAATTACTGATTTTATTGATCATACCATGATCGAATTAAATTCGGGTGATGGAGTTGTGCTTTATACCGATGGAATTCCGGAAGCGTACAATATTGAGAAAAAACAATATGGAATTGAGCGATTATGCGAAGTTATTAGTCAAAACTGGCATGATTCTGCCGAACAAATTAAGCAAGCGATCGTTGATGATGTGAAGCAATTTATTGGTACACAAAAGGTTTTTGATGACATTACTTTAGTAGTTATTAAACAGAAAAAAATTGAAAATAAGCAAATGTTTGAAAATCAGGAATCATTTGAGGAGGAAGAACCGTTTGAAGAAGAAGAACTATTTGAGGAAATTAAGCAGAATGTGAATAAAAGGAAAAAGTTGGGGTTTTTTCGTCGCAAATGATCTGCTAATAAAATTTACTATTAATAGTAAAAACTCAAAAAAAATGATTGCGTTAATGAGATAACTTTAAGAAATGACAAACATGAACCAAGTTTTTGGAGAATTTCTTGAGGACTTAAGCCGAGAACATAATTCTTTAGAACTGAGCTTTACCTCTCCTTCTCAAATAATTAAACAACAATGGCGCAATATCCGTTTATCAGCTTATTTTGTTGCTGACTATTTTTCGACTTTTCTACCTGATGAACCGGATAGCGATGTCTTACGACAAGCCGCTTCGCGTCTACGCATTAAAGCAATTAAAAACAATGTGAGTTATATCAGCAACGAACTTTTAGAAAATGCCATTAAATTTAACGAAAAAATCAATAATTATCCAGTTAAGTTTGGAATTCATTTTCTGGAAGACATTGAGAAAGTCACTGCAGTAATTTTTACTCAGAACAGTATGACTACTCAAAAAGTTGATAAATTTCAAGCCTTGATTAAGGAACTACTCTCTGCTGATACTTATGAGTTATATATTCAGCAGATTGAAAAAACATCTGAAGACGAACAAAGTGAAGCCTCTGGCTTAGGTTTACTGACCATAATCAATGATTATTCAGCAAAATTAGGCTGGAAATTTGAGTCTGATCCCAGTCATCCACAAATTATCACTGTGACTACAATGGCTCAAGTCGTTGTATAATTTATCTATAATTAATGATTTGGATAACTGAATAAAAAAGTACGAATAACCTATGACAGGTCAAGAAGTTAAAAGCGATGACTATCAGGTTCAATACGATCCAGCATCCACAACAGTTTATTTTAAAGGGCAAATCGCGCTAGGAGGTCCCAAAGATTACGCTCCTATTGTTAATTTGCTCAATGAAGTGGCTGGTTTAGAACCTAAAACCATCACAATAAATGTGAAAGAATTAGCATTCCTCAACAGTTCGGGCATTAGTATGTTATCTAAGTTTGTTCTTGGAATGCGGAAAAAGAAAGGAGTTCAATTGGTAGTGTTAGGTTCAAAAAAAATACCTTGGCAAGGAAAATCATTGAAAAATTTAGAGCGATTGCTTCCAGGTTTAAAACTAGTAGTGCAATAAGCTAAAAATGTGATTGATTTCATGGAGAAAGTAATATGTTAGAAAACCTATTGCATCAATTTCATAAAATGAATACAGGGGGCTTGATCCTAACAAGTTTGCTAATTACGGCTTTAGGAACTGGGTTGTTATATTTATTTTTCTCTTATATCTTGCGCCCCATATTTCGCAAGTTTGAACGGGACATCGCAATCGTTACCTTAAAAGTTTCCACTTATCCTGTCCTAATTATCTTCGCTATCCTCAGCTTAAAAATCACTTTTTGGAAGTTAGCCAAGATTCACATTCTTCCAGTGATAGAACATATCTTGATAGCAAGTATAGTTATAGTTATTACTTATTGGTCTGTCCAAATATTTACCCAAGTTTTCATCTATTACCTTAAAGAGTACACTCAACAAAGCGAAGCGATGTGGGATGACGTACTTCTTCCCATTCTCTCAGGCGTTGTTCCTTTGCTTCTGTTCACACTTGGTGGAGTTGTTGTTATCAGTTCCTTTGGGGTTGATTTAACTGGAATTTGGGTAACGCTAGGTGGTGCTACTTTTGTGCTTGGTTTTGCACTTCAGGATATTTTGGCTAATTTCTTTAGTGGGATTGTTTTACTCATTGATACTCCTTTTCGATTTGGTGACATCCTGCTGCTTGAAGATGGTTCAATCGGAATGCTACGCCGAATAGGTATTAGAGTGACTGAGCTATATATATTTAGTACTCATTGTGATGTTTATATTCCTAACAGTCTATTACAAGGTCAGAAAATCACTAATTTGAGCCGTCCCACCTCTTTATACTATCACTCGATTTCGCTAGAAATACCCTCTGAATGTAATATTGATGAATCTAATAAACTCATAGAAGAAATCGTGTTAGCTCATCCCGATACTCTCGGGGATATGGATATTAAATTGGAAGTGATAGATGAATACTATAATTCGGAAGAAAGTGACCTTAATCTCATTAAACAACAAAAAATTGGTAAATTACGATTACTAGCTGAACAAGAGGTCATTTTAAAACTAGAGGAAGTTGAACAAGCCCTTGAAGCTTTAGTTGTGACAATGCAGTTTGTAGAAAAAGGAGGGATGACGCCAGAAGAAATAGAAAATGTTCAACAGGAATATCAAGGTGTTTTAGAACTCATAGGTTTCCAAGTAATTGAGGATAGTAATAATAATAACCGCACTGTAGTTAATTTTGAGGAAACCAATCAAGAGGGACTGATTGAGTTAATTAGGGAGTGGTATCGATTTGGGATTAAAGATCCTAATTTGCTGGATGAAGATGAATCCTTCATTTCGGATGAGTGGGAGCGAAAGATTAATTTGTTAAAGCGAAGGGTGCAACGTTTGTCTCAAAAAATATCTAATCCTCAAGTTGACGAAACTCGTTTAGATGATGATGTCATGGACTTGCTTAAGTGGGTGAAACATAAGTTAAAAGCGCCGCGCAAGAAGTGGCAAGAACCGCAAATCAAGATGATAGGAATGAAACATGATGGCTCTGACTATTATATTGAATTGGAACTGACATTTTTTGTGGATGAGATAAAATTGGAAGATGGAAAACGAGGCGATCGCGTCAGGAGCCAAATTTATCAAGAAATCTTCCGCCACTTCAAAAACACCTATCTTGATTGGGATGGCATTAAACAGAAAGAAGCGGGAGATAATATTGGAAATACCCTTGATGTCAGCATTAATTAAAATCCTGTCAATAACTTTGCTGTTCAGGTAACAAGAATATTCGCTCTCGTTCTGGCAAAATGTAGTCTAACTGAAGGCATTGAATCATTCCTTGTCCATCAGTAATCATTTCTCCCAAATAAGGAGCAGTATCGACTTTCATTCCTGGAACAAAATGCTGTGTTTCTTGCTTGCGGAATGTGTCGGTAACACGTTCTGCCATCAATCCTAAAATATGCGATTTTGGTTGAGAACCAAAGCTATTTCCCGTAGGTGAATCATCATTGTGAATTTGGTAATTCACCAAGATAATCCGACTACTAAATAGAGGACGACAAGGAGTACCCTGAATTAAACGGCATAAATCAATTACTGGTACAAGACGATTTCGGTAGTTAAATAAACCAGCGATCAAATCAGGTCCATGATGTAGAGTTTTCAGTGCTACCTTAGGCACTACTTCTACAACTCGCTTAGTTTCCAAGGCATAACGCTCATTGTTTACATAGAAAAGCAACATTAACATATAGGAATCCGGTTTTATTAATGAACTTACTCGTTAGGGCGCTTAACAGGCAACAGGGAACAGTCAACAGTTACCAGTTACCAGTGATATCGTGTTCGGTTAAAGACTTATCATTAAGACCGCAGGGGGGGCAGAGGTGCAGAGGGGCAGAGGGGAAGGGTTTTTAAGCTTAATGCATAGATTCGGGAATTATAACTAATTAGCCGAACTTGATATGAACAATTGATCACTGGTAACTGGTAACTGGTAACTGATAACTGATAAAAGTCTACCTAGCTTCGTCAAAAATCAAATATGAGTCCTATAGAATAGATAAAAAATCGTATTTAATTCTAGTCAAGACTGGATTTGCGTTCCCGTGTCAATTTTCAGGTTTTCCGCAAATTGGTATTTTTTGTAATACCAAGTTGCGTTCTGTTGTAGTAATTTGTGGTTGGGGGAGATTGCTGAGTCCCAAGGGGACACGCTGCGCGAACGCTCCACTTCGTTTCGTATGCCCTTCGGGCACGCTACGCTAACGCAATGACAGATGCTACGTTTGATTGCAACTTGGTATAAGATAGATTTTTGTCCAGTATCCTTTGTCCAAAGCACTACAAATGACAGATGACAAATGATAAGTAGATAGGTGGAAATAAACAGAACTATGTTAATAAATGTAAAAACAGCTCAAACCCTTACTAATGACTAATGACCAATGACTAATGACTGCCTTTACTAGTTAACTTTATTTGTACCGACCTACTTAAAAGACTAGTTTCACAAGTTTGCAGTGCATTTTGAATGCACCGCAGCCTATGAGCTAATTATTACCAGTTTCTGAATTATCCAAAGCCTTGTCTTGTGTAGGAACAACAATATCAGGAGAATCAAATTGCTTTGGTTGCGCAATTGATGGCTGTTCTGGTACAACAACAGGAGAATTCTTTGACTGGTTAACTGGTTGCGATGATTCAGACGCACCATGATAAGATGGTCGGTTATTTCCTGAAGATTGTGAAGAGGTATTGCGAGACTCGCGGATTGCTCGTAGTCTCTCTCTGAGTGAAGGTGATGAACTAGTCTTAGGCTCAGTTTTAGTAGATCCAGAAGCTTCCTGCTGTGAGTCTTGTTGGTATCGGCGACGTTGGGATTTTCTTGAGTCGGTTTGAGGCGATTCTTTGCTCGCATCGCTGTTATCGTCCGATTCGTTTGTGACATTCCTCCTATAGGATCTCCTATAAGATTCTCTTGTCACATTGCTGTTATCAGGAGTATCGTCAGTTGAAACGCGACGCAGACGCCGACGGCGTGTTGAAGTTGAAGTTGAAGTAGATGCAGATTTCACTTGCGAGGAAGTATTATCTTCTTTCTGTTGAGTATTAGTTTCTTTTGTAGTAGTGTTAGTTTCTTTAATAACAGGCGATGGTGTTAGGATGACTGTAGGTTTTGCCTCGTTAGGATCATTCTTTTCGACAACAGATTGTGGTTGTGGGACTGATGAGGTTGGTCGGGTTTTAGTCAACAAACTTGTGATACCAAAACCACCTGTAACACCCAAAAGAGCTATACCCGTTGCTATCAGTGCTTTAGGTGATGAGATAATTTTCTTGAATATGGTATTACCTGAAGGTGGTGCGGTTGGCGTGCTCACAGATCGTACTTGTTGTGGCACATTTGGCACATTTGGCACATTTGGCACATCTGGCACGTCTGGGTATGGCTGATTAGATAAATTGATAGTTGGCACTACTGATGTCACAAGTAATTGCTGTGCACCACTTTGAATGTCAGGTAATAGCAGTAACCATTCTCCTACTGTTTGCGGACGAAAGCGAGCGTCAGTAGCCATACCACGAATGATTGCTTGATTGACAGCAGCACTCAAATGGGGTTGTAAGTCTCGGGGGGAAGGCATTTGCTCGCGATCGCGCAGAAGTGCTGGTATAGGCACTTGTGCTGTCAATAAGGCATACAGTGTTGCTGCTAAACCATAAACATCAGTTGCAGGACTACGGGTTGCTTGCGACAGATACTGCTCAATTGGTGAATAACCCTCAGAAACAATACCCGTGTGAGTTTGCCTGACGCCATTGTGAAATTCCCGTGCAATCCCAAAATCGATCAGTATTACCTCTTGCGTTCCTTCACGAAGAATGATGTTATCTGGTTTCACATCCCTATGAAGCAAACCATTTTGGTGTACGACCTGCAATGCACCTGCTATTTGCCTAATGTAATGAATTGCTTTATCCTCTGGCAAAGGTATCCCTGGCATGACATATGCCTCAGCCAAAGTTTCACCAGGAATATATTCCATCACCATGTAGGGTAGTCTGTCTTCGACAAAAAAGTCGCTTACCCGGACAATATTCGGATGGATACAAGTAGCTAATCGTCTTGCTTCGTCTTGAAATTGACGCTCAAACTTAACATAATCAGGATGCTGTCGCAGCTTTTCATTGAGAGTTTTAATCACCACGACCTGATTGAGGAAATTGTGAGTTGCTTTGAACGTAATGCCAAAGCCACCTCGACCGATTTCCTGGTTAATGGTGTACTTACCACTCTGCAAAGTTTTAGTAACTAGCATAGAGAGTCCTGATTAGTAAATATGATTAGTACTACTTTTTTTAAAGATAACCGGGAACTGTAAAAGCTCTGGTTTTGAATCCTGAGTCTAACCCGAATTTTGAGGAATATCAAACCATGTTCAATACTTAACCCACGCAACAGTTTTATTTTTCTTTCGTTATTCCTTATAGTATACTTATCACTTCAAATTATCCACTTTTAAAAGCGCTGACCAATACCAAAATGAACGCGGCTTTCTCCCTGGTCATTCAGCCCAAAGTCAGCCCTAATTAAGCCTAGAGGTGAGTCAAAGCGGACTCCCGCACCGTAACCGAAACCAGTTCCAGGTTTATCACGAACTCCTGCAGGGTTACCCAACACAGACTCACCAGAACCTAAGTCTGAGGCAAAATCAGCAAAGAAAACTCCTCCCAATGCTTGGACAATCGGAAAGCGATATTCTGCCGACGCTAACACATAAGTGCGACCACTACCAACATCACCCTCACCATAACCGCGTACTGAATTGACACCACCCAAGTTGAAACTTTCATAAGGTGGTAAATCACCAAGGACTGTACCAGCTTGGACATTCAAGGCGAAGACTTGTGGTTTTTTGGATTCAAATAACTTTACGGGCATAAACTGGCTATAGTCTGCCTTTATGCGGTTCATAGAAATTTGTCCTTCCCCAAGAGGGATGGATTGTTCGGCACTGAGTTTAAGAATAGAACCATTGGTTGGATTGAAGGGATTATCTCGCTGGTCTTTGGTGGCAGTTAAGGATACAGTCGTCAGGTCATCAATACCAGTCCCGCTAAAAGATAGAGGATTTCCCTTTTCATCAGTAGGGGTCACTTTACCATCGCGATCGCGAAGACTAACACGAGTATAGTTTAAGCCTAAAGAAGTATTCCAACCATCAATCGGGCGCTGCAAGCTAACACCACCCCCAACTCGACCTTCCCGGATTCTATCGCCATTTGCAAATTTGACGTCACCATCAAAAGTTTCAGAAAGTCCCCGCTTGCGGAACGCACTCACACTATAACCAAAGGCGTCTGGATTAGTTTCCCGGTAGGGACTTGTAAATTTAGTATCAAATTGAAAGTCACGCGCACCAACTTCAAGATTAAAACCGAAAATATCGTTAACGCCACCAACATTTTGATCTCGGTAAGTTAATGTACCAACTATCCCTTGATCGGCGTTATAATTACCGCCCACATTAATAGAACGCGCCCCTATTTCCTTAAGTTCGTAAACGACATCCAGTTTTGTCGCATCTCCTTCAAAAGCAACATTGACATTCTGAAATAACCCTGTCTTATAAAGTTGCTGTAAATCTTGTTTAACTAAGTTTTCTTGATAAACTTGTCCTGGCTTAAACTTAAGCTGTTGCTGCAAGAAATCTGTTTTTGTACGTCCTTGGACTGGTTTACCCTTGTTATCAACTGTTTTGCCTTCTTCGTTCACAAAACGAAACTTGATATTGTTGACAACACCTTCAGCAACATTCAAAGTCAGGATTCCTTCAGCACTGGGTCTAATCGATATAACTCTTGCAACTTTATAACCTTTGTCAGCGTACCATTTATTAATATCTTGGACTACTTGTTTGAGACCACTGGGACTGATAACTTTTCCTATTTGAGGTTGAAAGCGTTCCCTGGCGACTTCATAACTCAACACGTTTGCCCCGGAAAGTTGTAGAGAACGCACAACAACTGGTTGTACTTGGTATTCTACATTTAAGCCAGTTGGCGTAGAACGGCTATTAACACGAGCATCCGTAAATAAACCAGTCTCCAAAATTGCTTTAACATCTTTTTGTAACTGACTTTGACTGGTTTTTGCACCGACTTGAGTGTTGATGACACTGCGAATCGCCTGCTGCAATTCCTCATTAGCCCCGACTATGTTCACTTGTGTAGCAGTGACTTTATCACCATTACCACTAGCTGGAGATGAGCCAGATGAGGGAGATGAAAAAGTTATTTCCTTTGTCTGGTCCTCCTTTTCAGTAGTTATCACCACCGGTTTACCACCAGTACTACTTTGCACGCTGCCAGATTTCTGAGAGAATTGTCCAATAACTACTGTCTCTGGGGGTGCGATCGTTTCTATCTTAGCTGGCGCTTCTTCGGTCACTGGCACCACTACGTTATCAGGTTTTTCAGCTTGCTCAGAAGTATTAGAGGGTGCAGCAAATGCTTGCTGATTAGCATTGCCAGCTGCCAAAGTCACTAGAGTAAAAATTGCCGCAGAAGAAACTCGCATAATGATAGTAGCCTTATAAACTGGGAGTTAGTTCGTACTTTCGTACTGAGGTTTAGTAATGGGGACAGTACTAACTTCCAGCTGCATCGCCGATTTATTTATACCCCCATTCAATTCCTCTTGCGGCAAACGACAGTTATTTTGAAGTTTTTGTTTCTCATGAGTGATTTATCACCATCATCGCTAACCTCTGATATCGAAAAAAATACTCCAGGCTTACGGTTACTTGTTTTAAGCAACGGACATGGCGAGGATATTATTGCAGTCCGTATTTTGCAAGAACTTCAGCAACAACCCAACCCACCCGAAATCTTTGCTTTGCCCTTGGTGGGACAAGGATACGCTTACCACGGGTTGGATATTCGCCTCATCGGTTCGGTACGCACAATGCCTTCGGGCGGTTTTATTTACATGGATGGACGCCAATTTGTACGCGATGTACAAGGTGGTTTGTTACAACTCACCGCCAGTCAAATGAACTCCATACGTCATTGGGTAAATACTCAGAAAAAATCAGGCCACAAGATAGCTATATTAGCAGTGGGCGATATTGTACCACTGATATTTGCGCGGTTGAGTGGTGCTAACTACGGCTTCGTAGGCACAGCGAAATCTGAGTATTATGTGCGAGATGACGTGAATTTCTTAAAACGCAAAAATAAAGGAGCATGGTGGGAAAGTTTTTCTGGCTCAATTTACCATCCTTGGGAACGTTGGTTGATGAATCAGCAGCGTTGCAAAGCTGTGTTTCCCAGAGACTCGTTAACAGCAGAGATATTGAAAAAGTGGGCGATTCCGGCTTTTGATTTGGGTAACCCGATGATGGATGCTTTGGAACCAACAATTCCACGTCCAAGATTTTATGGTACTCATATAGAAAAGCAAGAATTAGCTCGACCTTTAGTTGTCACTCTGCTTCCCGGTTCTCGTCCGCCAGAAGCATACGCTAACTGGCAGCAAATGATGATTGCTGTCTCTGCATTGATGGCGCTTTGGGAAGAAGAAAAGTTTGTGGGATATACTTGTGAAACTGTTGTGTTCTTGGGTGCGATCGCCCCCAGTTTACACTTTGACAGTATACGCTTAATTCTCGAATCTCAAGGCTGGCAGCCCCACGCTCAACCTCCAATCAAAATCCCCGACAAAGATTGCTTGACATTTAAGCAGAAAAATGCATTTTTTATTTTATCGCAGAATGCTTATAACGACTGTTTGGATCAGGGAGATTTGGCGATCGCAATGGCAGGGACAGCAACAGAGCAATTTGTGGGTTTAGGCAAACCTGCGATTACTATCCCTGGACATGGTCCCCAATTTACCTATACCTTTGCTGAAGCACAAAGCCGTCACTTGGGGTCATCTGTAATTTTAGTAGAAGAACCAGCAGAAGTTGCTAAGGTGGTGAAGTCACTGTTTGCCAATCCAGACAAATTGCAAGCAATAGCAGAAAATGGCGTACGACGAATGGGTAAACCAGGTGCAGCCAAACGAATCGCTGAGTATTCGATGAAGCTGTTGTGGCAAGAATGAACTCGCTTGTTGGAAGTGAGTTCATTTCTACATGGTGCTGCACAATAAAGTACCGCTCGTTATGCCTGTACAACCCGACGGACGATGGATGGAGCCAACTTTATTGTTAACGTTAAGCGTTTGCGTAGCGCCCCCTTAGGGGCTAGCTCTGCCGTAGGCAATCGCCTACATCAATGTTTCGGTTCGATACACATCTACTTCTCCATGTCAACTCCTACAACTGGACTCTTCCTTTACAACCCTACTCCCACCTGCTTTCGGTGAAATGTTAAGAAAGATCCGGGTAATGGATAGCTCTGGGACGGGGGAGGCTAACGCCAATGGAGAGAATGTAAGACCAACTCGGGGGCGCAAGCTTAAGATGAGGTAATATCATGTCCGGTTGATTACTTATAATTCCTGCTTGACCTCACCCCAACCCTCTCCTTATTAAGGAGAGCCAGTGCGTTGGGCGGCTTTGCCGACTTGAAGCACCTGGCGTGAGGGTGCCGGAGGCGGGTGAGGTTCCTCGTTTTTATAAGTGTTTATCCGGACATGATATAAGACCAGCGCAGCAGGAGGGTTTCCCTCCGCAGGCGACTGGCGTTAGCGCAGCGAGACCGGAGGTCTTCCTTCCCCGGAGGGCATTCCTCCGTGAAGTTGGAAGCCCCCACCATACCCACAAGGGTTGGTGGTGGGTAGTTCACAGCCGATTCCTATATCACTGATCAAACTAGTTGATCGAATAGCCGTAAAAACCGTTCGGTATCCACCTCTAAGCAAGCCTCTACGTTGGGCGGATTGGTTTTCTCATTTGTGCGATCGCGCCGATCAGCTAGTGACATTCCAGTGGTGAATCTTCCTTCGGTTTCAACCATCATATATAGCGATTTTGTAGTTACCAAACTCGGATCAATCGCAACCGCCATAGCTAAAGGATCGTGTAGATAACATCCGTGAAAGTTTTCGTTGTCACGGTGGAAAGCCATATACATTCCAGTGCAATCGGCAATAAACTGGGTAACTTTAGAAGGACGACGCTGTAAATTATCTTCAACAACTTGACGTGCTAGAGGGGCTTTCATCGTCACATCTAAACCAACCAGGGTGAGGGGAATTCCTGATTCCATCACAATCCCCGCTGCATGGGGATCGACAAAAAAGTTAAATTCAGCAGCAGCTGTAATATTTCCGGGTACAGTCACAGCCCCACCCATGATCACAATCCGTCCGATTTTTTTCATGGTTGCGCCATCTTTCTGAATCGCTGTTGCCAGATTCGTGAGTGGTCCTAAAGCAATAATGATCAAACTATCGCCGTATTCTTGAGCTGTTTTGAGAAGCAGCTCAATTGCATTCTCTGTAGATGGCTCAATAGTAAGTTTAGGATAGCGAGGTGTACCATCAGCTTCCAAGAACCGATCTAATTCACCCAAACCGTCTGCACCATGAATCCCCGCTGCATTGAACGGAGGTTTCACCAATGGTTTTTCACAGCCTTTGGCAACGATGGGCGAAGTATCGGGTTCAACAATACTCAGTACACGCAACACATTATTAGTAGCCAGATCTACGTTAACATTGCCAGCGACAACGGTGACTGCTTTCAGGTCTAATTGAGGTGAATTCAATGCCATAATCAGAGCTAAGGCATCATCAACACCACCGTCTGTATCTACTATTACTGGGACGGGCTGATTTGCAAGGGCTATCATGTGAATTGTTGCTCCATAAGAAATTTGCTTAAAAGTTAAGATTCGTATCACTTTTACAACAGAAATGTTGTTTAAATCAGAAGCTCAATCCCAATTAGCCAGCAGGTTTGAGCGATCGCACCTCTATTACAATTCTGTTAAATCCCATTTCTTGGGGCTACAAGTTCTGCGAAAATCAGAAACGATTTAAAAAACAAGCACGCTATAAGTCCACCTATTATCGGATATAGTTCGTTTCAATAAAAGGGAGAACACTAAAGATGAAATTGGCTTACTGGATGTATGCAGGTCCTGCCCATATTGGAACTCTGCGGGTTGCCAGTTCCTTTAAAAATGTTCATGCGATAATGCACGCGCCCTTGGGTGATGACTACTTTAACGTTATGCGCTCTATGCTAGAACGGGAGAGGAATTTCACGCCAGTGACAGCCAGTATTGTTGATCGCAACGTATTGGCACGGGGTTCGCAAGAAAAAGTGGTGGACAATATCACCCGCAAAGACGCGGAAGAACACCCAGATTTGATTGTATTAACTCCCACCTGCACTTCCAGCATTTTACAAGAAGACTTAGCAAACTTTGTGGAAAGGGCATCTCTGGAGGCGAAAGCGGATGTGCTGCTGGCAGACGTGAACCACTACCGCGTTAATGAACTCCAAGCTGCCGATCGCACTCTGCAACAAATCGTCCAATACTACATCGAGAAAGCCCGCAAAAAGGGCCAACTGCCCGAAGGTAAAACCGAAAAGCCCTCTGTCAACATCATCGGTATTTCTACCCTCGGTTTCCATAACCAGCACGACTGCACAGAACTCAAGCGGTTAATGGCTGACTTGGGTATTGAGGTGAATGCTGTGATTCCTGAAGGTGCTTCCGTCCACGAGTTGAAGAACCTGCCCCGCGCCTGGTTTAACCTTGTCCCTTACCGGGAACTTGGTGTTATGGCAGCTCGTTACCTTGAAGAACAATTCGGAACCCCAACCGTAGATATTACACCTATGGGTGTAGTTGAAACTGCTCGTTGTATCCGTAAAATTCAGCAGATAATTAACGCTCAAGGCGCGGATGTTGATTACGAAGAGTTTATCAACCAGCAAACTCTGTATGTATCACAGGCTGCATGGTTTTCTCGTTCGATTGACTGTCAAAACTTGACTGGTAAGAAAGCCGTTGTGTTTGGTGATAGCACTCACGCCGCTGCTATGACTAAGATTCTGGCACGAGAAATGGGCATTCACGTTGTCTGGGCTGGAACTTACTGCAAGTACGATGCGGAGTGGTTCAGCCAGCAGGTGAGCGAGTATTGTGATGAAGTGCTGATCACCGAGGATCATGGGGCAATTGGGGATGCGATCGCCCGCGTCGAACCTTCTGCTATCTTCGGTACCCAAATGGAACGCCACGTTGGTAAGCGTCTGGATATCCCCTGCGGTGTGATTGCTGCACCCATTCACATCCAGAACTTCCCCATTGGTTACAAACCATTCATGGGTTACGAAGGAACAAATCAGATTGCGGATTTGGTCTACAATTCCTTTACCTTAGGAATGGAAGACCACCTGTTGGAAATCTTTGGCGGACATGATACCAAGGAAGTCATTACCAAGGGCATTTCTGCTGATTCTGATTTGGGATGGACTAAGGATGCTCAAGCAGAATTGAACAAGGTTCCTGGCTTTGTGCGTGGTAAAGTCAAGCGCAACACCGAGAAATTTGCTCGCGAGCGCAATTTCAGTCAAATTACTCTGGAAGTGATGTACGCTGCCAAAGAAGCTGTGGGCGCTTAGTTTTTAGAAGCGTGAATTCTCAATTGGGTACAATACACGTTATTTGTAGGGGTAAAGGCTAGCCCATTGGTGTCAACTTAAGCTGAAACTCTTGTTCTTATACCAATTTGAAAAAAGAATGCGACAGATGGAATGCTAAAAGCAATTACCAGTAAGTCTTTTACAATCCAAAATCTAAAATCCAAAATCCAAAATGGTATTAGGTTACCGAGATGCTTTATTCTACTTGCCCACAATTGTCGCGTAACCTCACCCCGGTTTTGTCTTACGCCAAAACTGCCCCTCTCCTTACTAAGGAGAGGGGACGTTAAGCGTAGCTTAACGGGGGTGAGGTTAAATCAACGTGGAATTAAGGCTTGAACGTTAAGTTGACACGTATGGGCAATGCCGTGCCCCTACCGCGTGCGTGTGTGTAGTATGCAAGTAAGAATCGCTATATTTTGTCCTCAAAAACTTCTTCCAACATCAACAACAACCTTTCCAGTGTTAGAAATTGGAAAGAAGCACTTCTGAGGTCGAGCGACAATGAACTCACAGCAACCTCACTCAAGAGTACAGCCGCAAGAGGAATGGATGCATCCAAGTACCAATCCGAAAGATTGGTCATGGTCCTTTTGGGCTGTTGTACCACTTTACCCCTACGGTAAGCGGCGGACAGTGTGTAGAGAAATAGTTAAGGACACTATCTGGACATTCGACCAGCTTCAAGGCATCCTCTACACCATCGTACCGATTCGTATGACCGTCGTAAAGCTCTGGGCAGGGGGTCTACTTGTCTATGCGCCTGTTGCTCCGACGACCGAGTGTGTCCGCCTAGTGAACCAGTTGGTAGCAAAGCACGGTGAAGTTAAGTATATCATTCTGCCAACGAGTTCTGGTTTGGAGCACAAAGTTTTCGTTGGTCCCTTTGCCAGACGCTTTCCAAACGCACAGGTTTTCATTGCCCCGCATCAGTGGAGTTTGCCGTTCAACCTGCCATTGAGTTGGCTTGGCTTTCCCCAAAAACGAACCCAAGTGCTTCCAGAGGACAGCAGACAAGCGCCCTTTGGTAATGAGTTTGATTATGCAGTGTTGGACATTAACTTGGGACGGGGTTCTTTTGCGGAAGTAGCGGTTTTCCACAGGCGATCGCGCACTCTGCTTGTAACTGATTCTGTTCTATCTGTGCCAGAAGAACCACCAGCGATCGCCCAATTAGATCCATATCCCTTGCTGTTTCATGCTAGAGACAATGCCTTCGAGGCGATCGAGGACAACGAAGCAAACCGCCGCAAAGGATGGCAACGCATCTGTTTATTTGCAGTTTACTTTCGTCCAAGTGTGCTAGAGGTAACTGGAATGGTGCAGACGTTTCGCGATACTTTTCAAGCACCAAATCACTCACCAAAGGCGTACTTTGGTTTGTTTCCATTTCGCTGGAAACAGAACTGGAAGCAGTCATTCGATATCCTACGAGAAAATGGGGGTCCTTTTGTAGCACCAATTCTGCAAATCCTCATTCTTCCCCAAGCACCGAAACAAGTGCTCAACTGGGCTGACAAAGTTGCAACTTGGGATTTTGGGCGAATTATTTCCTGTCACTTTGACTCGCCAATGGAAGCTGTTCCACGTCAATTTCGGCAGGCATTTGCTTTTCTTGAGAAGAAACCTTTGGCAAGTGAGAACTCATTTGGAAGCTCAAATGAGCCTCTGGTGGAGGAAGACTTTAAATTCATCAAAGAACTTGAGGCTAATCTGGTTAGGGGCGGAATCGCCACACCAGCTAAAGAGAAGGTGTAAAACATTAGCTACTCTATCCCCTGTCAGCTTTTGTGAGTCAATAGCAGATCCCACTCCTAATTAGCGCACCCTACGCCTAAATTCTATTCTGGTCAATCATCAGGAGGATGCCAACCAATAATTGTCCAACGTCGTCGGGCAACAACTATTACTGGATTATTCATTCGCAGGCAAACAATTGTAGCCCTACCAATAGTAGTTAAACCTTCTACTTTTGTAGCATCAGAACTCCAAGTAAAATGCTCAGACCATCTCTGTGTACGCGGATTAAATAGAGGTGCTATTTCCCCAGTTAAAGGGTCTATAACTTCGATTGAATCAGCTTTAAATTCATTGCAAGAGCGACAGGCTAAACAAATATTTTCAAAGGTCGTTTCTCCACCTTTTGATCGGGGTTGAATATGGTCATGGCTCATCGGAATACCGCTATTCGCTTCTGTTGTTAAGCAATAACAGCAACGTCCTTTATCGCTAACAGCTATTTGATTTCGTAAGCTTTCAGAAATATATTTAGACACAACAATTTAAGGAGTCGGCACATGATGTCCTCGCCAACGGAGTAACACAGCAGCTTGGGCTTTACATAGGATAAAACAGTCAGCTTCGTGACGCAGTTTTATTAGTTCCAATTGTTCTGCATCTGTAATGTTACCACTAGAGTTACGCAAAAGCAGAAAGTTGTATCGCTCCATTTGGTCTGCTGTTTTGCAACTGCGGACTATTTGCCACAAACTATTGTCATTTAGTTTATCTAAAGCCGCGAGGTCAGCTTGGAATTCCTCTGGTACATCATCCCATTCCGGAGGACTACCCACCTGTAAAGCATGAACTATTACCTCTTCAATGGGGCGACGTTGCGCGTGGGCAGTGTTGACTAAACGCTGATAGAGTATTTCTGGGATTTGAAGAGTTAGTGTCTGTGTTGTCATTGTTCAATTCTCTACCCATGCCTTGATTGAACCGTCTTAATTTTAGCGTAGTTCAAACAAGGATAATTATGGCAAAATGCTTTCTTTATTCTATGCAGCTAGAGCGTCTAACGCAGCAGTAATAAAAGCTCTGCTACAGCCAGATACCGATGGTGATTTGAAGACTAACAAATCAACAAATCAATAAAAGCAAGACTTTAAACCTTGAAAAACCATCGCCGCTGATACATCACATAAGCAACTGCCACCCAAAGTAACACAGTGACTATCGCGAACAATAAAGAACCATTCATCGCACCAGCCCAAGACGCAAAGACATTCTGGTAAATCCAATCATAAGTGCTGGGAGCATTTTCCCCAGAACCGATTTTAGTTCTCACCAAGATTTTAATTAGTAATACAGAAGCAACAAAAAGGGAAATGGCATTTAATCCCAGCACTTCAAAAGCTTTATCCCAACGCCGTACCCGCCGCACTTCAATAAGTTCATAACAAGCTGCAAGTAACAATAATGCCCAACCACTAGTGAAAATTACATAAGAACTCGTCCATAGCTTTTTGTTAATCGGGAATGTCCAGCCCCATGCCCAACCAATAATTAAGCAACCAATACCAAATAAGACTAAACCTATGCTTGTACGAGATTTCACTGGCTGAGCGCGTATCCATTGTCCAGCGAAATATCCAGCCAATACACTCACAATAGCAGGAATAGTGCCAAAAAGTCCCTCTGGATCTCCTAAATTCTTAAAACCATCGCCCTTGTAAAGATGTGCTTGAGGAATAATTAAGCGGTCTATATAAGCACCGATATTTCCCTCCCGCGTCGTCAGCACTCCAGCACCATAACCGGGAACGGGCACATACATCATTGCTAACCAATAGCCGATGAGTAACACTCCTGCTAATATCCATTGTCCTTTACGTGGGAGTTTAAGGACGGCAATAGAAGCAAGGAGATATGTCAAGCTAATGCGTTGCAACACTCCCATAATGCGGATAGTACTCAAATCAAAAGTCCAAGGACCTTTATTCCAAAAACCATTGAGTAATAATCCTAAAGCGAATAAAATCGCAGCGCGACGCAAAATACGCAAGTAAACAGGCGCTGTGGGTTTATTGTCGCCAGTGTACTTTGACAAGGAGAAAGTCATCGCCACACCAACAATAAACAGAAAGAAAGGAAAGACTAAATCAGTTGGGGTACAGCCGTGCCAATCTGCATGGAGTAGTGGAGGGTAGACATTAGGAGGTTCGGTAACACCCGCCATGTTAACAAGAATCATGGCTGCAATAGTTATGCCGCGAAAAACATCAAGCGAAGTAAGACGACCCATAAGCGGAGTTTTGGATGAAGTACTATAAAATACTCCGCTTTGTACAGATAATCAAGATAAATTTGTACAATGAAATACAAGTTAAAATTTTATTCAACACCTGCCAGTGTAGGAACGCCCCAGGACAACTCCTGTCAAAATCTCAGAGGTCGTTCTTTTAATGGATTTATTTCTAGTAGTTTTACTACCAATATTGTTCTATTTTTTGAGTATTCTCTTGATTTTATACCGGGATACTTTGGAAACAATACATAATTTACTATTTGAGCCTTCAGTGAACCGTATGGCGCTAGAATTCCACTGGGATTAGTAAACTCAGATCTTGCAGCAGTATCAATAACGAGGCAGAGCCTCGACATCTCGTTCCCAGGCTCAGCCTGGGAACGAGGGTTGGGAGGCTCCGCCTCCTAATTATTGAGAATGGGTGCAAGATCTCAGTAAACAAACAACTAATAACGAGCAACGAGCAATGCAACCTAAACCCCAATTCAATCCTTGTTACTCAGTTGAAACTATAGAAACAGACAATGTATTTTTGTTGTCTGAGAGAGAAAAAGTTTGGTTAAGCGATCGCCTTTCTTGTAGTTTAGCTGCTTTGATAGATGGCGATCGCAATATTGACGAAATTATAGATACCATTCAACAGTCGCTACTGCAAGACCCAAAATCTTTACAGTCAGCTACCACCTTCTTCCAAGAAGTTCTCAATATAAGTATTAAAGCCCAATATGCTTTATTCCAAATGCAACAAAAGGGCTATCTTGTTCAAGAAGATAACTCTGTTCCATCGCACTTAAGCATATTCTGCCATCATCTCAATGTTGCTCCCACAGTAGCCCATCAAAGATTGCGATCGACTAAAGTAGCAGTAAAAGCTAATGGTTCAGTTGCGGCATCTGACTTGATTGCTGTGCTTGAGTCTCTCCAAATTCAAGTAGCAGACGAAGGTGATTTGACAGTAGTTTTAACTGATGATTATCTCAATCCTGAGCTAGATAAATTTAATCAACAAGCCTTAAAATCCCAATCTCCCTGGATGCTGGTTAAGCCATTAGGGACAATAGTTTGGATTGGTCCTTTATTTCATCCTCAGAAAACAGGTTGTTGGAACTGTTTAGCCAAGCGTTTGCGAGATAATAGACCAATTGAAGGGTTTATTCAGAGACAAAAGCGCATTTCTTCCCCTTTAACTTCTCCTTTGGGATTTTTGCCATCTACAGTACAAACTGCATTAGGAATGGTAGCCACAGAGGTGTTTAAGTGGATTGTCCAAGGAGAAAATAAACAATTAGAAAGTAATTTGATTGCTTACGATGCGATCGCACTGCAAACTCAAAATCATACCTGGGTGAAGCGTCCTCAATGTTCTAGCTGTGGAGAGATGGTAAATGGGTTAACCAACAACCCCCTGCCTGTTGTTTTAGAACACCGCCAGAAAACCTTTACCGTCGATGGAGGACACCGTATTTGTTCGCCACAAGAAACTCTCAAGAAATATCAGCATCATATTAGCCCCATTACTGGCGTTGTGCGAGAACTAAATAAAATTCCTGGGAATGGATTAACTCATAATTACATTGCCAAACATCATTTTCTCAGTATTTTCGACGATTGCGCTAGTTTGCGCCAAAATTTGGGGGGTAGAAGTGCAGGGAAAGGTAGGACTGACTCTCAAGCTATGGCTAGCGGTTTCTGCGAAGCGATCGAGCGATATTCTGGGGTGTTTCAAGGGTATGAAATTAGAGAAAAAGGCATTTACCAACAAATGGGGGACAAGGCGATCCATCCCAATGTTTGTATGAACTTCAGCCAACAGCAATATCAGAATAGAGAGCAATGGAATGCTGAGTGTCAAGGCTGGTTTCAAAAAGTCCCCGAACTTTTTGATGAAGAAAGAGAAATTGACTGGACTCCCGTTTGGTCTTTAACCCATCAAGAATTTAAGTATCTGCCAACGGCTTACTGTTATTATGGCTATCAACCGTCTTATAAACCCGACTGTTGGGCTGATTCTAATGGATGTGCGGCGGGTAATACTCTTGAAGAAGCAATTCTGCAAGGGTTTATGGAGTTAGTAGAGCGCGATGCTGTCGCGTTATGGTGGTATAACTCCCTGCAAAAGCCTCAAGTGGATTTAGATAGTTTCGACGAGCCTTATTTTCAAAGCCTGAAGCAATATTATCAAACTATTAATCGGGAACTTTGGGTTTTAGATATTACCAGCGATCTCAACATTCCTGTCTTTGCTGCTATTAGTCGCAGAAGCGATCGCCAAGTAGAAGATATTGTTTTGGGTTATGGCGCTCATTTCGATGCCAAGATTGCTATTAGTCGAGCCTTGACTGAAGTTAACCAAATTTTACCTAATGTTTTATTAACGCAAGCCGATGGCAATACCCAATATCCTCCATCAGCAGATCGCTTGGCGGTAGATTGGTGGACAACTGCGACTTTGACAAATCAATCTTATCTAGTTCCCGATAATCGAGTTGCTGCTAAAGTCGCAGTAGATTATCCTCAAATTGCCAGTGACAATCTTTTAGAAGATATTAAGCTGTGTCAACAAATCGTCGAGAAAAACGGTATGGAAATGCTGGTTTTAGATCAGACTCGTCCTGATATCGAACTGAAGGTAGCTAAGGTAATTGTTCCGGGGATGAGGCACTGGTGGAGTCGGTTAGGTGGAGGGAGATTATATAAGGTTCCGGTCAAAATGGGTTGGTTGAAAGAAACCTTGACGGAGGAGGAACTTAATCCTTTCCCGATGTGGATGTAAAAATTAATTAAACTAAACTTACCCCAGATTAGAAATTCATACGTCTCGCAGTAACGAGATAGTGATTAAAAACACTTGAAGTTGGACTCGATACAGGGGAAGTCCAACGACCGTAGTTTGCTTCTGCTTCTCCCAGAACTACAATCCTTGGTTGCCTTGGCTGCCATCCATAGTGCAAAATGAATTGCTCAGGATTGGAGACACCAAAATGCCAAGGACATCCCAGTTTTCTGAGCTTAGAGAGAAATGGTTGTGCATAGGGAGAGTTTAGAAGCTGTGCTTCAACGAAGTCCATTCCAAGCCAGCTACCTGGACAGGCAAGACTTTGTAGTGTCTCAAGCACAGTCGCTACAGTCGCGGGTTTTAGGTAAAACATCAGTCCCTCGAACAGAAATGCTGCGGGTTTATGTCGGTCAAAGCCAAAGTCGGTAAGAGCAGTTGCCCAATCCTGTTCCAAGTCTGTTACTACGACCTTTCGTACACACTGTGCTCTAGCATTCAAATTTAGAAGGATAGGCTCCTTGTATTGAAATATTTCTTGACGATCTACTTCAAATAGTTGAACGCCATCCATCCAGGGCAAGCGGAAAGCACGGGCATCCATTCCGGATGCTACCAGAACAACCTGCTTGAGAGATAATTCATGGACAGCCATCAGTAAAGCATCATCAAAAAAACGAGTCCGAATAGAAATACCAGGATGTGGATCATTAGCTGACAATCCCGGGGAAAATGCCCTCAAATCTGAGAACAGTGCAAACCCCCTGTCACTGGCAAAAGCCCGAGCATATGTATCTACAAACAACCGTTGTCGATACTCAGTTTCATATGCTCGTGCTGCTGCAACATATAGCGATGTAACGCCGACAGAACTCAACATAAATACATTGATAAAATTAGTTCATCATGGTAATATCAGGGCAATACAACAAAGCAATTTACTCTTTATTGCTCATTATTTTAACGAGTCACTAGCGAGAATGAATATTTTACTCTCTCTAACTGATAGTTAAAAGCCTGATTCTTTCATAATTGCCTAGTCGTGTATTAACTCTCTCCTAAGAAATCGCAAGGTTTCCTTACATCCATAAGGCGAGATCGCGCTTAAACAGCTTTTAAGAAATATTTCTGTTTCTTTGTATCGATTTTGAATGTGATCGCTTTCCTTGAACGCTCTTGTCAGGCTGGGTTATCAAATTTGAAAATGCAGCCAATTAAAGAGCATCACTGGTTATGGTTTTCCTGTGAGATGAGTGATTTCAAGATTTTTCATCACATCAACATTTAGTGAATTTATGAAAATAGGAGATTGAAATGGAATCCCAAGATTTACGTGATACATTTTTCGATCGTTTTTTATTACAAGCTAAGCTAATTTCTCAGCTCGTTACATTTTGGTGGACATATAGTGAGGAGGATGAGGAGGATGATAATAATGATCAAGATAAAACAAAGGCAGCAAATATTCTAGGACAATGTTTCTTTCCAGGTTTTTCTGAAGTAGATCCTTTCATAGCTCCCCCGAAATTACGTTATCTATTTTCAGCCGACCCCAGACAACACCTTCAGGATATTAATAATGGTTCTCCTACTGATTCATTTGGCAATACTGATGAAAACCCTCTGGGACTACATGTTAGTACGCTTATTACAGTCTTTGGTTCAGACCGTATTAACAACCAAGAAAAATATCTTTCTCCTATATTCACTTCTACTGAACTAGGGTTAGACAAAGACAAAAATAATTCTCCGTATTACGAATTTAGAATTGATAATAGCGGTACAAAATTTGGCCGACTTACTGATCCTGAACTGGTTCCAACGGACGAAAATTTAACAATAAAATATATATATACTATTCCAATTCCTCCACGCCATCTAGATCCACACTATCCAAAACATAAGCGGATCTATGAAAAATGGATCTCAGATCAAGAAAATACATATCCTCCTAGTATGCATATACCCTTTACTACTTAATGAAGGCGTTAGAAGCCAATAATCCTAGTATCGATTTTGAATGTGATCGCTTTCCTTGAACGCTCTTGTCACGCTGGGTTATCAAATTTGAAAATGCAGCCAATTAAAGAGCATCACTGGTTATGGTTTTCATGTAAGATGAGTGATCTCAAGATTTTTCATCACATCAACATTTAGTGAATTTATGAAAATAGGAGATTGAAATGGAATCCCAAGATTCAATATGTGATGATTTTTTAAAGCGTTTTTTATTACAAGGTAAGATAATTTCTCAGATCATTACGTTTTGGTGGCGATATGATGATAACGAGAAAGCAACAGGAGATGATCCAAAGAAAATAGAGATAGCAAAGCTTTTAGGAGAATATTTCTTTCCAAACGAGCCCGCTAGTTCACCAGGTAGGCTTTCCCCCTCTCAATTTTTAATTGAGCTATTTAAAACCGAAAGTAGGCTTTCCCCGTCTCCATCTTTAATTGACCTATTTAAAGCTGATCCCAGATTACATATTAATGAAGAAAATCCGGAAAAATCTGTTGAGGTGCTAATAACGATCTTTGGCCGAGATCGTATTTCTAACAAAGAAACATATCTTTCTCCTATATTCAATTCTACTGAACTGGGCTTAAACAACAGAAATAATCTTGCACGTTACGAATTTGAAATTGATATTAACGGTACAAGATTTGGCAAGCTTACTGACCCTAGAATAATAATAGAGAATGACAATTCACTGTTGAAATATATATATATTATTCCAATTCCTCCACGCCCTAGAATAGATAATATGATCTATGAACAATGGATCTCAAATGAAAATGACAATTATCCTCCTAACCAATTAATACCCTTTACCACTTAATAAAGGTATTAGAAACCGATAGCTTTAAGCTGGAATAATTATTATTCAGCACTATTATAGGGTTTCTTAAGCAACTTAGACACACCTAAATCTTTTCTAGCAAAAGAAGCAGCTTTAAAAACATACCTCACCAGGTTGGGAATCGTTATAAGTTAAATATTGATTGACCCACAGCTAGGAACTGCTTGTGGGTTTTTATATAGATATTGCCACTAAAAAACGTAGAGATAGATAATATCAATAGGTAATAATTATGATTATTAAAGATCCCCAAAAAATGTTACCAAGTCAAATTAAAGTCGAGGGGGAAATGCGGGACATGATACTGGAAATTCCTCCCCATAATATTCCCTTACATCCCAAAAGTATAGAAAAACTTTTTGCCGCCATCAAATTTGGAGAGCAAGCGGTAGCTTTCAGACCTTTCATACCAATTGCATCAGACTTAGGTTTATGTCCACCCTATCCTACGTTAGCCTACTTATATCCTCAAAAGTTAAATCATAACGAAGATATTGAGAAGCAGTTGTTACAGAAATCTGGCAAGATAGCACAGAATACCCTTGATGCTTTAAATCAATTTACCCTGATTTCCCAAATTGATATTGAGGAGCAGCTACATTACTTTGGTGATTTCTATGGAATAGCGGCAAAGCCATCCTATATAAGAGTTGTCGTGAGCAATACCTGTAATCTCAAATGCGTCATGTGTCCTTATCACAGCACTTCGCTGAAATTAACTCATACAACAGACTTCTTTAAGAGCAACAAAACAATGTCTTGGGAAATGATGGAGCGTCTCGCCAAAGATTGTGGAGAAGCAAAAATCATGATTATTCTTGGGAACGTCGAAGAACCAATGCTACACCCCAACCTTGTCAAATTTGTCGAACTTTGTCGGCAGCAAGGGGTTCCTGGGGTTCATCTGACGACCAATGGTCAACTCCTAGATGAAAATCGAGCTAGGTCTTTACTGAAAGCGGGCTTAACCAGTATTGATATTAGCATTGATGCCGCAGATCCAGATACCTATCTCAAGATTCGGGGTGCTGACCTCAAGCGAGTTGAAACAAATGTCTTCAATTTTTTGAAGCTGCGGGATGAATTAGATATTCCCTGTTATGTAAGAACATCTTTTGTGAGAAATCAAAATGTTACACTGGATGAAGAAGAAAGATTCCGAGAACGTTGGCTTGCAAAAGCTGATGGCGTATTTATCAATAACGTAGCTCAATATAAAGAAACTAATACGCGCCTCGGTAAAACTAACCAGACTGTACAAGCTTTACTAAAACACTATCTGAAAAAAGCTCAGGGACGTTGGCCATGCCTGTTTCCCTTTACTGAAATGGCTGTTTTACCCGATGGCAGAATTTATTACTGTGTTGAAACTTTATTTAGATTGGGCTTTGATCAGACTCTTGAAAGTTTAGGAGATTATAATCAACAAACATTACAAGAGATTTGGCATGGGGAGCTATTCAAGCAGCTTCGACGAGATTTGCTCCTTAATCAGTTAGAACATAGATCAGCCTGTAAAAGTTGTGAACTATGGATGGCACAGGTTTTGTCTAGAGAGTCTAAAAATGGGTTTGAGGTTACGACAACCACAATAACCGAGATTTATCAGTCTGGTTTTAGGCAACAGAGAACGGAAAACGGGGAACATAAATCTTCAAATTAAGTGCAATATCTAAGATCAAACTGTAACTTCATGACTCCAAGAAACGCTATACCATACAATCAGAAATAAAGAGATTGGTGAGTTAGGAGTGTTAGTATGAGAGCGATGGCAGAATATCACATTAGTCAGAAGATATATGAAAGTTATAATTCGCTAGTCTATCGGGCTAATCTCAAGCGAGATAATCAACCAATTATTCTTAAAATTCTTAAAGAGAACTATCCAACTCCCTCAGAATTGACTCGATATAAACAGGAATATGAAATCACACGACATCTGAACGTAGATAGCATTATCAAAGCCTACGACTTACAGCGATATGACAATAGCCTAGTCATGTTCTTAGAGGATTTTGGCGGGAAATCCCTAAAACTGTTAATGTCTGAACGCAGGTTCAGTATAGAAGAAATTTTCATCATTGCCATTAAGACCTCTGAAAGTTTAGCTGCTATTCATGCAGCCAATATTATCCATAAAGACATTAATCCCTCCAATATTGTCTATAATCCAGAAACTAAACAACTGAAGATTATTGATTTTGGCATTTCTACCCGTTTATTCCAAGAAAACCAAATCCTTTGTAACTTAAATCAACTAGAAGGTACTTTAGCCTACATTGCACCAGAGCAAACTGGCAGAATGAATCGAGGAATAGATTACCGCAGTGACTTTTATTCCCTTGGTGCAACCTTGTATGAACTCCTAACGCATCAACTCCCCTTTGCAACCACTGATCCAATAGAACTGGTTCATTGCCATCTTGCACAACAAGCAAACCCGCCTCATGCACTCATCCCTACTATTCCCTTGACGGTATCCAAGATCGTTATGAAATTGTTAGCTAAAACCCCAGAGGAACGATACCAAAGTGCTTGGGGGCTAAAAGCTGATTGGGAAATTTGTTTTAAACAGTGGCAGACTCAGGGACAAATCCTGCCCTTTCCACTAGGACAGCAAGATATTTCCGATAAGTTTCACATTCCCAAAAAACTCTACGGACGGGAACAAGAAGTTTCTCAAGTGCTAAGCACCTTTGAGCGAGTTAGCCAAGGTACCACTGAGATGATATTGGTTGCTGGCTATTCAGGGATTGGTAAATCTGTCTTAGTTCAGGAAATTCACAAACCAATTGTAAGGCAGCGAGGTTATTTTATAACTGGAAAATTTGACCAATTCAAGCGAGATATTCCCTACGCTGCTATTAGCACAGCTTTCCAGGACTTAATCCGTCAACTCTTGAGTGAATCTGACACAGATATCGAAATTTGGAAAGCACAAATTTTGGAACTCTTGGAACCTAATGGGCAGGTCATAATTGACGTAATCCCTGAACTAGAAAAAATTATTGGTAAACAGCCGTCTGTTGAAAAACTTGGAGCTAATGAAGCCCAAAATCGATTTAACTTATCTTTTCAAAGATTTATTAGCGTTTTCAGTCAACAAGAACATCCTTTAGTCATTTTTCTTGATGATTTACAGTGGGCAGATTTGCCTTCACTGAAGTTAATTGAACAGCTAATTACCGATTTTGATAGTAAATATTTATTGATTATAGGAGCTTATAGAGATAATGAAGTCAACCCCACTCATGCTTTAATTCTGACGTTAGAATTAGTTAAAAAAGCAGGTGTTAGGGTCAATGAAGTCATCCTAACTTCCTTGAGATTAGAGCACATAAATCAATTACTTGCTGATACACTACTTTGTTCTACAGAGATGTCAAAACCGCTAGCAGAGTTACTAACAAACAGAACTCAGGGCAATCCCTTTTTCTTAACTCAACTGCTAAAATCTCTGTACGATGAAAACCTTATATCGTTTGATTATAATGGACAATCATGGTGTTGGAACATTGAGCAGATTTTAAAAACAGGCATTACTGATAATGTCATAGATTTGATGGTTAGTAAAATTAATAAACTCAGTGAGAATACCCGGAATGCTTTAAAGTTAGCAGCATGTATTGGTAATAGATTTAACCTAGAACTACTCTCCGGCATTAGAGACAAATCTAAAACCTCCATAGCTCAAGATATTCAACCAGCTCTTCAGGAAGGGTTAATTGTCCCACTGAGTTATGATTACAAAATTCCCTTGCTTTGGGAACAAGGAGAAATTTCAAGTGATTCTTCAGCCGTCTCTTCTAATTTTATTCCTAGTTTTCCTTCAGTTATTCCCTACAAATTTTTACATGACCGAATTCAGCAAGCGGCTTATACTCTAATTGCAGAAGGAGAAAAGAAGCTCATTCATCTGCAAGTCGGAAGACTTCTGCTGAAGAATATGAGAAAAGATAAAAGTGAGGAAAATATTTTTGATGTTGTCAATCAACTTAATGAAGCAGCATCTCTCATCACTGATCAATTAGAAAGAGATGAGCTAGCTCAATTAAATCTTTACGTAGGTAAAAAAGCTAAGGCATCAGCTGCTTATGAACCAGCATTGAAATATTTAGAGACTGGATTAGAACTTCTAACAAAAAATAGTTGGGAAAGCCAATATGAATTGACTATAGAGCTTTATTTGGAAACACTTGAGGTGCTGTACTTCAACACCAAATTTGAGAAAGTAGAAGAGCTTTCTATATTTATTCTGCAACACACTCAAGAAATTCTTGATAAAGTAAAAGTGTATCAAGTAAATATACTAGTATACAATTCTAAATCCCAGGAGCAACAAGCAATAAATACTGCTCTTAAAGCTTTAGCAGAACTAGGTATAGAAATATCTCAAGAGCCTAGCGAAATAGAAGAGAGAATCAAGCAAGAACAAATATTTCTAGATATATTTTTGAAAGAAGTACCAGTTCAAAGTTTAGCGAATCTCTCTCCAATGACTGATCCATATAAATTAAAGGCTATACCATTATTGCAACAAATTATAGCCTCTACAATAATCACTAATTTCCTCTTGCATATTGAAGTTGTTTTAATTCAACTTAATCTTTGCCTAAAATATGGTAACCCTCCTCAAGCACCCTGTCCTTATATATTTTATGGAACGTTTCTCTGCAAGGGAATAGAAAATATTGGTTTAATGAGAGATATTCATTTAGGCAATGAATTTGGAGAATTGTCTATTAGTTTACTATCCGAATCTCAACTTCCTGAACTAGAGACTCTAGTTATTCATATTTACTATGCATTTATATATCAATGGAAGAACTCCCTCAGAAATAATATTGCATTAGAAAGATTAATCAAGGCTTTTCAAAGGGGATTAGAGACTGGGGATTATCAATATGCTTGTTTTGCATCTGCAAGCATTTGTCTTATTAAATTCTTCGGAGGGTATCATCTAGAAGAAGTTTCTCAGGAGCTTGCAAAATATACTAGGCTAATGAAGAAATTAAAACAAGAATATACTTACTCTTCTGTAACTATATATGAAAAAACCACGATTAATTTAATTGAAGGATATGAAAACAACTTTTGCTTGGTAATTGGTCGTAATCAAGAAGAAGAAGAGGAATGTATAAAAACTGCTAATATTTGGCTTTTATGTTGGTTGTGTATTGCCAAAATAATCACACATTATATCTTTAAGGAAAATAACTTTGCTATTGGTAATGTATTGAAAATTGAAAACTATGTTGAATATCTTAGTTCACATTTAAATTTATCACAATACAATTTTTTCTCTTCTCTATCACTGCTTGCTAATTATGAGATTATAGATGTATACTCACAAAATAAGTTTTTGAAGCTAGTAGAAAAAAACCAGGAAGATATGAAAACCTGGTCTAGCTACTGCCCAGAAAATTTTCAGCACAAATCTGATTTAGTAGAAGCAGAAAAAGCTAGAGTATTAGGACAAAATTGGCAAGCAGAAGAATTGTATGAAAAAGCAATTCAAGGTGCTAAAAAACATGAGTTCATCCACGAAGAAGCCATAGCTTACGAACGTGCAGCAGAATTTTATCTTGCCTTGGGTAGAGAAGAAATAGGGAAACTATACTTAAAAAATGCCCATCATTGTTATAGTCGCTGGGGCGCAAAAGCCAAAGTTCAAGCCCTAGAATCGGAGTATCCACAGTTTCTAATGGATATAAACAACCGAAAAGAAGACCAAACCATTAATACAACTGAATCTACTGATGGTACAAATCCCCAAGTACTCGATCTCATCACAGTCACAAAAGCATCTCAAGTATTAGCTAGCGAAATAAAACTAGACCAACTGCTGGCTAAGTTAATGAAAACTGTAATTGAAAATGGAGGTGCTCAAAAAGGCTTTCTGATATTGGAAAAAGATCATCAATGGGCGATCGCAGCTGAAAGTACAGTAGATTCTGATGAGGTTACTTTACCGCGATCGCTTCCCATTGATTCTATAGATGGCGATACGCAGACACCTATCTTACCAGTTGCGATCGTTAACTATGTTGTCCGTACTCAAGAAAATGTAGTTCTTAATAACGCTACTGAAGAAAAACAGTTTATCCGCGATCCCTATGTCGTCGCCACTCAACCAAAATCGATTCTCTGTACTCCTTTGTTAAATCAAGGCAAACTAAGCGGTATTTTATATTTAGAAAACAATTTAGCCACAGGCGCATTTACCAGCGATCGCATTGAAGTTTTAAGAATTCTTTCTGCTCAAGCTGCTATCTCCATTGAAAATGCCCGTCTCTACGGACAGTTAGAAGATTATAACCGAAATCTAGAGCTGAGAGTCGAAGAGCGCACTCATGAACTCTCACAAACCCTAGAAGTTCTTAAAGCCACCCAAGCCGAACTGCTGTTTGAAAACGAGTTACTCAAAAGCGCCGAACAACCGTCTACCTTTGACTATCAAGTGGGAGGAAGTTTGCCGATGGATGCTCCCACTTATGTTGTACGTTCAGCAGACCGTTATCTCTATAAGGCGTTGAAGCGCGGAGAATTTTGTTACACTCTCAATCCTCGGCAGATGGGCAAGTCAAGTCTGATGGTACGCATGATACATCACCTCCGGCATGAGGGATTTAGCTGTGGGGCGATCGATCTGACTCGGATTGGTAGCGAAAACGTCACGCCTGATCAATGGTACAAAGGCTTAACAGTAGAGCTATGCCGAAGTTTTGGTTTACTAAGAAAGATTAATTTAAAAACTTGGTGGCAAGAGCAAGGAGATATTTCTCCGGTTCAGAGGTTGAGTCAATTTATTGAAGAAGTTTTGCTAGTTGAAGTTGCTAAAAATGATAATACTATCTCTAAAAACCTGATAATTTTTATTGATGAAATTGATAGCTTCTTAAGTTTAAATTTTCCAGTTAATGACTTTTTTGCGTTAATTCGCTCTTGCTATAATCAGCGTAGTATTAATCCAGAGTATCGACGTTTAACCTTTGCTCTTTTTGGAGTAGCTACCCCTGGTGACTTAATTACTGACCACCAAAGAACGCCTTTTAACATCGGTCAGACTATTCAATTGGAAGGGTTTAAAGAGCATGAAGCCCAGCCTCTACTTCAGGGATTGGCAGAGAAAGTGAGCAATCCTCAAACAGTTTTAAAAGAATTGTTAGCCTGGACTAATGGTCAGCCCTTTTTGACCCAAAAACTCTGTAAAGTCATCCGCAATTCTTCATCTCCTATTCCTACCAACAGAGAAGCCGAATGGATTGAAAATTTGGTGCGAACTCAGGTAATAGAAAATTGGGAATCACAGGATGAACCAGAACATTTAAGAACTATTCGCGATCGCCTCCTTAATAGCAAACAATCCGTTCGGCTACTAGAACTTTATCGACACATTTTGCATCAAGGAGAGATTGTTGCAGTTGATAGTTCAGAGGAAAGAGAATTGCTTTTATCGGGTCTAGTAGTCAAGCAACAGGGAAAATTGAGAGTTCAGAACCGTATTTATGAATCTATTTTTGTTTGATTTACGAAAACATTTGTTTGATCTGGAAAGTGAAAGAAGAGGTCTACTCCTAAGAAACACAGGGGTGTAGGGGTGTAAGGGAGCCAGTACTTGATGAGGGTCTCCCGACCTAGGTATCTGGCGTGAAAAAGGTGTTTCTTTCATATTTTGCTGGCTGCGAAGCCGCTAGTCAGAGGCTCAGATCTTGCACCATACTTTTCGTCCGCCAAGAAATAAATTTCTTGGCTCAAAGTCCAAGTCCGTTAAAACTGACATCTTGCACCATTCTCAACAAGACCTAAAAAAACCGGGTTTCTGAACGGTAAATTAAGGTTTGCAAATGTCATCATTCTCAAGAAACCCGGTTTTTGACCCTGGTGCAAGATCTGAGTTAAAACTGAGATCTTGCACCATTCTCAATTACTGTAGGGTGGGCACTGCCCACAACGTAAAAATAAGGTTTTGAGCGAACTATAGGCAGTGCCCACCTTACAAAAATTGCAATAACGCAACTGGTGCAAGATGTAAGATAAACCTTAATTTCTGGTTCAGAAACCCGGTTTTTTGGGTCTTGTTGAGAATGGTGAGCCAGCGCGTTGCGGTGAATCCAGCGCGAATGACGGCTTTCCCGACAGAGGCGACTGGTGTTAGCGCAGCGAGACCGGAGGTCTTCCCCGAAGGGGGGTTCCCGAGCCACTGCGTTGGGCGGCTGTGCCGACTTGTAGCATGTGGCGTCCCGTTGAAGCACCTGGCGTGGTTTCCCCGATGAGCGACGCAATACTTTTGTACTAATAAATGGCAGATATTGTGTTACTTGCGCAACTCCTGTTATCTTAATTAGTAGCATTTGTCTGTAATCTCTATGAACCTTGATTGTCTCTTTGAGATTGTTGACCGCCAATTAATTGAGAGCCACAATCGCCCCCTTAATTCCGCAGAAAACCTGATTCTGCATGGCATTTGGCAATATAGAACTTATAACCAAATGGCGATAGAGGCAGGTTATAGTCCCGGCTACTTTACCAATGTCGTTGCCCCAGAGTTGTTTGGGCGACTCTCCGAGGTCATTGGTCAGCGCGTGACCAAAAAAAACTGTCGGGTGTTGCTGGAGTCTTATGCCATCACCAAAGAAGCCCCAAAAACAATACCAAAAAGACAAGACCTGACGCAATTTCCCCCCATACTTAACCAGGATACGTCACCTTGCTACCCCAGCGGCTCAGTTCCTCTTGACTCTCCTTTTTACCTCAAACGTTCTTACCTTGAGGAGCAAGTTTATCAAGAAATTAAGAAACCAGGAGCGTTAGTCAGGATCAAAGCTCCCAGAGAAATGGGCAAAACTTCACTGCTGCTGAGAATTCTTGATTATGCGAACCTCCAGGGCTACCACATTATCCGCTTGAATCTAGAACAAGTCGAGCAGACAATTCTGAGCGACTTGAATCAACTTTTGCGCTGGTTGTGTGCCAATATCGCCCGCCAGCTTCAGCTTCAACCAATGTTAGACGAGTATTGGGATGAAGATTTGGGAAGTAAAGTTAGCTGCACCGTCTACTTTGAAGAATATCTACTAGAGTCAATTCATACTCCCCTGATCTTGGCGTTGGATGACGTGAACCATATTTTCGAGCATCCCCAAGTAGCGAAGGATTTTCTACCTCTGTTGCGTTCTTGGTACGAAGAAGCGAAAAGACTGCCCATTTGGCAAAAGCTTCGTCTACTCGTGGTTCACTCAACAGATATTTATGTTCCTCTCGAACTTAATCAGTCTCCTTTCAATATAGGGTTACCGATTCAGTTAGACAGCTTTAGCCAAGAAGAGGTAGAGCAGTTAGCCCAACGCTATGGACTCAATTGGACAGATGGGGAAGGAGCCAGACAATTAATGACAATGGTCGGGGGACATCCGGCACTAGTACACTTAGCACTCTATCATCTAGCTCGAAAGGAGATAACTCTGTCGCAACTGCTAGAAACTGCTCCCACTGCTAGCGGAATTTATTTTCATCATTTGCAGCGTCACTGGGCAACCTTGCGAAAACAGCCTGAGTTAGCACAAGCTTTTGATATCGTTGTGAATGCCAATGAAGCTGTTTCTTTAGATCCCATTTTAACTCACAAGTTAAGCAGTATGGGGCTGATAAAACTTTCTGGAACTCAAGCGATCGCAGGTTGTGAATTGTATCGGCGATTTTTTACGAAAAAGGGAGAGTTATAGTTTAGCAAAATTTCATTTACACGACGCACTGCTGTATCGATACCTTCTCCACGCTTCTCAAAACGTGTGTTGGATCACTTCTCCCATCTCGTTTAATTTTTGGCGAACTATTTGTGCATAGGGACTGGTCATCAAACGATTTGTACCTGCTTGAATTTCATTGCTTGCTGCTTGAAAAACCTTATCATCTACAAATACTTCGATTTGTTCAACAAGATTTTTGAGAGAATTTGGTTCAAGAGGTATTTTAATTAAATCTTCTTTTTGTGCTTTGCTTAAAATACGTTCTAGTAAGTTTTGCACAGTCTTTTGGCGGACTTTTGCTAGGAGTTCCCCGGGATTTAACACCCTTCGAGCTTGATCCCAACTGGACATTTTGAGAATTTCCGTGATTTCTCTCAAAGATTTTCCTTGCTCGTAGTAAAGTTGCAATGCAGGAATACATTTTCCTGCTAAAGGTGCATACTTCCTGCTCGTTTTTAATTTGCTGATATGATTTTGAAGTTCTTGTTCGATAACTTGATTAAAAGTAAGCTGAAATTGGAAGTGTAAAAATTCCAAGAGTTCGCTTTCTTCGATATCAACTTTGCTCATTGATTTAGAGAGTAAATCACCTTTCAATGAATACTCTCCAATCTCTAAGTCTTGAAATTCTAGAGATCCGCGATAACTCCAAATGTCGTATTGTCTCAGTTGTTCTGCTACGTATTTGAGAGCTATCATCAACTCAGTAGTGTTGTTGATAGCTATACCCCGTTCCAGAAGTAGCGCTAGCATTTCTTGCAGTTGAGCATTGGTAGGATCGGGACATTGCTTTGCTGTTTGTCGTTGTTTTAATCGATCGCGACGGTAAACTGCATGAAATATTTCGACTAAATTACTATCGTGTGTTGATAACTGTTTGATTTGGTTGTGTCGAGTCCGATTCAATAATGCCCAATCGCTGAAATGTTTAAATCCAAACTCTGATAAAAATTTTCTCAGTTCTGGATGCTGCTTAGTTTGTAAATATGCCCAGTTTTCCAAACTCATTAATTCTGGTTTAAATGTTTGCAGCACTCTCACTGTAAAGTATTGATACGCCGCCTCCGTTGTCTGAGCATCGTGATTGACAACAAGCTGTTTTTTACGCTCTCTATCTAAAATTATCAAATTTTGACCATCATCATTCAAAACCAACCCTAATAAATCTTGATATCTAAAACTTTCACCACCAAAAAGATGGGTGATTTTTTTACAAGCTTTTAATATTGCTTCGCTAACATAGCATCGCAAACAAAGTCCTGCATAAGCTTTCACTAAGTTATCAACAGAATTATCGCCATAAAAGTAATTTAATAGAGTAACTTGTAAGCTGTCACCGGAAAAAGCATCAAGTTGCTGAGTGAAGAAATTTTGTGCAGTTTCCACAGGATGAAGTTTGTATCCAAGTCCTTCACTACTAAAATCAATTAGCCACATATTTCCATATCTAGAGAATGGATATATTGGCGATAGCCTTTGTGGAAATTTAGAATTTGGATTTTCTTGAATTATACTAGATGTCTCAAAACATCTTTTTATTTGTTCTGTGTATTGCTGTTCATAGTTTTGAGTTTGATTTTGTCTATCTTTAGCCATAATTAGTCTCCACTCATTCTTGTGTATTGAATATAAGGTTGGCTTCTTTGTTTTATTTTCAAACAGATTTACAGTGTTGAAAATACAGCTAAGATTGATAAAAGGGTTAATTTTTAGAGCATTCCAAATATGTTTTCACCATCACTATTTTTGTCTATTTTGAGTTGTCAATTGTCTCATGAGGGCTCTTAACAGGGAACAGGGAACGCTTAACAGGAATTGTTTATAAATGATTTAGGATTGCCATATCAGTTTTTCTTGGTGCAAGATGTGAGCGCCCAAGGGGCGCGATTACACGCCCGCAACGAATGAAAGAAACACCTTTTTCACGCCCTTCGGGGAAGACCTTCGGTCTCGCTGCGCTTTAGACCTCTGGGCGTGCGCTTTGCGCATACGCCAGTCGCCTACGGAGGGAAACCCTCCTGCAGCGCTGGTCTCACCAGATACCTAGGTCGGGAGACCCTCATCAAGTACTGGCTCACGCCACATGCCTCAACTGAGATCTTGCACCATTATCAATCACCGTAGGGTGGGCACTGCCCACAACGTAAAAATAAGGTTTTGAGCGAACTCTAGGCAGTGCCCACCTTACAAAAATTGCAATAACGCAACTGCTGCAAGATGTGAGTCAACGCGCTTAACCCTCGCACGGCAGTGGCTCCCCTACACCCGTGACCCCCCTACACCCCTACACCCGTGACCCCCCTGTGTTTCTTGAGAGAAGATCTATTTTGACTTTCCACTTTTTGACTTACGTTTTGATATTAGCTTTGCTCTTAGTCTCTTAATCTCATAAAACTTATTTCATAACTCATTAACAATCTCATACAAAAACTCATGAAAAAATATAAAAAATAAATCAATGTATCAATTGAGGTTATTTAGTACCTTTTATGCTGAGAATTCCACTGAAGAAGGACTTACGAAGACAAAATTCAGAATATGTCCTACGGACACGCTACGCGAACAGAATCGAATCGATGGTACTTGCAATATTGACGAAATTATTGATACCATTCAATAGTAGCTACTGCAAGATTCTAAATCTTTACAATCAGCTACTACCTTCTTCCAAGAAGTTCTCAATGCGAGTATTAAAGCCCAATATGCTTTATTACAAATGCAACAAAAGGGTTATATCACATCTTGCACCAAGAAAAGTTAATTAACTTTTAACACTCACCTGCGTTGCCTCAAGCCTTTATTCTTACGAAAAAAGACAAGAAAAACCGTGTCACTTTCTTGCGCTGCTTTTCACTAAGTCTGGGCTTATACGGAAAGGTGCAAGATTTAAGTTATCTTGTTCAAGAAGATAACTCTGTTCCATTGCACTGAGAGACCATTTATAAAGTAAATCTTTAGACGACAAGGCGACGCAGCATGATAGGAGTCATAACAGCATATATGGCAGCTTGACTCGTTTGTAGAAGACGTTCGTAATCTTTACTGAGACGATGGTACTGGGTGAACTACCCAAATGTTCTTTCTACTACCCAACGCTTGGGTAAAATCTCAAACTCTTTTTCTGTACGGCGCATCACTTCAACATCAGCTAAATTAATTCACACTCACAAATAATTCCGTTAATTTGTACATATAGTTAATTCTGAACTTTAAATCTATGCCAGTTAAAGTAGGAGACACAGCCCCCAATTTCACATTACCGTCCCAAAACGGTACACCTGTGAGCCTGCAAGATTTTCGCGGTAAACCAGTCGTCCTGTACTTTTACCCCAAAGACGACACACCAGGATGTACGGCGGAATCGTGTGCTTTTCGCGATCAATACGAAGTTTTTAAAACAGCAGGTGCAGAAGTCATTGGTGTGAGTGGTGACTCACCCGAGTCTCACCAGAAATTTGCCGCCAAGTACCAACTGCCTTTTACCCTTTTAAGCGATAAAGGCGACCAAGTGCGCAAGCAATACGGCGCAACTACAGCCTTCGGTTTGATTCCGGGTCGGGTGAGTTATGTTATTGATAACCAAGGAGTTGTACAGTATGTCTTTGACTCAATGTTTAACTTCAAAGGTCACGTCGAGGAAGCAATCAAAACATTGCAACAACTGCAAACAGCCTCATAGCAGCGATGTTAAAGAGTGAATAAAGTTTTTTAAATAGGGTAAGTGGAGCGATCGCCTAAAGTGCAATCGCTCCACTTACCTTACTTGCTCCTACATCTTATTCTGGAAAGTCTTCTCCGGCATAGCAACGTGACCATTGGTTGTCTTGCCGTTCTTGCCGTTAGTATCACCATTATTGGTATGACGTGGTTGAATCACGCCATAACCACCGTGATTGCGTTCATAAATAACATTGATTTCGCCAGTATCCACATTGTGGAACATATAAAAGTCGTGTCCTACCAATTGCAGATGTTCTAAAGCTTCTGCCATCGTCATCGGAGGCATGGCAAAATATTTACAACGGACTACTTCTTCAGGTAGTTCTGGAGTGCGATCGCCAATTAAATCTGTGACTACTGCCTCTTGAACAACTCCTTCAATTGTTTCTTGCGCGTGTGTTTTCTTCTCTTGACGGCGCTCTTTATATTTACGCAGCCGACGGGCTATTTTGTCTGATACCAAATCTATACTGGCGTAGAGGTTCTCGCTACTCTCCTCAGCACGAATAACACTGCCATTAGCATAAATCGTGACTTCAGCCGACTGCCTGGGATTAATTCGGGGATTACGAGCTACGCTCAGATGCACATCTACTTCATGGGTGATGTTTTGATAATGACTTGCCGCCTTTTCAATTTTTTGATGCACATAATCCCTAATTGCATCGGTGATTTCAATATTTTTGCCGTGGATGACAAGCTTCATGCAAACTCTCCCGCTCTATATTTTTTGTGAATTTTGTTTCGGATGACAAGGAAATGCGGTAAGGTCTATGACTGCCGCCAGAATCTATCGTGAACGGATTTAGACTGACTACATCTAAGTTTTTGTGAGGTTTGGCTCATCTTTACCTTACGAACCTCTGCTGTGATTCCAATCGGTTGAAAAGCAATCAGAGATTACGCAGACTTCTTTGGTTTTCTGCTTGGTGAAGGCTTAATCGTTTTTCCTAAAATACACAAGTCTTTTTGCTATTCTTAATTTTGTATTTTCTGTCAACCATTGTTTAGGCGTCATCAGCCAGTAGACTTATTACTCTGTTGTTGGCGTGACAGTTCTTGCAGAAAATTCCTCCCAACTCCATTGAGGTTATATATTCAAAATTAGCATCTTGTATTTTGGAAAACCAATTCCTTGACTTTCCTTTAAAATCCTTTGCATAGCTTGACATTTTTCACCCCATATTGGTTACAAGAGATACATTTTGCTCTGTATTCTCGTTGATTTTTTCTTTGTTTGTAATATGTCTTTGCACAAAAATCGATGTTTGCTATATAACCAAGTAGTGATACCATACTCAGATGCGCTGATGTGGCAGCGCACGCTTCTAGGTGAGCGCATTCAAAACCCAAGCCTGGAAGATGTGCTAATCTTGCTAGAACATCGGCCTGTCTACACTTTGGGGCAAGGAGCCAATTCAGAATTTCTGAAATTTGACCAGACTAACAGTACCTATGAAGTGCATCGAGTTGAACGAGGTGGCGAAGTCACATACCATTGTCCTGGTCAACTGGTAGGATACCCAATTTTAAATTTGCAACATTACCATAAAGACCTCCACTGGTACTTGCGTCAACTAGAAGAAGTCTTAATTCGCACACTCAAAATGTATGGCTTACAAGGAGAACGCAATCCTGGTTTTACAGGTGTTTGGTTAGAAGGGCACAAAGTTGCTGCGATCGGGATTAAAGTCAGCCGTTGGATAACCATGCACGGCTTTGCATTAAATGTCTGTCCTGACATGAGCGGATTTGAGCGCATTGTACCTTGTGGTATTGCTGATAAACCTGTGGGCAGTTTAGCTCAGTGGATTCCGGACATTTCTTTGTTGGAGGTGCGCGCCCATGTGGCAAAGTGCTTTGCGGAAGTTTTTGAGGTTGAATTGGTTATTGGTGATGTGAATGCAAGTTCCATTCTATACAATAGCTGAAGAGAATTTAGCGATTTTTTGGAAGACGAAAAAGCTGCTGGTAACGGAGGCAGCAAAAATGAACGTGGAGATTTTACTTATCAAGAACTTAGCTCGACTTTATCCATTGAAAAATAGCTTATTGTATGTGTAAGATACAGTTTACCAGTAGTAAATAGCAACTAACATGATGTAAAGAATTAGCCCAGTAGAATGCCTAAATCAGTAGCGTTAGTGTAGATGAAATCAAAGCAGAATCTCTAAGGACTTGCAGAGAAATAAGATACCAGATAATGTAAAGGGTTAACGACCCAAAATGGGTCTAAATAAATAAACAGGGTCATCAAAGCAGAGCTATTTCATTCATGGATTATTGTTTTATGGTTTATCTTGCCAATAATTTTGCCTTGCAAATCTCCAAACTTCATTTACCGAAACATGACTGAACAATCTTTTACTGATCCTAATTCTCATTTTCAGCCAAGTTCTACGCAAGCAGGACGTGCGCTGGAAAAAGAAGCCCGTTTACCACTAACAGGCTGGCAGCAGGAAGTTTCTAGAGGACTAGAATTTGGGTTAGAGGCAGCAGACAGTATACGCGATCGCTCGATTCCTACCTTTTCTCGTGGAGAACTTCCTCACTTTGCCGGGATTAATACTTTCTTAAAAGCACCCTATTTAGAAGATGTGCGGAAAGTTGGTGAATACGACGTTGCGATCGTCGGCGTACCGCACGATTCGGGAACTACGTATCGACCTGGAACGCGTTTTGGTCCTCAAGGAATCCGCCGAATCTCCGCATTATATACCCCTTATAACTTTGAATTGGGTGTAGACCTGCGCGAGCAGATTACTTTATGTGATGTAGGTGACATTTTCACCATTCCAGCTAATAATGAAAAGTCCTTTGACCAGATTTCCAAAGGCATTGCACATATTTTTAATTCAGGTGCATTCCCCATAATTTTAGGAGGCGATCACTCAATAGGCTTTCCCACTGTTCGTGGTGTTTGTCGTCATTTAGGCGATAAAAAAGTCGGGATTATTCACTTTGATCGTCATGTGGATACCCAGGAAACAGATCTAGATGAAAGAATGCATACTTGTCCCTGGTTTCATGCCACAAATATCAAAAATGCTCCAGCAAAAAATTTGGTGCAATTGGGAATTGGTGGTTGGCAAGTACCGCGTCAAGGTGTTAAAGTTTGTCGAGAAAGAGCCACAAATATCTTAACAGTGACAGACATCACTGAAATGGGACTAGATGCAGCCGTCAACTTTGCCCTAGAGAGAGCATTAGACGGTACAGATTGCGTTTATATCAGTTTCGATATTGACTGTATTGATGCAGGATTTGTGCCTGGAACTGGTTGGCCCGAACCTGGTGGATTATTACCGCGTGAGGCACTATATTTGCTGGGTAAGATTGTCCAAAACACACCTGTTTGTGGATTGGAAGTTGTAGAAGTTTCACCACCTTATGATATTAGTGATATGACATCATTAATGGCGGCGCGAGTAATTTGTGATACTATGGCACATTTAGTTGTATCAGGTCAATTACCGCGCAAAGAAAAACCTGCATATATTCATCCCGCAACACAACCAGAGTTAGTGGAGGAATGGAGGTAAAGTTTGCACGAAACTGATATGACAAAGGCACTAATTTTAACAGTAAAAGATTGGTGGGAATCCCAACCTGAGCGCCCAGTAATTTCTCAAGTTCACTTAATTGTTGGTAAATTCACTTGCGTTGAACCTGCAAGTTTGCAATTTGCTTTTGAAGTACAAACGCGCAATACTTTTTTAGAAAAAGTCAAATTGATAATTCAAGAAACACCACTAATTGCCTTTTGTCATCGTTGTCAACAAGAATATTCACCTCAAATTGGTTTACAGTACGCTTGTCCTGAGTGTAATACCTCAATGGAGGATATTCGCTCAGGTAGAGAATTAAAAATTGACAGAATTGAGTACGCTTATGCATCAAACATTTGACGCGGCATTAGGAATTAACTTGCTCCATGCTAATCAACAAGGCGCGGATCACAATCGAGCGCATTTTGACGAATGGGGAATTACTTGTTTCAACATCATGAGTAGTCCTGGTGCTGGGAAAACAGCTCTACTAGAGCGTACCCTTGCGGTTTTAAGTAATGAGCTAAAAATCGCTGTCATTGAAGGGGATATGACAACTGATTTAGATGCAGAACGGCTGCGCAAATATGGTGTTCCTGTAATTGCAATTAATACGGGTCGTTCTTGTCATTTAGATTCCAAAATGGTAGCAGGTGGAATTCATCTGTTGCAACACGAATACAATCCTTCAGACTTTGATTTAGTGCTGGTGGAGAACGTTGGAAATTTAGTTTGTCCTGCTGAGTTTGAAGTGGGAGAACACGCCAAAGTGGCTTTACTAAGTATTACTGAAGGCGAAGATAAACCACTGAAGTATCCGATTATGTTTCAAGAAGCGGATTGCTTGCTGATTACAAAAATAGATTTGGCTCCCTATCTAGATATTGATATTAGCCGCATTGAGGCAAATGTCCGTCAGATGAATTCCGATGTTGAGATTATTCCTATTTCTACTAAAGCAGATCAGGGATTAGAAGTTTGGTTTAATTGGGTGCGTAGACGCGTAGCGGCTTATCAACAGACATCGGAAGTTTTAAAGCCACAGCCAAATTCTATATCTACAGCATCAATTCTAAATGTTTAATCTACTCTTGATAAATTAGTAGCATTTCTGAACTTCAACAATAGGTCGCTGTATATAAATAAACTGTATTTATATACGCTATTTGTTAACCCTGCGACCTATTATTAAAAACGATTTACTATAAGTTTTTATCATTTCTATTTCCTAACTTTATAAGTCGATTTTACTTAACTCTATAAAAACGTCAACGCAATTTTCTCAGAGTTTAACTTATTTCCAAAAAAACTGAAGTCCAAGTTAAATACAATGAATATTCGCAAGTTATCATCTTTATTTGCAGTTTTTTTTCTCAGTCTTGTTATCGCCGTCAGTTGTACTCCCAACCAGCAAACTTCTACGCAGCAAAATTCTACTACCCCAGTTAGCACTGTACCAATTCAGCTTGGCTTTAGTGCTTGGCCAGGTTGGTTTCCTTGGCAAGTTTCTCAAGAACAAAAGTTATTTGAGAGCAACAAAGTTAATGTAGAGTTGAAGTGGTTTGATGGCTATTTAGATTCTATCAATGCTCTACGAGCAGGTCAACTTAATGCCAATACCCAAACATTAAATGATACGATTAGCTCTATAGGGGCAGGTTCTGATCAAGTCATTGTTTTAGTAAACGATAATTCAACTGGTAACGACAAAATTATTGTCCGGGAAGGAATTAAGAGCATTGCTGACCTCAAAGGTAAAAAAGTTGCTGCTGAAGAAGGAACAGTTGACCATTTTCTGTTATTGCTGGGTTTGAAAAAAGCAGGTTTAACTCAAGCTGATATTCAGTTTCAGCCACTAGAAACAGGTGCCGCAGCAGCAGCTTTTGTTGCTGGTAAAGTTGATGCAGTCGGAGTTTTTGCACCTTTCACTACAAAAGCTTTATCACGTTCTGGCAGCAAAGAATTATTCAGTTCCAAAGACTTTCCTGGTGCAATTCCTGACCATTTAGTCGTTAGCCGCAAACTCATTAATGAACGTGCGCAAGATGTACAAGCTTTAGTGAACACTTGGTTTGCTACTTTAGATTTTATCAAAGCAAATCGAGACAAAGCTTACGAAATTATGGCGAAACGCGCTGGTGTGTCAGTTTCAGAATATAAAGCATATGACGCAGGCACTAAAATTTTTTCAATAGAAGAAAATTTGAAAGCGTTTAGTCCTGGTAAAGACATGACATCCCTTAGTTACGCTGCTGGAGAAATTAGTAAATTTCTTGTTGAATCTGGTTTATCAAAACAAGCGCCTAACCTTAACCAAATCTTTGACGATCGCTTTGTCAAAGCCTACGCTGCGAACCATAAATCATGAACCAATACGCTGAAGACTCGCAGGAAGTAAACTTTAAGCACCCTCATAAAATATTACCACAAACCGTTTTTTGGCGCATTGCTGAGGATATCCCTCAAAACTTGGCTTGGACTTTAATGTTCTTATCCATTACTGTGCCTATACTTCTGTGGTGGGTTATTTCTAATACTGGATTAATCCCATCTTTATTTCTTCCTACTCCCAATCAAGTATGGGGTGCATTTCAAAGGCTTTTAGCAAGTGGCGATTTGCAAAAAGATATTGCCTTTAGCTTGTTTCGCGTTGTGGCTGGGTTTTTACTAGCGGCAATAATTTCTATTCCTTTAGGCACTTTAATGGGGACTTTTGCCAGCTTTCGGGCATTGCTAGAACCAATTATTGGTATTGTGCGCTATATGCCAGCCCCGGCTTTTATCCCCTTACTAATTTTATATCTGGGACTGGGAGAAACTCCAAAAATTATGCTGATTTTTATCGGCACGCTGTTTTTTAACACCTTAATGGTAATGGATGCAGTGAAATTTGTCCCTAAGCACTTATTGGAAACTACTTATACTTTAGGAGGTCAAAGAAAACAAGTTTTACTGCAAGTCATTTTTCCATTTATTCTGCCTAATATTATTGATGCTTGTCGGATTAATATGGCAGCATCTTGGAACTTAGTGATTGTTTCTGAATTAGTAGCAGCTACAGAAGGTTTAGGTCGTAGGATTAGTGTTGCCCAAAGATATCTCAAAACTGATGAAATATTTGCTGGGTTGATTGTTATTGGCTTGATTGGTTTAACAATTGACCTTTTGTTTCGGTTGTTACTACGCGTTTTTTGTAAGTGGGCTGAGGATAGAGTATAAAGACAGTAAGAAAGACTAGTAAAGGGGAGACTAAGCTTATGCACCTTCTTAGCCTGCAGTGAGAAATTGAAAATATAGATTTGACATTCATCTCAAATTAGTTCTTTATGCATTTAGAAGTTAATCAACTCCATAAACAATTTAAAACTAAACACGGTTTGTTGACTGTACTTAAAAACATCAAATTGCATGTAGAACAGGGTGAGTTTGTCTGTGCAGTAGGAGTCAGTGGTTGTGGTAAGTCAACATTGCTACGATTAATTGCGGGGCTAGATACTCCAACAGCAGGGGATATTCTGGTTGATGGAGTACCCGTGACTGGACCAGGGTCTGATCGGGGGATGATATTTCAAAGTTACACTCTCTATCCGTGGATGAGTGTGATGGAAAACGTAGAGTTTGGCTTAAAGTTGCAAGGTGTGCCTAAAGTACTAAGAAGACAACAAGCCGCTTATTATTTAGAAGTTGTGGGGTTATTGGGATTTGCTAAAGCCTTACCGCAGGAACTTTCTGGTGGGATGAAGCAACGGGTAGCGATCGCCCGTGCATTAGCATCAAAACCCAAAATTTTACTCATGGATGAACCCTTTGGTGCGTTGGATGTGCAAACCAAAGAAGCAATGCAGCAATTTCTACTAGAAATTTGGCGTAGCACAAACACCACAATTTTTCTGATTACTCACGATTTTGAGGAAGCAATTTTTCTATCTCAACGCATCTACGTATTAAGCGCACGACCAGGCACAATTAAGCAAGAATTGCAAATCCAATTGCCAAGCAAATCTGATCCTCAAGTCAAACGTCATCCCATATTTCAGAAATATAAGGATAAACTGACGAGTATATTACGTAATGATGGAGAGCAGTTATACGGCTAGAATTTGCGTCAACGAATGTTTACTCTGCTCCTCTTCTCCTCCTCTGCGTCCTTGGCGTCTTGGCGGTTCGTTAGTTAATCCAACATCTCCAACAATTCCCCTTCACTCAACTGACGAACACCCAACTCTTGCGCCTTTGTCAACTTAGAACCCGCCTCTTCCCCCACAACTAAATAATCTGTTTTCTTACTCACAGAATCCGTCACTTTACCCCCTGCTTTCTGAATCAACTCCTTCGCCTCATCCCGCTTCAAGGTAGGAAGCGTACCAGTAATCACAAAAGTTTTCCCAGCAAACTTTTGATGTTCATGACTTACTCGTGTTTGTTCCACAGCACCAGCAAATTGCAACCCAGCATCTTTCAACCGAGAAATCAAAGTTTGATTTGCACTGATGTGGAACCACTGGTGTACAGATTGGGCAATTTCCTCACCGATACCGTGAACAGTTTCAATCTCTGCTTGCGTTGCTTGCGCCAACTGTTCCACTGTGGGAAACTTCTGTGTCAACAATTGAGCATTGACGCTACCAACGTGACGAATACCTAAACCATACAACACGCGTGACCAAGGTTGATTTTTTGATTGGGCGATCGCCTCCACCAACTTCTGTGCCAACTTTTTCCCCATTCGTTCTAATTCAGACAACTTTTCTTCTGTCAAGTTATACAAATCGGCTACAGAATGCACCACTCCTCTATCCACAAGTTGATGCACCAGTTTTTCGCCCATACCTCTGATATCCAAAGCATCGCGACTCACCCAATGTTCGATCGCCCCCTTGAGGATAGCTGGACAAGAAATATTAACGCAGCGAGTCACCGCTTCTCCCATTTCCCGAACCACTGCACTTGAGCAAACTGGACAATGGGAAGGCATAACAAAGCTTTGAGCATTCTCAGGACGGAGTTCCTTAAGAACCCGCACCACTTCTGGAATAATCTCCCCAGCTTTACGGACAATAACTGTATCACCAATCCGGATATCTAATTGAGTAATACGGTCAGCATTATGTAGGGTAGCACGAGAAACCGTTGTCCCTGCGAGTAGCACAGGGTGCATTTGAGCAAGAGGAGTCAGCGCCCCCGTTCTTCCGACGTTGACAGCAATATTTTCTACACGGGTGGGTGCTTCTTCTGCTGCATATTTTAGGGCGATCGCCCAACGGGGAAACTTTTGCGTAAACCCCAGTTGTTCCTGTAGCTTAAAAGAATTCAGCTTTACCACCACCCCATCTGTCATGTAAGGCAAATTCAGCCTTTTGGTGTCCCAGTATCCATAATACTGTGCAACATCTTCCAAAGAAGGACAAAGTTTATGGTTAGGGTTGACGCGAAACCCCAACTTTTGTAACAATTCCAGAGCTTCCCACTGAGTATTAGCGATACTAGCATCATCTCTACCAGGAATATGTAGCGTGTAGGCAAAGAAATCTAACCGTCGTCGGGCTACAGTTCGGGAGTCTAATTGTCTGAGGGTTCCAGCAGCAGCGTTTCGAGGATTAGCAAAGACTGCTTCACCGACTTTTTGCCTTTCTTCATTGATTTGTTTAAACACTTCCAAAGGTAAAAACGCTTCACCTCGCACCTCTATCCTCTCTGGAAGAGAGTTTTCACGTAACGTCTCAAGATTTAACCGCAAGGGAATTGAGCGAATAGTCCGCACATTTTGGGTGATGTCTTCACCCATAACTCCGTCACCCCTAGTTGCACCTCTGGTGAGAATACCATTTTCATAAGTTAACCCTAAGGCAGAACCATCAATTTTCAGTTCGCAGACATACTCCACCTCACCTATATTCGCTGCTTGTCGCCGCCACCGTCCCTCCCATGCCTTTAACTCGTCAATGTTAAACGCATTTTCTAAACTATAGAGTGGAACATTGTGCCGAACTGAGAGAAATTGAGTTGCTGGTTTCTCTCCTACCCGTTGAGTAGGGCTATCAGGTGTTACTAATTCTGGATACTGATTTTCCAGTTGTTGCAATTCTCGATATAACTGGTCATAAACTGCGTCCTCCATGATGGGAGAATCAAGGACGTAGTAGGCATAGCTCGCTTTTTGTAGTAATTGTCGCAGTTCTTGAACGCGCTGTTTGGCTTCTGTGTTTATCGCTTGCACCACATCCATCTCCATCATTTAATCGCTACTAGCTTGCAGCTTTCAGCATTCTGCCTTTTGAGGGATGGAGTAGGTTGGCTATTTATCCTAACACCCAAAGAGCACCAAAGCTACAGCTTATAGCTTAATCAAATTCACCAAGCCTTGCCCTCTACTTCTTAGTAGAAGTACGTTCTGTCAGAACTGCTATAGCAATCCTATTTGAGTTGTAAAAAGATCGAACCGCCAAGACGCCTTAGACGCGCAGCGGCGTGCCGCAGGCTAGAACGCCAAGAAAAGAGAGAAAAGAGAATTTTACAAATGATTTAGGATTGCTATATCTTTGCCCTTGTGTCAACTTGAAATATTTTGAACGTATTTCGCGGCAGTCCCCACCCTCAGCAAAGCGGGGTGGGGAAGGATAGCTACCCAGAAGAAGTGTCAGAAACCGCTACCTCAGCCGCAGGCGGGTAGCGTGTAGTTCATTTCAACCTAATTTCACTAAAGCCAAGCGATAAGAATTTCCTAGAAAAGCAACATACGAAAATAGCAGGCGAAATATTAAGGGAAAACGCTGAAAATATTTTGCTGGCAGATCTGCAAACCCACAAGCTTCCATCACTTGATATCGGGAATCCCAATGTTGAATCTGGCGAATATCTGAGATACCCCAAACCATCTTTGCCGAAGTGTACTTAAGCGCTCCATGTCTATTTTGATTCTTAATCCAAAACGGCGACACAGAATCAAAGGCAAACCAAGAACCAGGAAAATGCTGTAAAAGATTAGTAAATAACTGTTTGACTTGCTGTTCGTTAAAATACATCAAAACTCCTTCTGCTACAAACAAGCAAGGTTCTGTACTAACTGCTTTTACACTTTCTATCCAGTCTGTCTCTAAAGCAGAAGCAGTGATAAACTTACGGCGTTCAGTTTCCTGAAAAAACTGCTTGCGCAGTAACATTGAATCTGGTAAATCTAAATCAAACCAACGCACTTCACCGTTATCCACTCGTTCAAAGCGCGTGTTCAGTCCAGCACCAATCTCGACAACCGAACCTTGGGGATGCTGCTTGAGGTAGGTACGTACCCAATTGTCAAGAATCATCCCTCGCAGACAAACACCTATCTGAGAGTTTTTAGCAGGAGCAAATTTATTAAAGTTGTAATCAATTGCCTCAAGTATTTCAGCCGATTTGGGATCACAAATGATAGGCTCGGTTTGCTGTAGTTCAGCAGCTCTTGCCCAAAGAGGGATGAATAGTGTTTCTTGTACGATACCTAAGTCAACTTTGGTTTTAGTCATTCACACCTCGACTAGTTGGCTTAATTGTTTGTTTGATTAGTAGAAATTTTTATCAATGATTTTTTGTAAATGATTGTAGCGCAAGATAATGCCGAGTGCGGAGTACTAAGTAGTAAAGTACAAAAATGATCGAAAAATTACTCAGAACGGCATTACCCAGCAATCAAGACTCTAAAAAGTTTTCCCAACAAGCACCATACTTTGTCATCTAACCACAAGTTAGTATAGACTTGAGAGTTGCTTAAGGCGTCGGTTTATGACAAGTGCTGTGAAATCTCCTTATACCAGCGAACAAATTGCCGCTTGGCTGCGTGGACTCCTCACTATTGCTTGGGCTGATGGTGACTTCGATGCCCAAGAACAGGAATTAATTACCACCATCACTGAGGATGAACTCGCTCCTGGCATCAAGATAGAGCCATTTGATCCAATAGAACCAGAGGAATTAGCTGCAATTTTGGGCAAAGGTACAAAAACAGCAGAAAATTTCTTACGGACAGCAGTGTTAGTTGCGATCGCAGACGGTATATATTCCCCCAGCGAAGACTATCTGCTGCACCAGTTATGCAAAGCCCTAGAACAACCAGAGGATCTCTTAGAAGCCCTCCGCCACACACTCGAACACCCACAGCAGCTCAGTTCTACAACAACTCCAGTTCCTTTACAAGCTGCACCCACAAAGCGTCAAATTGATGCACTGCGCCCCATGCGCAACTGGCTTGACAAGCTAGATATCCATGACCCCAGAGTGGCTCGTTTTCTATGTAAAATGATACCTTCACAGTGTCCTTTTGAGCGTGATGTCAAGCTGTTTAAACGTAAAGTTGTTCACATTCCGCCATTGTGCAAACTCAACCCACTTTATGAACAACTTGTAGGCTTGCGTTTTCGCGCTCTATCTTATCTTGCTGATGAGTGTGGTGAGGACGTTTCGCCGTATATTTAGTCATTAGTCATTGGTCATTAGTCATTAGTCATTGGTAAAGATGAAAAATGTCAAGTAGGAGGTTTCAGGAATTGCGGGTTTATCAATTGGCAGAACGATTGGCTGATGACATCTGGAAAATTGTTGAGCAATGGCAGTCATTGCCCAAAGATACAGTCGGTAAACAAATTATCCGTGCAGCAGATAGTATTGGCGCAAACATAGCAGAGGGTGTAGGAAGAGGCTCTTATCAAGACAATCGACGATTTGTAAAAATAGCAAGAGGATCTTTATACGAAACCCAACACTGGCTTAGACGAGCATATAGTCGTAACCTGTTAACAGGTGAACAGGTAAATGCACTAAAGCTAATCATCAATGACCTAGCACCCCAATTAAATTCCTACCTGAAGTCAATAGGCAATATTCCAGAAGACTAATGACTAATGACTAATGACTAATGACTAATGACTAATAACTAATGACTAACTAACTATGCAATTTATTGATCAAGCAAAAATTGAAGTAGAAGCAGGAAACGGAGGCGATGGTATTGTCGCCTTCCGCAGGGAAAAGTATGTGCCAGCAGGTGGTCCGTCTGGTGGAAATGGGGGAAAAGGCGGAAGCGTGTTGTTCGTTGCTAAAGAAAACCTGCAAACGTTGCTTGACTTTAGATACAACCACCTCTTTAAGGCAGAAAACGGTTCTCGTGGTGGACCAAATAATTGTACAGGGGCAAATGGCAAGGATTTGATTATCGAAGTTCCCTGCGGAACCGTTGCTTATAATGCAGAAACTGATGATATCATCGGAGACTTAGTTGAACCAGGACAAACTTTGCTCGTTGCTCAAGGTGGTAAGGGTGGACTGGGAAATAAGTATTTCTTGAGTAACCGTAACCGCGCCCCCGAATACGCCCTTCCTGGATTAGCAGGGGAAATCAAATCACTTCGTCTGGAGTTGAAACTTTTGGCCCAAGTCGGGATTATTGGGTTACCAAACGCCGGAAAATCGACTTTGATTTCAGCTTTATCCGCTGCACGCCCGAAAATTGCCGACTACCCCTTCACAACTTTGATTCCAAATTTGGGTGTGGTGCGCAAACCCACTGGAGATGGCACAGTTTTTGCTGATATTCCCGGACTTATTGAAGGTGCTTCTCAAGGAGCCGGTCTGGGACACGATTTTTTACGTCACATTGAGCGCACACGTGTATTACTACACCTTATTGATGCAACCAGTGAGGATGTGATTGCTGATTTTAACATAATTCAACAAGAATTGCAAGTATACGGACGGGGTTTAGCAGAACGTCCCCAAGTTTTGGCGCTGAACAAAATTGATGCGGTTGATAGGGAAACAAAGGATTTGGAAGCGCTGGCAACGCAATTAAATCACCTTTGTTACTCTCCTGTTTTCCTGATCTCGGCTGTTACCGGTAGTGGTTTAGAAGCAATGTTACAGTACATTTGGTCAATACTCGATCAACTCAATGCTCTTGAAGTTAGCGAGAAGATTAGTACAGAATGAACAAAATACGTAATCTTGCTTATTTTTTCTGAAAAAGAAATAATTTGCTTATTCCTTGCTCACTTAAAATTAACTATAAAATTTACATTCTTTACTTAAGAGTAGAGATGTGGACTATAAAATGAGCTAAAGATTGTAGCTTGTGGATCTGACTCATTTGCTTCTTTGAAGGCATGTTGCTGCATCTTTCGAGAGTTGCAGTATTGTACTTTATAAAAAAGAGTCAGTTCACATTTGAGTAGTCTGTTGGGTAGACGCAGAAAAAATATGTATAGCGAATTAACAGGCACATATAAATTAGAATTAGTCGGACTTTCTTTTGCGATCGCAGTTATTTCTTCATACACAGCCTTAGACTTATCAAAAAGAGTCCAGCTTGGTTGCAACAGGCGTTTGCTTTGGCTGTTGGGGGGAGCGAGCGCAATGGGAATGGGCATTTGGTCAATGCACTTTATTGCCATGATCGCTTTTGAATTACCTGTGCCTGTGAGTTACGATGTGTGGATGACCCTGCTGTCTCTGCTGTTTGCAGTGCTTGCTTCTAGCATCGCTTTATCGTTGTTGAGCCGTTCTATGTCAACAGCAGTTTTAATTGGTGGTGGGGTTTCCATGGGACTAGCCATTGCTTCAATGCACTACATGGGCATGGCAGCTATGCGACTTCAAGCAAAGCTCGACTATAACTTAAAGTTAGTCAGTTCATCGGTGATGATTGCCATCATTGCCTCTTTCGCGGCTCTTTGCCTGGCGTTTAGACTGAAAAAAAATCAAGAGTTGAAAGGGGTGAAATGGCAGAAAGTTGGCAGTGCCTTTTTAATGGGAATTGCCATCAGTGGAATGCACTACACAGGAATGTGGGCAACTCACTTTATGCCCTACAAACATTTATCAAAACTGCAATCTCCGGTAATTAATCAGTTGTGGCTAGCTGTTGTTATCGGAATTGCGACATTATTCATCTTAATTTTAGCCTTATTAACTTCTTTTTTCGACCAATCTTTAACAGAGCAGTTATTACAACAAAAAGCTTTAGAAGAAAGTGAAAAACGCTTTCGGATGCTGATCAAACAGATGCAAGTGGGAGTTTTATTGTTAAATTCCAATGCTGAAATCCTGATGAGCAATCAAGCAGCAGACAATCTCCTGAATCTAAACTCCGACAACAAACAGCGTGGAGTACTTGGTGTTGACTGGTTCTTCTTGCGTGAAGATGGTACACGTTTTTCAGAAGAAGAATTTCCCGTACAACAAGCAATAGCTCTACAAAAACCCATTCACAATATAGTCATGGGATTTGAGTATCTACCACCAAGCCAAAATCAACGCTGGCTACTAGTTAATGCAGAGCCCCAGATCGGAAATGATAATCGTGTAGAGAGGGTTGTCTGCACTTTTAGTGATATCACTCAAAGAAAGCAAGTTGAAGCCACACTGCAATTAATTGTTGAGGGAACAGCTTATACAACTGGTGATGAATTCTTTCGCTCATGCGTACGCTATCTTGCCAAACTGTTACAAGTTCCTTATGCCTTTGTTTGTGAATTTAGGAATGATAGCAAAACTCAACTTGGTACTCTAGCATTCTGGAATGATGTTGATTTTGGTGAAAACTTTGAGTACGACATAACTGCTATTACCCACGAACACTGTAAAGTCGTCTTTGGCGGAACATGCTGCTGCCATTTTAACGATGAATTATCAATACTTTTACTTAGAAACCAAGATGTCGCCCACTTGAATCTTCAAAGCTATGTGCTTCCCCTAGTCAACTCAAACAGCGAGACTATCGGTTATTTGGTGGTGATGGATGTTAAGCCTCTAGAGATTGATTTGGGCAAAGAGTCAATTTTGAAAATTTTTGCTGATCGTGCAGGGGCTGAACTAGAACGTAAACTAGCAGAAGAATTGCTTGCTAAGAGTGCAGAACGAGAAAGAGCAATTTCCTTTGTGATTCAACGTATGCGTCAAACTTTGGAAATTGACCAAATTTTCAGTGCGACAACACAAGAGTTGCGACAAGTCTTAAGCTGCGATCGCGTCCTGGTTTATCGCTTTCATCCTGACTGGAGTGGAGAAATTATCTCTGAGTCAGTAGCAGAAGGTTGGAAAGCACTTATTAGGTTACAAAATAATCAATACCAATTCACACAAGTCGCGGTTAACCAAAGCGATTGTGTGATTAAAGAATTAGAAGAAGATATAGATCAGATAATACAAGACACCTATCTGTACGACACCCAGGGCGGTGATTTCCATTCTGGTACCAATTATCGGTGCGTTCCGGATATTTACAAAGCTGGATTTGACTCTTGTTACGTTGAATTGTTAGAACAATTTCAAGCACGCGCATATATCATAGTTCCAATCTTTTGCAGCAATAAACTTTGGGGCTTGCTAGCAACGTATGAAAATTCTGCTCCTCGTCAATGGAAAGAAGCAGAAATCAAAATCGTCCTTCAGATTGGAGCACAGTTGGGAGTAGCAATCCAACAGGCAGAATTGTTAGTAAAAACACAAAAGCAATCTAGCGAACTCAAACAAGCTAAGGAAGCCGCTGATAAAGCAAATAATGCTAAAAGCCAATTTTTAGCAAATATGACTCACGAGCTGAGAACACCACTCAACGCGATTCTTGGCTTTACCCAACTGATGAACCGCGACACTTCCCTCAATGCAGAGCATCATAAATACCTGAGTATTATTAATCGTAGCGGCGAAAATCTGTTGGAGTTAATTAACGACGTTTTAGAGATGTCTAAAATTGAAGCAGGAGGTATCACATTTAATAAAAATAAATTTGATTTATATCACCTGCTTGAGACTTTAGAGGCAATGCTCAAACTCAAAGCTCAATCCAAGGGCTTAAACCTGGTATTTGAGCGTACGCCTCAAGTCCCGCAATATATCACAACTGACGAAAGTAAATTGCGTCAAGTTTTAATTAACTTACTAGACAATGCCACTAAATTTACCGAAAAAGGAAGTGTCACTCTTCGGGTGTCAGTGGAGCAACACAGCCCACTATCGCATCTCCTGTTTGAGGTAACAGACACTGGTCCTGGGATTCATCCCAATGAATTCGATAAATTATTTCAAGCCTTTGAACAAACTGCAACAGGGTTAAAATCTGGTCAGGGCAGTGGCTTGGGTTTATCCATCAGTCATAAGTTTGTGCGAATGATGGGAGGACAAATCAAGGTTAGCAGTACTTTGGGGGTTGGAACTCAGTTTAGCTTTTCTATCCCTATCGAGGAGGCAATAGAAACGAAAACACAAACTCCTGAGTTCAGCACTCACAAAGTCATTCGCTTAGCTTCTGGGCAACCTGCTTATCGAATTTTAGTTGTCGATAACCAGCCAACCAATCGTATGCTATTAGTCAAGCTGTTAGATAACCAAGGCTTTCAAGTACACGAAGCCAGCAATGGTCAAGATGCTCTCACTCTCTGGGAAATATGGCACCCGCACTTAATTTTTATGGATCTACGCATGCCGTTGATGGATGGCTATGAGGCTACTAGCTTGATCAAGGAAATGGAAAGGAACACACCCCAGCATTCTCATCAAACCATCATCATTGCTACAACAGCAAACGTTTTTGAAGAAGAAGAAGAAAAAGACAAAATTTTGAGTGCTGGCTGTGATGATATCTTAAGTAAACCCCTTCAAGAACAAGATATTTTCGGAAAAATAAGCAAATATTTGGGCGTACAATTTCTTTATCAAGAAAATACCACAAATACAAATATGACTTCGCCCATTCGTAAGGTCGTTACCAATTCTTCTAACTTGGCTTCTGTGATGGAAACTATGCCTACCGAGTGGATAAAACAGCTTCACAATGCTGCTTCTGGTGGCAACGATTTGCTAATTCTTCAAATTATGGAACAAATTCCAGCAGACAAAGTAGATTTGATTGAGACTTTGAAAGTTTTGGTTGAAGATTTCGACTTTGAACAAGTCATAGAACTGACCGAACAGAGAACTCAGAACGGGCTGCGCCCTTCCACTCTGTAGAACGCAGAACTCAGTAATTATAAAAGGATACAAATTCCCAACTTGTGGTATCATAACTAACCCCACAATCGCCGTCCTGATGATCCATTTAGCCTACTATGAGTATCTTGTAACAAAGCTGGTATATCCAACTCTTGGGGACAGCGGGGGAGACAGTCGCCGCATTCTGTACAACGGCTAGCTTTCATTCCACCGAACCAGTGACCAGCATTTTCAAACATTCTGTAGCGATATTGCCCAAAATCATCCATGTCATATGCAACTGCAAGATTGCGTAGTCGCAACACTTCTGGAATGTTGATATTTTCTGGACACGGTAAGCACGCATAGCACTGGCTGCATTTGTCTGTTCCTAAAACAGTCTTTTGATGATTTTCCAAACGTTGAAAGATTGTTATTTCCTCTGGAGTTAGCTTGTGATCACAATCTGCAACCTGCAAAGGTTCTGTTAATTCATCTGGGTTTGCCGGTCCCACACTGAGAGTCGTGATTCGAGAATCACTTAGTAAAAACCGATAGTTTAACTCTAAGGGTGAAAGAGGATAACATAAATCTTTCAAAGTTTGGGGTGGCGTGTACAGGCGTCCTCCCTTATCAGCAGGAGAAATAATAAACACACCCATATCTTTCTCAAATGCTTTCTGAATTGCCTCTGCGTTGCGTTGAAAGAAATAGTAATAATGCAGATTGACAAATTCAAATAAATCTGTATCTATTGCCGCCAAGATAATCTCTAAAGGCGCGTGGGTAGAAAAACCAACGTGTCGTACCCGACCATCAGCAATAGCTTCCTGCACCGCCTGCATACAGCCACCCTTGGCTTTTACCAAGTCAAGATGTTCCCATGTGTTTAAACCGTGAATCCCCAGGCAATCTAGATAATCCAATTTTAATCGTTCCAGAGATTCATCGATATACCGACGCATAGTGTCAGCATCCGCTGTTGGTGGAATTTTGCTGGTGATGTAAACTTGGCAACGCTTAACTGGTAACCCAACGGAAATTGCTTCACCAAGATACTGCTCACTCTTTCCGTATCCTCTAGCAGTTTCTAAATGATTAATCCCCAACACTATAGCTTTGTGGATGGTTTGCCATGCATTTTCCTCTGAAGCTAAGTAGCGCATTGTCCCCAAGGAAAAGACAGACAAGCCTAGATTTGTTTTCCCAAAACGTCGGTATTTCATTTTTAACAGAGTTAAGAGTTTAAGCAAGTCACTCATAACTCATTGTTTATATCTCATTTATGTTTCGCTACCACCAAAACGCTTAATCAAATCTTCAGGTCGGAGATTAGAGATAAATTCCCGAAAGGCTTGCTGTTCGGCTTCATCTGCATCCCGATCTACAGGGATAGAAGCATCCGCAATCACTTCTTCCATGACCCAAATAGGAGTATTTGTACGGAGGGCGATCGCGATCGCATCACTAGGACGCGCGTCTATTTCTTTCTTGACTTCGCCTTGCTTCACAATTAAAGCTGCATAAAATGTATCTTTTTGTAACGAATGAATGATGATCCGTTCCAAAACTATGTTCCATGCATCCAGCATATTCACAATCAGGTCATGGGTTAAGGGTCTTGGAGGTTTTTGATTCTCCAGTGCGCCCATAATTGCCCTAGCTTGTTCTTGACCAATGTAAATTGGTAATGCACGGCGGTCTGAAGCATCTTTCAACAGTACAATCGGGCTACGGGTTATGGCATCTAATGCTATGCCAGCGACTTTCATTTCAAGCATTGGCTAAGCCTCTAAAATCCTTTGATCGCTAAAGTAACGTGTAACAAATAGTACTTGTATTGTCATGATTTTGGGGTTAAGATAAACATAAGTCTTCATTCTCTATAATTGCTTCTATTAAACTCCTAAATGGATGTGAACACCAGAGTAAGTCAAACAAGCCTAATTCGACAATAATCTACTTTCCTAAAGGTGCGCTGTCATAAATATAAAATTTTTGAACTTTTGACATAACGTGTGGTCTGAAATTATACTTAATTTAAATCAAATTTTGTGAGAATTACTGGCTGTTTTTGGGCAAAAATAAGCAATAGAATAGAGTTAGTTTTGCAAAAAAGCCGTGTTTACAGGAATAATCCAAGCATTAGGAACAGTAAAACCTCTGGATGGGGATTCTTGGCAAATCACTTGTGTGACTCAGCCATCTAATGTCATTATGCAAGATTTAGCGACGGGTGACAGCGTCGCTGTAGATGGCATCTGCCTAACGGTAGAAAAAATTTTAAAAGATGGATTTATTGCTACGGCTTCACCAGAAACCTTGCGCCGTACAACACTAGGACAAGAAGAAACACAACAGAGGTACGTTAACTTAGAAGCATCCCTAAAAGTGGGGGGTAAAGTCGGCGGTCATTTCGTTATGGGACACGTGGATGGTATTGGTCAACTTGTGTCAGCACAAGCGACACAAACCTCTTGGGAATTGATTTTTACCGCTCCAGGTGCGATCGCCCGCTATATGGTCTCCAAAGGAAGTATTGCTATAAATGGCATCAGCCTGACAGTAGCCGATTATCAGCCTGAACTATCGCAGTTTAAAGTAGCAGTGATTCCTGTCACTTACGCCGAAACCAATCTCCAACACATCAGTCCGGGTAATTGGGTGAATTTAGAGGGAGATATTCTTGGCAAATACGTCGAAAAATTCCTTTGTTTTGGCAATCCGGATCTGGAAGAAGCTACACAGACAATTCCAAATGACATAACACCCGGATTCTTAGTTGAACATGGGTATTTGTAAGTAAAAACTAGACAAGGAGAAAGAGGAGCGAGGGACAAAGCAAGATAAAAGGTGCGATTCGTTGTTAGCTGAATCACGGCAACCAGTCCGTACATAAGCTAACCAGTCAGAAATGGCTGAACTCTGGATGGGATGGAGGTGAAAGCCCTCCCCCTCAAGCTCAGAGGTGACCCC
>JAHHGV010000009.1 GCA_019359695.1 Brasilonema angustatum HA4187-MV1
TTCTAATTTATTGCTGGGATTCAATCAATTAATTAGTACAATGAATCACTTCAAACCCTGTTATGCTTCTGGATAATTTAACTTATTTACTACTTGCTTACTCCGGAAAGTGACAGAAGAGGGATAAGTGAAATCATAAAATTGATCTTGCACCATACTTTTCGTCCGCCAAGAAATAAATTTCTTGGCTCAAAGTCTAAGTCCGTTAAAACGGACTGATACCAATTCTCTGTAAACTTGCACTTAATACTTACTATTTCATTCTTGGCGTTCTCGGCGTCTTGTTGCTAATCGTCTAATAAACATTAAGTGCATCTATGGCTACGCCACGCAAGCTATCATGGAGAATTGGTATGAGTAAGTTTTTTAGCCCGTTTTAACGGACGCGTGTTTATTAGCCCAGAACTTGAGTTCTGGGCGTACTCAGCCGGAGGTGGAAGATCTGAGTCCAAGAAGTTTGATTGTCAACAGCAAGAAAGCAGCGCGGTGCTTCTCGATAAACTGGAAGCCGCGAGGTAATCTTTTGCTGAAGAAAGGGAGACAACTGTTCAAATCATAGCAGTTTGCGGATAGATGCACTGTAGACAAGTTGCCCTGGCTTTCCCTTCATTTTCATCCACGGTAGCCAAGGGGAAATCCGCGTCCAAGTTCCAGATACATTCGATGCCGTAGTTAATAATCATTTTAATTATACTTGACATTTACTTTTTCAGTGATTATGGTTCCATTATGGTTCCACTGTTATCCTTGGTATGGTCACGTTAACCCTTAAAAATATTCCAGAAACGCTTTACGACAAACTGAAGCAAAACGCCGCTCAGAATCGTCGTAGTCTAAATAGCGAAATTCTAGTTTGTCTAGAACAAGCCGTAGCAACCCCAAAACTCAAGAAAACTGAAGTTTTGGAAAGAGTTCATGCTCTTCGCCAGAAAACTGTTAATCATCTTTTAACACAAACAGAGTTGTTTGAGGCGAAAAACGAGGGAAGGTTGTGATTGTTGTAGATACGAATGTCATCGCCTACTTGTTTTTGGAGGGTGAACAAACGCAACAAGCAGAAGCTGTTTATCAACAAGATCCAGAATGGGTGGCTCCTTATCTTTGGCGATCAGAATTCCGTAACGTTCTGGCGTTGTATCTGCGTCAAGGATACCTCTGTTTAGAGGATGCCATTGGGATTTACCAGGAAGCAGAAACCTTGATGCAGCAGGGTGAGTATGCAATTGATGCGATCGCAGTTCTACAGCTTACTTTTGAATCAGGTTGTTCTGCTTATGACTGTGAATATGTTGTCTTGGCACAGCAGTTGGGAGTACCTCTGATTACGGCGGATCGCAAACTGATTGCGAGTTTCCCATTGGTGGCAATTCCAATAGCCACATTTTTACAAAACTTAGCCTAACAGGAGTCAAAGTTTTCGCATTTGGCTTACGCCCACAACCATCTCAACAGTTAGCTCTAGTTCTGGAAAAGTGGGCGATACAATGCGCTCATCACTCGTAAATTTTTGGACTTGATATTCACCTTCTACCAACTGGTAAACAAAAACCGTGGAGAGTTTGGGATTACCCAGATAGCTTCTAGAAGCGATTGCCAGATAGTCCACAATCCAATACTCAGGGATACCGAGTCGTTGGTACTCGTCTAGTTTATCAACGTAATCGTCTTCCCAATTCGTTGAGACAACTTCCACAGCCAGCTGGATCGGTTCAGTCAGAGCACCATATGCTAGTACATTGTCAATCCGATGTGCAAAAGCTAGTTGCTGGGATTACATTAATGCGCAAATTGTTTCATAGAAGTGCTTTTGATGAGTTTCGAGGTGAGGAAGTCGCTCCCGGTGCTGACGTGACTAGCGATGAAGCACTCGTTGCCTACATCCGGGAAACTTGCAATACTATGTATCATCCGGTCGGCACTTGCAAAATGGGAATTGACCCAATGGCGGTTGTAGACCCTGAACTACGGGTATACGGGGTTGAGGGGTTACGTGTTGTCGATGCCTCAATTATGCCAACGCTGACCACAGGAAATACAAACGCGCCCACAATTATGATCAGCGAAAAAGCAGCCGATTTAATTAAAGCTGCAGGTTGTGTTTGACAGCAAACACGTTCAGCAATTGCAAACGAACTTGCTCGCGCCTAAATGCGGAACGCTGAGGGAATTATCACTTAAAGCAGTACCCTTGTTCTACCATAGTAAAGACGACAATGATAATATTAAGAACTGTTTCGCCCCTACTGCTTTGTCTCAGCCTGCCATATGTCAAAAAGCCAGCAGATTGCCACGTCCTTAAACGGACAGCTTCCTAACTCCAGCAACAACCAAAACACAATCCGCATTCGCGGTGCGAGGCAACATAATCTCAAGAATATTGATTTGGAATTGCCACGCGATCGCCTAATTGTCTTTACTGGCGTTTCTGGTTCTGGCAAGTCTTCCCTAGCATTTGACACCATTTTCGCAGAAGGACAACGCCGCTACGTAGAATCCCTGAGCGCTTATGCACGACAATTTTTGGGACAGGTGGAAAAACCTGATGTGGAGGCGATAGAGGGTTTAAGTCCAGCGATTTCCATTGACCAAAAGTCTACTTCTCATAACCCCCGTTCTACGGTGGGGACGGTGACGGAGATTTATGATTATATGCGGTTGTTGTTTGGACGGGCGGGTGAACCTCATTGTCCGATATGCGATCGCTGTATTGCTCCTCAGACGATAGATCAGATGTGCGATCGCATTTTAGAACTAAGCGATCGCACCCGCTTTCAAATTCTTGCGCCTGTTGTCCGGGGGAAAAAAGGGACTCATAAAAAGCTGTTATCAGGTTTAGCCTCCCAAGGTTTTGTCCGTGTGCGAATAAATGGCGAGGTGCGAGAACTTTCTGATGCCATTGATTTAGATAAAAATTTGACTCATACCATTGAAGTCGTCATTGACCGACTTGTGAAAAAGCCTGGTATTCAAGAGCGTTTGGTCGATTCACTTGCCACTTGCCTCAAACAATCAAGTGGAATTGCGGTTATTGAAATTATAAAAGATACAAAAGAACAAGAACCAGGATCAGAATTGGTCTTTTCCGAAAACTTCGCTTGTCCGGAACACGGGGCGGTTATGGAAGAGTTATCACCGCGCTTGTTTTCGTTTAATTCTCCTTATGGTGCTTGTCCCCACTGTCACGGAATTGGAAGTTTAAGAAGGTTTTCAAAAGAGTTGGTGGTTCCTGATCCAAAAGCACCTGTGTATTCTGCGATCGCTCCTTGGTCGGAAAAGGAGAATTCCTATTATATAGAATTGTTGTATAAGGTAGGGCAAGAGTTTGGGTTTGAGTTGCAGACGCTGTGGTATCAGTTGACTGAGGAACAGCGGGAGGCGATTTTGCATGGAGAGGAAACAACCGCAGAACCACACAACAAGCAAAACTTAGGGTTTAAAGGCGTGTTGCCTATGTTGCAAAGGCAGTATGATGGAGGATCAGAGTTAATTAAGCAAAAGTTAGAGCAGTATTTGATTGACCAGCCGTGTCCCGTGTGTAAAGGAAAGCGGTTGAAACCGGAGGCGTTGGCGGTGCGGTTGGGACAATACGGAATTTTGGATTTGACTGCTACTTCAATTCGGGAGTGTCGCGAGAGAATTGATCACTTGGAGTTGAGTCAACGTCAGTTGCAAATTGCAGATTTGGTGTTGCGAGAAATTAGAGCACGATTGCAATTTCTGTTGGATGTCGGGTTAGATTATCTCACGCTTGACCGTCCGGCGATGACCCTTTCAGGTGGGGAAGCGCAACGAATTCGTCTGGCAACTCAAATTGGTTCTGGATTGACTGGGGTTTTATATGTTTTAGATGAACCGAGTATTGGTTTGCATCAAAGAGATAATGGGCGATTGCTGAAAACTTTAACAAAATTGAGGGATTTGGGTAATACGTTGATTGTGGTAGAGCATGATGAAGAAACGATTCGTGCTGCTAACCACATTGTTGATATTGGTCCTCACGCAGGTATTCATGGCGGAAATATTGTTGCTCAAGGTGACTTGCAAGCATTACTGGAATCGGAAGAATCGCTGACAGGTGCATATTTGTCAGGACGACGGATGATTACAACTCCGGCTGAACGCAGAGATGGAAATGGACGCAGTTTAGTTATCAAAAATGCTCGTCGCAATAACCTAAAGAATGTAGATGTCGAAATACCTTTAGGTAAACTTGTTGCTGTGACTGGTGTTTCTGGTTCTGGAAAATCTACCTTAATTAATGAGTTACTTTACCCTGCACTGCAACATCAACTGACGCGCAAAGTTCCATTTCCCAAAGAAATAGATGCAATTGAGGGATTAGATACTATTGATAAAGCTATTGTCGTTGACCAATCACCTATTGGTAGAACACCGCGTTCTAACACAGCGACTTATACAGGGGTTTTTGATATTATTCGTGATGTCTTTACACAAACAATTGAAGCAAAAGCAAGAGGTTATAAAGCGGGACAATTTTCCTTCAACGTCAAAGGAGGACGCTGCGAAGCTTGCAGTGGGCAGGGTGTGAATGTTATTGAAATGAACTTTTTGCCGGATGTTTATGTACAATGTGAAGTTTGCAAAGGGGCAAGATATAACCGCGAAACTTTGCAGGTGAAGTACAAAGACAAGTCTATTTCTGATGTTCTCAACATGACAGTTGAGGAAGGATTAGAGTTTTTTACAAACATTCCCAAAGCTCAGGGTAAATTGCAAACTTTAGTTGATGTTGGCTTGGGATACATTCATCTTGGACAACCAGCAACAACCTTATCTGGTGGGGAAGCACAGCGAGTTAAATTAGCAACAGAACTTTCTCGCCGCGCGACAGGTAAGACACTTTATTTAATAGATGAACCCACAACAGGTTTATCTTTTTATGATGTTCACAAGTTATTAGATGTATTGCAACGTTTGGTGGATAAAGGCAATTCAATTTTAGTGATTGAACACAATTTAGATGTGATTCGTTGTGCTGATTGGTTGATAGATATGGGACCAGAAGGCGGAGATAAAGGAGGAGAGGTGATTGCTGTAGGTACGCCAGAGGAAGTGGTCCAGAATTCTCGGTCGTATACTGGGGAGTATGTTAAGCAGGTTTTGCAGCACTATCGGGCACAGACAAGTAATATGAAGAATATAGAGTGAGGCTAGCGAGATTTGAAAGGAGTGAAAAATGTGTAAGTAAGTAGGCACGATTAAACTGAACTATGTTAACTTATGTAAAGCGCCAAGAACCTTTTAAAAATAAGCTTTTAAGCGATTTACATTTCTTAATTTAGTTGTGTTTTTTAGCACCCACCTACTTATAAGGATTTTCAGGGGTTAGCCTATAAAATCGCAGAACAAACTCAGATCAAGAAATTATCAAAGTTTACAACTCTTTGATGTATTGTACCCAACTGAAAACTGCTTTAATCAGATAAAACTTGCCACCACAATCACTGCCACTGGAATTAAGATATTATCAACTTCTTTTGGACTACATCCTTCAACAACTGTGGCAATAAATGCTAGCAAGAAAATCCTGATAATATTTAATTGACCTGGTATGATAAGCCAAACAAAAAAGACGCTGGCGGCGAAAGCGAAAACAAACATCGAAAAGCTTCCTTCCCAGCTTTTGTTACTAAGAATTGTGTATTTGAGTTTGCCATATTTCGAGCCAATGATCGGTGCAACACCATCGCCCCAACCGAGAGTTGTCATTGCGACAATTCCAGGAAAAGTTTTATATAGTAGTGTCCCGCAAAGAGTTGCCACAATAACGAAATAAAGCGGTCCTTTGAGGAGTTCACGCCTGTCACCCGTGCGAGTCATAGTATTAACAGCTTGATCATCTGGTTGGGCAAATAGCCCTTTGTATACAAGAAGGACTATCCACACCACAAAAATCGTCACATTCAAATACTTCGACCAATGTAAATCACTGTAAAGAAGCAAAAATCCAATAACCGACCCAGCACCAATATGTGTAATTTTACGGCTGATATCTTGCGGTAGTCCAAACTTGGTTACAAAAACATTCAACAGTGCTACCAGCCCGAACACATAAACAAACGTTAGCGCTGTTGCTATCAAATTTCCTAGTAGCGGACTGACACCTAAAGCAGTAAACAACATAGACTCAGCACCCAGGACTTAAACACGACAAATTCCTCTTCTAAAGTAGAGTAGCTGTGTCGAAGGTGCTGAGTCTATAACTTGACAAAAAATAATCAGCTCATCCGCAATACTCTGTGCACCCACAGCTAACTACTTATGAGAATTGGTATAAACTTTGGTTGCAGCAGTTCGACGTAACTTTACCTGCAAACCATCGTGAGGATGGGGTGTGGGTATCATAATCAGATTCAAGTTTTGTTCGGGTACTAGTTCCCATTCATACTCCCGTATCAACAAGGCTGCGAACAGCTTCATCTCCAGCTTGGCAAACTCCTTGCCAATACATTCTCGCACTCCACCGCCAAAGGGTACATGGCTAAAAAGTTTAGCTTTGTCCTCAGCTCGTTCTGGGGCAAAGCGTTGTGGGTCAAATCGCTCAGGTTCAGTATATATACTGCTATCTTTCTGTGTTCTGGCAATTTGGTACAACACAGACCAGCCTTGAGGAATTAAGTAGCCATTGAACTCACATGACTTAATAACCTCCCGAAAGCCACCGCCAACTGGGGGAGTAATTCGCAGGACTTCCTTGAGAACTTGATCCAGATAGCTCATTTGCTTGAGATGCTCCACAGTTAGCGGTTCCTCAAACCCCAGTTGCTGTTGTTCTGCACGAGCAGTTGCCAAAACTTCTGGATGCTGCGCTAACAGCAGACATAAAGACACCAGACCTGATGTCAACGTTTCATGACCTGCAAAGAGCAACAGTAGCACTTGATCTTTGAGTTCTTGCAAACTCAGACTATTTCCATCCTCATCACGCGCTTGTAACAATAGTCCTAAGGCATCTTGACTGGAATTAGGCTGCTGTTGACGCTTTAGCACTATCTCTTCAATTATCCCCAGAAGTCTCTCACGACCATGCACTGCCCGACCAAACTTTGTCCAAGGTAAACGCACAGGAATGCTGAATAGACCATTACAATAGTCTTCAAATAACTCGCCAAAATGGCTATCAGCGGCTGCATCCGCTCCTACTAGCAACTTACAAGCAACATCAAAAGTATATTTTCTCAGTTCGGGATACCAGGTCAACGTACCCTGGCGCTCCCATTTCTGTAAATAGCTGTGGGTAATATCCGCCATTGAAGAAACATACCCTGCCAGCGCTCTCGGTTGGAAGGCTTGCGATAGCAGCTTGCGTCGCTGTTGGTGTTTAGTGCCTGTTTGTACTGATAGGGATGTAGGTCCTAGCAAAACTCTGGTACTATAAGTCCAGTTTATAGTAAAGTACTGGTTCTCATTGGTTAACAAAAAGCGGATGGCTTCCGCTCCGATCAAGAATACTGTAGGACGCCCAAACAGATGGCTTTTGAAAATCGATCCATATCGTTCCTGTCGCTTTTGTGCAAAGTCTGGTTCGCGTAAAAAGCTAATTGTCTCGCCAATAAAGGGTAGACCTAACTTACCAGGGGGTAAAGGTAGCGATGTCTGAGCATGGGTGGTTGTCATTGCAGTTGTGCCTCACAGAACATAAAACTTGCTTCTTTTTTTAGCTTGACATGATGTTCTCTGCTTTGCATTGCTGGTTACAAGCTAAGCAAAAGTAAAACTGTAACGAAATATACAAAATTCTGTTTTTTTCAAGAAAAAAAAGCTATGCTAGGCATACACATCTGATTCGCAAAGATGCTGTGAATCAGGAAAACTCTAAGCTTTCACAGTCTTCGCACTTCTTAACTGCGAAGAGGAGAAAATATTATGCTTTCATCATCTCTGCCTAAATTGGATCAGGAGTCTCCAGCGTATATTTGCCCATATGACCAAGCCTGTAGCTACCTAGAAGCAGCGGCAAAAGAATTGCAACTAGACCAAGGTATTTTGGAGGTTCTCAGTCATCCCCGTAAAGTTGTCACGGTTTCGATTCCTGTGAAACGGGATAACGGACAAGTGCAAGTTCTTGCTGGACATCGGGTACAACACTGCGATATTTTAGGTCCTTATAAAGGTGGTACTCGTTACCACCCAGCCGTGACACTGCGAGAAGTTTCAGCCCTGGCAATGCTGATGACTTGGAAATGTGCACTCTTGGGAATTCCTTATGGTGGTGCCAAAGGAGGTATTGCCATAGATCCAAAACTCTACAGCGTTGCTGAACTAGAACGCATCACTCGTCGTTATACTAGCGAGTTGATTAAAGATATCGGTCCTGCTGTAGACATCCCAGCACCAGATATGGGAACTTCAGCGCGTGAAATGGCATGGATGATGGATACCTACTCAGTCAATGTCGGTCACGCCGTACCAGGGGTTGTGACTGGTAAACCCATTTCCATCGGTGGTTCGCGGGGACGGGAAATGGCGACTGGACGGGGTGTTATGTTTATTGTCCGCGAGGCGCTGACAGACAAAGGTCAGTCACTGGTGGGGGCTAGAATAGCTATTCAAGGTTTCGGCAATGTCGGGAGTGCAGCAGCTTTATTACTACACGAAGCCGGAGCAAAAGTGATAGCTGTTTCGACTGGTTCTGGGGGAATTTTTTGTGAAGATGGTCTAGATATCCCAGCTTTAAAAGCTTATGCTGCCGAGAACCGTAAGAGCATTGTTGGTTTTGGGCAAGCAACACCAATTAGCAACGCAGACTTACTAACTTTGCCCTGCGATGTCTTAATTCCCGCTGCTTTGGAAAACCAGATTACTGAAGATAATGTGAACCAGGTGCAAGCCAAGATCATTGCAGAGGCGGCTAATGGTCCAGTGACTCTCCTTGCAAACCAAGCACTTGAGGCAAGAGGTGTGATGGTGCTACCAGATATCTTGGCAAATGCTGGCGGTGTTGTTGTGAGTTATCTGGAGTGGGTACAAGGTCTTTCTTATGTATTTTGGGATGAAGAGCGCGTTAATAAGGAATTGGAACAGTTAATGGTGCAAGCATACCGCCAAGTCATGCAACAATCACTACATAGGCAAATTCCTCTAAGACTCGCAGCTTACACACTGGGTGTTGGTCGTGTGGCTCAAGCGCTTGGCGATCGCGGTCTTTATCCATGAACACAATATCTCAAACAAGTCAAGAATCCTAGTCTACTAACGCTGGGATTCTAGATTGTTTTTTTTAATTTTTGGGTAATTGGTCGCGAGGAAATCCAAGTTCAACCGCTTTATTGTATGATTCTTGTGCTTCTGCTTTTTTTCCTAAACTCTGTAAGACTTCTCCTCGGTAGTACCAAGGATAAGGGTTTTTTGGTTCAAGCTCTTTAGCTTTGTCTAATGCTGCCAGTGCCTCATTGTAGCGTTTTAACTCTGACAGTGCTATTCCTTTGGACAGCCAGGCAGGAGAAAAGTCATTTTTTTTTGCGATCGCTTTGTCAAGTGATTGTAAGGCTTCCTCATTCTTTTGGAATTGCTGTGCTAGTAAAGTTCCACGATAATACCAAGGTAGATAATCATTTGGACGAACTTCACTGGCTCTATTATAAGCTGCAAGAGCTTCTTGAGGGTTTCCTCCACTTAGGATATTGCCTTTACCGATTAGAGCTTCATAGAAATTTTTATCGACGTCCAGTGCTTTCTGATAAGAAACAAGCGCATCTTGAGGACGATTTAACTTTTGTAAGACATTACCTCGATCACTCCAAGAAATTGGGTCTTGTGGATTTTGTCTGAGATAATCGTCATAAGAGTTTAGTGCTTCTTCAAAGTATGGCCTAGCTGCTTGTGGATTTTGCAACCGTTCTGTTGCCAAACCAATGTCATACCAAGTACTTGGCGTGTCTGGTCTGATGTCCTTGACTTTCTCGAAGGCAAGGGAAGCTTCTTGGTACTTTCTCAAGCCAAGAAAAGCTATTCCTTTACCACTCCAAGCATCAGCATCCTTAGAATCAAGCTTAAGTGCCTTCTCATGACTTTCTAAGGCTTCTTGATATTTGTCTAAGTTAGAGAGAACTTGACCTTTATTATTTAAAGCTTTGATGTAATCTGGTTGAATATTCAGGGCTTTGTTATAAGAAAGTAAAGCTGCCGGAAGGCGTCTTAACCTAAAAAGAGCTTCTCCTCGTTTTTCCCAAGCTTCAGCAGAATTTGGTTGAATTGTTATAACGTTATTAAATTGTTCAAGAGCTTTTTCTGGTTCATGTAGATCCAGCAAATTATCACCTTGATGCAAGGAATATAAAGGGCGGATAAATGGATTAATAAATTCTATGACGATTAGGATAATTCCAGCTGTTCCTAGGACAATCAAAAGGTACCATAGCTTGAACAAACTCCCTGACTCATATGGTCTTGCTGTGAATTCAGATACTTGTTGTGACTCAATTTCTGTATCGGTTGTAAAATCGTTGTAATTAATAGGTTCATCGACGACTGTTATTTGTTCGAGATCTCGGAAAATTTCGTCTACATATTGATAACGCTCATCAGGGTTTGAGTCAACCATTTTTGTTAGAATGGAAGCTAACAAATGATCGACCATTACCTCATCAGACCATATTATTTTGTCTTGAATATCACGTCTTAAATTTCTTGGGTGTATTCCCGTCAACAACTGAATTGCTGTCATCCCTAAACCATATATGTCACTGTTATAGCCTGGTTTTCCTGCCAATTGTTCTCGTGGAGCATATCCAGGAGTGCCAATCATGGTTTGAGTTGTATATAACTGTTGCTGAGGAGATGAATATCTAGGATCTAATTGTTTTACCGCACCAAAATCAATCAAGACAAATTTACTATCTTCCTTCCTAAGCATGATGTTAGAAGGTTTTACATCACGATGAATAATATTTATTCGATGGAGATATCTCAAAATTTCCAGAATTTCTCGTATAAAAATAATAACTCTGTCCCTAGGCCATCTGTTCTCAAGCAGATTTTGTAATGATTTACCTTCTATATATTCTTGGACTAAATAATAACTTTCTTCTTCTTCAAAGTAATCAAAATATTTTGGAATCTGTTGGTTTTGTTGTAGTAAATGAAAAAGAGCATTTGCCTCTCTTTTGAATAATATTTTAGCTGTTTCAATATCAGCATTCTGAGGATCGAGTTTTTTTATGACACACGAGGAATTGGATGCCTGAGTATCTTCAGCAAGATAGGTTATACCAAAACCTCCTCGAGCTATTTCTCTGACAATCTTGTAGCGTCCACCCAATATTTTCTTTCCCCTTGTTGTCTTCATATCATTAAGTTTTAAGTTTTTGAATAATGTCTATGTAACCAAACCTGGTAGACAGAATTAAGAATATGTGCATCTGTTAACGAATAATAACCTTCTTATACAATTTTGAATTTTGGTGATTCTGCCTATATCTCCTGAACTAACACGACAACACTTTCACTGTCTACTTCAACTCTTTATGCGAAAAACAATCAGGTTAAGAAATCATTAGCTGATTTTTTTATCAAAAGTAAATTTCAAACTTTTACTTTTTCTTAAATCTTTACTTCATAACTTATGGCTTATACAAGGATTTGAGCTACGTCACTTAGTAAAATTTTATTATGACTTCAGTACGAATAAACAACCAATGTGGTAAATAAATTTTAAATCATCCATAACTAGTGTTTCATATTTGAACGCTACATAGTTATATCATGGCAACGAAAATTTCGTGTGAGGAGCCAATAATATGAATCGAGGCGGGCAGCTTGGATTTGGTAATCTCAATTTAGCTGTAGCATTGCTGATAAATATGTACTTATTTTTACCTGATTATAAAGTTTCTGCCCAGAACTTGATCAATGAGGGTTATAAGAGCAATGTTTTACCTCCCAAATTTCAGATTTCGACTCATAATCCTAAAAGTAGTCCTAAAAGTATAGGCTCATCAGCTATTCTATCTCAGCTTCCAAATCCTATCACTCCAGTACCACCAGTACCACCACCACAACCGATTCCAACTCCAGAACCATCACCGCAAACTCCACTGGATGTCACTCCATCAACACCTCCCACAACACCTTCGCCGCCAGAATCGGGTTCTGGCGTACCTGAAAATATTAGGGTTACAAAGTTTGAATTTGTAGGTAACAAAAAAAAGATATTTAGTAACAAAAAGTTAAGTGAGGTAACTGCTCAATTCATCAACAAACAAATCACCTTTGCTCAACTGCTGGAAGTAGAGACCATTATCACCAAGCTTTACACAGATGCTGGGTATGTCAATTCTGGTGCTTTTATACCTGCTGATCAAACTTTTTCTCCACAGGGAGCAGTTGTCAAAGTTCAGATTATTGAGGGTGGAGTAGAAGAGATTAAGGTCACAGGTACCCGACGGTTGAACCCAGACTACATACGCAGTCGCATCGCACTAGCCACCTCTACACCGTTGAACCGATTTCGCCTATTAGAAGCACTGCAACTGTTACAGCTTAACCCTTTAATTAAAAATATTTCTGCTGAATTGTCTACGGGATCACGTTCAGACCAGAATTTAGTGGAAGTCAATGTCGTAGAAGCAGACTCGTTTAGGACAGAATTCTTTGTTGACAATGGTCGTGCACCTAGTGTAGGTAGTTTCCGACGGGGTATCCGTATCACCGAAGGCAATGTCTTCGGCTTGGGAGATAGCTTTGGTGCAACATACACAAATACTGATGGAAGTAATGCCCTGGATCTCACCTATGCTCTGCCAGTGAATCCTCGCAATGGCACATTGAATGTAGCAGGCGGATTTACAGACACCACCATCGTTGAGCCACCATTTGACCGCATAGATATCACGGGTGACTCTTTTTACATTGATGTTGGTTTTCGTCAGCCAATCTTCCAATCTCCGACTCAGGAATTGGCGCTGGGTTTAACCTTTTCTAGAGAGGAAAGTAAGACGACACTTTTGGGAAGAGGTGATGTCTTCCAGAATTTAGGAGCAGACAAGAATGGAGAAACCCGTGTTTCAGCACTGCGATTTATTCAGGAATATACACAGCGCAATTCCCAACAAGTCTTTGGTTTTCGCTCTCAGTTTAGTCTGGGAGTAGGGTTTTTTGACGCCACTGCTAATGGTCTAACTCCTGATAGTCGGTTTTTCTCCTGGCGTGGACAAGGACAGTATATACGGCTTTTAGCACGAGACACCTTACTGGTATTACGTTCTGATATACAATTAGCAACCAGAGCCTTAGTACCCTTAGAGCAAATTAGCGTCGGAGGTATACAAAGCGTCCGGGGTTATAGGCAAGATGAGTTTTTGGTAGATAACGGCTTTTTTGCTTCTGCAGAAGTGAGGTTTCCTATTCTGCGGGTAGAAGAAGTCAAAGGAGTTTTACAACTCATACCCTTTATTGATTTTGGCGTTGGTTGGAATAATTCCAGCAGAGGTCGTCCGAATCCAGATCTTGATCCCAATACTTTGATTGGTGTGGGTTTGGGTTTGCAATGGCAGATGGATGATAAATTGAATGCTCGCATTGACTACGGTATCCCGCTAACTGATGTGAATTCTAGGGATCGAACGTTGCAAGAGCAAGGTTTGTATTTCTCAGTCAATTACAGTCCTTTTTGATAACCATGACAGGCAGGGCTTAGGCAAAAATAACGCCATTCTGTCATTGCGACCAAAAAGAAGCAATCGCAAAGCCTTATTTTTAGTCACGAGTGCCTAAGTTTAAAAGGCTAAAAGTACAGCATGCCGCGTTTTTGAATATGGTACTTTGAACAACAATACAGTGGTCTTTATTATAAAAAGTGACATTTATCAAGCGCTGCCTCGGCGGAAAACGTAAGTGAAATTTACATTTGGAGATCATGATGAAACAGGGTTGGCATTCACTGATTTTATTCACCTTACCCCTATGCGCCATAGGGAGTTTAACTTTTCCAGATATAGCCACAGCACAACAAGTCACTCAACAAGTAACTCCTGATGGAACTGTATCCACCACCGTCACTACTCCTGACGGCAAAAATTTCGACATCAATGATGGGACAAGAAGAGGAGGAAACCTTTTTCACAGCTTCAAAGAATTTTCTGTACCCATAGGTGGCTCGGCTAATTTCAACAATGCAGCTGATGTGCAAAATATTATTAGTCGAGTCACAGGTGGTTCTGTTTCTAATATTGATGGTGCGATTAGAGCACTCGGCAAGGCGAACGTGTTTTTACTTAATCCTGCGGGGATTATTTTTGGACCAAATGCCAGCTTAAATATCGGTGGTTCATTTTTGGGGAGTACGGCGAATAGTTTTTTGTTTAAGGATGGGTTTGAGTTTAGTGCCACGGAGCTGCAAGCACCGCCGTTGTTAACGATAAATGTTCCGATTGGGTTGAGATTTCGCGATAATCCTGGAGCAATTCAAGTAGAAGGACCAGGGAACGAACTTGTCTATAATCCCCAGCCGGGACCCCGTGGCAAGTTTGACTCGAACGTTACAGGATTACAAGTCGAACCCGGAAAAACTTTAGCACTGGTAGGAGGAAATGTTTCTGTTAACCGTGGTGTACTTAGGTCTAAAGGCGGACGTATTGAAATCGGTAGTTTCGATAGCAATCAAACTGTAAATCTCGTCCCAGCACAATCTGAAGGTTTTTCACTTGCTTATCAAGGCACACCCAATCGAGACATCCAGTTTTCTGGTAAAGCCTTTGTGAATGTTACTGGAGATGGCGGCGGTTCTATTGCCATACTCGGGAGGAATATCAATTTCAATTCTGAATCACTCCTATTATCTGATACCCTTGGGGATAAAAATGGGGGAGAAATTAGGATTGTTGGTGACTCTATAATTTTCAATCGCTCAAGCCTCCTCTCTAACACCTTCAGTTCAGGTAACGGTGCACAAATAAAATTGGATGCTAACAATATCAAGTTTCAGAATCAGAGTGGTGTAAGCATTCAGACATGGGGCAAGGGTAAAGCTGGAGACATCAACATTGGTGCAAATTCTTTGGAGATTGGAGGTGGTTCAGCGTTCGTAAGCATAACGATAGGAAATAGCACAGGTCAAGCCGGAGACATCAATATGAGTGTCAAAGGTCCATTGGTAGTTAACACAGCAGGTATAACAGCAGACTCCTCTGGCACAGGTAATGCTGGCAAAATTAACATTAATGCAAATTCTTTGCGGATTGAAAATTCGGGTATCAATAGCCGTGCTTTTAACACTGGTCTTGGCGGAGAAATCAACTTTAATGTCGCAGACTCTCTTACGAGCAAGGGGTCAAATATAACTACTAACACTTATAGTACGGCTGATGCTGGAAAAATCAACATCAATGCAAATTCTTTTCGGCTTCAAAATGGAGGTGTTCTTAGCCAAGCGCAGGGAAATAGCACAGGCAAGGCTGGAGAAATCAACATCACTGTCGCAGGTTCTTTGGAATTACCGCAATCTGCAGGTATACAAACAAGCACTGCGGGTATTGGTGATGCTGGAAAAATCAACATCAATGCAAATTCTTTTCTAGTGAAAAACTCAGCGATTTCTAGCAATACAACGGCAACTGGCACAGGTAACGGTGGAGAAATCAAAATTACAGTCGCAGATCTGTTTGATCTCAACGCAACAGGTGTCAAGACAAACAACCTCGGCAATGGTAATGGAGGTAATATCCAAATAAATACCAATAATTTTTACCTAACCAATGGCTCACAAGTCGCTGCCAGCACCTCCGGAAAGGGAAATGGCGGGAGTGTTACCGTTAATGCAACTGGCAATGTCTCCGCAGATGGTCAGTTTATTCTGAACGGAGACAAAAGTGGATTTTATAGCACTGTTGGATCATTAGGCGTGGGTAATGCTGGGGGAGTTGAGATCACTGCGCGATCGCTCTCTCTAACCAAGGGCGGTACAATCTCTACCAGTAATGCTGGCAGTGGTGCTGCAGGCAATATAACAGTTAGAACCGCTAAAGACATCCGGCTAGACAACCAAGGATCTATTGACGCGAATACCAAAGGGGGACAGGGCAACATTATCCTGAATTCTGCCGACTTAATTTTGCGTAACAACAGCAACATCACCACTAACGCCACAGGTAAGGTTGACGGGGGCAATATTACCATCAACACTGGCAACTTAGTTGCCCTAGAAGATAGCAATATCACTGCTAATGCACAACAAGGCTTTGGGGGGAGAATCTCCATCACAGCTCAAGGTATATTTCGTTCCCCAGACAGTGATATCACCGCCATTTCTGAAGCTGGCCAGCAATTCAATGGCACTGTGCAATTCAACACACCAGAAACTGACCCCACTCAAGGATTATTTGAATTGACACAAACTGTGATCGACCCAGCACAGCAGGTTGCTCAAAATCCCTGTATAAAAGGTTTTGGTAACAGTTTCACCATCACCGGACGTGGCGGATTGCCAACTGATCCCCAAAAAATCCTCAGTAGTGACAATGTGCGTGTTGATTTAATTGAGCCTGTTCCTAGTAAGGTAAGTTCAACAACTGCAACACAAAAGCAGCCATCTCAACAGCCAAGAGTCAAAAAGATAATACCAGCACGGGGTTGGATATATAACGACAAAGGTCAGGTGGTGCTGGTAGGTTATGACCCTACTAAAACTGGTCCACAGCGTGAGCAGCTAGCACCTACTAGTAATTGTGCAGCAACAAGATAAAATTCTTTACAACTAGAACAATCAAATTCAACGTAAAATACTTAAAATTAATACAATCTTTTGCCACTTGCTCTCTATGTGATGAGTGCAATTGGCAAATCTAATTTCGGGTAGGCACTGCTTACCGGAAATTTGCCATTGTCATCGATAAGACAGTGCCTATCCAACAAATTAACTGCTGTAAATGCGTCTTGAAGTTGGGGTGTAAGAGGGTTGGGGTGTAAAAAATAAATCAGTGGGGCGCTTGACACCTTTGGTGGTTCAGGGGCTTTGTTGTACAAAAATATCGTTTTTTATTTCCGCTTACACCCGCGCTTTTTGGTCAAAGTTAAGCTGTGACTCATAAGAATCAATGTAAAAAATCTTTAGAAAAAATGCATAGTCGTATGAAAACATTTAGGCGATCACCTTCGGTGGCTCCCTTCAGAGCATCGCACAACGTAAACAAAATATATTTGCTGTCTTTACTCACTGTACCTCTATGCACTATGGGCAGTCTTGCGCCTATTACTATTGCAGTTGCGCAAGTCTCTGCTGATGGAACTGTATCCACGACAGTTACCACTCCTGATGGCAAAAATTTCAACATCAATGATGGAACTAGAAGGGGAGGAAATCTTTTTCACAGTTTCAAAGAGTTTTCTGTCCCTACAGGTGGTTCGGCTGTGTTTCAGAATCCAACTGATGTGCAAAACATTATCGGTCGAGTGACAGGTGGTTCTGTTTCCAATATTGATGGTGTGATTAGAGCACTAGGCAAAGCGAACTTATTTTTACTTAATCCAGCAGGGATCATTTTTGGACCAAATGCCAGCTTGAATATTGGTGGTTCATTTTTGGGTAGTACGGCGCACAGTTTCCTATTTGACAATGGGTTTGAGTTTAGTGCAACAGATCCACAAGCACCGCCATTGTTAACTATTAATGTTCCAATTGGATTGAGGTATCGCGATAATCCCCAAAATATCACTAGTCAATCTGCTGTTCTTAATGTTCCTCAAGGAAACTCCTTCGCACTCGTAGGTGGTAACGTCAGTTTAAATGGTGGTGCAATCACAGCAGCAGGAGCAAGAGTTGAGATCGCAGGATTATCTGCTCCTGGAATAGTTGGGTTGAGTAGTAATGGAAGCTTGAGTTTTCCTGTGGGAGTGCAATTCGGTGATATATCGCTCATAAATGGTGCAACTGTTGATGTACGTGCAAGAGGAGCAGGCAGTGTCGTCCTGAATGCGCGAAATATAGACCTTTTGGGAGGAAATATTTCTGCTGGCGTTGGCAAAGGATTAACAGCAGATAACTCACCACGAGGAGACATTACACTCAATGCGATTGGGAAAGTGACTATTAACTATCCCAGCCGAGTGACTAATATTGTAGATGAAGGTGCTACTGGCAATGCAGGTAACATCAATATTAAAGCTGGTGATATTTCCATCACGAATAAGGCTAGTACTCCAACAACTTCTGCTCTTCCTGCTGCATTAGATACTGGTCCAGGCGGACAAGGACAGAAACAAGGACAGGGACGTTCCGGAAACATTTCACTAGAAGCCACAGGTTCGATTTCTTTAACTGGGCAGGATCAAAAGGGCGATGATAGAGTTATCTCCACCTACAATGGTGTGGGACAAAGCGGTGATATATCACTCAAAGCAGATAATTCTATCTCTTTGGATAATGCTTTTTTGATTGCCAGCAGCTTTAGAGGAAATGGCGGAAGTATATCATTGCAAGGCAATGAGTCTGTGTCTACAAAAAACAATAGCTCTTTGGTTAGCCAAGCCTTTGGTCAAGGAAATTCCGGCAGCATCGTAATAGAATCCTCCTTAGGTTCTGTCTCTTTACAAGATACTTTGGTCAATACAGCTGTTGGGAGTGCAGGTGGAAGGACGACCAACCCAGCGCTAGGTGATGCAGGAGACATAAAAATTCGCGGGCAATCTGTTTTCATAACTGCTGGGACAGAAGTTTCATCTAGATCCTTCAACGGCGGTAAATCTGGTAGGATTCTGGTTAATGGTACTAATCAAGTAGAAATTTCAGGGAGTGATCCACAGATATCGAAGAGCGATCGCTCTGGCGACTTTAAAAATAGTATCGTGACGACGACTAGTAAGCGACTAGCTGGAGGTAATGCTGGTGATATCACTATCAATAGTCGTAACTTACGTATATCAGATAAGGGTGCTGTCACAGCAACAACAGAAGGCAAGTTTAGAGGCGGCAATATAAATATTAATGCTAGTACTGTTGACTTGACTAACGACGGACAAGTTAGTGTTAGCAGTTTAGGAACAGGAGGTGCAGGCTTGCTAACAGTTACGGCTAACTCTATCAAACTTGACAACCGAGCATCTATTAACGCCAACACCACAGCAGGACAGGGCAACATTATCCTGAATTCTGACGACGTAATCTTGCGCCGCAACAGCAATATCACGACAAATGCCACAGCCACAGCTGATGGAGGTAATATTACCATCAATACTGATAACTTAGTTGCCCTGGAAAATAGCAAAATCACAGCCAATGCCCAACAAGGTTATGGAGGGAAGGTAAACATTACAACTAAAGGTAATAGATTTCTTTCTCCAGATAGCGTGATTAGTGCTACTTCCGAACGCGGTCCACAGTTTAGTGGTACTGTGCAATTTAACACACCCGAGATTGATCCCAGTCAAGGATTATTTGAATTGACAGAAACTGTGATCGACCCCGCACAGCAGATTGCCCAAAATCCCTGTACCAAAGGTTTTGGTAGCAGCTTTACCATCACCGGACGTGGCGGACTTCCAACTGACCCCAATAAAATCCTCAGTAGTGACAATGTGCACGTTGATTTAATTCAGCCTATTGCCAGTACAGTAGGTTCAACAACTGCAACTTACACGCAACCATCTACCAGTCCACCTGTCAAACGCATAATACCTGCTCAAGGTTGGATATATAACGAAAAAGGTCAGGTGGTGCTGGTAGCATATGATCCCACCAAAACTGGCCCACAGCGTCAACCGCAAACACCTGCGAATAGTTGCGCTGCAGACAGATAAAATTCTTCACAAGTAAAACAACCAAATTAAACGTACAATACTCATACCATTCTTGCAGCATAATTCTTGTCCACCAAGAAATAAATTTCTTGGCTCAAAGTTCAAGTCCGTTTTAACCGACTTGGTCAATCTTTGGATCCGTTTTAACGGACTTTGGCTATGAGCCCTGAACGTTAAGTTCAAGAGGTACTAAAGTCAAGATGCAAGATCTAAATAGGGGGGTTTAAGTCCCTCACTAAATCTTTGCTGACTCCTGTAGAGTGCAAAAGGGCAGCCCATTCTGACTTGGTAAATTCTTCAAGATTTTCTAAAACTGCTTACAACTGAGCAACTAATACTTGCTAGTCGTTGTGCTGTACGTTGAGGCATGTGTCTGTTGACGGAACCTAGGAATTAGTAATCATTATATATTCTTGACAGAAGGAGCGAAATATGATTTTTAAAAAATATCTACTCAGAAAGATACGAAATTTATCCAAAAGAATATATAAAAAGCGATCGCTTGTTCTGGCAGCCTTATTATTTATCCTCTCAGGAATCTCGCCTGTTGTTGCGGCTAAAGTTTCTTCCCCAACTTCACCAACCTCAATTGTCCAATCTCCATATGATGCACAACAACTAGCGAACAAAGCAACTAAATTCTATCAGAGTGGAAGATTTGCGGAAGCAGCATCGGCTTGGAAACAAACAGCGAGTGTTTTTGCTGCTAAAAAAGATAGATTAAATCAAGCAATGGCGTTGAGCAATCTCTCATTAAGCTATCAACAACTGGGACAGTGGGAACAAGCTAAAAAGGCAATTGAAGACAGTTTGGCACTTTTGAAAACACCATTACAAGGGAAACAAGAATTAAAAGTCTTGGCTCAAAGCTTGGAGATTCAGGGATCTTTGCAAAGAGAATTCGGTCAAACAGGAGATGCTCTCAACTCTTGGCAAGAAGCAACTAAGATTTATGCAAGAGCGAATGAACCAGAAAAATTAGCACAGAGCAAGATAAATCAAGCTCAAGCGATGCAAGATTTGGGTCTTTATCCTCGTGCTTGTAGTACTTTATTAGAAGTTTTAAATCAAGAACTCAGGGTTAAAAGCTGTGACCAGTTAGGTCAATTGACTCCAGAAGAACTCACGAAAAAACTTCAAGTCATTGAACTCCAACGTCCTTCTCTATACAAAGTTGTGGGATTGCGAAGTCTCGGGGAACTGCTGCGATTCGTAGGTCAATTAGAGCAGTCTAAAATAATTTTGGACGCAAGTTTGAAGCAAGCTCAAAAATTAAATGATTCCCAAGAGGAAGCTGCTGTTCATCTGAGTTTAGGCAATACAGCAGGTAGGTTAGCTGAACGCGAAATAGTTCGCAGCACACGAGAGGAATATCGACGAGAAGCACTTTCTTCTTACACCAAAGTCGTCAAACTGTCTTCATCGCCAACTGCGCAACAACAAGCACAACTGAATCAACTGAGCCTGTTGTTGAGCCAGTTGAAACCAAAAAAATCGTCAGAATCACAAGAGTTGGATAACTTTTCGCAAGCAGAGAATCAGGAAATAATATCACAAGCAGAACAATTATGGAACAAGCTCAATCCTGAACTGAACAACTTGTCTGCTAGCCGCACAGGAGTGTACCTCCAAATCAACTTTGCTCAGAATTTACTCAAATTAGCTCAACAAGAACAATTCCCACTTCATCCAGATTCCAAACTCCCAACTTTTAACGACATTGATAGGATATTGGTGAAAGCTGCAGAACAAGCCAGAAGTTTGGCAGACAAAAGAGCCGAGGCTTATGCTTTGGGAAATCGTGGCAAACTCTATCAACTGAAGCAAAATTTACCCAAAGCAGAAGAATTGACACAAAAGGCTCTGAGTTTAGATTCCAGTTTTTCAACACCAGACATAGCTTACCAGTATTTCTGGCAGTTAGGGCGGATACGTAGAGATCAAGGAAATACTTCAGATGCGATCGCCGCTTACACCAAAGCATATAATGCCCTTCAGTCGTTACGCAATGAATTAGTAGCAATCAACCCAGAAGTACAGTTTTCTTTTCGGGATGATGTCGAACCAGTTTATCGAGAGTTGGTTGAGTTAGATTTAAAACAAGCAGATTCCTTAAAACAAGCTGGAAAAGATTCCTTAAAACAAACAACAAAAAATGACGAAATCAAAGAACGCCTAGTTCAAGCTCGTACGGTGATAGAATCTCTGCAACTGGCTGAACTAAACAACTTTTTCCGAGAAGCCTGTGTTGAGGCAAATCCTAAACAGATTGATCAAATAGATAAAACAACAGCAGTTATCTATACAATTGCTTCAGCAGATCGGTTACAGGTTATTCTTAGCCTACCAGGTCGAGATCCAATCCTTCATACAGCTCCTCTAGGTTCAGGAGAACTTCAGCAAACTGTAAATAATGTGCGGGATTCTCTCATAGCTCCTGTCAGTGAAGTCCAGAGCTTTCAGTCCACATACAAACAATTGTATGACTGGATGGTTAAACCACTGGAAACGGAGTTGGCAAATAGTAAAGTCAAGACTTTGGTTTTTGTACTGGATGGAGACTTGCGGAATATCCCTATGGGTATCCTTTACGATGGCAAGCAGTATCTACTAGAAAAGTATGCCATTGCTGTAACACCTAGTTTGCAGCTAGTGAATCCAAAACCAATTTCAAAGGTTGGTTTAACAGCCTTAACAGCCGGACTCAGCAAAATCCGTCCGAACTTTCCTGCACATGAGGGTTTCAAAGAATTAAAGAACGTAAAAGTCGAACTGGATAATATCGAAAAACTTGGAGTTTCATCTCGGGAACTCCTCAACGAAAAATTTACTAGCGCCGAGATTAAAAAACAGATTGCTGCATCTCGTGTTCCTCCCATAGTCCATCTAGCAACTCATGGTCGGTTTAGCTCCAAGCTTGAGGATACCTTTATCCTTGCTTGGGATAGCCGCATCACTGTTAAACAGTTGGGTGACTTACTGCGAGGGAACAGCCAGTACCAGAGGACACCAATCGAATTATTGGTTCTCAGTGCTTGCGAGACAGCGAGTGGAGATGATCGAGCTGCTTTAGGATTGGCTGGAGTTGCGGTGCGTTCTGGGGCGCGCAGTACACTGGGAACACTGTGGGCTGTAGAGGATAAAAGTACTGCTGAAGTCATGGGTGAATTTTATCGTCAGTTAGAGCTAGCCAAAAAGGCAAATATAAATAAAGCACAAGCCTTGCAGAAAGCACAATTAGCTCTGAAGAAAAATCCAGAATACACTCACCCACATTACTGGGCACCGTTTGTACTTGTAGGGAATTGGCAATAAGCCACACACACCAATGGGCACAGCATGCTGTGCCCATTGGTGTCAATTTTGCTGTGATAAAGGGAGGCTGCAACCCTTCGGGCATATACGGAGGATGCAGAAGCCGCCACCTTGAAGGCGTTAAGCGTAGCTGCGCCTCCGGCGATCATCGCTCACCCGTAGAAGTAGAGTTCTACAACCCAGGGGGCAGAAGTACCTTGTCAATTTCAATAATCACACCATTGCTCGCTTGGATAGAAGGATGCTTACCAATCGCATTATTCAGCTTGACTGTCTCGTCTTGTGGGTCAACAGTTATTTTGATTTGGCCACCTTCAACAGTTGTGACTAATTTACCATTTAGGTCTTTGTCTTCACCAGTAATTTTACTAGCAACAAGATGATACTTCAGCACTCTGGCTCGATTTTGTGGCTGGTTATATCGATTAAAGTCGTTTTTAGGTAAAGTATTGAAGGCTTGATTGGTTGGAGCAAAGATTGTGTAATTACCTTTCTTCAATTCATCCACAAGACCTGCTTGTTTCAACTCATGATAAAGATTAGCAAATTTCTTATTTTCAGCAAGTGTATCAGCAATGCTTTTCTCAGAGTTGCGGTAGGGATAGCTGCGATGAGCTGAAGGCTGAAAAAGAGCCATAGGAGGATAAAATTTGGCTAACACAGGAAAACTGATCAGCGTAGTGACACCAGCAATTCCTACAGCGCAAGCTAATTTCTTGAACTGGCTCTTGGTGATTGGGGCTTTTTGACGATTTTGATTAAGCATAAGTAGATGAGTTTTAACTAAACACTTGAAAACTTTCCCAACTTCTAGTCGCAGACTCTTAGCCGGAAACCACCCTTTAAGATTGTACGGATAGGAGCCTATAGGAGAAAAGCTCGACGTCAGTCGGTACAACAGATGTAACCTCAACGCCAGTCACCTGTAGAATAGCCAGTGCTATAACGCCCTGTCTACCCACGGTTCTATCTTCTCCTACTCATGGTTTTAGAGTTTATGCTCAGCCAAGTCTTAGTCTCAATGCTAACTACAACCCAATCAAGGGTGATTCCCGAAATATTTTCTGAAAATAGCAGCTATTTTTGCATTCTGTGATTCTGAGTCAAGAAAAAGCTGCTTGTTTGCTGCAAAACTTTTTAATAGTTCCAACGATTCGTGAAATCCTACTTCTTTTTATATTTCGCTGTTTCTAGATTTGTTGTTTGTTTCCCTTAATTTTTGTTTTTCTATATAATTATACCTTTAGATTGTTGCTTATAATCTTCAAACTCATAAAAATTTACACATTATTTGCGACAAATCGGTGAAAACACCTCAGATTGCAAGTTTTTTCTTGAGGTACTCAAGAGCCAAGAGTTTTCCGGTTAAGAATAACTCTTGACTCTTGACAAATTTTACGGGTTAATATCTAACGCCGCAGAGATTATCGTCCGTCTTGATAGCAAACAATTAGTTAATTTCTTCCTTTGAAGGAGTCAAGCCATTCTTGGACTTGTCCTCTGGCAATATCGCGAGCACCTAAACCAAACGACAATGCAATAGCAACGGCGATCGCTCCGAGTAAAAGTCCAAAAGCTAAATTCACAATATCACTAGCAACACCAATCTGTTGCAGTGCCATTGCAGATACAAAGGCAATAATCGCAATCCGGGTGATCTGTCCCAAAACCCGTGCTTGGCGATTCCCAGAACTGGTGATAATGCTGAAAGCAAGATTTGCCAGAAACAAACCGATGGCGAATACAACCAATCCAGCCAAAATGCGCCCCAACACTATCACAATACCACTCACCAATACTGTGAGCGCTGGAATGTTCAGGATATTAACTGCTGCCAAAGTTGCAAACAGCATAATACCAACAAGGACGATAATGCCGGCAATTTCCGACGGTGTGCGGTTTGATATCGCAGGTGCTGTTGGTTCTTGTGGAATGACGACTCGTCTGCTGGGTGATGGCAGACCTAGAGCAGAAAAAATGTTGTTAAATCCTATACTTGTAAGGATATTAGTTACCAATTCTGCTACAAACCGTCCAACAAAATAAGCAACAATCAAAATAGCTATTGCTGTAAAGATAGCCGGCAGTGCATTGAGAATCTGTTGCAGCATTGAGACTGCTGGTATGGAAATCGCTTGAATTTGCAGTTGATTGAGTGCTGCAATTGCGACAGGAATCAAAATCAAGACATAAACAATTGTACCGATAATCATCGATAAGGATTGTGTTCCTGAAGTTGCACTCAATCCAAACCGATTTCCCAAATTGTCAATTCCTGTTGTTGCCAGTAAGTTTGTGATAATCCGACGCACTATGTTAGCCACAAACCAGCCAATCGCTGCAATTAATGTTGCACCCAAAATATTGGGCACAATTGAGATAATCTGTGTGACAAGAACTTTTACTGGTTCTAATGCCTGAGTTAAGCCTAGGCTCTCAAGCAATGGCATGAGAAAGACTAAAAAGATAAACCAATACAGAGCATTGCCTATCGTCTCACTCAAAGACAACTCATTGAGACTTGGTACATCATCTCGTGGTGGATTTAATCGTTCATCTACTCGCAACGCTTGCAGACCACGTACTGTTATTAGCTTGACTAAGGTTGCCACTAACCAGGCGACTCCTAAGATAACCGCAGCCACGGCCAATCTGGGTAAGTAGTCACCAATTTGATTGAGAAAACTGTTCAGCGGCTGAGAAGCAACCCTAAGTTGCAGTGTATCTAAAACGGCAACTATTGTTATAAGCAGGATGCCCCAAAAAACTAAGCTGGAGAGAAATGTCTCTATTTGGGGAACATCCCGACCACCCGCTACCCCTGCAGCAATCCGGTTGTCTATATTGGTGCGTTTGAGGACGGAGCGTACTACAGCAGATACAACAGCAGCAATCAGCCAGCCAATTAACAAAATGAGCACTGCTCCCAGCAATTGGGGCAGAAAATTAAGCACCTGTTGTAGACTCGTTTGCAGGTAACTTTTCGCATCGGGTTGTTCCGACGGTAATGTTGGCGATTGTGCTAAAAAACTTTGCACCCTCATTGATAAACCAACTTCCATCACCTGGGTTATGTCTTGCCAAGTTGTGTTCATGGTTGTTCAGAATTAAAGTTGAGTGTTATTACAGAAAACACCTTAGATGCTTCTGATGTGAATTGTCCTGATAATCCTACGATTCCGTAAATTAGCAGTGTTTTGTCTATAAATTTACCAGCAAAGTTCTACAGAAAAATGAATATCAAGAGTAATTTTTTGACTTTGATACTTTTTTTTTCGTTTTCTCAAACAATAGAGTATTTATACCATATATAGGAATCCGGTTTGATTTATGAACTTAACTAAGTTGAGTTAGAGAACGCTTAACCCTTAACGCTTAACAAAAACTGTACTCGTTTCTTTCAATACTATCAACTCAGTATACGCAATACACCAAGGGCACGAAAGCGCAGCGTCTGGGCAGAAGATATTCCAAATTCCGAGTTGTTATAGCAGTTGCCAGGTAGATTCGGACATGAACTAATTAAGAGTTAAGCCTTAAGAGTTAAGCGTTAAGCGTTCCCTGCTATATGTCCTAACGTATATGGCTATTGCTATAATTTACAAATCCGTTGGCAGTGCGGAGTTTCGCGTTACTCTAAATGCAGCCATACCAAAAAAGATGTGGAATGTCTCAAGTCTTTGAACAATCAATTCAAATTAACGCCACAGCCACAACTGTGGAACGCTGCATTACCGAAAATACTCTTATGCATCGCTGGCTGAATCCCGTCTTGCGTTGCGAACCTATTGGTGTGTGGAGTACCAATGTTGGTAGCAGAAGTCGGTTTGTAATTCAAATACCACTCATAAAACCGACATTGGATAGCACAGTCGTGGAAAGACAGCCAGGTTTAGTTGTGTGGGAGTTCCAGGGTTTTTTTAAAGGGCGCGACACTTGGGAATGTCAACCTCTAGACAAAGGGACATGTCTGGTTAACCGTTTTGAATTCCAAATTCCCAATCCTCTTATCAGTTGGGGTTTCAAAACCTTTGCCCAAAATTGGACAAAAGAAGATATGCAATCTCAACTGCGTCGGCTTAAACAGGTTGCAGAGGAAATACAACAAGGGTTTTACTAAGCTTGTCGTATATTAAAGTCAGATCTATTTGGTTAAGATTTGGTTATGTGATGCATCGAATTTCACGTCACATCTGGTGATTCTGGTTCACTTGGTGCTTCGTTGCCAATACCAAGCTCTTTTTTGCTGTGTTTTAACTGTTTCCAGAGCACTTTAATCTGCTTGTAAGCATCTAAGGGAGAGATTTTCCCAGACGTTTCTAAGGACGTGATATAGCCGATTTTTTGAGCGAATTGTTGGAGATTGGCATTAAATACTAAGTTTTGGGGCTTAAATTGACCATAGTAACGACCACGAGGATAAAGAAAGTTGTCTTTGTCTTTTTGATTTTGATCTTCCATCAGTTTACCTATATTTATTTCATGCCAGTTAACCTTATCTTAAAGAAAGTATTGTTTTTAACAAAGCACTCTTTGGAATTATGTATAATCCTTCTAAAGACATAGTTTGATCAAGAGCAAAAAGGGCGCATTGCACCAAATGCAATGCACCCAAGCCATCTCACCAGTAAAGAAACTCATTTAGTGCTTGCACGAACCTGGCTGATGTTTTTGTTGAGGCTTGTGAGAACAAGTTTGCAAATCTTGATCCATCAGTTTTTCAGTAATGTCTTTAAGAGTTGCATCCTTGGGCATTAAGCCAATCCAAGCATCTATTTTTTCTACCTCAAAGCCAACTTCACGGCGATCGCCGACTTCCATCAAAGGACGGCGAATTAATAGTGGCTCTTTTAACATCAGCATTAAGGCTGTTTGAGCATCCAAATTTTCCGGAACTATCTCACCAGATTTTACCCGTGTTGCGGCACGATTAAACCATTCAGATACAGGGCGATCGCCAAAAAATGAGCGTAAACGTTCAGCAGTCCAAGGTTCAGTGAGCATGTTGTATGCTATGACTTGATGACCTGCCGCTGTGAGCAAAGTTTTTTGCTTAATACCACCTTGACAGCCTGGTTTTTCATAAAAAATTACTGTAGCCATAGTATCCTCCTAATTAGTTAATTTCTTGCAAACATCCGGTATGGAACTATTTTGAACCGCAAAGAAACGCAGAGAAATTCAAAGATTAAAAATTCTTAGCAGTATGGCTCACTGTATCAAATTCAAAACGATCTTGCATACGAGTTTCACCATAAATATTGAAGGTCACAGTTGGTTGAGAACCCACTGCTTCCACGCTGTGAATTGCATCAGGAGTCAAGCTAATAATATCCCCTGGAAATAAAGTTAATTCTCCTGTTCGTTCAATTTTATCCTGAAATTCTGAATTAGGGGTTCGCTGCCAAAATGTATTTTTTTCTTCTCCTTTTAACACAGCGACAACACCCCAAGTTCCATGATTGTGAATGGTTGATAACGTTCCTGGTGCAAATGTTACCGTTTGCACAGTAAATGGAAAACCTAACTCATCATAAAGAAGAACAACAGAGACTCCTGTTTTAGAAGAAGGCTCTAAATATCGACTTTGTACCCAGTACGAGTTAACAATTAACCGCCTGACTAGCATCCGAATTTCTGGAAGATGGCTGGTTTGGTCTTCAGTATCACTGAGGACATCTTCTACTTCAGTCAGGAATCGATAAAAGCGATAATTATCTCTGAGTAAGTCCCATGCCCTGACAGATTGACAGGTTTGATACTGCCCGTCTTCAGTGACAAGCCAATCCCTTCCTTTCATATGTTTTCTACCGTATAATAAATGATATCTTGGTCATCAACTTAAGACTTTATCACTTATAATTTATTCATCTTCTTCGACTGGGCGTGTCAAAATATTGTATATAATGCTTGCTCCAAACTCATTTTTTCTATCTACTTCCTTGACTCTCGCGCTGATTTCTTTAGCTTTTTCTATATCTCCTAGCTTTGCCAAGACCAGTCCAGAAGCTGCATAAGCATTTAGATATAATCTAATGTTTGGTTCTTCTTGACGAGTAATTAATATTTGCTTAAGTTGCTGCCAATTATCGGGTAATTGCTCTGAATTTTTAACTTTTTCTACAACTTTAACTGCTGTTAGCCACGCCATGTGATAGTTATTTTTATAGAAAAAGTATCTATATGCTGCCACTAAGACATCAGTGCTGTCTTGCATTTTTACTAAAGCTTGGTTAATATAATTTTCTGATTCTGAGGTATTTTCCCAATGTTCTGCAGCCAACATCAATAACTGTTTGATGTCCTCTGGAACCTCAAACCATGAAAATTGTTCGGTATCAACTTGCATAAGACTTCTCCTTTAGGAATGGGGAATAGGTATTACCAATTTCCTATTCCCGATTCTGAATTTAAAACCTGGTGAGAATATACAGTAGGGTGAAGAGAATAATCCAAATGATGTCTACGAAGTGCCAGTAAATTTCTGCCATTTCAATACCAGTGTGTTTGCTGGCAGAATAGTGACCGGAACGACGGGAACGCCATACTACACCCAAAATTAACAACACTCCGATAAGAACGTGCAAACCGTGGAATCCAGTCATTAAGTAAAAACAGTTGGCAAAGACATTAGTCGTCATGCCGTATCCTAAACTTACATACTCAAAAACTTGACCCAGCAAGAAAATTGCGCCCATGATAGCGGTGATTTTGTACCACTTCCGCATACCTTGGACATCATTCTTTTTAATTGCTGTATCACCCAAGTGAATCACAAAACTACTAGAAACCAGAATGATAGTGTTAATTGCAGGCAACAATAACTCTACTTCGGTTCCTTCTGGAGGCCAAACTTCGGTACTGCCTCGAAAGAATAAATAAGTGGCAAAAAATCCACCAAACATCAGAGATTCAGAGATGAGAAACACTAACAGCCCCAATACTCGTAAATCTGGATGTTCTTCGTGATGATGTTCTGCACTCGTCGATGTTGCTATAGCCATATCGTCTGCGCTGTGAATAAGTGTTCAACAATCAGTTACCAGTTACCAGTTATCAGTTAACGGACTCCTCCACCCCTTGTTGACTGTTCACTGTTCACTGATTTAACAAGAGCTGATCTGCCAGGAAATAAATTTCCTGGCGGTTAGGAGCGGGAATGAAATGACTAACTAAGCACCGACTTCAGTCGCAGCAGATGGCTGTACTTGAGCACTGTGAGTGTTCAAGCCGTAGTCGTAGGGACCGTGAGTAACGACGGGCAATTCTTCCCAGTTTTCAATCAGTGGTGGTGAGCTGGTTGTCCATTCTAAAGTCAGAGCATTCCAAGGATTATCACCTGCTTTTGCTCCAGCAATCCAACTCCAGAGAATGTTGATCGTGAAGGGAATCACCGATGCTGCCAAAATATAAGCACCAATGGTACAAAGCTCATTGATGGAAGTAAATTGCGGATCATACATGGCAACTCGTCGCGGCATTCCTTGCAAACCCAACTCGTGCATGGGTAGGAAGGTGAGATTTGTGCCAATGAAGGTGAGGATAAAGTGAATACGACCTAAGGATTCATTCACCATTCGTCCGGTCATTTTGGGGAACCAGTGATAGATTCCGGAGTAGATACCAAACACGGAACCACCAAACAAGACGTAGTGGAAATGCGCCACCACATAGTAGGTGTCGTGGACGTGCATATCAAAGGGGGCTGTTCCCATTGTCACGCCGCTTAAGCCACCCATGACAAACATGGACAATAAGCCGAGGGCGAAAAGCATGGCTGATGTGAAGCGAATTTTACCGCCCCAAAGGGTAGCAACCCAGCCGAAAATCTTGACGCCAGTGGGAACTGCAACAATCAGGGTGGAGATTGTGAAGAACATCCGCATCCAACCGGGTGTACCGCTGGTAAACATGTGGTGTACCCAGACGAATAAACCCACGACACAGATTGCCAAACTGGAATAGGCGATCGCCTTATACCCAAAGATTGACTTACGGGCGTGAACTGGAATCACTTCGGACATGATGCCGAAGATAGGCAGAATCATCAGATAAACTGCCGGATGGGAATAGAACCAGAACAAGTGTTGGTAAATAACAACGTTACCGCCTGCATCTGGTTTAAAGAACGATGTCCCAAAATTGATGTCAAACAACAGCAACACTAACCCCGCTGCTAACACAGGTGTGGAGAGAAGTGCTAGCACGGAAGTTGCCATAATTGCCCAGCAGAACAAGGGTAATTGGTCCCATTTCATACTGGGAACTTTCATCTTCCAGATGGTGATGACAAAGTTCAGCGAACCCAAAATTGAGGATGTTCCCACCAAGACAATGGCAAGTATCCACAGGCTTTGAGCGGTGTTAGCTGTGACTAAGCTTAGGGGTGGGTAGGCTGTCCAACCAGATTGCGAGCCACCGAAGATGAAGCTAGCTGCTAGTAGTAAGCCAGCGGGTGGGTTTAACCAAAAGGCGATCGCATTCAGCTTGGGAAAAGCCATATCCCTAGCACCAATCATTAATGGCACTAGATAGTTACCAAATCCACCAATTGCACTGGGTACGATCCATAAGAAAATCATGATCGTCCCGTGATTGGTCATGAAGGCGTTATACAGGTTAGGGTCGATTAAATCTGCATCTGGTGTTGCCAGTTCGGCACGCATGACAACAGCCATGAGTCCACCAATCAGATAAAATATGAACGCCGTAACCAGGTATTGGATACCAATAACCTTGTGGTCAGTATTAAACGTAAAATAGTCGTACCATTTCCACGCCTTGGGATGTTTTTGGACAACCGTCTGATTAGCAGATCGATTGTCTTCGGGTGGAGTGTTACGTGGAAGTTCTACTTGGGTCATAAGCTGCTAAACATTTAGTTTGCTCGTTTAAGCTGATGGGGCGATGAGGAGGTGGGCAGAATAATAATTCTTGACTCCTGAGTCCTGACTCCTGAGTCCTGACTCCTGAATTCTGAACGCCAGAGCCCTAGATCGGGAGACCCTCCTCCTGCAATGCTGGCTCCTCCTGACTCCTTACAGCTATTTTTGAATTTGAGCCAGAGTTGCAGATGTGACTCCCATTTCTTGCGCGTGGGGAGCAAGGAACTCTGATGTGGATAAGTCTGCTGGATTGATTGCAACCGCTTTTTGCATATCTTGCTTTTGGGCAATGCGGTTTTCAGAGAGCCAGCTTTCAAACTCTTCAGGCGTGTCAACAACAACTTGTGCTCTCATTGAGCCGTGGTAGCCGCCGCAAAGTTCAGTACAAACTACTGGATATGTACCTGGTTTGGTGGCGACAAAACGCAGTTGTGTTGGAATACCAGGAATGGCATCTTGCTTCAGCCGGAATTGTGGCACCCAAAACGAGTGAATCACATCCGTTGCAGAAATGTTGAGTAGCACGTCAGCACCAACTGGAACGTGTAATTCTCCAGTATTCACTCCACTTTCGGGGTAGTCGAACAGCCAAGCAAACTGCATTCCGGTGACGTTGACAACCAAATCAGCTGGTTTACCTAGCTCTGCGGGAGTTGCGCCAATACCAATTTTAGGAATTGGTGCTGGGGAAGGGATTTCTGACTCATCAAGTGAGGCATCACTTAGAGTAGCAGCAATGGCACTTCCTGGCATTTGGGCAACATGAGCTGGGGAATGGGGCATATGAGGATGACTCCCCACTTCAAACCCTCCCATTCGGTTAAAAACATCAACGCTGTAGATTCCTAAGCAGAGGACGATAATAGATGGGACAGCCGTCCAAAAAACTTCTAAGGGTAAGTTGCCTTCAACATGCACGCCATCTGTATCATCTCCCGGACGGTGACGATACTTAACCAAAAAAATCACAATAGTTCCTTCTACCACCAAAAACAGAGCGGTGGCAATAGAAACCATGATGCCAAAAAACCCGTCTACCAAAGGCGCTTGTTGCGATGCTTGTATAGGTAGTAGACTGTGGTTTTGTCCAACCCAAATGCTGAAAATTGTAATTACTATCCCAGCAACTAGGGTCCATAGTGAAACAGGAATTTGTTCCATAAATACCTGGTCGGTAAAACGTCGTTGAAGGTGTAATTTTCTGGGTTTTACCTCAGTACACCGCATCCTGTGCTTTTGATGTATGCTCTCGTGCGAGTAAACTCAATAGTTGTGTCTTTTGCTTACATGGCTAATAGCTAGTAGCATCCTTAGTCATTTTTTTTATGACTAATGACGCAATTAGCGATTGTTTTAACCAAGTTTATTTTCCACTTTTTTTTAGAAAAGGTGGGGGAATTTTAAAATGTTTTAATTCTTGTTTCCCCCCAAAAAACGGAAAACTATCTCTCAACTCTTCATACAGAAGCTTTGCACTTCAAGACAATTGAGTTGTAGAGGAGGTTGCTGTTAGTCTTGGTAATTCTTTAGGCTATCTGGACAGCAAGTTTTTGTTTGTTAATAGCTTACACTTTAAGATTTACGGATTTGTTTGCTGTGAACTTTTTGCTTTTACGTTCCTGTAACTTTAAATATTCCCCTCTCGTTACCTTGCTATTAAAGTGAGAAGTTGTTCTCTAGATACCTAAATTTAAAACTTTTGTGAGCCACTTGCCGTCTTGGCGCTTTGTGTTGTATGCCCAATGTCTGTGTTCAGGAGTTTGGCAAAATGGCGTTCAAAGGCGCGTCTTGTGGAGGAGATACCCGGAGGGTTAAACAGCAACTTTTGAACCTACCTCTGAACAACCCAAAAACTCTAGTTATTTAATGCGGAGTGAGTATAGCAGTTCTTGGAACAAATTCTGGCACAAGCTTCACAACCCACGCAGTTATCTGGATTAGCAACTGTCATGACTTTCTTTTCAATTTCATCATCATCCTCATCCTCGACAAATTCTCCTTCTTCGTTCATTGCCTTCAACAACAGTACATTGTGACCGCAGATTTTAAAACATCTACCACAGCCGATACATTTTTCTTGGTCAATTTCCTGAACGAATTTGGGTGTCCAAGTTTTACCACCAAATGTTAATCCTGTTAGCGTTGCCATGAAGTTACCTTCTGCTCTCGTTACACATCTGTTTGACTGTTACGCTCATCCTAACATAATCTCTTTTTTTTATCTTATGAATTATTTACTATATTTTTATTTTGATTAAAGTCCCCTGACTTAGCGAAAAGAAGCAAATATTTAATATTTTTCTGCAAATGCAATTATTTACTAATATAGGAATCCGGTTTGATTTTTGAACAACTCGTCAGGGCAGGGAATAGGAAACAGGAAAAAAGCAATAAAGGTATACTGAGTTTTTTTCAAAAATCAAATAGGAGTCCTATATTGTCGCTTTTAACTATAAAAAAAGGCTTTTATATAAAACAGGATCATCCGAAGAAGTCCAAAAATAAAGCCAATGGGAGAATCTTTGTTTTTTCCGCGCTACAAATTTACAAAAATGGGATGCTCTCTCTAAAACCAGATTTACCTGTAGCATCTAGAAAAAATGAGTCTTCTTAAGAAATAGGTTTTTTCATATTGCATCTATTGAGTACTATGACCTAATGAGCAAGCTCAAACTATTGTTGTTTATTTTCAACAGACACAGATAAATGAGTCTTCTATTTGCAACAAGCAGTTTTTTTAAAACTAATGACATTTAATTTCAAAAAAATATTGATTTTGATTTCAAAATTTGTAAAAATACATAATGAATGACATCATTTTGAAGAATCGTCCATTCTTCTTAACGCTTTATATTTTCTGAATACAAGTAGATGAGAAATGAAGTGTTGAAGGGTAGTTATGCTTAGTTTGATATTGGTTTTTAAAATTTATTTTTAAGGGTTTTAACATAAAAATTTGAGATATTCTATTAAATAGTAACAATAATTACATATGAAAAGTTTTGATAAGTTATTAAAAATTTAAAGGCGGTTTTAAATAAACAAAAAATGAAGACTTGTTATTCAATAACAAGTTTTCATTTTTGTCATTACCAAAAAAGTTATTGAATGACTTCTGATATATAAGATCCACAAGCTCATGTTTCGCTCATTAGTAACAAACTGAAATAAATATTCATGAAATATTAGAGAGTAAGAAATATTAAAAATTAGGCTCTGGTTACAAGCCTTAAATAGCTTCCAATGGAATACGCGAACCAAATAAGGATGTGGTTAAGTAGTACGGCAAGTAAAATTTCTTATTGTCGGAAAAACAATGTGGTAGTGAGTCAGTAGTGAGTAGTCAATTAAGAGGACACATCCAGGGGAGACTTGAGCCAGACATCTCAACGATTAAAGTAGGAAAAAGTTTTATGTCTTATACAATTCCTAACAACAGTTGCGTTGGATGTGACAACTGCCGTCCCCAATGTCCTACTGGTGCAATAAAATTAGAGAACAATGAATACTGGATCGACCCAAGTCTATGTAACAACTGCGAAGGCTATTATTCCAAACCTCAATGTGTAGCTAGTTGTCCCATTAACTTGCCCATTCCCATGCAAGCCAAAAGAGGTAGATGTAAAGTTGATATCAGAGATGCTACTAGCCCAGATTTATTTGCCAACGGTAAGAGCAACCCATTTGCATCGGCAATTGCTATCTGGGAGGCTTGCAATGTACTCGCACAGCGATCTTCACTACCTTGGCAAATTGATGAATACGGAAAGGCGTGTTATGGCCGACAAGTGAACCAAGGACGAGGGGCGATCGCATTTCACATCAGCGAACCAAGCAATGCAAGCGAACTCGCAACAGAATTAGGAGTTGTTGAGACGCTGGATATCAGAGCAACTTGTATGCATTTGATTTTTGCAGCTCATGCAACAGCTTTAGATCAGCCTTGGGAGCAAGTCTTCACCATCGACGATCGCCAAATTGAGAAATATTTAGGGCTAGAGAAACGCAAAGACTTGAGCAAAGCTACTAAATTGAGTTTAATGAAAAACTTGGTGCAGCAAACTTGCTCGCTGATCACCTCGCTTAATTGGCCCCAACAAGGTCGAATTAGGGGATTTTCAGTGGAAGGAAGCCGTTTGTGGCACTTAGTAGAAACTCACCATCATTTTCAAGAAGATGACTTGGGGTGCAAATATTTGGTTGGACTCACTTTTAAAGTCAAAGCAGGTATATGGGCGCAGTATTTCCTAAACAAACAAGGATGCAAAGAACAAACCAAATTTTATCAATATGGTAGTTTGCCCAAATCCCTGTTAACGACTGTCATGAGTATTTGGCAGCAACACGAAGGAGCAGCGCGACTGATGCTGTGGTTGTTGTTTAAGACTAAAATGGGAAAAGAACAGCGGATTACAGTTCCCACCTTGCTGCGTGTTGCTTACGGTGAAGAGAAAGTCACCCTTGCTTGCAGAAAACGAGAAGAACGCAAGCGACTGCTACGAACTTTTGAAAACGATTTGGAAGTCCTCAATCACTATGGTATGAAACCAGCTTTCGACCCGGTGACATACCCAGCAGCGATTCAACCGTTATGGGCGAAATTGGTCGATATTCCTGAAGATCCTGATGATGCCTTAGAGTTTTGGATTAAGGACGGCAGCGCAAAGACAAGCCTAACGGATACAGCTCCCCGTGGCAAGTGGAATATGTTAATGAATGCCCGAATTCTGTCGTTTACACTCCCTCCAGACTGGGAGCAACAAACCACTACATCTCAAAAAAAGCAGCGCACAACAAAAAATCGAACAAAATCAAAAACCACAGCAGGGTATCTGCTAGGTGAACAGATTTTGCAAGCAAGGAAAAATCTCAAGCTTTCCCAAAGAGAATTGGCGAAAATGGCAGGTAAAAGCCAAAGTTGGATTCGAGATTTGGAAAATGGTCGCCTCAAAGCCAAGTCCGAAGACCAAGTGGTGCTAAGGAAAGTGCTGGGAATTGCTGGATAGGGATTTTTGATTTGAAATAGGACTTACGCAGAAGAGATCCCCCAACCCAATACCTCTTGGTTAAGGGGAAAAGGTGAAAGGGAAAAGGGATGAAAACTAAGCTATTTCCCCTTTGCCTTTACCCCTTCCCCTTTAACCGAAAAGTATTGAGAACAGATCCCCCAACCCCCTTAAAAAGGGGGCTTTTAGCCTGTTCCTCGTTCCCTGGCAGAGCCAGGGAACGAGAAAAGCTTTATCAAATTTGCGTTATGTTATAACTTGTATTGTCAGTAATTATACAGGTGTTAGCGCATGAGAAAGCGCTTATCGCAAATTTGGAAAAGTTTTAGGGAATTATTTTCAACCGAGACGTTAGAGACAACAGCTGAGTCTAGCAAGGCAGTTTTGGAAGGGGCAAAAACCCTCCAAGAGCAAGGTAAAAACTTGGAACTGTTGAAACCTCTGGTAGAACAGTCTTCTTCTCTTTTGGAAGTCTTATGTTCACCAACAGCGCAGGTGGTGGGTGCAGGCTTACCTTTTGTGCCCATTGCCATAGCTATACTCAGGTTGTATCGCCACATTACTCGCAAAGAACCAACCCTGGAAGAATGCGTAACTTTGCTCAGTCAGGCAGCATATCTTGAAAGTTTCAAGGAAATTATATCTTTACCACAAAACAAAAGTATATTAGCTGATTGGAATAGCAAAGCTGAGACAGAAGCGGTAAGAAAGCAGCTGAAAAAACTTGGTGATTTTGAATTAGATGCTAAAGCTACCAGGCGAGCAATCGTTTCTTTCCCTGACTCACAATTAGCGCAAGAATATAATCAAGTCTTATCAGCACGGTTGCAACAAATAGGAGCAAGGGAAAATGAAGCGCTGATATTTGCTAACTTAGTTGCCAGCAATAGCGATCGTCACTTTTTTGACGCATTGTTACAAGCAGGTGATTCCGTCAAACCACTAGCAGAATTATATCCCAATGGTGAACTAGAAGCACTGCGAAAAAACGACAGCATCGACCAGTATCTAGAAGAACAAATTGCTCCAAAACCAGATGAAGCAGTATTTAATGAAACCTTTTCCTTTAGAGATATTTATGTACCGCTGAAGGCGAGAAATGTTGATAAAAATGGTAAGATAGATGATAATTCAGCGCAATTTGATTTAGAAACTTGGGCTAAAACTATTCTCCTAGACCAAAAGAATAAAGAGCAAGTCATCTTTCTTCAAGGTGGACCAGGAAGAGGGAAAAGTGTATTTTGTCGGATGTTTGCTGATTGGGTGCGGCAGTATTTACATCCGATGTGGACACCAATTTTGATTCGCCTGCGCGATATCGATGAATTTCAGCCGAGTTTAGAAGAAACCTTGCGCTCAAGAATAAAGTATGATTTCGCTCAAAGCGATGATGGCTGGCTGACTGATGCTCACAAGCGGTTTTTGTTTATTTTAGATGGATTTGATGAGTTACGAATTGAACGCAGCAATAACCAAAGTGTCGAAAGATTTCTCAGACAAGTAGGCAAATTTTTATCGGATTATAACGAGAATAAAGACAAACATCGAGTCTTAATTACAGGCAGAGCAATGGCTTTGCATGGCATTGACCGCCTACCACCGAATCTGGAACGGGTGGAAATTGCCGAAATGGATGACAAATTGCAAAACCAGTGGTTTGCTAACTGGCGAAAGCTTTTCAACACAGATAAAAGTACAGCATTTCAGCAGTTTTTACAAAAAAATAACCGTTGTCCCAAGCAAGTTAAGGAGTTGGCAAAAGAGCCACTCTTGCTGTATATGTTGGCGGCTATGCATCGAGATGACAAATTAGATATTAGCAAATTTGAGCAAGCCACCGATACAGCAGCGAAAATTTTAGTTTATGAACAAGCATTAGATTGGGTACTGACAAAACAACGTTCAGACTCCCGCCACCCTGATTTAAATTATGAACTGACCAAACAAAACCCAGAAGCATTACGGCGACTGTTAGCAGAAGCTGCACTGTGTGTCGTGCAGTCCGGGGGAGAAAGTGCTTCCATGCAGATGGTGAAAGCACGCTTACAGCAAGATGACCAAGCGAGACAATTAATTGAAACAGCAGAAAAAGGACTGGGAGAAGAAGCGCTGAAAACCGCATTGAGTGCTTTTTATCTCAAGTCTCACACCAGCGGTGGAGTTGAATTTTTCCACAAGAGTTTTGGAGAATTTCTTTGTGCTGAACGACTGAAACAAAGTTTGGAAGAATGGACAGAACCAGGTAGACGGGGAAAAACTTTCAATACTGACGAGCAGAAACTGCACGAGCAAATTTATGATTTACTCGGCTACGGTGGAATCACACCAGAAATTGTGGAATATCTGATGGGATTGCTGAGAGCAAGTGATGAATTTCGACCAGTGCAGTTATTCCAAAGGTTAGAAAGTTTTTATCATCGTTGGTGCGAGGGGGAATTTATTGACACTCCAGAGGAAACTTTACCCCAGAAAAAGACGCGAGAACTGCAGAAACACGGAATTCAGACCGGTCAGCGCCAGGTAGATGTATATGCTGGTTTGAATGTGATGATTTTGCTTTTGGAGTTGCATCGATATGCTCAAGAGCGAGATGATCTTAAAAAACAAGTTCACTTCTATCCATCTGGTCAACTGGATGAAGAAGTTGAGTTTACAGACCAACTGTTTGCCATCATCAACTACAGTTATTGTATTAAGTTCGGAAATTTTAACAATGTAGTTGGGCAATTCCTCAGCGATGCAAACCTGACGGGCGCATACCTTCGCGGCGCAGACCTCAGCGGCGCAGACCTCAGCGGCGCAGACCTCATCGGCGTAAATCTCATCGGCGCAGACCTCAGCGGTGCAGACCTCAGCGGCGCAGACCTCAGCATCGCAAACCTCAGCGATGCAGACCTGACCAGCGCAGACCTGACGGGCGCAAACCTGACGGGCGCATTCCTTGGCGGCGCAGACCTTAGCCGCGCAGACCTTCGTGGCGCATACCTCAGCGACGTAAACCTCATCGGCGCATTCCTTGGCGGCACAAACCTCAGCGGCGTAGACCTTAGTTGCGCAGACCTGACCGGCGCAGACCTCAGCGGCGCATACCTCAGCGATGAAATTTTCGGAGATATCTGGTGGGATGAATATACAAGGTGGGAGAATGTGCAAGGGTTGGAGAAAGCTTTGGAGGTGCCAAAAGCGTTAAAGCAGCAGTTGGGGCTGGAGTGATATCATGTCTGGCTAATTACTTACGATATGTCATTGCGAGCGCAACGAAGTGCAGCGAAGCAATCGCGAGGGCTTGAGATTGCTACCCTATGGCTGACGCCACGCCTTACGGCTATCGGGAAGCCGCTAGCCCCTAAGGGGGCGCTGCGCAAACGCGTCTACACTCCGCTATCGCTCCGTATGCCCTCCGGGCACGCTGCGCTAACGCAATGACAAGTATTCAAGTGAACATGATACCAGAGCAGATGAGGGGGTAAGCGCGGGAAAGTTCTCTCCTTCTCCTTCTTCCTTGGCGTCCTTCGCGCCTTCGCGGTTCGTTTTCTTTCCCTCACCTAACGCGATGGTACGGATCAGCCACCGGGGTGCGATCGCCTAAAATATCCTAAATACGAAGCCACCATTCTCTAAAGAGCACGAATCACATCCTTAAGAACAGGTTCTCTTAAATGTTCCCTCAAAGCATCTTGTGTTCCCATATCTACCGAACACCCCAAAACATCCTCTAAGTAGAGCCGTACCTTACTGAAATCAAACAATCCCACTGGACGGTCAAACTCTACCAGAAAGTCTACATCACTATCTGGACCAGCTTCATCCCGTGCCACCGAACCAAACAATTCTAAAGATTTTACCCCCATTGCTTGCAACTGCTGCCGATGAGCTGCGACAATTGCTAAAACCTCATCGCGCTTCATTGTTTTTTTCTCCAAGTACCGAAATCAGCATTTTCTGCTTGTACGATAGCACTGGCTGTATTAGGACTTACGCACGCGCTACTTTAAAAGAGCGGGTTGCGATTGCTTCCCTTCGGTCGCAATGACTATAGTTACCTTGTTCGTGTGTAAGTTTTGTGTATTCTAGGGCAGTTCACTTAGTGAAAAACAACTCCTTAATTCCAGTACTGCCAATTTCCACCGCCAGTGCTGCTAGCAAAAAACCTAAAAGCTGGGTGATAATAACTTCTCCTTCCACGCCAATCCACTTGTCGATACCACTCCCCAAACGCAAAATCAACCAAGTGACAAACATTGCCGCGACAATACCCACGATGACGCTAAGATGTGGACTGGGAGATTCCGACATCAAGAGCATGACTGTTGTCAGAGTACCTGGTCCAGCTAGCAGTGGCAAGGCAAGAGGAGTAATTGCAACATCACGTTCTTGATCAATAACGGGTGTATCTAAGTCTCCTTGAAGCATTTGTAAAGCAATCAACAACAGCAGTAGCCCCCCAGCAACTCGCAAAGATCCCAAGCTGACGTCCAAGTAACGTAATATAAATTGACCACCAAAGGCAAAGAGTAAAAGCACTGCTATAGCTACGACTATGGCTTTATCTATAACTCTGCTTCTGCTGTCTGGTTCCATGCCTTTAGTAAGAACCAAAAGTATTGGTATGTTACCAACTGCATCTGCAAGAACAAAGACAGCAATAAACGTTTTTACGAGAATCGAGATATTCACAGCAGATCATAATTTATTAGTTGTTCTAAAAAATTACCTCAAATCCGCTTTAGTTTCCTATAACTAAATAGGTGAAACCAAAAGCCAGATGATATGAGTTATGATCGATGCTCGTGAAGCCAAAGAAGTAGTAATATCTTAAAAGGTAAGAGGAGCGACCGCCGCAATCTCTGGATCTGAGTTACCTACCTGGCTAGTGCTAAGTATCCATAAGGACGCTCCTTGTTTATGAAATATATCAGTCACGCTATCACTGGCTTTTCGTGGCAAAATGCTTCGCCAACTCACCAAAGCTTTCAAGATTTGTTGTAGAGGACTGTCCTCAAGAGAACTGCCTATAGTTGTAGTAGAAGAGTCCTCCCAGTCAGCTCGTGCTATCCCAAAGGGTAACAGATCATGTCTGATCGCTTTGTCTAACTTCACCAACTGCTTAAAACTAGTCGCATATTCAGGATGACGAAGTAACCAGTTTTTAAACTCCGGATTATTTTTGATCGCATACGCAATATCTTTAGCATCGAATTGAATCGCAGCCTGAATAACTTTAATCGCTGCATATAATGCCTGGTTAGAATCTTGAGCACAGTTGTTTGCAGGACCGACATAAGTTGCACCCATCCCATCTCCAATCCGGTAACGCGCTGTCATGATTTCCAACTCACGGATGAAAACTCCCAACAGTGTACGCTTGACTTCATCGGCATCGTAGTCATTTGTCAGAGCATCTAATTTTATCAGCGTATCGCAAACGGGGCGAATTCCTAACCAACCAAACTGGCGATCGCCCATATAACGAGTCCAAGAAAGCGTTCCTGCAATCAGCCCATCAACGTTGTGACAATAAACTTGGTGATACTCAATCTCAAAGCGTAACTCTCCTGTCAGGGGTTCGCGCACCACTTCTGCCACTCCATAGGCACAATGACCAAAGTAAACAGGGCCTTTCGCTGCGATTTCTCGTTTTTTGCCGCCAATACCGCCATAAACGTGTAGAAGCAAAGCACACTCACCTTCACGCCATTTGGACACTGCTTGCGGAATATCTTTACTCTTGCGATTCAAAAGCACAGATTGTATTTGTCCTTTCTTTGTGATGATATTATTCCACGAGCGTTTCTTGAGAAATTCCATCGCTAGTTTTCTGCCAACAACCACCTCTCGGGGTTGGACTCGCAACAAAGCACGGGGGGCGATCGCCTGCACAACAAACATTCCGGCAGCGTTTTTTGCACCGTAAATATACCAGCCTGTCTCGTTCAGGGGAGACTTTTCCAGACCATCCTTGGTTGATGAAGAAATGTTTTGGTCAGAAGGAATCACCTCAGGCAAAAGCACGACTTCCTCAACAGAGTTAAACTTACGCGAAGCACGATTGAAATGTATAACTCGGAACTGTTCACTTCCTGGCTGGATGGGCTGCAAAAACTTAACTAATCCGTAAAAGCGTCCAGAAATTTGCACCGGTTCACTGATAATGGAAAGGGTGATTTTCCCATTCTGTTCCATCACAATCGGCTCGCGCAGCTTCACGACTATATCATCATTCGGTCTTGAACCAGCTAGCGACTCCAATGGTGTCACCTGACGCCAGTGATTTATCCGAATCGGAACAATTTTCCCCCGTGTGTAGTTGTATAGTGCTTCCGCGTTGAAGTGAACATCCTTTTTGGTTGACTGAACTGATACTTTTGATTCGGGATCGTCAATCCATTGCAAATACACAATTTGTCCCACTAGATGTTTGTGTTTCGCATCTGCGTGATGCACTTCAAACAAAACACCTGATTCACGTTGATCTTGAGGCGGTAAAATTAGTCTTCCCATCCAAGGGGCGATTGGTTCATAAAATTCTGTGTTGACCGACTGATTTAAAGGATAGTATTCTGGTCGATTAAACGCAGCTTCTCGATACCGTTCGTAATTGCTAAGCTTTGTGATCACGAGTTCTTCATTGTAGGGATACTCGTCTCGCAAAATTCCTGATATGATGTCAACTGTTTGACGCAGATAGCTGCGACCATCACTTAAGAATTTATTGGCATCTAAAGGACCCCCCGCGCCCATATGACCGACTGGACCGAGTGAAACAAAACTGATTTTACCTAGCCGTTTTGCACGGTTCCAGTAGGATAAGAAGAAGACTTTCCACCGCTTTGCAAACAAAATCGGACCTAAGCGCTCAACTGGGTCTTTGTCACCGACGAGATGGTAAAGATGTTCCGCCAATAGTGCATTAGTATTTCCACTGATTACACCAGCTAAAGAAATGACCTCAATAGGTGCCTTGTCTAGTGCTTGCTTGAGATAAGAAAGTGCTCCCATTGCTATCTGTCCACCACCGCTGAAACCAATCAGTGTAATTGGGACTGCGCTACCGGGTTTGTAACCGTGGTTAATCAGGCTATTGTACATAACCTGCGCTGTACCTTGATTATAAATTGGTCCGAAGCGCTGGTCAGCAGAAACCGCAACAACAAGCAAATTGCGAATATTAATCGCTAAAGTGAGCAAAGCGTTGAATATACTACCATTCTTGGATTGACTGCGTCGTTCAGCGAAGCGCCAAAAGGGCGAAAGTATTCCACCTTCGGTCAGTGGTCGATTGAAGACTGAATAAGGGATGATTCCTTTAATGAGCACGATATTATTTGGTAAAGCGATCGCTAACTCATGCAAAAACTGATCGCCATCTGGGAAGTACTTGAATGAAGCTTGACCAATGCCATCAAGGTAAATAACATAACGAACAACATTCGTTTGCGGTGGAATTTCTTGTTCTAATATTCCTAGGTTGAGTTTAGTATCAACTTTATCACCATACCAACCAGCCCACCAACCCAAGGCTTCGAGGGGTGCTAGGAGTCCAGCAAAAAGGATGGCTATAAAACTAATTTGCAACAAATCGACTGTTAGCTTTAACGCACCTCCCAAAGCGTTGTACCAACCTAACCACAGATGACTCAGTTCCGGAAAGAGTACAGTACAAAGTACGGCAATGAAAACAATTCCTAAAAATATGCTCACTCGCTTCACATTCATACTCTTGTGTTGTCTCCTTTATCACCTGTATTATTTTGGTTGATCCTACGTAATATCTGCGGTCCTGCTTGCAGAAGTTGTTCTACTCCTTGCATATCTGTCACCAAGTGTGTTCCCGCCACTGTATTAGACAGCCACTTGCCAAGTATTGCAACTGGTCGTCCAATAGTGCGCTGCACAATCTGAAAGACAACCCATCCCAACACACCGCACCACAGCGCTTGCCAAATACCAATACCAATGGCGACACGCAAGCCCATGACAAATATTAACAGTGTCCAAATAGAAAGCAAGACTTGAATTGCCACACCCAAATAAGGCAATGCTACTAAAAAACTCAATATCAGCGGTGCGTAAGCGAATCCTAATGTAGACCACACGATGTCATAGGGGATATTAGCATGAAATAGTATAAAGCTCACCAGCCATGTACTTAAACCCCAAAATAACACGGTGAATACAAATAACACAGATGAAATGAATAGACTCAGAAGAAAGCGAAGTGGTCTGACTCGGTTAATGAATAGTACCGTCCCCTGACCTACAGCTTGAGAAAACCCAGCAACGAGTATAATGTATAACGCTGCTATTGAAGCTTGGGGTAGGGTTTGAATCAGATTAAAGGCTTCCGGGTTGAGGGCTATCGCCCCACCTGCAAGCTCCCAAAATCTGTCGAGGGCAGTTTGTGTCATGGCAAATGGTATAAAAAAGCTTATAACTGTTTTAGCTGTTATAGTGTATGTTAATTCACCTTAAAATTCAGTATTAACTCTGTTTTTTTTATTTGCTCTTGACTAAAAGCGGCTTGCTTGAGGTTAACCAAAAAAGTTCTATCGCTATACCGGGAATCTAGGTAAATAGCCTTGGTATAAACTTTTTTGGCGGTATTTTGTGAACCACTATCCCAATAGGCGATCGCACTCGCAACTAAAGGGTGAGGATTATTTGGTTCAAGAATAGCAGCACGGTTGGCAGTTAGAATAGCTAAGTTATAAATTTGTAATCTATCCAAGGCTAAACTTAAGTTAAAATAGGCAATTTCATTATCTGGCTTGAGAATTGCTGCCAAAGTATGAACTAGAACTGCTGCTGTTAAGTTGCTATCAACCAGATAGACAATTCCCAAAGCATTGTACGCAGGAACAAAGGTAGGCTTTTGATATATTGCTTGCCATAAAGATTGTGCGGCTTGTTGATCATGTCCAGCTAAATGCAATGTCCAACCCAAATTAACTCGTCCCATAAGATTTTTGGGTTCGAGTTCCACAGATTTTTCCATTGCGGTAATTGCTTCAGGTAGCCGTCCTTGTTGACGATACAAAAGCCCTAATTGTCGATAGTCGCCAGCGGTATTGGCTGCACTGGCTAAAGGTGTACCGAGAGCAAAACTCAAGAATAAAGATGCACAAATTCCACTGGTTATCTTTACTTTTGCTGGTTTGAACACCTTCATTTTGAGTTTCCTTTATCAGTTATCAGTTATCAGTGTAGTGCTCTGTTGGGGCGGCAGCTTTCGGGTAAGAAATTTCTTACCCGAAACGTGCCTTTCTAAAACCCCAACAACTACTGCGTTGTACACTTCAGTTGGGGAGCCACTAAGAGTGAGCGGGGATGCTGACGCCCCAGATGTGGCGTGTTCAATCTCCCTAACTTTTTAACTGTTCACTGTTCACTGTTTGAAGGAGTTTATCTTAATCCAACATTTTGGGATCAATTCCCAAAGCGTCGAGTTGTTCAGGACTCAGGGAGCGTAACTTCTCTACAATTGTCTCGCGCTTGTGTCGTTCAACTTCAGCCTTTTGTCGTTCAACCTCAGCGCGTTCTTCACCTTAAGGAAGTAAATTTCCCTGTGCATCCGACCATCGTAACCAAGGTAGGTCTGCATTTTGATACCGCCCTTGCCAGATTCCTAATTCTACCGCCAATGGCGCAATCAGGTAATGTCCTCGTTCGTTGCATAATTTGAATTTGCTGCTCCTATAAAACTCTAGCAAGTCTTATTCTCAAGCTCTTTGGCATCTCGCCAAAGAGTTTTTTTATGACACAGAAGGATCTTCGGTTGTTTTCATCTTTTGTAAAAGCTGTTGAACTTGGTAAACTTTATCAGGTCTATTTTGTGCCTTAAAAATATTCAAAGCTTTGTTCACAGATGTCAACGCCTCATCTCGGTTGCCTTTTTGCCACAGCACTTGTCCTAGACTTGCTAGTGCATCAGCATATTCTGGGTTAATTTTTAGTGCTTTTTGAAACTCTGCAATAGCTTCTTCCCAGCGGCTTTGGCTAGCAAGAGCAATGCCCATCGCATTATGAGCAAGAGCATAGCTTGAATTGAGACGAATGGCTTGTTTGTATTCACCAATTGCTTCTTCGGCTTTTTCTTGTTGATAAAGGACATTCCCTAGTTGATAGTGTCCAAAAGCATCTTTGGGAAATTTCTTAGTTAACTTGCGTAAATTTTCCTCTGCAGCTGCGAAGTTCCCCTGACCATAAAAAACATTTGCTTCTTGAATGAGGCGCGATCGCTCTTGATCGTCGCGATCGCCTATTTGTGCTAGTATAAAATTGGTCTGTAATCTCCTATGACTCTGGGGTAACGCTGAGAAGCTATGGTCAGTAATAACAGAATCAATATTTTTTGGCGGTTCTGTAGTATCGGCTAATACTAATGGTAATGTATCAATAATAGATAAAAACCCCAGTATTATATAAATAAGAGGTTTAGCAAATACCGAATAAGTTAGACTTTTCAGGTTCATAACCCACATTACCTGAATAATTTATCGTTAATGGTTTTAGGGAAGCATATTCAGCATCAAGTAGAGTCAGCATATGCCGTTGAGAACATTTTACCTAAAATTTCCACTTTCAAAAATTAGTGCTAGATGAAATATCTTTGTCTATATGTGAAGCGATCGCCCTTGTTTTGCCAAGCTTGTTCCTCCGGCAACAGGCGGACTCAAAGTAGAAACTTTGGGTAATAAGGTGCTTAAAGGCGATCGCATTGCAAATATCATACTCTAGATAAAAATAGCTCGCTTCGCGAGAAAGTAGTTCAACTCAGATGACAAGCTAATTTACAAGTTCTCATAGTTGGTGAAAGACTAATTCCGTAACCCCCTTTTCATCCTGCCACAGGTACTGCAACACGAGATATACCTGCGCTGACTAATCAAAAAAGGGGGAGAAAAGAGCTTCCTTGAGCATCCGGGTTAGGTAAATCTGTCCACAGCAATTACCTACAGTGGCAATTGAAGACATATGAAATGAGAGTGAAAAATCTCCAACTGCATCCGCAACAAAGAAAACCTGTATATCTCTCATTAAAGCATCAAGTGCAGTAGCCATGCAGCCAATATGGCTGTAAACACCTGTGATAATTAACTGGTCTTTTTTCAAAGTTTTCAAGATATCTGCCAAATTGCTTTTGTAAAACGCACTGTATTTGTGCTTGACTATGATATGGTCACGGTTATTGTCAGGCTTAATTTCATCTACAACTTCGACATTGTCTTTTGTATTCGTCATCCCACCTCCCCAAAAGTCGTAAAGCAAACCACGTTCTTCAACATGCTCACAGGGACGACCAACCGTGTATATGACAGGTATATCGGTCGCGATACAAGTTTCCCTTACTACCTTTAGGTTCTCAATTAAAGGTCTACCCGGTGTTTCACCTTTAGCCAACAGAGGTTTAAGGTAGTATTTCTGCATATCATGAATTAACAGTGCTGCTCTTGAAGGCGCAACTTGCCATTGAACTCGGTTATGTTGCAGACATTCTATTCCAGGTAATTCATAGGGACGGCAACCTGAACTGAGTTTACTCATTTTAGTCCTCCAAATACAATTATTTATTTCGTTTGATAGATGCGCTTTGCTTAGATGGCAATGATGAGGCTATAGTGCTTCTTTCGGTGTCGGTGCATCTTTACTAATCAACCCTTGAACCTGTAACTCTGCCCAGAAGTCATCAGGGATTTTCTGCTCTAGTAGGCTAAAATTTTCGTTCACCTGTTCTAGTGTTGCAGCACCGGGTATGATAGCCGTGACTGCTGGGTGAGCCAAAGCGAATTGAGAGGCTGCTGCTTTCAACGAAACTTGGTGGCGATCGCACACAGCTTCTATACGACTTACTCGTTCAAGGATCTCCAATGGAGCATCTGCGTAATCATATTTAGCTCCTGGCTGTGCCCCTGTTGCCAGAATTCCACTGTTATAAGTACCGCCCAAAATAATGCCAATGTTCTTCTTCATGCATAAGGGGAAAAGTTCTCCCATTGCACTTTGGTCTAACAGGGTATAGCGACCAGCTAGCAAAAAACTGTCAAAGTCTCCCTCATGGGCGAATCTCACTAGCATCTCCCACTGCTTCATCCCGACGCTAATACCTCGGATAACGCCTTGAGTGCGTAATTTTTCCAAAGCCGGATATGCTGACTTAATAGCCTCATTGTAATGGTCGTCGGGATCGTGGATGTGCAAAATGTCAATGCGATCGCTCTTCAGACGGATCAGGCTTTCTTCAAATGAGCGCATGACGCCGTCATAGCTGAAGTCGAAGACTGGTCGAAAGGGGAGCGGATTGACGAAAATTTTCTTGCCACGATCATCACCTAAAGTTGGCACCAAGACACGACCTACCTTAGTAGCAAGTATAAAGTCTTCACGAGGGATTTGTGCTAAAGCCTTACCCAATCGCTCTTCGCTTTTGCCTGACCCGTAGAAAGGTGCTGTGTCGAACAAGTTTAATCCAAGCGTTAGGCTGCGATGGACTACTTCAAAGGACTGCTCTTCTGACATATCCTCATATAGCCCTCCCAGGGAAGTACATCCAAGCCCCAGACTAGTCACCAAAAGACCTGTCTTTCCCAGACTTTTCTTTTGCAATGAGTTCATTATCACTTTCCTAACTTGACACCTAGTAATTTTGCACAACTAGTAGCCTTTGAGATGAGTTCCGTTGATTCACTACTCAAAGTTGATCCCTTCTTTAACCCTCCTCCCACAATCATCTCGCCAACTTCGCTCTTTTCAAGATGGAAAATAGAACGGATAGATACCAGGCTTTCAAGACAACCGGGAGTTCTCAGAAAAAAGCAACCACCATAGTAACCACGAGTTCGACCTTCTAATTGTTTAATCACAAACTGTACGTGGTTATCATGTGTTCCTGTAGCCGGACTAGGCGTAAGATGTGCCAGAGTCGAGAGCATAGAGGTATCGCTGTGGTAAGGTTTTTCAAACATTGAGTGAAAGTGTGTGATTTCGTCAAATGCAAGCAAGTCAGAGTCCACCGTCAGTTCAAGTTTTCCAACTACGTTTTCTACAATGGACTGGAGATCATTTCGGGCAGCTTGATGCTCATTCATTAAGCTACTTTTGTCGAAATCTTTACCATTTTGGAAGGTTCCAGCAAGAATTTGAACTTGAAGTTTTGAGTCAGCAATAGAAATAAAGCGCTCCGGTGTACAGCTTATGAGATCCCAGTTGTGACTCTTCATTAAAAATCCCTGAGGAAAGAGAGTTTTAACACAATAGAGCCAGGAATTAACCAGTTCATCAGCATTAACACATACTGTCATGGGTACTGATACAACCAAATGGTCAATATCCAACTTTTGTCGAATTTCCAATCCCTGGGTGACTACTTTATTGATCTCTTTAAGTGTCTGCTCGTCAATTAGGAGATGATTTCTGCTTTCGTACTTAGGCAAACTGTCGTTGATGACGTCATCAGGAAGGAATTTTTCAGCATTTCCTGCTTGTATCACAAAAACAAGAGATTCTCCTCGAATTTGTTCCGAAATGAGAAATGAATCCGTTACCCAATCGAGTTTTTCGTCTAGAAGAGATTTGCACTCGGACCCTACAATACCTGAAGCGGTAAGATTGTGCTCTTCAAGCCACTTGTCTAGACATACTAACAGTTCACCCAGAGTTTTTGCATTGCTGGAATAATTCCTCAACTCCTCAACAGCGCCATGCGCTGTTACCTTTAACTGACAATCAATGTGCACTACCTCAAGAGTTAACAATGGTGATTCACATCGTACGGATGTTGTTTGAGTATGCCAAATCCACATTTTACAGAATCCTTGAAAGTTAATATAGAGTTAATAAGGATAGGATATGCACTGCCCTTAGGACATCGCGTTCTGGGTCTATTCATTCGCGGTTGCTGAACCCTTTGATATATTCCACCCAATTGAAAACCGCTGTAATTTTTAGGACTTACGCACCATCTGCTGTGAAACCCGGTTTATTCGTTCGTCTTTGGTTGCAAAACAGACGATTTTTGGTAGAAACTAGGTTTGTTTGCGTAAGTCCTGTTTTTCTAAAAATTATAAAAATTAGCCTCCAGCGCGAGCGGTAGTTGCGAGACCTTCTTGGATAAAGGTACTCATCAAAACCTTACGCAGAACGCGTTGGATTTGAAGATGCTTTCCAGGATTAACTTTTGTCAGTGTACGCAGCAACAAGTGAGACTCTCCAATATTCTCCACTCCATCCACCTGTGTGGCCTCAAGTATATCTGGGTAATCAGTTTTTAACTGCTCTCCCACCTCCTCAATTACTCTGTACACATCAGCTAAGTTGGAGTCATAAGCGACACTAACTTCGACCACCGCATAAATGTACTGTTTGGAGTAGTTGGTGATTGAACCAACCTCCCCATTGCGAATAATCTGCAATTGACCATTAGGATGCCTGACCCGAGTCGTTCTCAACTCAATCGCTTCTACAATCCCCTCAACATTTCTGTCTTGCACTTTCCCGGCTTCAATGTAATCACCTACCAAGTAATAGTTTTCAAACAGAATAAAGAAGCCAGAGACTATATCATTGATTAAATTTTGTGCCCCTAAACCCACAGCTATACCAACAATACCAGCACCCGCCAGTATGGGAGTGGGATCGATGTTGAGGGCATAGAGTACGCATATACCAGCACCGAAGTAAATGAAGTATTTTAAGAAACTACGGAATAGAGGAATAATCGTTAAATTTTTCTGCTTCTGAATTTCACTCAGATTTTCAGCGTTGGCCAGCCCCTCTTCAAGCAGCAAGTAGCTTACCTCGATAAGTATACGAGAAATGAAGACAATGGCGATGATCTGCACAAATTTGCCACCCCAAGGTGCTAGGCTGGCACTCAGGGGTATCTGCTGGACAACTAAGGTTGCGATGCAGATCCAAATCACAGATTCAACACATCGCTTGAAAAACGGAATCAGGTGTCTGAAGCGATCATAAAACTGAAGGATGTTGTCAGGGTTTGTGTATCTAATGGTTAGGGCGTCTAAGGTATCAATAATCGCATTGACTGCTTTGAGTATGATTTGCCCAACGCCAACAATTAGATAGATCCGCAGTAGGATATACAGATACTCAGAAACAACTGCTGGGAGTTTGAGATATTGAGCAGACAAAATCAAAGCCCACAGCCATATCCCATTACTGACAATTTTCTTGAGGGCGCGAAAGAAACGATCAATGCTTTGATCGTCGGCAGTGTTTTGTTCAAAATTCTTGGCACGAATTGAAGCAATATTGAGGACATAATGAACAACTTTTATAACAATCCCCGCCACTATCAAAGTCCCAATGCTTTGAAGGATGCCAATTCCTAAGTTTATCCAGAACTGCGGTGGCACACGGTAAATCAATCCCAGTGTGTATTGCTGAAGATTTTCACCGCGATAAATCAGAAAACCATTCAAACCGACAATCAGTATACACAGCACCAAACAAAGAAGTAGCAGCACCTTTGTTATGCTTCGCCGCACAGTTTTGATATTCCTTTCCTCGTTCCTAAGCATTGAAACTTTCGTTAGTCGCTTAGAGAACTTGTTAAAAAGCCAGTTCACCAAGAGGAAAACCAACACTACAAAGCTGACTTCAGCCAAGATTATTGCTATGTTCATGTCTGGACATATAATTTAAGTCAATTTAAATATGGCGTTGCTGAATTTGGGAATGAATTATGGTTGTAGCACGATGTTCATTTTCCTGTAACCTTGTAGAGACGTTGCATGCAACGTCTCTACATCAATGGGAATTTTAAAATTCATATCTTGATTCAGCAACGCCTTAAATATTTTGTGACAAAAACCTGTTGAATACATCAATAATATTGTGTGAGAAAAGATGATTACAGAATTTTGAGTTCCTCCAATGTCTCCACAAGCAGGTTTGCGCTTAAGTTCTTAGGTATATGCCCAGTCAAACGATAAGCTAATCCGCCGAACTTGATTGAAAACACAGTGAACAAAAGCTAGGAGAATGACTACTAGCCACCTTTGTCAGAGAAGGGCAAAACTTAATGCTGAGTTTTGTCTTTCTACTATCTTGATACACAAGATAAATTTTGTACTTTTTTTTATTCTGTGCTAATCTTCTCATAACGCTCACTTCTTAGACCACTGTATTTTTATTAAATCACTGTTGTAAAGCTTGTGTCAATTTCTCAAGATATAACAGTTACTATTACAACACCTCAACAGCACTTTTGTTTTCCTACTTTTTGTTTTCCTACTTTTCCTACTTTTGGGGGGCATCGAGCCAACCACTACGAAGAAAATATGAGAAATAAGTATTCAACAATTGGGCATTCACGCTTGGACAGACTATGGAACTATCATTCAGCGCAGTTTGCGTTGCAGAGCAACTCAGTTGTGGGTCTATTAATGGCTGAGATTGTTTTGTTGTCGCTAGTTCTTCTTGAGGCAACTTCTTGTTATAAAAAGGCAAAAGATGATATAAAGGATTTGTTTTAGAGCGGACAGCATGACTCAATTGCACTTGCCAATCTTGATAAGCAAGATATTCCATTGAATACCCCTTCTCGCGGATAAAATCAGCCAGTTGACTCCATGAACCTGGTTGAGGATTATTCAAGTGAAATGCTTTTTCTATAGAATCTTTCTGCCTTGATAAATACACAATACTTTGACTGAGATAATCCACAGGAGCTAAATCTAATCTGGAAGTGATGTCAGTCATGCTCCCCATTTGAATACAACCTTTAATGGTACGGCAAATGACATCATCTTTATACCAAGCACCTGACCTGCTATGCCCAGAAATAAATGGTGGTCTGTAAATAGAGACTGGAATTCCTCGATCGCGTGCGATCATAACTAACTTTTCTGCTACCCATTTACTCTGTGAGTAGGCAAGTTTCATTCCTTCACTATGAGTGAGTGAATGTGATTCAGTGACTATCTTTCCCCAATAAGCAGATGATTCAAAAACTGCAATCGTGGAAATGTAATGTACTGGCTTGATTTTGACCTTGCTGGCTAATCTGAGGATTTCCTGAGTTCCCAAAACATTGGTCGGTTTTAATGCTGAGTAGGGATAAACATAGTTGATCCAAGCCGCATTGTGATAAATCACATCAATTTGGCTACTCATCAAATCAAATTCTTGTGATGACAGACCTAAGTGTGGTTTAGATAAATCTCCTAAAACAGGGATAATTCTATTTGAGAAATCTTGATTCCAAATCTCGTAAAATTCCAAATTCTTTTGAATTCTGCTGATTGCTGAATCGGAATCAGCAGAACGTACCAGACAATAAATGTTCGCTTGAGTTTGCAACAGAAGTTCAGTAAGTAAGAAGGCTCCCAAAAAGCCTGTTGCCCCAGTTAAGAAAATAGAAGCTGGCTCACTGACAACTGAGTCAGGTGGATATTCTGGGACGATTGTCGAATCCAAAACAGCTTCTGAGTTTAAATCTGTTGCTAACTGAACTGATGAAGATTTTGAAGAATTTGTCTTCTTTGATTCTAATTGCTGAACTAATAAGTTTACGAATTGGTTGATATTGGAGTCGCCAAGAAACATTTCTATAGGTATGTCTACCGCGAGTTCAGTATCAATGCGGTTTTTGAGTTCAATATTCATCAGAGAATCAAGCTTCAGTTCGCTTAAAGGCTTCTCTGTATCTAGATGTTGAGATGAATCGATTCCTAAAACTTTTAAAAATTGTTTTTGAACGTAAGCAACTAATAGTTCTTGACGTTGAGTTAAAGAAGCTTCATCTAATTGTTGCAGGAACTCAAGTTGTTGCTCTAATGGTTGTTCTAATGGGGTTTGTTCTTTTATCTTTATCTGTTCTTGTTGAACTAAAAGCCGACGCAAAATTTTGCCGGAGGCTGATTTTGGAATTTCATCCACAATTTCAAGCCTACGGATAATTTTATTCGGTGCAACCTGCCCCGCGACAAACTCCATAATTTGCTGTGATGTCGTTTGATCTTTGAGGACAACAAAAGCTTTGGGAACTTCGCCACTACTCGGATGAGGACTGGGGATGACACAGGCGTCAGCAACAGCCGGATGAGTTAGCAATACTGCTTCTAGTTCTGCTGGTGCTATGGAGTAACCATTGCACTTAATCAATTCTTTGATCCGATCAACTATGTAAAAGTAGCCATCTTCATCTGCATAGACAACATCGCCTGTGTGGAACCAACCGTCTGAATCGATGGCGTTGGCGGTTGCTTCAGGATTATTCAAATATCCTTTCATCAACTGCGGTCCGCGTACCCACAACTCTCCTGGTTGATTGGGACCATTAGGCTGTTGGCTATCAACATCTATAATTTGACATTCCACATTTCTAAGACACTGACCTACTGAACCTGGTTTACTCTTGTAATATTCATCTGGAGCGTGCAGGTTCACACATGTTTCCGTCGTTCCATATATTTGCTTGACGACACAATCCGTGAGATACTTGTTACACTCTTGGATCAATTCACGGCTGAGCGGCGCGGCTGAAGAAGTCAGCACCTGCAAGCTGGAAAGATCGTATTTATCTACGACTGACTGCTTTGCCAAAGCCAACACAATTGGCGGCACAATATGGGTACGAGTAATTTTATGCTTCTGGATGCGGCTTAAAAACGTTTCTAAATCGAAGCTGGGCATTGTCACAATAGTGGCACCGCAGGAAAGGCTGTAACTCAACATCAGCATGCCGTAGGCATGAAAAAACGGCAAAATTCCGATGACTGTATCAGTCGAGTTAATCGGTTCGCAGTTTTGGAATTCGTGAAGATTTGCACCAAACGTGTAATGGGTATGCATCACACCTTTAGGCAAACCAGTGGTGCCACCAGAGTATAGCAGGACAAGCAAATCTTCTTGTGGGTCGATTTCTACGGATGGTACTTTGCCTGAACCTTCTAAAAGTACAGAAAATGGGGTTACCCCAGCCGCCGAACCAAAGACAAATACTTCTTTTACCTTGGATTGAGCGATTGCTTCTAATGCCACAGGGACAAGCGAGGGTATTGTGACCAGATATTTTGCACCAGCATCATTGAGTTGGTATGCAAGCTCTTTAGCTGTATAGGATGGGTTAACTGTGGTGATCACACCGCCTAAACTTGCAACGGCATGGAAGGCGATCGCATATTCGGCAATATTTGGGCTGTAAATCGCGAAAACATCACCCTTGCAGAAGCCACGCGCCGCCAAACTAGAAGCAACTCGACTGATAGAGTCTGCTAGTTCTCCATAAGTCACTATGCGATCGCTGTGCCCTTCTATGAAGGCTGGTTTCAGCGCTAATTCTGTCGCTCGTTGCAATACAAATTCTGTCAGTGGCTGCTCAGGTATAGAAATATCAGGATATGGACTGCGAAAGATCATCGAATTTGATTATTGAGTCTTCGTGTATACTACAAAATTATTAATTTTTTTTATCAATAATGGAAAGAAAATCAAGAGTGAACCATCCGCAAAGGTACGCAGATAAATATCTATCTTCTTTGGATGAGCACCACTCTAAAAGCTGGATTTTAAGTGGTTAAAATGCATATTTGACAATGTGTTATCCCTCTCAATATATCAAAAACAAAATAAACATACAAGGACAGTTAAGACACTTAAGCAGACACTTAAGATACTGAATTTGAAACTACGGTTGCGAGCACTTATTGAGAAAATAAAAATAATTATTGTGCAAAAAATAATATCTGGTAGTACGATAACGAGTATTAAAACATCCTAGAAAAAGGAGAAAATGAATGACTACTGATGCAACCCGCCAGATCATAGGACAGTGGGTCTACAAATACACGCTAAATTTTAAGCAGCCACCCCAAGGGGCAATAGAAGCCTTTGCAAAATCACTGCTCATCGCAGCTAAGGGAGATAGCGTCATCTCACAAGCAGAAAGAGACTGGGTGGTTGGCTTAACCGCAGCAAAAGGAGCATCAGAGGAATTAATCGAAAAGCTAAAAAATTACGCAGCCGATGAGGATATAGAGCAAGTGCTCTCAAAAGATTCTATAGCTGACGGCGCAAGAGAAGCACTGCTTTATACTGCCATTGAAGCTTCTGCTGCTGATGGTGAATACAACGATGGTGAGAAAGCATCTGTACGCAAAATTGCAGCCAAGTTAGGAGTTTCTGAGGATGTGGTGAAACAACTAGAGGCTCATTATGAAGAGGAGAAGGCTCTATTCAAAAAGAAAATTAAGACACTCTATCCCAATGGGCATGCTTCGCTTTATGACGATAACGGTAATTGACAGAATTGAGTTTCTTTTCCTCTGAAGAAGGATGATGGCATCCGCTTATTTGTACGACTGCTGTACGCACCGAATTCAACAGTAATGACACAGATCCCCGACTTCTCGCGAGAAGTCGGGGATCTTGTTTGTCACGTAAGTGCAATTAGAACATTTATAAGACAATACGGTTCAGATAAGACCAAAACCCTTGTGATGACAATGGTTTGGGAATATGTATCTGTCGCATTCTTTTTTCAAAGTGGTATAACTTTTGCCAAACTCTCTGCGCAAAGAAGGGCGATCGCCAACAATTCAATCTTTAGAAACTTGCTTAATCATCCACAATTTGTTACAAAAGTACAGAGAACTTCTATAAACTTAAACTAGATGCTAGGCGGACTTACTGGTTTAACAGATCCTAAAGGCGCTGACTGGGGCGAGCGGATGCTCAACACTGTCGCCAGCCAAACGATTCGCCACTTGTTCTCTCAAAGCGAGTCAGTGGAAGTCTCTGTTCGCTGCAATCCTTCAAGTAAACTTTTGCAGGGCAGCATCGATAGCTTCACAATGAAAGGTCGTGGCTTAGTTATCCGCAGACAATTCGCTGCTGAAGAACTTTCTGTAGAAACTGATGCCGTTGCCATTGACTTTAGCTCCGTTTTGAGCGGTAAGCTGCGCCTGAAGCAACCGACTCAAGCTATTGCTCAAGTTGTTCTACTAGAGGCAGGCATCAACCAATCTTTTAAAGCAGAATTGGTGACAAAGCGCTTAGAAAATCTTACTACACCAGCACTGACAGCGTTATCTGGTGGTCAACCAGTCTCTTTTCCCGAAGTTCAAGTAAAGTTATTGCCTCAAAACCGATTGCGAATTTTAGCAAAGGCAGATTTAAACAATGGTGAAGTTGTACCGCTGAATATGACTGTCACTATAGGTATTGAACGACGGCGACGTGTTAGTTTTAAAAACCCAGAAATTGATCTTGACGAAGTACCAGAAGCACAAAAGGAAATCTCACAAACCTTGAGTCTAGCGCTGGTGGAAATTTTAGATAATATGGTGGATTTAGACCGCTTTGATTTGGATGGGGTGAAAATGCGTCTTAATCGTTTAGAAACAGAGGGTGAACGGCTCATTTTTAGTGGCTATGCAGAAATTGAGCGTATCCCCAAAAATCCCTGATTTTCATTTATCTTCATCTGCTGGACGCAGAGTCTCCAAAATAGCGATCCCAGGCACAGCCTGGGAACGAGAAATTAAGTGTTGAGTTAGCGACCAATACCCACGTACTGGAAACCTGCTCTAATCATTGTCTCGGGATCAAGAAAATTACGACCGTCAATCATCACAGGGTGGCTCATCAACTGTGCCATTTTCGCGTACTCCAAGTTTTTGAACTGCTCCCATTCGGTTACAAGCACCAAGGCGTCACAACCATCAGCAAGTCTTTCAGCATCCGTTTCTACCAACACACCAGAAAGACCATGACGCATACCTGTTTGAGAAACAATTGGGTCGTATGCCTTAACTCTAGCTCCCAATCTATTCAACTGCTCAATAACATTAAGTGCTGGAGCATCCCGCATATCATCGGTATCAGGCTTGAAAGTTAAACCCAGCAATCCGACAGTTTTTCCTTTAAGGATTTTCAGGGTTTGCTGGAGTTTTTCTATGGCAAGTAACCGCTGGCGTTCATTCACACTCACAGCAGCTTTGAGTAATTGTGTCTCGTAACCGTAATCATCGGCGGTGTGAATAAGTGCAGAAACATCTTTGGGGAAACAAGAACCACCCCAACCAATACCAGCGTTTAAGAACTTGTTACCAATACGGGAATCTAAACCGATACCTTTTGCCACTTGAGTGACGTCAGCACCAACGCGATCGCAAATATTTGCAACTTCGTTAATAAAACTAATTTTCGTTGCCAAAAAAGCATTAGCAGCATATTTAATCATCTCCGCTGAACTCAAGTCTGTTACCAGCACTGGTACTGGGGATAGAGATGGATCAGCTGCAAACTTGCGCTCAACAATCGGGGCATACAGTTCTTGCATCATGGCGATCGCCCTTGAACTGTTGCCTCCTAATACGATACGGTCAGGATTGAAAGTATCATAAACAGCCGATCCTTCCCGTAAAAACTCGGGATTACTGACAACATCAAATTTAGCTGTAGTCTCAGGTAACTTATCGTAGCTTGGCGCTCCACCTGCGGTGATCAGTGTATTTTGGCGTTCGGCTATGCCATCTAAAACAATCATCCGCACCCAATCTCCTGAACCAATGGGCACTGTAGATTTATTCACAATCACCTTATACCCACCGTTTAAATGGGCACCAATACCACGGGCAACTGCTTCAACATAGCGGGTATCGCTTTCCCCTGTTGGTAAAGGTGGCGTTCCCACAGCAATAAATAAAATTTCTCCGTGGGCTACTCCTGCAGCTAAGTCTGATGAGAACTCAATCTTACCGGTATGAATAGCAGACTGCATAATGTCTGACAGTCCAGGTTCAAAGATAGGCGACTGCCCGGACTTCATTATTTTGACTTTCTCTTCGTTGTTATCTATACAAACAACATCATGCCCGATGTGAGCTAAACATGCACCTGTGACCAGACCTACATAACCAGTACCGATGACGCAAACACGCATTTTGTGCTATTCCTCGCTTTTAGGGGTTAATTTTTTACAAGATATTTTCCGTTTTGAAGTCCTGAGTATCAAGCTCACCGAATAAGTACTCAGGAGATATCGCCCTTGTTGCATCAAGGGGTTTCCTTTCGTTGGAAGGTTAGGAGTTACGGGGTGCCACACGCTCGCGGAAATCTTCTATAGTCAGCTTTAACCCCTGTTGCAAAGGAATGCTAGGTTCCCAATTTAACCAAGTTTTTGCCCTTGTAATGTCGGGACGGCGGCGACGTGGATCGTCAGAAGGTAATGGTTCAAACTTGATCTGTGCGTCGGGGTTCACCAAATCTTGTACTGCTTTGGCCAATTCTAAAATCGTATACTCATCAGGATTTCCCAAATTGACGGGACCAACGTATTCGTTATTCATCAGTCGTATCAGTCCGTCTACCAAATCTGATACGTAACAAAAACTACGGGTTTGCAAACCCTCTCCATAAACGGTTAAAGGAATACCCCGCAACGCTTGAACGATAAAGTTGCTGACAACTCGACCATCGTTTTCTAGCATTCGAGGTCCATAAGTGTTAAATATGCGGGCTACCCGAACATCGACTTTATTTTGTCTGTAATAATCAAATGTCAAAGTCTCAGCAATTCTTTTGCCTTCGTCATAACATGAGCGAATTCCAATAGGATTAACGTTACCCCAGTATTCTTCGCTTTGAGGATGAACTTCTGGATCTCCGTAGACTTCACTCGTAGAAGCCAACAAAAACCGTGCCTTCACACGTTTAGCCAACCCCAGCATATTTAACGTCCCCATAACGTTAGTTTTGACTGTTTTCACGGGGTTGTACTGGTAATGTACTGGGGAGGCTGGACAAGCCAGATGGAAAATTTGATCAACTTCCAAGCGAATTGGTTCAGTAATGTCATGGCGGATCATTTCAAAGGAAGGATGATCTAACCATTTGAGTATGTTCCGTTTGTGTCCTGTGTAAAAGTTATCCAAGCAAAGGATATCGTGCCCACCAGCTATTAATCGGTCGATTAGATGGGAGCCAATAAACCCAGCACCGCCCGTTACCAAAATTCTCATAGTTCCCCAATTACCTACAGATATTTGCAGTAGTGATTGCGCTTGTCTTCAGATGACCCAGCCTTGAAACCAAAGTACACTACTAGTGTCTCATTGATAAGGTTTTGTTAAACTTAGCAGTTTACCCATAAATGCTTTTTTGTTATCTTTGCATCTTTTTGCTTCAATTTTTTTGATTGTGAGTCACAAATACCTTTGTTTACACTAGAAAAATAGCAAAATCATCGCAAAAATGTAAGCTGTTTCGCAATATTTCACCGAATCTTTAAAATTATAAAGTTTTTCGTAGATATTCAAAGTTTTTACTTACGTAAAGCAGGTCAAATTTTAACCATAAAAGAACTAAATCAGCTAACTAAAACAAGCTTTACCTTATATTTGGAGTTTAGACTAATTTTGGCTTTCAAACCGCCAAACCCTTATCCAGAGTGCCTTTTCCAATTTATAACCGCTTTTGGATTTCAAAATCTAAAATGCATGCTATACAAGGGTTGTAGCCTAAAAAATAGAATTTAGTCTAAACTCCAGTTATATAGCGTGTGAATTCTGTACAACTGAGTGGAGAAGTTAGAATCTATGCTCATGTCCACAGTCTTTGATGCCTCAATTTTTCAATTAAGGGGGTCACCAATCTTTCTTCAATGACATTCTGGATTCTGAGTTTTGTGTTCTGCGTTGTTGTTCATAGAAGAGAAAAACTTTTCCGTTTCATTTTTGTAGTCTTATGAATAGGCGGGAAAAGTGGGAAGAGTAAGTTTTATAGATTATGGCGCTTGTTGAAGTTTTGTTCTTTGAATTAATACCAAGTTTAATTATTTTATGAGTTAAAAAATCAAATGCCTACCAGTTTCATATATAGCAGTCCTAAATGAGATTGTAAATTGTCCCATGAGGGCAGGGAACGCTTAACGCTTAACGCTTAACAGGGAACAGAAATTGTTTATAAATGATTTAGAATTGCTATAGATCTTGGTGAAATCGACAATTTTTGAAGGGTTCTTTGAGGATAACAGTCAAAAATGAAAAAGAACTCTTCTTCTTAACTGAACTGTATCGACATATAGCACTCATATTTGATTTTTGAAAAAACTCAGTACATTTTATATTAAGCAAGAGTTAAGCGTTAAGCGTTCCCTATCTCAACTAGTAAGTTCATAAATCAAACCGGATTCCTATATAACCATGTTGAATTACACAATCCCTTCTGACATAGCAGCTGTGGTAGTACTGGTAACTTCAGTGGGTACAAGCAGAGCTTCAGTACGTTGAGGTTCTCCTAGCATAACAATTGAACAGGTGAGTTGCTTAGCTAATTGAGTTGTGACATCGCTAATAGCTAATCCTCCGGGAACAGTGCGATTACGTACAAAAGGTAATACGACTAAGTCATATAGTCGCGCTGCTTGCAAAATCGCTTGAGCAGTATTTTCATGAGGTATGATTTGGATTTCTGGTGGATTTTGCAGTGCTAATCTAGAAATCAGTAAAGATAGTTGCGATCGCCTCCAAGCAATCTTGCTTGAACTAGTACGTCGCTCGCAGACATTTAGTACGGTAACTTGAGCTTGATTTGCATCTGCTAAAATCTGGGCAAATTTTATAGGCTGCAATGAAGGTGTCATCAAATTTTCCAGTGGTACCAAGATGCGCTGAAATTTTTTTGGTGATTCTACCAGACGTGTGACTGCTACTGGACAATGGGATGCCCACAAAACGTTATCAATAACATTACCAAATAAACGTGCTTTGAATCCAGTACGTTTACCCCAACCCATAATAATCAAACTAGCTTTTTGTTCTCGGGAAGCCCTACTAATTCCTTGGGCAAAAGCATCGTCAATTCTTAGCAATGGTTGTGCTTCGACTCCCAAGACTTCACTTAGTGCGGTGGCTTTTGCCAGTAACCGGTGACTTCTTTGCACAGAAGCGTCTAATTGGGGTGCATCCATATGAGCAAAAGCGGTTGCGATCGCTAGTGGTATAATTTTGCCATGAGACTGTCGTGCCAATAGCGCGGCCATTTCAATCAGGTACTGTTGTGTTTGAGGATTATGGACAGGAACGACTATAGTGTATGAGCTATCGTTTTCTTCTTGCTTCTGGTAAGCTGGGTTGACACTCCGTGGCTCCTTAATTCCTGAGGAGATTAAACCTGCGGCGACTCGACTGGTTATAAATGGTCCCAAGGTTGAAGTAATCAGCATAAGGACAATAATGCTACTTAATATCCTAGAATCAAGCATTGCAGCTCGATATGCCACAAAGGTTGCTCCTAACGTTGCACCCACTTGAGGTACAGACAGCGACCACATTGTTAGCGTTTCTTGCCAGTTGTAGCGATAAATGAGTTTTGCCAAAAAAGCAGCTATAAATTTACTTGCTACTAAAGCGATGATAAGAAAAAATGTTAGCTGTAAGGTATCAATGCTTTGTAAAAAGGCAGGCACATTAATCAATAACCCAAGGTTCACAAAGAAGATGGGAATAAACAATACACTCCCAACAAACGTGACCTTTTCTTTAACTGGACCTTCTCCCACTGTTTCATTAACAGCCAACCCTGCGAAAAAAACTCCAACAATTTTTTCTACTCCAATCAATTGTGCTCCCACAGTAGCAAGAAAAACACACAGCAGCACAAACAGAAACTGATTGCCCTCTTCATCACCAGAATTCCGAAAAAATTGTTTACCTGCCCAATCAAAACCTACTAAAACGACAATTGAGTAGAGTGTTAATAAAGTTACCAATGTCATCAGCCGCTCAAAGCTGAATGATCCACCTTTCATTGCTATACAGATAGCTAATACTAACAAAGCAGCAATATCAGTAAAAATAGTGGATCCAATAGTAACAGTTATCGCTTTGTTATTGACCACACCCAAACGACTAAGAATGGGATATGCCAAAAGGGTATGAGATGCGAACAAAGAACCAATTAATATTGACGAATTCCAGTCAAGGTCAAAAAACCGCCCAAGAAAAGTTCCCACGACTAAAGGAACCAAAAAGCTCAAGCTGCCAAATCCCAACGATTGATTTTTTGTGCGACGAAACTGCTGTATATCTATTTCTAAGCCTGCGACAAACATTAAGTAAACTAACCCAATATTTGATAGCACAGGCATTATCGCCGATTCTGTGTTTAATAAATTCCAGCCGTGAGGACCAAGCACGACTCCCGAAAGTAGCAAACCCACTAATCCTGGTAGTTGCAACCGCTCAAACAGGATAGGCAGGACTAAAATAACTACCAGTAATATCACAAACGGAACGATTGGTTCCTTCGCGAAAATTTGGGAAGTTGGTTCCAACGCAAGAACTTGTGAGATGAGTTCCATAGGTAGGACGCAGAAGTGGGGATAGTGAGGCTTTGATTACTTAAGCCTAATCGGTGAATCTATTCAACTGCAAAAGTCACCCCAACGAAAAAATCAAAAAACCAAAGCTTGGCTACCAAAACGATGATTGATTACTTAACAAACTACTTATGGATGGATCTGGCTCAATATGAACCGTAAGCGATCGTAATCATCTTTAAGCAATACGCTCAAGGTACGTCCGGCTTTGATTATCCATTGTCGATCAGCTTTGCGTAACTGATAAACCTCTCGAATGGCAGCTGCAGTTAAAGATTCTACAGGAGCACCATTGACAGAAAGTAGTGTTTGCAAAAAATTTAGTTCTTCGGAAAACTTAATAATTGCTTCGCTTTCACATCGGAAAACCGCTTGATGAACTTGTGGGGGACGAGGAGGCAGATACTGAAACACCCGAGCATTTGAAAAATGAGCATTTGGTGGTTGCTCAAATCCTACAATTGCAGCACGAAACTCTGTTTTTAGCATAGCAAATATCTGGGGTTGTTCCTCTCGCAAGTCTTGTAGTGACAATCCTAATGCGACTGCCCGATGTACGGAATCCACGGGCATAGTTGTTGCAGAATAGACCACAGCATAAATTTGATTGCCTGACTCCTCATCAACTGAACGTACCCAGCTGCCAAACGGAGGCATTGAGGGAAAGCTCAAATCATCAGGTTCCAAACACTGAGCTAAAAATTCGCAACTAGAAGTCTCGATAACCTCCGCAATATGATTTGGATGGCGATCGCTTCTATCAAACTGTGGTAGAGGAAGGCGCATAAGCAATTCAAAAACAGAATTTAGCAATTCCTGAGTCAGAAGTCACAAGTCAGAACGCAATGAATCAGAGGAAGAAAACGCCACTGTCTTGTTGACTACTCAATCAAAAATTCAGCTAGCTTAATAAAGCTGTACTGTACTAGAGAGCATCTACAAGTAGCGAAACCCGATACCAGTCGCCTCAACGAAGGGAACCTGCGCACAGCACTGGCTCCCCATAGGGCTACCTCCTCCTGACTAACAGGTGCAAGCTTGTTTAACTAATGACTAATGACTAATGACTATTTAGCTTTCTTGCGTCCTGCTGTGGTTTCTACAACTTCTAATTCCGAGAGGCGAAAGGTAACGAGTTTATCCCAGTTTCCACCTTCAAACAGGACAGCAACTTTGCCATCACTCAGGCGTTGCACAAGTCCTTCAAAACGATAGTAGGTGTCTTGTGGATTTTTGACGCGAACAGTTGCTCCTGGTAAGATCATCATCTTTTCCCTTGGTTGTTTCCTGTTAATAGCTTAATCTTTCTCAAGCTAGGTTTGTATTGTATTAGTACTATTTACTCATGCTATTGATGAATCATGATAATTTGGGCGAGTATAGCCCACTCCTACAAGGAGTGGGACAGACAGTCGCTGCTTTCGGCTGAGTTTCAACAACTAATACTTCTGCCGTTGTCGAAAATTTGCGACCGATTCTACCAGCCCCAAGGCAATGAAGTTTGTTAGCATTGCCGAACGACCATAACTCATCCAAGGAAGGGGAATTCCTGCCACTGGTGCTAAACCAACGGTCATACCAATGTTAACAATCATCTGAAACACAATCATAGACAAAACACCTGCAGCAAGCAAAGAGCCAAAGTTATCTTTGGCAGTTTGAGCAATATGTAATAGCCGGTGACAAATGAAGCAGAAGATAACCAATACGACTAGACAGCCAATAAAACCAAATTCTTCGCCTACAGCGGAGAAGATAAAGTCTGTGTGCTGTTCAGGGACAAAATTTAATTGAGTCATAGGACCTTTGAAAAGACCCCATCCCGACAATTCACCAGCACCAATAGCAATGCGCGATTGAATCAGGTGATATCCTGCGCCTAGAGGATCGTGTTCAGGATTCATAAATACAGTCAGTCGGTCTTTTTGATACTCCTTCAAAATATGGTTCCACGCAAATATACCTAATTCTCCACCCAAAATGTTAAGAGCGATCGCGCCTATACCGCCAATGACGTTTTGTTTCCTAGGCAGAGTTAAAAAGCCAACCAGTCCCATAGTAGCTGACCAGATTAACCCTAAGGCTGTTAGGGATATTTGATTAAACAAAACTATCGGTTGTTCAGATAACGGCCAAGATATGCTGAACAAAATAGCTGCAATAATCGGAGAAACGAGTAGTATTAACCAGCCGGGATGGGCATTTGCCCAATACAACATTCCTAAGACAATCGCACCAAAGACCAATGATGTTGCTAAATCTGGCTGTAAGAAGACCAATCCCCAAGGTACAGCGGTGATTGCCAATGCCCGAAAAACATTATCAAGATTAGAAGCAGTGCGCTTGTGTAACAGTACCGCTAGGGTGATAATTAATCCTAATTTGGCAAATTCTGAAGGTTGTACGGCAATACCAGCGATGTTAATCCACCGTTGTGCTCCTTTAGCACTATGACCAACTACCATCACGGCGATCAGGCTCAAGTTGGTGATGGCGTAAGTTACCCAGTGCAATTGAATCAGGTGTTCGTAACGGCTTCTAGCAATAAATACAGCAATAATTAAGCCAATGGCTCCCATGAGCCAGTGCCACCACCAATCAGTGAGTCCCTGATTCAACTCCGTACTGCGGATCATGATACCGCCAAAGATGGTGAGAGCAATTGGTAAACAAAATAACAGTAAATCTACTTGCTGCCAAGGTTTGACCCAGAACTTCCAACGAAGTCTAGGAAGCGAACGTTTTACCAACATTGTATGCGTTTACACTTTAAGTATGAGATTTTAAATTAAAATAACCTAAAATCTGTATTCCAGCCTGAGCAACTCCAACCAGGCAAAAATTTGAATTTTTTTGTCAGGTTATGTCAAAGCAGCAACTGATACTTTGCCAGCAATTGTCAGGGCGATCGCCTTTAATGCCTGGGCACTAGGGGATTCTGGTTCGGCAATAACCACTGGTACACCTTTGTCACCACCAATTCTAGTAGAAATCTCCAGTGGTACGCACCCCAGCAACGGCACTCCTAACTCAGCGGCTGTCTTGGAGCCACCGCCGGAACCAAAAATGTCATACTGCTTATCTGGCATATCTGGTGGAATAAAATAGCTCATATTTTCTACTATTCCTATGATGGGCACATTCATCTGCTGGAACATTCGCAAGCCCTTTCGAGAATCCAGCAGTGCTACATTTTGGGGTGTGGTGACAATGACTGCTCCCACCATTGGCACTGCTTGGGCTAGTGTCAGTTGAGCATCGCCTGTTCCAGGTGGCATATCTACAATCAGATAGTCTATTTCTCCCCATTCCACTTGGTAGAGAAACTGGCGAATGACTCCATTGAGCATTGGTCCACGCCAAATGACTGGCTGATCCCGGTCGATTAAAAAGCCCATTGAGACTAATTTGACGCCGTAATTGAAAGCAGGTTCCAGAATTTCGCCTTTGTCTGTTGAACGCACTATCATCTCGGCTTCACCCAGTCCTAGCATAGTGGGATCGTTAGGACCATAGATATCAGCATCTAGCAAACCAACCTTCGCCCCAGTTTGAGCCAACGCAACTGCGACATTCACAGCAACCGTACTTTTGCCAACGCCTCCTTTGCCACTGGAAATTGCAATTATATTCTTAACTCCAGCAATACCAGTGCGATCGCTTAAAGGTTTCTGTTGCGGTGTTTCGGCTGTCACCTCTACAAAGACTTCTTTGACTCCTGGAAGTTGTTTCACAGCTTTTTGGCAATCTTCTACGATAAATTCACGCAAAGGACAGGCTGGAGTTGTTAACACCAAGGTAAAGCTAACCTTGCTTCCCTCAATTTTGACGTTGCGAATCATGTTCAGATCTACCAGACTTTTACGCAGTTCTGGATCTTGCACTGGTTGCAACACTTTTAGGACTGAACGAGTATCAAGGACATCGTACATAATGTTTTTAGTCTTTTGATTGCAATAATTTTTAACAAAACGTCTTGTTATCTACTAAAATCTTAACTTTTAGCGACTCTTCATCGTTCGTAATCTCAAGTTAATAGGCAGTTATCTGTAGTCGGTGAGTCAAAAGTCAGTCACTTTTTGTTCATGACTTATGACTCATGACTAACAATCAAAACAACCATCTTTGAGAGATTTTCGCTTTCTGGATACCGCTTGTAATGTTGCTTCCTCAACTGCTTGGACTAGGGCTCGTGCTACGCGATCCGCGTAGGGACGAGAAAAAGACCAAATTAAAGGCGACAACCAACCACGTAGCGTTACAGAATATGACAAACAAGTGCCACAGACAGTAGATTCTACTTTATAAGTCACCCGTTCTTCTACACCAGGAATTGCTAGTACTCTGACACTGAGTAACTCCCTAGGATTGACGCGTTCTACAAAAATGCGAATGGGAATTGGCGACAAGCGTGTAACCGCTTGATAGATGAGTCCAGGTTTGGGTACTAATCCATATGGAACGTTAGTGCTTTTGAATAATGGATGCCAAGAAACATCTGCTATATCAACCACTTTTTGCCAAAGTTCATCCACAGAAGCAGAACTGATTTCTCGGTAAGTCCGCACCAGAGAAAGGCAAAACCGACGACGTTTGCGCTGGACGAATTTGGATAACCAAGCTCGCATTTTCCTATTCCTCCTCCCTACACCTTTTGTGGTAACTCTGGCACGGTCAACATTTGCGTTCAGTCCTTGCATTAAACTTTTTCAAAATTATCCTCGGCATAGTAAGTCGCCATTTCATATATACGCTAATTTGATCAGTGAAGTGTAACTGAGACTTTTTCATTAACTTTCATTAATAAATATGCTCTTTGAGTCCGGGAATATCAATGTACATTCGCCTTTGGGGGTTGTCTGAGGCTAGGAAACATCGCGCATTATTTTCAAATCCTGGCTCATAACTCGATTATCACTCTAGCGTGTTGATTTCGGCAGCGAAAAGAAGATTCGACATAGGGCGGTCTTGTTGAACTGCTTGGTTAGTGACGCTGTGAGCAAAAATGCTCTCAGCAAAAAACAACTTTATTCATATATATCAATCAGCGCCCCCTGCGGATATGGTCAGAAATTTTTCTTTGGATAGAAGTTGAAATTTTTCAGGTGGAAAGTGCTTATAGACTTATTTGCCAGAGTGTTGTATTCATCCTAGAACTTTACATAAACATAAACAACTTGAAAAAAATCAATAAAAGCACAAGCACACACCCATTTGAGGGAAAATAGCTATCTGTAGTCATGTGCGTCAGTCGTCATTAATGCTTGACTATATTTTCATTGAGCAATTTTAGCCTGCTTTCTGGTGTCAGTTGCTCAGAAATTTTCAGTTGAAAAATTCTTGCTTTTACCAAAATTGTAATAAACGGTTCTTGAGTCTATGATGACCAACTCCCAAACCCCAACAATGCGGGCAGAATCTACTCAAACTCTACCAACTGACGCCAAAGCCAGAGTCAGTCGGTTCATGAAACAGTTACAAGACAAAATTACTCAAACGTTGGCAGAACTGGATGGTGTGGGGAAATTTCAAGAAGATGCGTGGGAACGCCCAGAAGGAGGCGGAGGGCGATCGCGCATTCTGCGTGAGGGTGCAATATTTGAGCAAGCTGGGGTCGGTTTTTCGGAAGTTTGGGGTTCCCATCTACCACCTTCAATCTTAGCGCAGCGCCCAGAGGCAGCAGGGCACGGTTTTTATGCCACAGGCACCTCAATGGTATTACATCCACGTAGTCCTTATGTACCAACCGTTCACCTCAATTATCGCTATTTTGAGGCAGGTCCAGTGTGGTGGTTCGGTGGCGGTGTAGATTTAACCCCTTATTACCCCTTTGCCGAAGATGCAATCCATTTCCATAAAACACTCAAGCAAGCGTGTGATGCTCATCACCCAGAATATTACCCGGTGTTTAAACGCTGGTGTGATGAATATTTCTACCTAAAACACCGTGGAGAAACGCGGGGTATTGGCGGACTGTTTTTTGATTACCAAGAAGGTCGGGGTTCTTTGTATCGGGGTCCTGAGAATGATAGTCCAGCAGCTAGTTACAGTAACCAAATCGGTACACTAGAACCACGGAGTTGGGAAGAACTGTTTGCTTTTGCACAAGAATGTGGTGATGCCTTTTTACCGGCTTACGTACCAATTGTCGAAAGGCGACACAAAATGGAATATGGCGATCGCGAACGAAATTTTCAACTGTATCGCCGGGGAAGGTATGTAGAATTCAACTTAGTGTATGATCGAGGCACGATTTTTGGATTGCAAACCAACGGACGCACTGAGTCAATTCTGATGTCTCTACCACCCTTAGTCCGCTGGGAATATGGTTATCAACCTGAACCAAACTCTCCTGAAGCCGAGTTGTACGAAATCTTCCTCAAACCTCAAGACTGGGTAAACTGGATACCAAGTAGTCCGAAATCATGAGTTCCAAGAAGTGAAGTATTAATCATCTGCAACTCTAAATTCCCTTGAGAGGCTAAATACGAAAATTCTACACTCAGTATTCACCACTCACCACTCACCACTTCTTTAGTGAGTTAGACTACTAAAGAGAAGCACTTAGCAATAAATATGACAGTTAATGCTGTAGCTTTTTAATCATAAGCTACAGCATCAGATAAACCTGTTGCAGGTTTGCGTTCCTCACTCAGTCTGGAACTTATTCCAGTAGTGAAAAGGAGGAAAAGAGTCGCAAAAACAAGGGTTTGGCTTTGACCATGTGTTTTGGCGAAACTATACCGTAGTCTCTTTATAGAGGAGTGTCAAGGGAAGGTTCAGTGATATATTACATAGATCAAAAAACTTATACTACCCAAGAGGGCAACAGTGTTACCGTTTTAACACCGACTGGTCGCTTGGATATAACTACTGCTTGGCAATTTCGTCTGAAGTTGCAAGAGTGTATTTCCAAACTCAGTCGTCATCTTGTAGTGAATCTCAGTCAAATCAATTTCATAGATAGTTCTGGTCTGACCTCTTTAGTGGCTGGAATGCGCGATGCTGATAAAGTTAAAGGCAGTTTTCGCATTTGTAATGTGCATCCAGAAGCAAAACTAGTGTTTGAAGTCACCATGATGGATACAGTTTTTGAAATCTTTGAAACCGAGGAGGAGGCTTTAGAAAGTGAATCTGGTAGTATTGCTAGCTAATATTGGTAGTTAGTACTCAGTTGCATTCAAAGATAGTAGGTGGGATGAGGATCAAAGGAGGGACACAAGAAACAACGGAGGGAAGAATATTTTCCCACACTCCCACACTTCCCCATTTCTAAATACTATTTGGTGAATGCAACTTGGTATCAGCAACAGAAGAATCTCCACGTCACAACTCAGTACTGTTCTCTCTTTGTATAGCAGTAAGGACCTAAAAGTGCTCCCCAGGTGGCTTTTCCAGTCGTGGGGTCAATTCCTTTGTCGTAGCTGAGAAATTTATCATCACTGACCTCAAAGCCCAAGGAAACTTGGATGATATTACCACCGACACTAAAGCAGCAACAAGTGTCTGGAGGTGGGGTAGCGTTGAACTTATAACTATTGGGGGCTAATAACTCCTGGGTAAGGTTAAGCACACAGCCCGGTAGTAACTCTAAATGATTGGGTGTCAATGTGTTGAGTAAAGCAGGATTTTGACCAGCACCAATCAGAGTACTTGGGTCTTTGATCATATAGTACTGGATTTTTAAAGCTACATCAGGGTCACTTCCTTGCAAAATCCGCATAATCCGCTGGCGGTAGGGTCGCTCTAGGTTGACAATATTGGCTTGTTCAGCAAATATGGTAACGCTGTCTTCTGAAAAAAGAGGGACAAGTCTGTGCCACAAACGAAGGTGAACGTACCAAACAGGCTCTGCAACAGCTTGTTCTCGATTATCAAATTCACCAGATAGATAATTAGCAAGGGAAAGTAGTTGTGCTGGAAAAGTCATAGGTGTCATGTTCACGATTCCATGCCAGCAATTTAGTTGTGAAATGTTGTGAATTGTTGCTATGATTACAGCTTACACCTTGTGTGATCAAAGAATTGCACACCATAAAAGTAATTTTGGCACTGTAGTTTTCGCTGAGACAGGCTTCTTTGGAGGACCTGCCGACCTAAGTGAGTCCTGAGCACTTTTGCGCTAGCCCCCTAAGGGGGCTAGCGTGACCGTTAGGCACGGGATCTGAGTCCTATGGCGCAGCCGCCGTGGCGTTAGCCATAGGGCTCAGGTCATCCCCGAAGAGTAGAAAACTCAAACTTGGCAAAGTGGCATTAAAGCGAGACAATAAGAGTACGTCGCCCTTGAAATTTGCTTTGTGAATAACCTCCGTACCGTATCTGATACTAAGCGAACTTTCTACAACCTTCATACCCGTCCGATAAACACTATTTATCGTCGGGTAGTGGAAGAATTAATGGTGGAAATGCACCTACTGTCAGTAAATGTTGATTATAGCTACGATCCTATTTATGCCTTGGGCGTCGTCACTGCTTTTGACCGCTTCATGGAAGGCTATCTGCCAGAACGGGATAAGGAGTCTATTTTTAATGCGCTCCTTCAAGCTGTAGAAGAAGATCCACAACGCTACAAACATGATGCTCAACGTTTGCAAGCATTAGCGACAAACATAAGCGCTTCAGAACTGACTGCGTGGTTAAGCCAACAAACTCCTCTCAATCGAGATGCTGACTTTCAAGGCTCTTTACAAGCAATAGCGAACAATCCGAAATTTAAATACAGCCGCTTGTTTGGGATCGGTTTATTCTCGTTATTAGAATACTCAGATCCAGAGTTAGTGAAGGATGAAAAAAAACGCAATGAGGCACTAAAAACAATAGCCAATGGCTTGAATATCTCTGATGACAAACTCAATAAAGATTTAGAGATTTATTATTCTAATATAGATAAGATGTCACAAGCTTTGACAGTAATGTCAGATATGCTTTTAGCTGATCGAAAAAAGCGGGAACAGCGCGCTCAGCAATCAAATACCAAAGTTGCTCCGCCAAAGGCTAACGAATAGTTATAAGTTGTAACTATTTAATACAGAATGATGAATTATGAAGCTAGACATCTGATTTACAATTCATCATTAATGGTCGTTTATCCCTTACCAGGCTGCAAGCGGGAGGATGAAAGCCCTTATCTTTTTGTGCAGGGGAAGCAGAAAGAGAAAATACTTCCCCTCGCTCCTCATTACCTCTTAGGAGTAGGATTGGTTTGTCCGGAAGGCGCTGTTGGTACTTTAGGTAATACAGGAGAAGTTCCTGGATTAACTGGGCTTACACCTTGGTTAATTTGAGATGGATTGGGTATTGTGGGAAGATTGAAGTTGGGATTAGTTTGTGGATTGATGGGTGAAGTGTTGGGTAGAGATGGTATTCCTGGTGCAGAACCAGACGAGGGTAGAGGCGAAGTTGTGGGTTGATTAGAGAAAGATGATGTTGTAACAAAAGATATGCGATCGCCTCCCACTTGTCGCCACAAGTCTATCATTGATATAACATCATTGTATGTTGCTGTTTGACTGACTCTCAAAGCCAAAATAGCGTTGGGAGTTTGTTGAAGGTATCTGTTAAAAGTTTCTTTGATCTGTTCCCGTTTGACTAACTCATTCTCTACGTAAGTCTGACCAATAGCGTCGATCGTCAAAGTTAATATTTGCCGTTGAGCATTTGCTAATGGTCTATTTACGTTAGGTTTATTAGTAATAGATGGCGTGCTGGTAGCTGATTTAGGTAAATTTATACTAATTTCTTGTTGGCGAGTGAATTGCAAAGCTGCCAAAAGAAAAAATGTCAGTATACAAAAAACGACATCTATTAAGGGAATAATTTGAATTTGGACTTCTTCTACTGGAGTCTGTAGGTTAATTTTCATTTTCTTGCTCTTCTACCTGAGTTTGGGGCTTTTTTTGTTAATTATCTTTCGGTTCCGACAAATCAGACTCTGAGGAGGGTTCAGGTGTTTCAGAAAACTTGGATTTGCCTCTTTTTCGAGGAGAATTGAGCTTATCTGGTATGGAATCCCCTATGATTGTTACAGGTGGTATTATATTTTCAGATCTCATCTTTGTGTAGTCAGGTGGAGACTGGAGATACAGCAACTCCATATCATTGCCTGCCCTGCGGAAAATTTTCACTTGGTTAACGACTATGCCTTGAAATAAGCGGTAGAATGCTAAAGTAACGATCGCAACAATAAGTCCTGTTGCCGTACTAATCAAAGATTCCCCAATACCATTGGTAACTCCGGCTGTAGATTCGGTTCCTAAATCACCAATGCGAATAGAGCGTAAAGATTGAATTAACCCTAAAACCGTACCTAACAATCCTAACAAGGGCGCAAGAGCAATCACAACCTCCAGGAGTTTTTCGCCCCGTCGCATTCCAGCCAATTCGTCTTCTGCTGTTGCTTCTAACGCCAGTCGGAAACTTTCTAGATCACTTTTGGGAAGACTTAGAGGTGCATAGAGAAACCGTCCGATGGGCTGCTTTGTTGCAACTCTTGCAATATCAGCAGCCGACATCCAATCTACACGGGCAGCATCCAAAACGCGATTAACTATCTCCTTTTCCTGGTTTAAAATTCGTAACCAGAACCACAAACGCTCAAAAATCACACTTAAAGATAAAATCGACAGAGCAAGCAATGGCCACATTGCAGGTCCGCCCTTTTTAAACAAATCTAGGATATCCACTGTTGTAGGTTTCCTCCTTTCATTTGTAGTACAATTGTCCTGAAGCAGCGATTATTTTAGAGATTAAAGCACAACTATCATAATCGTTTCCCATTCAAGAGTTGAGATGAGTGCAATAACTTACGAGTAGCATCTTCCAGACCAAGTAGGGCGGTTATTCCCACAGGAAGTGTAAGTGATAATTTGCCAAAATTAAAGGTAACTGAAGGTAAAAATCTATGAATCCAATCCAATCACTTTATACTTGGTATCGCAATGTACTTCGGAACCCTAAATACCGCTGGTGGGTAATTTTAGGAACACTGCTTTATTTTGTCAGTCCAATTGATGTTGTTCCAGACTTCTTACCGATTGTAGGAGAAATTGATGATGTCTTTCTATTGACACTGCTAGTTACTGAGGTGTCTGGGCTAATGATTGAAGGCTTTAAACAGCGTAAAGGTCAGGTTGACGCTGAAGTCGCTAGTAATACTCAGGATTCTACCTCTAGCGCGAATGCGAATACAATCGATGTGGACGCTGTTTCTATCAAGTAAAATTTTTCACATTAGAAAACCTGACAACCCCCTCCTTTTTATTTGTCGCAGCTGACAAATGCACTTTTTAGGAAGGGGGATATTTTTTTAGTTATTAATTATTTAATTTATAGGTTGCGTGCTATTGTGTGTTGCTATGTAGTTAAAATATCTACCAAATAGAGGATAGACAATTTTTAACAATTTATTTTTCATAACCTATGACTCAACGCCAAATCATCGGACTGCTACCTGCTGGTGGACAAGCAACCCGGATTTCTCCTTTACCACTTAGCAAAGAGTTATATCCGATTGGTTTTCAAGATTTTGGTGTTAAATCTAACTGGCGTCCCAAGGTTGTTTCTCAATATCTGCTAGAAAAAATGCAACTAGCAGGCATTGATAAAGCATATTTTATACTGCGTTCTGGCAAGTGGGATATACCAGGATATTTTGGAGATGGCACGATGCTTTCCATGAGTTTGGGCTATCTCATTATGGGCTTGTCTTATGGTGTACCTTTCACCTTAGATCAGGCTTATCCTTTTGTTCAAGATGCGATCATAGCCTTGGGTTTTCCTGATATTTTATTTCAGCCTAAAGATGCCTACGTACGAATATTGACACGCCTTGAAGTTAGTAACGCCGATGTCGTCTTAGGATTATTCCCAACTGATAAACCTCACAAAGCAGGTATGGTTGACTTTGACGATCAAGGTAAAGTACGGCTGATAACTGAAAAACCTCCCCAGTCAGATTTGCGATACATGTGGGGTATTGCAGTTTGGACACCTGCTTTCACACTGTTTTTGCACGAGTATCTTATGACTCTTCAGGTAAATAGTAACCTATCGCTGCGACCAGAAATACCGATTGGCGATGTGATTCAAGCTGCCATTAATAAAGGTTTTCATGTAGAAGCAGAAGTATTTGCCGATGGTACTTACCTTGATATTGGTACACCGGATGATTTAGTACGAGCTGTGCGGCAATTTGCGGCTTTGGCTGGTGAGGAAGATAAGCTTAGATGATTTGCTTTAATTCATCCACACTATTCACAGTTTTAATTGCTTGCTGAATTGCCTTTAATCTCTCTAAATTAGATATTTGAGAGATTTCTGGCATTAATTGCAGTCCCTCGCTACCGAATTTTAGCTCTAATCCTAGTTCAATACCAGACAGCATCTCCTGTCGCCGTCCTCGTGCTTCTCCTTCTCTCAAAATTTGCTGATACCAGGGAGATTCGCTTAACACTGCCATATCCCACCTCATGATTTGCTGAACTAATGCACTGTCTAATACGAAGCTAGCAAAAAATGCTAGAACAGTTTCTAACTGATTCAATTGCTCGTCTGCGCGGAGAATTTGCAAAGCTTGCTGTATGGTGTTTTCTTCTGCGCCACCCTTAAGGATTGGTACAAAGGGAAGCAAAGATAGCACGGGTTGTTGAAAAGCTATTTCCACATCGACTTCCCAAAGATTTATTACGCGGTAGTCTTGACGGACTAGTAAACCTGCAAATTCTGATTCATAGCGCGTGGGAATTTCGGCGTCACCTTCTTTGTCTTTAAGGATATTGATAAGTACCGGGTAGGTAGGCAAATCAAATTTCTCTTCTGCTAGTGCAGCGTATGCCCGCATCCGTTTAGGCATTTCCGGCTTGTAGCGTAATTGTAACTCGTTGAGTACGAGAAATTGCCCATATTGGGGACTTTCGGCGCAGATTAATACGTCACTTTCACGGCTAATCCATTGGAATTCTGAGTTGAGAACTTCTTGGGCTGTAATGTCGGGAAGTTGTGTTACCCATTTTACCCAGTTATCAGGTGCGAGGCTGATTAATTTTTTGGTGCTGATGTCAGCGGATTTTGGTATGAGGGAGTTGATGCACTGTTGTGGCGATGACTCATTTTAGTAGGTTATGGGTAAAAAGGCGATCGCCACAACAGTGCATCCGATTACCCCCCGATTTATGCTAATTTTTAAGCAATATTGCTTATTGACAAATGCGCGTCACTTTAAGCCCTAAAATTTAGAGCGTTAACTTTTTGGCGGTAGTCTCTATAAGCCCGGTTAATTGCTTGCATTGCAGCTTTTGCACTAGTAGAGCTATTGACATCAGGATGATACAGCCTTGCTAATCTCAGGTAAGCACGTTTTACATCCTTTGGATTGTCAGTCTTTTCTACACCCAAAACTTCCCACCATTCTCCAGATGGTACAAACTCAAGTATCGATTCATTACTGGCAGAGGTTTGACGCCAAATCTTGATGGTGCCGCTTTTTTCACCACTTACCAGCGTCTTGCCATCATAACTGAACGCAACGGGACTGCATCCAGAAAGAGTTTGTAGTAGTTGCCCAGTTCGTAAATTCCAAATATTAATGATACCGTCTGTGCTGCAACTCGCAAGAGTTTGTTCATCTGGGTTTATGGCAAGAGATACAACTGAAGCTGAGTGTCCGCTAAGAGTTTGGAGCAATTCTCCAGTGTGGAGATTCCACAGTTTAATTGTAGTGTCTGTGCTACCACTAATTAGAGTTTGACTGTCAGGACTGATGGCAACTGTGTTCACTGCTCCTGAATGTCCTCTGATAATATAAGGCTGCCCCCAATTTTTTAAATCCCAAATTCTGATAGTTTTATCAGCACTTCCACTGGCAAGAATTTTGCAATTAGGACTAAAAGCAACAGACAAAACAGCGTAGTCGTGTCCATTCAAGGTACGTTTTACCTCTTTTGTGTATCGTCCCCAAATTTTGATAGTCTTATCAGCACTACCACTTGCCAGGATTTTTCCGTCAGGGCTGAAGGCTACTGAGTAAACAAAGCCAGTATGACTGTAGGGAGAGTTCAAACAAAAGAATGTACCGAGAAATTTTTTTGTGTCTAAATACCAACTGCTGATTTTGCAAGCAACACTCCCACTGACAAGTGTCTTACTATCGGAACTGATAGCAACAGATAAAACCGCCTCTTCAAGCCCCGCGAAAGTGTAAAGCCATTTTCCTGTTTTTAAGTTCCATAGACGAACTGTTGTGTCATTGCTTCCACTAGCTAGGGTTTGGCTGTCGGGACTGATGGCGATCGCATTCACTGCAGCTGTATGTCCCCTAAGAGTGTGTACACATCTCCAAGTTTCAGGTGATACTCCTTTGAGGGATACAACTTCTGTTTCAATCTTAGGAGGAGAAGTTTGAGCTTTTTTGTGCAATTCTTTCTTGAGCATCTGTAACTCATCCTCAACTTCCAGAGCGGCAAATTTTTGATTGAGATCCTCACCAGTCAAAAATGCCTCTAACTCGAACACTGCTGTAGAATAAGCTTCCATCTGCAAAATTTTCTCTTCCATCCTGTCGAAAACCTGTGCTGGTGTTTCTCTTGTTCCGGTTTCGTCTAGCAACTTGGCAATACCGTAGGCGGCGAGTCCAACCACAGCACCAATTCCTGCCATAGAGACTGTGCCAATACCAAAAGCTAAACCTATTTTGGGTGCGACTAATCCCATACCACCAACAACCCCAGAAACACTAGCACCGCCTACTGCCCCAATTCCCATTGCACCATAAGCAGCAGCATCTCCCTCTCCTATTGCCTTAAAAACACCATAAGCAGCTGCACCTACGACAGCGCCAGCACCAACAACAGGAACTGCGCCAATTCCAACTGCTCCAAATCCTCCGGCTAATCCCATCCCGCCTACAGTTGTGGAAACACCAGCACCTGCTATGGTTCCTCCTGCAATAAATGCTGCACCAGTTGTGGAGTTGTGTGTCACTTGTTTTTGTCCTTAGCTTTACTTTTTCAACAAACGCGCTTCTTTACCACGGTTGCAATCTGTACACAGCGTTTGCAAGTTGCTGAGGTTATTACTGCCACCTTTGGAAAAAGGTACAATATGGTCAACTTCTAATTGCACTTGCTGACTACTGCGACCACAAAAAACGCACTTATAATCGTCTTTGTCTAAAACCGACACACGAACTGATGCGGGAATGTGGCGGGAGCGTTTACTACTATCTTGCTTTGCTTGAGCTAGGGATTTGGTAGCAGCAGACTTTTTCACCTTTGGCTTTTTAGATTTATCAGCCTTTTCACTGTTAGCCTGATGAATCAAATCCCGAATAACACCACGCACTAATTTTTGGACAGGATTGAGGGACTGTCTTGTCATTACTTATCAAACAGCTTTTTCAAACCATAAGCAGCTAGTCCAACTACTGCACCAGCTGCTACAACCGGCGCAGCACCAATAGCGACAGCAGTTCCTCCAACTGCTAAACCCATACCTCCAACGACAGCAGAAACTCCGACTCCAACTGCTGCTCCTCCTGCGACTGCACCTATAGCTGTGGCGTCTCCCTCTTCTATTGCCTTCTTAGCTCCATAAGCAGCGGTGCCAACAACTGCACCAGCAGCAGTCACAGGAGCCATGCCAATTGCTACGCCTCCGAAACCTCCAACTAATCCCATACCGCCAACGACTGCGGATACACCAACACCGGCTATAGTTCCTCCAGCTACTAATGCTGTACCTTCTGCTTTATTTTTTAGTTCTTCGTTCTGATTATCTGTCATTATTTGACTTACGTATGCTTAAGTATATTACATCTAACCTAAACAACCAAATTGTTACTGTCCAGGAATAATCAATAAAATATTGTCTAATCTTCTTAAAGTTTGTTTAAAGCGCTCCACTGCTCAGGATAGCAACCCGTTATGGATGAAACCAACACTTTCCTCACTCCCTCACCCAAGAGTGTTTATTCAGAATTTGAAAGTACTATTTTTTACACTTCTACCAAGCTTGGCATAGATGAATTTGAAAATTCCAGACATACCTTGCAGTATAGTCTGGAATTATGTCAACTTATTTACAAGAAACTCTAACAACAATCACCGTGAGCATCCATTCCTAGGTAGACAAGAAAATTAAATAAAAATAGCTTCTAGCTCTGAACAATCTCCTCATATTGAGTTGAATGTGACATTTTATTTCCATTATCCTGTTCCTCATCATCACTGTGGTTAAGAGCGCTATGGTTAGTCTTACTAATCATGTAATCCATGTGTGGTGTCTTAGCACAAACTAGCAGTAGCGCACCCAGAATCAACAGTAAACCACAAATTGATGCAGCCTGAACCCAAGAAATTTCCAGTGCTCCGTGAACAATGACTTCTCGTAGTACAGATACTATTGATACCTCCACTGCTACTCCTACAGCAATACTATGCTCCTGCAAGTAAACCATTAGGAGTCGGAATAATTCGACCAAAATCAACAAAAATAGTATTTTTGCAGTCACTTGTTGATGATTTAATGGCACTGCAAGCTGGGTAAATATCTCCCACAGTTGCATAACCATGTAGGCAAACAAGCCCAAACACAGGACAATCACAATTAAGTCTTGGAAAGCCTCCATGTTGCGAACAATTCGTTGTCTGTCAATCCAGCGATTGTGAAATAAATATTGGCTTTTCTGGCGCTTATGTATTGGTATTTTCATTTTCACCGGCACAACTACAGAGTAAATTAGTCAGTCCACCTAATGTTATTAACAAGAATTAGAGTTTTTTTGAGAATTATGTGAGTGGCAAACCTTGGACAAAAATTATTTGCCATTGCTTGCAAAATATTCCCAAACGATCTTTTTCGTAATTTTCTTTAGGTAAGAAAATCATGAAAAGCTTTTAAAATGTAGCTGGCACAATCTCACAACAGGATGTTTGAGAAGTATTGTTGTCAACAAATACACCATTTAGATTTCCCTTTACCTCCCAACCGCATCCGGGAACATCCTAAATGCAGTGCGAGCCGGAAAGCTCGTGTACTAAGCGCGAGTTTTCCGGCTCGCATTAGGTTCACAAGATTGGAATGCTCCCAAAGCATCGAGGATTTAGGGAACTCGCCGATAAATCTTGGTACAAGACGACACTTTCCAAACATCCTCACAGAGGTGTGGTGGAATAAACATTTTTTATATTTTTTGATAAATTATTTTATACCAAAACTTGGGTTTAATCCCCTTAATGTTATGGCTTGCGCAGGTGCATTTGGTCAGTGTAGCTGAGGTAATATGTTTCACAATTGCCCTGCAAGGCGTAAAGCATTCTGGAGTAAATCCAATTGTTCTATTGTTAGTTGACTCATATTTTTGTTTATTTCAAGGGAGAGTCTTTAATTCACAGCTTTTGCTTTTAGAAGGTGCGTTACCGCAGCGGTAACGCACCCTATACCCACTTCAAACTTAAGCTGCTATATATTGCCCAAACTCTATCAAGAACCTGAACGCCTTGACAATATAACTGGCGCAGTCTCTGGGAGAGGTGTTGTAAAACGATCGCCATGCACTGGCTTTATCTTCATCATAGCGATCGCCCCTTTTCGGATGACTTTCTAACCATGCTAATCGCACGGCGTGACCGATTAACACATCCAAGACGATGTATTCTTCAATTTGTAAGTTGGGGTTGTTGGATGCAACTGCTGCTAATTCCGTCAACGCCTCAATATTAACTTGTCGGTACTCGGGAGATCCAATTTTATTTAGCAAATGTTCTACTTGCAAGGCAAAATTCTTTTCTCCTGCTGTCATTTCTGACAAAATAACTTCGCTATCCAAACGGTTACGGCGTTCTAGTTTATCGCCAATCACCAAGCCTTTGCAATGTTCCATCACCAGCCAAACCTGCTTAAAAAAGTCTTTTGGAACACGTCCTGTTGCTCCCTCAGCTTGGCGGAACCGTCGCCAACCACCTGATGGTACATCTATTTCATCTCCTGAAGCTGGTACCACAGCCCAATCTATGTCACTTTCTTTTTGTTTGAGGTGCAGAGATTCTTGCTGACGTAATAGCTGACTTAAGTTGACGTATTCAAATAATACCTGACGGACTCGTGTTTGAACTTCCGAAGGTGACAGTTGCATTAGATGTTCATAAGCCTCATCTTGAGTAAGATTTAACTCTTGCACCAATTCGCTGGTAATCAACAGAATCATAAAACCAATTCTGAGGGTGAGTAGTCCTTTAAACAGTTCTGGTTCTGTCTTGATCAAAGCACTCAGATAAATCAGAATTTCTTGAGTCAGAACGCGATCGCTTATATCTTCCCGACAATAGTCATTTATTTTCTCAACAATTTCCCTGTGCGACAGAGGAATAGTGATGAGTGAATCTTCGCTGTAAGACTTACCCACAGCAATTTGCTTACCCCGCACCACAATACTTGTCACTACGTCCGACAAGCCGATATCGCTCATTTGTCGCAACCCTGCTGCACGACGCACAACTGCCCAAATGCCGGAATCGCCTGCTTTAGTGTAAACTTCATCCAGCAAATCTGCCACAGTTACGGGATTTTCTGGTCCGCCAAAGCCTGTATCAAATTCTAACCCTTCCAAACGAACCAAAGTCTGCAATAATTCTATTTGCTCGTAGAGATTTTCCGATGAACGCAAAGAGGAGAGCAACAATTCTAAGTTTGTTTCACACTCCATTTGAAATTCTTGAGTATGTTTTAAGGGCCAATTTCTTTCTGGATTGTAAATCAGATACGAGCAGCGAGGCGCAGTATCTTTGATGGAAGATAGAGAATATTCAAAATCGTCTTGAAGAAAATCAATCCGTTGTGTTCCAGCAGTCAACATCAACTGATTAAGACGCCCCAATTTTACCCGTACACCGTTACAAACGCCTTCTTTCAGTTCTTGCATCAGAGCAAGTAATGCCTCACTACCTGTTTCTAACATGGTATGAGTCAACATTAAAGTCAGGATAGGACGCCCTAAATCAATCCAATATTTTTGGATGTAAGCAAGTTCACTTCTGATTTGATAAACCAGAAAATGATAATCAAGAGTTAGGTAAAACACTTGAGAGTCCAAAACCGAGGGTAGAAAAACAACTGTCTCCCCACGAATACGAAAAATCTTAGATGTTGTCAGACTTCTCAAACGTCGCACTGGACGTCCTGTTAAACCAAGTTTATCGTTGCGTCCAACTTGGGTATAAATAGCTGAAAGATCCTCTGCAAGTCGAACCTGAATTGGTTCGACTTGTTTGGGTGTTTGTGTCTCAATTCCATGAACTGCCAGTTTTGCTTGTAAATCTTCATCTTGTGCAAGTAAAGCTATTTGTACGACAGCTTGCTGGTTTTTTCCTACGCATAAATATCTTCCCAAAGGGTCAATATCTCCAACTGCTATCAATCCTTCACTTAACATTTGACCAAGAAAATACAAACTCTGTGCCCATACCAGCGGAACATTTTCGTTAGGTAAACGCGGCTGAGTTTGAGGTGCTAACTTCTCTGCCTCTATAGATTCTTCTGGGAGATAATAAAGTTCTGGAACTAGATGCAAACCATCACGCTCAATCAATAAAGATTCTAAACGCTCTTGGTAATATTTGACTTGTTCTTGTTCACCGCGAAACAAACCATCTAGAAATAAATAGGTGAAAAATAAAGGCCATTCACACTCAATTTGCTCAAATTGTTTGAGTTCTAATGGTTCGTAGTGTAAGCGGTTTTTGTCTTCTAAAACTGTTTGGTGTCCATCACGCAGGAAGCGCTTGCAGCCGTATTTTCCTTCGAGTTTATTGATAATATCGTTGTGGGTACGTTCCCGCAGATCTACATCTTCTACAGCAAATGCTGGAAAACCAATAACGCTCAACAACGCGGCATCGATTTCTTTTGAAGACGATTCTCTAGGTAATAGAGATTCTAGCGTAATCCTGGCACGAGCAATTTCATCTGGCAGCGCATGAATCACCGATGCTTGACAACCATATACACCAAATAAATCCAAACCATTAATCGCTTCCAATGCAGCTTTTGCCATACCTATAGAACTGGCATTCAATTCCGCATTGCCATGATTAATTTTATTACCTCGTTCCCAAATACCGAAATCTGGAGTACGGTACGCTCGTCCAATATAGTAAACCAAATTTTGGACAAAATTCACTTCGTCAAATGTGTAAATGATCTGCAATCCTGAAGCAGTCATTTGCGCCAATATTAGTAGATATATTGATGTGGCATCTAATTGCAAATGTCCCCATTCGTCATCACCAACAACAATATCACCTGTAGAAGTGTTGTACTTGGCATGTAAAGCATCCAACGAAGATTGAGTGTGCTTGAATTGCTCTAATTTAGCGCTTTGGCGCATCATAGCAAATAACAAACCCCGCATCAACTTAACGACGCTGTGTTCTAGCTCATATCTGCGTCCCTTGTCATCATCAACTTTGCGGTAGGCGATCGCCAACCCCCAAACTGCCAGAATGCTGTAAACGTTATCACGTACCCAAGCATCAGTGTAATCTCCGTGGGCAGTTATCGCTGTGCTTGCTGGTAGCAAACCTGTAATTGGGTTTTGACGGGCAAGGATAATTGTCTTGATTTGCTGATAATAACATTCAAGACGAGCTAGTAGTTGAGTGACTGTTTTCATAGTTAATTTGTTACGTTGTTTCCGGAATGCAACCCTGAGACGGTGAAGTAAATTATGTCAGCAAAGCCAAAACTACCTTTGTAGTAGGCACTTGTTTTGTGGCTCGAAATGATAAATTAGTTTTTGTCTCCTATCAAGATACAAACTAGCTTTTCCATTCTTAAAGAAAGATACTCTAAATCTCATTTTTTTTCAAATCTTTATCAGCAACTAGGTAACTTTTTCTTGAGATTGAAATTGGTTTTGTTAATACTCTATAAGAAGAAACTTCTACAGGAAAGTCATTCTACGCAGGAATTCGCTAAGAAATTGTAGTTTGTCAAAACAGAAAAAACATCTTTAATTATTCTTTTTTCAGAATGAGTGCGTTTCTGCTTATACCTAATAACCAAAAGAATTCTCCAATAGTAAAATTTGTTTACTTCCAAGTTAAAAGTCAACGGCAAGACTGAATTGATACCAACGGAGTTATATGCCGATGGCTCACTTGGAAGGATAGTTGTATAAGAACTATAGGACTCGTATTTGATTTTTGACGAAGCTAGGTACACTTTTATTGCTTCTTAAGCGTTAAGCGTCTCTACTTTGTGATTCACCCTAGTGGGAACGGCCACGCCTTACGGTGAGTCCAGCGCTGCGGGAGGGTCTCCCTCGTGCCGGCTCTGGCGTATGCGCAAAGCGCACGCCAGATACCTAGGTCGGGAAAGCCGTCATTCGCACTGGTCTCACCAAATCAAACCGGATTCCTATAAAATTTAGTATTGCTCCTAAAAGCATGCTTCCACTATCTTTGGCTGTGAGAGGTTACTTATAAATGTCTATTACACAGGCTTTTATGGATAATGCCCAACGCCAGATGCTAGCCAACTAGTGCGTCATCCTCCGTGCGTATGCAAGTGAGGAAACTCTAGTCGATCATTGGCTTTCCTTGTATTTGTGGTCTAATAACAAGAAGCGCTATATGTAATAAAAAGTACAGAAATAAAGCCAACTCCAGAAAAAGTACGCGAACGCCGCCTTTGCGATCACAGCCAAAAGTGAGAATTTTTCCAAAAACAATGATATTTAAAACTAGTCTCCAGTAAATCTTTTTACTTGAAAAACTTTCTACTTAAATAAACTTGTACGCTTGACACAGACACTCAAAGTAGTAAAATCTACAGAAATCAATAGGCATCAGGGTGAGAAAAAATTCAACTCAAGTGGAATAGAACTTTCTTTTTCTGACTTTTGATATCTACCAGATTACACTGTTCCAGGCTAGGATTATAAATTAGCGATGCCATTGTATTGGTAATCGATGTTGAATTTCTGAGATTTTATGGACAAAAGTCCACAAGACGACAGTACTAACCTCCTCTGATCTGGCGAGTTTGTCTCCCAGCGCGGGGGAGGCATTTGGAGGTTTTATCATGCTCTTACAAGATGTTCGCAATTCGGCTTTTGACATTGGCGACTTAAATCAACTCAAGTTGGATTTGAATAGTACACAACCCGTAGATGTGGGAGAGTACATTACACAATTGCCCAAACAAGATCGGGCGATCGCATTCCGTTTACTGAATAAACATCAAGCAATTGATGTATTTGAATATCTGCCTCCAGAAGTACAGGAAGAAATCATAAATTCCCTGCATGATGTTCAAGTTGCACAAATCATTGAGGCGATGAGTCCGGATGAACGCGCAGAATTGTTTGATGAATTACCGGCTGGGGTTGTCAAACGTCTATTGCAAGAACTGAGTCCAGAAGAACGGCAAGCAACAGCAACGATTCTCGGCTATGCTGAAGGCACCGCTGGACGCGTGATGACAACAGAATACGTGCGATTGCGAGATGGGTTAACAGTTGGAGGAGCTTTGAGTAAGATCCGCCTCCAGGACGAAGACAAGGAGACAATTTACTACGCCTACGTTACGGACGATAACCGCAAGCTGGTGAGTGTTGTCTCCCTACGACAGCTCCTGTTCACCTTTCCTGATGTTCTCATCACAGATATCGCTAGCACTCGCGTCATCAAAGTCAGAACAGAAACGCCTCAAGAAGAAGTTGCCCAAGTCATGAAGCGATATGACTTAATCGCCGTCCCTGTGGTTGACCGAGAAGAGAGACTGGTGGGTATTGTCACGATTGATGATGTGGTCGATATTTTGGAAGAAGAAGCCACAGAAGACATTCAAAAACTGGCAGGTGTGAGTGGTGGTGATGAACAGGCTTTTTCATCTCCTCTGATAACTCTTCGCAAGCGCTTACCGTGGCTGTTTGGAGTTATGTTGCTTTATATTGGCGCATCTAGTGCGATCGCCCCCTTTCAGTCAACAATTTCAATGGTGCCAGTGCTGGCTGTCATCATGCCGCTTTTCTCCAACACAGGCGGTACTGTAGGTATTCAAGCCTTAACAGTGACAATTCGTGGACTTGGTGTGGGAGAGATCACACCCCAAGATACCTTCAAAATTCTTCGTAAGGAACTTCAAGCAGGACTGGGTACAGCGGTAGCACTAGGACTGACTATGGTTATGCTTTCCTTGATTTGGGCACCACCTCAAGAGCGTTGGGTGTCGTTAGTTGCTGGAACAGTCATGGCAACAAATACTCTTGTGGCTGTCACTTTAGGAACTACATTACCAATGGGCTTGAAGCGACTAAAACTTGATCCCGCCTTGGTTAGTGGACCTTTGGTGACAACGATGCTAGATGCCATTGGTTTTATAATTTTCTTAACCCTGATTTCTACAGCTTTGCATATTTTTCATTTCAAACCATAAGTTAGACAAATCAACAAAACAGGACGCAAAACATTTTCTTGTCTTTGTGATGCGTCTTCTGTGAACTCACTGGAGTTGGTCAAATCTTCTGTGGCTGCTTTTTTGGCCAACGTGATTGTTTTTTCGCTATAACCAACTCAAGTAGCACAACAGTCTAAGATTGAGTCCAGCGGTTTGCTCAACAGTCAATCTTCTCACTGCTAGTGGTGTCTGGAGCAAGCGAAAATCATGCAAATCGACCAACTCAAACCCAATGTCATCGTTACAGGTTCAATCTTCAGCGAACCCGTACAGGTATTGATAATCATCCCGATGGGTGCATCAGTCAAACTCATCGGTCAAGGACTCAACACAAATCAAGTTCATCAACTCATTCTCAATCCTTCTCAAGTAGCACAACTTCAAGCAACTCCAGACAAAGAACCTTTTGATGGTGACTCGCTGCATTTTCGCTTGGGTGTCGAAGCTTTGCGCCTGGGTTTAGCCTACGAATACGATCCCTTTTTTGCCCTCGCCATTGCTCGTGTTGATCCCCTACCTCACCAACTTGAAGCAGTATACAACTATTTTCTTAAACAACCGCGCATCCGTTTTTTACTCGCTGATGACCCCGGTGCTGGTAAAACTATCATGGCAGGGTTGCTACTGAAAGAACTTAAAGTTAGGGGGTTAGTTAAGCGTACTCTAATTATCACCCCTGCTAACCTGACATTTCAATGGCAGCGGGAACTTAAAGAGAAATTTCGCGAAGAGTTTGAGGTGGTTCGTGGTGATGTGCTGCGGGCTAATTATGGTTCTAACCCTTGGAAAGAAAAACATCAGGTTGTCACCTCAGTGTCTTGGGTTTCCCGTATTGAAGATGCTAAAGATAGTTTATTAAGAAGTAACTGGGATTTAGTTATTGTGGACGAAGCGCACAAGATGAGCGCTCATAGTTCAGATAGGAAAACTTTGGCTTACAAGCTGGGTGAAGAACTTTCAAAACACACCGACCACTACTTATTAATGACAGCAACGCCCCATAAAGGTGACCCGAAAAATTTCTGTTTATTCCTCGAACTTTTAGACCGCGATGTATACGGGGATGTCAAAAGTTTAGAAGAAGCAATGCTGCGCAACAGCGCCCCATTTTATCTGCGTCGCACTAAAGAAGCACTGGTTACTTTCCCGGAACCAGAAACAGGTATTGTTAAGAAACTGTTCACTAACCGCAAAGTCGAAACAATTGATTTTCAGATTGATGCGGATGAGTTTGACTTTTACGACGACTTAACAACTTATGTTGATGACCAGTCCATCAAAGCCTCTACTGATGATTCAGCGCGTGGTCGAGCTTTGGGTTTTACAATGGCAATGTTGCAACGTCGTTTCGCCTCCAGCGTTTATGCAGTGCGACGTAGTTTGGAGCGAATGCGAGACAAACGTCAAAGAATATTGGAAGATCCAAAGGCTTATCGCCAAGAGCAGATTAATAAGAAAATACCAGAGGATTTTGATGAACTGACTGAAGAAGAACAGCAAAAAATTCTGGGAGATTTAGAAGGAGTTGTCGCTTCAATTGACCCCATAGCGCTCAAACAAGAAATACTGCAATTAAATAAATTAATCATCCAGGCTAAGAATTTAGAAGAGCGAGAAATTGAATCTAAGTTGGTGAGACTTAAGGAAGTTATTACCCAAAAAGGAATCTTCCAAGACAAGAATATGAGACTGCTCATTTTCACTGAGCACAAAGATACCCTGGATTACTTGGTGGGTAAGTTACGAGACTGGAAATTGTCTGTTACACAGATTCATGGGGGAATGAAAATTGGCGACAGGGACACCCCCAATACTCGCATTTATTCTGAGCGGGAGTTTCGGGAAGATTGTCAGGTGTTAGTCGCCACGGAAGCTGCGGGGGAAGGTATAAATCTGCAATTTTGCTGGTTTCTGATTAACTATGACATTCCCTGGAATCCCGTGCGTTTGGAACAGCGGATGGGACGCATCCATCGTTACGGACAGGATAAGGATTGTTTGATTTTTAACTTTGTTTCTACAAATACCCGTGAAGGGCGGGTACTGTGGAAGTTATTTGAGCGCATCCGCGCCATTGAGGTAGACCTTGACCCGGAGAGAACGGGTAAAGTTTTTAACGTTTTGGGTGATATCTTTCCTGCCAATCAACTAGAGCGGATGATTCGCGATATGTACGCCCACAACTTGACTGAAGATGTGATTAAGAACCGCATCGTCGAGCAGGTGGACACCGATCGCTTTCGGCGGATTAGCGATTCGGCGTTGGAAGGTTTGGCGAAGCGCGAATTAAATCTAGCACCAATTGTGGGTAAGGCTGCGGAGGCAAAAGAACGACGTTTGGTGCCAGAAGTTATTGAGGACTTTTTTATTCAAGCGGCTCCTATTGCGGGAATTCATCCCAAGGAAAATGCGAAAGGTCAAAAAGTTTACCGGATTGGGCGAGTTCCACGGACTTTGTGGGCGATAGGCGATCGCCTCGAATCCCGTTTTGGCAAGTTGGGACATGAGTACAAAAAGATTACGTTTGATAAAAATATATTGACAAATGACGCAACACTGGAATAGGTAACGCCAGGACATCCGTTATTTGAGTGCGTGAGGGATGATGTCTTGGTGCGGGTGCAGGAAGACTTGCGGCGAGGTGCTGTATTTTACGATTTGTATCGTCATCAGCCAGGGAGATTGGATGTGTTCAGTGCGGGAATTTCTGATGGACGCGGGAATAAGCTGCACGAGCGTTTGTATGTGATTCAAACTGAACTGGACGGTACAATGACGGTGCGCCAGCCAACGCTGTTTTTAGATTTGGTTCTTGCGTCGGGGAGTGCGGAGTACAGGGTAAGCGGTGCCGAGTTACCAGATGATAGTGCGCTACCCAGCCGCGATCGCGCAGAACAAGCTTTGATTGAACAGGAGTTAAATCGCTTTTTAACAGAGATTCGGACTCAGCGCCAAAAGGAAGTAGAGACGATTTCTCAGCACATGGAAATTAGCCTCAACACGATTATTGATAAAGTGCAGTGTCAGTTTGCTGAGTTGATTGAGCAAAAAGAATCCGGTTCTAAGGAAGCGGGGTTAGATGGACGCATCAAGCAGTCAGAAGACCGTTTGTTTGAATTAAACGCACGCCTAGAACAGCGTCGGGAGGAATTGCAGCAGGAGGGTAGCTGTACCATCACGGATATTCGCCATCACGGACGTGCTTGGGTTTTACCGCACCCAGAACGCACAACGCCTGAAATTGCGCGGATGGTTAGCAATGATGAGATTGAGCGCATTGCAGTTGAGGCGGTGATTGCATATGAAGAAGCTAGGGGATGGAAGGTGGTGAGTGTGGAGAAAGAAAATCGCGGTTTTGACTTGATTTCGCGTCAACCTCATCCCGAAGATCCACAGACAGCGATCGCCGTGCGGTTTATTGAAGTTAAGGGAAGATCTACAGTCGGTGAGGTGGCGCTGACGACTAATGAGTATAAAACAGCCGAAAGATTAAAACAGGATTATTGGTTGTACGTTGTGTTTAATTGCGCTTCTACCCCAGAAGTTCATCCTATAGAAGACCCAGTACGATTAGGATGGGAGCCGTTGGTGAAGATTGAGCATTATCACGTTTCTGCCCAGAAAATTTTAACAGCACAATAGGTTGTATATTTATGCAAGTACAAACACAAAAACGCTACTACACACCTGAAGAATATTTAGAACTTGAGGAAAAAGCAGAATATAAAAGCGAATACCGCGATGGAGAAATCGTTTCACTGACTGGAGGAACTACAAATCATAATGAAATTGCACTGAATTTAGCAGCTTCCTTAAAATTTGCAGTGAAAGGGCAAAATTATCGAGTTTATATTGGTGATGTACGTTTATGGATACCGCGTTATCGTCAACATACCTATCCGGATGTGATGATAATTCAAGGACAACCTGTTTATACGGGAACAAATACAACTACCGTCATGAATCCTTTGCTGATTGCAGAAGTTTTATCTAAATCGACTAAGAATTACGACCAAGGTGATAAGTTTCTCTATTATCGGTCTATCCCTGAATTTCAAGAATATATTTTAATCGACCAATATCACTATCATGTTATGCAGTATGTAAAAACTGCAGAAGGTCAATGGTTATTTACTGAACTTGAAGGGGAATCTGCAACTTTATCACTTCAAACGATTGATTTTGAAATTCAACTGAGCGACCTTTACGAGCAAGTAGACTTTACTGTCAGCAGTGAAGAAGATTAATTGTTTTAATATTATTAACACATAATTATTAATGTAATGCCGACGACACAATACCCCAAACGCCTCATTGAAGTTGACTTACCCATCAAGCGAATATCCGCCCACGCACGGCGAGAAAAATCAATTCGCCACGGGCATATTTCAACGCTACATATTTGGTGGGCACGACGACCTTTGGCGGCGTGTCGGGCAGTCATTTGTGCTGCATTATGGCCAGATCCTGCTGACCCATTGTGTCCGGAGGCGTTTGTCAGTACGGCAAAAAAGCTGATGTTAAATTGGGCAAAAAATCATCCAGAAAAAGCTAGTGCTGATTCTTTCAATCGCTTAACAGCTATTAATAAAAATCCTCAGTTATTACACGACCCAGTAGAACTTCGCAAGACTCTGCTGGATTTTATAGCTGACTTTGCCAACTGGGACAATTCTACTGATGCAGATTATTTAGAAACCAGTCGTACTTTAACACAAACGGCACATGAAGCATTAGGCGGAATTCCCGGAACAAAACCGTTAGTGGTTGACCCATTTGCTGGTGGTGGGGCAATACCTTTAGAGGCGTTGCGAGTGGGTGCGGATGCGTTTGCTTCTGACATTAATCCTGTGGCGGTTTTGTTGAATAAAGTGGTGTTGGAATATATTCCCAAATATGGGCAGCAGTTGGCTGATGAGGTGCGAAAGTGGGGACAATGGATTAAGGAAGAAGCAGAGAAGGAATTAGCTGAGTTTTATCCTAAAGACCCAGATGGGGCGACACCTATTGCTTATCTTTGGGCGAGGACTATTACTTGTGAAGGTCCTGGTTGTGGAGCGGAAGTGCCGTTAATGCGGTCTTTGTGGTTGTGTAAAAAGAGTAATCGAAATATTGGTTTAAGGATGATTCCTAAACCGGAAGATAGGCGGGTAGATTTTGAAATTATTGAAAAGCAGAAGAGTAAATGGGTAGTTGCTGATAACCCGGAAGTTGAAATAAAAAATCCTAGCTTGGATGGAACTGTAAAAAGAGGTTCGGCTACTTGTCCCTGTTGTGCTTATACTACTCCTGTAGCTTCGGTGAGAACACAATTAAAAGCCCGTCAAGGTGGGACGAATGATGCAAGATTATTTTGTGTGGTGATAACTAAACCCAAAACTCAAGGAAGATTTTATCGCTTACCAAGTGAGGATGATTTAGAAGCAGTAAGAAAAGTAATTGATAAGTTAGAAAAACGTAAACAGGAACATAAAGGAGTATTAAATTTAGTACCGGATGAAATTTTACCAGTAATGAGTGGTGTATTTAATGCGCCCATTTATGGACTTAATACATGGGGTAGTCTATTTAATTTTCGGCAATCTTTAGCGTTAATAATATTAGTAGAACTAGTACAAGATGTAGGAAAACATTTAACAAGTGAGCATGAGCAAGAATTAGTTTCCTCTGTTCAAACTTGTTTAGGGTTAGCTATTGATAGACAAGCTGATAAACTTTCTAGAATTTGATGCTGCCCGGAAAATCGCCCAAGGACTCGGCGCACATTTAGAAAATCTCAACCGCCTAGTAGAAGTTAAAGGCAACAAAGCGCGACTTCTACCTGTATCAGAGCGCACACACTACCTTTTTGGGAAAGACGAAGCCAAAGCACCTACCAAACGTAAAAAGAAAGATGTCAAGCAACTAAGCTTATTTGATATTGCTGGTAGCATAGAAGACGAGAACAATTCTTGGGGTGAAAAAACTGTACCCCCACTAGGAAACACTATATTAGACCGCATTCACCAAAGCATGATTTTATTTGCAGCCGGGCGCAGCGAAGCCCTCAAACGTTTCTTAGTAGAAGAAGGTGCTGGTACTGACCAACGCTTTTGGCGATTAGCTCAAGCACTTTCAGCATTGTACCCCAACGGCACAGACGAGAAACGCTGGGTTGATGGTGTGTTAGCAAGAAAGAAGGGATTGGGATTTTAATTAAGTGGAGCATAACTCTATGACCAGAGTGAGTCTAGATTTACCCGAAGAAGTATTCTCAGCCCGTCGTCTTCCCCCAGATGATTTTGTGCGTGATATGCGCCTTGCTGCCGCTATATACTGGTATCAAAAGGCTGAAGTCTCTCAGGAAAAAGCTGCCCAAATTGCAGGTTTAAACCGCCGCGATTTTCTTTGTGCACTTGCGCGGGAACAAGTAGATGTGTTTTCTGTAGACTTTGATGACTTGCAACAAGAGTTAAAGCGCGTCCAATTTTAGAACAATTGCGTCTATGTGGAATGTATCTTTCTGACCGAGTGATGAATCAAGCACTAGCATTAGTAGGGGAATAAACGATGGCAGCAATCAAACCTTGGTATAAAATCGACGGTTTAATACCTCGTGAAGACTTGCGGGAAGGGAAACCCCTTGATGCTTCTGAGTTTGCTGTCCACCTCGACAAGGTACGAGACGAAACCGCCCCTTCTGATTATAAAGAGCCAGAACGTTTTTTTGACCGTACTTATCTCACTAAATATTTAACCGACCTTGCAGCCCAAGTGGTGCGCCGTCTTTCAGGCGAGAAAACGGAAACTTCGCCAGTGTTCAATCTCGCTACCCAGTTCGGCGGCGGTAAAACTCACGCCCTGACTTTGCTTTATCACTTAGCCAAACACGGTGCAGCGGCTAACAATTGGACAGGAGTCCAGAAAATACTGCAAAAAGCGGGAATTTCATCAATACCAGAAGCTGCGATCGCTGTGTTTGTCGGTACAGAATTTGATTCTATTAAAGGACGCGGTGGTGACGACGGTACACCTCTACGCAAAACACCGTGGGGAGAAATCGCTTACCAGCTAGGCGGTGCAGAAGCTTTAGCTGTGCTTGCTGAACATGAAGCTCAATTTATTGAACCCAAAGGCGATGTCATCCGAAAATTTCTCCCCAAGGATAAACCCTGCCTGATATTAATGGATGAAATTATTAATTATGCTAGTACTTATCGCCGTAAGGGTTTTAATAACTACCTATACAACTTTATTCAAGCACTATCTGAAACAGCGAGAAGTTTAGATAATGTTGTTTTAGTGGTTTCGATTCCTGCCTCAGAGATGGAATACACCACGGAGGATGAAGCGGATGAGCAACGTTTCAAGAAAATGCTCGATCGCGTGGGCAAAGCGATAATTATGTCCGCCGAGTCAGAAACATCCGAAATTATTCGTCGCCGTTTGTTTGAATGGGAACCTGGTGCTGTCACCGCCGATGGCAGAATTCTCTTACCCAAAGATGCAATTAACACCTGCAATGAATACGCTGAGTGGGTAGTTGAACACCGACAGCAACTTCCGAGTTGGTTTCCCCTAGACAATGCTCGTGAAGCTTTTTACACCACATATCCTTTTCACCCAACAGTACTATCTGTCTTTGAGCGCAAATGGCAAGCCTTACCACGCTTCCAACGCACTAGGGGAGTGCTGCGACTTCTGGCACTTTGGGTATCAAATGCTTATCAGCAGGGTACCATTCGCGCACACCGTGATGCTTTAATTAGTTTAGGCACAGCACCACTGGATGACCCCCAATTTCGAGCAGCGGTGTTTGAACAATTAGGCGAAACCCGTTTAGAAGGTGCGGTGACAACAGATATCTGCGGCAAAAGAGATTCCCATGCAGTGCGTCTGGATGCTGAAGCTGTGGACGTAATAAAAAAACCCAGGCTGCACCGCAAAGTCACAACAACGATATTTTTTGAATCTAACGGTGGCTGTACGCGCACGGAAGCCACTGTTCCTGAAATTCGGCTAGCAGTAGCGGAACCGTCTTTGGATATTGGGAATGTGGAAACCGTTTTGGAAACACTTTCAACTGACTGCTATTATCTCTCGATTGAAAAAAACAAATACCGCTTTAGCTTGTCGCCCAATCTAAATAAAATTCTGGCAGATCGCCGTGCTAACGTCCAAGCAGCCAGAATGACCGAACGAGTCAAAGCCGAAATTCAGAAAGTTTTTGTCGCAAGTCTTGGAATTCAACTCGTTTATTTTCCCGAAAATTCCAGTGCTGTTCCCAATCGAGCAGTGCTAACAATAGCTATACTAGCGCCTGAGCATTCCATGCAAGACAGTGAAACTGTAAAATTTGTGGAAACGATGACGCGGGAGTATGGCACATCAGACCGTACTTTTAAGAGTGCCATAATTTGGGCAGTTGCTGACTCTGATGCCCAGCTACGAGAGGAAGCACGTAAGCTGCTTGCATGGGAAGACATCCGCGACGAAGAACGCGAACGACTCGACGACTCCCAGAAGCGCCAGTTGGATGAGAACCTGAAAAAAGCGGAACGTGACTTAAAAGAATGTGTTTGGCGTTCTTACAAAAATATTGCACTGCTAGGTAAAGATAACAAAATCCGCACTATAGACTTGGGCATGGTCACATCCAGCATGGCACGTACTATGGTTGAGTTGATTGTCAACCGTTTGCGTCAGGATGGGGATGTTGAAGATAGTATCAGCCCTCGCTTTATTGTACGCAACTGGTCGCCTGCATTTACAGAATGGAGTACTAAGGCTGTCCGCGATGCCTTTTTCGCTTCACCGCTGTTTCCTCGCTTGTTGAATGGGGATGGGGTAAAGGAGGCGATCGCCCGTGGTGTAAGAGATGGTATCCTCGCCTATGTTGGTAAAACTAGCACTACACACTACGAACCGTTCCAATATCAGTGTACCATCAGTTCCGCCGATATAGAAATCTCTGACGATGTATTCATCATCACCCAAGAGACTGCGGAAGCTTACAAAAAAGCCGAATTGGCTCAAGATGCTGACACACCAATCCCATCATCCCAGACTCAAACGGGGGAAACAAACACTAGCACCCCTGCTACCACAGTCAGCGTGACGACTTCTACAACTCATGTTGTCAGAGATGTTACCACTCCCTATGTCACAAACACTGCTACTCAACCAACAGAAATAACTCCCCCACCTGCTGAAGCGCAAGTGCTGAAGTGGAGTGGCGCAATTACACCTCAGAAGTGGATGAACTTCTACACAAAGGTTCTTTCTAAATTTACTACCAATAAAGATTTGAAATTGACTATAAAAGTATCCGTTTCCGTTGAGGGGAATATTTCTACTCAGAAGATTGAAGAAACTAAAGTGGCACTGCAAGAATTGGGATTGGAGGGTGATATTGAGACGGATATAAATTAAGATTCAATTAAGGGTAAGGTAAGGGTTTGTGTCAGGGGTAATTGATCATACACAAGTTTGCTAAACATCCAAACCAACGACTGTTAACTCAGGTGGATGTTCAACAACAAACTGATAATATACCTCACATTGTGCCTGCGGTGAAAGAGCTAAAGACCATTCCAATATTCCCATCTCGCCAAGTTGAATTTGTGGATTACTACGGTTGAGACGGACTTTAATTTGTTCGTTGCGGCTGATTGGTAATTGTTCAATGACTTTTAAATTTGCTTCTTGATTTTGTAAGTTAGTTATAACTATCCGATAACCATAAGTAATCCTGCGATTGTTGCCAATCAATTTTTTCTCTACCTGACGTTCTACTAAATCACGTTCAATTTTTAAACCTTCATCAATTCCTAAGTTGAGCTTAAACTCTTGCCCTGGCGCAACATTTTCTAATTGAGTTGTTCCAACAAAAGTATTATCTCGAAAAATATTCGCTTTTCCTGGTAATAGAGTGACACAATTAACAGTATTTTTCACATTTGCTTGTAGATAAGCAAAGCTAAGCAAGCGTGGTATTGCTACATACTCAAAACTACAAGGGAAATCGTCGTTAAAAATTGTCGTTTTATGAGGTGTGCCGTCACTGGGAATCTTTCCACTGCTGTTCACCTCAAAAGTGACTGTATTTCCTTGTCTAGAAACTTCTGCAACAACAGTTTCTGCAGTGACCAAATTTTCCTGTAATTGTTCGGTTTCTGATGTTGGATTATCTCCACTAGGAGGAGTAGGCATAGCTGCTAGTCTTTGCATACGCAAAAACTCTGGGGGACGCAGTACGTCAATGTACCAAGGTTCCAGTAATGGTGGTAAAGTTCCCAACCCAGGTTTTGCGGTAGACAAAGTCAGAGATACGTTCGTCCAATCTTCACCGGTACTTTGGGTGACTTCAGCGAGATAGGTAAGATTGATGGAATTGCTGCTTGTATTGACTCGCAAGTCATACAGCGGAGTCCAACTAGCGTAATTGACTACATAACAGACTTCTAGCTCAAACTCTCCAGCACCCGCAGGCTCAATCGCCACACTCAAGGTAAAACTTTGCTTGGGTGATGGTGTTTGTAGTTGTTGCCACTGTTGACGCAGAACCTGTAGCTGCTTGTCTAATTCTTGCTGTTGGACTTTGCACTCCGTTGTCGCAATAGCATACTCGCTGTACTGGCTTCCTAGAAAGTTGAGAAAATCCAAAGTTTCGCTCAAGCTAAGATTTTTCCGCGACAGACTTTGTGCAAAAGGTTCCTCTGTTTTCTCACGTAAACCTTCAATAAACTTTGACTGCAAAGCTAAAGCATCGATTTGTGCTTGCAGAAGGTTCCATTCTGCTTCTAATTGCTGGATTTGCCTTGTCAAATGGCTCAACCGTTCGGCGAAGGGTTCGCAAGAGAAGACTCGCTCTGTGCTGACTCCCAGTAGTTGTACTGCAACTTCACCTCTACCACTAACCCTGACTGACTCAGTTTCTACCGTAACTGGCAGTTGGACAATTTCTAATTCTCGTTCTTGTCCGGTTAGTGCGATAAGCTGGAGGCTTGACGCTTCCTTGATCGCACTTCGTCGTGTCACCAGGGCTTGTTCAGTATACACTATCACAGATACAATCTTGGTTTCTACTGTTTTTCGCACAGCCGATGCTTCCTTAGTTAGTCACTGTCAGTTTTCTCTGATTGTGAATGCTTTTGCTGCTTATTTAATGGTATTGGTGAACTGTCCCTTAACTAAGCGCAGTCTTAAGCCAGATATATCCTCGATGTTTGCTGAAATGGGGAATTGGTAAATATAGCAAGGAACGCTTAACGCTTAACAGGGTTGAAAATCCCGTGATGTACGTATTTTCTCATTAGTTCATGTCTTAATCTACCTGGCAACGGTTATAGTTGATGATCTCAATCCAAAGGCAGATGTTTTAGTGCTTAGAAAATGTTTTTAGCTAAGTCATTAAAAAGAAATTTATACCTCTCTAACTATTTTTGTCTGCGTGAAAAAGACTAGAATTTAGCGTTTGATCTGCAAATTGCTTTGCAGCATCTAATAGATACTCAAAATAGGTACGAGCAACGATAGAGAGTTGCTTACCAGCTAAGTAAACCATGTACCAATTCCGTTGGATGGGAAAGTATTCTACATCCAGAATGGCTAAATCTTTACTTTCTGTCACTAAAGTATGTCGAGACAAAACCGAGATTCCCAAGCCACCAGCAATTGCTTGCTTAATCGCTTCGTTGCTGCCCAGTTCCAGCTTAACCTTCACCATCACTTTCTGATCATCGAATAATTGTTGCACTGATCGCCTTGTTCCTGAACCTGGTTCGCGCATAATAAAAGGTTCATCCGCAAGACGTTCAATCGAAATATTTTTTTCCATTGCCAGAGGATGATTAGCTGGTGCTATAACGACCAAAGGGTTTTCTAAAAATGGCTGGCAATTGACATCTAAATGTTCTGGAACTTGGCTCATGATATACAAATCATCCATATTACTGCTCATACGTTCCAGAATGCCTTGATGATTTGTCACTTGCAGGGCGATATCAATTCCTGGGTAAAGTTGGCAAAATGGACCCAATAAACGTGGTATGAAGTACTTAGCTGTTGTAATGACTGCCAAGCGTAACTGTCCTTGCTTTAACCCTTTTAAATCTGCCACTTTCATTTCAAGTTGGGCAATTGTGTCGAAAATCTGCCGACAAGTGGCAAACAGTTCCCGTCCCGCTTCTGTAAGATAAAGGCGCTTTCCTACCTGCTCAAACAACGGCAACCCAACTGATTTTGTGAGTTGCTTAATTTGCATGGAAACAGTGGGTTGAGTGAGAAAGAGTTCTTCAGCGGCACGAGTAAAGCTACTGTGACGCGCCGCAGCCTCGAACACCTTCAACTGGTGCAGCGTCGCTTGGTTCAAGGGCTATTCTCCTTTAATAGTGATTTTATAGATATAAATCTAGTATCACTGAACACTTGAAATTGATATAGCTTTGCTCATCTAAAAGTTACAAGTGTTGACGCTCTGACTTTATCTAACGGCTCTTGCTGGAGATAGTTGCTTCGGAAATATAAGGCTGATGCTCTAAACATAGATAAATATCTATTAAAACTATTATCATAATGATATTTTCTTTATCATCAGGAAAAGTTATGCTTCAAAGAAGCACTCAACAGCGTAAGACACCTTCCAGCCAAGGTTACAGACCTTGATGCTAAGTAGCTCAAGTTACGAGTTATGAGTGATGAGTGATTCGTCATTTGTGAGCCCGTGGGGTAAGTCCAGCACTGCTTTGGTGGGTAACCCGAAAGAGGGTGACTGGTGAGACCAGCGCTGCACAGAGAAGTACCTTGCGCGGGTTCCCCGCGTTGTGGCAACTTCGGAGAGGGTCTCCCGACCTAGGCGACTGGCGGAGCGCGTTAGCTCCGGCCCCCTTAGGGGCTAGCGGAACCGCTCTTCGCAGTGTGCCCGCAGGGCATAAGTTCTCCCCGATAGCCATAGGGCGTGCCCCCAGGGCGAACGGACAGACCCGGAGGGTCATTTGTAAACCCAAAAGACAAAGGACTCATTATTCAAAGCCAATTTGCTTAATCAGGGAAATGTCTACACAACTGGCTACTCTTAGCTCTTAACTCTTAACTTTTTCACTGGCAGTCATTCTTCGGTCATTTTTAGAGGTAACCTGGTTAAATCTGGCAATTCTACTAACTCTGTTTCTGCGACTTGCTCCTTGATGTTGATAGGTAACTTTAACGGTTGACGTTCTTCTATCCAGCAACTTGCAACTGGCAAGGTTTGCTCTAATTCCTCCAATGGTCTTGGAATGACCATGACTGCGTTCAACTCTCCAATGCGTTCTGCTTCGTACATACCAGCTTCTACTGCCACCGCGACATTTGCCACGGATCCACGAATAATGGCTGTACACAAACCCGCACCAATTTTTTCGTAAGCTGCCAATTGGACATCGGCAGCTTTCAACATGGCATCAGCTGCTCCCACCAACGCTGGAAATCCCCTCGTTTCTACTAAACCAATAGCTTGGTTGCTCAGGCGGTTGTAGCTGTCTTGAGAAAGTGCACTCAGGCGGCTGTTGATAGGCAGTATCACTTCTAGGTTGGGATAAGGACGGGCAATTACCAAGCTAGAAACCAACTGACCAAACTGTTCAGCAGTTTGCACACCAGACTCTACCGCCAGACGTACATCAGCTATCCCACCCCTGACGATCGCAGTACAGTGACCACTGCCAATTTTCTCATATCCAATCAGGTGAACTCCAGCGGTTTTGAGCATCATATCCGCTGTGCCAACCATTGCTGGAAAACTGCGGGTAGACACTAATCCCAACGCACTTTCACTGAGTGTGTCTCGACGGCGCGATGCCTGGATATTGCTTATAGACCTTTGACTGTATGCCTCCATTTCAATTCTCCAGGGTACTCAATTGTTAGTTGCTCTTTGATTGCTGACAACTTAACAATTAACACTTATTCAGCTTCACCGTCAGATATAGGTTTGTTTAAGGATTGCTTATGGGGAAACAACGTAACTAGCAACTTTTGTATGCTTTGTTGCCCATAAATGTAACTACCGATTTGAGAGTCTTGAGTGGAAGCTGGTGGGGATAAGGAAGATGAGGAGGGAGATATGGCAGATGATTCCTCCTTGCCTGCCTGTCCTTTTTGTCTACCTGTCCCATTTTCTGACTCTGTAGTACTGGAAGTAGGGTTAGTTATGGATGATTCCTGAGTTGTTTGTTCCGTTTGTGTAGGAGATTCAGAAATACGGCGACTTGTATCTCCCAGAACAGAACCTGCGGGTAGAACTTGTCCCGGATCAACAGAACAATTAAAAATTGTTGTTGCTGCCCCAATACAAGCATTTGCCCCTATTTTACCTTTACCAACCATCAAAAAACCGGCTCCCAGGTTTGCTCCTGCTTCTACCTCTAGGGTTCCTTCATGGACTTGGAGAATTGACCCCATACCAATACAAACACCCGAACCAATAATTATTTTGCTGTTTGGAGCTGCTTGGAGTATCACACCTGGTGCAAGTACTGCACTTGGATGAATTATCACCTCGCCACTTATGTAAGAATCAAAGTCATAACTTGGGCGCAGTGGCGGCACAGACATGATATGTAACCTCGGAAGCCTTTGAATAGGAGGGAGTGAGGGAACCAGAGAGTAAGGGAGTGACAAGGCAGTGCGCCCTTGGGGGTTCCCCGCGTTGAGTGCACCTGCCGTGGAGTGAGGGAGTAAGTGAGTGGGGGAAGTTTTTCAAATATCTTCGCTCCTGTTCTCCCTTGTCCCCAGCTCTTTTTGTTTGTTTGTCCCTTTGTCTTATGGGCGTTGAATAATTGTTTCCACTATGCGGCGTTTAGCTTTTGGCTCAATACCAATAAGTCGCACGTACTCCCCTTGGTATTGATCTAAATAGTTTTCTAATGCTGCGGCGGCTTGTTGTGCAGAACGAGTCTGAATTTGCCCAGCGCTTGACCACGAATTTATGCGAAAACGTCGCTGGTCTACGTGTTCTACACTAATGTTATACCCACCATTGATGAGTTGCTGTAGCTGTTCTACTACATCGGAACTGAGGCGGTTACTGGTTGCTGTTCCTGTTGCTCTGGCAGAATAATTTACCGGCACCCCCGCTGAAGCACTGCCTGTAGACTTATAACTGTCGGATGAGCCAACTGGACCGTTAGGACGTTGGATAATGCTTTCTAATACGCGCCGTTTTGCCTTGGGGTCAATACCAATCAAGCGTACGTACTCACCTGGATGATTTTCCATACATTGTTCCAATGCGCTAACAGCTTCTCTTGTGGAAGTGACGTCAATGGACTGGCAGCTTTGCCATGAACCTGTACGGAAGCGACGCTCATCTACGTGTTCTGTACCAATTTTATAACCAGAGCCAAGGAGTTGTTGTACTTGGTCTACAGTTTCGCCACTGAGTTTACCACTACCACTGCCGTTGCTGTAGCTATTGCTGTAAGTATTATCGTTATAGCTTCTGTTTGTTTGATTGGTATGACCTTTGAAGTTAGTAGACGGATTATTTACGACTCCATCTGGGCGTTGGATAATGGTTTCTAACACGCGCCGTTTACCCTTGGGGTCAATGCCAAAAAGACGAACATACTCGCCGCTGTGACTGGTCAGACAATCTTCCAAAGCTGCGATCGCCTCACCAACTGACCTTGCTTCTATTGGTGTACAACTTTGCCAAGAGCCAGTACGGAACCGCCGCTGATCTACGTGCTCTGTACCAATTTTATACCCTTGATTTAACAGATAACGTACTTGATCGACTGTTTCAACACCCAAGCTACTTCTTGCCACGTCATTACTCCTTTCAAACCCATTATTGCTTGTATAAGATTTAGTCAATTCCTTCCGAACAGTATTTATACACATACTATCCTCAGCACAGATGTAACCAGAGCGTAATGCCTGATTAATCCCAACGACATGATGAGCAAATTGTTTATCGTTTGCTTGCACATCTGGTAAGCGATCAGCTTGCTGCTGGGTCGTTATTATTGCTCCTGAAGGTACGTATTTACCTGGTGGAATTTCCACATCTTGAATCAGAGCATGCATCATCACGATGCAACCTGCTCCTACTCTGGCGTTGAACACTGTGGAGCGAAAGCCAATGAAGCAATTATCCCCAACATAAGCTGGTCCATGAATGAGCGCCATGTGAGTAATTGATGCACTAGTGCCAATCCATACCGAGTACTCATTTTGGTCATCACCAATGACTCGACCTTGGTCCAACCCATGAACCACGACACCATCTTGAATGTTAGTGTTTTCACCTATGTGAAAGGGTGTACCTTCATCAGCTCTAATGGAAGTTCCCGGAGCAACCATTACATTTGCGCCTACAAATACATCCCCAATAATGTTGGAAAAGGGATGCACAAACGCTGTTTCATGGATGTTTGGCTCAGCTAAACTTTTTGACCACGGGGTTGGGGGTGCCGCCGTGCTGCGGACTACCATCGTTAGATTCCTCCTCTGTTCTCCTTTGTAAAAACTCATTTGTTTACAGCTAATGACCCAACGGGAAAGTCCAACGGGAGAGCCAGTTGCGCCCGCAGGAGGAGCCAGTACAGCAAGCGCGTAGTGTGGTACGAAGTGCCATAGGAGGGGAGCGTCGATTGCGAAGATCGAAGTTCCTCTGAAAGAGACACCCCCGCTCTATGGCGTTCCGCCACGCCTTACGGTGAGTCCAGCGCTGCTTTGCGGGTCTCCCTCCGGAGCCACTTCTGTGCGGGGGTTTCCCCCGTTGAAGAATGTGGCGTCAGGCGACTGGCGGAGCGCGTTAGCTCCGGCCCCCTTAGGGACTAGCGGAACCGTTCGGCACGGAGCCGTGCCCGTTAGGCGCAGCCGTGGCGTTAGCCATAGGGCTCAGGTTCTCCCCGGAGGGCTATCGCAGCGTGACGGTTAGCGCACCGGGCAAGGCAGTGCATAGGTCATCTCCGGAGGGCTTCCCGCAATCTGTCGCAGGTGGCATTTTTCCTCACTTGTATCTAGCGTTGGAAACCCTTAAAGCAGCGTGCGCTGCCCTTACCAGTCCCCAAAGCGGGGGAAACGTTGGTGCATAGCCCTGGCTCACTAATGACTCATAACTATCATGATTATCTAATACTGGTCTTTTTTGCTGTAAATCACGCGGTCTTTAACATGGACTGTATCAATTATTGCCACCACTGCTGCGTCTACTGGACGTTGTTCGTTGCCCAGAACTTGACGGGCGGCACTACCGCGACTAATAAGTACCCACTCATCTACTCCCGCACCCACACTATCAGCAGCTACCTCGTATTCAGGCAAAACTTGTCCTTCTTCATCTACTAATTGCAACAGCAGTAGCTTGACACCTCTTAGACTTGGGTCTTTTTGAGTGCTCACTACTGTGCCGCGAACTTTCGCAATTTGCATGACAGATTATGGTCTTCTGCCGAAAGGACGAATTGCGTTCACATTCTCCCGGAACTGTTCTACATCTTCTGTATAACGAATTGGCAACACATATTCCAGGTTTTCGTGAGGACGAGCAATGATGTGGGTAGACAGCACTTGTCCACCATTGACTCGCTTGACTGATTCAACCCCAGCAGCAACTGAAGCTTGTACTTCCGAAACATCTCCCCGTACAATCACGGTTACGCGACCGCTACCAATTTTTTCGTAGCCTACTAAAGTCACGCGGGCAGCTTTCACCATTGCATCTGCTGCTTCTACTACCGCAGGAAACCCCAAAGTTTCCACCATTCCTACTGCAATTGACATAAGTTTAAATCCTTTGTTTTTAAGATTTGAATACAACCAAAGCCCAATACGACAACCTCAACAATAATTTCAGATTTTTCAAGCCGTCAGCACTTGGGCTGTTGGCTGAAAGCTTGATTCCATGCAGTTGCTTTTTGCCGCTTAGTCCGACCGTTGCACTGCTGACGAAAATCCAAAATTGCTAAGTACGGAACTGCTCCACGGCTTCGGTGTAACGAATTGGCAGGACATATTCCAGGTTTTCGTGAGGACGAGCAATAATGTGAGTGGACAGTACCTCACCGCCATTCACTCTTCTAGCTGCTTCCACTCCAGCCGCAACAGAAGCTTGCACTTCAGAAACGTCTCCTCGGACAATCACAGTCACCCGAGCGCTACCGATTTTTTCATACCCTACTAGAGTAACGCGAGCGGCTTTCACCATCGCATCAGCAGCTTCAACGACTGCCGGAAACCCTTTTGTTTCAATCATTCCAACCGCAATTGGCATCGCATAACTCCCACAAATTTACTGCAATATGTACTCTCAGGTGGAAAATTTTCTACGGGGATGCTCATCTTGAGATCTAAAACCTTTCCCAAATTAAGCATAGAAAAGCTTGGCGTCCCTGACAATATAAATTACCATAATAGTTTATAATAAAATCAATTAATAAAAATTAATATTACTGGATAACGGCAATTCTGCTCAACCGAACTTCACAGATTCCTAGAGCAGACACTTCTGTTTTATAATTTTTTTATACTATCTGTAGCAAACAGGTTAATAAAGGTGCAAATTCTGCCTCAAGAGGAATGACGCAAAACTTAAGGAGTGTTAGGACAGTTCTTCCTTGGCTGTTACTCTTTGTACAGACAATCAGAATAAAGTATATAATTTTTTATTATCTACCTGCTCAAATAGATGATCAAAATCATCTATTTTTGCTGTAAAAATAAAAACAAGTAAGGATAATAAAAAAAATATTATGAATCTTATTAGATTTTTGTTTGTGTTTTAGATACAAACAATGAAATAATTAACTGTAAAAAAACAATGTTTAAAAGTAGAGAGTAGGAGAAATCATTTCCTAAAGTGAAAAAGTAATTCTTGCTCGCAGTTATAAAGGAATATTTGAATGAATCAGATTCTGTTTTCAACAAGTTGGTGTATACCTTTTTATGGGTTAATAGGTGCCCTGTTGACTTTACCGTGGGCAATAGGATTAATTCGGCGCACAGGACCAAGACCAGCCGCTTATATCAACTGGTTAATGACTTTTTTCGCTTTCCTCCACAGCTTATTCGTATTCGTTGATATTTGGAATACAGAATCACAAACTTTTTTGATTAACTGGTTCAAAGCAGGGGATTTTGACATATCCTTCGCTTTAGAAGTTTCGCCAATTACTGTAGGGACAACAGTTTTAATTACAGGGTTAAGTTTACTGGCTTTAACTTACGCCCTTGGTTACATGGAAAAAGACTGGGCGATCGCGCGTTTCTTTGGGCTGATGGGATTTTTTGAAGCAGCGCTGTGTGGCTTAGCTATCAGTGACTCTTTATTTCTCAGCTATGCCCTTCTTGAAATGTTAACTCTTTCGACTTACTTGCTGGTGGGTTTCTGGTATGCTCAACCGTTAGTCGTCACAGCAGCACGAGATGCATTTTGGACCAAGCGAGTGGGAGACTTGTTGCTGCTGATGTCAGTTGTGACGCTCTCTACCATAGCAGGTAGCTTAAACTTTTCTGACTTGTATGAATGGGCGCAGACGGCAGATTTAAATTCAACAACATCAACTTTATTAGGTTTAGGGCTGATTGCAGGACCTGCAGGTAAATGCGCTCAATTTCCGCTACATTTGTGGTTAGATGAGGCGATGGAAGGTCCCAACCCAGCTTCAGTGATGCGAAACTCCTTGGTGGTGGCTGGTGGGGCGTATGTGTTGTTTAAACTACAACCAATTTTAGCGCTGTCGCCAGTCGCATTAAATGCTTTAATCATCATGGGTACAGTCACCGCAATTGGTGCATCGTTAGTGGCGCTGGCTCAAATTGACATCAAACGAGCAATGTCTCACTCCACAAGTGCATACATGGGGTTAGCGTTTTTGGCAGTTGGGATGCAGCAAGGAGGAGTTGCTTTGATGCTGCTACTAACTCATGCCATTGCCAAAGCACTCTTATTTATGAGTTCTGGAGCAGTTATATTTACGACCAATACTCAAGATTTAACCGAAATGGGGGGTCTGTGGTCAAGGATGCCAGCAACCACCACAGCTTTTGTTGTCGGTTCTGCTGGAATGGTGACACTGCTACCACTAGGAAGCTTTTGGGCAATGTTAGGATGGGCTGATGGCTTGGCTTTGGTTAGCCCTTGGGTTGTTGGTGTGTTAGTGGTGGTCAATAGTTTGACGGCATTAAATTTGACACGCCTATTTCGCTTAATATTTTGGGGTCAACCACAACCAAAGACCCGTCGCACTCCAGAAGTAGGTTGGCAGATGGCATTGCCAATGGTAACGCTGACGGTAATGACTTTGTTATTACCCCTGATGCTACAACAATGGTATCTCTTACCTGATTGGGAAAGTATAAATTGGATTGTCGTGACATTGTTAGTATCCTCTGGAGCGCTGGGGATAGGGGTAGGGTCTAACATCTATCTGCACAAAGCTTGGTCGAGATCTAGAGTTCTTACTTGGAGATTTTTGCAAGACTTGTTAGGTTATGACTTTTACATTGACCGACTTTATCATGTGACAGTCGTTAGTATAGTCGCGGTGCTTTCTAAAATTTCAGCATGGAGCGATCGCTATCTGGTAGATGGTTTCATTAACTTAATTGGGTTTGCAACAATTTTTGGTGGACAAACCTTAAAGTACAGCATTTCTGGTCGTTCTCAAGGATACCTGTTGACCATTCTTGTAGGCGTTAGTCTCCTAGGTTTTCTCGTCAGCTGGTCATTAGGCTTACTGAATATCTTGCCATTCTAATCCCTTGTTCTGTGTTCACCTTACCTACTTGTTGCCTATGCTCAGTATTTTGCTTTTGGTATCGTTGCTAGGTGCGGCTTTACTCGGTTTCTTGCCTTTTGGCATGACAGCAAAACTTTCTCGTAGAGTCGCTTTGGTTGTTGCGAGTATCGCTTTCTTGTGGACTATAGTCATTTCAAGCCAGTTTAATCCTGGAGAAATGAATAAACAGTTCACCGAATTCCTACCTTGGATAGATGCGTTAGGATTAAATTATTCTCTTGGAATAGATGGTCTGTCATTACCGTTGCTGCTATTAAATGGCTTGTTGACTTGGATCGCCATTGACAGCACTGACGAAAATATTGCGCGTCCTCGATTTTATTACAGTTTGCTCCTGCTGTTAAACGCTGGCGTGACTGGAGCCTTTATGGCACAGGATCTACTGCTATTTTTCTTGTTTTACGAAATTGAACTGATTCCCCTGTATTTTCTGATTGCGATTTGGGGTGGTGAACGGCGCGGCTATGCAGCGACTAAATTTTTGATTTACACCGCTGTTTCCGGGATAATGATTTTAGCAAGTTTTCTGGGCATGGTTTGGCTGAGTGGATCTTCTAGCTTTGCTTTGGATGCCTTGAATACGAGCGTTTTGTCTGTAGAGACACAAGTCTTACTCTTGCTGGGAATATTAATTGGTTTTGGCATCAAAATTCCCTTAGTTCCTCTGCATACTTGGTTACCAGATGCTCACGTTGAGGCTTCCACACCAATTTCTGTACTATTGGCTGGGGTACTGTTGAAGTTGGGAACTTACGGCTTACTCCGGTTTGGGATGAACTTGTTGCCGAATGGTTGGAGTTATGTCGCTCCCGTTTTAGCAACGTGGGCAGTTATCAGCGTGCTGTATGGTGCATCGTGTGCGATCGCCCAAAACGACATGAAAAAAATGGTAGCATACAGTTCCATTGGACACATGGGCTTTGTGCTTTTAGCCGCCGCAGCTGCAACACCTTTGAGTGTCTTGGGATGCATCATGCAAATGATTAGTCACGGCTTGATTTCAGCCCTGCTGTTTTTATTGGTAGGGATTGTGTATAAAAAAACAGGTACCCGTGATTTAGGAGTTCTTCAGGGACTTCTCAACCCAGAACGGGGTATGCCTGTGATTGGAAGCTTGATGGTTTTGGGAGTGATGGCTAGCGCGGGTATACCGGGAATGGTGGGATTTATTTCCGAATTTATCATTTTTCGGGGCAGTTTCGCAGTTTTCCCAGTCCAAACTCTGTTAGCTATGATAGGTACTGGCCTAACTGCTGTTTACTTCTTAATTCTCATGAACCGTGGCTTTTTCGGGCGTTTGTCTGCACAAGTCGTCAATTTGCCACGTGTCTCTTGGGGCGAGCGTATTCCTGCTGTCGTTTTAGCTGTGCTGATTGTAATTTTTGGAATCCAACCCAATTGGCTTGTGCGTTGGACTGAACCGACAATGACGACGATGGTTAATATACCAACTCCAGTGGCAACAGTATCGTTTGTTAAGGAAAAAACCAAAACTTAAAAGACTGTTCTTAGGTTTGTAAGATGTGCCCAAATACATACTACAAACCTAACTTTTAATATGTATTTTAAGTAGGAGATATAGCAATGGTAAACATAAAAGATAAACCTGTTGACTATCCATTATTTGAATATATCGAGCGATTAGAGTCAGGAGGGGCATTACTTCCTGATACCGAAGAAAATCTGATAGAAGTCGTCGGTATTCTGAAAAGTTACGGCATCGTTTTAGATGCTTACTCTAAAAATCTCATTTATGTTGCTGAACATCAATTTTTAGTATTTTTCCAATTTTGGAAATACTTTAATGGAGACTTTTCTTTTAAGAAACTATTTCGGCATTGGTGGCATGACAGAATAAATTTTGAATATGCCGAATATTGCATGAAAGGCATGATATGGCATGGTGGCGGTGGATTGGATCAATACTTAGATTCAAAAGAATTTGAAGAAAGAGCACAAGCTGTTATTGCAGCAAAATTTAAAAATAATCCTATCATCAAGGGAGTTAACCAACTTTTCCCTGATTTCTTAACAGAACAATTGCGTCTCAGTTCTTACTCCACGGGTTTAGGTCAATTTTGGCGTGTGATGGCTGATATTTTCCTCACTTTATCAGACCGTTATGATCAAGGTGAAATCAAATGTATTCCTGATGTTGTAGAACACGTCAAAGCAGGTTTGGTAGCAGATGCCAATAAGCCTATTACCTACGCCGTTAAAATTCGGGATAAAGTTTACGATATCATTCCTAAATCTGCTGGTTTGACATTTCTTGCAGATACAGCAATCCCTTATGTAGAAGCAGTTTTCTTCCGGGGAACAGCTTTTCATGGCACAGTTTCATATAACGCCCAAGCTTATCAAATTCCCGCAGATCAATCTCGATTTCAATATGGTGCTTTGTATGCCGATCCTTTACCAATTGGCGGTGCGGGTATTCCTCCTACTTTGTTGATGCAAGATATGCGTCATTATCTTCCAGATTATTTGCACGAAGTTTATCAGCGCAGTCGTCGGGGAGAAGATGATTTGCGAGTTCAAATTTGTATCAGTTTTCAAAAGTCGATGTTCTGTGTGACTACAGCGACGATTTTAGGACTTATGCCTCATCCAGTGGATACTCAAAATCCAGATGAGCAAAAAATGAATCGAGTCTTTCTGCAAAAGTGGCTTGATAGGTTAAAGACTTCGCGTTTGGAACAGGTGAACGATCAGTCTAATTTTTGTCTTATCTCTGTACCTAAGATGATGTAGATGGCAAGATTTGGGTTTAGAGTTTTGGAACTGCAGATGAACGCAGATAATTTATCTGTGTTTGTCTGTGTTTCTTTTAGGAAAGGGCTATGCATTCTTTAATCTGTGTCTGATAGTTGGGTGCAAGTTATAAAACAATACGGTTTAGTTAGAGCTAAAAACCTTAAATCGTAGCGGACATTTTTGGGATGCTTGGTGTCCAGAGTCTGAAATATTAAGAATATACAATTAATTCAATCCAGTAAATAGAGTGATCCGCCAAAAGCGTGGGTTTTTTGTTGGAAAGGAACCGTGGTTCCTTGTAAAAACCAAGCATTCTTGCCGAGGTGCATAAGCCGATCGCACTTGCCGCTAATTAATGATATAAGGACTATTTCTGAGGTGGCTAATGGATAGTTTGCATAAAAAGCTTGTCGATTGGGGTAAACCTTTGGCTGTTGGGCGAAAGCTGCTGATGCCAACTGCTATTTTACTTGCCCTAATAGGAATGCTCGCAGCTTTTGCAAACTTATATCCCTTTGAAGGGATTGGCGAGTGGACTGGCATTGGGAAAAACTCAAATAAATCAGAAACTATAGAAGCGGAATTTAATCCCAAAACAAAAGAAATTATTAAGTTGACGTATAGAACCCATTTGACATCTTTACATTTCTGGATTAAAGTACTCACGCCCCTTTAATCCAATGCTGATGGCATATTCTAGCGACCTCACTGACTCTGAATGGACAATTCTTGAACCCCTGTTGTTCCAGAGATTACCCAAAAAGAAACGGACAAGACCGTCTAATTGGACAAACAGAGAAATTCTCAATGGCATCCTCTATCAACTTAAGAATGGGTGCAACTGGTCTGATTTGCCCCTCGACTTTCCGCCTTATTCAACCGTCTATTGGCACTACAAGCAGTGGCGAGCAGCAGGTGTGTTTGAAACACTGATGAACACACTACATGAGCAGGTGAGAGAACAGATAAAAAAAAACCGAGGTGGACAACCTTGATCATCATTGACTCTCAAGCAGTCAAGAACACCTGCAATGCCAGTGTGGACTCGAAGGGCTTTTGTTTCTACAAATCAACCAACGGGATTAAAAGGCATCTAGCCGTTGATATCCTGGGGTTTCCCTTCTTTACCCATTGCACTAAAGCAAACATTACAGATGATGCTGGATTGATTGAGATGTTAACACTAAACATCGACTACTTTAGGTCGAAACCAGTCAATATTCCCAAGATTACCATCCTTCTTGATCATGGTTATCACATCGACTACTTGATTGAGGAATAAGAGTTGGTGTATCCCCAAATCATGGCGAAGATCCAGTTTGAGCTTTCAAAAAAGCCCTCTAAACAGGAGAAGCGGGCACAAGGCAAATCTGGATTTGTGCCAGCAGTCGCTCGTTGGGTGATTGAACGATCAAATGCTTGGATGGAGCGGTGTAAGAGTCTAGTTAAGAATTTTGAGCGAACGTTGTCTCATGCGACGACCAAGATCAACCTCTGCTTTGTCAGACTGATGCTCAAGCGGCTTGCATCTTCTTCTTAAGATCTCAAATGGGCTCTATAAGGAAACCGAGAACTTTCAATCTGCCAAGACATTGTGGGATTGGTTGCTGTTTGGTGGTGCGATCGCTATTCCTTTTGCAATATTTTATTTTGAGCGAAGGGAACAGAGGCGATCTGAGAAGCGTACCGACGAGGAAAGAGAAATAAGTAGCTCAAGCTAATTAAACGTGAAATGTCATTGCGAGTGGAACGCAGTGGAACGAAGCAATCGCAAGAATCGTATCTTATGTTTTTTTATGTTGACCTACTTAGCAGACAACAATTTACGTGAGCAGGCACTAGAAGCATATATGGACCGAATGTCAGAGCTATTGATTGATAAGCAGTGAAAAGAGCTAATTAGTAAAAAACTAGAACAAGAAAACCTTGAAAGCCTGTTGATATCAGTGTAGGCGATCGCTCCAGTCAAGAAAAGCTAATTCTTCATACTTTCACAACCTTTAGAGTTCTCAAACTTGTATCAGCACAACCGCTGATAAATCCACCCAACTCCTGAATATGTTGTAAATACTCTAAAGCATATGGGGAAATAACTTCTCCAGGCATCAAGATGGGAATTCCTGGTGGATATGGACAAATAATTTCCGCACAAATGCGTTCTGAGGTTTCTTTGAATGGTAAGGTTTCTGTAGGAGCAAAAAAAGCTTCACGAGGTGAAAGATGTATGGAATTTCCTGTGATACTAAACAAATCCTTGCTTTCCCTCATTAATAAAGAGTAGGCAGGAGATGAAGTTTTTCGATACTCTTTACTGAGGGTAGTAAAAGCTTGCACAAGTTGTTCAATATCTTTTTGGGTGTTACCTAAACTGATGATGAAAGTCAGATGTTGTAGTGATGAAAATTCAGCCGTAACACTCAGCTTGTCATTAAGAATTTCCTCCGCTTCAAAGCCAGTCAAACCTAAGCCAGAAACAGTGACGGTTAATCGGGTTTTATCTAAAGCAACAAAACCAGGTGATGTCTCATTAACAGGGATTTCCAAAACCGATAAACCGCGAATTTGGTTGATACGAGTTCTCGCTTCTTGGGCTAGTTCCAATGTGCGAGACATCAACTCTTCACCATAAAGCGCCATCTGTTGACGCGCTGCATCCAGAGAAGCTAAGAGTAAATAACTAGGACTCGTGGATTGTACGAGTTGTAAAGCTTTATTAATACGGTCAATATCTATCCTGTTGCCTTGAACATGCAACATTGATGCTTGAGTCAATGCGCCTAGTACTTTATGTATGGATTGTACGCTGATGTCAGCACCTGCGGCTAAAGCTGGAGTGGGTAGTTGGAGATGAAAGGCGAAATGTACACCATGTGCTTCATCCACAATTAAGGGGATGTTATGTTGGTGGGTGAGAGAAGCTATCGCCCTCACATCTCCACACACACCGTAGTATGTGGGGTAAACCATAAATACTGCTTTCGCATCAGGATGCTGTTCTAAGGCAGCTTGTACAGCCGTGGGAGTGATACTGTGAGCAATATCTAAAATTGGATCATATTCTGGATGGATAAAAATTGGGATAGCGCCGGAGAGAATTAAACTTGCGATCGCACAAGAATGAACATTCCGAGGCAAAATGATTTTATCTCCTGTATTGCAAGTTGCAAGAATTGCCGCTTCAATTCCACAGGTAGAACCATTGACAAGAAACCAAGTTTGTGAAGCGCCAAAAGCTTCAGCCGCTAGCTGCTGCGCTTGCTGAATAACGCCATTTGGTGCAAAAAGGTTGTCTAATTCTGCTAATTCTGGCAAGTCAGCACGAAACACTGCTTTGCCAAAAACATCAGTTAAGGATTTGGAAATCCCTTGTCCTCGTTTGTGTCCTGGGGTGTAAAAAGGAGCATGAGGACGTTCTGCAGTGGCTTTTAAGGAGTCTAATAAAGGTATTTGGTTTTGATTGAGCATTTTGACATTTTTTATAGATGTAACCAAATGTGGCAATCATGATAGAACCAAAGCATAGTTAGGAATAGCCATATCGGAAGATGTCGCCAGCATCTGTTGTCATCTAGGTTAGTAAAAGTCGAACGATTTCAGTGAACATACCATGATTTATCCCAATCCTGGATCCTTACCCGAACCACAAACTCCAAATCCATTACCAAATCCACTACCAAATCCTGAACCGTCACCAGAACCAAGAATTCCCCAGCCCATACCATCACCAGTTCCAGAACCAGTTCCAGCACCAGTTCCAGAACCAGTTCCTACTCCCATTCCGCAACCAGTTCCAGCACCTATTCCCCAACCAGTTCCAGCACCTGTTTGAAACTCCTTGCCAGTAGTTTTGTTTTAAGATAGCGTTTGGTACCAAATCCAGAATTTTAAATCTAAGATGCTACGAGCCGGAATTGTCGGACTCCCCAACGTTGGAAAATCGACTTTGTTTAATGCCGTGGTTGCCAATGCCAAGGCAGAAGCAGCCAACTTCCCTTTCTGTACTATAGAACCGAACGTCGGTGTTGTCTCTGTGCCGGATGAACGGTTAAATGTTTTATCGAAGATTTCTTCCTCAAAACAAATTGTTCCGGCGCGTGTTGAGTTTGTAGATATTGCCGGTTTGGTTAAAGGTGCAAGTCAAGGTGAGGGACTAGGTAACCAATTTCTCTCCCACATCCGGGAAGTTGATGCAATTGTTCATGTCGTGCGATGTTTCGAGAATGATGATATCATTCACGTTGCTGGTTCAGTTGAGCCAGCACGAGATATTGAAATCATCAATTTAGAGCTTGGTTTAGCCGATTTAGCACAAATTGAACGGCGGATTGAACGCACCCGCAAACAAGCTCGTACTAGTAAAGAAGGACAGATTGAATTAGCTTTGCTGGAAAAATTAGCTGCTGCATTAAATGAAGGGAAATCAGTACGGCAAGTTAGTTTGACTGAAGAAGAAGCCGAGATTATTAAACCACTAGAACTGCTTACCAATAAACCAATCATTTATGGTGCCAATGTGTCTGAAGATGAATTGGCAACGGGTAATGAATACGTAGAAAAAGTGCGAAAAATTGCATCAACTGAAAATGCACAAGTTGTCGTCGTTTCTGCCCAAGTTGAATCGGAATTAGTTGAATTACCAGAGGAAGAACGATCTGAATTCTTGGCCTCTTTGGGTGTAGAAGAAGGCGGTTTAAAATCTTTAATTCGCGCTACTTACACTCTGTTAGGTTTGCGTACTTACTTCACCACAGGAGAAAAGGAAACTCGTGCTTGGACGATCACAGCAGGAATGTCAGCACCACAAGCAGCCGGTGTGATTCACAGCGATTTTGAACGAGGATTTATTCGGGCAGAGACTGTTGCTTATAAGGATTTAGCCACAGCAGGTTCAATGAATGCTGCCAAGGAAAAAGGGCAAGTACGCAGTGAAGGAAAAGATTATGTCGTCCAAGAAGGCGATGTGATGTTATTCCGATTTAATGTGTGATTTTGTTGAAATTAAAGTAAATATAAACCCGGTTTCTTCAAGAAACTGGGTTTATTAATTAGGCTTGAGAACTAACTCCATATATATCCTAGACGTCAGTCATTATCAAATAAATAACAAAATAACATGCTTGAAATTCCAGTTATTGACTTTTCTCCCTTCACCACTGGTAAAGCAACAGGGAAACAAACTGTCGTTCAACAAATCTATCAAGCGTGCCATGAAATAGGATTCATGTACTTAAAAAATACAAACATATCACATAACTTAATTAACCAAGTACTTAAACAAAGCAAAGACTTCTTTGATTTACCTTTAACAGTAAAGCAACAGTTAGCTTGGACTAATGAATTTAGCAATCAAGGTTACGTTGGTTTTGAAAGAGAACGGCTTAACCCCAACAACCCAGGAGACTTGAAAGAGGCGTTTAATATTGGTAAACAAAAGCTAACAGATATAGATGTAACACATAGATTATCTTCTCCTGCAAAAAACCCTCATATTCTCAACTTTTACCAAGCTTGTACAGAACTTGCTAACAAGGTGTTGCAAGCGATCGCTTTGGCTTTAGAATTACCAGAAGATTTTTTTGCCACAAACCATAACCAGCAAAATCATACTTTGCGACTGCTGCACTATCCATCTTTATCCCAGACACCCAAACTACGACAAGTTCGCGCTGGTGAACACTCCGACTATGGCAGCATTACCTTGTTATTTCAAGATGAAGTTGGGGGCTTGGAAGTACGAACAGTATCAGGAAAGTGGATTGCAGCTTCACCAATTCCTCATACTATCATTGTCAACACTGGCGATTTAATGGAACGCTGGACAAATCACGTGTTTTGCTCAACCAAGCATCGAGTGATGATTCCAAATGATGATACACTCAAGCAGTCAAGGTATTCTGTAGCATTTTTCTGTCATCCTAATGACAATACAGAAATTGTTTGTTTAGAAAGCTGTCAAAGGGATAAATCACCTATTTATCCCCCTATTCTTGCAGGAGAATATCTTTTGAGCCGTTTACAGGCAAGCTATTAAGCGGTTCTTGAATAACACCTACCACCTGACAAAACGTCCGCCTTATTTCCTCCTTCTCACTCTATCAGTTCGCCCATATTAAAATCTATTCTTATCCAACCTTTGAGTCTTCGTAAATTGTCGAAAATGAGCAAGGGAATCTGCCAGTGATGTACCATCAGGAAGGGTAAGGGATCACTCACCTCAAAAATTGCTTCTTTCCCTCGCAAAATGTTTGCTACCCAAGTTTGCAGTTGCTTAAACGATCTAATCTCATTCAGCCGCCAAACTTCGTGGTACAGCCAATAGGTTGGCTTACTATCAGCAAGAGGCTGCAAAGATTCAGCCAGAGGTTCTTTACCAAGATAGGCATCCGCTACTCCTGGATGATTGTAAAACATAGTAATGGCGGAGTGAGTACGGGGGTTACACTCAATCGCGTAAACAATTCCGTCTTCTGCCTGGATGAAGTCAAACGAAAGTTGCCCGGTTTTTCCGAGTTCTTTGGTAAAATGACTCGCCCATTCCATTATTTCTAGCTGATCAACGTTTTCGTAGTTGACTTGAAAGGCGGATGACTCACAGCAGCAGTACATTCTTGACTCTCCATCTCGTGCGGTAGTGTGAGTGCAGTATTCCTTTCCAGGGATGAATTCCTGCATAATCCAGGGGTTTTCCTCACTGATAGGCAGACTCTTGACAAATGCTGCTGTTTCTGATTGTGTATTGCAAGGTAGCTTGGTAAGATTCAAGCGACGTATTTGATCGTAGGGGATGCTTTTAAGAATGTATTTGCGCTTCTCCTGAGAAAAGTCAAAGTTGATGACTTGTTCGGGATCGGTAATTTTGAAAGATTTGGGGACTGATAAACCGAACGATCGCGCTGTTTCAGCAAAGGCAAACTTGTCATCCAGAATCTTGGTGACATCAGCATCAAAGTGGAAAAACTCTACATCGTCTGGTAATGGTGGCTTGCCGTGAGAGTCATAGTGGATGACGGAAAAAATGGCTACGGGGATAAAAAAGTCGATCTTTTCTTTTTTGGCGATCGCGTGTAGGGTTTCAACGTAGCCTTCTAAGTCTTTGCTTGGATCGGGAACGGTATAAAAGCCTGCAACAGAGTTAGAATATTTATTACCGCTTGGCCAGAATTTCTCGATGTCAATTATAATAACCCGATGCCCTGCAGCATGAAATGAACGCGCTAGCTGAAGAGTTTTCGTCATTCTCGCGCCAGCGATCAAGATATTTTTGGAATTGGGGTTGACAACAATTGACTTGCCAAATGGTTGCTTGAGAAAATTCCACAATAGTGAAGTCAAAACGACGATGCAGTTTAAGGGAAATGCGATCGCCAGTAATACAAGAGTGCCCAAGTTTTGGAACACTATAAAAATCTGCTCCTTCATAATTATAATTGTGACATGATAGTGGAATCTGTGGCTGGTAGTTTATAAAAATGAAGTGGACAAACAGATGCGATCCTGCCAGTAAACTTACTATCACTTAGGGGTTGCAGAGATAGAGGTTTTATATTTTACATCTTCTCCAAACTGTATGAGTTTCCCGATGTTAAAATCAATCCTCACCCAAGTTTTTAAGGAGCGCAAACTATCGAGTAATAGTAAAGGAATGTGCCAGTGATGTACCATTAAGAACGGTAGTGGATCGTTAACTTCAAAGATTGCATCCTTTCCTCGCCTAATATTTTTAAACCACTTTTGCAACTGCTTTAATGATCTAATTTCATTAAGTCTCCAAAGTTCGTGATAAAGCCAATAAGTAGGCTTACTATCACTCAAAGGTTGCAGAGGTTCAGCTGAAGGCTCTTTACTAAGATAGGCATCGGCTAAACCAGGGTGGTTGTAATACATTGTAATCGCAGAGTGAGCCCGAGCGTTGCACTCGATCGCATAAATCGTCCCATCTTCCGCCTGAATGAAGTCAAAACAAAGTTGTCCAGTCAGTTGTAGTTCTTTAACAAAATGACTCACCCACTTTTGAATTTCTGGGTGTTCAAAGTTTTCGTAATTGACTTGAAAAGCAGATGATTCACAGCAACAGTGTACCGTTAATTCACCGTTTCTCACTGTATCGTGAGTACAGTATTCTGTTCCGGGAATAAACTCTTGCAATATCCAAGGGTTATCTTCACTAATTGGCTTACTTTTAACATAAAGCGCCATTTTGTCGGGACAATCCATTGGTAGCTTAGTTAAATCCAAGCGTAAAACAGAGTCATAAACAATACTTTTGAGAATGTACTTGTGCTTTTCGTTGGAAAAGTCGAATTTAAGAACTTGTTCGGGATCTGTAATTAAGAAGGTTTTCGGGACAGATAGCGAGAGTGAGCGTGCTTTTTGGGCAAACGTAAACTTGTTATCCAGCATACTCATTGTATCAGCATCGAAGTGGAAATTCTCGCAATAGCCTGATAAAACGGGCTTACGCTCGGAGTCAAAGTAGCTGGCAGCAAAAATGCCTACCGGGACAAAAAAGTCTATGTTTTCTTTTTTGGCGATCGCACGCACGGCTTGAGTATAGCCCTCCTTGTCTTCGTGCGAGTCCGGAACTGTGTAAAATCTAGACACAGAGTTAGAAAATCGATAACCACTGAACCAGTATTTGTCCAGATCGAATAAAATGACTCGATGCCCCGCCGCATGAAATGATCGCGCCAGCTGAAGGGTTTTGGTCATTCTACCACCACCGATCAAGATATTTCTCGGATTCTCGTTTAAAACCACTTGTTTGCTAAACCGTCGGCTGAAAAAATTCCACAGCAGCGATGCGAGTACGACGGTGCAGTTAAAGGGAAATGCGATCGCCAGTAATGCAAGAGTGCCCAAGTTTTGGAACATTGCAAAAATCTGTTCTCTCATAGTTGTAATTGTGACATGATAGCGGAACCAGTGGCTGGTGGCGAGTCAGAGGTTAAGCGGACAAACAGATGCGCTCCTTGCCTTGTTAAGACGACGATGCAGTTGAAGGGAAATGCGATCGCCTCCCCATTTTTGGCTCGCTCCTCTGGCTGCTTCTAGCTTGTGGAGTTTTTCTAATGCTGGTCCCAATTCTACACGAATTTTGCAACTGGGGCGCTCGCAAAACGTCGAACACTCAAGTAATACCATGTCCGCCTAATTAGTTATAATTCGGTGCATCTGTGCCAAAACCTGAAAACTCTTTCTCCGGTGCTCCCTACCCCCTGCTCCCCAAGAGCCTTAATGATAAGTCTTTAACCGGACACGATATAATATCAAATCCGTTTGTATCGGAATTATTTTTCCTTCCTCTTTCTCTGTGTCCTCTGCGCCTCTGCGGTTTTTTTATCACTCAGATGCTACCGGATTTGATATAACTCCCAAGCGGTTATTGAATAAACTTCTTGCAAAAGTCAAATTTCTGAAAATCAAACCACAGATATGCACAGATAAATTATTTGCGTTCATCTGCGGTTGTAAATTCATTGATCATATTTGCAAGAAATCTCATAGTTGAAGTATATCTAAAGGCATACAGAACGCACAACTCAGAATCAATTCTCGCTTACCGAGTTCTGCGTTCTGAATTGCTTTAGAAGGTGAAAGTGGTGCGGAGTACGCCTACAGTTGTTGTATCGTTTCTACTATTTCCTTCAGGATTGAACAAAACAAATGCTCCAGGAGTAATGCTGATATTGTCACTCACTTTAAAACGATAGTAAGCTTCTAAATGATAAGGAACAGCCCGCCGCTCACCATCAGGAGTCAGTCTAGCATCACCATCTGCAGAAGTCCGATAAAGTGGCTGTCCAAAAATAAGCCCCGCATTGTTTCCTGGTTTAAATAAATCATTAAAGTGCAATCCAACCATCCAACTTGTGAAGGTGGTAGAAGCATTAACACGCCCAGAAGAATCATCAACAAACATTGCTGCACCGTAGCCAGAGAAAGCAACTTTTGGAGACAAACGCCAAGTTACTGTACCGCCAACAGAGTTTAGTTCAACAGGTATTCCCAATGGAACACCAGCCAAAGCACCAATCTCACTACTGATTAATCCTGTACCCAGGAAGTTGATTTCGTGATAGCTGTGGGCATAGTTTAGAGCAAGATCTATGGAACTACTTGGTCTAAAGGTTACTTGTGTTGCGATAACACTACTACCCCCAAAGACGCCTGCTCCCAAGGGTGTGCCAGAAACTCCCGGCAGGATATCTGCGGCTGAAGTAGGAATATTTGCATTTACACTGCCATACAAAGCTCTCACATCGAACTGCTTTGATATGTCAAAAATGAATCCCGCAGCCGATGCCAAACCAGTTCCCGAAGTACCACCGGAGACACGTACCACGGGGTTCAAACCTGCAAAGCGAGAAATCGCTTCTTGTCCTTCACCAGAAAAAGGTATGATGCTAGGAAAGGCATCCGACACTTCCGCTGCAGTCCCAGCAAACAAAGTTAATTTTTTAGCGACGGGAAAGATATAAAGCAGCTTATAAAGCTCAATGTCATTGCTACCAGTGCTCGACAAAGTTTTAGGATCAATGCCAGGAAATTGTGGTTCAAAACCGACACGAGCGCTACTAGAACTCAGTATAGGCGAAGCTAAGCCCAAAGATTCTTGAATGCTACCACTACCAGTTAAACCGCCTGAAAAGTTATAAGCTTGCAAACCAGTAATTAGTGAGTCTTTGCCTGTGAAGCTCGTGGTGAGATTCAACCGCACTCTATTTGTGAGGATGATATTTGGATCTTTCCTACCAGGAGCGCCTCCCGTGGCACCAATGCCTGCTATAATGATCTCACCACTCAGTTTAGTGGTTGTAGAAAACTGATTAGCTTGCAATTCGGCTGTGCGAGCTTCTAAAACATCTACCCGACCTCGCAGTGTCGCCAGTTCTGCGGCGAATTCTTGTTGCAGTCTCTGCAAGGTGGCTAAATCCTCTCTTCTTACCAAATCAGCAGTCGCAGTGGCAACAAGTTCGTTGACTCGATTGAGACAGGCGTTTAAGCCAGCAGCAAATTCATAGCGAGTCATCGCGCGATTGCCTCGATAAGTGCCATTCGGATACCCAGCAATACAACCGTAACGCTCAACTAGAGATTGCAGTGCTTGAAACGCCCAGTCCGTAGGCTGTACATCAGATAATTGCGATACAGATGTGACTTGTGCTATCACATTTGATGCAGGGACTCGATTTGGAAATTTTGCAGTTAGCCCTAAATTGTTGCTTTCCTGCTTCTGATTCAAAGTAGGTGAACCTTGTTGTTTGCTATCCGTAGATACAACGAATTTTCTCTGACTCTGGCTGTCTTTTAGTGTGTCATTAACACTACTTGTACTTTCAGTTACAGTACTGCTGTTTTGTGATAGTTGTTCTACCGTGTAATTGATTTTAGATGTGTTATTAGCAATATCTGGATTCGGTATTACTTGTGCAGATAATGGTCTGGCAATTAAACATAGAAAACTGGCTCCGCTGGCAGAAGCTAGTAAAAATCTTCTCATGGCAACCCCCACACACTGAAATAGAGAAATTTAGACTGCGATCTAAAAAAAACAATCGTTAAGTAAACTTAAGGCAAAAATTGCAACACGGTATTGCTTATTTTGCCTTTCTTGTCCCTCAAAAAAAGTTTTCTTTTAGTGAACTTACCAATCAATTTATGAGTAATTATCGCAAGTGTTTAATTATCATAAATCTATTTATGTCAAAAATAGATATAACCTGTTATTTGTAATTTTTATAATTATCATTTGATCAAGTCTTGTCCCATTTATGATAATGGGAAAGTTTGTATTACAAATTACAAAATCTGACTATACCTACTTCACACAAAAGTTTACTGTATGTTTGCGGTATTTTTTTGATATGAATTGTATATTATTTGTAAATTTTTATCAAATTTTGAGAAATCTTTAAATAATTCTAGATTAAAAAACCTAGTGTTTTTACTATAACGAAAGTTTAAAAGATAACCTATGCTTCAGACAGAGGGATAGGGTGAAGATCTTTTTATCATTTTTTGATACAGAGGTAGATTTTATGTAGCTTTCGTAAAAGTAGCCTGAGAATTACGGAATCGCGATAGTTCCTTTTGTATCTCTGATCAAGAGTCTCGCAACACAGAGAAGCAAACTAAATATTAAGAGGATTTTATGAAGCAATATCTGAGATTTGCCAAGCGGTTTGGGCTACTGTTTACTCCCTTGGTAGCGACTTCTGTGCTTTTCACCTCACCCAGTCAAGCTGCTACTTTTGCTTTTTCTGATGGAGAATTAAATTTGACAGATTTCAATGGAATTCTTTCCACAGAATTTAACAGCCGCAATCATGGTGAGACTGAAGGTATTGCTATGGGTAAGAATAGTTTTGTAAGCTTGGAAAATTATCTAACCGTAGAAACGTCAGATTCTCCACTAAGAGCATTTACTGATGTTGCTAGTACAGTGAGTGGTGAAGGTAGAAACTACACAGGAGTTGTACAAAGCGATTCGGAAATTGTTGCTAATTTTGATATAGATGCTGGTAAAACCTTTTCTTTCAATTTCTCCTCTTTTCTAAATTTAGGGACACAAATAGATGCATCTCCAGTAGAGAATGCTCAAGCAAAAGGCGATATTGCCTTTTATCTGTTCGATACTTCAGATATACCAGAAGAAACTCTTTCTGACATTCTTATTGATTTATTAGACAATCCAGACAGCATCAAGAAAAGTCCGCTTTCTTTCTTTTCTATTAGTGGAAATATCAATACTCTTGGGAATGATTCTTTGAGCTATCAGAATAGTTCAGATATTACCTTAACCGAGAATTATAAAGAAACTGATTTTGAAGGAAATGAAGAATACACTCTGGCTGAGTATCAGGGCTTTTTCCAACGCTATTTTGAAAAACAAACAAATCTTACTTTGATTGCGACTAGGAGAAGTCAGGCAAGAGTGACAGCACCTGAACCTTCAACGAGTTTAGCTTTAGTACTATTTTTGGGATTACTAGCTATAGCTAAAAAAGGTAGATTTAGAGCAAAGATTTTAAAGGACTCTTCAGGAATGAAGATGGTTAAATTGTAGATATAAATGACGTCAAGCTCTATACTAACAAATTTGCAAAGAGGTTTTTTTCATGGCTACTCCAAACACAGTTACTTCTGAACCCTCCGTGTCACCTACTCAGGCGGCGACTTCTGCTCTTTCCTATGGAGATTTCTTTTTAACAAACTTGAGTCAAAGCTTTTCCACTGTGAATAGTAACAATCAGGCTGATACTTCAGCTCATGCGGATGGTGGTACAGCGACTGTTTACAATAATGCAGTCGTGGAAACTGACGATACAGTAGTATCGACTTTTGCAACTAGTTCAGCTTCGGGTGAAAATAGAGATTATTTTGGATTCGCAGAAACTAATGCAACTATTGTTGGTAATTTCTTGATCAATGCAGGAAATACTTTATCTTTCAATTTTACATCTGCCTTAGATTTAGAAGCATTAATAAATGCGGGACAGAAAATAGAGAATGTTAGCGTAATTAGGGAAGTTTCCTTCTTTTTATACGATACTTCTGATATACCGAAACAAACTCTTCCAGACTATCTTGCTAATTTATTATCCAATCCAGATAGTATTGGAAAAAAACCTTTAGTGTTCTTTTCTCTATCTGCAAGTTTAAACACGTCCGGGAATGATAACTTTTTGACAAGCAAGAAAAACGAAAATGTGACAATCACCTCTGAATTGAAAGATTCTAATTTTGCCGGAAGTCAAAAATTTGCTAGTACTTTTGTTCGTGGTTCTGTAAAACGCTCTTTTAATAATCAAGCAAATATCACTTTAATAGTTTTGAGAAGGGGTCAAGCCAGAGTTGCCGTGCCAGAACCTTCACCTACCTTAACTTTAAGCTCAACAAAGCCTAAGTTACTGAGCGTTCCTACCCAAGCAAGAGGTCAAAATGCGACTTCAAATCGTTCTTCAGATAGAAAGACTATGAAGGTGACTGTTGGCAAATAATTCCGGTAGCATGACAATCTCATGATTAAATTGGTTAGAGTTGGAGTAGCACCAAGGAGGGAAAATATCTTTTAAGTCTGTTCATAAAGATATTCAATGAAAACCTACGACTGGATTGTTATTGGTGCTGGTATTACGGGTGCTGCACTCGCCTACGAACTGGTAAAAAAAGACTGCAAAGTGCTTTTACTAGAGCAATATGCAACGCCACACAATGCAACTCGTTATAGTTATGGTGGTTTAGCGTTTTGGTCTGGTACCACTCCACTCACTCGCCAATTGTGCGACGAAGGTATCGCACGTCACCGCATTCTGTCGCAAGAGTTGGACGCTGATACTGAGTTCTGGGAGCTAGATTTATTGTTGACCATTTGGGCCGATACAGATCCAGCAAGCGTGGCGGCGTCCTACACTCGTTTTGCTATCCCTCCCAAATTACTCAATCCAAAAGAAGCTTGTGAATTAGAACCTCTGTTGAATCTGGAGGCTATAGCGGCTGCTTTAACTGTCAAACACGGTCACATCCATCCTGGAAAAACCACCCAAGCTTACATTAACGCCTTTTTGCGTGCAGGCGGTGAAATGGCGATTACCCAAGTTGTGAAAATACTGCCAAAAGCAGTGACAACAACAAAAGAAACATACAACACTGCTAATACAGTAGTGTGTGCTGGTGGATTGAGCCGACAGCTGCTCAAATCATCAGGCGTTTCTACCAAGCTGTATTTCACTCACGCAGAAATGATTGAAACTCCGCCTGTAGATATACAACTGCGTACCATAGTCATGCCAGCAAATCTTAAAAGGTTCCAATTAGAAGCAGATTCTACTAAAAATGACGAATTATGGAACCAATCAGGTCTTGAGCTAGTACCACCTATCTTAGATGCAGGCGCAGTTCAATTTCAAGATGGTAGTCTTCGCCTTGGGCAAATCAGCCGCGCCATCACAGATCCTCACGCCAATGTTGACTCCAAGCAAAGCGAAGCTGAGTTAAGAGCAAGCATCGGAAAAATTTTACCGAAATTAAACAAATTACCGGGAACTTGGCACCATTGTTTGGTGTCATTCAGTAATGATGCACTTCCCTTGATTGGTCTCATCCCAGAGCGCGAAAGCGTTCACGTCTTTTCAGGTTTTAACAATCCCCTTGTGATTGTGCCTCCTCTGGCACAACGCTTTGCTAATTGGGCCTTTGGAATGAAAGACGAAATTATTACCAAATTGTCCCCTGTTCGCTTTCAAAACTTGTCCTAGGGCTTATAATAAAAACTAATGCTTAAGCCACTTGCTACAAGTACTCAGCAAAATAGGAATTCCTTTTTATAACACTCACAACTTTAAATGTAGAATCTGTTGGTAGTGTTTGCTGGGATAAGGTCCTGTTCCTCTACCACCGCTTTGACTGCATCAGACGCAGCAAGAGCTTCGACACCAGCCGCAGAAATTTCAACAGGAATTGTCCCTAAAACATCAGGACTTTCAGCTAACTGTGTGCCTCCAAAGTCCTGAATGATTTTGCGTATGTAATCTAGAGCTTGTTTGGCTGAGTTGCGTATCCCTTCCATCGCTGCTTTGCGTTCAGCACGTGACTGCCGCAAGCTTATCGGCTTATCCAAATTTTCTAGCTTTAAAAATACTATGACGCTAACCTTCTGTTGAGGCGCTAGATTATTAAGCCGACACGCAAACTCAGAACTAATTTTGTTTTTGCCATTATGATACATGATGCACTTCCCTGATAGTCCTCAACTAAGAGCACTCAAAGCTTCCAGGGGTTGGAGTAAACCCCAACCCCATCTATTATCCGGACGACGACCAGATCCCCCTGGATGTTTTGCCGTTTCCTTCAGTACATTCATGATATCTGTTACAGTTGCTGTTGGCTTAGCTGCCATTAGTAAAGCTGCAACGCCTGCAACATGTGGAGTTGCCATAGAAGTGCCATCCATATAGTTATATTCGTAGGTTCCGTGAGGTGTTCTCGTCGGCGGTATACAGGAGTAAATCTGAGCACCTGGGGCAACAACATCTGGCTTTGTCACCACACCATTTGGCTCGTCTCCAGGAAAGACGAGACTCGCTCCGCTACTAAAGAATGCGACATCAACCTTGTCTAATGGCAGTTTTTCTATTGCACCCACACTGAAGGCATTATAGGCATTGCCAGGTGAGCTAGTGTTACCGTGGTTTTCGTTGCCGATCGCGACTACAGGTAAAATACCATACTGCGTCACCAATATGTCAAGTACTTCAGCAAACAAAGGTTCGTAGTAACTTAAACCAAGGGACATGTTGATAATATCAGCCCCTCTTTCGATCGCCCAAGAAATACCTTCCAATAAGGTTCGTAAAGTCGTATCTCCGATCAGAACACCACCAACTAGCAAATTAGCTTGCGGCGCAACGCCAATAGAGAGACCCTTTGGGGTTTTACCTCCGGCGATCGTGCCACAAACATGAGTTCCATGCTGTCCAGAGTCAAAAGCTGGCTTGGCATTAATCCGCCGACCAAGTGGATCAATGACCACAAACTCTTTGACTCGTTTTTCGAGTGCTGGATGGGCAGCATACACCCCTGTATCTAGTACCGCCACATTGATGTTCTCGCCCGTGGTTGTCTCCCATAATTTAGGAATTTCAAGCTGTTTTAATCCCCAAGTGACGTTGTCTTTGTTTTCTTCGGTGAATAGCTCAGAATACTCGACTTTCCGGGGTTGGATGAGATGAATTTTTTGATTTGGCAGAATAGCAACCACATTAGGTTGTTCCACCAGGGCTTCTAGCGTCCTGGGAGTCACTTCAACTGTCGCCATTGGCATTGCGCCAGAACCGATAGTAGAAACCTCTAAAGGTTCATTTTGATATCCCATGTCTTCTGTTGCTTCCTGGTACTGATCAAAAAGCTTTGCAGCTACTTGACTAGTAGCCCGCTTTTGAACCTCAAGCAACCTATTTTTTAGTTCACGCAAACGACCTCGTGGCGGCAAACCTTCAACTGGTGGCGCTTTGTAGATCACAATCGCATCGCGCTTGTCATCCCGCCCCATCTCGGCAAGAAATGGCTCGAAAGCTGGCGATATCTTATTTTCTGGATTCATTGCGATCTACCTCTTCTTCAATTTATTTTCATCGGCTTAGTTTTTTACCATAGTGTGATTGCGGAATTTTGACTCTATCTACTGTATCATTTTTTCAGACAAATCTTCCCCGCTCAGGTATCCTGGCAAGGAAAGATGTGCAAACTGTCTGCAAATAGAACCCCGCTTTGCCAAAAAGCCACTATGGAGATGGACGAAATTCTCGTCCATGTGTCTCTCACCTGCTTCTAAAAATAGCAAAAATTTAAATATTATGAACTTTTGATATTTTTTTTTAGGTTTGTGTCGGAAATATGTTATTCATTAACTCTTCAATTCTACTCAAGCAAAATAAAGTATTTAAATTTAGGACTAATATTTGATTTTTGAAAAAAACTCCGTACGCTTTTATTGCTTCTTAAGCGTTAAGCGTTAAGCGTTAAGCGTTCCCTGCCTCTACGAGTCAATTCACCAAATCAAATCGGATTCCTATAGTACTCAAATAAGTAAATATAAAAGTATTGAGGGTGCTATAAACTTTCAAAGTCGTTAAGTCTGATCGTAAATTAAAGGGTTAGGTGACCCCTACGTCTTCCGTCCCGCCCAACTTTCCAAGACGAATTTTGAATTTGAATTTTGAATTGTTATAGCAGTTGCCAGGTAGATTAGGACATCCACTAATGAGAAAATACGGAAACCACGGGACTTTCAAGGCTGCTCCCTGCTATATCTGCCACCCTTTATTTGATATAGTGCTGCATTTGTACTTCTGTATCAATTTTTTCTGAAGCCAAAAGCTCTGCGGCTTCTTGTAAAAGGTGATTTTGTTCTTGTTGAATTTCCTCTAGTCGAGTAGAAATCTCTACCAATCTTTGTTGCTTATCCTTGTGAATTTGTGGAGAGATTGTAGGTAGTACAGTTGGTATACTATCAGTGGTTTTTGTATCGGTCAGTTGCTTAAAGGCCAAGTTACCAAGTTTGGTAAATGATACAAAGCTGAGCTTTGCAAAAGCTTGGAGTAATTTCAAAGGAACTTGCAAAACTGATAAACTGGCTGACTCAACTATACGACCAATTGCTTTGATCAGGCTCCAAGTAACAGCAAGGGCAAAAAGCAGAACCACTAAACTGATGATTGGGTGGTTAGCCGCCCAACCAAGAATTTGAACCAACCGCAAAAGTGTAGGATGTTGCTCAAACCAATCACTCATAGCAGAAGAAATAGCTGTTTGAACCGCCACAGATGTTGTATTTTTGACTTGATCTGCTGATTGGAATGTTTGTTCAACAGAAGTTTTAGCTTGCTCAAGGGTTGTCGTCAGTGTATCAACAGTGCGATTAGTTACTTGAGATGCCCTTTCCTGCCAAGACTCGCCAATTTGTTGTGCTGATGTCGTTAAATAGTTAACGCTCTGGTGAACAAAATCTTTCGTCTGCTGAAAACCTAGACTGATTTCTTTATAGAATTCGGCTAGAAGTGTCATAGAGTATTTCACAACGGACACTGAAAGCAAGATGATGAATTGATGAACTTGCTTCCATGTAAGCAAAAATTTGTTCGGTTGATTGTAAACTTTAGGCGATAATGTATTCTATCCCTAGATAGAAATGCATTGATAATAGCTGTTTGTATTTGTCCATTCATCTTTACTTGTAAGGTTGTTGTCACAGCCTTGTGAAATCATTGAGTACTCTCAAGAATTAGTGCAGTATATCTTTAAACAGAGTGAATTCTCTACTTAGACAAAAAAATGACAATTCTTTCTTGATTGAAAATGAATTATCATTCCTAGGTTAGAAGCTAAAGACAAGTACTATTTGTTACAAATTAAATAGAGATGATTTGAAATAGTAAGCGTTCAGCACTTGTAAACATAATACCCATGCACTTAAGCCAGGAGTTTTTTCTAGGGAACACCGACCTTAGCTTTTACGTCAAAATACAAGAAACAGATACCCCCAGTCTTTTACCAAACTGATATGCCTTAGTAAAATCTTTTAACCTCCGGATAAGCAATTTCTGCTAATTCATGCAAATTAGTAAGTTTTGTCTTTATTAACATAATAACAACACACTGTTACACACATAATTAAGATAATTGTCTTCCATGTGAAGATTCACAACTTAGTTTACCCTAGCATTTCATATGTTATGGGTATGACACTTTAGTAAAAAGTCTTATACTGCCTATTTTTGACTAAGAAACACTTTTTTTGAGCTATACACTGTCACAAACCCCATGAATGTCATTATCCGTTCGCTGAGTGTATTCAGCCTGTCTGTGTCTGCGTTAGCAGCCATACCATATGTTGCAAGAGCTATTGAAACTTCAACGACTCCCAAACAGACAACAACACAACAAAATCTTTGTTCATCTGATACCAGGGAGAAATCGCTGTCTTCAGCAGTAGATAAGCAAAGCCCTTCTCCATTTTCCAACCTGGCAAAGGCAGGTTTTACACAGAAGCCAGATGGATCCTGGGTTTGTTATGTCAAAGATCAAACAAAACAGAAGCGCTATTACACTTTGTTCAAAGTGCAACAAGTGAATGGAGCGCTAGTTGCTAGTTCCTTCCTAGAAAATGGCACTCTGAGCGAGGGACAGGACGTTCGCAGCTTGGACTTGTTCATGAGCCTGATTTCAAACTATACGAATACAAACCAAGGGGATCGTCAAGGTATCCAAAGGTATTTAGAATCCTTTATAACTCTCGTCAAGCAAGGAAAAGTGCCTCCGTCAGGTCGAGGGTATCTTTTTGATGTAGCAAGCCGTGGATTTGTCCTATATCAGCCTATTACAGGGCAACTTCAGGGCACAGCAATCACGATTAACATCAACTCGCCTCAAAATTTAGATTCTTCTCCAGTCTCTCAGGCGAAATCCCTTGGAGGGAGAGTGTAGAAAAATTCAACATTCAAAACGAAATAAAAAAAACCCTCTCAAATAATCTTTTTGAATTAGAAATTGGTTTTTCCTCAATTCCCTACTGCCTTATTAACTGGAGGTTCATCTTGTTTAAATCTCGTATTACAAAAAGTCTTATCGCGTTCTCATCCTATATGGCGGCAATACTGAGTGGGCCTCAACAGGCTTTGGCTCAGCTCAATATTGGGCATTACGGTGTCCAGCCAGGACTGGAGTCAAATTATCTTCGGTATCAACTCTCCGGCCAGGATTTGAGTAAAATGCGAGTCATTCCTGGATGTGACGTGGGATTTGGTGCTGCTTGTAACAAGTCTGGAGCAGTACTACAGCAATTAGTCGAATCTAATAACGGACCTAGTTACAACGACCTCTTGATCCGAGCCGCTGGAGGACAGCAAAACTTTCAAAATTTTGCTTCTTACTACGGAAATAATCCTAATCTTGAGCAGATACCGTACACCTCGTTCTGGCAGAACGACGACCCTCACATAATGGATGGATATCGGTATACTCTTGGGCAAACAGTTAGTCGGACACCCCAAGCAGGTTTGGGACAGGTTACCAAGAACTTTTACTGGGCACCCGAAGGATCTGGAAACTCGCTTGACCCTCGGAGTGGCTTACTGAATTTGAAATACTCCTATGGTAGTTTGCTGTTGCAAGAGGTAGCAAAAATTCCTAATTGGAAGCAGCAGATTCAGGCTCAAGATTTGCCGCCAGATGTCAAGCAGTATTACGTCAGTAGGGTCTCTCAAGGGTTGCGTGCGTTGAAGAGTGGCAATGAGGAGCAACTAGAAGGGAATCTTCTTAATGTCCTCTCCTCACCATACTCTCCAGAGGGAGCTCCGTTTAATCGTCCAAATGCTGGTATTCCTGGAGACTTTGACCAGATTGTTGGGCAAGGTCTTCCAGGAGATGTCGTTGTAGGGGGACTGCCAATATTGCCTGGGGGAGACGTGATTAGCCAAGAATTTGCTCCTATTCCCGAAGCAGATGTTGTCACACGAGGCGGAGGTGGCGGGTTCCCATACTGGGCACTAGCTGGAATTCCGTTAATTCTTCTACCTTTTCTTTTGGGTGGTGGAGATGATAATTCTTCAAGAAATGTAGCTGAAACTCCTCCGGGGGGTGGCGTAACTCCTCCGGGGGGTGGCGTAACTCCTCCGGGGGGTGGCGTAACTCCTCCGGGTGGCGGCGTAACTCCTCCGGGTGGTGGCGTAACTCCTCCGGGTGGTGGCGTAACTCCTCCGGGGGGTGGCGTAACTCCTCCGGGTGGTGGCGTAACTCCTCCGGGTGGTGGCGTAACTCCTCCGGGTGGCGGCGTAACTCCTCCGGGTGGTGGCGTAACTCCTCCGGGTGGCGGCGTAACTCCTCCGGGTGGCGGCGTAACTCCTCCGGGTGGCGGCGTAACTCCTCCGGGTGGCGGCGTAACTCCACCACCTCCAGTACAGCGTATACCAGAGTCATCAACCTTAACGCCTCTTTTGTTGCTGACAATGATCATGTCTATACTGAGCTACAGAAAGTGGCTCAAGCCTGGTGTACGGATGTAGAAATTAAAACAAATCCAAATCCGTTACTGCACTTAGACTGCTGGAAGATACCAACTTGGTATACTTTGCCAGCACGCCTGTAGTGTAACGGGGTGGATGCTGTTGCGAATTTGCACGACGATGGGCTAGTTCTTCGTCAGATATATGTAAATGTAGTGAACGAGCATGGGCATCAATGGTAATGGTATCGCCTTCTTTAACAAAAGCGATCGCCTCCCCCAACTGCTGCTTCTGGCGGAACGTAACCTACAACCATACTGTAAGTACCAATCGCACAAAACAGGAACACGAGCGCGGATAGTCTCAAAGTCGTCGAGCGTAAGTTCGAGGGCAATAGTGTGGGCGATTGCCTACGGCAGAGCTACGCTTAACGCCAGCAGATGCAACACTGCATTTGTGGAATTACCTAGTGCCATGATGACAGAAATAGCATTTTCTATGGATTTGGGAGTTATAATCTGAACTGGGTAAGATTTGCTTACGAATAGCTTCTACCAACACGAAGGCACATTTTTCAGTACTTTCGGCTTTCTCTTCATCTTCTGCTCCCATCGTGGAGGAGTAAGGTAAACTGATCCCCATCGCTTCAATGACACTAGACAAAGTGCTGATTACGAACCATTGTTTTTTTGAAAAAAGTTTACCAGCCAGTCTTTCACGCTGCGGGTTGCGCGGCAGTCGTCTTCGTTGTAACGTTGGATAATTTCAAGTAAGGAGCGATCGCCTGTCTCTAACCACTCGTCATACCAGTAAATACACTTCATACCGCTGGCTTCTGGATCACGCCACTCAAACCCCAACCATCGAGCGATCGCTTTTAAAGCATAACTTTCTATAGGCAATGCCACGTTTTGCGTTAAGATTTTGTAGACATCCACAAACCGATTCAGTACGGGCAATACATAACTCTGTGGAGTCTGGTAAAGCTTTGCGAGTCGTTTGACTGTATCTAGTTCATAAACACAAAAATGATAAATTGGTGCATCTGGATATTGCCAAACCAAATTCATAAATTGCTGCCAAACAAATTCTTCTTCTTCTGGGCTTTCTGCTAAAAAGGAATAAAATTGTTCTGTTTTGGCTTGCCTATCAACAACCAAAACTCCTAACAAAAAATCTAAATTCAAATCTGGTTGCGCCTCAATATCAAAAAACATTTCTACAGGCGCTGTAGATAAGGTGTCATTCCTCAGGGAAAGCAACTGTGTAGTTTCTCTATGAACTTCTATAGTTCTGTCGAGGTAAACAGAAGTGTCAACCGTACAAGAATTTAAGACATATCGTTGCTTGGGTGGCAAATTCGGTATGATGAACGGACGGTTTTCCAGGATAGATTTTGCTTGTAGTATCAGCTTGGGTGCGACTGCGCTGTCGAAACCTGGCAAGTTTTCTAATTGAGTCGGATAAGTTTTTGCCAAAGATTCTACTGTTGTGATCTCCAAAGCTTGCAGTTGTGTGTAGCGAACAGGTGTCACTCCTGGTAACAAAGAAAGGTGTTTCTGAGATTGGGCAACAGTATAACAATAATCGTACCAAGGACAAAGATTGCACCGTTGACGAGAGATAAAGACTTCAGGCGCTTCCTCTGTTTCTAGAGTTTGAATATACTCCTCAAGAAAACGATGCATTTGTGGCATCCATTTGAGTAGATCCACCGAATAACCCGCCTCTCTACCACGCAGCATCAGCCAAGCTATTTCCAACTCACTTTGTTGCACCATTGCCAACACATACGCGTGAAATGCTGCTACAACCTGATACTCCTGTTTAGGACGCTTACCCAGTTCAATATTGACTGGAACATACATCCAATCTCCAAAGCGGGACTCTCCTCTATGTTTGACAAGAATATCTGGACGGCTTAGTAGTGTATGTGTATGAGAATAACCATGCACCAGCACTCCTTGATAAATGGACTCAGCCCCTTGTTCCATTAATTCTAAGGTTGCTGTCACTCCTGTTTTCCAGTCTCCGTGTCGATAGACTGGTCGCTGATACGTAAACTGTGTCAAAATACTCCTGTGATGAGCAATCCTGTCCTGGTAAAGTTTCAACAGTAACTCACTCTCAGGTTCTCGCCGACTTTTATCCCCGTGAATGTCTAAAAAAGGTCGGCGCTTACAACGTTGGTATTGCAGCAGCAGTTCAGCATTGATTAACATTCTTTTAAGGTAACAAGAATTATTACTTTCTGGTAGTGAGCCGATAACTAAAGTTGAAGTTATTGTCAACAGATACATTTCACTCAGAAAAATCAGGGACTACCTGAAAATTTCTGAGTTTGGCACAATCACCAAATCAGGCTATTACAGACACGTACTTGACAAAGTATGCCTTACGGACACGCACTTGACAAAAAGAATTTGAAATTTTTGTATAAAAATAATTAATATATCATGACTAAGTAATTAATCACTGATGACTAGTATTTCTGCATCACCAACCACGCTGCTTCAGCATCGAGAGCTCTTTCCAGGTTTAGCAAATAAAGCATATTTTAACTACGGCGGTCAAGGACCAATGCCACAAACGGCTTTGGATGCGATATCTGACGCGCAAGCTTATATCCAACAAATAGGTCCTTTTGGGACTGAAGTGAACAGTTGGATCATACAGGAGACAAAAGCTGTAAGAAATGCGATCGCCTCTGAGTTAAGTGTCCCAGCCGAAACAATCACCCTGACTGAGGATGTCACCGTCGGCTGTAATATTGCTATGTGGGGTCTTGAATGGCAAGCTGGCGACCATATCCTGCTTAGCGACTGCGAACACCCTGGTATTATCGCGACAGCTCAGGAAATCGGGCGGAGGTTCGGTGTTGAACTCACCACCTGTCCCCTAATGGCAACTTTAAATGAAGGCGATCCCGTTGAAGTGATTGCCCAACACTTACGTCCCAAGACTCGTCTTGTGATATTGAGTCACGTTCTTTGGAACACTGGTCAAGTTTTGCCTATTGACAAGATAGCTGAGTTATGCATAAGTAAATCAGTCAAACTTCTGATAGATGCGGCTCAATCTGCAGGCTTACTACCATTAAATCTCACTGAATTGAAAGCGGATTTTTACGCCTTTACGGGTCATAAATGGCTGTGTGGTCCTGGTGGTACGGGAGGTTTGTATGTGCGACCAGAAGCCCGAGACAGTTTAAAACCTACGTTTATCGGTTGGCGCAGCGTTATTTTAGACAGTAAAGGAAAGCCTATCGATTGGCAAAGCGATGGGAAATGCTATGAAGTAGCGACATCCAACTATCCACTTTACACGGCGCTAAGGGAGGCGATCGCAACTCATCAGCAGTGGGGAACACCAGAGGAACGTTATCAGCAAATTTGCCGCAATAGTGAGTACCTGTGGCGACAATTACAAGTTTTACCCGATATCAAATGTTTGCGAACTTCTCCACCAGAAAGCGGTTTAGTCTCGTTTCTACTGACAAATCAAACACCATTAGCTAGCCGCCAACTCGTGATGTTTTTAGAGTCACAAAAGTTATTAACCAGAACAATAGCCGATCCTGACTGCGTACGTGCTTGTGTTCACTATTTAACTCTAGAATCAGAAATCGACGAACTGGTGGAAGGAATTCAACAATTTGTTGAAGAAGGCAAAAGGTAATATTCAAATGCTTTAGATGAACTTAAAGTGGCATCGGGCTGATCTTCATCGTGTAGGCTGGTGATTTTTCCATTGAAGACATATCCGGCAGTGTGACAACTAAATTCTCGCCGTTCTGCTGCCACTCAAGTTCACTTTCGGCCCCTAGCATCGTAATCGTCGCATTTTCCGGCACAGTTAATCCTTGGATAGTAATCGTTTTGCCGCTCGGCGTATCGAGTAAAACAGCGTATAAGTTGCCTTTGTTTGTTGTATAGCGCACTGAGATGTTTTCGGAACTCATGCCTTCTGAGCGTATCCAGTTCCGTGAACCGAAAATTGCCTCGCCGTTCACCGAAAGCCACTTGCCCAAGCCAAGCAGGCGTTCTAGCTGCGGCTTGGAAATTTCACCATTGGCATCTGGACCGATGTTGAGCAGCAAATTGCCATTCTTACTGACAATGTCAACAAACGAGTTAACCAGTTCGTCAACCGAGATCATGTTAGAGTTAGTGTCGTTCTGGTTGTAACCAAACGAGTAACCCAGACCACGCGTACTTTCCCACTTGCGAGGGTTAATATCTTTGAGTTTGGCGTATTCTGGTGTAGAGAAGTCGAAATGCAAGCCCAACTGCCCACCCAAATCAAAGCGGTCGTTGACGACACCAAGAGGCACCTTATTGTAGAAGTAAGCGATAATCTCGCTTGCATTGCCAGCAACTGGATAGCCAATGTCATTCCATAAAATTGATGGCTGATAGCGATCGATGAGTTCGCGCCAGTGAGTGTTAGCGTATTTAGCGTAAGCCGGATCTTGGATGACTGCTTTGCCTAGTGTCTCAAAATCTGTCACAGTCGTATCTTGATTAGACCAGTCAATGCCACCAGAGTAGTACACACCCATGCGCATACCTTCTTTACGCACGGCTTGTGTGAGTTCGCCCACGATGTCACGCGCCGCCACACGTTCTGGCTTGTTAACGGTTTTGCTGGGCCATAACAAAAAACCATCATGATGCTTGGTCGTCAGCACGACGTACTTTGCACCTACTTTAGAGAACAGTTTGGCCCATTGTGATGGGTTCCACTTCGTAATAGCTGTGTTAAATGTTGGGATAAAGTCGTCATAAGTGAAGTCCTTGCCGTAGGTTGCACGGTGATCATTATAAGTGTTGCTACCCTCAAGCTTCATGGAGTTGTAGTACCATTCAGCGTAGGGGTTATGCTTGAACCAATATTCCCAGCCACGTTCTGCAATCACCTGATTCAGTTCACCAGTCAGTGGTGCCCAAGCGGGTACGGAGTACACGCCCCAGTGAATAAAAATGCCGAGTTTGGCATCGTTGAACCAGTCCGGCACTTTGTGCTGTGAAAGCGACTCAGTCGTTGGCTGATAAGTCATGTTGTGCTCCAACGATCGAGGTAGTCAAGTTCAAAATGGTGGTTAGCACCAGTGTAACTAGCAGCAGACTTACAAAATACTTAAACATAACAATGCTCCGTGACGTTCTTCTACACTGACCCCTAGCGACACAATCCGGGATCGCCAATAATATTATGTCCGGTTGATCAGTCTTGAGGTTAAGTTTGGGTTTACAGCATTAGGCTAAAAAAATTGTGTAAGCTATTTCTAAAACACAAGCAAGACACACTGAAAAAATGCAAACATTAGAAACCTGCAAGTTGATTCTTAAAACTGGTCAAACGACAACCGAAAAAGCTTTAGAGCTATTTGACGCTCTCGAACCTATTAATTTAGCTTTTATGCTCGGTCGTTGGCAAGGATCTGGGCTTCATACCAATCACCCTATGGATGGCTTATTAGAAAAATTTAATTGGTATGGAAAAGAATTTGTTGATCCTGAGAATGTTCACCCTTTGTTATTTTTAGATAGCCAGGGAAAAGTTATAAAAGTTGCGCCCAATTACATGGGACTAACGAACTGGGTTTTGAAGTTTCCAATCCTCAAAAATGATTTTGTGAAACCTTTGGTGATTCTAACTAATTCCTTACTGAAAACACAGAAAAGTCAAGCTAGACTCCGCATGATGGAATATCGAGGAAAAGTCAGCGCCACGATGATTTATGATCATTTTCCAGTTAATGACTCTTTTCGGAAAGTAGATGACAATACGCTGTTAGGAATTATGGACTTGAAAAATTCACCCCAACCTTTCTTTTTTATTCTTCGGCGATCGCTCAGTACCGGTCAATAATGTTGTCAGCTTCTCGCCTAACCAACAGCGGCATGAGCAAACCAGCAGCGCGTGTTACCATCGAATCGGCAATCATCACCGCATCGAAAGGACAACTGGAAACAAAGCACAAAGCCTTCTTCATTCCATTTGTCTAGCGACCAGTTGAGAAAACAACCCCTCTTGTTCGGCTAATTCCTCAAATGTACCCACCTGTACAACGCGCCCTGCTTCCATCACATAAATTCGGTCAGCATTGCGAATCGTGCTGAGGCGGTGAGCAATCACTATCCGAGTTGCATTCAACTTATCTAAACTTTCAGTTACGATCGCTTGTGTGCGGTTATCCAAAGAACTGGTCGCTTCATCCATTAAAATAATTTTCGGCTTATTGACAAGTGCTCTAGCTATCAATAATCGCTGGCGTTGTCCTCCGGAGAGATTGGTACCACCTTCACTAATAACTGTGTGCATCCCCATCGGCATTTGCTCAATATCACCAGCAAACCCCGCCATCCGCGCGGCTTCCCAAGCTTCAGTGCGCGATATCAACGCAGAGGCAGATATGTTCTCAAAAATTGAGCCAGATCCAATTCGACCATTTTGCAGCACTACCCCGAACTGCCTTCGCACCGCTACTAGATCTAATTCTGCCAAATCAAAACCATCGTAGTACACTTTTCCTGAGAGTGGAGTTTCAAACCCCAACAACAACCTCAATATTGTTGACTTTCCACTTCCTGATGGTCCCACAATCGCGACAAATTCCCCTGGTTGTGCGTAAACACTGACATCATCAAGAATTGGCGAACCATCGTCACGATAACGAAAGCTAATATGATCTAAAAGGACACGACCCGTCAAGCGTCCTGGATCAACCTTGTTAGAATCGTATTCCATCTCCTGCTGCAAAATCGGTTTTGCCCGCTCCCACAGTGGTACAATCGCCAAAATAGTAATCAGAGTATTGCTGAGGTTGCTGACTCCCCCGATAAAAATTCCCAACGCGGAATTAAACGCCAAAAATGTTCCTGTTGTGAACCCGCCGCTACCACTGGCTTGAGCCTTTTGCAGAAACACCACCGCCAACCCAAACAACAGTGCCGAAGTAAGCAAAGATAGTATTTCGTTCAACACAGAAACACTGTCTTTAATTTGTTGCGATGTTGCTGTCAGTCTCGTTCTTTGGCTGTACTGATTTGCCCAAGCTGCAAACGCTCGTTCTTCTGCCTGCGCTACCCGCAACTTGGCGACTCCATTTATAAGTTGTACTGTTAGCCCACTAATTTCACCATCCAATTCTTGCAGCCGTCGCGAAAAGCGAACTAATAGCAAGCCAGAGACAGCAGTGATTGCAGCTGTTAGCAAAGCTACGCCCACCCCAACTAAGGCGAGTTGCCAACTGTAAACAAACATTAGCACTGAGTTGAGTAAAGCAAACAGTCCGCTTAACAGGGTGCGTTGCGTTGCTCCCGATAGTAGCCGACGAATTTGGTTTACTGATAAAGTCCGGTTTAGTAAGTCGCCAGAGGAATAAGAGCGGAAAAATGCTGGACTTAATCTCAGGAGTCGATCCCAAATCGCAGGCTGCAAACTACTATCAGCAGCATTTTCCACTCGCAATGAAATAATCCCTTGAGACAAGCCAAAAGCTGATCTTCCAAAGGCGATCGCAAACAGTGCCAGTCCTATTTGCGATAATAAACTCTGATCGCTATCTGGAATTGCATTATCCACCAAAAGCGCTGTTGCTTGCGGCACAACCATCCCTAACAAACTACCAATTATCCCAGTTACCAGAATTAAAATGATGTCTTTTTCATAACCCTTAATGCCAAACTGAAACAACGCAAGTGCATTATTGATAACTTTGGGTAACGGTCGGTAAAACTGGTATGCTTGCGGTGCGAGGGTTGCCGCTACTGCTTGATTGACAAACGTGCGAGTTTGTGCAACCGGATCAAAGAAAATATAATGTTTACCTGCTGGTAACAAAGCGATCGGACGCTTTTCCTCTTGGGTATAAGCTAAAAGTGGACCATACTCACTCAGCCACCAGTCAGACTCTAACACCACGCGACGAGTCCGAATTTGGGAAGAGCGAGCAATAGCCTCCACTGGATCTTTGACTCGGCTGATGTCCTCAGACTGCGCCGGAGGATTTATCGTTATCCCCATTGCTCGTCCTACAGCACCCGCCGCCACCAGCAGCGGTGTTCCTTGAAAAGATACAGCTTCTTGCTCTGGTTGCAACACAGAAGCTAACTTAGAGAGTGCGGAATTGACAACCTGACGGTTGAGTTGCTCTCGTTGTTGAAATTGGCGAAACGCTGTCTGTGTTTCCTGCTGTTGCAACGAATTTAAATAGTTGAAGAATTCAGAATGTAACTCAGCCAAAAAGCTTGGCAGTGAAGCGGCATTTTCTGGTTTTATTAAGGATAAATAATGAGAAAAATTTCCTGCTGAGGGTTCGGTGCTGAATATTTCACTTAAGTGGTTTATCCAACCCTGTAAAAGCTCGATATGCGTAGCGTCAAGCCAAGGGCTTATTATCGCTCCTGTTTCACCCGCTACTGCACCTGATGCTACCAAATCTGCGATGGAAATTTGGGATAATTCTGTTGCTTCAATTGCTATTGCTACTAAACTCAAGGATTCACCGATTTTGGTTGCGGCACCAAACAACGCTTCGCCTGCACTTACACTGAATAAATAACGGCGATGTTCGTTTGTAGCCGCCTCAGAAAGCCCAGAAGCCAAAGGCATCTCATCGGAGACTTTTGTGGCAAATAATGACACTTGCCCACTTTTAACGACCCAAACTTTTTCTGGGTCATCTAGCAGTAATCGTTCATTTCCTTTCAGGGAGACTCTCAAAATAGGATAAATCGTTATTAAGCGGTATAAAACAGATTGTTGACTGAGTGAGGAGTGGTGCAACGGCTAAGGATTTCGCCTTCCACCCGCGCCAGTTGTTAATGCTGGGTTTTCTTTCTAGTCATTGGTAGACTCCCACCTACCAGTTTTTGAAACTCAGGGTTTTTCCGATGCTTAGAATCGAGCCAACTCAATTCCACTGCATCTTCCAAGCTCTTACCTTCAAGTTTCAAAAACATTGCAGTACGACGCAATAACACCGCTTGCACTTCACCCGCCTTCATGTAGCGAGTAATTTCTTTATCCGTACCTCGATAAAGAATAGCCTTGGCGGCATTGCAGTCAGCCTGTACCACGACCCCAGTATGCCTGATAAAACGATCACCGTCCCGCTTCCCTAGAAGGGTAAACGTGGCAGCGTCCGTTTGTGACGTGTATGCAGCGTTGACCTCTGAGATCACTGAATCGCTCCAGTCAGCCCATTTCTTTAAACTGTCTCGCATCTGTCCTTTGACCGAACTGTTCAATTTGCGAGACATTGACTTGGCTTGACGTTTATTTTTGATGGGTTCCGTCAAGTCCTCTGCAAAAACCTTTAACTTACCTGCACTAAACAGGGATTTGGAAACACGACCAAGCAAGGAACAGATAACAGCTTGGTCTTTTTTGTAGCGCTTGTTTTCAGTTTTTCTGGATAGGTTGTTTCCAAGAATGCGTGCGGCTTTCGCCCTGTCATACTCTTTATGCTTGCCAAAGATAGCAAACAGCTTGCCACGTTTATGATTCTTGTTTGTAATTCTGTCTGACTTCTTGGTTAATAGCTTGCCTAGCCCTTCACCGTAAAACCTGCCATTAGAGTCAATCAAGGCTTCCGTGTATCCTTTGTCAATGCCGATGGGTGTTCTTTCTTCGTCCTTTGATTTGATGTAAGTACCAAAGCTGACTAAAAAGTGAACCTCAAAGCGGTCTAACTCTGAATTGTAAATAACTCTGATTTGTCCGCTTGGTTTACGATTACTCCTCACATGGAACTGAACACGCTTACCTTTCCTCAAGCCAGACGCACTCAGCCTGTAAACAAAACGGCTGATCCGTGTTACCGAGTAAGCCTCTGGCTGATAAACAATCTGGTTGCCCACCCAGGTGTGACCACGTTGAAATTGTTCTCTGATAATTCTGCTTAAGAACGGGTCTTTACGAAATTCAGTAGACTTGAGCTTTCTGTAAGCCTGATTGCGAGCTTCTTCGTCAGGATATCTAATCCAGATTTTACGAACTACAAGTGCAACTGTTGCAGCCTGTTGAGCAAGTATCGCCTTGGCGACATCGCTGACCGTCCATTCCATCAATTTGGATGGCAATCCCAATGATTCAGGTGTCCTAAACGAACGAACTTCAGGGTATGCATTCTGCCAGTTCATCCCCCAATGCCTGACACTGCCAAGCTTATTGTACGATTCAGAACGAACAATTCCTAAGCGCTTCATGAGATCCAACAACTCAGATTTGACAGCATCGTCAATCAAGACAACGTTGACAACCTGAGTTGATAGTTTATGAAGCTCGTTTTTGGATTTCTTTTTGCGCCTGGACATTGCCGTACCTCGTTGTACTAATCTAGCACAAATCTGTCCGAATTGTCGGTTTTTGCCTCCGCGTTTATGACTTTTTCATATTTTCTCAAAAAGTAAAGTTTAGAAGAAAAACAGTGCATAATCTCATAAAATCTTCCATAAGTTCCTGGTGCGGTGCTTTATAGGTGTTGTTCAAAACAACGATGTCGCATCTGTGAGCATTACAAAACCATTCGATGAAATCAAAACCAAATCTGCATAACCTATCTTTGTGGCGATACAGGACTTCCACATATCTATTATATCAAGTTCGCTCAATCAGTTGGACTTCGGCGTGAGCGCGGTTCGGCTGAGTTCACCGTCGATAGCCGTAGCCGTGCCGCAGGCATAGCCTCAGTCGTTCGCGCACCGTGCGCTTTGCGCATATGCTTGAGGCTACGCATATCGCGCACTCGTGGTAGTAATTTGACATTGTTTCACCCACTGCGGACTATTCACGCTAATAATATTTTTTTACACAGAATATTGGCGGCCATACAGTACAGTTATTATACAGCAGATTTATAACAACAAATTTCCCCAACTTTTTTGCATACCTATTGATGTGCCTTAATTTCCAACAATTACAACATGGGTACAGTGCATTAACTACACCTTCTATTGACTGTACAGCAAGGATTTCCAGCTTTATTAGTACATGCGTGCAATTAAACTTCACACTAAAAAAGCACATACTCACTCTATTTATAGAACTATGTCAATCTCTTTTTTTTAGAGATTTGACTACGCATTTTTCAGGTAAATTTGTAACTAAACATAACTACCTCTTTAGATAGATAGGAATCCAGAAATAACCGAAATATTATACAAACATGCACTCAATACAGAGTGAAAACACACAAAACACAAGGTAACAGAAAATGAGCGCACGTAACGTATCTGAAACCACTGTTGAGCTTAAAGAACTGTCTGATGCTGATTTAATGGTAATCAACGGTGGATCTGTTGGTACTGCTGTTGATGATCTTCTAGTTACTCTGGGTGCAGGAGTTACGCCTATTATTCCTCCTGTGGGTGCTTTACTTACTACCCTTGGTACTTTTGGGAAGTAACCCACAATAACTTTATATAATGCCTAAACGTGCATCAAATACACAATGCTCGATTAGCAGTGATAAAGTTCTCTACTACTTCCACTCAACAGGGCAAAGCGGTTTTATTAGCTAAAAGACGCTGATTTAAAGCAGTGTAGGGTAAGCAATCTAAGAAAAATCTGATTGGACAATTATCATGGCGATAAGCCGGAGTCTTGACGCTCCGCGTAAACACTTTGGAACAATTATCATGGCAATTGTACTTAAATTCCTGGTTAGTTTAAGTCAATTATCATGCCATCGCACTTAAATTTCTGGTTAGTTTAAGTAGCAATTATTTTATTTCCTACATCTCAAATTTCTCGCTCATGATATTGGCAAAATCCCTACCCAGTACTTAGATACCTGGCACTGCTCCCAAAGTGTCAATTGGCACTTGACACTAGCTAACATTATAATAACTTTCTGACCAGCTAGCAGCTTACTTGACCAGTAAGACTTGCTAGCTGGTTTTGGTTTATCAGTTATCAGTTATAGCAGGGAACACAACGACCGCGCTCAGTGCAGCGCAGGGAACAGGGAACAGGGAACAGGCTTGAAAGTATCGTGATATCCGTATTTTTTTCATATCTACATGTCCTAATCGATACTTAAATGCTATATATCAAGTTCGCTTAATCACTTATAAATCCTGAAATACCCCACCCGCCACAATACGGTTCGGTTAAGATCCCCCCGCCTGCGGCGACCCATTAAAAAGGGGATAAAAGAGGGTTATAAGCCCCCCTTTTGAAAGCTATGCATTGTCCAGATCTTTCTTAACAATCCTGAAAGGCTTACTATACAAAGTTTATTTTGATTGACTTTTCGGCAAGACTTGACAATTGACCACTCATGCTTCTCAGGAAAAGAGCATTTTTATTGAGAATGTGTTACGGAGTATCAGGGTTTGGTGGGTGGTGAGCGAGTACTCTCGCAAATATTAAGAAAGATCCGGATAATGGATAGCTTTTGAAGGGGAGCCAGTGCGTTGTCAAGAGTTGTTTGAGCGGTGAGGCAGCGCAGTGGCTCCGGTTTCCGTCACGTTCAAAGTAGCGTCTGTGCAGGAGATTGGGGGACTGGCGTAAGCGCAAAGCGCACGCCAAGGGCGAACGCGGAGCGTCTCTGAAGGAGATACCCGGAGGGAGGTTTCCTCCGTTGACCACTCATGCTTCTTAGGAAAAGAGCATTTTTATTGGGAATGTGTAACGGAGTATCAGGGTTTGGTGGGTGGTGAGCGAGTACTCTCGCAAATATTAAGAAAGATCCGGGTAATAGATAGCCTTAAAAAGGGGCTAAAAGAGGGTTATAAGCCTGCCTCTAGAAGGGGAGTCAGTGCGTTGCTAAGAGTTGTTTGAGCGGAGGTTTACTCCGTAAGCGCAAAGCGCACGCAATCATGCGTTCGCTGTAAGGCGTGCCGTTAGGCATACGCGCGGCGTCTGGTGGAGGAGACTCCAATGGAAACGGGGGGAAAGAAAAATTGATTGTAAAGCAAGATTTTCAAGCTATATTAGTACGTATGTACGGAAGACTTCAGACTAAAAAAGCACATTTTATTATCATATTTATGTAACTATGTAAATCCCTTTTATATAGATATGTAAGTCCACATTTATATAGATATGTAAATCAGCGTAAATACTTACATAGATAGATAGGAACTCAGCAAAAATTCGGTTATTGTAAAAACATAGACTCCAAAACAGCGAAAACAAGCAAAAACAGCAAAAACACACAAAATTTGAGGTTAAAAAAATGAACGCACTTAACGTATCTGAAATCGCAACCAACGCATTAGCATCTGGAAATTGGGAATTGCAAGACGAACTCAACGATGCTGATTTAATGACCATTTGTGGTGGTGGTGGACTAATAAATGTTGGAGATATAGCAAGTAATAATGGAGGAGATGGAATAGGTGTTTTAAATAACGGAGATAATTTAAATAATCTTTTAAAGAATGCAATAATAAAGGTTTTGTAAGTTACTCCCCTTTGGGGGAGGACAAGGTACTGGGGGAGGACAAGGTAGCATGCAATTATAGCGTATAACGCCGATCACAACGCTCAATGCTTCGGTAGTAAATTTATCGACAACTTTCTCCACCTCCTTTGCCTTCGATACCTAGCACTCACGCTTACGCTCAAATTCAACGTTTAAAGTATAAAGTCAAAACACACAAAACTTGAGGTTAAAAAAATGAACGCACTTAACGCAATTGAAACCGCAACCAACGCATTAGCATCTGTAAATTGGGAATTGCAAGACGAACTCAACGATGCTGATTTAATGGCAATTTCTGGTGGTGGTGGACTAATAAATGTTGGAGATATAGCAAGTAATAATGGAGGAGATGGAATAGGTGTTTTAAATAATGGAGATAATTTAAATGATGCTTTAAAGAATGCAATAATAAAGGTTTTGTAAGTCACTCCCGTTTGGGGGAGGACAAGGTAGCATGTAATTATAGCGTATAACGCCGATCACAACGCTTAATGCTTCGGTAGTAAATTTATCGACAACTTTCTCCACCTCTTTTACCTTCGATACCTAGCACTCACGCTTACGCTCAAATTCAACGTTTAAAATATAAAGTCAAAACACACAAAACTTGAGGTTAAAAAAATGAACGCACTTAACGCAATTGAAACCGCAACCAACGCATTAGCATCTGTAAATTGGGAATTGCAAGATGAACTAAATGATGCTGATTTAATGGCAATTTCTGGTGGTGGTGGATCACTAGTAAATGTTGGAGATATAGCAAGTAATAATGGAGGAGATGGAATAGGTGTTTTAAGTAATGGAGATAATTTAAATAATTTAGGAAAAAATCTTATTGTAAGTGTTTTAGGGGGGTTATAAGGTAGTTACTTCCGTTTGGGGGAGGAGGAGAAGGTAGTATGCAATTATAGCGTATAACGCCGATCACAACGCTTAATGCTTCGGTAGTAAATTTATCGACAACTTTCTCCACCTCTTTTACCTTCGATACCTAGCACTCACGCTTACGCTCAAATTCAACGTTTAAAATATAAAGTCAAAACACACAAAACTTGAGGTTAAAAAAATGAACGCACTTAACGCAATTGAAACCGCAACCAACGCATTAGCATCTGTAAATTGGGAATTGCAAGACGAACTAAATGATGCTGATTTAATGGCAATTTCTGGTGGTGGTGGATCATTAGTAAATGTTGGAGATATAGCAAGTAATAATCCAGGAGATGGAATAGGTGTTTTAAATAACGGAAATAATTTAAATAATCTAGGAAAGAATCTTATTGTAAGTGTTGGAGGTTCGTTAGGTGGGTTAGTTTAAGGCAGTACCGTTTGAGGAAGGGGGAAAAAGTACCATGCAATTATACCGTATTACCTTGATCACAACGCTCAATGCTTTGGTGGTAAACTGATTTACAATTTTCTCCACCTCCTTTATATTGGATACACTTGCGCTTCCGCTCAAATTCAATGTTTAAAACTTAAAATGTTTAAAACTTAAGATGATAAGTGTTTTTTGATTTTGAATTTTAAACTTTGAATTACCCAAGAAAGGTTGACCAGCTAGCAGCTTACTTCCCTAGTAAGACTTGCTAGCTGGTTTTGGTTTGGGTTAAGGGGCGCAAGAGTGCGGACGAAAGTGTCCCATCAAAGATTCTTTTTTTTGGAAGTTGTCAGCAACATGATTGACCATTTAGAATATATGTACAGAAGTTTGTACATAAATCGATGCTACCCTACAAAATCACATCCCCAACCGATGCCAGAAATGACTTTTTTAAGCTGTTAGACCAAGTCGTAGAAAATCATCAAGTGTATATCATCAATCGTCGTGATAGCGAAAATGTAGCCTTGATTGCTGAGTCAGATTTAGTGAGTTTGGTTGAAACGGTTTATCTTTTGCGTAGACGCGCAGCGGCTTGTCGTTAGACATCGCCTGCAAATGCACGTCACTTACTGGATGCAATAGAAGAGTCAAAAACAGGAAAGATTCAACCTCAAACTATCGCAGAACTTCAGCAGGAGTTGGGGATTGAACAAGAAGAAGAAAAAGAAAGCCCAAGCTGAGGAAATTAAGCCAGTTGTAGTGAATCGCACTCCTGGTTTTAGCTCTAAATTCAAAGAAGATAAGAATTGGTGCTTTAAGCAAGACTTTCAGAAAGCTTCAAAAATCTTGGATTTGGTGACGGCTGTGATGCAAGATCCATTTGAGGGTAAACAAAAAGATATTTCACAACATACGACTTCAGTTCTTAGACGTTTTTAACAAAAGCTTAACTAAACTTTGAGTGATTCCAAAGCCAGTTTGTTGCTCAAAATGTATAAACATCGGACTGGGATTAGCTTCTAGAAATACGTATTCACCTGTTGGTTTTAAACGCCAGTCAATCGCCGTCCACTCTAACATCAATGCTTTAGTAATAGCTAGACACTGTTGCTCAATAGCTTCAGGCAAATTCACAGGAATCAACTGTGCTTGTGAATCTTCACGAAAGTCTAGAGAATGACTGCGAATTTCTGCAGAATATATCTCGTCGCCAATTACATAGGTGCGGATATTAGTACCAGGAATATACTCTTGGAAAGTTACCGGAGAAAGGCGTAACGCCAAATTCAGTCGCTCAAGTTCTAAATGTTTGTCTGTAACCAGCTGAGTATGTGTTCCACCGTACACTGGCTTAAAAATTGTCTTTGACTGTCTTTTACAGAATTCAATAACTTGCTCTGGGTTATTGCTAATTAATGTGGTGGGAATTTCGACTCCAAGAAGCCTAACTGAGTTGAGTTGTAAAGGTTTTTCCTTGTGGAATTGGTAAGCTTGCCAGGAATTCACCCAGAAAACTGGTGTCGCTTGGAGCATTGTGCGCAGTACACTCATTGCATCACTGAAAGCAATTTGTTGCCGTTCCGACTGCTGCAAGGATGGAATGTAAGGAGCAGAGAAACTCCGCCAATAAACGCTTGATATGTCGTCAAGATTTAACTGACGTCCCCCTGGCAGAGTAAAACATCCAGCCTGAGTATTGGGCTGCCAAGAAATTTGTATCTGAGTAGGGAATAAACGAGTATCCAAGTAATCTACTACTGCACCCGCTTGTCTGAGGGCATCTTTCACATGTGAAGCATGGGCATCAAAAGAATTACCTAAGATGAGGATATTCATCACTATACAAAGGGGTAACAGTTGAGTAGATAAGCTGGGAACATTACCGCTCTTGTTTGAGAATGAGCTTAACAAGCAGCTACTTCTTAATGAAATAAATCTGCTTTCGCCATAAGATGATAACAGGATGTACACTTCTAGATGAAAGCGCAATCATCAAGCTGTCTTCCTAGTAGTGCGGACCACCACCCTCTTCTGCTGCTTCACCCTTTTTGGCAGTAATGTAATGAGTCGTAGCAACATGACCGCCACCCTCTTCTGCTGCCTCACCCACAGTAGCAGTGACGTAATTAGTCGTAGCTTGAGATCCGCCATGAATGTTTTGAGCTTCTTCATCTGTCAATTGCTCTTCAAAATCTAGCTCAATCGCTTTCAGGTCAGATAGTTCTAGCTCAAAGGGATGACTCATAAAATCCTCCAAAATCTGTGATTTCTACTTAAAGAGTGTCCGAATCAATTATTACATATAGCACTCCAAAATGATTTCTAAAAATTGAGTTAAGGTACAATCTTCTAGGTTATGACAACGATATGAACCCTATGTGTATCAAGGTTTTTTGATTCAAAAAATGAAGAAACTTATGTTTTATACCTTTTAGATAAACAGTAAAATTTTACTAATGACGGTTATAAAAAACACAACTACTATAAATAGCGATATATCACTTGCTACATCAATTAGCAGGGATTTACTAGATGAATGTAAAAAAAGAGTTAGTCATTGACCAGACACAAGTTGGGCAACTAATTGGTCAACCTGGCACACAAACAGCGCTGACTCAGGAATAATTTGTAGCATTTTTGGGACTGACATACCCGACAGGAAATAGTTGGATAAATAGACGTGTCAAGCCGTCTCCTTTAGCTATGCAGCAAATTAAGCAGTTATTAAAGCCAAAGGGCAAAAAAGGCAGGAAATACTCCAAAAAACCTGTGCAAACTTCTTGCTGCAAGGCATTGGAAAGAATGGAATAACACCTGTGCATCAATAAATTGTGTATGAGAGTTGAAACGGACAATATGGCAATTTCTGATATCCTCGAAGAACCACAGCTTTTGCGTCTGAGTCGCTGGTTTAGTGGACTGCGCGGCGATTTGACGGGAGGACTGACAGCAGCTGTGGTAGCCTTGCCTTTGGCTTTAGCCTTTGCGGTGGCAAGTGGAGTAGAACCAAAGGCGGGACTTTACACCGCTATTGTGGCGGGAATTGTAGCAGCAATCTTTGGGGGTTCGCCGGTACAGATTACAGGACCTACGGGTGCAATGGCTGTCATCTTGGTGGGAATTGTCGCTAAGTACGGCATTGAGAAAGTTTGGATTGCTGGGGTAATGGCTGGGATTATCCAGATTGCCTTGGGGGTTGCCAAACTTGGACGGCTAGTAAAGTTTATTCCTTATCCAGTGACGGCAGGCTTTACTAATGGTATTGCCGTGATTATTTTTTGTGGTCAACTAAATAATTTCTTTGGTTTACAACTGCCGCGTAGCGAACATTTTTTGCCGGGACTTTGGCAAACTGTAACTCATGTAGAAGCTGCAAACTGGGCAGCAGTTGTACTGGCAATGCTGGTGATTGCAACCACGGTTTTGTGGTCCAAGGTTAATACTACAATACCAGGTTCTTTAGTGGGGTTAGTGTTGGCGACAGCGATCGCTTATTATTTTCATTTGCATGTGCCAACAATTGGAGCCATTCCTCAATCTTTACCCATGCCCCAAGGTATTCCTCACTGGAATAATTTTAGCCTGATTCGAGAACTAATTAATCCGGCTTTGGCTTTGGCTGCACTGGGAAGTATTGAATCATTGCTGTCGGCGGTGGTGGCTGATGGTATGACGGTGAGTGAGAAACACAATAGCGATCGCGAATTAATTGGTCAAGGCTTGGCAAATATTATTCTTCCATTTTTTGGTGGCATCCCCGCAACAGGTGCGATCGCTCGTACTGTTATCAATGTCCGTTCTGGCGGGAAAACCCGACTTTCTGGCGTCATTCACGGTGTTGCCTTAGCCATTATTGTGTTAACTTTAGCACCCTTGGCGGCGCAAGTACCCTTAGCAGCACTTGCTGGCATTTTGATGGTGGTTAGTGTGCGGATGATTGAATGGAAAGCCATTGGCTTATTGATACATGCTACCTACTCCGACTTTGGTGTCATGATTCTTACCTGGTTGGTAACAATCTTGTTTGACTTGGTTCTAGCGGTTGAGGTGGGATTAATTGCAGCCGGGGCGTTGTTTATCAAGCGGATGAGCAATTTGAGCCTTGTCAAAGTACCTGAAACTGAAGTGTTTCCCCCAGGTACTCCTCTGGAATTAGGCAAAGAAATTGCTGTTTATCGGGTAGATGGTCCGGTATTTTTTGGTGCTGCGGAAAGGTTTGTTACCTTTGTCCGAGATCAACCAGAAGTGAAGTATTTAATTCTGCGGTTGCGATTTGTGCCAGATATGGATACCACTGGATTAGTAGCCCTAGAAGATATTTACCACGACTTGGAACGCCACAATTGCCGCTTAATTCTCACAGGTTTACAACCCCAAGTCAAACAACTATTAGAACGTTCCGGATTGTTAAAAACAATTGGGTTGTCAAATTGTTTTGAAACAACGACAAATGCTATTTGCTCTCTGACTGATAATACTGAAGGATGTTCTCTACCTGTAGCGACTAATTTTCACCTCAAAGAATTGATGGATAATGACTGACACTATTTTGCCATCAAGTGAGTAAAATATAGCGGTTTTCATTTGAATCATATACACTGCCACGCATAATGTAGAGACGTAGCATGCTACGTCTCTACAGCCGTGTATTGCTCTGGGAAGCAATCGCAACCCACTGTTTTTAGTAGCGCGTGCGTAAGTCCTAAATTATTTACGATTCAAGCAGCGACAAATTTATTCTCTCACCAAACATGGCTTGCGTTGCGTTTTTGCTTGCGTTTCAAGCTGGCGTCTTATTCCTATCGCGACCGCCCCTTTCCCCAATCACTCCCCTCCTACTAACGGCGATACGCGGAGCGTCAAGCCTTCGGCTTATCGCTCTGATCAAAGTAACCAGATTCTACCCTTTCCACCTAGGATATGCATAAGATCGCAACCTGTCACCCTGTGTACCAGTTGCGTAAGTCCTGATTATTTGTCGAGATTCAGACAATTCGTTGATTTCTAAAAGTTAACTCCCGCCAAAAAGCAGGCTTGGGTGAATCATTCTTCAGTACGCAGCAAGCTAGCATATTTCCCCCCTGAGTCCCATAACTCTTCATGCGTACCCCGCTGCACCACTTTACCCTGCTCCAGTACAATAATTTCATCACAATCGCGAATCGTACTGAGTCTGTGCGCTATCACAATACAAGAACAACCACGTCGCCGCAAATTCCTATCAATAATCAATTCTGTTTGAGCATCCAGCGCCGAAGTCGCTTCATCCATAACCAATACCGCCGGATTCCGAACCATTGCACGAGCAATTTCTAAACGTTGGCGCTGTCCACCACTGATGTTCATTCCTCCTTCAATCAGCTTTGTATCATATCCCCCAGGCATAGATTCAATTAAATCGTGAATGACTGCATCAGAGCAAGCTCGCACCAAATCAGTTTGTGATACTGTTGAATCCCATAAGGTAAGATTTTCCCGAACCGTCCCACCAAACAGAAAAATATCTTGTTCTACCATCGCCAAAGAATTCGCCAAAACAGAGCGAGGAATCTGAGTTCTCGGTACGCCATCAAAGCAAATTCCCCCAGACCAAGGTTCGTATAAACCGCAAACTAGCTTAGCAATTGTAGACTTACCAGAACCACTCCCCCCCACGATCGCCACTCGTTGTCCCGGCTTGAGAGTTAGGCTAAAGTTCTCAATCAAAGGATCGTCCACACGGCTATAGCCAAAGGTAATATCTTGTAACTCAACATAACCCTGCAACCGAAAGGATATTGGTAATTGGTAATTCTCCCCTGCTTCCTCTGCTCCCTGCTCCCTGCTCCCTGCTCCCTGCTCCCTGCTCCCTGCTCCCTGCTCCCTGCTCCCTGCTCCCTGCTCCCTGCTCCCTGCTCCCTGCTCCCTGCTCCCTGCTCCCCCTGCTCCCCCTGCTCCCCGTAAGGCTTCTGCATCGACGGAGTTTTGCAGTACATCATCGAGGCGGTTTAAGTCAGCCTCTAAATCTTGCAACATACTGCCAAAATTAATCAAACTGTTAATTGGCTCTAGGAAGCTGGCTGTTAAACTTTGGTAAGCAACCAACATCCCAATACTCAGGTTACCGCTCATCACCCGATAACCGCCGAGAAATAATATAGAAGTTGTTGTCAGCGCCGTCAAAAGTGTCGGTAATACTGTCAGAATTTGAGTTTGTAAAGCTAATTGCTGCTGAGCGTTGAGGGCTTTGGCATAGTTCCCGGCAAATTTAGCAAACGAGTCTGATTCAAGCCCAGAAGCTTTGATTGTTTCTATGGTTTGAATACCGGCGATCGCCACCCCGTTGACCTTACCATATTCCTGCGCCAGCTTCATATTGGCATCTACTCTCGTTCGCGATAAAAACTGTAGAGCGAAAAAGTTTATCGCGGCAAAACCAAGAGCAACACTCGTCAGTACCCAATCGTACTGGAGCATAATCAGAAAGTAAAACACCATCATCACCGTGTCAATGATTGTGGTGGCAAGGGTTCCTGAAAGGAGATTAGCAACTTTGTCATTCAGTTGCACACGAGAGCTAATTTCACCTGCAAAGCGTTGAGCATAAAACCCAACTGGTAAGCGTAGAATATGCCAGAGAAACTGCCCCGACGTTGTCACCGACAACTTAACCATCAACCGCCGCAAAGAAGTCAGCCGCAGCCAAGCAAGAAACCCCTGGAGTACAGCGGTGAGAACCATTCCTAACATCAGCGGTCGTATCCAGTCAGAGCGCTCAGTGACGAGAATTTCATCAACAAACACCTGAGTAAAAGCTGGCACAGCTAACCTGGGAAAAGTCAGTAATAGTCCTGCCAATAAGCAAAAGAAAATGGTGTTCTGCGAATTTTGCAAGCGTGAGGCTAAAGCAGAAACAACGTTATTTTTTTTACCTCCTCTTTGAAAGTCTGATCCTGGTTGCATAGCCAGGACGATCCCAGTGTAGGCGCGGCTAAACTCTTCTAGGGAAGCTGTTCGACGTCCTGTGGCGGGATCGTTGAGGTAAACGCGGTTTTTCGCGAACCCTTCCACCACAAGAAAATGGTTGAAATTCCAAAAGACAATGTAGGGGGGAGGAAGGGTTTTGAGGTTTTCCAAAGACGGTTTGAAACCTTTGGCATTTAAGCCATAGTTCCTCGCTGCTTTGATAACATTAAAGGCGTTGCTACCATCTCGCGAGACGCCACACTCACGCCGTAATTCTGCCAAAGGGACAATGCGCGAGTAATAACCTAAAATAATTCCCAAAGCAGCAGCACCACATTCCGTTGCTTCGATTTGCAGGAGCGTGGGGGTACGGACGCGACTCGTTTGAGGTCGAGGTAGGAGACTTTTAATGAAGGCAAAGGGCATGAGATCATTTTGCCCTACTTAGCCACTTGGCCGCAAGTTCATCAAACAGTGACCAGTTATCAGTTATCAGTTATCACTGCGATGCACTGAGCGCGGTCGTTGTGTCCACTGTTGCCTGTTGCCTGTTCACTGTTGAGTGTTAACTGTTCACTGTAACAGATAGGTTTGGTTTGACGCGTTGAACAAAGGCTAGTGGCATCACCCCCAACCATTTTTCCCGAATTATGCCGTTCTCCAGCAATACGCCAGTTGGAAAAGCTTCAGCGAAGCGACTCATAACGAACGGGTTCATCGCCACTACCGGAAAGTTGATATTATGAAGTTGAACAAATTCTTGAACTTCTTCCGGCGTTCGGGCAACTCCTGCCACTACATCTGGTAAATCAGGTCTTTTGTGAACTATTTTTAGCACTTTGATCCAGCTTTTGCACATTTGACAACCCGGCATTAAAAACACAACTAGTTTGTCACCTGTTGTTAAACTATCGGCGTATTCTTCTATCCATTTGGGTTGCCAAAGGTGATCAACTTTAAGCAGAGATAAGTCCAAGAGAGGTTTTTGTTTCTTCCACAAATACAAATACGAAACACCAGTTAATAGACAACTCATTGCCAAAGAAATGAGTAATGCTGTCACTTGCTGGGAAACTGTTAAAATATCGGCGACGGGATAAAACCAAGCCAAGCCAATCAAAGCAGTGTAGAGGATGTTGAGGAGTAAACTTTGGTTGGGACTAATATTAATCAGACCGTTATAGCAACCACAATTATTTGTGCGTTTGGTTGAGGTACTCCAGTAAGTTAAACCCGATAAGACCAGTAACAGAACAAGTGTACCCGGAAAAAGCCACTGAGGAAATAGCCGTAAAATTAAGGCTATTCCAAGGACACACTCTAGAATTGTGAAGGCGATCGCAACAGCTAGATTCACCTTTTGGGAAAACAACTGCAATTTAGTAATGTGGATAATAAACGTCTCTTGTGCGAGTGCTTTGACAATACCTGTCAGCAGAAATACACTGCCTACCACTAAGGTACTGATGAGAGAAATTGAATACATACTGCTTGCGATCACCTTTGGTAGCTCCCTTCGGAGCATCGCCACTTAATTGTCATAGCTAATTAAAGCACAAAAAGTTACTTTCGCACTTAAAGAAAGATACGAGCTACCTCAATTGCTTAAATCTTTTTTAAGCTTTAACAGAAGCATCAACAGAAGCATTAACACATGTATTCCCGAAAGCTGGATTAAGCAGACCAATTACGTTGACAGTATTACCACAAACGTTAACAGGTACATGAACTGGTACTTGAACAAGATTACCCGAAAGGACACCAGGTGAACCGACAGCAGCGCCCTGCGCACCAGCATCTCCAGCTATTACTGTCAATAAATCTGCATCATCAAGTTCCTCAAACCATTCCCCATCTTTTGATGATTGAATCAGTATAGGAGCTTGTTTCGTTGCTTTTTTTTCTTTTGTCTGAAACATTTTAAACATTTAAGTTTTCCTTTTAATTGGAGTTTTTATGATTATATAATACATTCTTTCTAAGTGTTCTTCATTAGTCATCTACTATAAGTTAAGGTGTTGGGTTAGTTTGTTTCTACCTTCAGTAGGAATTCAGAGAGCATATTTGCCCCCTTAAAACCACTTTTAGTTCAGCATGGTGTGCCGAAGACTCTTCATTCTGACTCCTGATTACTGACTCCTGAGTTCTTTTGTTAATACACACCAGTCCAAGAGCGAAAAAGAGGAATAATGTAAGAAATAGGTGCCACTTCTCCAACTTTGACCCGAACTTCTGTAGTCGTACCTGACGAGATTTGTAGTGCTGGTCCATTAGAAGAAGACCATTTGTAACCGCTGACAGTGTTTGGGTCTTTTTGTAGTTCGACGAAAACTTGCACACGAGCCGCGTTACTATTAGCAAGACTTTTAGCTATGTCTTCGTTGCCAACTTGCGCTGTAATATCGCCAGTTGTCACAGGGAAGGGAGAAACTCTTGTTACCAGCCCGACAATTCCACCGAAGCGATCGCGCTTGACAACGCTAGGTGTAACCTGTACCGTCATACCTGGTTTTATTTGTTTGCCATCCTTATCAGCAAAGTAAACAAGACTTGTTAGTTTGGCTTTGGAGTCAAGAGCTTCGATCGTCCCAATACGAGTGCCAGAATTGACAATTTGACCAGCGAGAACCCCTACTTCTAAAACGCGACCATCATATTTACTAATAACTTGGCTTGATTGAGTTAATTGCAATTTTAATTGGGCAATTTTGCGTTTAACTTCCTGAATTTGATTTAATTGATTTATTGATTTTTCTAAATCTTGTTGAACTAGTTTAGTTTTTTGAGTTTCGATATCTTTAATTTTAGTTTTGATTTCATCAAGCTTATTTTGATTTTGTAGATAATCGCGCTCAGCACTTGTTCTTTGAACTTCAAGCTCTTGAATATTATTTTTGATCTCGTCAGTTTTACTCAAGTTTTGTAGATATTCACGTTCGCTGGTTGTTTTTTGAACATCAAGGTCTTTGAGTTGTGTTGAAATCTCTGATATTTCCTTTTGAGCGTTCAACAATTCCTGCTGAGATTGCAGTAGTGTATCCTGGCTAATAATCTTCTGTTCAAAAAGACTACGACGAGTTGAAACTCGTTGTTGCAAGGTTTGTAGCAATGCACTGATTTGTTGCTTTTGCTGTTCAAGGCTTTTGCGTTTTTCTACTAGTGCGGTGAGAGTTTGTTTGTACAGCACTGGCGCGACTTGTTCTCTGGACACGCTTTGCTCAAGGCTTTGTCGTTTTTGCTTTAACGCTTCAAGGGTTTGTGAATGTAGCACTGGTGCGACTGATTCTCGATGCAAGGTTTCTTGAAAGTCTTTTTGCTGCTGTTGAAGCGTTCTTAGCGCCAGCACTGTTTGCTGCTTTTGCAGCCTATCGGTGTTTAGATTCTGTTCTAGAAGTTGGTTTAACTTTGCTTGTTCTTGTTGTAGTTGTTGCCTAATATTGGATTGGTCGATGATGGCGAGTACTTGACCTTGCCTAACCACATCTCCTGGCTTGATATTTAAAGCTAGTAATTGACCAGCACTGAGTGTTTGAAATGGCACCACATGACGAGGCCGGCTCAACACGCCGGAACCTGTGACAGTGAGTGGAATTCGCCCGACTACACTCCAAATACCAGCTATAACGACCAAAAAGCCCATAGAAATCAAAGGTAACCAAACTTGCTGGCTTGTGACCTGCATGAGTTGGTCAAGTTGTTCTGGTGACGACAGCTGTTCTAACGCTTCTTCTCGGAAGAGTCTGCTTGTTTTATTTTCCATCTTGTCTTATTTTCTCAGGACTTACGCAACTGTCAGGTATGATACATAGTTTTAGCTTAACTATTACTTCGTTCGCGAAACCTTAAAGGCATCTATAACGGGGTATCACAAAATTGCAAGAGTGTAGTCGTCAGCGCCCACGTTCTCACATAGAGCTATATGTTTCCATTTTAACTCTAGAACGAGTGGCACTTGTGACTAAACCTAACTCCTTTGTAAGATTAAGAAGCTCTCACCTAACTTCTACACTCGTTCTTTTAAGAGTTTGGTGACAACTGCAATTAATTGAGTTGGCTCGACTGGTTTAGATATATGTGCCTGGAACCCACTTGCAAGAGCTTTTTGGGAATCAGCTTCGCTAGCATAGGCTGTGAGCGCGATTGCCTTCGGCAGAGCTAGCGCCCTATGCCCAAGCGTGCCGTTAGGCATAGGGCGCGCTGAGTCCTCCGGACACGCTGCGCGAACGCAAACGCTTAACGCACGAATCTGCTCTGCTTGTTCTTCGGATAACTTCCGGATTTGACGTATGAGCATATATCCGTCCATTTCTGGCATCCCAATATCGCTGATCAACAAAACTGGTTGCCATTTTTGTAGAACTCGTAACGCCTCCTCTGCTGATGCTAGTGCTTTCACTTCTGCTCCCTCCTGTTCGAGCACAAAGGCAGTGAATTCCAATGAATCAGGTTCGTCGTCTACAACCATGACCCGTAAGCCAGTTAGAATAGAGGAGCTTTCAGGTGAGGAGAAATTTTTGTCCTGGTCTTTTTTGTCGCTGTAGTCCTTGCTTGTTTGAATCAGTGGTAGCTGCACTGTAAAAGTCGCCCCCTGTCCTTCCCCTAAACTCTCCGCCATCACAGTACCGCCATGCATTTCTACGATATTACGGGCGATCGCCAACCCCAATCCTAAGCCACCAAATTGCCGCGTGGTAGTGCTATCTGCTTGACGAAAGGATTCAAACACATAAGGCAGAAACTCTGGACTGATGCCCTTACCTGTATCACTTACTGTGATTTGAGCTATTGACGCAACTTCGTGCAAGCGAACTTCAACTCGACCGCCATTGGGAGTAAACTTGACAGCGTTGGAGAGAAAATTCCAAAATACTTGTTGCAGCCGAGTCGGATCGCCTGAAACTTGCCACACACCAACTTCTAATATTGGTTCCAACTCAATAGATTTTGCTTGTGCTGCCAAGCGGACAGTTTCTAAGGCTGCGTAAATAACAGTTGTTAAATCTATTGCAGAAACATTCAGTTTCAGTTTGCCTTGTAAAATCCGCGAAACATCCAGCAAATCTTCAATCAGCTGAGCTTGTGCTTGGGCATTGCGTTCGATAATTTCTAAAGCTTGCGTCGTCTTGTTTGCGTCAAGCTTGCGGGTTTTCAAGATTTTAGACCAGCCTAAGATTGGATTGAGCGGCGATCGCAACTCATGGGAGAGAACTGCCAAAAACTCATCTTTAACTCGATTTGCTCGTTCGGCTTCACTTCGGGCGACTTGTTCGAGTTGCAGGATGCGATCGCGCTCACTGGCTAAGCGGACGCGCTCACTTACGTCCATAATTAGAGATAGCACAGACACCAGATTACCCGATTCGTCTGTTAACGTTGAGTTGTACCACTCACAATAAACCACCGAGCCATCCTTGGCATAGTTGCGATTACAGCAAACAGTTTGCGCTTCATCACCACTGAGGATACGCCGGACAACATCACTCACGGCGGTTGCATCCTCTGGATAAATAAACTGCCATTCATTCATTTGCTTGCCCAATATTTCCGGCGCTGTCCAACCAAAAATATTCTCTGCTGACTGCGACCAACGGATAATTCGCAAGTCGCTATCCCATTCAATCACCCCTAGAGGAGAATTTTCGACATGGAAGTTTAGCTTTTGCAGAGCATTTTGCAATGCTTCCTCTGCGTGTTTGCGAGCAGTAATATCTTGAGCTGTACCAACATAGCCGATGATTTCGCCTAACTGAGAACAGATAGCTGCCCCATTTGCTTGTACCCAGTGCGTTCCGCCTTGAGGCGTAAAAAAGCGGAACTCCATTGAAAACTCAGTTCCTTGTTGCGCGCAACGCCTCCACTCAGCCCAAACCTGCTCGCGATCATCAGGATGAACTGCCCTTGCCCAGCCATCACCCAAACTTTCTTGTAAAGTTAAACCAGCGATCGCTTGCCATTGAAGGTTAGTATAAAGGTAACGACCGGCTCCGTCAGTTTGAAAAATTCCAATTGGAGCGAAGGCACTAAGCAGACGAAATCGCTCCTCACTCTCGCGTAGGGCTTCTTGGGCTTGTTTGCGAGCGGTGATATCCAAGTCTATCCCTGTCATGCGGACTGGTCTGCCAGTTTGATCATAAAAGACCTGCCCTTGACTGACTGCCCAGCGAATTCTACCACTAGGACAGAAAAAGCGGAACTCAATGTCATACGGTTCTCTGTGTTCTACTGCACGGGCGATCGCTTTCTCCACTTGTGCTCGATCCTCTGGGTGCAGCAAGTTAACAAAGGTTTCATAGCGACCATCAAACTCTCCCGCTTGCATTCCAAACAAGCGTTCAAGGCTAGCAGACCAAACAATTTGGTTGGTGAGGATATTCCAGTCCCAAATCCCCATCCTTGCTGCTTCAAGTGCTAGCCGCAATCGCTCTTCACTTTCTTGCAGCGCCTGCTGAGTCTGCTGACGCTCCAACAATTCCATTTGTGCTTGCTGATACAGCTGTGATTGTTGGATGGCAATCCCAACCTGAGTTGCCAATTGAGTCAGCAGGCTAATTTCCATTGCTTGCCACTGCCTTGGTGCTGTACACTCATGGGCAATCAACAGACCCCAGAGTTGAGGTGTAGAAGAGGGATGATCAATTTGTAATTCTTGAGTGTTATTTACTACATTCAGCAAAATTGGCACGACTAAGTTTGCTCGTACCTGAAACTGAGCGAGTAAGTTGACGTGACAGGGATCGATCTCACCATTATAGATGTCTGTTCTTGCCGTGGCTTCCCCTTGTAGATAAGAGTCGATGTCGCTTTTGGCGAGGCACGTATCATAGATGCTAGTTGACAAGATTGGTGTCCAACCGGACTCTACTGACTCTACAACCACTTTGCCGTTCCCCTGTGGTTGCAACTCGAACATAATCACCCGGTCTGTTTGCAAGAACTGCCGTACTAGCTCTACAGTGGTGTTGAGAATTGTGTCCAAGTCGAGGGATTGCCGAATTTGCCCAGCTATCTGTGTGACAATCCGCTCTGATTTTAGTTGTTGTTCCAGGGCTGCTTGGCTTTGTTGTAATTGCTGTTGTAATCGCGCATTCTTAATGGCGCTTTTGACTGCCAACCGTAATGTCTCTGAAGTTGTCTTACCCTTAATCAGATAGTCTTGAGCGCCACGTTTCATTGCTTGCACGGCAACGAATTCATCGCCTTGACCTGTTAACATAATGACAGGCGAGTGATTCTTGCCAATCTGATCCTGCAACTGGCTCAAAAACTCTAATCCGTCTAAATCAGGCAACAAGAAATCGATCAAGATCACATCTGGTTGCTCTTGGAGACATAAACTCAACCCTGCCTCGCCAGTCTCTTCTTCCAAAATCGTGTATTGATACTCGACTTCTTGCAGCAAGTAGCGGCAATAGGCAAATCTGTCCTCTGCACTATCGTCGATAATCAAGATTTTCACTGGTTCTTGTGTATCCATCAACTGCTGCAAGAAGTAGGAGTTCCAATTTCTGTGAAAAATTTCTCAAATGATTCTTTAATTTTAGTTTGTTCGAGACGGCTTTCTCGATTTTTCGTCTTTGATGTATAGCTGTGCATAGCTATCCATAAGCTTGTGGAAGCGTAGTGATTTCGAACCAATATTGGATAAATACCTCGATCGTTTCCTTGAGCTTGCTAAGATCTATTGGCTTGACAATATAACCATTAACTCCGTGTTCGTAACACGCGTCAATATCTTTAGGATTAGAAGATGTTGTAAAAATAATGACGGGAATCATTTTAAGAGTTGCGTTTTGCTTGATCGCAATCAACACATCTCGTCCGTCCATCCCTGGTAAATTCAGATCAAGCAAAATTATGGCTGGACGCGATCGATCGGTATGATTCGCGTAGTCACCCACTTGAAAGAGAAAGTTTAATGCATCTTCCCCATCTACACAACGGTAGATGGGAGTATTAAGTGAGGATTTGCGGACTATCCGTTTAAAGGCTTCAAAATCCTCGTCACTGTCTTCGACTACTAATAAGCTATTGTTCAGCACTGGGTTCATAAAGTTGACTTGCTCGCGGTAAGGCGAAGTAGAAAGTACTGCCTTCTCCATAAGTTGACTCCACCCATATTCTACCGTTGTGACGTTCAACTATCTTCTTTGCAATCGTTAATCCAGCCCCTGTACCACCTCCATACTGATTTTTGCCGTGCAGTCGTTTGAAAATACGGAAAATAGTTTCAAGATACTGTTGTTTGATACCGATGCCATTATCACGCACATAGAATATGATTGCTATCTCTCCATTGTGAGAGTTTTCTGGTTGTAAGCAATTATTGGGCGTGTCAGCTTCATCTAAATAGCCAATCTCAACCCATTTTTCGGGACGGCTGTTGTACTTGATCGCATTGCTCATCAAGTTAGTAAAAACCTGAGCAAGCTGGATGCGATCGCACCTGACAATCGGTAAAAGGCGAGGAATGCGGAACTCCACGTCCACTGATGTCATGCTCAGTTTCATCACTTGTGTTGCATGTTGCACCAGTTCGTTTGTGTCTGTCAGTTGCAAATTCAGTTCCATCCGTCCCAGGCGCGAGAAGTGCAGCAAAGACTCGATCAAGTCTTCCATGCGATTAGTTAAGCGCAACAGCGTTTGTAACTTCTCCAGTCCATCTTCTTCCAGAACATCGGCGTAGTCTTCGATCAAAAAACTCGCGTAATTATGAATACCCCGTAGGGGTTCCTTCAAGTCGTGAGAGGCGATATAAGCAAAGGCATCTAGTTCCGTATTGCTCCGTTCTAACTCAAAATTGAGTTTTGCCAATTCATCTGCTTTGCGCAAGACAATGCTGACAATTGCCCCCCGCAGTTCTAAAACTGCCTCAATTTCACAAGGCTTCCAAGGTAAAGACCGTCCTTGGACTGTTTCTTGCCACAAGGCAAAGGATTTACGCGGTGATAGTCGCACACTACCATTTTGCAGCACTTCCACAGGTTTGTTGGGATTCCCTCCCCAATTCACAGTTTGAATCACTTCGGGACGAAACCACAAAATGTAATTGCGCTTGACTTTGGAAACTGCTAATGCTAAACATCCACTCGCAATATATTTGAATTTTTCCGCTTCTAGAAAAATTTCGGGTAAAGCGTCTGTATATAAAAGATTCTCGCCCTCAATCTTCGTTCCCACCCAAGCCAGCAATGTTTGCAAATTATCAGGTTCGGGAGTCTGACCGATGGTAGTCCAGCTGTCGTTCCAGCAAATCGCCACTCCTTGAGCGTTAACAATACTTAGCAAATCAGCTTCAGAATGGGTTAACCCGTCCACCAAATTTTCATGTTGGGGAATCAATTCTATGAATCTAGCCAGAATCGATTTTAAATTCATCTTGTAGTCAAAGTCGTCATTGGCTTGTTTTGTCACTAAATCCAAGGACATAACTTGACCAATAAATTCACACGCTGTCCGTGCTTCGTAACTCAGGTATTTGGGCGATGTATGGTGACAAGCGATCAATCCCCAAAGTTGTTTGTTTTTGACCAGAGATATTGACATCGATGCAGCTACACCCATATTGTTCAAGTACTCTACGTGAAGCGGGGATACGCTGCGTAAAACGGCTAGGCTTAAATCTGTGGGGCGTTGAGTGAGAGGATGCAGTGGTGGTACTAACGCAACAGGTTGATAATTGCTATCGGGAATCAAGCGCAACCTATTCAATCGGTAAAGTTGCTTTGCCTGTTTTGGAATATCTGAGGCAGGATAATGTAAACCAAGATAGGGTGTCAACTCATCTTTTGCAGCTTCGGCTATGACGTTACCTGCATCTTCTGTGTCAAATTGATAGACCATGACACGATCAAATCCCGTTAGCTGCTGCACCTGTTGCACTGCAACTTGACACATTTCCTCAGTTGTCGATGCTGCTTGAATTTTACAAATAGCGCCTTTTACCAAATGATAAAACCCGAAGAAACTCACATTTTCTTGGGTTTGACTCGGTTCTAACTCTAAAATAAGTACGCCATCGAAGCGATGCACAATCCCATCGAAAATCAGGTTTTTCCCCTGTTGATGCAGAACAATTTTCAACGGATTGACGCTTTCAAAATCTTTTGACAAACACTCTTGAATTGCGTTAAGTTGCTGCGAGTCGAGCAAGTCGTGCAATGCCGTATTTAGCAATTCCTCTGGTTCGCGCCCCAAAAGTTGAGCAGTGTTATTGCTGATCTGAATGATCGTTAACTCCGGTTCTTGGAGAACGAACAAAAGACCATGAGGCTGGATGGAACCGGGAATATGAATTGGTTCACGCTCGCAATTGGTTAAGTCTAGGGTATCTGGTGTGATTGTTTCGTTCTGGATCATGCTCTAACAGCAATTTTTTGCTCCGCTTTCCAATTGTAGTGAAAATTCCTAAGGTTCAGCAGCGAGTCAATATCCTGGAACAAAGCTAGGTAGCTTTATTTCCACCGCGTTGTACAAATAGTCTATCGCATTACAATAAATTGATTTCAGGCAAGGCAGATACATGTATGACAGAAAGAAACACACAGTTGCGAACGACTTTTGATCGAGTAGCACTGCTTTATGACCAAGCACGACCTGGCTATCCTGAGGAACTGTTTGACGCTGTTGTGTCTGTGTCAGGAATTCCACCAGATGGACGCATACTCGAAATTGGTTGCGGCACAGGTCTTGCTACAGTACCTTTTGCTCGCCGGGGTTATCGTCTCTTGTGCATCGAATTGGGAGAGAACCTGGCTGCCGTTGCTCGACACAAACTAGCTGCCTATCCCTTAGTAAAGGTGCAGACTGGAGCATTCGAGGACTGGTCGCCACAGACGGGTGCCTTCGATTTAGTGATTGCGGCGACCGCCTTCCATTGGCTTGACCCAAAAATTGCATACCAGAAGACGGCTCAAGCGCTGAGGGTTGGGGGAACTATTGCTTTGTTTTGGAACGTGCATGTGCACAGTGACACAAGTCAGGGCTTCTTTGAAGCGCTGCAGTCGGTCTACCTGTACTTTGCTCCATCGCTAACCAAGGACGACTACAAGCTTCTCCATGCGAACGAGGTGCCGGACAAAACGGGCGAGATCGAGCAAACAGGTTTGTTTGACAAAGTGACAGTTTGCAAGTATCTATGGGATGCAGCTTATGACGCTGCTAGCTATATCGACCTTTTAAACACCTACTCTAATCACATAGATTTGGACAGTAGCAAACGAGAGCGTCTGTTTCATGAGATTGTAGAGCTAATTGATACCAAGTTCAACGGTCACATTACTATGAGATACTTAACTACTCTCTACATAGCCCACCGGAAGTAATTCGCTGCAATTGAAGATTAAAACGCAGCTGACTCCACTATCAACTAGTTTTGACCACACCCGTTCCCTGTTCCCGTTCGGCTGACGCTCACCTTGGCGTTGCCTGTTCCCTGTTCCTTCGATAACTAAGTGACCAATCACTTCAATGGATAGACCAATTTTATACATAGCAATTACCAATCATGGCTTTGGTCATGCTACCCGCGCAGCAGCTGTCGCCGCAACAATTCAAAAATTTTGTCCAGAAGTCCTGCTGATCATAGTGAGTACTGCACCACGATGGTTGCTAGACTGCTACATAGAAGGCGATTTCATCCAGCGTCCCCGTGCGATGGATTTAGGTGTGGTGCAAGCAGATAGCTTGACAATGGATAAGGCTGCAACTCTAGAAAAGTTACTTGAGATTAAGAAAAATCAAAATTCTATCATTGCTTCTGAAGTCAACTTTATCCGCCAAAATCGCGTTCATCTTATCTTGGCAGATGTCCCCTTCCTGGCTTGCGAAATTGCCAAAGCAGCTAAGATACCCTGTTGGATGATGAGTAACTTTGGCTTTGACTTTATCTATCGAGATTGGGGTAGTCGTTTTACAGAGATTGCTGATTGGATAAGTGATTGTTACTCGAAGTGCGATCGCCTGTTTCGTCTTCCTTTCCACGAACCGATGCAAGCTTTTAATAATATCACAGACGTCGGCTTAACAGGCGGTTCTCCTCGTTATGCTCCCCAAGAAGTACGATCCAAATGGGGAATCACAGCCCCAAAAGAAAAAACGATCTTACTCACCTTTGGCGGATTGGGTTTACAGCAAATTCCCTACGAGAACCTAAAGCAATTTCCAGATTGGCAGTTTATCACATTTGATAAGTCTGCCCCTGATTTGCCAAACCTAGTGTCAGCTACTGACCAAAAATACCGCCCAGTGGATTTTATGCCTATTTGTGGGCGAGTTGTATCTAAACCTGGTTTCAGTACCTTTGCCGAAGCAACACGTTTGGACGTGCCGATTGTTTCAGTTACTCGTGAGGATTTTGCAGAAGCAACTTTTTTATTAGAAGGTATTAGCAATTACAACCAACATCAAATCCTCAAACCATCTGAGTTTTTCCGAGAAACTTGGGATTTTCTCAATCAAGCACCCAATCAACCGAAACAATCTCAACTCATTGCTAAGGATGGGAATGAAACTATAGCTCATGCTGTGCTTAACTATTTACAACTAATTTAGATGCGTTTGTCCAGTTTGGCAGGTTTGGCAGGTTATTAAGAATAATCGCAGTAAGGATCATTCAGAAACCCGCCAAACGCTTAGGGTTATCCGGTTAAGGCTCGGAAAAATTAGGGGCTAATAGCAAAATATTTAGTTTGCTAAATCTATTGACAGAATCCGCACTTTGCTTTGTAAGTCTAGTGAACTGGCGAACGTAGTTGGCGTCTGTCTGGTGTTAAAGTCGTAACGTCGCCCAACCTCGCGCCCCAACCTTTGCATATACGTTTGTAAGTTTATAGCGCCGTCGCTTGTGCGTAAGGCTTTCGATGGGTTTTTAATGAGTTTGTTGAGTAGTCCCCTACCACCGAAAACAGCTGCTGCTACGTATTCAACACCTCTATTTAGGTGACGTTTGATGTGCGGTCTGCTTAAATACTTTTCGACGTACGTCATCTGTCTTTCTGGTGGTAACGAAAGTATCCGTCTAAGCGTCGTACCAAACTCTTGGGCGTCATCTGTGCCAAAACCTATCAAACCTCCGTACCCACACGAGTTAGTCTTGTGGAACTCTCTCGGGTTGAAGTTAGTTTCAACGGCGATAACGTCTGCTATCCATGAGCCAGGAATACCGAGTTTGTTAGCGGTAGTGTTTATCGCTCGTCGGAAGGCAACGTTTTTGTGAAGATACGCGTAGCCATGTGTATTGTCTATGTTGTTTTCCGGGTAAGCAATGTTTGGAACGTACCCTTTTTTTGCAGGCACTTGAAAATTAAACCACTGTTGTGTTGAATCTGAATAACCCGATTGGTTCTGATTTTCAACATTGTCGTTAAGCATGTATGAACTCTTGCCCATTTTTGGGACGTTTTCACCATTTTTTTCTTGTCTTTTTATGATGTTGAAGTTGTATTGCCAACTGTTTGTCTTACCGATAGCTTTTCGAGCAACACTACTAGTTGTGTTTAAGCCAGCAAAAGACTCAATAGGATCTTCTACACTGTCGTTTCCGTCGAAGGTGTTTGCTTTTGGTATTTTCCAGTGAAGATGCTCACCAGACGAATGTTCTGTACTGCCGACTTGGCTTAAGTTTGCTTGCTGCGTTAGGCTTTGTGTTTCTTGTTCCGCAACTTTTGGTTTTAGGGGGAATGTTTTCTTTAGTTGCGCTTGAGGTTTATTTAAGCGGTAGGGAGTGTATTTCTCTGCTATCGTGTTGATTCTCATCTGAAGAAGCGTCGCCTGTTCCTCGTACCTCAGAACTAACTGTTGCAAAGCCCCGGTGTACTGTTGCGCTTGCTCTTTGGTTAGACCTTGAGACGGTATGTTGAACCCCTCAATCTTTAGCGCTTGTTGTACACTTTCGTCCTTTGAGTTCCGCACGAGCCATTCGACGCCATTGACGTTAATATCGCCAATATTTTGGCGAAGGCTGTTTAACTCTAGCTGTATCTGCTGTTGCTCTTTGATGTCGCCAGAATACTCGGGAACCACACCAACAGGGTTCCCCTGTATCTGTTTGTGAATGGAGTCGTTCTCTATTTGCTGTCCAAGCTTTGCGTTTGTGATTAACTTCCTAGCAAAAACTTCTGTGCTTTGGTTAGAGAACTTCTGTATTTTTGCCTCGTTAACTAACTTGGCTTGTTGTATCTTGCGGATCTTGTCAATAGGCTGTATGTTGTGCTCTAGAAGTTTTTGCGCTTCGTAAGGTGTGGAGTCTTGTAGTGTTGAGGGGACTTGCAACCCTTTGCGCGCGATCGCCCGTATATGCCCAGAGGGTTTTCCTCCAGAAAACCCTCTCCCTGAGCGAAGCTCAGGGCAAGATGCTGGAGGCATCTTGGGGCATAGGGCAGGCGAAGCCATCGCTTGTGCTTGAGCGCTAGTCGTTTGTTGTGCATCAATCGATTGACGTATCGCCGCGTTCTCTTGACTAAAGGTTTGTTGTGTCTTACCTAAAAGTTCCTGGTTTTGTTCTAGTCCATCAGCTAACGCCTGGTTAGCCACGTTAAACTTAGCTTGAATCTTATTCTGTAGGGCATTGTTTTGCCCTAGTAATTCGAGTGGAGCCGCCATTACTTCTCTCCCTGTAATGAAAAGTAGTTGGTTAAAGTCAAACTGCCAGTTGGCGAGTACGTAGAAAATAACGAAAAACGATTTGGTGATGCTTTGAAGTACCTGCATTTGGCGGCTTACGCTTATTTTTGTGTAAATAAACTTTCGCGGAAATATTATCGGTAACTATTGTAAAGGATTATACGGCTTTTTCCTATACTAAGTAATCCACTGTGTTCTTCTTGCCACCACTTTTTAAAGTCAATGCCCTGAGTCCTTACGGACACAGAAGTTTGTAACGGGCAGGGGGTAAGCTTGTTTTAGATAAAATAGGGAATGACTAATAATTAATGCAAAAATGACTGACTACCAAAAGCTACTGAGGATTTCTACGACTGGCAAATCTTTGCATAATATTACCCGAAAAGTTGAAGATACAGTCGCTGAATCAGGTGTTGAAACTGGACTATGTGTTCTGTTTTTGCGCCACACCTCAGCCAGTTTGCTGATTCAAGAAAATGCTGATCCAGATGTCCTGAAAGATTTAGCCAATTTTATGGCAAAACTCGTACCAGAATCGGCTCAGTACATCCACGATACTGAAGGTCCTGATGATATGCCAGCACATATCCGTACAGTTTTGACTCATACTTCAGAAATTATTCCGATCAATAGAGGTCACTTAGTACTGGGAACTTGGCAAGGAATTTATATTTGGGAACATAGGCAAAGAAATCACGCAAGAGAACTGGTTATTCATATCTCTGGGTCGTGAACATAACCTTGAATAGGGAACAGGGAAGATAAATTCTACCTAGCTTCGCAAAAATCAGATAGAAATCCTATAGTTTAAAACTAGTGACCAATGACCAATGACTAATGACCAATGACTAATGACTAATGAAAATAGCTGATTTCATAACCTGGTTTGAAAAATGGGCAGACCCAGCTTGGCAAGAAAGCTGGGATAATTGTGGCTGGCAAATTGAGCCAGGAGTATTGCAAGAAAATGCACGGGTTTTGGTGTGTTTGACACCAACTTTGGCTGTGATGCAAGAAGCGATCGCATCCCAAAAAGCTGGTATCCCCGTCAATCTGATTTTTGCCCACCATCCTTTGATTTTCAGTCCCCCCAAGTCCTTACGTTGTGGCGACGCCATCGGCGAAATGGCACAGTTAGCGTTTACCCACAATATTGGTATTTACACTGCTCATACAAATTTCGACCAAGTAGATGATGGAACTGCTGACGTTTTGGCTCAAATTCTAGAACTCAAAGAAGTCTCTCCTGTTGTACCCACTCAAGCAGGATTAGGATATGGGCGCGTTGGAAATTTAAAGCACTCCATTGCTTTAAAAGAGTTACTCACAATCATTCAAACTCGACTTGCGCCTTCTCATCTGATTTCCTCTCCAGTGGTAGATTTAAAGCAGGCGATTTCCCGAGTTGCTGTTTTGGGTGGTTCAGGAGCCAGTTTTCTTTCAGCGGTTGTAAAAACAGGTGCTCAAGCCTACTTGACTTCTGACTGTAAGTTCCATCAGTTTCAGGAAAGCCGTGATCGCGGTGTGATTTTGATTGACGCCGGACATTACGCTACAGAACGTCCAGCGTGCGATCGCCTCGTGCAAAAGTTTCAGGATTTAAATTTAGATTGGGTACAGCTAAGTCAACAAGATGAGGATTTTAGATTGCTTTTTTAATTTTGATAAACAAAACTGATAGCAGCAAAAGTGTCAAAGTGCTTCGGGCTGGGGCTCACGGGTGTAAAGGGATAGGAATATAAATGCATTTTCCCTACACCCCTACACCCCTACACCCCTAGTTCCGGTCAAGCAAGCTTTGTGTGGCTGAGGTTAATATCGAGCAAAGAATTTAAACTTCAGCTGTTGTTGTTTAAAACCATCAAGGTTACAAGAGAATAAGCTAAGATCAAGTACATAGGGGTAAAAGTAAAGCAAAGTCCCCGGACTTCCCCACGAAGTCAAGGACTACAAGTAGGCAATTCAAACAACCGCAACTAACGTTTGTTTTGGAGTATAAAATATTACATAATGGTTGTTACCACTCACCAATTTATCTTGTCTTTGCCAGGAAAAATCCCGAAATCTGTGACTTCTATGAAGTAAACATTTTTTGAATGACCCGACAAAAATGAAGTTTAGCTGGTGCAGTAACCGTGAACTTTTTAGCCCAAAAAGCTGACAAAGCAGACAAAGAAAAACGAGTTTCTGGTTTGGGTCAAGAAAAATACCTTGACTTGGTTCGGTCAACGAACCATAAAGGGGTATTATATGCTGGGGGAAAAGCCCAGATGTTGTTGACAGATTTAACTTAAGTATAAAAAGGCAGAAGCAGTAGATGCTACACCGCAAGATTTATCAATTGTGTTGCGACGGGCGGGAGGTCTGTGTGTTCTTGCGGGACCAACAACGCTGGATCGAGCGTGCCCGCATCCTTGATATAGAGGGAGATTTGGTCACCCTACGTTATGAAACAGAAGAAGAAGACGAAGTTTGTTCTTGGGAGGAAATGGTTCGCCTTGAAAGTATTGGTGCTGTAACGCAAAAATTAGCTTCAGTGCCACGCGGCAATGTAGAACCTCTTTTAACTGAAGACTGTCCAGAAGCTGAGCGTATCCGTAATCGTTTCACTGATTCAAACCCAGAGTAATCAGTGCTGAGGGTTCAGTCCTTGTACTGGGATAACCCAAAGGTAGGCAACACTTAAGTGTTGAGTAAAATTTAGGAAATTCGCACGCCAATCACTCAGCACTTATCTGTTGAAACTCACAGACTGAGCATTCAAGACTCAGGACTCTTTTCGATGTTACGTTCAAATGCAGGGCAGTAACCTTCAAGGGTGACTTTGAAATTATACAGTGGGGACGCAGGATTCCAACACCTCTGTCCCCTTTGATGTCGGCAAGTACCGCAGCAATCAATATCAGACCAGGTAAAGCGATCGCTATTTTGGTTCAGCAGTTCTCTTTGCGATAGTCCGCGTAATACCAGATCTTCGCCTTGCCATCGGGCTTCAATTAAACCTGTGTCCGCAAAGTGTCGCCACCGGGGGTCGGCAGTGATTGCATCGGGTAGGGTGATTGTGACTACAGTTCCTAATTCCGTCAGTTCGCCTTCATAATTTGTTTCTGGGGCAGCTGGTTGTAAAAATGTTTCACCAATAGGCAGATCCACAAGTGTGCCAGCTGCCGGAGAATGCAAATGATAACGATTCTGTAACTCTTCTAGGCTTGTTAGGTCTGCTAAGTAAGCAGGAGAACCGTGGACGAAAATAACGTGCTGCGGTCGCAAATTATGAATGAGTTGGGTTGTTCCAGGACCGTCACTATGCTGAGCAAGAAGATAGGTTTCAACGGTGGTTACTCGTGAGTATTGGTCGTTAATTTTTATATTGGTTTTTTCTGGAACAAGGGTGAGCCAATAGGCAGTACCTTTTTGGCAGTATTCGTTTAAATCAGCTGTGGAGTCAGTAAGGATAATACAAGGGCTGCTAACATCAGGGAGCTGTTGTGGCTGCATTCGCCGCACACGTGGGCGTATCCGTTCATCCCAAAATAAGGGTTGATGGCGAGCAAAGTTTTGTACCGAGGGGGGAAGATGGGATAGCAATTCCAGGTAAGCGTCACATCCAACAGCGACACTACCATCAACCCAGATATCTAAATCTCTTCCTGTGAAATGGTGATGACTGCGTAAAAGCATCAGCAGCTCTTGACCGAGTCCCAAAGTTGGTGTAGGAAGTAGCACAGAGCAACGCTCTGCGATCGCTCGGTTAATTCTCTCAGCAAGTTGATTTTCTTGAGTCCGGCGGTGGGGATGACGGGAAGTTCCATAGCTTCCTTCAATAATCAGCACATCCAACTCTATTCCCCGCAATTCTTCCAAACGTAAACCTTCTACAAGCCGCGAATTGGATAAAAAAAAGTCGCCCGTATACAGTAGCCTGTAAGAGCGCTCTTTTGTGGTATACGTGAGTAGAATTGCTACCGCCCCTGGTAGGTGACCTGCAGGAATTATTTGTGCTACCAGACCATCTTTGAATTCTACTGGCGATCGCAATGGCAGTGCTTGACAAAATGATGGTACTTCCTGGGGATCTTGCTCCTGCCAATTTAGAGGCAGCAACTTGCTAGTCACTTCGCTGGCGTATATTGGTAGCAGCGGAAATGCCTTATGCAGAGCTAACAACCCTCTGGCATGGTCTGGATGCGCATGACTCACCAAGACGAAATCTGCTGGTAAGGGCGAACTTCCTCCTCGACGTGCGAATTTTTGAAATCTGTTCACTAGAGTTGAGATATCCGCCAAACCACAGTCAAGCAAAATGCGATGTGGTCCCATCCGTATTAATAGACAAACACCCTCATCATCGTGATGAACCCCAAAAGGCAAACATTCTAGTTCACTCGCCGTCTCCCCCGCATCAAATCTGGAGGATACTGACAGGCGATCGCTCATGCTCTTTTCCCCTCTCAGCTCATTTTTATGGACATTTGCCTAATGGGTAACAAAAATACTTCTAAGTTACGGACTAGGGGCGGTGCTGATTGTTTTTTGTGACTTCAGTGGGCGGAGCCATTGCCATGATAGTTATCTGAATCGTAGAATCCATTTTTCGTACCAAAAAACAAGCACGAAACTGTGAAGACAATTGTCAGTGCAGCTAAAACCAGCTTTACATCCATGTGTTTGTTGCCCTTTATGAAAGACTTTCTGATTTTAATTGAGTGATTTCTATATCTCAAGAAATCCCCAGAAAATCTTTATCTACTATTGTTTATGAAAATTATGATATAAGTAAATATACTTTTTACAAATATTATTATAAGACTTGTGTGAGACTGATTTTGGACTACGGCTAAAACTTATAACTCAAAACTTGAATTATAGTCTTCTCCGGCAATTTACCAGAGCTGACAGTAATCGTGTCACTACTGCTAGAACGTACTGTCATTCCGTTCATGAGTTTTAGGAAGTCATCCAAAGGTGATATATCGCAGTTTGCAGCATCTGCTGCTTGTGTGCGGTAATGGGTAGGAATCACTATTTTGGGATTGAGGGTTTGAATTGCAAGTCTGGCTTCTTCAGGATTATAGGCTTTTGCACCTCCTCCTACAGGCACTAACGCCACATCAGGACGCCCCATAAGGATTTTTTGTTCAATGGAAATGGGTGCTGCAGCTCCTCCCAAATGAAGGATATTAATTCCCGCTTGCTTCCAAAGCCAGGCCGTATTTACACCAAATTGCCTGCCACCTTTACGGTCATGGTTTATGGGGATTCCCTGGAACTTAATGTTATTAAACTCGTAAGCTCCCGCTTCATACATAAGCTTTGGATTTCCAACAAGGTCTTCTACAGCACCTTCATCTAGCAATTGACTGCTAATCAGAGCTAAATCAGCCGCAACCTTGGGCACACGATAACGAGCGGTACAGCCAACTGCCCGAAAAGGATTCGTGAGAATTTTGACTCCGCCACCAGTAAATAAAAAGCTAGTATGACCGAGCCACTGAATTGATAATGAACCGCCAGATTGGGCATTAGCTTGAAGGGAGGAACCCAAGCTCGTAACTAATGTTGTTGTTAATCCGGCTCCTGCATAGCCCAATAACTGTCGTCGTTTCATGAATTCTTCTCTCTAGACCGCAATTGTTCTGTAAAAGTTTTGCAGTAGTTGCTTGCTTGAAGTTCTCAGGACACTTTCACGTTAAATGAAACTGGACGCCCTCAATATGAGGATAGTTCCAGTGTCACACCTTTATAAGTGTGCCATCCTTAATTCAAGCAGTGATTTCTAGCACATTTGGACAAGTGTCACACGAAATCACTAAACTATGATACCTGGTTGCGGTCATCGGAGTTTCTATTTGGGCGAAAATTCCCACGCCTGTATGATACAGGTAAAACTATCGTAGTTACCGTCGATAACTATTATTAAAAGTTGTTATTTGTTATTATTTCTGGTTTCTAGCAATTAAGATAATTGCGAGTAATTCTCATGACTCAGATTTTCATCTTTAGTTTCAGTCATCTTGAAAAAAGACACTTCTGCCCAGCACTTAGGATGATACAGATGCCAACACTAAAGCTAACAGGGGAGGAAGTAAAAGTGTACCAGCCACTATCACTGCTACCAAAGCAGAGACAAGCACAGCAGCAGCAGCGCAGTCTTTAGCAATTTTTGCCAACTCATGGTAGGTCTGTTTAACTGTTAAGTCCACAATTGACTCGATCGCCGTATTCAGCAACTCCAACGCCAAAACTAAACCGCTCGTTAGTCCAATCACAGCGATTTCTACAGATTTAAGATGCAAGAAAATGCTCAAGGTAATTGCCAAAGTACCAACACAAACATGAATGCGAAAATTACGTTGTGTTTGAAAAGCGTAGCTAATTCCGCACCAAGCATACTTAAAACTGACAAATAAATTAGAGGCAACTTGCCACGATAATTGACGTTGGCTACTAACAACCGTTTCTAAGCAGTCCGGTACTGGCGGCAGCGAAGCTTTTGGTGGAGATGAGACTTGTTGAGACATAAGTGTAAAGACCAAACAGCAGAGTAGGTGGGGAACAGACAGCAGATGTTAGGAGAATAGTGCACTTATTAGCAATTTGTAACAGAAAAATATCAAATATTAAATACAGAATAACACTTAGATTCTAATGGTAAGTCATTGCTATTCAAAGTCAGTGTCAATACCTATCGCCTTCAGTAATATGACTTGTTGCTTAAGCATTTGGCTCAAACTTTGTTCATCAGGATGATCCCAACCCAAAAGATGCAGTAACCCATGAGCTGCTAACCAAGCGAGCTCTGTTGGCAAAGGATGTTCTTGCTGTTGAGCTTGCTGCTGAGCAGTTTCGACAGAAATAACAATATCACCGAGATACAACGATTCTTGAGTGTCTATTTCTGTCAGTTCAGGGCTATCTACCTCTAGTGCTGCAAAAGATAAAACGTCTGTCGGTTTATTTTGATGACGATACTGCTGGTTGAGTGTCATAATTTCACAGTTGTCTGTTAAACGTAGTCCAACTTCATAAGTAGGCGCTAAAGAAATACTCGGCTGTAGTATTTCTAACCAACACTCAAACCAGTCTTCCCAAGTTTCAGCAGTTATATGGGCGTCCTTTTCTCCAGAGCGAAGAGCTTCTGGCTGGGATGATTCATGATAATAGTCCTGCACATACAGTTCAACTCGCACCAGCTACAAAGTCTCCTAAGCCCACGTATAAATTTCATCCTTAGCGAGTGAGGTAAGCCAGACCTACTAGTACTGCTAAAAGACCTACTATCGTTAATACAAAATGCTTCAAAGAGGTCAGACGCTTTTGCACCATGTTTCGCATGGCGAGTTTGACGTAGGAAGGTTGAGGTTCTGTAGAACGAGAGTCACTCATAATGATGATTTGTTAACAAACTCTTCTCATAATGTAACAGTTCTTATAGCACCAAGTTGCCATTGTGCCCCCTTTGGAAAGGAGTGAAGCAGGGAGGGAAACACCGAACAAAGGATTTATTCCCACACTCCCACACTTTCTCTTGCTGATTCTAATTATGCAGAAGCTTCTACCAACTGGTTCTCTTGCCGTAAATAGGCTTGGATAAACATATCGATTTCACCGTTCATTACATCCGCGATCGCAGTTGTTTCCTCAGCAGTCCGCAAATCCTTCACCATCTGGTAAGGATGAAAAACGTAGTTACGGATTTGGTTACCCCAGGAGGCTTCTACCATATCACCCCGGATTTCAGCGACTTCTTTGGCGTGTTGCTCTTGAGCGATAACCAGCAGTTTTCCCTTCAAGCGAGCGAGGGCTTTTTCTTTGTTTTGTAATTGGCTGCGTTCCTCCGTACAACGCACAGCTATACCAGTTGGAATGTGAACAATACGTACTGCGGTTTCTACTTTATTAACGTTTTGCCCACCTTTACCTCCAGAACGAGTTGTGGTTATTTCCAAATCTTTCTCTGGAATTTCTAGTTGTATATTATTATCTATCTCGGGCATCACTTCCACGCCAGCAAAGCTTGTTTGCCGCTTACCGTTGGCGTTGAAGGGTGAAATCCGCACGAGACGATGTGTGCCTGTTTCGGAACGCAGGTAACCATAGGCATAGCGCCCGGTAATTTCTACAGTTGCAGATTTGATCCCCGCCTCATCACCTTCGGAAAGTTCGCTTAAACTGACTTTATACCCATATTTTTCTCCCCAACGCGTGTACATTCGCAGCAACATATCTGCCCAGTCTTGAGCATCGGTACCACCTGCCCCGGCGTTGATTGTGAGTACTGCGCCCTTTTGATCATAAGGACCAGAAAGCAACTGGAGTAACTCCCATTGGTCTAATTCGCGCTTTAGCTTATCAACATTAGACTCAGCTTCTTGCAAAAGCCCTTCATCTGTGTCTAACTCCAACAGTTCTAAAACTGCTTTAGTGTCTTCCAAACTGGCTTGCCACTGGTGATATTGTTGTAAATGTGCTTTGAGATCGTTGAGTTCTTGCAGTGTTTTTTGTGCCTGCGTTTGGTCATTCCACAACTCTGGTTGAGCGGCTATTTGTTCTAAATCTTGAATTTTGGCAGAAAGTGCAGGTATGTCAAAGATAGTCCTGGGTTTTACCCAGGCGATCAGACAACGTTTCAATTTCGCGTTTGAGTTCTAAAACTTCCATACTACCTAATTGATAATAAGCGCTTTGAATGTGCTAGTGCGTCCCGACGGTTGCTTTACACTATTGCTCTCTATTTTATTTGTTTTTACTTTAGCAAATATAGACCTGTGCGGCGTTTTTTCTGTAACAAGTTTTACATTAAATTTACTGATTCTTGACAAGATTAAATCAGGGAACAGGGAACAGGGAAACTGATACCTGTTGAGAGTTGTACTGTAGGTTTTCTGCTTTAAGTTTTGTCGGGTGGGTAATATTTTGTCATACCCACCTGATGGAAAATCTTTAGCCGACGGTAACTTGATTGCTGTCAACTGCAGTCGCACCATTAACTGAACGCGCTACAGAAACCATCTTGTTGAGAATGTCTTGGCTGGGAACTTTGCCTTTGAGGACTACAGTGCCACCTGTTTGAGCTACCCAGAGAGTTTCTATATCATCTAATTGTTGGTCTTGGTCAAATGCAAGTGCCACGCGCTTTGCCAAACCACTCTGGTCATATTCTCCATTCAATCCTACACGCTCTGGGGCGATTTGTTGAGTTGCAGCTGCAGGAGCAGCAGTTTGCTGAGCTTGTTCTACTGGTTGTGGTTCTGGATTAACTTGTGCTTCTTGAGGTTTCTCCATTCCAAAAAGTCTTTTTAACCAGCCCATAATACTATTGCCTCCTATCAGGGTTTCATTACATTTGAGTATAGAAGGCTGGATAAATGGTGACATCTGCCTGGAAAAATATATGCTGTATTATTAATTACTGCTTTGGGGGTAAATTTCTAATGTCTCTGTCGCAGGGAGGGTTTTGAGGAGAGTTTAAGGAACCGCAGAGGCGCAGAGAAGAGGAGGGGAGAGGTAATAGCGTGCACTTCTCACCACCGCACTTCTAAAGCACAGTTTAGAATAAGTGACAAGTGTTTAGTGATACTAATTATTAAAAATGATAAATATTGATCCCGTAATTAGTGCGATGAAACCTTTTGTCGGTTCTGTTGGAAAGCAAGTTATCAAAAACGCTCAGCATAATGAAGCTGTGATCCAAGTTTGAAAAAGTTTGAAACTTGATCCAACACAACCCCCTAAAGATGTTGATGGTGTTTATGCTTATACCAATTCTTTATGAAGCTGCGCTACATAAAGAATTGGTATTAGTTCTGTTGAATACAATAAATTTTATTTTTGAATTTTGAATGTTAGCGTAGCGTGCCGCAGGCAGCGAATTTTGAATTCTTAAGACTCTCCGTCAACTTTTGAAACACGACGTTTACGGAATATTCTTGTCATATTTATTCCTGTCACCAACATTGCTAGTAAACCCAAACCAAGTAAAAGTACATAAAAAGGTCTAAAAAATGATCCTAAATATGATCCTTGGTGAATCCTTAAAAAAAGAGCAGCTTGTTCACCAGACATTCCGAACCAATTTTTTCCAACTCGAAAAAGAATACCTGTTACTGCTGTTACAGCTAGAGGTAGAAATATAATTGGGGCAATAATGCGATGAATGACGCGAAAATCAGGTTTGGAATTATTTGATTTAGACGAAATTCTTCTGAATTTCATCATATTTAAACCAGTGACTATCATCCCCAACAGTCCCAAACCAACTAAAAGCACATAAACAGGTATTAGTGGTTTACCAAGGTATTCACCTTGGTGAATCACCATCATGAACTCTGCTATATTGCTTGGCATCCCAAACCAACTTCTTCCCAAACGATAGATCATTCCTGTTAAAGCACTAGCAAGTAAGGGTAAAAAAATAATTGGAGCAACTTTGTGGTGAATTTTCCGAAAGTTTATTTGCATATATTTATGGTGAATATATCAATTATAAATCGATCAGTAGCTTAAATCGTTGAACAGCCAACAGTGAACAGTAAACACTAACAACTGATAACTGTTAAATCTCAGCCCATTTCCGCAACAAATTTGCATGAGTTTTACAAATCAAGTCAAATTCTGGTGTTATTCCATGCTTCTGAAAAAGGGCTTGGCGTGCAGTTTCTAAATCGAACAAAATTTCCCTCTCTCCGGTATCGCGAATAATACTTTGTACCCAACTAATAGCGGCAAATCTCGTACCTTCAGTTACAGTTGTCACTTGATGCAGCGTTGAAGATGGATAAACAATCATCGAACCTGCTTCTAGTTTGAAAACTTGTTCACCCAAAGAAGTATCAATCATTAATTCTCCACCAACATAACTGCTAGGAGAACTGAGAAATAGAGTTAATGAGACATCAGAACGAGTCAAAACTTCATTTCCCATCAGGGCATTATCGGTATGATAACCGTAGTACATTCCCGGTTCATAGCAACTAAATATAATAGGTCGAATAATTTTTGGTCTGACGGCTGCTTGAAACAAGCGATTGCGTTGCAGTGCCTGCATGACAATGCTTGTCATTTCTTCTGTGAGTGCATTTTGTGGTAATTGTAGATTATTTTTCACTTCTTTTGCGTACCATCCTGCTGTTTCTTTGCCGTCTCTCAATTCCGAATTTGTCAATTTTGAATGAATTAATTCTAACTCCTCAGAGTTAAGAATATTATCAATACAAATAATCATGATAAGAAGTTTTTTTTCTTTATTTCCAACTCTCAAAAGAGATTTCTTTATTAACCGGTCAAAACTGTCATTTTTTGCATAAAAAAGGGATAAAGTGAGAGCACTTTATACCTGTGAAATCAAAAAAGTATAAATTTTATAGTATTTATACTTTCAGGAGTTAACTTTCTTCATCAAAACTTAAAATAATTACTTGCCTTCACCACCTTCACCACGTTCACCAGCTTCACCAGCGTCATTTGATTTTGTAGGTGCTTTAGTTTGTTGGGTTTTGGGGGTATTTCCCTTTCCTTCGCCACCTTCACTACCTTCCCCAGCATCATTTGCTGGGCTACAGGCGGTAGTAGTTGCTGCTAGACCTAGGGCAAGAAATAATGCAATTGCTTTTTTAGAACCCATAATAGACTCCCTAGTGGCTTGTGAATAATTGCATATTGTTAATTGTACAGAATCAGGCTGTCACAAACGATAAACAAGCACGTAATTTTTGCTATAGAGAAAATACTCTATGAACACCCCACCTCTAAAACGCACAAAAAGAGAAACCCGTTACAGTCTGTATCATTTAAGTTTCCGTACCTGGTTGAGTTAGCAACTAAGTATTTTGTAGGCAGTTCATAGCCCTCAATCAACATAATACTATGAAGGCGAGAGTCGTCAATGCTGCACCTGCAATTTTGTGTTTTCAACAAAATATTAAACAGGCTACAGAAACTATTAAATTCCATGATAGATTTTTACGTCTACCATGCGAAAATCTCAATATAACCAGGGTTGTTGTGGAGCTATGAATCTTTTAATTCTCTTAAAGATGTTTTCAAGCATCAGAAGTTTTTTTCGTGAGTTGATCAAGGTACTGAAGCCAGATTCCGCTAAATTTTTTGCAGTGCTATTTACTTTTGGTTTGTGCCTAAGTTTGAGCTTTTCTGCTTTTAGTCCGAGTTACGCAAAAAGTTCTACTCAAAATTCTGGTGCGAATCTTGCAGCTAATACCTCGATCGCTGCTGTTAACGTTGTGCGGATGGGTTATCAAAAATCTGCAGTTCTGGCTTTGGTGAAGCAACAAGGCACTTTAGAAAAACAATTGTCCCCTTCTGGGGTTAGTGTCAAGTGGCTAGAATTTCCCTCTGGTCCTCCGATGATGGAAGCCTTGAATGCAAACAGTATCGACTTCGCGGCTGTAGGCGAGGGACCACCAGTATTTGCTCAATCAGCTGGTGTTCCACTGGTGTATGTTGGTAACTCTTCAGCAAGTCCAGAAGGTTTGGCAATTCTAGTTCGCAACAATTCGCCAATTAAGACTTTAGCTGATCTCAAAGGTAAAAAAGTTGCCGTTGCTAAAGGTTCAAGTGCTCATTTTTTGTTGGTGCAAGCGTTGTCATCTACAGGATTACAGTACAGTGACATTCAGCCGACTTATCTTTCTCCAGCAGATGCTCGTGCTGTCTTTGAACAAGGCAAGATTGATGCTTGGGGAATATGGGATCCATTTTTAGCAGCAGCTCAAAAGAGTGGGGGAGCGCGGATATTAAGAGATGCTAAGGGTTTGGCGTCATGGAGGGAATTTTATGTGACGTCGCGAAGCTTTGCGGACGCAAACCCACAGCTTGTTAAGCAAATTCTTGAATCAGTTGACAAGGTAGGGAAGTGGGCAAAGAAAAATCACCGCCAAGTTGCTGAAGTATTATCACCGCAAATGGGCATTGATGTTGCTTCGTTAGAGTTAGCAGAAACTCGCCGCAAACGCTACGATGTACTACCCTTTAGCAATGAAGTGGTTGCAGAGCAACAAAAAGTTGCTGATACTTTCTTACGTCAGAAATTAATACCCAAACAAATCAAAGTAGCAGATGCTGTTTGGAAACCTAAATAGTGATATAGGAATCCGGTTTGATTTGGTGAATTGACTCGTGGAGGTAGGGAACGCTTAACGCTTAACGCTTAACAGAAAGTGTACCTAGCTTCGTCAAAAATCAAATACGAGTCCTATACCAAGTCGCTCAATGACTTCACCCCAGTCGCTATGCTCAAATTCACGCATTAGCACAGTGATAAAAATAATTTTTACGCATGAGGTGTGGGGTGAAGTGATGCGTATGAATGCAACTCACTTATCAAATAAAACTGCTATGGGGTGGTATTCAGAATAGATGCAAATGTTTGATTTTTTTAGCAGTTCAAACAGATATAGCAATTTTAAAATCATAAGGCCTAGGGGCACGCACTCGCGTTCGTGAAATATTCGATTGAGGCTGTAAAAAGTCTAGTGTCCTTAGTTAAAAGTAGTATAAAAAGATAAATAACTAAGGACGTTCATAATCAGGAATTTTACAACTCAAACAAGACTGCCATAAAGACGTAATTAGTAATGAGCACAGAGGGACATGGAATTACTTTGGTTTATTCCAACACATGGAGATGGTCGTTATTTAGCAACAGCAGTTGGTGGTCGTGAATGCAACTTTTATTACTTTCAACAAATTGCTCAAGCTGTAGATAATTTGGGCTTTACTGGGGCTTTGCTACCCACTGGACGCTCTTGTGAAGATGCTTGGGTATTGGCTTCGTCTCTGATTGCTGTGACTCGTCAAATGCGTTTTATGATTGCAATCCGTCCAGGGTTAATGTCTCCTGGATTGTCAGCACGAATGGCAGCGACATTTGACCGCGTATCTAACGGACGCTTGCAAATTCACGTTGTAACTGGTGGTGATCCCGTAGAATTGGCAGGGGATGGCGTGCATCTTTCTCATGATGAGCGTTATGAATTAACCGACGAATTTTTGAGAGTGTGGAAAGACATTTCAAGTGGTTTAGAAATTAACTTTAGTGGGAAGTATTTCCAAATAAAAGGTGGTAAAATATTATTTACTTCTGTACAAAAACCTCATCCACCCTTATGGTTTGGAGGTTCGTCATTTGTTGCACAACAGATTGCGGCTAAGCATGTTGATGTTTATCTGACTTGGGGAGAACCACCGCAACAAGTGGCAGAAAAGATTGCATCTGTGCGTCAATTAGCAGCAGAACAGGGCAGAACTCTACGCTTTGGTATTCGGCTACATGTCATTGTGCGGGATACTGAAAGTCAAGCTTGGGACGCAGCAAATGATCTGATTAAATATGTGAGTGATGAGGCGATCGCCAATGCACAAAAAATCTTTGCCAGAATGGATTCTGAAGGACAGCGCCGGATGACGCAGTTGCACAATGGCGATCGCAAAGCACTAGAAATTAGTCCAAACTTATGGACAGGAGTTGGGTTAGTGCGGGGTGGTGCAGGTACCGCTTTGGTAGGAGATGCCGACACAGTCATTGCCAGAATGGAGGAGTATGCAAAACTGGGAATTGATATCTTTATTCTTTCTGGTTATCCTCACTTAGAAGAAGCCTATCGAGTTGCTGAATTACTATTTCCTCGCCTACCGCTGCAAAAACCGTCTAACATAAATCAAACACAAATGTTCAGTCCTGTTGGCGAACTTATCGGCTTTGAAAACTTTCCAAAACAGCAATAACAGATAGTCCAAGGGACCTGGATAATGAAAAGAAAATTTCTCAAGCCATACTTCGATAGATTAGCTCCTTGGTGCGTCCCTCTTCTGTTAGTTGTCCTTTGGCAGTTACTTGTGCAATTTGGTTTTGTTTCTGAAAGAGTATTACCCGCTCCCACAAATGTTTTGCTGGCAGGAATTCGTCTTGCTAAATCGGGAGAACTTTTTTTTCACCTTGGTATTAGCGCACAACGGGCAGTTCTTGGCTTTTTAATTGGTGGTAGCATTGCTTTTGTTTTGGGATTATTAAATGGCATCCTTCCCATCGCAGAAAAGTTGTTAGATACACCGATTCAAATGTTGCGTAATATTCCACATTTAGCCATGATTCCCTTGGTTATCTTATGGTTTGGAGTTGGAGAAGAAGGGAGGATTTTTTTGGTTGCGATCGGTGTATCGTTTCCCATTTATATAAATACGTTTCATGGTGTCCGAACCGTTGATCCAAACTTGATTGAGATGGGAAAAGTATACGGACTCAAGCCTTGGTCTTTGTTTTGGGAAATCATTTTTCCTGGCGCATTGCCCTCAATTTTGATTGGCGTACGTTACGCTTTGGGAGTTATGTGGTTGACTCTGATTGTTGCTGAGACAATTTCCTATGACTCTGGTATCGGTTATATGGCAATGAATGCTCGTGAATTTATGCAAACGGATGTGGTCGTCTTGAGCATTCTACTCTATGCATTGTTAGGAAAGTTAGCAGATGTATTTGCAAAATTTTTAGAAAAGAAATTGCTTTCTTGGCATCCTAGTTACCAAAATCTGTAACCCAAAGTTGATAGGAGTTTTTTTATGATTAAACCCAAGCGCGTAGGAGTCGATTTAAAAGTAATCGGTCTGAGTAAAACCTTTGGGAATATTCGTGTATTGCAAAACTTGGATTTAGAAATAGCTAAAGGCGAATTTGTAGCTATTGTCGGGCGTAGTGGCTGTGGAAAAACTACCCTATTAAAGCTATTAGCAGGATTAGAACCCGCGAGTGACGGCAGTATACTACTTGATGGCAAGCAATTGCGTAAGCTCAATCCAGAAACACGAGTGATGTTTCAGGATGCTCGTCTTTTGATGTGGAAACGAGTGATAGAAAATGTGGGGTTGGGATTAAAGGAACACTGGCGACAAAAGGCACATTGGGCGTTAGAACAAGTCGGACTTGCCGAACGTGCTTTTGAATGGCCAAGTGTGCTTTCGGGAGGACAACGCCAACGGGTAGCACTGGCAAGAGCATTAGTGAGTGAACCACGTTTACTCTTACTAGATGAGCCTTTGGGAGCGTTAGATGCCCTAACTCGGATTGAGATGCAGCGTCTAATAGAATACATTTGGCAACAACAGCAGTTTACTGCATTATTAATTACTCATGACGTAGAAGAGGCAGTGACTTTAGCTGATAGAATTATTCTCATAGAACGAGGTGAAGTGGCTATGAATTTATCTGTGCCCCTGGCTCGTCCTCGTCAACGAAGTGATGCTATATTTGCAACATTAGTCGAAAAAATCTTGGAGCGGGTGTTGAATACAAAACCCAGTTGCCAAAAATCGACAAAAGGGGAATCTACCATAGCACCAATTGCTACCTACAACATACTCCCCTAAGAAATTGGATGAATACTGACGAATCGAATACCAAGGGAAACATCATCTGTGGTCGGTGTGCTTATGATGCAAATCCTCGTGGAGCTACACATTGTAAAAAGTGTGGCATGCCCCTTGTTATTGCTTCTGTACCTAACAGCGATCCAAGTCCTGGCTCTGACTCTACACTGCTCGTAGGTGGGATTAGTCTAGTAGCCACAGTGTTGTTTTTTGCTACCGGAGGTTATTTTTTCTGGCAGCAAGTCCGAGTCGCATCAACCCCAAGTAATCTCAACAATTCCGCCGATAACATTTCCTCGGATATCCGACTCTACAATTCTATGAAGGAAGTCCCGAAGGTGCCGGAAGGAACATTCAATTACGGTGGTGCTGTTGTCTTCGCACCTCTGAGGAAGGATGCACATAAAGTTATCAACCAAGTTTACCCAAAGTTTAGGCTGCGGTTTACCGAACCTAAGTACAACAACCCTGGTCAAAATACTGGGATCACTATGTTGCTTGATGGCGAACTTAGCTTTGCCCAATCTTCTAAGCCATTAGAGGATACTCATTACAGCAAGGCAAAGCAACGGAATTTTTCTCTACAGCAGGTGGCAATAGGTATCGACGGCTTCCTGTTGTTTACCCATCCAGATGTTTCTATCCCTGGACTTGCAGTTGAACAAGTTAAAGATATTTTTAAAGGAAAAATTACCAATTGGAAGCAGGTGGGAGGACCGGACTTAGCAATCACAGCTTTTGCTTTCAACCCGAAGTTTGGTTCCTCACTCAGCATTCTTCTTGGTCCGGAATTGGATCAACTCAGCCCTAAAGTACAGTTTATGCGCGATTACACTGATGGTGTTCGTAAAGTTTCCTCAATTCCAGGTGCGATCGGCATTGGCTCTACTGGAGCAATTCTCGGTCAACAGTCAATCCGCCCTCTTGCTGTCGCTCATGGCAACTCTAAGAATTACGTGCGACCCTTTACAGATGATGGCAAGCAGGTGAACGCTGCGGCTTTACGGGATGGCACATACCCCCTGACTAGGCGTCTGTTCATAGTCATTCGCCGAGACGGTACTATCGATGAGGCTGCTGGAGTGGCATATACTAATTTGTTACTATCTCAAGAAGGGCAGCAGTTTATTGAGAAGGCTGGTTTCGTTCCTATTCGTAATTAGTCGTTCAAACTCAAGAAGGGCAGCAGTTTATTGAGAAGGCTGGTTTCGTTCCTATTCGTAATTAGTCGTTCAAATTCATCACTATATATACGTATAAATTTAGATGCCTGATCAGTTAATTGTCTATTGCCATGACATCATGAAAGCGCGTGTAGTCAATGCTGCGCTTGCCATCCCGCTTCGATAAAATATCGACAAACCGCATATTCCAAAGAATTTGCTTTGGAATATACGAGTGACGGGCATGGATAGTTTGGGATACAGTTTCATCAAGCCCAGTGAAGGTGACTATCACTTCCATCTCATCCTCAAGCATCTGCTCAAGTGAGACTCCATACAAAGGACTACTCTCGTCTATTGGGTGCATGATTGTCCAAGTCAGAGCAAAAAGTGGAGAGTGACTGCGAAGCAAATACATATCATAAAATCGACGCATCACATCTCCTTCTTTGGTGATTTGGGTGCGTACCAAGCTCACTTTGACTTGTGCTTCTAAAATCCAGTTTTGACGTTCATTGGCAACCCGCAACATGAGAGTTGGTATACCGTTATACGGGGTAATAACCGCTACATGGCTAAACAAGACTCGCGCTCTGGGAAGAGAAAAGCGAGCAAACATTAACCCAGTTGCCATCGCCAACCCCATCAGTCCTAACAGCGATTCGATAGTCACTAAGGTGTTAGCATAAAATGTTTTGGGATACATTGCCCCATAGCCGATAGATGCCATAGTCTGGACACTGAAAAAAAAGACATCCAGGAAATTACCCGGACGCGCATTTTCAATACCATTGCCTCCTGCAAGATACGCTAAAGCAAACAAGGCGTTAGCGAGTATATACCCAAAACTGATAAGTGCTATAGTTTTAGACCAGGAAAGAGTGAGCAGCACATGATATGGATCCCGCCAACGGTTGTTGGATACACCAATACGTACGACATTGTAGCTGCCCTCCCGATTAATCTTCCGAGTTTTTGGGCTTTTTCCACGGATCTTTTTCATCGACGACTGAGTTATGGTAGCTGGAAGTGAGGATGTTTATTACTCATTATGTGACATATATCTATCAATCAATAGCTTGCGTGTTTACTCAGCACTTTTCAAAGTATCGCCAATTGCCACTGTACCACTGGTAATAACTTGTGCTAAAACTCCTGTCTGTGTGTGTTGAAAATTCTTTTGTAGCAGACTCAGCAGGGAGATGTTACGTTTTATCCATTTTGGCTAATCCTTTAGAGAACCCATCGATTTCTGTGCAGCAGACTGCTTTTTAGGACGACCACTTCCTGTACCAATGATACTACGCAAATACAAACCACCAACTGTTACTAAAAATACGATATATCCCACTGCTTGCACAACATAGAGATATTGCTTGTAACCAAACAAGGCATTAAAAATAACGCCAGGGAACTTTTCATCAGGCAAGATGTTGGAAGTATTCCAAACCATTGGACCTAAGATACAAGAGTGAATTCTCGTGAACCGTTGGTAATAAAAACAAAGACCTTCTGAGGCGCGATTACTAAGAGCAAGGGTAGCAAAAGCTTCATCAAACTTCTGCAAAGCTGTCACCACTAACCCCGCCACAATCAACACCAAGAAAACACCCATTACTTGGAAAAATTGGCGGATGTTAATTTTAACACCCCATCGAAATAACAGCACACCAATTAGTGCTGCGACTGCAATACCAGCAACAGCGCCAAAACCAGGAACAAGCCCTTGTTGAAGATTAGCAGCAACGAACAGAACCGTTTCAAAACCTTCGCGTACAACGGCAATAAATACTAAACTGAAAACACCCCAACCAGCATATGAGTCCTGTTTTAAAGCACTTGTTACAGCGCCCTCAACTTGAGCCTTCATAAATCTGGCTTGTTTGGTCATCCAGATAAGCATCCAGCTGAGCATAATGATTGCTAACAGGCTGAACACACCTTCCATTATTGGTTCAACCACGGATGAATACTGCGGATTAATTGCACTAAGTGCTTGAACCACCCAAGTGAAAAGAAAACCTATGAGTGCGCTGACAATAATACCAACGCCGACACCAGCATAAACCCAAGGGTTAAGACGAGATTGCTTAGCTTTTTTTAGCAAAGCCAGTACAATACCAACTACAAGAGCAGCTTCTACACCTTCTCGCAGTGTAATCACAAAAGTGGGTAAGGCAGCACTAAAGTTCATTCTTTGTCCTTTTTCTTTTGTTCTGAGTGCGAATGAGGCAGTGCACCTTTGCAACTTTAAGCGTTGAGTGCACCTGCCGTTCATGAGTCATGAGTTTAAATGAAATAACTCATGACTATTGAGTGAAATCGCGTAACATCTTTTTCAGTTACAAACAATTCAAAATACTATCGCTGTGCAGATGTGCTGGAACTATCTGTTATTTTTTGAGAATTTTCTTCAATGGTTTTTATCAGCTTGGTAACATCCCCAGGGGTTTTGACTGGTGCAGCTGGCGGAATAGCAGAGGGCCAAACTTTTATCAGTTCAGCCATACTGGTTTCAATTGCTTTGTGTTCTTGGGGATGGTCTTTAGTTAGTTTGCTAGAAATTCCTTTATATAAATCATCAGCATAGGTGACAAAACCACGGGAATCTTGATACTCAATTTCTGCAGCAATTTTGCCATTTGCGATCGCCGCACCATATTCTGAGTTAGCTGAATCTAGCAATCCGTTCACGACTTGTAGCACGAATCTGGGTTGCGATCGCTGATCTGCTGGTAAAGCGTTTACAGCCCCATCAACTGCTTGCATCGAAGAGGTAAAATCAGTTTTGATCTTGGGACTTTTGGGATTGGATTTAACAAAATCTTGCAAACTAACCAAAGATGTCTTAAATTCTTTGACTTTGCGCTCATTTAATTGGTCTTCTACATCAACATAAATCTCTTCAACTGGATGACCAATATGAGGTTCTGCCTTTTTGGGCTGATTTTGATCCAACAGTTCTTTTGCTACCAAAAGGTGTCCTTTCATTAGTCCCAGTTTGGTCATGTAGTCCACATCTTTTGGTTCCCCAGTTAGAACGACTTCCTGAGTCGTAACCTGATCCTTAATTTTGTCGAATTGCTCCTGAGTAATCACCTTTTTAGAAACTAAGTCCTCAGGACTGCTATAAGGGCGACCTGCTTGAATTTTATTTGATAATGCTGGAACAGCAAGCTGTGCCTCAAACTTATCCAGTTCCGACAGAATAGCATTGTTGATATTGATTTTCTTTTTGCTGCTGTGTCCGCTATGACTAACGGCTTCAGTCGCCTGGGGACTGGAGTTAGCCGCTGGTGCTGTTGAATTTTCTGCGGTTTGTGTACCGTTACAGGAAGTCAAAGCGAAGATGATTGCACTAGCAATAGTTAGGCATATGTAACGAAATCTTATCATTTTTGCTCCTAAGAGTGTTTCAAAGGTAATCATGAAAACATTTAGAGTCAGTGCATCATGGATAAAAGACTCTCACCGTTAAAAAGATACAAAAAGCTTTGCAGTATTGCATTTGAGCTTATTCAATAGCAAAGCTGAGCGAAGGCACACACTGCGCTTTGCCTTACAAAACGTGCTGCTTTTTGCATAGCTTTTGTACGAGTGTCAATCTCTGAATTTGACAGTGGATCTTAGATTTTGCTATGATACTTTCCCACAAATGATATCATTTTTCAACTACTTGCTAATTTTTTGATTATGATTTAATATAAATTCTTAGTATGTTTGAATGTGTAAAGAATACGGTATGAGCAACCACTCTTCAATTGCTCATACTGTAATTACCGTCTCCTCATAGTACAGCTTGCTATGAGATACGTTACTACAGGTGAGCGCATTAGCTACGATCGCGGTAAACAGGAACAGACACAGACGCTCATTCTACGACTACTACAAAGACGAGTAGGAAAATTATCACTCTTATTGCGATCGCACATCCAATCTCTCACTGTTTCTGAGCTAGAAGAACTTGGTGAAGCTTTGTTAGATTTTAAGTAGGTGGGCGCTAAAAAACACAACTAGATTAAGAAATGTAAATTGCTTAAAAGCCTATTTTTAAAGCGTTTATGGCGCTTTACATAAGTTAATATAGTTCGGGTTAATCATGCCTACCTACTTACCGCGATGGAAGATTTGCTCAATTGGTTGCAAGCAAATCAAAGCTAGTAGTATCTTTTTGGGAACAGTTCAAACAATTTGAACAGGAGCGTACTATGAGATACGTTACTACAGGTGAGCGCATTGGCTACGAGCGTGGTAAACAAGAAGGTAAACAGGAACAGACACAGACGCTGATTCTACGACAATTACAAAGACGGGTGGGAGAATTATCACTCTTATTGCAACAGCACATCCAATCTCTCACTGTTTCTGAGCTAGAAGAACTTGGTGAAGCTTTGTTGGATTTTACCGCGATGGAAGATTTGCTCAATTGGTTGCAAGCAAATCAAAGCGAGTAGCACTTTACCATAGAGGCTTCGCCACATCTTGAATCACAAAGAATGTTGTCAGGAAACATTTTTCCACGCGAGCGTATTAAGCTCAGTATATATATAGCTCTCAAACCGCAAGCTGGAACAATGATAATTTGGACGCCCAATCAACCACTGCAAAACGGACGCTTCATCATTCAAAAAGTCCTTGGTAGCGGTGGCTTTGGTATTACCTACAGTATTCTCGAACAGCGTACAGGTAAATTATTTGTCCTGAAAACCCTCAACCACATTCAGCAAATAAGAAAAGACTTCTCGGAACGACAGGTAAAATTTGTCCAAGAGATGACGCGGTTAGCACGATGCACTCACCCCCATATTGTGAAATTTGAGGATGTCATCCAAGAAGATGGACTGTGGGGGATGCTGATGGAATATATTGATGGCGTGGATTTAAAGACTTATGTTGATGAGGGTGGGCAATTGTCAGAAGATGAAGCCTTACGCTACATTGACCAAATTGGGCAAGCTTTAGAATATGTCCATCAACAAGGATTCTTACATCGGGATATCAAGCCTCATAATATTATCTTACGCAGTGGCAAACAAGAAGCAGTATTGATTGATTTTGGTCTTTCTCGTCAGTTTAGCACTGGTGAAAAATCCATCAGCATGACGATTGATGGAACCGACGGTTATGCACCCATTGAACAGTACACAAGAAAGGGAACTTTTGGTGCTTATACTGATGTTTATAGTTTATAAGTATGATGAAGAACAATTACCACCGCCAAAACAACTTAACTCCCAGATTAGCGATCATGTAAATGAAGCGATTCTCAAAGGGATGGCGTTGCAACCCCAAGATAGAGTGCAGACAGTGCGGGAGTGGTTAGAATTGGTGATGCCAATTAAAACAAGTTCTCCAAGTCCTCAAATAGTAACTCCTAACCTCAAATCCCAAAACCAAGTTCAGGCAAAAACTTCAACTCATCAAAAACAGAACAATCCACCTACGGTTGATCCAGCTTATAGGCGAGAAAGCTTTCGTGTGGCCTCGGTATCTCCATTAGATAATATACCTCCTTCCAGTATTAAGTCATCCCATTCCTCAACCCCAACCTCCAATCCAAAATCTGATGATAATATCAAGCTAAAAACCGCTAAAATGGACTACACGCAACTGCGTGACTTACTCGCAGCAGGAAAGTGGAAAGAAGCTGATGAAAAAACAGCGCGAGTCATGCTAGCCGTAGCTGGGAGAGAAAAGCAAGGTTGGCTTGATATTGAACACATTGATAATTTTCCTTATCAAGCACTGGACTCACTGTTCACTGTTGTCGCCTAGCTTTGAAATCAATAATTTGCTCCAAGCGAGATAAAGCACTCACCGCTGACTCGTGTACGTAAGAATCAGCAGACTCATCATTAGTCAACGCTTTCAGGACTTCTGTTGCTCGTTCATCTCTCGATGCTGCAAGTGCGTTGACGATTGACACCGCCACCGCTACATTATCTGTGGTTTTCAGCGCCTCAACCAAGATATCAAAAGCAGGGGAACCAACTTCACCCAACGCCATCACAGCTGCAATATGAACCACTGGATTGGAGTCATTGATAGCAGTTTGCAATCCTTGCAAACCTTCAGCTGGAAAAGGAACATCTGGATAGTTTACCGCAATTTGTGCCAGTGCCTTCGCACAGCTACCCCGGACAGTCACATTGTCGCTGTTAAGTAATGATTCTACCAAAGGTGGCACACTATCTACGCCAATCATACCTAAAGCTTTGACTGCTGCTCGACGAAAGACAACGTCTTCATCATTGAGAACACTCATCAAACGAGGAATCGTATTTTGATCACGGTTTTCTGCCAACTGTAACATTGCCCGTTCCCGTAGATTGGGATTTGGGTGTTTGAGTTGTTCAAATAGCGAATCTACTGTCATGGGTTTATTACTTTGCTGGATGCAGGAGTGTGAGTTGCTTTGGCTCGAATCAACCAGTTTTGGTCATTTGCTGCAATTGTGTGAGCACTAGTATCGCCGAGTTTCTCCAGAGCCATTAATGCAGCATACTTCAAATCCCAGATTTTAGTTTCCAGAACGGCTACCAGAGCAGGAATCGCACTCGTATCGCCCAATTCACCTAGAGCGATCGCCGCCCCCGCGCGAGATTTCTGAAACTGAGGTTCGCGATTGTTCAAAGCTTCTACAAGCAAATCGTAACCTGGAGCATACTTGAGCCAACCCAAGAGTTTCATGACATGGTAGTGTGCTCCATAGTCATTGTGAGCCTCAGCGGCATAGGTTGCCATCAGGGCTTCACCTGCACTCTCGGGATATACCTCTAATATAGTCTGTGTCGCCAGATAACAACGCCCAAAATCGGTATCATAAAGTTCTCTAATCAGAAATTCCAGTGTTGGAGTCTGATCGTAGGCATGTACTAACTTCAAATCTCTTGGATGGTCAAAAATAACCTGCTCTAGTGAGGGTTGAATATCTGTGAAGGCGATCGCTCCCGCTGGAATACCAGCTTCTGCCAACAAGCGAATCCCGCGCAGACGAAACACAAGTGATACCGGACACTGAGCAATCTGAGGAATAGCAGCGTAATACCGAGCATCGATCAAATCTTGGATGCATAACCGACGTGCATACACATTCGGGTGTTGAAGCAAGGCAAGCACCTTCTCGATGGAGGAGTAGTCTCCAGTGAAGCGACAAACGGCACAGATGGCTGCACTTGCTATGGGTTTGTCGGTAGCATCCACAAATTTACGGATGCGCTCTACTGCTGGCGGATAATCTAACTTTGCCAGGGTATGGATAATTACCCGATAAGTCTGTTGTGGCTTTTCCAGCAATTGAGCAATTTCTTCCAGGATATCTGAGTCTTGCGTGCCAATTTCACCAATCGCCCATACCGCATTTTCCACAGTATAGCAGTCTTCATCTGCCAAGCAGGCGCGAATGGCTGGCAGCGCTTGTAATGAGCGCAACTTTCCCAGGGACTCCACTGACTTGCGTCGCACGATGCGGTTATCTAAGGACGGGTCGGTGTTTTGCACTGCTCTAATCAGTGCGTTGACCGAGCGCTCTGTCGCGAAGTTTACCAACTCAGACGCAGCCACATAGCGAGAGTCATCCTCTGCCAACTGGTCTAGAGGCGTATCCAAGAGAGTAATAGCTTGTTCTTCGGTGAATCCAAAAAGATTGGAAAAGCGCTTATCCATAAGTTACCAGTTAACAGTTAGCAGTTAACAGTTAACAGTTAACAGTTATCAATTGTTGGTAAGCTTCTTCACTGAATAACTGATGACTGATAACTGATTAAAAAGATGAACCTGGGGATTCTCAAACCAATACTTAACCTTTCTGGGCAAAGCACTAGATTAAGAATCCCCAGGACTGACGAACCTAAGTCCAATCAGCTATGAGAGATTATGAACCTATTTATGAGAGGGAGTTGATCAGATAGTCGATAAGAGCGTTGTACTCAACTAGAGCTTGAGCAGACATATCGCGAGGAGCACAACCACGGTTACGAGCGAATCTGAGTGCTTCAACGTAAGGAGCGGTGGGCAATTCTAAAGCGCGATAAACTTCGCGACCACCAGCAATACCCCACTCATCCAATGGACCAGTACCACCAACTACCAAGGAGTATTGGATCAGGCGCATGTAGTGCTTGATGTCACGCAGACACTTATCTTTCTTGACCTGAGTGTCGTTAGCTTCACCTTCATTGTTCAGGTAAGGATACTTTTTGATAGCAGCATCGTAAGCTTCCTTAGCTACGTTGTCCACGTTATTCAGCTTTTCAGCAGCTTCTAAACGGGCAGCAGAACGCTGGATGCTACCTTGAAAAGATTCTAGGTCAGAGGTGCTGGGGAAACGGCCTGCCGCATCAGCAGCCGTGATGACTGTGGTCACAACTGATTTCATGTTTTGGTATCTCCAGAAATAGATATTTAAGCGTTTATTTCAATTCAAGAGCGTTAATTGCTTTGGCTATTGCTTAGCTAAGAGCAGAAACAACGCGATCAAAGTAGCTAGCTGCTTCAGCTGTCAAAGCAGAACAGTCACCTTTCTGAGCACCCATTGTGCGGAATCTCTTACCACCATTAGCTTCTGTATTGGTGTCGTTGATGTGAGCCAGTGAGCTAGCCTTCATGATTTGAAGAGCTCTGACTGTGGAGGTGGTGGGTACACCAAGAGCAGCATAGGTTTCTTTCAAACCGTTGAGGCAACGGTCATCGAGAACAGAAGCATCACCAGCCAACAAAGCGTAGGTGATATAACGCAGGACGATTTCACCATCACGCAGACAAGCAGCCATGCGGCGGTTGGGATAGCAGTTACCACCAGCTTGGATCAAGCCTTGGTTTTCGCAGATCATCCCAGCGACAGCATCAGAAACGATACAGCTAGCGTTGCTGGCGATCGCGTTTACAGCATCAAGACGTTTGTTACCTTCGCTAACAAAACTGCGGAGTTTACTAATTTCTTCTCCACTTAAGACACCAGTTTTAGCATCTGCTGTAACAACCGCTTTGGAAAATGCGTCGAGTACCATTGAACTCTCCCTATCTTCTAAGTTCTTATCTTGTATTGGACAAGACATCTCTGAAGATAAAAGAAGAGGTATGCTAGTGTCTCAGTTATGAGAAATAAAGTAATAATCTGTAACAATTGCTATATTTTCAGCCAAGGAAAGTTGGCTTTTAAGCCTTTAACAGTTACCAGTTCCATCCCTTGGCTGACGCATTGTCTGAAAAGTTTAGGCAAGATATATTTTGTGATTTTGTAGACGCGTAAGCACCCTCCCCAGGGTGCGTAGTCCTGAGCAGGCTTTGTTATGGACTTTAGACTAAAAGCCCATGAGCGTCTGACCTACTCTATCTGGGCTATCAGGTGCTTAATCACATTCTCTTTAATCATTAATTGCCGCAGGACTTCCAACAGCAGCCCCTGAGCCTGCTCTTCATTCAGTCCTTTGACCTGTCGCTCATATGTTTTCAGACTAAACTGTTGCTCTAAGCTAAGTTCTATCGGAATTTCCATGATAATTGCCTCAAATCGCGTGAATTTAACCAGATGTGAAAGAACTAATAAAATTCAAACTGAAATTATCACTGTATTAAATAAAACTTTTAACGATGATTTCTCTAAGTATTTAGATTTTTGTCTTCTTGTTAACTAATATAACAAAAGTTTGACAACATAACCACTTTAACTTTAAAAGTAGCGGCAAAAGATCAACCGATGGGGTGAACGTTTGATTATATAAACTACCTCGCCTTGTGAAGAGTGTAGATAGTTCACTCCACATAATTGTTATTGGCAAATTATGTAAATTTTAATTAACTTTAATTAAGTTGATGTAATGATAAATGAAAGCCTTGATGCAGATATCGACTCCTATATCGACTCGGCGGAGTATGATGTCAGCTTTAGCGATTTCATTGTCCTCTACTATCGCGGTTTTTCTACCCAACTCAGTCAGAAAACAGTTGGTTTTACCCGCATGTTTCGTCTGTATCGGGGCTATGCCAAAGTGCGATAAGCCCGAGGCTTTAGCTTGTGCGTATCGCTCCCAGTTATCCGGACAATCGCAACGACAAACGAATAAGAGAAACAAGGACTGCAGCACTGCCTGACTGGCTGGGCAACCTAATAAGTACCACTACTAGTTCCAGGAGAAAAACTAATGAACCAAGAGGACATCTGTATAGATCCAGAGTTAACTCGTATTTATCGCTCCACACTTTTCCTAGGGCAGCCTGTTTTACAGTATTGTGTAGTAGCCAAAATGGGTGAGCATTTCCGAGTTATATCAGACTGGAAATACGAAGATGAAGAGGACAAACAGACTCCTTTGAGACCACTCAATCTATTAAAACCCCAGCATTTAGGACGATACCTTATATACTTATCTAGCTTAGATGCTATGGCAGATATATTACCAGAACACCGTAAAGAACTGGTTAAAGGTAAGTGGTTTACATTTGAAGATAGCTAATGAAAAACCCCAGGACAACTCTGGGGTTTCATACTGACTGCGAAATCTGCTGCGGTAAGCAGGGCAATAAGATTTCGCTTGTAAATTAGCCAGATGTGTGGTGAAATCTATCGATGTCGTGGCGTATAGCGTAGCGTCAAGCGTTCGACTTATCGCACTTCACCCTCAAGGTTGCTTTTTTGGGGATTTAATTTTTTGGAATTCCATTGACGTTTAAAGTAATAACTAAAATACTCTCGATATAATCCACAGCTAATACTTGCTTGTTCTCCTAAAAGGTTTACCAATCCAAAACTTCTTAGCTGAAACGCTATCTTTTGTTCTAAGAAAATCGATCCAGTCGCCATTACGACTTTTTGAAAAGCATCTGCTAAGTCAGGATTTTCCTGGATAAAGTACAATTGTTCTTGTAAATAATTCATGAAAATACTGTTATAATTTATAGCATTTTGCAGTATAAATTCTAATGAAATATTATCACGTATATTATGATATAACGCCAGCCGCACTAAGTAAGGAAATCCTTCCGTGAGTTCCATTAATTGTTCTAGTACAAAAGAGCTAAGTTGGAGTCCGTGACGATGTGCTAAATCCTCTACTTGCAATCTTTTAAAAGCAGGTAAATCAATTGCTAATCCTATATTAAAGGGAGATTTATTAATGTCTAAGACAATATAAATATCGGTAGATTGAACAAGGACAAGCCGAATTTTTTGCCAAATCGAAATATCTCTCGTTTCCTCATGCCATGAGCGTAATAGTCCGAGAAAATCATGAGCTAGTTTCGGATATTCAAACAACTTATTCACTTCATCTAATGCGAAGATAACGGGACTAGAGATTTGCTGTAATAGATATTGTTGAAAATAAATAGTGCAGTTCATCAAAGTACCTATTTCCTCATCCCAGTAATCCTCCAGCTTTGATTCTAGTTTCAATTGATGAGTAACATTGGCACAGAACCAGCGCAGAAATTTTTCTAATGAGGTGAAAACTTCTGTTTCAGCGTAATTTAAACTTAACCGTACTATATAATAATTATGAGAGTGGCCATAAGCGAGAATTCTTGTCATTAGGGAAGTTTTCCCCATTTTTCGAGGTGCTTTGATGCGAATCAATGCACGAGGTTGGAGAATTTCTTGATAACAGATTTGTTCTACATCCCGCTCAATATACAAAGTAGAAGAAAGAGCAACTTGTCCTTCTGGAGATTCTAAAGCTATCTTTCGTTGCGTCTGTGCAGGCTTGGATGTTGTCTGCAAAAATAAACCTTCCAGTCTTAGCTCTAGAACAGCACGACAATTTGTTCTATTTATTTTTTCCCCAACAGTATTTGAAATGAGTTGCCATAATTTAGGGGCAACTATTTGTTTAATATAGGTTTCTGAGTAATTGTTTTCTGTAGCGATTTGTGCATATGTTTTTTTAGTCTCAGATATGGATTCTGACAAGATAATTTTTTGGATAAACGAGAGCGATTTTCCTGTATTTTCAAGAATTAGTCCTTCTGTTGATTCGATAATTTGTTGTGTGCTGCTCATCATCCATTTTTCCAATTAACATATATTTAAAGCTCCGTTTTCTTTAAGCCATTGTTTTTGTTGATCGCTTAAACCAACAACATCATTAAAAAGCGCTCCTTTGACACGAGAACCAGAAAAAATAACTCCTGTAAAATCGGTGTTTTTAAAATTTGCGTGTCTTAAATCTGTATTTCTCAGATTTGCCCTTTTTAGCACTGCACCTTCTAGGTTAGCATTAAATAAGGAAGCTTGTTCTAGATTGGCTCCACTCAAATCTGTGTTTAACAAAGTGGCTAATTCCAAAGAAACTTGCACTAAGATTGCATTAGTTAAATCAGCATGACTCAAATCTGCAGCAATTAAGTCAGCTTTAGTCAAGTCAGCTTCGTTCAAAATTGTTTCTTGTAATTGCGCTTTCTCCAAGTCAACCCGCCGCAAGGAAGCAGCACGCAAAATAGCACCTTCACAGTTAGATTCCCTGAGAATGGCATTATCAAGATTTGCGCCAGTGAAATCAGTTTCTTTGAGAATTGCTTTGAAAAGATTCGCCCTAGTTAAATCAGCACGAGTTAAAAGTGCTCCTTCCAAGTCAACCTCTGTTAAATTTGTTTCTCTTAATTGAACTAACTCTAGGTTGGCATAATTTAATCGAGCGCTACTTAAGTTAGCTCCGCTTAAAGTAGCCCCATTGAGATTTGCCCATAACAGAGAAGCATGAAATAAATTTACAAAACTCAAATTAGCTTGACTCAAATTAGCTCGATTTAAGTCTGTCCAAACTAATTTACCTCCACTCAAGTTAGCCTTACTAAGATTAGCACCATTGAGATTGGCATGACTAAAATCAGCACTACTGAGATCTACACCGCTCAAGGAAGCTTCACTGAAGCTCCAGTTCTGAAAATCTCTTTCCATTGCTGCATAGTGTTGAATAATTTCATTAGCGTTCACATTATTTCCTGATTGTTGATGCTTGATTTTCAATGGATTCACGAAAATCCCCTTTTAATATTCAATTGCTAAAACTATAAGATCTGTAGAATCAATTTGGAAATACAAAATTGCTGACTTCTGCTAAGTTGTCTCCATGATACCCTAGAGGCGTGTATAATCCGTGCAATAGCCCGTTACTTATTTTGTTGTACCTTATAGCACTTGTTGCCTACTTTTTCAATGCGTAAGTGCTGCTCAACATAAGCTGTTGCGCTTTTAACTTGCATATTGTTTTGGTTTAATCAATCATTGAAACCCTCTTCCCTTCAGCATAGCTGTCATCTGCCTTCTGCCTAGCTGTTGTACATTTTTAATGCACAACAGCTTAGTAGTTGCTTTTTGTCTAAAATTATGCTGTCAAAGAGGTCTGTATTAAATCAGACCTCTCCTTTGTTTGATAGCCTTCGTTGTCTAGAACGCAGTTATGGACGGGTCTATTTATTGATGATGACAATTTGCTCTTACTGCTTCGGCTCTAACACAGGTTTGAACGGCTTGAATGTCTTGATGTCTACGCAGGCAGTTCCATTCAGCTTGGTTCTGAGTTCAGCGGTGAAGGTTATTAGCTTTTCGACAAGAGCCTCACGGTCGGTTAAGCAGCCTTTGATTGCCATGAGTTCTCCCAGAGTCCACTCATATATCTGTCTGTCTGCATTGTTCATGAGCGTAATCAGTTCGTTCTTGGTTGTTATGATTTGGTTGATATAACTGTTGTCGATTTCCTGGCTAATATTCTGGGTAATCACAGAGATATAATTTTGTATTTTTTGCTCATAAATTTTGTCGATTTCCTGACTGACGTAGTGATTAAGCTCAGTATTATTATTGACAAGGTTTTGGGAAATAACTCTGTTGAATGTCTCTCGGCTAGCGATTGTGTTGATCAGCTCATCCACGTGCTGTGTAGCCAGATTAATGAATGTCCGATTCCAATCGTTACGCAGGCTGTCAATCTTGTTATTAATTTCAGGACTATTGGCAACTAAGTTGACAATCTCATTGTTCACTTCAGTGTTATTTCCATTGTGCTGTAAGCGTTGGTCAATGTACTGCTTTAATTCCTGATTGTTATTGACAATGTTATGGGCAATCAGTGGAATGTGATTTTGGATCTTTTGCTCATAGCTGTTGTCGATTTGTTGGCTAATGTAGCGGTTCAAATCAGCATTATTACTGGCAAGCTTCTGGGAAATAATTCCGTTGAATGTCTCTCGGCTAGCGATTGTGTTGATCAGTTCATCCACGTGCTGTGTAGCCAGATTAATGAATGTCCGATTCCAATCGTTACGCAGGCTGTCAATCTTTTTGTTAATTTCAGGACTGTTGTTTACACTGTACTGCAAGCGTCGCTCAATGTACTGCTTTAATTCTTCATTGTTATTGACAATGTTGGCGGCAATCAATGGAATGTGATTTTGGATCTTTTGCTCATAGCTGTTGTCGATTTGCTGGCTAATGTAGCGGTTCAAATCAGCATTATTACTGGCAAGCTTCTGGGAAATAATTCCGTTGAATGTCTCTCGGCTAGCGATTGTGTTGATCAGTTCATCCACGTGCTGTGTAACCAGAGTAATGAATGTCCGATTCCAATCGTTACGCAGGTTCTCAATCTTTTTGTTAATTTCAGGACTGTTGTTTACACTGTACTGCAAGCGTCGCTCAATGTACTGCTTTAATTCCTCATTGTTATTGACAATGTTGGCGGCAATCAATGGAATGTGATTTTGGATCTTTTGCTCATAGCTGTTGTCGATTTGCTGGTTGATGTAGCGGTTCAAATCAGCATCATTATTGACAAGCTTTTGGGAAATAATTCTGTTGAATGTCTCTCGGCTACTTATTGTGTTGACTAGTTCATCGGCGTGCTGTGTAGCCAGACTCATAAAAGCCAGATTCCAATCGTTACGCAGGCTCTCAATCTTTTTGTTAATTTCAGGACTGTTGGCAACCAAGTTCACAATTTCGTTGTTAATTTCAGTTGTTCTGCGTCGCCGTCTGTTAAGTAACCACCAAAGTAATATTAGTAAAGGAATTCCTGCTAACAAGAGAAGCCACCACCAGGGAAATCCTTGCCCGGTTGCCTCAGCAGTAGACGTAGGTACAAGCGCAACATTAGCAGTAGATGCAGGGTTGGGAGAAGAACCAGTGGCTACTACTGATGTTCCTGAACCGGAACCACTGGCTACAGATTGGCGCACTGCTTCAGCTTCCTGCTGTTTGGCAGCTGCTAAAATTTCTTGTCCCGACGCTGAAGTTGCAAAGCCCAAAAAGGCTAGGGTTCCTGGAGTGGCAGCTTCCTTTCGATAGACATACCCCCGAGGTTGAGAATACGGATAACGAGGATCAGTGGGCATGGTTTTGTGCATCGGCAAGACGCGAACATTCGGCAAGTTGAGTACTTGATCTGCGATCGCATAACTGATTCCATCTTTGCCGAGTGCCTTCACAATGGTTGCTGTGTCGTCTTGGGACAGCTTGGTAGTGTTAGCTCCATTTTTAAACGGGGCTTTTTTGAAAATAGCGTAAGTGCTCAGCGATCGCCACGTGTCACTATACTCGGGATGGTCAATAAATCGAATCTTACCAGGAGCGCCTCCTACCTGTGACCAGTTTGTGATCTCCCCTCGAAACATCTTGGCGAACTGCTCGAAGGTGAGGTTTTTCTTAAATGGATCGTCAGAACCTACGATAATCGCGATCTTCTCCCGACTAACAGCAGTGGCAACAAGTCCCTGACCCTTTTCCTTATCCGTGAGTGGGCGTCCAATGGCTGCCATATTGATGTCACCTCGCAGCAGTGCTGCTAATGCTTCATCTGTTCCACCCGATGCCAGCTCAACTTTGGTGCCCGGAAACTTCTCTTCAAACCGTTTTCTTAATGCTTCATTAATTATTCTCATGCTGCTCGATCCGTCCACTTTCACTGTTGTCCCATTCGGTAGTGAATTGGGAAGTGGGAAAGAGGGACTTGGACTGTTAGATTGAGCAACGACAGGAGCGAGCAGAATCGATGAGAAAGATGCCACTAGCGAGTGAGTAGCTGTCAGCCCTAGCACTGCCATCACAATCTGCGCAAACGTTTTCCTAAAGGATTTTTTAGAGCGAAACATCTTAATTGACCTCAATATAAAGTTAGCAGTTTTAGGCAGGTAAGTAGAACGAGGTGAAAAAACCAAAGTGTGTAAAGATAAGTAAATACGTACAATGTGTATAGCAAAATAACAGAGATATGGGCAGCCGTTTAAGGGTGTTTCTGACCAAACAACAAGATAAAACT
>JAHHGV010000036.1 GCA_019359695.1 Brasilonema angustatum HA4187-MV1
TAGGTGGGTAGCTGTCTGCGACAATAGCTCGATGCCAGGATTTGATTTCAACTCATTACAAAAGGCAGTTGCTAAATTTAGTAACTGCCTTTTGTTCGTTTTACTTTGACATCCAATATCCACAAAATTTCTCTAAATAATCGCTACATTATTTCTTTAGTGCGTTGACATCGTTCAATCAAGAAAAGATCTAAAGGGAAAGTATCTCTAAAGTATTGAGGGTAGAAATGCGAACACTTTAGGTTGTAAAAATTAATATAATGCTCTTATGATGAGCACCTCCAAACCTCGGAAAAAATCTGACACAGGTTACCGTCGGCGTGAAAATGACTGGCGGTTATTTTTGCGTCTACTACCTTATGCCCGCCGTTGTGGGCGATTACTAGCGCTTGCTATGTTACTGTTGGTGCCAATAGCGGTTGCTAATGCTGTGCAACCACTGCTTATTGGACAAGTTATCTCCCTGATTCGCCAAGAACCAAGCACCTATGAGTTTCTCAGAAATCGTCCGTTGTCACAAGGGCTAAATATCATCGAAGTCTTGTTGCTGATAACGGTAAGTGTACGACTGATGTTTACGGGTTTTCAGGGTTATTTGGTACAAAAGCTAGGTCAGCAAATCACTGCCGAAATCCGTCGAGACTTGTTTCATCATGTCACATCCTTGGCGGTGCGTTTTTTTGATAGAACACCTGTAGGAAAATTAATCACCAGGCTCACCAGTGATGTGGAAGTATTAGGAGATGTCTTTTCCACTGGAGCTATAGGCATTGTGTCAGATTTGTTTTCTATGCTGGTGATTCTCAGCTTTATGTTTTCTATACAGTGGCAACTTGCTTTTTTGCTATTGATCGTTCTTGTACCAATAACAGGTATTATAGTCTACTTACAAAAGCAGTACCGCAAAGCAAACTATAAGGCAAGGGAAGAACTTTCTGGACTGAATTCTCAGTTACAAGAAAATATCATTGGGATCAACATCGTACAATTATTTCGGCGGGAAAAATTCAATGCAGAATTGTTTCGTCTTGAAAATCAACGTTACATCAACGATGTAGATCAGACTATCTTTTATGAGTCAGCAGTCTCCGCAACCCTTGAATGGATTGCCCTGATTGGTATTGCAGGTGTTTTGTGGGTGGGCGGTTATTTACTGCTGCAACAAAACTTGACTTTTGGAATATTATCTGCATTTATATTGTATGCTCAGCGCTTATTCGATCCACTACAACAGTTTGCGGAAAAATTCACTGTTATTCAAGCTGGTTTCACCGCAATAGAACGCGTGAGTGAAGTTTTGGATGAACCAATAGAAATACGCGATCGCGCTAATCCCAGATTCTCAATTTTGGATTCTCGCTTGGGTTACATAAACGAAATAACTGATAATCCGGAATTCCCAAGCGAAAATTTCCAACCTGAATTGGGAGAAATCCGGTTTGAACACGTCTGGTTTGCGTACAAAGATGATGATTATATTATCAAAGATTTGGACTTTACCATTCATCCTGGTGAGAAAGTCGCGTTAGTAGGTCCCACAGGTGCGGGCAAAAGTTCTATTATCCGTCTTTTGTGTCGCCTTTACGAACCCAACCAAGGACGCATTTTGGTAGATGGTATAGATATCCGAGAAATCCCTCAAGCAGAACTGCGCCGTTACATGGCGGTGATTTTGCAAGAAGGCTTTTTGTTCGCTGGTGATGTCAAAAGCAACATTACCTTAGGAGATAGCTACAGTTTTGAGCAAATTCAACAAGCAGCAGAGAAAATTAACATTGCTGAGTTTATTGAACAACTGCCTCAAGGTTATGATACTCAACTTAGAGAACGAGGTACAAACCTTTCTAGCGGTCAAAAGCAACTCTTAGCATTTGCTCGTGCTAGTATTCGCAAACCAGAAATTTTGGTACTGGATGAAGCAACAGCTAGTCTGGATGTAGGAACGGAAGCTTTGATCCAAGAAGCTTTAGACAAACTGTTAGTAAAACGTACTGCGATCATTATTGCTCACCGCTTGTCCACCATTCGTGATGTGGATCGAATTTTCGTACTCAAGCGCGGAGAATTAATAGAACAGGGAAGTCATGAACAGTTGCTGGAACAAGGAGGAATGTACGCCACTTTGCACAATTTGCAGATGTTAGGAACTTGACATTGCTGAAAGCTTTAATATAACGTTAACTTTTGGTCAGGTTACGGTTCACATTTTGGTCAATTAATGGGTAGAAGCACACTGAGAGCTTTTTCTTTTTAGGAAAGTTTCAACTTACTTTACTTTATTACGTAAAATTTTATATGCGTAATTAAGCAAGGCTGGATTGCGATACGCCTTTGGCGTCTGCCCTCTGGGCAATCGCTTGCCTTTAGTCTAAACTCTAGAAGTTAAGCTATTTCTCTGTAAACTTTTTGCGTTTGCAGCTTTTTTGAACGCTGTCTTTTGAATATGGCTCCAAATCCTAGTGCTGCAACTGAGCCTAAGATGGTGAGGGGTTCTGGAACAGGTTTAGTAACTACTAACGAAAGATTATCTGCGTAAGAGTCATTTACCCGCCCTGTGACATAAGCTGCGTTCAGCAGTACATTGATTTGACGTGTACCCACAGGTACAGAGCCATTAGCTGACTGCAAAAATAAGCCTGTGGTGTTGTTTCTTTGCGTGGGTGTCGGCGCAAAAATACTAGCAGTACCCAGAGACTGCTTACTTTGATCAAGAAAACTAATGTTTAGTGATGCCCTATCTCCATCTGTGCCATATCCACCTAACCAACCGCTTAAGTTAAATGTACCTTGACCTGCATCAACAGTTGAAGCTAGATCGGATATATCGACTAATTGCGAAGCACTGGAAGAGGCTCGATCACCACCACCATAGAATAAATTTGCTCCGCGATCGCTTGGTCCTGGAACATTATTACCAGGAAGAGTAACGCTCACTACATTGCCTGAGGGGTTGGTAAAGTTAAAACCTGTTGCCCCGTACTTTAATACACTGAAACTACCTGTAGTAGTCCAGCCAGGGATAGTAGGTATATCAGCCCCAACAGCATTACCGATTGGATCTCCTTGCCCTTGTTCTGCATCGCCATTCACTATCAAGTTAGTGCCAAGGGTGGCTGCATGGATGGGATCCGAAAGCAAGAGACTAGATGCAAGTCCTAGTATCAAGGTTGTACCAATCTTGGCCATTGCTTGAGAAAAGAAGGGAAAGATAGTTAGCTTATTCATTGTTTGTTTTCTCGTTGGGTAGACTAACAGCTTGTTTCCAAATAAAACAAAATTCATTGATTTTCTAACTGTGGCGATCATCGCCTACTTTAACTAATTGCTTTTTGGCAGATGCTTGTTTATTTTTCAGTGCAAAAGCTACATTCACAGCAAGTAAAATTCCACCAACTCCTTGAGATTTGGGAACAGACTTCGCACTACTAAATTCATACTTTGCCAGTATTTGTTGTCCAGAGGAGTGAAAGGATGTAATTAGCTAGTTGTGAACATAGCAGAACTCGCACCTTTGAGTAGTGTAAAACCATAGTCAGCTTGGACTTTTAAGCTATCTGGTAATTCCACTATCTGTAGATTTGGTGAAATTTGTTGAGCAGATGAAGCACTGGTGTAATACACTAAATAAATGTCTGCTTTCTTAATATTTTGCAGAGGTAGACTATGCTGGTTCCCGGACTATATATGCATAATTTTTGGTTAAATTTATAGTACCAACTAAATTGGCAATAATCAACTCAGTTACGTAATTAAACGCTGACTTTATCAAAACTTTAACCAAGACCAACATCGCGAAATCTTGTTGAGGTCAGGAAAATAAGCAGGTAAGTACAGGAGTTGAGAGCCAGCATCCTGAATGAGTTGCCAGGGGGTGGCCCAAAGGAGCGATGGCGATCGCTTATCTTCTGTTGCACCCACTTGACTTGCTTGTGTTAAAATTTGCTATTGCCAAATATGAGCTATCTTCTGAGGAACGCCTAAGAGCAAACGTTGGTAAGCAAGACTGGCTATTTAGGGCAATGTTCTGTGGTGTATCCATACAGCACGCATGGAGAACGCGGCTAGAGATATACTGACAAAACATTGAACAAGAGCAAAAAGCATCAATTATGGGTAAACTTACCTTGCCACAATTAGAACGCCATCTGTTTTCTGCTGCTGATATTCTGCGGGGTAAGATGGATGCTTCTGAGTTTAAAGAGTACATCTTTGGGATGCTTTTCCTCAAGCGTGCTTCGGATGTATTTGAACAGCAGTATGAACAGATTTTACAGCAGAATTTGCAAAGGGGACGCTCTTTTGAAGAAGCGAAAATGAGAGCAGAAAACCCCATGAGTTACAGAGAAACTTTTTTTGTGTCAGAGAAGGCACGGTGGAATTATATTCGTGATGAACTCCATAAAAATGTCGCTGATGGACTGAATAAAGCTTTAGCAGCACTGGAGGAAAACAATCAAGCGCTGGCGGGTGTGCTAGGACATATTGATTTTAACCGTCAGGTGGGAAAAAGTCGTATTCCTGATGCTAAACTGCGCGAACTGATTCAACACTTTAATAAGTATCGTCTGCGAAGTGAAGATTTTGTATTTCCTGATTTGTTAGGTGCTGCTTATGAGTATTTGATTAAGGAATTTGCTGATTCTGCTGGCAAAAAAGGAGGCGAATTTTATACGCCGCGTGAAGTGGTGCAGTTGATGGTGCGCCTGTTGAAACCAGAAGCAGGAATGTCTGTTTATGACCCCTGTTGTGGTTCTGGAGGAATGCTTATTCAGGCAAAGCAATATGTGGAAGAATGTGGTGATAATGCCAATAATTTACATTTGTGTGGTCAGGATAATAACGGCGGCGTGTGGGCAATTTGTAAGATTAATATGCTGCTGCACGGAATTAGGGATGCAGATATTCAAAATGAAGATACTTTACTTAATCCCTTACATCTCAACGATGGGGAACTGATGCGTTTTGAGCGGGTAATTAGCAACCCGCCTTTTTCTCAAAACTATAGCCGTAAAGATATAAAATTTTCGGAACGGTTTACATATGGATTTTGTCCGGAAACAGGTAAAAAAGCTGATTTGATGTTTGCCCAGCATATGTTATCTGTTCTCAAAAATAATGGGGTGATGGCGACAGTTATGCCACATGGAGTGCTGTTTCGTGGCGGCGAAGAAAAGAAAATTAGAGAAAGTTTTATTAAAAATGACAATTTAGAAGCGGTGATTGGTTTGCCGCCCAATTTGTTTTATGGGACTGGTATCCCTGCTTGTATTTTGGTGATGCGTCCTAGTAAGGCAAAACCTGCTGAACGTCAGAAAAAGGTGTTGTTTATTAATGCTGATGCGGAGTATTATACTGGTCGTGCTCAGAATTATTTGCGACCGGAGCATATTGAAAAGATGACTTGGGTGTTTGAAAATTTTGTGTCTTTGCCTGGTTATTCCGCAGTCGTGGATGAAGAAGAATTAGCAGCAAATGATTACAACTGCAATATTCGCCGCTATGCTGATAATGCCCCACCACCAGAACCTCATGACGTGCGATCGCATTTATTTGGGGGAATTCCCAAAGCTGAGGTAGAAGCGAAGCGTCCACTTTTAGCGGCGCATGGGTTTAATTCAAATAGGATTTTAGTGCAAAGGAATGAATTATGACAGTAACTTTACAATTACCCCCTGTTCTCAAACTCAGTGATGAGCAATTTGAACAACTCGCCACCGCTAACCGAGATTTGCAACTCGAACTTACAGCCAAAGGAGAATTAATTATCATGCCACCCACTGGGGGAGAAACAGGAAGCCGTAACTTTAATTTATCAGGTCAACTTTGGTTATGGAACCGTCAAAATCGTTTAGGAAAAGCTTTTGATTCCTCTACAGGTTTTCGGTTACCTAACGGTGCAACTCGTTCTCCTGATGCGTCTTGGGTGAAGATGGAACGATGGGATGCTTTGAGTGCGGCGCAAAAAAAGAAATTCTTGCCTTTATGTCCCGACTTTGCTGTAGAACTCGTTTCAGAAAGCGATGAGCTAAAAGATACTCAGGAAAAAATGCACGAGTACATTGCTAATGGGTTGCGTTTGGGTTGGTTGATTAATCCTAAAAATCAGCAAGTAGAAATTTATTACCCTAACCAAGAAGTGAAAATTTTACAATCTCCCGCGACTTTATCGGGTGAAGATGTTTTACCAGGATTTGTTTTAGATTTGCAGCCGATTTTTGAATAAATGACAGATTATTTAGATTTTATTCCCGCGATTACCGAAAGAGGACAGATAAAAACTTTTATCGAATTAGATGCAGGCATTCAGCACCAAGAAGGTAAGTTGATGAGTGTGTTTGCTGCTTGGTGGCAGATGCACTCACCTTCTTTGGGTGAGTTGCCGAAAACGAAAAAAGTGATGGAACTCCGTGCTGAATTTTTGAGTTCTTTTGTGGATAGTTTGGCACCTGTGGGTTTACTTGATCGTTTTAAGGTGGCGGGTGTGGTTGCGAGTTGGTGGGATGAGGTGAAGTATGAATTGCGAACTTTATCTGAGTCAGATTTTAGCGGTTTAGTTGATAGTTGGGTGGATACAATTAAAGATGCCTTGGAACAAGATGATGAAGAGAAGAAAAGTAAGCCTTTATTTGACCCCTTAAATCATAAATTAGTCGTGCGGTTGATGCTGGGTTATTTGACGGAAATTGCCACAGTTGAGGCGAGTATTGCCGAATTAGAACAGCAGAAAGAAGCCTTTGAACGCCCAGAAGAAGCGGAGGCGGAAGCTGGGGAAGAAGGTGAGGAAGAAGCAGAAGCGGTTAATATTGTCAAGGAATTAGACACAAAGCTTAAGCATCTGAAAAATTTGGTTAAAGAGCCGAAGAAGGAACTCAAGATTTTAAAGAAGTCGCCTTTATTGAATGCAGATAAATTTGCTGACTTTGAGGCGTTGATTAAGCAGACTGAAGTAGAAATTGCTGAGATTGAAGCACAACTAGAACCATTAAAGGAAATTACTAAGCAACTGAAGGAAGCTAAGGCAAAATTGAGGACGCTCAAAAAGGAATTGGTAAAGCGTTTGGATGTTGCGCGTGCGGTGTTGACAAATGAAGAATGTCGGGGTTTGGTGTTAGGAATTTTTAAGGATGGCTTAATTGTTGAATTAGAGAGATATGTCACCGCGCACCGTCAGCAGGTGATTGCAGCGGTAGAGAATTGGTGGGATAAGTATCGCGTGACGTTGCAGAATATTGAGACGGAACGCGATGCAGCGGCGAAGCGGTTGAGTGAGTTTTTACAGGGGTTGGGGTATATAAGTTGAGGTGTTAACAATGGCTTATAGTGACTTTACATTAAGTAAATTTAAAAAGAATTTCAACATTCGTATTGATGAAGAAGTTGATTTATTCGCAAACGTAGAACCTGTACAAGTCAGTGATAAGCTAATAACGAATTTAGAAGAAACAACTGAACTGGCTTTAGCAATTAATACCGAAAAAGCACGTTCCGAAATGATTATTACACCAATATTATTAGAGGTGAGACGTCAGGCTAATTATCAGATTAGTTTATTTTCTGGAACAGATTTTAATGTTGATGCTGAGAAAGGACTGAATGGTTATTGTGATTTTATCATCAGTCGTTCTAAAGAACAATTAACAATTAATGCACCTGTGGTGATTATTGTAGAAGCGAAAAATGAAAATATTAAAGGCGGATTAGGTCAATGTGCAGCGGCGATGTTGGCAGCACAATTGTTTAACCAAGAAGAAGGAAATGAAATTAAAACTATTTATGGTGCAGTGACAACGGGAGATATTTGGAAGTTTTTGAAGTTACAAGGTTCTGATGTGTTTATTGATTTGAATAATTATTATATTAAGGAGATAAATAAGATTTTGGGTGTTTTATCTCAGGGTGTTCAGATTTGAGGAAGTTTTTACAGGGGTTGGGGTATGCGTGAGGTTTTGGTTAAGGTTGAGGAGTTTAAGGATTCACCTGTTGGGAGGATTCCAGAGGATTGGGATGTAAAAACTCTTGGTGAGTTAGGTACTTTTCAGAATGGACTCAACAAGGGTAAAAAAGATTTTGGCTTTGGTACTAAGTTCGTAAATATTTTAGATGTATATACACCGCATATTAATATAGAGAAATTAGGTCGAATGAATGCTAACCAGTCAGAAATAGCTTCTTATCAACTAGAAATAGGAGACATTTTACTTGACCGTTCGTCAGTTAAGTTAGAGGGTGTTGGTTATCCAACTGTTTTTGAAGGTGCAGATGAACCAGTAATATTTTGCGGATTTATTATTCGCTTTAGATTATCAACTTCTACTGTTAAGCCAAGATTTCTTTGTGAAATGATGCGGGACGAGTTTTTTCGTAACCGTGTCTTTCAAATTGCCACAAGAAGCGCTAATGTTAATGTTAATCAAGAACAGTTAACTAAGCTCTGGGTAACACTTCCATCTGTATTTAAGCAAGAAAAAATTATTGAAATTTTGGACACGGTGGATGATGCGATCGCCCACACCTCCTCCCTCATTACAAAACTTAAACAAATCAAAGCTGGGCTGCTGCACGACTTGCTCACACGCGGGTTAGATGAGAATGGACAGTTGAGGGATGCAGAGGCGCATCCTGAAGAGTTTAAAGATTCGGTGTTGGGACGAATTCCCAAGGAGTGGGAGATTAGGACTTGTGAATCCGTTTGTAGAGAAATAGTTGTTGGAATTGTTATCAAACCATCACAGTATTACAAGCCCTCTGGAGTTCCTGTATTCCGTTCTGCAAATGTTCGTGAAGCAGGTTTAGATCCTTCAGACTTAGTATTTATGTCTGAGCAATCAAACCGAATACTTGCTAAAAGTATGATTCGTACAGGAGACGTGCTTACCGTTCGTACTGGCTACCCAGGAACATCTTGTGTTGTTTCTCCTGACTTTGATGGTGCTAATTGCGTTGATATTATTATTTCTCGACCAAGTGCAGAAATTAATTCAGCATTTCTTGCAACGTGGATTAATTCAGATTTTGGAAAAGGTCAAGTTCTTCGTGTGCAAGGTGGATTAGCTCAACAGCACTTTAATGTCGGAGAGCTTCAAAAGTTACTGATAGCCAAACCTTCAATTGAAGAACAAAGGGCAATTCAAACAATACTCGACACCCACAACATCCGCATCCGCAAAGAAGAAGCCTACCTTAACAAGCTCAAACTCCAAAAACAAGGACTAATGCACGACTTATTAACTGGAAAAGTGCGAGTCAAGAATACCAAAAATTAGACTCATCTTCTTGGCTTGCCTTTGGCCTGATAATAATGCGTCGCGTCATTTCTTTTGCTGGCGGAACCGTTGCATGAGTTGAGCGCGTTTTTGTTCCCACCACTCATCTGTCACTTCAATCGGTTCACCGCTTTCCAAACCCTCCAACAACATCGCCTCTAACTTCTGTTGATCTGCTTTCTTTTGGGCTTGGCGAAGGAGATCGCGGATGTACTCACTCGCAGTGCTATAGCCACCTTTTGCAACCTGCTCATCAATAAAAGCTCGCATTGAATCAGGTAAAGAGATGTTGAGTGTTGTCATAGATGGTTTACCTCCTAGATTTAATATATATGTATATTGGCAAGAATTAGTAATTTCTACCAATCTGGCGGCTTCCTCTTCAAGAAACAGTTGAGCCTGGTGCATGATAGATATATCGCTGCATGTAAAAACTGCCACCATGCCACAATCAACCCCAGAATATATCCATGTAGAAAAGCCTACCATTGACCAACTTATTAGCATGGGTTGGCAGCATATCGAAGGCGATAAATTCAACTCCCAAATCACCGAACGCGAAAACTTCAAACAAGTTCTGCTCATCCAACGCTTGAAAACAGTCATCAAACGCATCAACCTAGATGACAATCGTAATTCTTGGCTTGATGATATCCAAGTCAACGCAGTGGTGAGTCAACTTGAGCGTTTAGCAGCATCAAGACTGATGGAAGCAAATAAAGCTGCTACAGAATTACTGCTTTTTGGCACTACTGTTTTAGGAAAAGACGGCAAACAGCACACAGTCCACTATATTGATTTTGAGCATCCTGAAAAGAACGACTTTCTGGCAATCAATCAATATCGAGTAGATCCCCTTTGGATAACAGCAGATAAAGGTTTTATCGTTCCTGATGTTGTGCTGTTCGTCAACGGTATCCCGCTTGTCGTCGTTGAGTGCAAAAGTCCCAACTTAGATAATCCCATCACTGCAGCAATTAACGACTTGTTGCAATACTCGAACCAACGTAATAGCACTCAACCAGAAGGCGCAGAAAAACTATTTCATTACAACTTGTTAATGATAGCCGCTTCTAGAGGACGGGCGGTGGCGGGTGCAGTGGGTGCAAACCATGAGTATTATGTGGAGTGGAAGGATACCATACCCCGCACTCAAGCCGAGATAGCCGCAGAGTTAGGCGTTTCTCAAGTCAATACCCGACAAATGCTGATCGCCGGAATGCTGAACCCTGCGAATCTCCTCGATATCCTACGAAACTTTACCTTATATGAAACCAGTGGCGGACGCACAACTAAAATTGTCTCCCGTTACCAACAATATCGCGCAGTTTTGGAAGCAATTGCTCGACTGCAACACAATCAAACCCGTTCCCAACACAGTACAGATGATCAACGCGGTGGTATTATCTGGCATACTCAAGGTGCTGGCAAAAGCCTGACTATGATTTACCTAATTCGGAAAATCCGCACGATTCGCGAATTACGCCGCTTCAAGATAGTTGTCGTGACTGATCGCACCGATTTAGAAAAGCAACTTTCTGATACTGCTGTTCTCTCAGGCGAACCGTTGCAGATAGCGAAAAAAGTCAAAAAGCTAGAACAATTCCTGCAACAACCAGGTGCAGGCTTAGTTTTCGGAATGATTCAGAAATTCAAAGGTGGCGAAGATTCCGAACAAGAGGAACAGCCGGAAAAAATGCCAAAAAGCCTCAACCCTTCCGAAGATATCCTAGTACTCATCGACGAAGCGCACCGTTCTCACGCCAGCACTCTCCACACCAATTTACTCGAAGCTTTACCCAATTGTGTCCGCATTGGTTTTACTGGTACTCCCATCGTCACATCTGCCAAAAAAACCACCAAGCAAATATTTGGTTCCTTCATCGATCAGTACAACATCCGTCAGTCTCAAGAAGACGGTGTTACCTTACCCATCCTCTACGAAGGTTTAGAAGCCAGGGGTGCAGTCACCCAAGGGGACGATTTAGATAAACTTTTTGAAATCATCTTTGCAGACAAAACCCCAGAAGAACGGGCGCAGATAAAAACTAGATACGCTACCAAAACCCAAGTTGCAGAAGCACGCGAACTCATTAAAGCCAAAGCTAAAAATATGCTACGCCACTATGTTGAGCGTATTCTACCCGGAAGCTTCAAGGCGCAAGTCGTCGCCCCTAGCCGTCGCGCTGCTGTTCGTTACTACGGTGCATTTGTCGAAGCACAGCAGGAACTCGTGCAACAACTAGAAACTCGCGCCCCCATTCTGCGAAGTCTCGACTCAGAAGTTTTAGAATCTGTGAATGAAGAAACGCGCTTTTTAGCCCAAGCACTTCCCTATTTAGAAACCATCCGCCGTTTAGAATTTGGCGTTATCATCTCTGGAGATAAAAATGATGACTCCAGTTGGGAAGAGTGGACAAATAAAAGTAAGCAAGAAGCACGCATTGAACGCTTTAAAAAATCTCTAGTAAATTCTGACTCCACAAAACAGGATAGTCTCGCTTTCTTAATTGTCAAAAGTATGTTGCTGGTTGGTTTTAACGCTCCCAACGAACAAGTTTTATATTTAGACAGGGGGATGAAAGAATATGAATTGTTGCAGGCAATCGCCCGCGTGAACCGCATCTATAACGATACCAAAAAATATGGCTTAGTCGTCGATTACTACGGTGTCAACCTTGCAGAAGCCTTAGCAATTTACGACGAAGTCGATACAGAATCAGCCTGGTTTGATATTGCGGACGAAATTCCCAAATTAGGCGATCGCCATCAGCGAGTTATCAATTTATTCACTGCAAACGGCTGCACAATAGATGACGTAGATGCTTGTGTAGACATACTGCGAGATGAACGCCTGAGAGTAGAATTCAACGAATTTTTGAAAGACTTCATCGATACCCTTGATATTATTCTGCCACGACCAGAAGCCCGTCATCCCTATAATTTTGTTAAGGATGCTAAAAAACTCGGTTTTATAAAAAAATCTGTTGCAGACCTTTATCGAGATGAAAAACTTAATATAGTCACAGCCAAAGAAAAGGTTAGATCATTAATTGACCAATACATTGAAGCACAGGGGATTGACTTAAAAGTTCCACCAATTGATATTCTGTCTTTAAACTTCAAAACCCACGTCCAGCGCCATCGCTCAATGAAAGTGCAAGCTGCCGAAATGGAATTTGCTGCCCGCCATCACATCAGTATACATTACGATGAAGACCCAGCTTATTACAAAAAATTAAGCGCTCAATTAACAGAGATTCTAGAATCTTTTGCCGATAATTGGCTAGAAAAAGTTAATGTCTTGTGGCAATATATCCAAGAAATACAAGCAGGTCGTTCTACAGATGAAACTGGACTCAACCCGAAAACTCAACTTCCATTTTTTTATATTTTAGCCGAACATTCCACCAAAGAATTAACTCAACTTGCCCAAGCGACAAAAGAAATTGTCGAACACATCCGCCAAGATATTCGTCGAGTGAATTGGGATAGTCTTGTCAGTCAAGAAGACTTGAGAAAGTGGATAGCAGGTTACTTGGATGATCATGATGTCGTGAATTACGACCAATTAGAAATAGTAGCAGAGAAACTTGTGCAACTCGCTCGCCTAAATCGTGATAATTTAATTGCATGACAACTATCACCTTTGGCGAACTGAATTTTGAATTACGCCACAGTTCTAAACGTCGTACCGTAGGGATTACCGTCGAACGTGACGGTCAATTAATCATAGCTTCATCTCCAGAAGTGTCAATAGAAACTCTGGAGAAAATAGTCAATGATAAACGCTACTGGATTTACAGCAAACTGTTAAAAAAAGAGTTTTTTAATCCACCAGTAGGTGTAAAGGAATACGTTTGCGGTGAAGGATTTTACTACTTAGGACGCAGCTATCGCCTGAAATTAGTAGATAGCGTAAAAGGACAACCACCACTCAAGTTTTACCAAAGCCGTTTTGAATTGCAGCGCGAAGAACAGCTACGGGGACGAGAATGTTTTATTCAGTGGTATGGCGATCGCCTGTCCTCAATTTTAAACACATATCTCGCTGTTTTTGTCAATAAAGTTGATGCTTCTTCCCGCTCAGTACAGGTACGCGAATTAGGCTACCGTTGGGGTTCCTGCGGACACAAGGGAGATTTATATTTCCACTGGCGAGTGGCGATGCTACCGCGTCCCATGATTGAGTATGTGGTGGTTCATGAGCTGGTGCATCTGATTGAACCAAATCATTCCAATCAGTTTTGGGATAGAGTGCAGCGTATTGTGCCGGATTATTTGGAAAGGAAGCGGTGGTTAGCTGAGAATGGGGCGAGTTATGACCTTTAGGGATTTCAGGAGTGGTGCGATGGCACGGAGTGCAGACGCCAAAGGCGTATCGCTTTTCATATCACATCCAGCAATAGCCCCAACAAAAAAATCCGCGACTCAAGACGAACGAAAAAGAACTCTTCCTGGAAGCACCTCATCGTTAATCTTGGCATAAACCCGCAAACATGCAGACACCTCCCCCCGCACTCCACCAATATCTAATTGCAAATCGTCCTTTGACCAATTAAAAACATCAGCATAGGTTCCCCATAATGGACGAATTTGCACATGATAGCCAGCATGACGAGTTTTCTCTACCATTGAGTCCAGAGTACGCCGTGCTTCTTGTTGCAATTTACCCCACCAAGAATAACGCTCAGCACATGGCAAATACACCAAAGAGTGTATTGCTTCATCTAAATCAAGTCTGGCACGCAAAGCGACAACTGGATCGACATTATCAGCAGTGGTTTGTACCCGACGAAAACGGTCTATCAGTGCTGTAATATATTTAGACTTTTCTCGTTCATCGTTTAAAGACCTCACACCGAATCTATCAACACTTTTGAGCGCATGGTGCAAAGATAAATCGAGTTCAATAAATTTCAGACAAATAGAAACCACCCCAGCTAACAAATCAAGTTCACCATCGTGTCTTTTCACCATTAATCGTGGATCAAAATCAACTTGGTCTGATAAGTATAAGCCAGTCGCTTTTACCTTCCCTTTCAAACCAGGATAGATATATTCATTGCGGATGAAAGGTAGTGATAAGTGCGATGAGCGCTTATCTTCTGTTGCACCCACTTGACTTGCTTGTGTTAACATTTGCTCTTGCCAAATATGAGCTATCTTCTCAGGAACGCGTAAGAGCAAACGTTGCATCTCGTTCCACAAATCACTATCATGAGTGCTAAGAATTTGGTAATCCCCGATATAATTTGATATTTCTCGGTCAGATAGCAAAACTTCACTCAGTTGTCTTAATTTGAGTTCGTCTTTTAGTTCACTGGTGACTGGTTCTAACACATCTTCCCAACAAGAATTCTCCTGTGAGGACAAGACAGTTTCCTCACTCAAAGTCTCCTGTTGAAAAGCTTCTTGCAAAAGTATATCTAATTCCCTCAGCAATTCTTGACAAGCAGTGCTTCCTGGATCTGTAGTTGCGGTTTTTAAAGCTTCTTGTAATTGAGTCCGCAGTCCGTGCAAACTCAACCGCAATACCCAAGCTAAATTTGAGTTGTCAACTTTCAATAACTTGCTGAGGTGCTGCATATATCCTCCGTTTTGAGTTTTAAATTTCTCTCGTTCCCAAGTTCTCCACAGTGAACAGTGAGTCCAGTGCTGCAGGAGGGTTTCCCTCCGTAGGCATCTGGCGAACCCGAAGGGTTAACAGTTAACAGTTAACAAAAGAGACGAAGCTAGGTACACTTTCTGTTCCCTGTTCCCTGTTAAGCGTTCCCTACCTCTACGAGTCAATTCACCGAATCAAACTGGATTCCTATAACTGTTTCAATGTTCTCCAGAAAACGGATCACGTTCTGCCTTTACATCGTTAGGCTGTGGTTGGAGATTATCTCGAAAAACACATCCTTCTTGCTGAAGACATTCTGGATTTTTTGATGTCAAATAAGGTACTTCAAATGCATGTACTTTCAGGATACCTTTTTGATTGAGAGAGACATAATATCGGCAAGGATATTCACTTTTGACTTCTGGTTCGGGTAATTCGCCAATCAGTTCCCATTTATTAGATTTGGGATTGTGAAATTGAAAGTAGAATGTATGTTTGCCACTCGTAGGAAAGGAAGGTAATTCAGTAATTAACCCCATCATTTGTGGTTGTATAGCACCATCATCATATCGAAACACTCTCAAATTTCTGCTATAGTTTTTATCCGCTTCAAATACGACAGTATGAGCATCTGTTTTGAGAGCATTTGCCGATTCAGCCACATTCACAGCAATATCACATACCACCAAATCTTCCTCAGAAATAACATCTGGTATTCCTATGACTTTTGCCGCATCAAGACAGGGAATATTCACAGGAATTAAATAGTGAGGATTTCCCCGACAAAGTAGTAAATCAATATCAAGCTTTTGATTAATTTCAAACTGGACTTTGATAGAACTTTTAAAATCTTCCTCACTCATTTCCAGTTTCTTTCTCAAAGCATCGCCGTTATAACTACCCCAAAGTTGAGGTTTGATATTCTCAAAATCCTGACGAATGATATTATTTGTTAACTGCATACCTTGCCAACTACTGCGGTATTTCGCCATTGCATCGTCAGCTTTTAGTTGATAAAGTTCTTGCCCAGCTTGAAAAATTGGATCTAAAGTTCCTCCAATCACTTCTCTTTTAAAAGAGCATGGCAGAAAATAAAAGAGATTTTTGACATCAATATAGAGTTGATTAGCTCCTCTACGTAGCAATTCTTTAGATTCTTTCGGCGCAAAACCCAATTGTCTTAGTTTTTCTGCAAAGCAAGCTCCAGCCGAGGTTGCAAGCTTTGTATATTCGGGTTCAAAGGTGACTCGCTCTTCATTCCAAACAAAATAGTCAGACTTGCTAAAAACTCGATAAAGTTCACGTTCAACTAATTCAAGGTTGCAAGTTTTTCCAGACAGAATCAACCAGTCAACTTGCTCTTTGCTACTTTGAGAATTTCGGGAATGGTAAAGCTTGTTTTCTAAAGCATTTTCGAGCAATCCTTGACCAATACCAACCGCTTCTCGAATCACAGGAGATACTGCTCTTTCAAATTGCTGTACTGTGAGTGTTACACTTAGGTTATCAACAACTTCAGTTGATAAATCAATATCGTTTTGTTGCAGCAGTTCAGAGATTTTTGATCCATCAAGAATGAAGATAGGTTCGGGTGCATCTTGTTGGCGCTTTTGACCTAGTGCTATTTTTGCATTTTCTGCTTGTTCCCAAAGAGTGTAGAAAGTTTGTGCGCGAGATGATGAATATTTCCAGCGAGTGGGAAGTACTTTTTCTGCTGCATTTAAAGCATCCTTGTAAGCATCGCCTTCTCGAATTTCTTTGTCTACACAAGCCAATAGGCTACCAGGTAAGAATTTGCTGTTATTAAGAAAGCGATCGCTCAACTCTTCTGGCTGCACTTTCAACACATCTTTTGGTAAACGTTCTTCAGTTACGGCTGTGAGTAAACAGTCTGCGATCGCCGCCTTCAACAACAAAAACAACCGCAAAGTAATCAACTCGCCACCCAACTGCAAATGTCCGGAAGAACCTAATAATTTAGGAGTTAATTTATAATACCGTCCGCCGTCGCCTCGGTCTTCCCCAGGTTCAAAGGGATTAATTTCTTCCAGTGTCAAGCGAATAAGCGCTAAATCAGTGGTTCCGCCACCAATATCCAAAACGAGGACATTTTGCCACCATTTATCCCCATTGTAACGGCAACGGGTTTTGAAAGATTCAATCCCCACATTCAAATCACCGCCAAACTCTCGCCATAAAAAGAAGATGGCGACCGAAATCGCTTCGTCATAAGCCATCTGCACATCTTCGATATCCAGTTGTTTCACCAGCTTCTCAATTTCGCGGCGCACAAATGGTGAGGCGATCGTTGGGTAAGTCACCACTGCACGGTAGAATTTACCCTCAGAACACTTACCTGGGTAACGTTGACGATAATTCTGTGTCAGCGAAATCAGCTCAGCATAAGCAGCTTGAAGCAGCTTGTTAACCTCAATTGTATCTTCTTGGTCATCTAGTGTAATTTTAAAAGAACGTTCTTGACCAAAATAGCGCTTGGGTGAGTGGAGGAACCTCCCTTCAATTTCCTCCCCATTTCCAATCGTGTCTAATCTGTGCTGTCTAGATTGTTCACCTAAAACAACTTTCACCTTTGCGGAGTCATCTTTTGACAAAGAAGGTTCCAGATTAACAACTTCTAACTCACTAGGAATTTCATTAAGACGACGGTCTTTGTCCAATTCTACTGGAATCAAACTTTGCCATTCCAGAGGTGGTACGCGGAAAACTTCGTGATAGATCTGATTCAACCGTTTACTGGCGGCGCGACGAAACCAACCAAGACGTTTACTCAAACAAATTTCTATCTGTCGGATAGCTTCCAATAACTCAGTACTGTCAACACCTCGAAAAAGTTGCTCCCCCAAATTCTGGTGAACAGAATCAGGAATTGAAACAAAATCTTTACTCAGTTCAGTTAAAAACTTTTGCCATTCCTGTTCCCAAGCATGACGACTGATACCTGGGACATTATCCACAGGACGCTGATTTAACCATAGTGCCATACGTTCCCGTAGCCGCACCTCTTGCTCGCTAGGTAAACTATCTGGAGTGACAATGACTTTGGGATCGTAGAGCGTAACTGTAGAATTAGAAGTGCCGAAATCAATCGCAAACCAGCCTGGATAAGTAATTTCTGGCTTTTTGCTTTCTTGAGATGATTCGGGTTTGTCAAAAGGTTCTGGTAGTGGCAATGGTAGCGTATCTCTCACTGACATTTGTATTACGGTATCTTCAATACCTGCATAAGTCCATATATTGCACTCAGCCGTAGAGTTTTTGCTTGTAGATAAATTAGGATTACCTATTTCATCCGAATCAAAATACTCAACAATGACTTGCAAAGTGCAGTTCACACCTGCTGGTAGTGGTTCATTCCACCTACACTCAGTTTGCTTTAATCGCTGTGGTGTCGAAAGTCTCAGGAATCTACTAGCGCTAAAGTTAACACTTTTATAAGCAGATTGTATTTGTGCTGCTAACTTTTCTGGCGTTCCGCTGACAACAATATCAATTTTGGAGATATGAGGTAAATTAAAACTCTCAGTAGGTTTTATTTCAATAACTGGCAGAAGTAATAACTCATCATCTTTTGTACGCAGTTGGTAGCGGTTTAAAAGCTCAATTTTAACACCCATCTCATGTATTTCCTGAAATTTCAATATAGTTAGTCGTTAGCAATTAAACCTCTAGCAATCTTGAAAGACATGTAATCATAAATATCCATTTTCATATTTATTGCTAGAAGTTTATTCAATGATTACTCCCTTCCCGCCCAAAGAATACCTAATTTAACGTAGACGCGGAGCGGCTTCCCGCAGGGTACCGCAAAGACACGTTCGCGAAGCGTGCGCCTTAGCGCATAGGACACGTTAGCGTAGCGTGCGCCCTTGGCGCATAGGAAGAAGAAAATAAGATAGGTAATCTTACACCGGTAAAGGAGTAGTACAGCTTCTTCCTCTTTTCTTTCTTTGCGCTCTTTGCGACGCCAGTCGCCTCAAGTCGGGGGATCCGCCCACGGCGCTGGCTCCTCTTTGCGGTTCGTTTTTGTCTTTATTGTTCACGACCTATTCGGAATTAGTGTAGTATTGCTGTTAACAACTAACCAATTAACTAATGACTCATCTCCTGTGGATAAGAAATTGTCGGAATTTGAGAAAGAGTTTCTAACCACGGTGGAATAGGAGTCGAGGTTTCCTCTTGTGCAGATGCTATGTGTCTGAGTAAAGGTTCATTTTTCGACTTTAAAAGTTCTTGCAGATTATCTACAATTTCTTTCAAAGCTCTCGAAAAAGAAGATTTCACCTGCTTAGTTAACTGACTCACATACTGCACAAGATGCAACCCTGCACTAGCAGTTATTTCATCTCGCAGTCGCAAAACGGCAATTTGGTGATTGAATGGTCTAGGGGGAACACGAAACTGTTTATCCGGACTCCAATCAAAGATTTGACCATTCTGATGCTTGTCGTCCTTGCGTGCTAAAGGGAATAAAATGTCAGCATTGATAGGAGTAGCACTACTAGCCAGTCCACTGTGTTGAATGATCAGATTTTGCCATTTCTTAGCAGGATCAACAGCACGCAAGAGATTTCTGAAAAAGCGGACTTGACTTTTCCCAAATTTTTGTTCAATTTGTTTTTCTTTTTCTGGTAGCAAAATTGAACTGAGTTTTTCGCGTTCTAGTTGTACATCAGTAGATAATTTATTGAATAAGTCCGTTACAGCTTCTGTCGTTTGCTCATGGGCAAAACCTTGCATCTCTTTAATAGTGTTGACAAATGCCGCATAAAAATCATCGCTTTTTGTCGGAATCGAATCATCAACTTCATCCTCTCCAAAAATGCTTTCACTTTTGCTTAGAGATATTGTTCCATTTTGGGTTCTATCAAAAAGCAAAGTCCATTCGCTCCAATCAAAGAAGATTTTATTCGTTAATTCATTTTTAACAACTTCGCTCACCGCTATAGTATGACGGTTTTTTAGAATAGGCTGCTTCTCTAAATCTTCTTGAAATCGTCTGTAGGTTGTGACAACATTTTCAATTGCTTCCCGCAGGGTGAAAAAAGTAGAACTTTCCTCAACTGGTATGTAAGCGGGGATTTCTTCAAGCAAATTGTTGAGATTATTCTGCTCTTTGCGCAAAGCCTCAGCAGCTCTTTGAGTGTCTTCTACAAGCTGCTTCATACCATGAAGGGCAACATGTTCTTTCAGTAATGAACGTAATCTTCCAATACCACCATCTTCAGCATAGTCACTCAATTGTTTGTGTAATATACTAGAAGAAGGTAGCATTTCACTTAATTTCTGCCATTTCTGCCGCAGTTCAGTTTCCTCTGGTTTGTTGGGTTTGTCCAGTTCACTTAAGAATTCTTTTGAGCAAACTTGTACAAGAGAAGAAAGTTCTGCGAGTTTCGTTAATCCATAAAGTTGCGACAACAAAACAATATTCTTTTTTTCTGTCGTCAAATTGTTTGCGCTGGCGATCGCCAATTTCAGAATACCGAGTTCATCAAGAACAGCTTCTTCTGAAAGCAGCATCTCATATAAAAGATCATCAATAATCCGTTCATCACTACTTGTAAGGGGTAGTTGATTAAAGCGCCCTACACCTACAATAATACGGTCTCTCAGGTCTTGTCCCTTATCCCGTTCTAGCATACTGCGGATTTTCGCTGCGGTTGCACCACCAGGATATCTACCGTTGAGCAGCAACAGAATAGTTTGTACATCTGTGAGTTCTCGTAAAGATAAAAAAGCATCCCGCACACCAGAGTCAGCAGATCCCAAGCCTGGAAAATCTAAAAGAATAAATTCATTAGTCCCTTGTAAAGAAGACAAATCCCAAATTTCTTTTGATATTTCAACTGTGACATCTACACGACGAATCAGCGAGAAGCTATTTTGCAAATCTTGAGCTGACGGCTGTGCTAAATTCTCCCAGCGTTTGGGAGTAGAGGGCAAATGGTCAAAGCTAAGTTCTAAAATATTTATCGGCGCTTGTGCAAGCCTTAGTCCTTTGTGAGCAGTCGTGTTGTCAATTTGGTAACTTTTACCACAGATATCTTCTTTATAAGCGCTGTAGGTACGGACAAAAGCAACCAGTTCCTTAAGCAGAGAGCGTAGTTCCAAACTTTGCAGCTTCCACGCTTGCTCGCACCATCTCAAAATACCATTAATGTCAACTTCTCGCGTGGGGTGTAAACTTTTTAAAGCATCAAGCTGTGCTGAAGGAAATTCTGTAGCTTTTGCTCGTTGCTGCGCTTCCTCTAACATAAAGCGCAGACACTCTTTTACTCCTTCATTAGAAAGATATTCAACTGTAAACTTGCCAAGTTTCGTTGTTTGAAAGTCGCTTTGTTGAACAAGGTGGATAGCAGTCACATTTCCTGTCGTGGGGGTTTCACTGACTGGTAAAGCATCTGCGTAGCCAATCAAACTGCCTAAAAGTAAAGTTTTTCCACTACTGAATTCCCCCATGATACCGATTTTGACTGGCGAGGATGCAAGTTGCACCGTTCTTTGAGCAGACTGCTGAAGGCGCTGGATACTTTCATGAAGACTGCTAGGAACCCAACTTTCTTGAGGAGGTGGGTTTTGTGAAACCAACTCAAGGTTCTGGATTACAGATTCCCCATACTCTTTATAGCGGCGCAATTTCTCTACTGCTATATCGCTGTTCATATAATTTCCTGATTCAGAACTCAAATAATTTTTCTGTACTTCGGGAACATTAGCTCTAGCTGAATATCCGTAAATACTAGATTTACAGCATCAACCACAGCTGTATCTTATTTTTTACATCAAAATTTCCAGTTTACCAATCTCAGCAATTTATTTCTTTATAATGACAGTACTAAAAAGTGATGATTATAATTTATCTTAAATGCGTAGAGTGGCGTTAACGAAGTGTCATGCACCAACGATTACAGCTAATTTGCAAAAATTAATTATGTAGTCAAACAAGATTCTTTGCTAAAATTTAAACAGAAGTAATATTTTTACACTTTCTCTTAAAAAAACAACAAGAAACGACTGAAAAAGTTTTGTCATATTGTACTATTTTTTAGACTGGCAATTCATATTGTGTATCATAAAGAACATAATATTGAGACATTGATTTGCTTTTTATCAGATTTTGAATACAACTATAGCAGTCGCCAAAGCCGTTAGGACAAGTCGGCTGTAGACGCCTTCAACAGCTTACATTGTGAATTGATTGTTGTCCTGAGCTTTCTGTCCGTTGCTATACTTGCTAGTATAACCACAGATATTTTATTCGCCAATTCTTCTAAAAAATTTACTTAAAAACATAGATAAATCCATTGAGGAGTTATAAAATTCTCTGATTGATCTTTCCTTTTCTATATCACGAACACTTTTTCAGAGCGGGAGAACCCTTGTACGAAAGTGTCCTCATCCCTCGCTCCTGTCAAGGATTAGTTTAGCTAATAAGACTACCTAGGAGTAGACAAGGTAGCGCTAACACACCCCACAAAAAAATCTCAGCTTGATCTTTGCTGCAACTGAGATTTTTTGTTGTGTGAAAAGTGTTCCGAAAAATATTTGTAAAAATTTGATTTTATCGTTGCAGGTACATCTGGTCTCAATACGGTTCGGTTAGCTTGTTTATCTCAACGGAGATCTCCCCAACCCACCCGCTTGTGCTTTGCTTGTTATTTGTACCCCCTGAACGGCCACCAGAAATTTTCCCTATTCCGTATAATGAATAGTTAAACGGACATGACCATTTATATCATGTCTGCTTGATTAGTTATTATAGATACAATGCTTCCCCTTCTTCCTCTTTCTCTTGCTCATAAATTGATGGCTCCATAATGTCGTCCAGTTCTTCTGACAAGTCATCAGCATGGAGTTCATCAGACTCATACGATTTGAATCGACCTGTGCTTTCAATCCACTTGTAAAGAGATTCACTTTCTTTTATAAGGAGAATCTGTGCTCGCTGGTTTCGGGGTTCTTCGTGGAGCGAAGGAAAATTGTAGTGCTTAACCATCTTTGTTTACCTCATGCACATATACGTGCGATAATCAATTTCTTGTGTACTACATTTAGATGCGTTTGCCCTGGGGTATAACCCTCTTCAACCGTCTCAACAACGCCTCACTCTGGCATCATTTTCAGTCCCTGGCATTCTTCAAAGCATATATGCGAGGAGGGCGAAAACCAGAGGATCAGTGCTAGCTAGATATCTTGGACTGAAGCTAAATACCTAGCTATTGTTACGCCTGGCTAACAGCAAATCCAATCAGCGCTATCACAGCAAGGAACAGGATAGCTCCTATTCCTAAGAATAAATAACGTTGCTGCTGTTTTGTTGAGGGATACTCTGCCAAGGATCGGGCTCAATTGCGTAGTTATTGATGATTCGGTGATCATCTACGGTGTAGCCAGTTGCAAGAGGCAGATCAAGCAATTGACTGCCATTATGACGGATATTCGTTTGTACCTCAGCGGGTATGAGTTCACTACCATCACTCTTGTGATGCGCTACTACTTTCTTTTCTAAGGTGATCGTAGGTGAGCCTATATTTTGTTTTTTTTCTTTCATCTTTAAATTATAACATTTTTTTAATAAAAATTGACTCCAGCAATTTTTATTTGATATTTTAAAGGGTTATATTTGTATGCAAAACTTTAAATCATCCGCGCAAGTCGTTCTAGGAGAAGCATTTCTAGACTTTTTGCTCCTAGTGGACAATGGTGCTATCCGGTGAACGCTGGACAAAACTAGACTTATTGCCATTCCCTGTCCTCAAGTTCCTTAGTCGGCAATAATAAGGTTGCTTCAATTTCCTGCCTAATCGCAGCCGTCACCTCACAATTGCTATTCAGGCAATCGAGCAGTAGCTGATTGGCATCGTAGTAGCGTTGCAGCGCTTGCTGTTGCTGTTGGCTAAACTGCCAGTGGTGATCAATATTACGATAATTAATGATCGTCGTCTTTAACTGTTCAACCCAGGCTGAAGAGTGTGCCTGCCACCAGACCTGAAATTTTTCTTGGTTTTTATTTGGATTCGGCAATTGCTCCCTAAGTTGTTGCAGGGATTTATGGAGTCCAGCATCCAGAACAATGCCTAGAATGTTGCCCAGAGCATCTCCACAGGCATGAGCATAGGCAAAATCTTGGCTTCGGTCGATCGCACACTCCAGCAGCAGGTTATCTAACACCACATCCAGAAACATCCCCTGGTCGAGGGTGCAGGCTAGGGCAAAGTGAGAAGCTATGTGAGGAGTCCGGGCAAAGGCAAGGTAAAATGCTCGACCCGTCGCAACCAAAGGTTGCGACGGGGTCGTATGAGCTTTTTGGCTTGCCCACGTCAAAAACTCTTGTAGGTAAGGGTCTTGGGCGACTAGTGCATCAATGTGTTGCTTCATCAACTGCACCAGCCCGTCTGCACTCCGGAGCATGGCAGCTGTCAACAAGAAGATTTCGCGCCAGTGAGGATCAGTGATGTGACTGACCAATCCTCCCAAAGCTTGCTCTAATGCTTCTAGATTATGGCTGGCAACTATTTTTCTTGCCGTGAAGTATTCCTGAAACGCTAGATAGGAGAAGGAGAAAATTCCCCGCGCCCGTTCTGTCAGTAGCCCATGTTGCGCCTCTATCGCCTTCAGCACCGCTTCACTTTCTAGTTGTAGTTCCTCAGGCTCCGTTGGAACATTGCTCAGATTCCCAATATACTCACCAATGTATTGCTCAATGACGCGTTGCTCAAAGAAGTACTGACCCCGCTCAAACGTTGCCGCCGCAATCTGACTCAATAACCTGAGCTTTTGTGGCAATAAAAACCCTCGGTAAACGTTATCCCGTTCAACGCCTTTAGCTTCATCCCATTTGCCCAAGAGAAGATCTAGCCCTTGCTTATAAAATTCAGTCCGCTTCGTTGGAAATTTTTCCTGACCATGAAACACCCAGCAGGCAAGATGCAGAAACAGAGGTGTGATGACGAGTTGGCGAAATTGCCAGTTTTCGGGTAAGTCCAGCTTCTGAATAAACTGAACGGACTGTGCCTGCCCAGCCTGAGTGTTCGTCTTGGTAAACACCACAAACCATTTTCGAGCGAAGGCGATAATTTGTTCTTGGGTAAACGGGGCAATCTCAACATCGGTAAAGCCTCGGAGCGTGAGCTTTTGAGCCGCCGTTCGACAGGTCGCCACAAACCGATTTTTGTGATACTTGTCCGAAAATCTGCGAATTTCTTTTAAGACAGCATTGCTCTGTTGATTAAGAACTTCATCTATCCCATCAAGCAACAGCAACACTCTGCCTGCACTAAGTAAGGTTTCAATCACTGACTCTTGTGAAATTCCAGACGTGAGAAACTCTTGGCGGATGTAGTTCATGAAGCTGAACTCGCCGCTGACTCTAGACTCTTCAGCAAAATTCTTCAGTGTGATGAAGATAGGAACCTGGTTTGCCGCAAATGCGCCTCGCTGACACTGAATGGCGAGATGTTGCAAAAAGGTAGTTTTGCCTACCCCCGGTTTGCCCAGCACCCTGAGCTTCGGGTACGTTTCGACTGCCCGCATACCCGGTATTTGTTTCTGCTCAACCTCACCTAAGCCAAAGCGGTCAAATTTTTCTGGACCAAGGTTTTGCAGATCAGAGATTTCTAACCACTGCTGGCTGGCGATTTCCTCCAAAATATTGACATCAATATATATGTCATCGATGCTAACGGGACGGCTGATATCTAACAACTGCAAGATACCACACTGGTCTTGAATTTTGTCTTGGCGTTGCGATCGCACCTGTTGCACCAAGGCATCAATACCCAGTACAGGAATCTGGGTGAATTCTCCGGGTTCAGCGAACTCTGCAGGGGGATTGGCAGCAATCTCCCGCCAATTCAGTTCCAACACAGAACAAATTTCCAGAAAAACATGACGCTCAACCGGACGCCCCGTGAAAAATCGCCAAATCGGTTGTCGAGTCTTTAAGTTGACTTCCCACGCCAAATTTTCCTGAGTCCACCCCTTGTAGGCAAACGCTCTTTTAGCCTGTTGAATCCCAGTGAGTGATGCTTGGAGCGATCGCCTAACCATAGGACAAATACCTTGCTCCTAAAATCAATAACCTAATTTTTTATGAAATCTTATTGATTCTATAGCCTTTTCTGTGGTAGTTAATCTCCTTGAAGTTAGAGTGATACGTTATACAAAGTTTCAGAACTTTACTCTAATTTTATCGAAATCAAACCAAGCGAAAAGTTATTCACACTGAAAATTCTAGGTGAACTTGTGGAATTAATCCCCTAAAGACCCTATGAATGTTGAGTTTTGGACTTCAACGTATTTTGGAACAACTCTGAATGACAAATGGTACCTTAGTACCATGACTTATTGTAAAGTTTTGTAAAAAAATCAAACAGAATTAACTTATTTTATACATCTCAAACCTTTGATAAAACCATTACTCAAGCACCCATCTGCCATGCTGTAGAAGTACAGATTAAGAACATCTCCATGAACACCGACATCTTCGCGGCGGTAGTCCCCCGATCTTCGGGTTCACCCACCGCTGCTGCCCTGTCAAAGGTTTGAGCTTCTTTGTTAGTTAACTAAGACTGATTGGACTTCAGGTTGCGATCGCCCTTTGGGCGGGCACTTCGTGCCATCGACCATTACCGTGGTACTCTAGGGCTGCCATTCCGTGTTCTGAAGCACGCAACTCCTTGTCAGAGATTTCTGGCTCCTTGACGTAGACGGAACTCAGCAAGATATTCAGAACACCGCTTTCTGTTGCCTGACGGACGGCGCGGTGTGTAATCAGTTCACCCACATTGAGAATCACGTTGTCCTCTGGGTTAAGGATGACACGGGTGACTGGACGACCGAGTGCTTGTTCAATTCGTTGCTTTTTGCTTGCTTGCGCCCTGCGTCCTTGTAGCTCTTGTGCCTTCTCTTGCAGGGTTTGCCAGAAGGTGTTGAGGTTTTGTTGGGCAACACGGGAGCGATCGCGCAGTTGAACTTTGGTTTCTAACCATGTGTTACTTGCGGTAGAATGGATTGCGGTTGCCAGAGTCAGACCCACAGCGTTCAGCAACTCTGCCTCTTTACCGTAAGTCTGGGCACGATCAAGGACGGGTTCGGTCACAATCTGACCAGATGCCGCAATAATCAAGCCATCATCAGCACGTACTGTTTGTAGGACTCTGCGCCCTCTTGCCTGCTTGCTCGCCGCGTGTGCTGCCACCTCATCAACCGAGCGACGTAGGTGATCAGCACTACTGTGAGTCGCGTTCTGAATTCGATTGCTAGTAGATTCCCTTGCTGCTTGAAGATGACGGCTGATATTTGCAGTCAGACTACCACCTGTTGCGCGATAGAGTTCATCGAGGATGCCCATACGCTCAGCAGCTTCCGCATCAGCTAGCGTCACTTCCTGTCCCTGGAGTAGCAGTACGCTACTGTCTGGAGTCAGCACATCCCGCTCGACGCGCTTGCCAATCACGTATACCTTTTGCTCTGTAGAATCAACCAGATTGTTCGTCAGCGAAGCAGCCGCATCTCGATTAAGGTATTGCAGCTTGCTGCTGGTGGCATCGGTTGCGGCTTGCAGTTGCTCACCTGCATTCTGGCTTGCTTGCTGTAGCCTACGGTTCACGTTCTCTACCGAGCTTTCTAGTTGCTCATTAACGGTTTGAGCGGTTGCTTGCAGTCTGCGGTTGGCAGTCTCCGCCGAGTCTTGCAATCTATCTCCAGTTGCTTGGACGGCTCCCCGGATGCCACCAACCTGTTCTTGCATCATCTGAGCAGTTTCGTGAGGCACAAAGGCGACATCGTCACCAATTTTCAGCGTTTCGGGAGCGGGAACGAAAGATCGCCCCGAGTAAGCATCGGCAAACACACCTCCGGAGACTTCGTATCCTTCTACCAGTCCGCTATGCTCGTCGAAAAACAAATCGACCAGTCCGCCGAGGTCGAGTCCCGTAGTAGTCAGAATTCTTGTTCCTATAAGCACATTGTTGTGGTGCAGAATCTCTTTGATCACCGGGATATGATCTGCCCTAACAACAGATTGCTTCGAGTGAACGACGATTGCATCTAACCCAATAGCTTGCACCTGTTCCAGGGGAACCACTTTTGCATCCCGAAACAGTCCCTTTTCTTCAACCAGAAAACCCAAAAGTTGATTGCGTTTTTGATCAAAAATCAAATCTCGAATTCGCTCAATTTTCTTACCCGTGTCATAGGTGACTACCGCTTTCCCTATAACATCACTACCTTTACGCATTTTATTGATTCCTCGCAGTTCTTATTGATTGATTTGTCCAGTGCCCTGTTCGTTGGTTGGCTGACCTTGAAGCTGAAAGTAGCGTCCCTCTCGACCAAAACCAGGAACGATGTCAATTACGCCAAGGTATTCGAGGAGTACCCCAACAATGGCGACAAGGATGATTAAACTGGTGATGTTTGCTCCAGTATTAGAACGTTGTCCTACAAGCCTAGGCATTTCTTTTATCTCTTATTTCTTGTTATTTTTTCTCACCAAACTTACTGGATAAACCAGGTAAGGTTAGCTAAGTCAATCATGGTATCTGCAAGTCTCTCTGCATATGCCATTACTTCTTTTATTTTTAGAAATTAAATATTTTCACCAAATCATATTTATCAAACTAATTTTAGTATTGATTGACATGCATAAAATTGTATCTATCTTTGTATGTATCTTTGAGAATCAATTTTGTTATTTTAAGTGAGCAAACCATAAGTACTCTATCAAGCTAAAATTGGGGTGATGGACTGGCAAATTATTATCATGATTTGAATTTTTTTAGTACAACCTATACAACTTATACGCTATTCAAACGTAAGCATTCAGAATCTAGAATTGCTGAATTCACCAATTCAAGAGATTTAAGAAGTCAAACTGGATGATTGTCAAAAAATATCACTACTATCTATTCCTTGTTTAATAACCATTCTGACTCCTTGGCGGAACGTCTGGTGGCTCCGCCAAGGAGTCCTGACGGATGATTCTTACATTCAAACACTTAGCCTGCGTAAGTAAACGCGAATAATAGCGAATACTATCTATGGGGTAGCAACCACTTATAGTTGCTACCCCATGAATGTCTGGATAGATTTCCAAGAGCGAGCTTTCCGTTCAATTTCTTTAGCAAAAGTGATACCATTGAAAAGGCTTTACTGGTCTTGTAGCCACTTTACTTATCACCATATTGGAGAGCAATAATGTCCAAGGAAAAAAAGGGCAATAAAGAAGCCAAAAAACCAAAAAAAGATCCCCAGAAAAAAAAGGAGAAAAAAGACCCAAATAGACATGACGGTTAGTGACCAAGGGTTTCTCAAATAGTTTGTCTCAGTATCATCATAAAATTCGTTGCTACATAAGCAAAAGCCGCCTGCGGTGGTTTGAAATGCTGGATTTTTCGTTAGTCCGCACAAGAAAAACTATCCTGCAGGAAGCACCCCTTCGGGCGTTTATGTTTTTATAGCCGCACCTGTGCTAAGGCGTGATGCAATATGTGTCCCGCAGCGATGCGTCTGCGTAGGAGAATCGCCCCTAAATTGGCAAACAGACAGATGCTTCCCATCCCCAATAAAATGTACGTGGGAGCCATGACCACTCCAATCATGAACCAAGTAAATACGTGAAATATCATCACTAGAGCAAAAATACTGGCAATTCCAGCTGTTTGCCAGACCTGAACAGCCGGACAGCGCAATAGTGTAAAAGCCATTGTCAGCGAGGTAGTAATCAGGTTGGCTGGAATTAAAAAGGCACAAATGCCAATGCAGTAAGTGCGTGAAAATTCAGCCAAGATGTTGAAGTCGAACATTAGTTCTCCTCGATTCAGTTGCCAAATCTTATACGGCTCTTTGCCCTATATTCTAAACATTAGTGGGACTTTGAAGAATTCGTAACCCCCAATAGGCTCAAACTTAGATATTAGGAATCATGTCTGATCGGAATAAACAACAACGCGATTGGCTATAATCTAAGCTGAATATAAGCTTCATAAAATTATCATACAAGCAAGACGACCACCTGGCTTTTTGATATGAATATCTATTGAAATATTTCAAATGATGGAAAAAATAACGATTTTTTATTGTTAATTTTAGTGATCAAACCAGAAGTACTCTATAAAGCATAATTTTGGGTGATACGCGAACAAATTATTATGTCTTTATCAATAAAATCAGGGGCTTTTAACCATATGACAGAGAACAGAGGACTTGCTTTGAAACAGAAATTATATTTCTCTGTTTCAGCATAGCTGCCACGCCAGGTGCAACAAGCGCGGCTCGCCGACGCCAGTCCTCTCAACGGGACGCGCTTGTGCTAACTCCTGCCCAGACGCTCTTGCAACAAGTCGCAAAGCTCGCCGGACGGAATCTTACGCCCGGCAACGCCAGACGCCTCAACGGGGGGAACCCCCGCACGGCGCTGGCTCGACTTTGCGGGAAACTCGCTTCCGAGCACTGGCTCACCGAACCCCCCTCCGGGGAAGACCTCCGATCTCGCTGCGCGCTCCGCCAGATGCCTAGGTCGGGAGAACGCCAGATGCTAACTCCTGCCCAGACGCTTCGCGTTCGCGTAGCGTGCCCGAAGGGCTTACAAGCCGGTAAACCCGGACGCCAGACGCCTACGGAGGGTCTCCCTCCGTAGGCGACTGCGCTCTTCGCAGCGGAACCGGAGGTTCTCCCCGATAGCCGTAAGGCGTGGCGTAAGCCATAGGGCACTGTCCTCCCCAACGCACTGGCTCCTCTGCCCTCTCTCTTTCTTAGGTAATGATATCAACTTATTTATCACAATTCATACAACTTATACGCTATTCAAACGCTTGCTGAAACATGATTTCTAACATCAGGATGTCATGCTAACTCTTGTGAACAAATTCTACACTTGCCTCCCCTTGCTAATCACTGCTTGCAGCCAAGGTGGTCTATCTCCAACACTCAGTCAATCCATGATCAGTAGGCATAGTTGTCCTCACTGTTCAGACGTTTTACTCCGTTACGTGCGTTTGGGAAAACTTAAAAGAGCGTTGTAGCTACTGCTATCAGGAAATGCCAGTTTAAAAAACCAGACCGGAAAAAAGGAATTCAGATTTTACATTTTTCTTAATTTTCATATTGTAGTTAAACAAATAACCCCAGAAATGAAACAGCACCCTGTCATGCTGTAGGAAAATCAATAAGAAATTAGTCACCACTAACCCGGTTAACTCCTCTCTAGGGTTACCAGATTTTTAGCACTATTGCACGTGAAATCACGATTGGGGTAGGTATGTATCCAAATAATAGATTTCCTACTAATCTTCAATCCCTCCAAGGGCTGCGAGTACTCGTTGTAGACAATAATGCCGATTTCTGCCATTTGATCACAGTGCTGCTGCAACCCTATGGTGTCCAGGTGCAAACGGCATCTTTAGCCCAGCAAGCTTTGAAAATATTTGTGCAATGGCAACCTGATGTCCTCGTGAGTGGCATTGCTTTGCCAAACGAGGATGGCTATGCCCTGATTCAACAAGTCAGAACCAAAGCGGGAGAGCGAGGGGAAGTGGTGCTAGCCATTGCTGTGACAGGCTATGTCAATGAAAAGATGCTTCAACGTGCTCTGTGTGCTGGGTTTGACCTGTGGTTGATCAAACCCTTGGATTTTGATGAGTTCCTTGTTGTGCTTGCCTGTTTAGCGATTTGCCAACAGTCCTCATATGCGATCGCTCAACGGATTTTAGGTCATGTCCCTAGACATGGTGAGCTAAGTCTCGAAAAGCAGTTAGAACTGGGATTTCCAAGTTAGCATCACCATTTTTGAAAAACTTTCAACAAATCAATGTCATTTCATTCTGGAGATTTTGAAAAATGTCATTTACTATCGAGTCTGCACGCTCCATTTTTCCTGACACTCAAGTTGCTAATGCGGTTCCAGCTACGGTTGAATCATTCAATCAACTCAGTGCTGAGGATCAGTTGGCTTTACTTTGGTTTGCCTATACCGAGATGGGAGTTACAATCACTTCCGCTGCTATGCAGGTAGTCAACATAGTCTTTGCAGAAAAAACCCTGACTCAAATCAAGCAGATGCCTGCTGGGGAGCAAACGCAAGTTATGTGCGATCTCGTTAACCATACTGACACTCCCATCTGCCGTACCTATTCGTCTTTCGGCACGAATGTCAAGTTGGGCTTCTGGTATCAGTTAAGCGAGTGGATGAAAGAAGGAATCGTTGCTCCCATTCCAGAAGGTTATAAACTTTCTACGCAGGGATCAGATGTCCTCCAAGCCATCCGTCAACTTGAAGGAGGTCAGCAACTCGCCGTATTACAGGATATTGTCATCAACATGGGGTATGCCCCAAGTGTTGGCACTCAAAAAGTCAAAGAACCTGTGGTTCCACCTAAAGATATCGCACCCCGAGCTAAAGTCAGCATTGAGGGCATCGACAACTTGACAGTCCTGAGCTACATGGAGAATATGAACGCTTTTGACTTCCAGGGGGCTGTGGCTTTATTTGCTGAAGACGGTGCCCTGCAACCCCCTTTCCAAAAACCGATTGTGGATCATGAGTCCATTCTTGTGTACATGCGTGAAGAATGCTACGGACTCAAGCTGATTCCTGAAAGGGGAGTGTCTGAGCCAGGGGAAAAAGAGTTCACCCAGATTAAAGTGACGGGTAAAGTGCAAACTCCCTGGTTTGGTGACAGTGTTGGCATAAATCTAGCATGGCGGTTCTTGCTCAATCCGCAAGGCAAGATTTTCTTTGTGGCAATTGACTTGCTGGCATCTCCCCAAGAACTACTGAACCTGGGCTTTGTTCAGTAGAAGAGCTTGAGAGGGATGAGTTATGAATTTTGTGTTTTAAGCCAGAGCGATCGCTCTGGCTTAAAACATGCTCTAAAGCATAAAAATGGTGGTTTCCTTGCGCTCTGGCAAAGCCTACACATTAAACCCACCATACAAGATCGGGCGTATAGCCTCCGGCATGGCTGAGTGCAAAGCACACGCTGCTTTGTATGTCTAGCGGCACGGTTTGCGCTTACGCCCTTGGCGCAGTCTCTCAAGAATGAGCATCGCTCTACGCCCAGAATCACGATCAAAATTATTGAAAATTGGAGAGTTTAATGCGTGCAAACATTATACCAGCACCAAGATTTCAAAAAAATCAAACAGTAGAATTTGTTGGTGGCATAGGAAAGATTAAAGATTACTACTCCGAATCCGATAGCTGGATTTATCTTGTAGAGATGCCGATGGATCCAGAACCAGACTTTGGCAGAATTGGTTACGAGACTATGATTCTGCTACCAGAACCAGACATAATTTCACTTGCTGTACGTTACAGATAGCAAATACGGCATTGCTAAATCCTTGTCTGAATCCAAATGTAGAGACGTAGCTACGTCTCTACAAGGGTTTTGAAAAAAATAAAATTATTTTCATACATTCAATCAGCAACGCCGCAAATATTTTATACAGGGCAGTTCATAAATTCACATATCATTATTGATTTTATTTTGCAATAAACATTGCAATTTTGTAATAAAAATGTTAAATTTAATTTATAGAACATCACAAATCCAAAAAGCAGAACTTATAAAAAGCGGTTTAGTGATTGAAGAATTCGGTAGGCTGAACAACTACGCTATCGAATCCAAAAAGTACGTGATGGATGAGCCTCGGTTTAGCTTTACTCAGTATCTGTGAAAAACGGGCACAGACGTTTCCCTCCTGGCTCAGGCTCATGCCTGACAAAGCGTAATTGGTCTGTTGACTGGCTTGTAGGAAATTGAACTTCACTATATACCCTAAACACTTTTGCAAAATATAAGGATAAAACCAATGAGAACTAATGTTGCCTTAACTAATCCCTCTGTGTTCAGTCCCACTGATGTTAACTTAACTAGTCCCTCTGTGTTCAGTCCCGTTGTCTTCAAACCCGGTTTCAATCACTTTGAGAACATCAACGCAACTCAAGCCTGGTCACTGCTTTTCACTGGAGGCAAAGAAGATAAGGCATTTGGACTTAGCCCCACAGTAGGTCGTTTTTACAACCTCAGCTTGATCGCGATCGCTATTGCAGGTATCCTCTGGACTTTCTTGTTTCGACCTTTCTAATCAAGGGTGGACACGAGAAGCAGAGCCATGAAGTGATAGTTTTCACCCTAATTGAGTTACAGGAGCCAACTATGGATCAGGGTATCGAACTAACTTTAGAGCAAGAATTTAGCATCCGTTGCTTTACTGATCAAGTGCAGCAAATGTCTCGCGAGCAAGCTCAAGAATGCTTGATCTTGCACTATAAGCAAATGATGATTCGGGAAACGATGTATCAGGAGATTCTGAAAAAAGAGTGGAAATTAGATGAAGATTTCACCTCTGTGTAAAATCGGCAAGCAATCCTGACTTTGCACAACTGAGTCATTCGTTACAGTCACAAAACTTGGAGTATTAACTATGTCAGCTAAAACAAACATCACCTCCTCAGTGAACGATAAGCGTAATGCTTGGGTTTGGGGATTCACACCTCAGTCTGAACTCTGGAACGGTCGTTTAGCGATGATTGGCTTCATATCCACCGTCCTGATTGAAATGTTTTCTGGTCAAGGCTTACTTCACTTTTGGAGTATTCTGTAGGTCAGCATTTGCTGCTCAACCAATGTACGCTGCTGAAGAAGCAACAGGTTAATCTGAACTTCGTTTTGAGCTTCACAGAAAAAGTCAAACCTTTGAGTTTGAGATGCTTGTCTTAACTTTTATACCGTACTTAATCAAATAACCCCATAAATAAAACAGTGGCTTGTCATGCTGTAGGGGAGGAAATACTAAATCATCACCCTATGCTTTGTTAATTTCTCTATGGGGTTATCGTTTTTTCGCACTCGTTACATGTGAAATTTCTCATCCAAACCTGAGATGTGCTGCTGTCTTCAACACCCACAAATAAAACATCTCAAATTATAAGGATTGGTGATACTCATGCCGATTCAAGAGCGTGCGACGGATCACCGCAGAGCGGATGGTGACAAGCTCTCGTCTGAGCAAAACCTTAGATCCGCAGGCATACCAAGAGGGACAACAACCAATGTTCCTAGCTAATGGTGCGCCCAATCCCCGCCGGATGCTGAGTGAGGAAACAGCACAGGCGATCAACCGCGAGGTGAAGGAAATTGTGGAAACGGCTCATCAGCAAGCTTTGGATACGCTCAAGCTCAACTGAGACTTACTGGAGGCGATAAGCCCAAGGCGATACGCTACGCGTATCGCCACTCAACTCTTAGAGACAGAAGTTATCGAGGGTGAGAAACTGCACAGTTTGCTAAGGCAGGTTCAAGCTGTAAATAATTTAACCGTTTTAGATAGACCTAATTTAATTTCAGGAGTTCGTTAATGAGTATTATCACGAAGATGATTGTGAATGCAGATGCCGAGGTTCGCTATCTCAGCCCTGGAGAACTGGACCAGATCAAGCTCTTTATTAGCAGTAGTGAGCGCCGTCTACGCCTTGTGCAAGCTTTAACTCTCTCGCGCGATCGCATTATTAAGGAAGCTGGAAATCAACTGTTCCAAAGGCGTCCAAGCCTTGTTTCTCCAGGTGGAAATGCCTACGGCAACAAGATGACTGCCACCTGCCTGCGGGATATGGATTACTACCTGCGCTTGATCACTTACAGTGTTGCGGCTGGAGATACTACGCCAATTCAAGAGATCGGGATCGTTGGTGTTCGCCAAATGTACAGATCCCTCGGCACCCCAATTGACGCCGTTGCCGAAAGTGTCCGTGCTATGAAGAACATCGCTACCTCGATGTTGTCTGGAGAAGATGCGGGCGTTGTTGGCACTTACTTCGACTACCTAATTAGTGCTATCGAGTAGGCAACAGGAATCACCGATTCGGGCGATCGCCGTGTGCGATCTCCGCCTCCGCCATTCTCTGAACAGGTGGTCGAGAAGACAAGGAACTAGTACAAGGACTCAGAAGTCAGGACTCAGAAGTCAGGACTCAGAAGTCAGGAGAAAAAGTACATATATAAACTAGGTTTTACCCTGTTTATAACTGTCTGGTTATTTCTGTCGCGCTGTACTAGGTTCTAGCCCTCAAATAGGTCTGTTCTTAACCAGTATTTTGTTAGTGCTTGCTACGTCAGGATTTACTGGAACGCTGATTTTCCAGACTTTCTTCTCTGCTTGAGCGCCTGATAGCTAATTTATAGCATCTTTTCTCCCGAACTACCAACTTGGTGGCTCGGGTTTTTAGTTCACCTTCACAAGCCCAAAACACATTTCATGTTTTATTCACAATTCTTTAAAATCTGATTGTTCTTACGTAATATTGCTGATCTATCATTAGAAGAACATATGTCTACCACAATTAGCTAGCCGAAGTATTGCTGTTTAATGGTAAGTAGTCAGCCGAAATATTGCTGTTTAACTGTAAAAACCGAAAGCTACTCCCGAACCGCCAGAAGAATACCTAATTTAACGATTAGCAACAAGACGAGGACAGTCGCGTGGGCGGGTTTCCCGACTTGAGCGAACTGTCCGTCGCCAAGGACGCCAAAACAATCAAAAAGAAGATAGGTAATCTTGCACGCCTGATGGGAGTAAGATTAAAAAAAACACTGGGTGCAACTTCCAAGAGAAAATAAGTAACTTTTCATTAAGGGAAATTGCCTAATGCAACCAGTACCTCCAAGCTATACAAATATTGCTCAAAGGTTAGCAGCATTAAGCCAGCAACGAGCTAGTGGAGAACTGATTTTTTCATCAGGGGCTAACCAGTGGCATCTGTATTTCTTCTTGGGACGTTTGCTATACGCTACGGAGGGAGTTCATCGTGTTCGGCGTTGGCATAGAGCACTAAAGCAAAATTGCCCTGAGTTGAAATTTGATGCTCTTGATTTGAAAGAGAATGAACTGTGGGAATATCACTTACTGAACAAGAGTATTAATAAAAACCAGATAAGTCTGACGAGTGCAAAAGGTATTATTGAAAAAATTGTTGAAGAGGTTCTATTTAGCTTGGTAGGTCATTCGGATTTGCAAAGCTTTTGGTTACCCAAAAAACTGTATCCTATTGCCCTGATAGAAGTAAATCAATCGTTATACACAGCCCTTGATCTGTGCAAGCAATGGCGAAACATGGGTTTAGGAACACTTTGCCCTGACATGGCACCGATTTTTAAACAACCTACTTCTGAGCAAAATTTACAAATTTCTAAAACTCTCTTCCGTCTCAGGCAGCTCATTGATGGTGAAAACACCATTTGGGATATCGCCTTACACACCAGACAAAGTGTGACGACTGCGGCAACCATTGTACAGGATTTGGCGCATCAGGGTGTTATAGAACTCTTAACTATCCCAGACTTAAGAGTTCCAGTCGGGTCAACGATATCAGCGCCCTCCAGGGAAAAACAAACCCAAGCTTCGGCTGTTTTAGTTGGGAACAAAACACACACTCCGCCGTCTCAAAGCTTACCCAACCCCTCAACAAAAACTGACTCCCACCAAACTCCAAAGTTAATGGGACTGAGTAAGGATAACACTCGCCCTCAGTCAATCTTTGACTCTGCAAAAATAGACTTGATTCAACCTAAAGAAATTACCTCCTTGCAAACTCCAGAGTTAATGGAACCGAGTAAGGAGAACACTCGCCCTCAGTCAACCTTTGACTCTGCAAAAACAGAATTGATTCAACCTAAAGAGATTGCCTCAATAGTCGCCTACATAGATGACAGCCAAAGCGATAATCTCATAATGGGCGAGATTCTAAAGCTAGCTGGCTATAGGTATGTCAATATTCAAGATCCAGTCACAGCACTGCCAATCTTGCTAGAGTACAAACCAAATCTCATTTTCTTAGACTTAATTATGCCGATCGCCAACGGGTATGAAATCTGTACTCAAATTCGTCGCATATCAGCTTTCAAAAACACACCTGTAGTTATTGTAACTAGCAGTGATGGTATAATTGACAGAGTCAGATCAAAGATAGTAGGCTCCTCTGGCTTTTTAGCAAAGCCAATTACCAAAGAAAAGGTATTAAAAGTCTTACAGAAGCATCTACCAACTCCTGTGCCTGTGCAATCAACTCATCTACAAACAGTTCAAGTTTAGTTTGTTGAGTTGATTTATGTCCAATAAAGTTCACGAGTCATTAGTCACTAGTCATTAATCACTGGTAATTAGTCATTAATCACTAGTCATCAGTCATTAGTGGACCAGCGCTATGCAGTCCTTGTTTTCCACGCGCCCCCGCGACTGGCGCTGATCGCAAAGCGCACGCTACGCATGAACATTTACGACGTTCCGCAGGCATACCCGATAGCCTTCTGACGTGGCCTTCCCACTAGGATCATTAGTTATTAATAGACAAGATTGCAAAAGTAAGATTTTACAAGGTTCTCTTAAAAGTTAAGAATTCCCTATTCCCAAGTATACAGGAATGTTTTTTTATGACCACAGTCCTTTTAGTTGAAGATAGCTTGACAGAAACTCAAGTGTTAACTTGTTATCTCAAGCAAGCAGGCTTAACAGTCGTCACTGCTATCAGCAGTGAAGAAGCACAGCTAAAATTGCAATTCCAGACGCCTGATTTGGTGATTATTGATGTCATTTTGCCGGGGCAAAGTGGGTTTGAATTATGCCGTGAACTGAAGACCAATGCCAATACACAAGGAATTCCAGTCGTGATGTGTTCAACCAAAGGAACTGAAGCTGATAAACTTTGGGGTACGATGTTGGGAGCTGATGCTTATATACCTAAACCAGTAAACCAGCAACACCTGGTTCAAACAATTCAGCAATTAACTTCACAACTTCAATCTTGGCGTAGACAAATCATTTAGTTATTCGCAATTTGGGATTCAAAATTAATCAAATAGCAATTTTTAACAACAATTTAGAACTAAAAAAATTATGCAGACAGAATCTAAATCTGTACTCGCAGTGACTAGTTTTGAGCCACTGGAACTAAATCCACTGCTCCCAGAAATTAACCTTTCTAAATTGCTTCGCTTTCCCCTTGGACTTCAGGATAGTGGACTATTACCTCTAGAACAAATTGCCGAAATATCGCGGGTTAATTTAGCATCCATTCTACCTATTCCTGAAATGCCAAGTTGTATTTTGGGAATTTATCACTGGCGAGGAGAAATGCTGTGGCTTTTAGACTTAAACCATCTTATTGGATATCCTCTGCTGACGAGAGGGATAACTCCTGTGGCAATAGTCGTTAAGGTCAACGAACAAGCTATAGGTCTAGTAGTACCACAAGTTGATGATATTGAATCATACGACTTGCAACAACTGCAAAAAGCAGCAGTAGGCTTATTTCCTCCTAAACTCCTACCTTTTGTTCTAGGAGCTTTGCCAAATGGCAATATTGTGTTAGATGTCACAGCAATTACTCAGTATCCCCTGTGGCAAATACACCGAACAACAGTTTCTTAACAATCAAGAGTCAAACGATAATCTTCAAGGATGTAAACATGGTTTTACAGGATTTTGAGCAAACCAAGCAGATATTTGATTCCCAGTCCCAAAATGGTGATGTAAAAACAGCAGAGTTCATCGGTTATTCCGAGTTACATCAAGCTTCTGAATTAGTGAATGCTATTAAAGCAGATCTTCTAGGAGATTCACTAAAACCTGAAGCTCAGCAAAAAGTTCTTCTGCTGGAAAAGTGCGTTCAACAGTTGCAAACAGAATATCAAACTCATCTAGCTGTGGCTTGTGAGGAACATACGAAGCAGACTCGGCAAAAATTATTCACCATTTTCGCTCAGATGCGCCAAGCAGAAAATGTTGACACCTTGTTGAGAACCACAGTCATTGAAATTCGTAAGCTTTTACAGGTAGATCGGGCGCTCATTTATCGTTTTCAGTCTGAAAGGCATGGCATCGTAGCAGCAGAATCGATGGTAGCAGGGTATACTCCAAGCATAGGGGAATCTCTGAGTGCGATCGCCTTTGGCAGTGAAAATCAACACAGCTACCAACAACAGCAAGTCGTTATCCAAGACGATGTTTACGAAAACGTCAAGAGTGCTTATCAACTCCAACTACTCAAACATTACCAAGTCCAAGGCAGTCTGAGTTTGCCCATTGTCATAGATGAACAAGTCTGGGGCTTGCTTGTAATGCAGCAATGTTCAGCTTCTCGTCAATGGCAAGAAGCTGAAGTTAGCCTGCTTTACCAAATTGTCACTGAACTAAGGCTAAATTTACAAACAGTAGAACTTCTTAGCCAACAAAAAGAGGAGGCTAAGCAAGAAAAGGTTTTAGCTCAAATCTTGGAACAAATACCACTATCTTCTGATACAAGCGTTACCCTTGGGAACATCACTCAAGAACTACGACAGTTTCTCAAGGCTGACCGAGTCGTTGTTTATCGCTTATACCCTGATTGGAGTGGCGCATTTATTGCTGAATCTGTCGGCTCGGGCTGGGCTGCTTTGATGCAAGAGCAAGAGAAAGACGTCAGTTTTAAATCAAAAGATACATTGGATTATGACCGCTGCACGGTGAAGATGTTTGGCAATGTTGGTAGGTTTGACAGTGACACCTACCTGAAGGATACACAAGGAAGAGATTTTGTCAAGGGTAAGACAATTAATCGTGTGGACGACATCTATGCTGCTGGTTTTTCTGACTGCTACATCAAAACTCTAGAGAAATACCAGAGTAAAGCCTACATCATTGCCCCAATTTTTGAAGGGGAACAACTTTGGGGTTTACTAGGTGTCTATCAGAACTCTGGACCTCGACGCTGGCAAGATTCTGAGGTTGCTTTGTTGTCACTAGTCAGTAGTCGTCTCAGCATTATTCTCAAGCAGATTAAGGCAGCAGCTCAACTAAAAGTGAAATCAGAGCAACTGGCGGCTGAGCGAGAGCGAATCGTGGCGAATGCGATCGATAGAATTCGTCAATATTCTGACATTAACACCATTTTCAAGACGACAACTTATGAAGTCCGAAATCTCTTAAAAGCAGAGCGTGTCGTTATTTATCGCTTCAATTTAGATTGGAGCGGTGAGTTTGTTGCTGAGTCGGTATCCAGTGAATGGAAATCTGTAATGCAGGAGCAATTTGACAACCCCACCCTGCCACAAAACGTTAGCGAGTGCAGTGCCAAAATTCTTGGTGGAGGAAAAGCCAGTATTACAGACACCTATCTCCAACAAACTCAAGGGGGACGATTTTCCACGAGAACAAACTTTCGGGTTGTTAGCGATATTTACCAAGCAGGATTTTTACCTTGTTACATTGACACTTTGGAGCGGTTGCAAACAAGAGCTTACGTCATTACTCCGATTGTTAAAGGAGACAGGCTTTGGGGTTTATTAGCGGCATATCAAAACTCTGGTCCGCGTGATTGGCAAGAGCATGAAATTAAGGCGATGACCCAACTTAGCAATCAACTAGGGATAGCCATACAGCAGGCAGAGTACCTCAAACAACTACAGGAACAAGCCACTCACATAGCCAGAACCGCAGAGCGAGAACGAGGCGCAGCCAAGGTTATTGAAAAGATACGTCAAACATCGGATATAGACACCATTTTTAAAACAGCAACACAGGAAATTAGGAAACTTCTGGGTGTAGAGCGATTGGCTATCTATAAATTTCGCCCAGATTATTTTGGTGATTTTGTTGTTGAGTCTGAGTCCGGCGGATGGCCTAAATTGGTCGGTAGCGGTTGGGAAGATAGCTATGTGCAAGAACATCAGGGTGGTAGATTACGTGACAATGAACCTTATTTTGCGGATGATATCTACAACGCCAATCTATCCGATTGCCATATAGAAACCTTAGAGGGATTTGGGGTTAAATCGTTCTTAGTGGTTGCTATCTTCCAAGGACAAAAACTTTGGGGCTTGTTGTCAGCGTTTCAACACAGTGGACCAAGGCACTGGGAAGAAGCTGAAATTAAGGTACTGATGCAGATTGCCTCGCAAGTGGGAGTCGCTTTACAACAGGCAGAGTATATTAAAGAACTGCGTGTGCAATCACAGAAGTTAGCCAAGTCAGTTGAACAGGAAACACTTTACAGCAAACTGGTGTATAGACTCGGCTTAGCTCTGATTCAAGAGAATTTTTCACTTGACAACCTGCTCAAGATGGCTGTCTCGGAATTACGGAGACTGCTTAAAGCTGACCGAATCGCTATCTTCCGCTTTGATCCTGACTGGAATGGTGAATTTGTCGTTGAGGATGTTGGCAGCGATTGGGTTAAAGTTGTGGGAACTGACCTAGCTCGAGCTGACGATACTTGTCTTCAAGAAACAAAAGGTGGTCGGTTTCGCCGTAGAGAAACTCTCAGCATTGATAATCTCAGAGCTTCTGGATGCGATGAATGCTACATTGAACTCATAGAAAGGTGGGGAACAAAGGCTTCTATAGTTGCTCCTGTCTTCAAGGGCGACCAACTTTGGGGATTATTGGGAGCTTATCAGAATGATGCACCACGTCATTGGGAGCAAATAGATCTCAACTTGGTAGCTCAGGTAGGGGTGCAAGTTGGTCTTGCTTTACAACAAGCAGAATACTTGGAGCAACTAAAAACTCAAGCACAGCAATTGGCTCAAGCAAGCGAAAGGGAAAGAGCAGCTAAAGAGCAACTTCAACGAGAAGTTATGCAGTTGCTGTCAGCAGTGCAACCAGCATTACAAGGAAACCTCACTATTCGCCTACCTGTGACCGAAGGTGAAGTAGGTACGATCGCCGACGTTTATAATGTCACCCTGCAAAGCCTGCGAAAAATCGTCATGCAGGTGCAAACAGCATCGAGACAACTCGCCCAAACCTCCCAAGCAAACGAATCTTCTATCGTTGGTTTAGCCACCCAAGCGCAGCAGCAGTTTCAATTCTTAACTCATGCTTTGGAGCAAATCCAAACGATGGTCAATTCCACAAAAGCCGTAACAACGAACGCCCAACAGGTGGAAGAAGCAGTGCAGGTGGCAAACCAGACCATCCAGCAAGGGGATGCAGCTATGAACCGCACTGTGGATGGAATTCTTGACATTCGGGAAACAGTGGCAGAAACCAGTAAGCGCCTCAAGCGCTTCTCGGAATCTTCTCAAAAGGTTTCCAAAGTCGTGAATTTGATTAGTAACTTTACAACTCAGACTCAACTGCTTGCCTTAAATGCAGCAATTGAAGCAACCAGAGCCGGACAGTATGGACGTGGTTTTGCAGTTGTCGCCGATGAAGTGCGTTCTTTAGCGCGTCAGTCTGCTGAAGCAGCAACTGAAATAGAGCAGCTGGTTCAAGAAATCCAAAAGGGCACAGCAGAAGTTTCTGTAGCTATGGAAAATGCGATTCAGCAAGTTGCAACAGGAACAACGCAGGTACACGAAGCTCGCCAAAATCTAAACGCCATTGTTGCAGCCACGACTCAAATCAGCCAACTTGTGGAAGGTATTACGCAAACAACACAAGTACAAAGTCAAAGCATCCAATCAGTCACACAAACCATGACAGAAGTGGCAGATATTGCCAACAATACAAAGGAGGATTCGATGGAAATTTCCACATCCTTTAAGGAAATCCTAGCAATGGCTCAAAATCTCCAAACTAGTGCTGACCAGTTCAAGGTCAATTGATGAATAAATATTAGTCATTTGTTGCTTTTTCAAAAGAATACAGTGGTCAGAACTCAAAATCAAATAACAGGGAACTGGGAACTGGGAACTGGGTTGAAAATCTAGTGATGTCCGTATTTTCTCATTAGTTCATGTCCTAATCTACCTAGCAACGCCTATATTTATTCTTTTGTTTAAGTACTTATGACTAATCACTAATAACTAACGACTAACGACTAATGACTAACGACCCAACCATTCAAGAGCAAAGCCACCGCTACTTTCTCCAAGAAGCACCAGAACTGCTGCAAGTTATAGAACAAGAATTGTTCAGTCTAAGAGAAGACTTCAGTGTCAATAAAGTTTATACGCTGATGCGTGCTACTCATACCCTCAAAGGAGCAGCAGCCAGCATCTGTTTGGAAGCGATTACAACCGTGGCTCACACGTTGGAAGATATTTTTAGAGCAATTTGCAAACCTGACTTATCGATTGATCAAGAAGTTGAAGCTTTACTCTTCGAGAGTTATGAGTGTTTGCGCTTACTCCTAACCGCTGAACTGACAGGAGGATGGGTGAATGATGTTGATATTCTCGACCGAATCGCCAGTATTTTTGCCCAACTGCAAGAAAAGTTAGGAGACTGTTTTGGTGAGGAAGGTTATCTTCCCGATTCACAAGAATTGGGCTTTGATTTAACGCAGTCCATCTTTGAAGTTGGAGTCACTCAACGCTTAGATCTGCTAGCGACAGCTATAAGCAGTGGTCACTCCGAACAAGTTGCTACTACGCTGAGGGTACAAGCAGAAGTTTTCTTTGGTTTAGCGGAGTCGCTAAATTTACCAGGGTTTGGAGCTATAGCTCAAACGGCGCTGACTGCTTTGGACAACTATCCCGAGCAAGCAATGGTTGTTGGCTACATTGCTTTGGCAAACTTCCAAGAAGCACGAAAAGCCGTGCTAAACGGTGACAGAAGTCAAGGCGGTCAAGTATCCTTAGCGTTAGAAAAACTGGGGGAACGACTCCAGGATTTACCTCAAGCGTCCCGAAATGAACCAGTCCATGCTCAAGAAGAGGTGAGGCAGTCCAACAGAGAGGATCTCCCCCAGGAGCAACTGCCGTTCATGCAGCGTCTGTACAGGAGAGGCCCCGAAGGAGTAACTCAAACGACACCTGAGACGCAACCAGATAGTGAGGAATCAGCCAATGATTATCAAACCACTCATCAACCCGACTCTTTTCCTTCATGTCCTGTGGAGTTTGAAGCCAAGCCTCACCAGGAGGTGACGATAACGGAGGAACAAGCCTCCGCTTGGACTTCTCCCCACCTTTTGATCTCCTCACCTACCGAAGCTCCCATCTCCTCCTCAACTCGTACTGTGCGGGTTCATGTTGGGGAGTTAGAACAACTGAATTACCTCATCGGAGAATTGCTAACAAACCAAAATCGCCAATTTCTCCAAAAGGAACAACTGTCGGCTGCTGTTCGAGTACTTCTTTTAAAACTACAACAACATCAGCAGTTGCTTCATCAGTTACAAGATTTGTCGCAACGCCAGTTCAGTGTTCCAGAACAAAAGTGGTTATTTCGGAATGGGCAAGACAAAGGATATTTCGATTCTCTGGAACTGACGACTAGTTACAGCGAGTTTCATAATCTTGTTCAATCACTTCTAGAAGACATGGTGCAATTGGGAGAAACAACCGATGCTATTGAAATGTTTAATCGTCAGTCCCACGAGACTTTGGAAAAACAACGTCGGTTATTAACTCATACCCATGATTCTCTCATGGAAGCCCGGATGTTGCCCTTGGGACACTTGTTTGAACGCTTTCCCAGTATCTTGCGTCAGCTAGAAGTTATACACAAAAAGCAGGTAACACTGAGTTTATCTGGAAGTGACACCTTAGTTGACAAAGCAGTGGTTGACAAACTGTATGACCCTCTGTTGCATCTGGTTCGCAATGCTTTTGACCACGGAATTGAATTGAACTCAATCCGACAAAAACGGGGCAAGTCAGAGAAAGGTCAGATTGAAATCTCTGCTTACCATCAGGGTAAGTACTTAGTGATTGAAGTTAGGGATGATGGTCAAGGATTAGATTTTGAAAAGATTCGCGCCAAGGCGGTAGAACGTCAACTTGTCTCGCCAGAACAAGCTAGCAGTCTAAATGAAGCTCAGCTAACAGAGTTCATTTTTCAACCGGGCTTTTCTACAGCTTCTGGTATCAATGACCTCTCTGGACGAGGAATTGGTCTGGATGTTGTTCGTATTCATTTGCAAGCAATTAGAGGTTCAGTTGAAATTTATTCTCAACACACCCAAGGTACAATGTTCAGACTGCAAATTCCTCTGAGCTTAACGCTGGCCAACTTACTGCTTTGTCAAGCTGGCGACCAAATCTACGCTTTGTTTACTAATTCTATCGAGGAAGTTCTTATTCCTAGAGCAGACCAGATTCGCTCCTGGGAAGAAGGCAAAGTCCTGCGGTGGGGTCAGGGTGCTTCTATGAAACTAATTCCTTGTTACCAACTCACTAAAGTCCTGAATTATTTCTCATCTGTCAGTCAACCTGAAGTGTTTAATACCAAGCCAAATGGTGTTTCTCAGAAGCTTGAGTTGCCAATTATTCTGATTCGTTCTCAAGATAAACTTTTCGGTTTGCAAGTAGATCAGCTCATCGGTGATCAGGAATTGGTTATCCGTCCATTAGGAGCAATGATTGTCCCTCCCCGCTACATCTACGGGAGTAGTATTCTACCTGATGGTCGGCTAACGCTAGTACTTGATGGGTTAGCATTGATGGAATGTTTGTCGCAACGGCAAAAACAAGATAATAGTCATTGGGCTAGGAACAGCGCTTTTAGGGGCGAGGTTGTTGCCGCCGCCAAGGGCGATCGCGCCTTCGTGAGTTCAACGCCCCTGATGTTCACCTCCAGGATAGAACAGCCGCGATTACTATCCCAAGCTAGTACTGCCCTGCCAGAAGCACCAACTCTAAGTCACCACAAACCAAGACCAAAAAAAACTATTCTCGTAGTGGACGATTCCATTACCGTCCGCCAAACTGTAGCTTTGACCCTAGAAAAAGCAGACTATCAAGTACTTCAGGCAAAAGACGGTTACGAAGCAATTGAACGACTCCAAGTTCACACAGATATTCATCTAGTATTGTGTGATATCGAGATGCCACGAATGAATGGGTTTGAGTTTCTCAAAGACCGTCAGCAAGACCCAAATTTGGCAAATATTCCTGTTGTGATGCTAACTTCCAGAAGTAGTGAGAAGCACCGCCAACTTGCTTTCAAGTTGGGAGCTAATGCTTATATTATCAAACCTTATCTGGAGCATATACTGTTGAGCACACTGACAGATGTCCTTGAGAAAAATACTGGAGTTCTTGCTAGGAGAGATTAATGTACAACGAGTCACAGTTAGACAAGTTTCTTGTTTTTAACATTGCAGATTATCTCTTTGCGCTCCCGATGAGTGATGTGCTCAAGGTAGTGAATTTATCATCTGCAAATAGCAAAAGCATGCCAACAATGGGGCTAGTCCAGATCGGTAAGTACATGATTAAGATTTTGGATCTACATCAATACTTAGGCGAAGATAATTTCCTTTACTCATCTGAACACCCATCTTTTTTGGTGGTAGCACACAATTCACAACGGGAACTCTACGGAATTTTGGTAGATAAACCACCCGATATAGTGGAATTATCAAAAGAAACGATTCGCTTTTTACCTAGGTCTAGCAATTATCGTAAACCTATTATTGAAATGGTCAGTCATGTCGCTGTTTTATCCGAGGAAGAGGTTGTAAAAACAATCTTTCTGCTCGATTTGAAGCGTATCGCAGAACCTGTTTAACTAATACACAGGTACTAAAGTATGAAAAAAATCCCACTATTCTAGTCGAAAGACAAAGGTGGGATGACCCACCTTTTGTAAACACTAATTATTATCTATTAGCTAAAGCCTCCCAAGTTTGATAACCCACAACTCCTGGAGGATCATTAACAAAGTCACGAGAATTTTGAAAGTCTTTGACAGCATTTTCTGTATTTGAACCAAAAATGCCGTCAACACCAATAGAGTATCCATGAAAGTTGTCTAAAAGCAGTTGTAAAATCTTGACAGCTTCACCTTGACTATTTTTGCTTAATTTGGGCATGTTCACAGTACCTAGAGCTTGTCCTGACATAAGTTTTAACTCCGTGAAAAAAAAGGTCATTCCGTGCAAATGCTCTTTCTAGTTTTAATAGGTGTTAGTAAAATTTACTTATGCACTGTAATGAAAATTTAGATATTTCTACTAGGAACTGGATGACTTAAAATTCAACACGACTGAATGTCACAGTAATTTCAGGCGGAAGCCCACGAGTCTGTGGAAAACGGTTAGCCAGATAGTCAACAAGGACAAAAAGCAAACCCGAACTTCCGCCAAAATCCCACCCCTTCAAGGGGTGGGTATGGCTTAAGACATCCTTTTAAGCAAACTTAGTATCTGTCGAATTGTAACAGCATCTTGGGCTTGGGGAGCTTTTATCAGATAAGTTTCCAAGTCGTTAGCAGCTTGAGCAAATAGACGGAGTTCATAACACAAAAGACCGCGATCGCGCAATTCTAATGCTGCACCAGGAAAAAGTAGTAAAATCCGTTCAACGGCTGCTAAAGCTTTTTCCAACTCCTGCTGATTCAGGTAAATATATTTCAAATTCGCCAATATCCGTGCTAAAAACTGCTTCTTACTCACTGTTGCCAAAAATTCTGGTTGCAGCGGCACGGGTTGTTGATAAACTTGATTCAGGCGTTCTTGACAATCTTGTGGAAACATGACTTCCCCAAAATTGAACGCATCAATGAAAATCTCCGTATCTGGAATATCAGGACGAATCAGAAAATGTCCTGGCATTCCTACTCCTACTGTAGGAAAGTCTATTCTTCGGGAAACCTCCATATAAACAAGTGCTAAGGTAATAGGAATTCCCAACCGACGATCAATGACATTATTTAAAAAGCTGTTGCGAGGGTCATAGTAATCTTTTTGATTTCCAGCAAATCCCAGATCATCATAGAGATACTGATTGATACTTTGAATAACTCGCAGGGGATATCTCTGGGATGGTAGGCGTTCTTCTAGCTCCACAGCCATTGTATCAAAGGCGTTAAGATATTCCTCTGGATCGATGTTGGGATATTCTTCCTGTGCAATATATAAAGCTGCCTTTGCTAAGTCAATATGCTCATCAGGCTGCTGGATTTGTTGCTCAAAATATTGCCGCGCTGACGAGAAGTTCATAAGCAGATGTTCTTGAATATAGGTTCAAAAAAAACACGAAAACGCGTATAAAGCTTTTTTCTAGTTCTATATTAAACTTGCTATTGCGATTTAAAAAATGGAAATTCAAAATTCAGCCGACAGTCAAGTCAAAAGTGGAACTGACAGTAGCTCTAGCACATTACCGCTAGATTTTCCTCTATCTTTTTCATCACTTTTTACAGAAAAGTTAAATTCTTCAGATCTTAATCTGGTTTGAATACTATCTAAAAAGTATAAAGAAGTTGCTTGTTTGTGGTAGCTCATGTTAATGATATAGAAATCCGGTTTGATTTAGTGAATCACAAAGTAGAGACGCTTAACAGGGAACAGGCAACAGAGAAGAAGCAATAAAAGTGTACCTAGCTTCGTCAAAAATAAAATACGAGTCCTATACAGAGCTTAATGTACGTAACCAATTATGTTGGGTGATCTGCTATCGGTTATAAGTAAAAACAATCGTTCACAAAATTAAACTTTTAATACGGTTAATTTGATCAAAATAAAACATAGATGTACATAAATAAACTAATGTATCTATGTTCATCTGTGGTTATAAAATACCCAACAGCCTTCTTAAAGGAGCCAGAACATGGAGAACACGAACACAACTACGTCAAAACGCGTCTCAATACTCGACCAAATACCACAGTCAAATGCGCCCTCTCCCTCTTCTGTAGCTTATACTAATACCATCCCAGTAACATTACATATCAACGGTACAGAATACAATTTGCAGATTGACCCACGTGTCACTCTACTGGATGTCCTACGAGAATATATTGGGCTAACAGGTACGAAAAAGGGCTGTGACCACGGGCAGTGCGGTGCATGTACTGTACTTATTGACGGATATCGTATCAATTCATGTCTGACGCTTGCTGTCTCATATGACGGTGAGCAAATCACGACTATCGAGGGTTTAGCCGAGGGTGAAGATTTGCACCCAGTACAAGAAGCATTTCTCCACCACGATGCTTTTCAGTGCGGTTACTGCACTCCAGGGCAGATTATGTCTGCTGTGGGACTGCTCTTAGAAGGACACGCGAAAACTGACACTGACATTCGCGAACAAATGAGCGGCAATATTTGCCGATGTGGCGCTTATGCAAATATTTTTGCAGCCGTTCGTGAATTGTGCGATGGCGAGGACAATTCTAAGGCAAACGCCTCAGCAAATCAGTGAACAGTGAACAGTGAACAGTAAACAGTGAACAGTGAAAACTAGTAGCTGATAACTGATAACTGGTAACTGATAACTGTTTGAGGCAAAACAACGGAGGCAAAACGGATGAATCCATTTACTTATGTACGCGCCGCTAACTCGGACGACGCGATCGCAACACTTACTCGCGAGCCACAAGCAATGTTCATTGCAGGTGGTACTAACATACTTGATTTGATGAAGGAAGGTGTGCATACACCAAGTCAACTTGTAGATATTCGCAAATTACCATCTACAGAAATTCTCACTAAAGATAACGGTGGTATCAGAATTGGAGCGACATTGCGCAACAGCGATGTTGCATACAATTCGTTAGTTCAGGAGCGCTATCCTGTGCTGTCAGAAGCCATTCTTGCGGGAGCCAGCGCCCAACTACGGAACATGGCAACAGTTGGCGGGAATTTAATGCAGCGAACACGCTGCTCTTACTTTCATGACACAGCCTTTCGGTGCAACAAACGTCAGCCGGGTTCAGGCTGCGCCGCATTAGAAGGTTTCAACCGGATGCATGCAGTCTTAGGCACCAGCGAACAGTGTATCGCCGCACATCCCAGTGATATGTGTGTTGCGCTAGTTGCGCTGGATGCAGTTGTGCAAACACAAGGACCAAGAGGCGAGCGGAGTATTCCCATCACCGACTTTCACCTGTTACCTGATCAGACACCGCATTTAGAAACGGTACTCGAACACGGTGAGATAATTACAGCAGTTGATTTGCCAGAAATGCCATTTGCTTGGCGATCGCATTACCTAAAAATACGAGACAGAGCGTCTTACGCCTTTGCGCTCGTATCTGCAGCCGTAGTCCTCGAAATAGATGAGGAAGTGATTCGCAATGCGCGTATTGCTCTTGGTGGTGTCGGAACAAAGCCGTGGCGTTCATTAGAAGCAGAGCAAGTGTTAGTTGGTGCACCAGCTACACAAGAGACTTTCACAGCAGCTGCTGATGCAGCGATGCGTGAAGCTAGACCATATCGACACAATCAATTCAAAATTGAGTTAGCAAAACGAACTTTGGAAGAAGCACTCAAGACCGTAGCAGCAATCTCAGGAGGTCAAGCATGAGTACAGGTATCATTTCCCCCCCAAAACAAAGAGAGCCGATTGTCGGTAAACCAATTGACCGTGTTGATGGACGACTCAAAGTTATGGGTGCGGCTCGCTATGCAGCCGAGATTCCGCAAGATAACATCGCTCATGCTGTTCTCATCCAGAGTACTATTGCCAAAGGTCGGATAATAGACATTGATACTTCTGAGGCAGAGAAAGCACCAGGTGTGCTTGCGGTGATCACCCACCTCAACGCGCCAAAACTCTACTCAGGAAAAGATCCAAGTATCGGCGGCACCTCAGGTGAGAATTTAGTCCCACTGCAATCAAACGAAGTGTTTTATGATGGGCAACATATCGGTCTAGTTGTCGCCGAAACGTTAGAACAGGCTAAATACGCCGCATCGCTCGTCCGTATCACTTATGAGGAACAAAAGCCAAGCATTGAAATAGAATCAGAATCACCGAAGGCATATCAACCAAAACAGTTCTTTGGTTCAGAACTGCAAGTACAACGGGGCGATGTTGCCAAAGCCTTTGCCGCAGCCGAGGTAAAGATTGAACAGACTTATACAACGCCAATTGAACACCACAACCCAATGGAGTCATCGGCTTCCATTGCCGTGTGGAATGATGAGCAACTGACAGTCTACGATGCGACGCAGGGGGTGATTGGTACGCGCAATTTTGTCGCCTACGCGCTTGGCATACCAGCAGAAAATGTTCGTATCATCTCGCACTATGTGGGTGGTGGATTTGGTTGCAAAGGTTTTACATGGTGGCACACTATCTTGGCAGCAGTCGCCGCGCGTGTAGTAGGTCGTCCAGTCAAACTTATGGTCACGCGTCAGCAGATGTTTACTTCTTGCGGTCATCGTCCACCTACGATTCAACAGCTTACACTAGGGGCGACAAAAGACGCCAAGCTCACTGCCATTAGACACGTGACAACATTGCAAACTTCCGAAGTTGATGAATTTATTGAGCCGTGCGGGTTGACAACGCGGATGCTTTATGCATGTCAAAATTTAGAAGTAGCGCATCATTTAGTTCGAGTCAACACTGGCACCCCAACATTCATGCGGGCACCTGGAGAAGCATCAGGCATGTTCGCGTTAGAATCGGCGCTAGATGAGTTAGCCTATGAGTTAGAAATCGATCCTGTAGAACTCCGCATTATTAACCATGCCGATGTGCATCCGCACACAGGTAAGCCGTGGTCAAGCAAATATCTCAAGGAATGTTACCAACTGGGTGCAGAAAGATTTGGCTGGTCACACCGTAACCCCACACCACTTTCTATGCGCGACTCTGACTATCTTATTGGTTGGGGAATGGCGACTGCAACCTATCCGGGGCTGCGTTCTCCAGCGTCAGCAAAAGCGCAACTTTTCGCCGATGGACGCGTTATCGTATCGAGTGCAACACATGATCTTGGTACAGGTACTTACACTGTCATGACGCAAATCGCCGCTGATGTGCTTGGGCTACCTGTCGAACGAATTGAATTTAAGCTGGGTGAATCATCCATGCCCAAAGCACCTCTGGCTGGTGGTTCGCAATCAGCCGCAAGCGTTTCACCCGCTGTGCAAGGAGCAGCACAAGAATTACGTAGTCGGGTGATTCGCCTTGCGATTGATGACGAGTCGTCACCCCTGTATGGAGTCGCCCAAGAGGCAATTTCAACCGAGAACGGACGTGTTTTCCTCAACAACGAGCCATCAAGAGGTGAAACTTACGCAGAACTTTTGCAGCGTAATAATTTGCCCATAGTAGAAGTTGAAGCGATCGCAAACACTGCTGCCTCGGAGTCACAACAAGGAACAGACAACAAAGTCGTGAGAATCTGCGTTGGTAAAGATGAAAACTCCGACATGCAACAGTATGCATTTCAATCTTTTGGTGCACACTTCGCTGAGGTGCGCGTTCATCCACGTTTGGGACAGGTACGTGTAACGCGCTTCGTGAGCGCTATTGATGTTGGACGCATCCTCAACCACAAGACCGCACGCAGCCAAATTCTAGGCGGTATCACTTTTGGGTTAGGCATGGCATTAATGGAAGAGACAGTACTCGACCAACAAAGCGGTCGTTTCGTTGTGCGTAACTTGGCAGATTACCACGTTCCTGTGCAAGCAGATGTCTCTGACATTGACGTGCTATTCATTGATAAACCCGACCCACACATTAGTAAGATGGGCGTGCGCGGTGTTGGCGAAATCGGGATTACTGGTGTTGCAGCAGCAGTTGCTAATGCTATCTATCATGCAACAGGAAAGCGCATTCGCGAGTTGCCAATAACTCCTGACAAGCTGCTGTAAAGGCAATACGGTAGTCCCTGCCCCATATTGAGATTAGAAAAATCACCTAAACAAAATCTCTAGCTCTTACCAGAAAATTAACAGGAGCGTGAAAGCCCCTATCTTTCAAGAAGGGGATGAAACGCGACACGGCACTTTTTAAAGTGCCGGAATCTTTTCCGAAATTGATATTAAGAACATTGTAGAATAATGAGATACAAGGAGGTGATTCAATTGCCAAAAGATTATGGTTGTCAGCAAGTATTATTAAATCGTTCGTTGCTCGTTCATCCACTTCTTGAATATCTTTGTACTCAATCGGCGAAGTTAACTAATTGTGGAATATATTACGGTCGTCAAGTCTGGTTTAAGCAACGCAAGTATTTAGGCAAGTATGACTTAGAGAAGGAATACAAAACTAATCGTCATTACCAGTCTTTGCACTCACAATGCGCTCAGCAAGTTTTGCGAACCGTTGCCGAAAGCTTTAAATCTTTCTACGAGTTGGAGAAGAAAGCGCGTAAGGGAGAACTTGACCAACGTCCGAAGCTTCCCAGTTATCGAAAAAATGGGTTAGCATCCTGTACCTACCCAAAACAAGCTTTAAAGTTGGTAGGAAGCGAAATACGAATTCCTCTAGGACAGACCGTTAAAGCGTGGTTTGGCATAAATTATTTCACTATCCCTGCTCCGTCTAATCTTAATTTTGTGTCAATCAAAGAGTTGCGCATTATTCCACGTAACCGCGAATTCTATGCTGAGTTTGTGTATGAGCAACAACCAGATTCGCGACCACGATTGAATGAGAAATGGGCTTTGGGGATAGATCCAGGAGTGACGAACTGGCTAACGTGCGTTGATAGTTCATCTGATGGAAATAGTTTCATCGTTGACGGTCGTCACGTCAAGTCAATTAATCAGTGGTACAACAAACAAGTTGCTCGTTTGAAAGAAGGAAAACCACAAGGATTTTGGTCAAATAAACTTTCCGCAATCACCGAAAAACGTAATCGACAAATGCGCGATGCAATAAACAAGGCCACAAGAATAGTCATTGATTATTGTTTGCAGATGAAGTTAGGAAATGTTGTGTTTGGCTGGAATCAGGGTCAACGCCAAGAATCAAATATGGGGCGAAAAAACAATCAAACTTTTGTCCAAATTCCGACATACAGACTTAAGGAGCGAATTAGGCAGCTATGCGAAAGACATGGTATCAACTTTGTTGAGACAGAAGAATCATACACATCCAAAGCATCGTTCTTAAATTTTGACTTTCTACCGACCTTTGGTGAAAAACCCGAAACGTGGAAGCCGAGTGGACGACGTACAAAACGCGGATTGTACAAATCAATGTGGTACGGAACAATCAACGCAGATTGTAATGGAGCAGCTAACATACTACGAAAAGTAGCCGCAACACTGAGTTTAGAACTTGGTCGAGTGGGTAGGGGCGCTTTGACACGTCCCACTCGGATTAAAATCTGGGTGACAGCTAAACTAAAACGAAGTGGCATGGATTCATCCTGCCACGTAGTATCCATTTAGAATCCCTTCGCCTTCAGGCAAGGGAGATGTCAATGAAATTTGCTCTGTGTTTTCTCGATTTGGTTTAGCTGCTGTGTCTGCCATCATATAGACACGGCAGTTGTTTCTGATGAACTTTTTTTTGTTAAAGATTGTAGAACATAACCTAATTATCACGCCACAGCCGGAATTTTAAGGATAAATTTAAGCGCAATAGAGGGGATCGTTCAGTGCTAATCTTGAAGAGACAAGAGCAAATTCTTATGTCCTTGACGACCCGATCTGAAATATAGCTTCAATCATTAAGGCTCAGCATGGTCACCACAGCAGAAAAAACAAACATTGGTTACATTACCCAAGTTATTGGTCCGGTTGTTGATGTCAAGTTCCCGAACGGGAAAATGCCTCAAATCTACAACGCTTTGACCATCAAAGGCACTAACGAAGCCAAACAAGAAATCTCAGTTACTACCGAAGTGCAGCAGCTGCTAGGTGACAACCAAGTCCGAACTGTCGCCATGAGTTCTACCGATGGCTTAGTGCGTGGTCTGGAAGTTACTGATACTGGCGCTCCCATCAGTGTGCCTGTTGGTAAAGCCACGCTGGGTCGGATTTTCAACGTCCTTGGCGAACCTGTGGACAATAGGGGACCTGTCAATTCTGAGGAAAAATTGCCCATCCACCGCGATGCTCCGAAATTCACAGAATTGGAAACCAAACCCTCCGTGTTTGAAACCGGAATTAAAGTTGTTGACCTGCTAACTCCCTATCGGCGCGGTGGTAAAATTGGTCTATTTGGCGGTGCTGGCGTAGGCAAAACCGTTATTATGATGGAGCTGATTAACAACATCGCCACAAAGCACGGTGGAGTGTCAGTGTTCGCTGGAGTAGGTGAGCGCACCCGTGAGGGCAATGACCTTTATAATGAAATGATTGAATCTGGGGTAATCAACAAAGATAACCTCAACGAATCCAAGATTGCCTTAGTGTACGGTCAGATGAACGAACCACCCGGAGCAAGAATGCGGGTTGGTCTGTCGGGGTTGACAGTAGCAGAGTACTTCCGCGATGTGAACAAGCAGGACGTACTGTTGTTTGTTGACAACATCTTCCGGTTTGTGCAAGCAGGTTCAGAAGTATCAGCTCTGTTGGGACGGATGCCTTCTGCGGTAGGATATCAACCAACATTAGGAACCGACGTAGGTGCACTGCAAGAGCGCATCACCTCCACCAACGAAGGGTCAATTACCTCAATTCAAGCAGTATACGTACCAGCCGACGACTTAACCGACCCCGCACCCGCTACCACCTTCGCTCACTTGGACGGAACAACAGTGCTATCGCGGGGTTTGGCATCTAAGGGAATTTATCCAGCGGTGGATCCCCTAGATTCTACTTCCACCATGTTGCAGCCCAACATTGTTGGCGAGGAACACTACAACACTGCTCGTGCTGTACAATCAACACTACAGCGTTACAAGGAACTCCAAGACATCATCGCCATTCTCGGTTTGGATGAACTGTCTGAAGATGACCGTCTGACTGTGGCGCGTGCACGGAAAGTTGAGCGTTTCTTGTCTCAGCCGTTCTTTGTAGCAGAAGTGTTCACCGGTTCTCCTGGTAAGTACGTGGAGCTGAAAGAAACCATCAAAGGCTTCCAGAGAATTCTTGCTGGAGAATTGGATGATCTGCCAGAGCAGGCTTTCTACTTGGTTGGCAATATTGACGAGGCGATCGCCAAAGCCCAAAAACTCAAAGGCTAATATTCAGTGAACAGTCATCAGTAAACAGTTATCAAAATAAGTACGATAACTGTTTATTGATACTTGATGACCAGTAACCCTATGGCTAACGCCACGCCTTACGGTGAGTCCAGCGCTGGCTCACTGATAACTGATAACTGATAACTGATAACTGAAATATGACATTGACTGTTCGTGTAATTTCCCCAGATAAAACTGTGTGGGATGCCCCAGCTGAAGAAGTCATTTTGCCCAGCACTACTGGTCAACTTGGTATCCTCAGCGGACACGCACCGCTGTTAACAGCCTTAGATACAGGCGTTATGCGAGTACGTGCCAATAAAAATCAGCCTTGGACGGCGATCGCCCTGTTAGGTGGCTTTGCCGAAGTTGAAAAAGATGAAGTCACAATTCTGGTAAACAGTGCTGAGCGGGGTGACGCAATTAACATTGAGGAAGCCCGTGCTGCTTTCAATGAAGCAGAAACCCGTTTGAATCAAGTACAAGCAGGAGAGCGCCAAAGCCAAATCCAAGCAAACCAAGCATACAAACGTGCCCGTGCTCGTTTTCAAGCTGCAGGTGGTACAGTCTAGCTGCTTGTAGGTAGGGTTGACCTATCTACAAATTGTTCTCTGACAGAAGTTTGCATTAAGTCTGAAGAAACATGAGGTTATAAGAGGCTTAGCTTGCTTTTACCATACTTTAGGCGTGGCTGCAGACTCCTGTCTGAGGGCAAATACTACCAAGGAAGTGCATTATTTGCTTTTGCCAGTTCTGTAGCGCGTTCAAGGGACGCCTTATCAGCGACTCCTAAAGGAAAGCTCCGCTAAAGTCAAAGCAGTAAGCAATCCGGGAAGTCTCAATAGCTTATGTACCTGAAAACTCTTCATCTGGGACAATTTCGCAACTATAAACAGCAGCAAGTTGAGTTTAGTGCTCCCAAAACAATTTTGGTAGGCAACAATGCTCAGGGTAAGTCCAATTTGCTGGAAGCGGTGGAATTGCTGGCGACATTGCGATCGCACAGAATGGCACGCGATCGCGATTTAATTCAAGATGGAGAAACCATAGCCATGCTTGTTGCCACTTTAGAGCGACAAACTGGCATCAGTGACCTTGCTCTCACCTTCCGTCGAAATGGTCGTCGTAGCGTTGCTTTAAATGGTGAGACGCTGCGGCGTCAAATGGATTTTCTTGGTGTTCTGAATGCGGTACAGTTCTCTAGTTTGGATTTAGATCTTATTCGCGGCGGTCCTGAAGGTCGCCGCAATTGGTTGGATACTCTGTTAATCCAACTCGAACCTGTCTATGCTCATATTCTACAGCAATATAACCAGGTTTTGCGACAGCGTAATGCCTTCTTGAAAAGCACTTTGCAACACCAGTCGCCATCGTTACGGGAAGGGGCTGGGCGTCCACAAGAAAAATCACTGCATCAGGTAAGCTCAAAAGCCCAAACTCCAGAGCATTCTGAGTTAGATATTTGGAATGCACAGTTGGCTACTACAGGAACACGGGTGATTCGACGACGCGATCGCGCCATACAGCGACTAGCCCCTATTGCTAGCGCTTGGCACGCTAGTATCAGTGGTGGTACAGAAATTCTAGAACTTAAGTACTCACCCAATGTCTCATTAGACCAGAACAATCCAGAACAAATACAGCAAGCTTTTTTAGAAAAAATAGAGCAGCGTGCTGTTGCAGAACTGCATCAAGGCACAACCGTTGTTGGTCCTCATCGTGACGAAATAGAATTGACAATTAATCAAACACCATGCCGTCAATACGGTTCTCAAGGTCAACAACGAACTTTGGTACTAGCCTTAAAACTAGCAGAATTACAACTTATAGAACAAGTGGTTGGGGAACCACCTCTGCTACTACTTGATGATGTCTTAGCAGAACTTGATCCATCTCGACAGAATCAGCTACTCGATGCTATTCAAGATCGTTTTCAAACCCTGATCACCACAACTCATTTGGGTTCTTTTGATTCGCAGTGGCTAAAGTCCTCGCAAATTCTTTCTGTGGATTCTGGTAAGATATCGCAAGCAAATAGGTAAGTCTGCCCGTCATTAGTCAACCGTCTCCCAATTCGCCTGTTGCCCTTCGGGGAGAACCTATGCCCTGCGGGCACGCTGCGAAGAGCGGTTCCGCTAGCCCCTAAAAGGGGCGCTGCGCAAACGCTTTAGACCTCTGGGCGTGCGCTTTGCGCTAACGCCAGTCCCCCAATCTCCTGCAAAGACGCTACGCGCTCCGTGACGGAGACCGCCCTATGCCCTGCGGGCACGCTTCGCTAACGGGTTCGCCACTTTGCCAATCTCCTGCACCAGACGCTAGCCCCTAAGGGGGCCGGAGCTAACGCGCTCCGTGACGGGAACCGCCAAGACGGCAAGTGGACTCACCAAGACGGGGGCTGGTCTCACCTATTCCCTGTTCCTTTTTTTTATCATCTCAGCGTTCAAATCGCTTAAAAACATTTAAAACTAATAAAGACAACAAAGCCGCAATTAATCCCAACTGCCACAAACCACATCCAGCAGCAATTCCCAAAGCAGCGCAAACCCAAATAGCTGCTGCTGAGGTGAGTCCCTTAATTTCAGTTCGCCCTGATTCTTGGGAAGATGGACGTACAATTTCTCCTGCACCAAGGAATCCTACACCAGCAGCAATACCCTGAATGACTCGCGAAACAGCATCCCCATTTGGTTTATCTGCACTTATTACCAAAGATACGAGAGTGAACAGGGCTGCACCAAAACTCACCAGCATATGAGTTCGCAAACCACCTGGTTTGTGTCTAATTTGCCGTTCTATACCAATTATCCCCCCAACGAGTAAAGCAAGGCACAACCTAAAGGTGATGTGTAACCAATCATTAGCCGGAAGATAGTAGATACTAGGCAATGGAAAATCCTTGTCAATTCTTGATGGAGATGAATATACAATTACTCGTGTACTTAATGGTAATATTTTAATAGGCACATATCGTAAAACGTAAAATACAAAAAAAGTTCAAAAATTTTTTTCGCTTGCGTTTTCTAGCTTGTTACGAGAGATATTGGTTTTCTCAGGTAAACTGACTTATTTAAACTTTAAGCGCCATAACTACAAGCTAAGTCAGCGTCATAAACATAGATGATGGACAAATGGTGTAACTTAGTTTTGGTAGTTTTTCAGTTGATGAGATCTGACTATAAGACTCCTCCAAAAGTTTTTGCTCAGCTAAGTACAACTCAAAGAGCCTTCTTGAAAGTTAAGCGTTAAGCGTTTTCTTCCTACGCAAGTCATTTCACCCTATGGCTAACGCCACGCCTTACGGTGAGTCCAGCGCTCCGGGAGGGGAGCCAGTGCGGTCTTGGGGTCTCCCCAAGTAGAGCACCTGGCGTTCTCCCTCGTGCCGGCTCTGGCGTATGCGCAAAGCGCACGCCAGATGCCTAGGTCGGGAAACCCTCCTGTAGCACTGGTCTCACCAAATAAAACCGGATTTCTATATTTACCATTCGTGAAGCCGTCGCTACTTATATGATTACAGTAATTCCGTTACCGTAGCAATTGACAACAGATAACAAAGTAATTGAGTGGACAAACTCTACTGGCTTGATCAAATTAAACTACAAGACCGCGCCAAAGTTGGTGACAAAGCATTTTATTTAAGCAGAATAATGCAGCGCGGTTATCCTGTAGTGCCTGGTTTTGTCGTTTCAGCAGATGTTTTACGAGAATTTCTAGAAACTCTCAATAGTTCGGAGGCGTTAGTCGCTGACTTACCTTATTCTTCACTACACTTAGATGTCAAAAACTGGCGTCAACTTCAGCAGGTTGCTAGACGCTTGCGCCAAGAGATGAGTGTTGCTCATTTGCCACGACACCTACTGAGTGAAATTGTTAATGCAGCTAAAGAATTAAAATCTGCATATCTGATTTTGCGACCAACTTTTGTACTGCCTACTCTAAAGCATGGGGTGACTAACACATCTGGATTGCTAGAATCTCAGGTGTGTGAATGTGATGAACAAGCAATTGCTCTGGCATTGAAGCGCACCTGGAGCCAGATGTTTCGTGCTAAAAGTTTATTGTACTGGCAATGGGCAGGAATAGACCTGCAACAAATTAATTTGGGAGTTTTGGTACAACCTTTTAGGAATGCGATCGCCAGCGGCTCACTCAATGCCAACTCCTCTGAATGGGAAATTTTAGCGACATCGGGATTAGGAGTGGCAATGACTCAAGGTGAAGTCTTGCCAGATGTTTACTACATCCATCCGGAAACTAGTACTGTCAAAGAACGGCAACTAGGCAATAAGATGGTAGCTTACCGTCTTAATGATAAAACGCCTGTAGCTGCTTTGCAAACCGTGCCTGCTCCAGATGCGCTTACCTCAAATAACTCAAGTCTTGTTCCTTACCTGTTGGAAGAAGACCAACAAAAACAGTATGCTTTGCCAGAAGAATATCTGCAACAACTCATTCAATTAGCAAGTCAAATTGTCAAAGAAACTGGCGTCAATTTTACCTTTGAGTGGACTATCTCTTGTGAGGCAACGAGTACGCTTTACCTAACGCAAATGAGTACACCCCTGCCAATTTACAATTTCCACTCCATCAAAGGATTAGGAGCATCAGCGGGACGTGTGACAGCAACTGCTCATATTGTTGTGAATGTACAACAAAAACCGGAACAATTACCCAAGGGAGTCATTTTAGTTACACCAACAATAGCACCTGATTGGTTACCGCTACTGCAACAAACTGTAGGTATTGTTACTGAGCAAGGAGGTATGACGAGTCACGCTGCTATTCTTGCTAGAGAATTGGGAATACCAGCAGTTGTGAGCGTAGCAGATGCCACAGCAATTATTCAAACAGGCGAGAAATTACTGATTGATGGCGACAAGGGAGAAGTTTATCGTCTTACAAGAGAAGCTAGAGAAATAGGACAAGGGGAAAAGGACACGGGGACAAGGGGAACTCAGGGTTCTCACAAAGGAGCCAGCCGCGTGGTGAGGCAGTCTGAGAGAGGGGGTTTCCAACGCCAGAACAAGCGTGTTAGCGTAGCGTCTCCGTCAGGAGAGGAAAACCCTCCTATGCCCTACGAGCAGGCTAGTAGCTCCGATAGCGGAAGCGTGCCGTTAGGCATAGGGAAGGCTACGCAAACGCAAACGTCAGAGGAACCTACCTTAGGATTTCCCGACTTGAGCAGATTGGCGTTGGGAATTAAGGGCGAAGGGGAACTTGAGGTTTCTACGGAATCAGAATTAGGGGCGAAGGAGACCAGGGAAGGACACTTCGAGCCCAGAGTTTCTCCCGTTGAGGAAAGTGTCCATCGACAAGGGGAAGATGATACGGGGACAAGGGAACTAGGAGAGGACACCAAAGGATTCGGCTGGCTTCCGTTGAGGAGAGTGTCCGTAGACAAGGGGACATATTTATTCTCCGCGTCTTCCATCTGGCCATCACATCTGAGTCTGCCGATGATAACTACAAAACTGTTGGTTAACTTGAGCCAGCCTAGTTTGATAGAACAAGCGCAAAGTTTACCTGTGGATGGTGTGGGATTATTGCGCTCAGAACTGATGGCTCTGAATATACTCGAAGGGAAACACCCGAGTGCTTGGCTGTTGGAGGGACACCGAACCAAATTGTTAGAACGTTGGTACGAGCAGATGATCCACTTCGCCCAAGCTTTTGCACCAAGACCAGTTTTTTATCGGTCTTTGGATTGGCGTTCCCATGAACTACCATCTTTGAATGATAATGTAGAATCTTCCACGCAATCGATGCTAGGGGAACGTGGCACCTTCAGCTATTTGAAAAATCCCGCAGTTTTTGAGTTAGAACTGGCTGCTTTAGCAGGTGTACAAAACGCAGGCTACAGCAATATCCATTTACTGTTACCTTTTGTTCGTACAGTGGAAGAGTTTTCCTTTTGCCGTCAAAAAGTCGAGCAAGCAAGGTTAACTCAAGTACCACAGTTTCAATTGTGGATTATGGCAGAAGTGCCAAGCGTGCTGTTTTTACTGCCAGAATACGTCAAAGCAGGTGTACAAGGAATTTCAATTGGTACCAATGATCTGACTCAACTGCTCTTGGGAGTGGATAGAGAGCAAGGACAACTCGCAAAAGTCTTTGATGAACGTCATCCAGTTGTAATGAGTGCTGTTGCTCAACTTATTCAAATGGCAAACAGTGCAGGAATTCCTTGTTCTATTTGCGGTCAAGCACCAGCGCTGTATCCTGAAATTATTGATCAACTGGTACAATGGGGCATCACTTCTATTTCTGTTGAACCGGAAGCTGTTGAGCGGACATATTTGGCGATCGCCCGTGCTGAACAAACAATCATTTTAGAAGCAGCGCGGCGTCAACTAAATCAGTAGTAGTCTAGATTAGATCTGTCTTGAGTGTGTAGCATTCAAGTATTGCTGATGTTACAATAAACAAAAAAAAACCCCTTGCGCTACTTTATAAGGTATTGCAAGGGATGAAAAATCAACTGGGAAAAACTGAATATTGAATACTATATGTTGCTTTTTCAGCTACAAGCTGAAAATCGTTACTTAATACTTAAGTTGCGTTTTGTTGTAGTAGTTTAGGCACATTGCTTTGCTCCACCCTCATACCGTTTCACTTTAAGGTTGATACAATTAGACCGCTCTTGAACACCCGGAGCACCCGGAGCAGGGGAGAAAAGATTTGTATCAGCAATTTCGTGAAATGGTATTAGGGTATGCCTGCGGCGAATCGGGCGCAAACGCGTTGGTGCAAGCCTCTGCAGGACTGGCGTTCGTCGCGGAAAACTCTCCTGGAGCTTACGCAAGGGTTCGTTTCGTATGCCCAGAGAGCACGCTGCTTTGAACCCAAGTGACTTGTGCTACCTGGGTATTGCAACTTGGTATGAACCGCTGCTGTTTCAAACACTCGTTAAGTGTCACGGGCAGCGATTGCAACCCGTTACGAAAGAAAGAAACACTCTTTCCCCTTCGGGTTCGCCAGTCCCCCAATCTCCTGCACCAGACGCTTCGCTAACGTGACGGAGACCGCCCTTCGGGGAGAACCTCCGGTTCCGCTAGCCCCTAAGGGGGCGCTGCGCAAACGCTAACGCCACTTTGCCAATCTCCTGCACCAGACGCTTCGCTAACGTGACGGGAACCGCCAAGACGGCAAGTGGACTCACCAAGACGGGGGCTGGTCTCACCTGCTAAGCGTTAAGCGTTAAGCGTGTTTCTTAAGAGTACACAAAAGATATGCAAACGTATCGCGCTTGCTTTTGGGCAAGTTCCGTCAAACAACGCAATTTGCTTGCGTCTTTGGGATTGCCTCCCTTTAGTGGCTGCGGAGAAACAACGCAATTTGCTTGCGTCTTTGGGATTGCCTCCCTTTAGTGGCTGCGGAGAAACAACGCAATTTGCTTGCGTCTTTGGGATTGCCTCCCTTTAGTGGCTGCGGACGGTTATTTAATCTGACATGATATTAACAGTAGCAGCAACCATTATGCACGGTAACGCATATATGCTGAGTCCTAGTACCGCGCGGCGTAAATACGCCTACCTTTTTTAAAGACTGCAAATTCGCATGTTTTCCCTACTTGTAATGGTAGGCTCACTTGCGCCAACCTGTACTAGTACAACAAGGCAGGTATGCTCTAGGGCAAAGCCCTTGGATGCAGGGTAGATTATAATGCTTATAAAATTAGCGGCGTTGCAGATTTCTAACTGCCTAGTTATTTCCGCGAATTGTTTCCATCATCAATGTCAAGGACTAGAAAGCTGTAAGTTAAATAATATCAAAAATAGAAAGATGCCAGCAGATAACATACTCAGTCCAGAGACTGTAACGTTGAGAATATCCAGCTGTTGAGGGAACTCTCTAAAAATTGAATCAACACATGAATCTAGCACTATCAAAATCCTCAGTTAGTGTTTAACAAACAACTATTTGGATGGGGGGAAAACTGTAAATTAGGAAGTTATCTCCCGCAATGTCATTAATAGGATGCCCGGATGATCTAGGGAAACTTTTCTCAAGTGTATGCTTTTAGCTTACATTTAAGACACTTCTTTCAGCATACATACTTTTCGCGAAAAAATCTACAGTCAACAAAAATAATGCTCTTATTCTTTGACTGAATGGTGATAATTTTTTGTTATTTTGTCCCTACCTTTCATAGCAATAGCTCTTTTGACTGAATTCAAGATGCTGTTTGTTTCGCTTTTGACTGATGTGGTTAAAAATGTTCTTGACTTGCTCAATACGAAGGTGTTGCTGTTGGCTAATTTGCTCAATATTGCAACGATTGAGTTGGGAATAAATCTTTTCCTCATACCTTTGTGTGTACCTCCTTCGCCAATCGATAAACTGCAATCGCTCAGTGATGTATCGCTGACACACTCTACAATAAAATTGACGACGTGGTAACTTGAGGTAAACTTCTTTACTGTCTACTGGCACATCTCTAACTAGAATTGGTCTAGTTTGATGTAATTCTTCTGTGTAGTTACGACAATGTGGGCAGTATGTACCTTTGGTTAAAACCCTTAATTGAAAAGATACTGAATCTTGAGAATAATGACAAGATTCTACTGCTACACCAGGTAAATTTAGTAAATCTGTGAGACGTATGTTCATCGGAAAAAAGTCAGTTAATGTTACATTTTGCACCATGAATTATATGATTCATTGGTTGTGTCATGACCTCGTCATTGCACAGCAAGAATCAAGTCAGGATTTTTTTGGTAATGCATAAGTAGCAATGATTGTAAGTCGGCTTTTGTCTTTGTAAAAGATGCACAAAGCCATTCATACCCCTACTTTTGTGGTTCCCTGGCAAATTTTGGGTATGAATTTTTTTTGTTATTCAGATGTTTGTCGCCATACTAAAACAAGTTTTACCACATAGTACGGCAAAAATTCTCTTCTATAAAAAATAATGATCAATGATCATTGAAGTGTCAAACAGCTTCGCGACTTTAGGATGTGATTTTTTTATCACTCTCGCTGATAACGTCGAACATACCCACACAACTGTTTTCTACGATGATCGCATCGAAAAATAATGATCAATGATCATTGAAGTGTCAAACAGCTTCGCGACTTTAAGATGTGATTTTTTTATCACTGTTGCTGATAACGTCAAACATACCCATACAACCGTTTCCTGCGATCGCATCCTGATGTGGATGAAACATATACATACCTGGATAGCGAAAGGCAAATTCCAAGATGTGGCGTTCGGCTGTCCCCATTGTGATCACATCACTTTCATGAGACGGTTTTAAAGTCATTCCCGTAGGAAAGACCTTAAAAAAGTTGGCGTGTAGGTGAAACGTTACTGCTGGATCGAATTCAATGATGTTAAGCACGTACAGTCGAATCAACTGATTTTGGTAAATCCGAATAGGATTATCCTTATAGTAGTTAGGCAGACCATTAAAGGCGTAATATTCATTACGGTTATCATCGTTCACATCATACCCAGCCATAATCAGGACTATCTCATCTGCTGGGGGACGTGGAGTCGGCGGATCGACGATAAACATTCCATATAACCCCTTGGCAACATGACGAGTAACTGGTTCGATGTGACAGTGGTACAAATGAACGCCATAAGGTTCTGCATCAAATTCATAGATAACTGCTGTACCGTGGCGAACTGGACGAACGCCATCCATCTCTGAGGGGTGAACGCCATGAAAATGTAGAGAGTGGGAATGTCCTGCCTGGTTGAAGAACAACACCCGTACGCGATCGCCCTGTTTTGCCCTAAGCGTTGGTCCTGGTATGCGACCATTTAAATCCCAAATGTTGAAAGAAACAGCACTATTGAGCTGAATTGGGGAAGTACCAGCAGTTAATCGAAATTCTCGAACGACACGTCCATTTTCTCGCTTCAGCGTACCATAATCAAATTCTCGTACCATCTTCGAGGGGGTAGCTAAATCAGAGGTTGTCTGTGTCTCCATAGGCGGCACTTTTACCCGTGATAGAGCTCGGGAATTCAGTATTTGCCATAAAGCCGCACCAGCCACACCAGTACCTGCTAAGCCCAGCATCAACAGATTACGGCGACTCCATAGTTTTTCTTGCTCTAAAACAGAATAGTTAGGCATGTTTTTATAAATGGCTAGCGGCAGAATGGAGGAAAATTGCTAATTTTTTTTAATTATTTTCTCATAAATATGGTAAAACAATCAACAATTATTATCAATCTTTCTCAAGTATGAAAAACAATTATTCTCAATAGAAATGAGGTGATTTCTCAAACAAACTGGATTTTTTATCTAAATGTTGCAAATCCCAACGCGAAGCCCTGAAAAGTCTTGTGAAAGAATTAAAATTTTTTCTTGATTGCATACGGTAGTCACAGGGATTTACTTGTATCTAAAAATAGTAAGTAATTATGGGGTGTATAATATAGCAATCCTAAATCATTTATAAACAATTCCTGTTAAGCGTTAAGCGTTCCCTGTTAAGAGCCCTCATGAGATAATTTACAATCTCATTTAGGACTGCTATACATATTTCCTAATAGCTGAAAACAAGGCGGTAGCCAAGACCTTTTTGCTATCCAACACTTCCCCAAACTCGACAAAAAAAGCGGGAACCTTTGCTGACAAAAATATTTCTTGAGTCAAGACGTCCAGCGATTTATACTAAAAGCTTTAGCATCTGCAGGTACTGAGCATGTTGAAAACTATTCCCAAGTCAAAGGGCAGAGTAAGGTTAGTCAGTCTCATCTTGATGGCAGTGGTAAGTTTTTACTTGATTGTGTGCTTACCCAAACCAGCCTACGCAATGCACATTATGGAAGGTTTTTTACCACCAGGCTGGGCAATTTTTTGGTGGGTTGTGGCATTACCGTTTTTTATTTTGGGATTGCGATCGCTCACTCGCATCACCACAGCCACTCCTGAACTAAAATTACTTCTAGCATTGGCAGGAGCATTTACTTTTGTGCTGTCAGCATTGAAAATGCCTTCAGTAACAGGAAGTTGTTCCCATCCAACAGGCACAGGATTAGGAGCAGTGCTATTTGGACCTTTAGCCATGTCCGTACTAGGTAGTTTGGTATTGCTATTTCAAGCGCTACTACTAGCACATGGTGGGTTGACAACACTGGGGGCAAATGCATTTTCAATGGCAATTGTCGGACCATTTGTTGCCTTCTGGCTTTACCGCTTGGTTATGCGAAGTGGTAAACAAAGATTAGCGATATTTCTAGCATCTGCTGTTGCGGATTTGACAACTTATATTGTCACTTCTGTGCAACTGGCTCTTGCCTTCCCCGCAGCTACGGGTGGTTTCATGGCATCATTTATAAAATTTGCAGGAATCTTTGCCGTCACACAGGTACCCTTGGCAATTAGTGAAGGATTGTTGACAGTCTTAGTTTGGAATTGGCTTTCTAACTATGGACATCAAGAACTAGAAATGTTAAACCTCATGAAACCAAAAACCGAATAGAAAGTAGAGAGTGGTTAGTCATCATTTTTGACAACTAAGGATTAACAAATAATAAATAACAAGCGACTCATGACTAAGCAAAATCAAAAATGGAATAATTGGCTGTTGCTGTTAGCAGTGGTTGTATTAGCAGCAGCACCAGTAGTATTCATTAAAGGTGCGCAATTTAGTGGTTCTGATGATCAAGCAGAATCAGCAATCAAAGAGATACAGCCCGAATATAAACCTTGGTTTAAATCATTAATTGAGTTGCCCAGTGGCGAAGTTGAAAGCCTCATGTTTAGCGTGCAAGCAGCAGTAGGTGCTGGTGTGATTGGCTATGTAATTGGGTTATACAAGGGGCGTTCGGAACAAAGCAAAAAACCAAATGAGAATTCAGATTGATACCTTAGCTTACACAAATCGCTTACGTTGGTTACCACCAGAACAAAAATTGGTATTTGCCACTGTCCTGCTACTTATCACTGCCTTTGCTCATCCTTTAATTCAAATCTTGATTGCAGTTTGGATAAGTTTTTGGACAGTGATGTATGCAGGAATTCCTGCGAGAACTTATGTCAAATTAGTTTATGTTGCTACTCTTTTCTGGTTAACTAGTTTACCAGCTTTAGTTATCAATGGAGTAGATCTCTCTCACATACATTTAATGCCAAAGGATTCACTCGGTGGCTTGACTTTTGGCTCTTATTATATATATATAAGTCACCAAGGTGTTGAGCAGGGATTGACTATTTTAACGCGAGCTATTGCTTCTTTATCCTGCCTATACTTTGTCATGCTAACTATCCCTTTTTCCGAACTTTTGCAAACACTACGTCGTATAGGAGTTCCAGTACTGATAACTGAGCTTTTATTGCTGATGTATCGCTTTATTTTTGTCCTTCTCAATTCCACTGCTGAGTTATGGACTGCTCAACAATCTCGTGGTGGCTATCGTACTTTTCGTATTGGAATGAAAAGTTTAGCACTGTTAATTGGACAATTACTCAAGCGAACTATAGAAAATTATCGTCAAGTCTCCTTAAGTTTAGCAGCACGGGGTTTTAATGGAGAACTGCGGGTTTGGCATCCCCATCGCTATCAAAAATCCAAGCGCTATGCTATAGAAGCAATTGTTGGCTGTGTAGTCTTAATAGGATTGGAATTTTGGCAGCATGCAGGAATGGTTACTCGAATTTGAGCAGGTACATTATACTTACCCAGGTGCACAACAGTCGGCTCTGAATGGTCTGAGTGTACGAATTCCTGCTCGTAAAAGATGTGCATTAATTGGTCAAAACGGATGTGGTAAAAGCACATTATTTTTATTAGCAAATGGTCTCTACAAGCCTGACAAAGGAGCTATCTCATGGCAAGGTAAACGATTGCAATATAATCGTGACTACTTGACGACTTTACGCCAAAAAGTCGGGTTAATTTTTCAAGATCCAGAACAACAACTGGTAGCCTCTACTGTTGAAGAAGATATTTCTTATGGGTTGTGTAATTTGCAGTTACCAGAAGCAGAAATTCAACAGCGAGTTGAGCAAGCTTTAGTAGAATTTGGGTTAACTGAACTTGCTCAAAGACCAGTACATCATCTCAGTTTAGGACAAAAAAAGCGAGTTTCAATAGCAGATGTGATGGTGCTACGACCAGAACTCTTATTGCTAGATGAACCCACCGCTTATCTGGATAGATTACATACGCGTAACTTGATGGCAACCTTGAGAAAAATTCACGCATCTGGAACAACAATCTTGATGGCAACTCATGACCTTGATTTAGTTTATCGCTGGGCAGATTGGATATTAGTTATGGATAGAGGAAGACTCGTTTTGGAAGGAAAGCCGCAAGATGTGTTTACTCAACGTGAAATTTTAGAAGAGTTACAGTTAGGAGTGCCATTGATATATGAAATGTTATTTGCAGATGGAGTTGGCGAAGAGGGGCCTGTTTTGGAACGATTGCGACAACGAATCTTGAATTTATTTCGTTATTTTTAGTGCTAAAAATGAGGAGCTGAACGCCAAAGTACACTGCGCGATCTCGCGTAACACCAAAGGCATACGCGCAGCGTACCAACAATGACAACCAAAAATCTTGAATCTTCAAAAATGTTCGTAATTCATTCTTTTGGCGTTATAATCTCTTGTCGTTCCTTGACCAACTTGAAACCGTATACCAGCCCAACACCCAACAGACCAGTAATTGTTAAAATAATCATTAATAACTTCAAGTTCAGTTTAGACGTAGTAGCAGAAGTCGGTGTTGGAACAAAATCCATTGTGTTTGGGTTGGTACTCGGCTGCGATACATTCTCTACGTCGTAGACGTCCTCATTATTATTGTCCTCATCATTATTAAGGCTAGACGTAGTAACAGCAGGTTGTATCGAGGTAAATCCTATTGTAGTTGAATTGGTACTGGGCTTGAGTTCATTCTCCAATTTAGAAGCTTCTTCATGCGGTATCCCTTCCTGCATGAGCTTGGCTATCTCTGCATAAGCATCTGTCCACACCTGTTTCACCTCTGGAGTCCAGTCTGTTCCTAAATATTCTTCAAAGGTTTTTAACAGTGCCTCACCTATCATTGGATACTGTTCTAGCGTGACACCATACCTTACATGTCTTGCTCCTAAATCCCTTAGTATAGTTGCCAAGTAAGCAAGGTTGCGCTCATTGTAAATCGCCAACACCAAAGTTTGTATTAACTTGTCGTTCTGCTGCTCCATATTGGTGTTGGCAAATAAAGGCATGAGCTGGGGATATTGATTAAACAGATTGTAATAGAATCTAGATGCAAACTTTGTCTTGTGAGGTCTAATGAGTTCAAAGCTTTGTTGTAGAATCTTGAAATTCAAAGACATGGCTTAAATTTTATAGATAAAATGACTCAGTAATTGGCACTGGTCATATATTTCTGAAATTGTATTTAGCTTTACGTAATCTTCATTTCTTTCGGACTTACGCATGCGTTACGAAAAAGAGCGGGTTGCCATACGCATGCCGGCGTCTGTTGTTCCTCTGCAATCGCTTTCCTATGCCTATGGCTCACAACACGGCTTACAGCGTAAGCCCTATGCCCTGCGGGCACGCTACGCGAACGGGCACACGAAGTGTGTTGCACCATTAGGGATGGGAGCGTCAATAGAGAGCTACTCTAGTGAGACTTTCTCTAGTTTTTCGCTTAGCATTTAACATATGAAATACCACTCCATCCCAAAGAGAAATGCGGAATAACAGAGCTTCTTGAGCAGCCATAGCGCTCTGTTCCCACTTTTGGTCATCATCTCCACATAAATTCTTAAGAAGTTGCTCACCCATTGGTTTATGAACGTCCTCGTCAAGATGGGTATGCCGTTCTAGATAGAGAGATAGCTGCTGACAGTTGAATCTGGAATTATCTAAGCTTTTAAGGATGCGTTGAAACATCAATGGAATAACATCTTCCCTACCAAACAAAAAGCTCGCAGCAACTTCGTGAATTAACTTAGAAGTTGCTTTCATCGTCGAGAGGACAAATCCCTTAGTTGCAGATGGAATAGTGACACTTTCCAGAGCATATTGTACAGATTTTCCATTTTGAAGGTGCTGGATAAAGCTTTGAATAGGAATTGTATTGGCACCAATCTCATGCATCCCCGCAAGATAAAGATCAAAATGACTTATAAATCTACCAGGTGAAACTTCATCTGTTTCTTCAGCCAAAACTATGTCGTTTATTAATCGAGCTGAAAAAATGTCTTTTGGTGGTAACCAAGGTACTGTCACACAAGTCAGTTTTGTTTGAAGTGTTTTTACTAAACACATAAAATCCCATACTGCAAAGCTATGAGATTCCATAAAAATTTGTAGAGAATACAAGTCCACAAGCTCAGTATAGACTCGATGATTAACTAGATTATGTTTAAGTGGATAAATAAAGTCTATCAACTGTAAATAACGGTCTGACATATGGTAGAACCTTGATTCTGATGAAATGTACTCAACTATCTTGGTTATAAAGCCGTTGCCAAGTAGATTAGGACATGAACTAATGAGAAAATACGGACATCACGAGATTTTAACCCTGTTAAGCGTTAAGCGTTCCCTATTCACTGCTATATGTCCTAATAGAGTTGGCGATTGCTATAATAACCAAGATAGTTGAGTGATGTATTTATAGCTAAAGTATCAATAATATTATGTATTATTGCTGTTATTAACAAAACTTAGCGATACCGCTGCTTTAGTTTTTTTGTATTTTTTTTTATAAAAATTTATTTTGTTATACTTTTAAGCATTGTTTTTCAGAGTCCATGTCAGTGTACATTGAATAATTTTTCAACATCCCTGAGGGGCAGCTCCCTGTTAGAGCATCATGAGTCATATTCTCTGTTAATTCGCGCTCCAGCATCATTTGTTTATGGGTTTCGCTTCTTTGATCTCAATCGTAGTGTTGTGAGGCGAGGGGTGCTAAATAGCGTTTGCGACGATGTTGCAAGCTCCTCCAAAGCAACACGCAACCAAATATCATGGTTGAGAGCAATACTACACTGGCTCCAGAAGCAATATCGAAGTAGTAGCTCAAGTAAATACCGATAAAGGCGATCGCAGCTCCCAAAAAACCAGAAACAATCATCATGTAACCAAAATGGTTACTCAACAACCGTGCTATTGAAGCGGGAATGACTACCGCCGAAATAATCAGTGTCACACCTAACACATTGAGCGTTGCTACAAGCATTGTCGCCAGCATCAAAGCAAACAGTGTATCCATTGCAAACACAGGAACACCGTGAACCTGAGCAACTTCTCTGTCGAAACACCAAAATAATAAAGGGCGATAAAAACAGAAAACTAAGCTCAGCAAAACAACGGTTACGCCTGTCACAACCCATAAATCTGCCGGAGAAACTCCCAGCACATTACCAAACAAAGCGGCTTCAAAATTTTGGCTAAACTTCCGGTAGCTGCTGATAACAGCTACTCCTAAAGCAAAACTCGCAGTTGTGACAATACCAATCGCCGCATCCGAGTAGATTTTGCGTCCTGTCAAATATTGAATTAAAACAGCAGAACCAAATCCCCATATTCCAGAGCCAATGTAGAAATTAAGTCCCAAAACATAGCTTAATACGGCTCCACCCAAAATAGCATGAGATAAACCGTGGGCAATGTAGCTCATCCGGCGAGTTGTAATGTAAACACCCATCACGCCACATAACAAACCTGCCATCATCCCAACTAAGATGGCACGGCTAAAAAACTCATAGCGGAACGGTTCAAGTATAAAATTCATACAAATATGTTGAAATCACGCAGACTTCGATTTATCTTGGAGTAAGCTTGGAGGCAAGTTGCTTTGCATTTGATGGCGCAACGAAGTTCCCCCGCTAGCAATCAAAATGCGGTCTTCTTGGTGGAAGACAACCATTTGGGCCCCAAAGGTGCGCTCAAGGTTAGCAGGAGTAAAAATATCAAGGGGTTGACCTTGACAAATTAATCCGTGGTTGAAACACACAACCCAAGGTAGATGTGTGGCGACTGAGTTCAGGTCGTGAGTGGATAGTAGAATCGTCAAACCTTGCTGATTCAAATCCGCTAATAGATGTAAGAGTTCGTGCTGAACCTGCAAGTCCGAACTGCTTGTAGGTTCATCCAATAATACGATTTCTGGCTCTCCCACCAGGGCACGGGCCACAAAAACCCGCTGTTGTTGTCCGCCAGATAATTCACCGATGGGTTGGCGGGCGACATGAGCAACTCCGACGCGGTTGAGAAGTTCTCTGGCTGCAGTGCGATCGCCTCTTGAAGCCCAAGGTAACATTCTCTGCTTCTGATATCGCCCCATCATCACCACTTCTTCAGCTGTGACAGGAAAATTCCAGTCTACCGTTTCGACTTGAGGCACATAACCCACTCGCGGCGGTGATGTCCCTGGCTGCAAACGTTTCCCCCGAAACCAAATTTCTCCAGCCCAAGGATGAATTAACCCCAAAATTGCCTTCATCAAGGTGCTTTTACCGCTTCCTGATGGTCCAACCAAACCAGAAAGTTGACCGCGATACAAGGACAGATTTACCTGTGTAAACACAGGTTTGTTTTGATAGCCACAAGTTAAATTTTTAACTTCTAGTAGTGGTTGTTCCATTGGCAATAAATAACCTTGGCAGCAGGCGGAATGCATTGTTAAGACTAAATGATAAGTCCAGTCTTTAAGGCTGATCTTTGGTTTTTATTTATTTTTGAGAAGTTTTTGTCTCGTTCGCTGTTGGTCCAACCACATTGGCAGTATTGACATTTTTCACCAGATCAGGATTTCCGCCTAGATTTTCAGCAATAATCCGCATATTGTTAACCATCATCCCAATGTATGTATGTTCAGGGTTGGTGTTTTCCATTGCATTAGCAGACCCCTTGCCAGGTAATTCATCATCAGCAGTGTTGGCTGTTTTCACCTTTGCTTCTCGGGCAATCTGCTCTTCTACCTTGCTGGGATAGACTTCTGAACCAAAGACGGCAGGAACGCCAACTTGACGAATTTGATTAATGAGTTTTGCCACATCTTGGGCAGAAGGCTCTTTAAAATCTGATGGTTGAATCGCACCAATGACTTGAAAGCCGTACTCTCTTGCCCAATACGCCCAAGAATCGTGGTAGGTCAAAAGTTTGCGATTTTTAGCTGGTATACTATCGACAACTGCACGATTTGCTTTATCTAGTGCATCCAGGCGTTGTAAATAGTTTTTCACATTAGTAGCGTAGTAATCCTTGCCAGCCGGATCTAACTGAGTTAACTGTTGGGCAGCTAATTTGGCGTAGGCTTCAGCGTATTTGGGATTCACCCACAAGTGGGGATTGGGATCACCTTTTTCTTTGGGAAAGCTGAAGTCGTAAATCCACTGACCTTGGGTAATAGTATTACTGCCAAGTTCGTAAATATTAGTTTCTTTCGGCTTAGAAGCTTTTGCCAATTTTTCTGTCGGACTTTCCAAATGCAACCCATTGACGATGATTAACTTAGCTTTGGAGAGCAAATCAGCATCCGAAGGACGAGGCTCAAAGGTGTGTGAGTCAGTACCTTCAGGAATAATGCCTGTTACTTGGACACGCTCCCCTGCAATATTACTGACAATATTCGTTAATGGTGCTACAGTGGTGACAACTAAAGGCTTATTTTGAGCTTTTTGGTCTCTAGCCTGAGCAGGAGTAGCTGTTGCTTCTGGAGTAGGAGATACTGTTTGATTCCCTGGTGTACTGCAAGCGACCACTGAAAAGCTCAGTGCTAACACCATTGCAGAAATTTTTTTCATTGGCAGTCAATATTAGCAATTTCTCTATCATTAGTAGAGAGTTTTTCTACATCAAAATGCAATCCCCTACCTGGGGATATGAGAAAAGTTTATAGTATATTTCGTCACTTCTGTTCTGAATCTTTTGCCTTATGTGTATACACGGCAGCTTGGAGTGACTCGGACTAGAAAGAGCTTTACATAACAGTAACTACAGGTTGATACTGCATCCGTTTTGATATCACAAAGGTGTAACTAGGTAAACCTGCACTTTGCTTACGTACACTTAAGATCAGGTGAATTATCCAAATATCAGCAAAAATGACTGAATCATTAGGTTACTATTGTTTCGGTTTTATTGGTGGTAAGGTGTTAATGTCTGTTTGGCGTAGATATACCGTTATTATTCCTATTAGCTTGAGTATCGCTTTGTTAGTGACTGCGTGCAGTGAGAGCAAAGCCTCCCAATGTGAGCGACTGGTTAGCCTCATTAACAAAGGAAGTGACCTGATTGATAAAAATAAAGGTCAGCAGGTGACAACCAGCTTGCAACTATCCAAGGATTTGGAAGCTGTGACCAAAGAAATCAAGGAGCTAAATTTAAAAGACCCCAAGCTTCAGCAATTTCAGAGCAGTTTTGTCAAGGTGTTTGAGACTTTTAGTCAATCAATTGCTACAGCAGGTAAGGCTCTTGGTTCAGCTAAGACAGCTCAACCCTCATCAGAGGGTAGGGTCAAAATTCAAAAGGCAAGAGGAGAAATCGATACAGCACTAACAGCAGCCACAAATGCTGCGAAACAGTCTGATACTCTGGCATCTGAGCTTAACAAGTACTGTAGTAGCGAATCAAAATGAGTTGACATTCCCCACGGCTTTTAGCCGGGGGATTCTTGCATCACGGGGAATCCAATGAATTTACCCGAAGCCGCGCATGCAAGACCCGCCGTGTGCCGCACATTCGGTGATGAAAAACTTGTTCATGGTAAAGTGGCTCTGATTTACGCATTGGCTATACTAGTGAATTAGCCCGCTTGATTGATTGTTAAGCCTGTAGCCATTTTTACCACGAAATGCAGTTTTGACAATCAATCAGCTAGCTTATAACCATACGGAGAAATCGGAATCATTTACACGTCTTCAAGGAAGTAGCTATGAAAGGGGAACTGACTGAATTGATAGCCAAAGTCATAAAAGTTCTGCAAATCAATATAAGTTGGATGAGTTGGAACCTATTTCTGGCTTTTATACCTTTGGCTTTGAGTGTTTGGTTGTTTCGCAATGGGCGCGGGCGATCTTGGGTTTGGTGGTTGGGATTTATAGTTTTCTATAGTTTTCTACCAAATGCACCTTACCTGCTGACTGATATCATTCATCTTATAGATGATATTCGTAGAATTCAGTCTGTATGGATCATAACCCTGATACTCATCCCGTTGTACTTGCTAGTTATTTTAGCTGGATTTGAAGCTTACGTTATATCTTTAATTAATTTAGGTTATTATTTACATCGCATTGGTAAGAGCAAATGGATCTTGTGGGTTGAGTTAATTACCCATGCTCTGTGTGCAGTGGGTGTTTATTGGGGACGTTTCTTACGTTTTAACAGCTGGGATTTTGTCACTCAACCGGATGAGGTACTCACTAAAGGTGTAGAGGACATTCTTGGTAAACAGCCCCTAGTGATTATTGCTATTACCTTTGGCATACTTGTCGGTCTACATTGGATTATGAAACGAGTGACTTTGGTTTTTTTTTCGCAAAGGGGAAAAAACTTAACTAACAACTCAAAACATCTCAACTCAAACACGCGTAATGTTGAATAACTAATTTTTCTATTCTTGAATTTTTCTTTTTCAAGAAAACCACAAACCAAAATCCAGCAGAAGGCAGCGAAAGCTGAGGTGATAAGGCAAGAGGATGATTGTGTTTATTTTATACGTAGCTTGCGCTTTCTAAAGAGGGTGAGAGGCTGACAACTCATAAGTCTTAATGTAAATTTTGCCACTCACCAGAAAAGATAGACTCAGTTGCAGTCGCGATTCTCAGCAAATCTTGCAGTAGTAAGGGCGACCATTGAACGCCCGCCTTGCGCCCTGCGGCAAAAAGTTGTTGAGTCCTTATGCTCAATAGATACAAGGCATAAGCTAATTTTTTGTCTACAACAGCAGTATCTTTTACACCTTCAAACACCACTTTCAATGCCAACAAAATCGAGGTAATCTGACCTGGTATTGGTGATTGTCCCCGCTGTAGACGTATCAACAAGGCATCAGGGTTTTCCTCGTTATAAAGTGTTTGGTCAATCAAAAATTTGCAAGCGGTTTGGTAATTCATGTTCGAGGGGCATCCATTACACCTTTGCCTACCTATTGCAACATTTGACTCGTGGATTAACATTTTACCTTGATAGCTCTACAAACGTGTCATATAAAAAGAATTCCCTGATTCAGTGGCAAGTCATACTGGCATAATTGCACAATAAAGGCAGTTCCTGATTGTTGTTGTCCGACAAATGCCGACTTTACTTGCTGACGCTCAAAACTTACTTTCTGACTTACTCAAGCGCTACTCATCCCGTGTAGATTATTTGATGATTCGTCTTGAAGAAGCTGAAGGAACGGATATTTTCTTACGTGGCGACAAGGTAGAAACCCTTAGTGAAGGTATTTCCATTGGCGGACAGATTCGCGCCTGTCACAAAGGTGGATGGGGGTTTAGCAGCTTTAACCAACTGGCGACAATTAGCGATCGCATTGAAGAAGCCATTACCGCCGCCAAAATCGTTGGTGAAGAAGAAACTATCTTAGCTCCCATTGACATTGTGCAAGCAGTGTGCACTATGCCATTAACTGGAAGCGATCCCCGGCAAATCTCGTTGAAAAAGAAAAAAGAATTGTGCGATCGCTACACGGAATTACTCAAAAGCGTTGACAGCCGGATTACCACCACCTCTGTTCGTTATGGAGACAGCGCCCAAAGAGTTATCCTCGCCACCAGTGAAGGGACTTTGATTGAGCAATCTTGGGTAGATATGGAAATGCGCTTCGCCGCCACAGCCAGAAACGGCGAAACTGTGCAAACAGGAAGAGAAACAACTGGTTCACGCAAAGCTTTTGAAGATTTGACGGCTTTGGATGAACAAGTCAAAGAAGCTGCACAAAGAGCAGTTGCAGCTTTATATCTGCCATCTGTCAAAGGTAATACTTATACTGTGGTGATAGATCCAATTCTTTCTGGGTTATTTGTTCACGAAGCCTTTGGGCATCTTTCCGAAGCAGATATGGCGTACGAAAACCCAGATTTGTTGGAAGTGATGACGATTGGGCGGCGGTTTGGACCAGAAGAATTGCAGATTTTTGATGGTGCAGCGCCCCAAGGACATCGAGGTAGCTATTTTTACGACGATGAAGGCACACCTGCAACCACAACTCAACTTATAGAAAATGGGATTTTGACAGGACGTTTACATTCCCGCGAAACGGCTGGCAAATTGGACGAAGCGCCAACGGGTAATGCACGCTGTCTTAGTTATCACTATCCTCCGATTGTACGGATGACAAATACCTGGATTAAACCGGGAAAAACACCTGTTGTGGACTTATTCAACGGTATAAAAGAAGGAGTTTACGCCCGTAACTGGTTGGGTGGAATGACGAATGGGGAAATGTTCACCTTTAGCGCTGGGGAAGCGTGGATGATTAGAAACGGTAAAATTGCTGAACCTGTCAAGGATGTGACGCTTTCAGGGAATGTTTTTCAAACTTTAGCAGATATTGAGGCGATCGGCGATGACTTTTACTGGGATGAGTCCGGCGGTTGCGGTAAAGGTGGACAAAATGGTTTGCCTGTAGGTTGCGGTGGTCCTAGTTTAAGGATACGTGATGTGGTGGTGGGAGGAGAAGCCGCTTAGAGGAACACCCTCGCCCGCCCGGAAATCAATTTCACAGGCTTTTAGCTCAAGTCCATTAAAATGGACTCAAACCATTTACCAGTCGTCTTTAGACGACTTTCGCTATGAGCCTGGGGTTTCAAACCCTAGGCGGTTGTTGAGCTTGTGAAGGTGAAGTTTGAGCTTCTGAGGTCAAAATTCCGTGTTGTGAGGGGTGAAGTTTGAGCTTCTGAGATCGGAGTTTCGTGTTCTGAGGTTGAAGCACCACAATGTCATCTCGTAATACAGTTCGGATAAGATCCCCCCGCCTACGGCGACCCCCTTAAAAAGGGGGTAAATGGGCAAAATAGCCCCCCTTTTTAAGTAAATCGGCAAAAATAGCCCCATACAGTTCGGATAAGATCCCCCCGCCTACGGCGACCCCCTTAAAAAGGGGGTAAATGGGCAAAACAGCCCCCCTTTTTAAGTAAATGGGCAAAATAGCCCCCCTTTTTAAGGGGGGTTGGGGGGATCTGCCTTGAGATAAACAAGCTAAAAACCCACTTACTTAATTGCTTTCGTGCTCGTCTAACCAAGTCACTAAATCAGCTATTGATGACATTCTAAAAAGCGCTCTACCTAAAGCTTCTAACTGTTCTTTGTTGAAAACTTGAACTCGCTCAAGAATTGACGAATCAATTTCACCAAAGCGTTCATTAAGTAAAGACAGACAGAATCTAAGTTCTCCCTTCTGTTCTCCCTTCTGGAAAATATCCTGATAAATGACTGACTCTTGCATAATATCCTCGCTCAAAAATTGACGAATCAAGTTTTTCTCAAATTTCAAACCCGCTAATATTTCTGTGTAAGCTGCAATATTCTGCCTTGTCTCCTTATCCGAAATTCTAGCAACGCTCTGGGCAACCTGGGATAATAATGCTTGGGGTGAGTTTGTTTGCGTTAAGGGTGCTAACGGTAAGAGTGCAGGATTATTGAGAAATTGCACTGAATCTTGTTCCCACATCTGCAAAACGCGATAGCGATGAGTTGTCGTTTCACTGAGATATTCTTCGGTGAAGGCAATTTCGTCATTTGTTTGTTGTAAAAAAATGACGACTTGGGTTACAGGGACTTTATACTGACGTATCAATCTGACAGAATAATCCAACATCCGAAAAGAAATCGGTGTTTTAGATCTTGTTATGGTTTGAAATTCAATGTGTAAAATGCGGTTTTCTGTTTGCAGAAATGTCAAGGAATCAGCGCGAATTGGTTCAATGCTCAATTCTGTTTTTAAAACTTCGATGGTTCGGGGTTCAACCGCTAGCAACCAACGCGCAAAATCGGTTGGGTATTTTTCAGCTAAGATTTTACAGACGTTGTCGTAGCTCACAAATAAAAATCGAATTGACACCGAATATAATTTTATTATCAACAAGATCCCCGACTCCCTTAAAAGTTGTCGGGGATCTGTGCCCTCACTGCGCGGTGTCCTCCATGCTGACAACTCCCCGCACAACCCGCAAGCCTTCCCCCGTTCTGCTTTTTCTTTTCACCTTTTTATTGATTCTTTTCTTCTCCCTTTCTTGGGTGAGTGCCCAAGAAGAACCCAAGCCCAAGCCGCAAGGCTGGGAGATTGACGGTATTATGGCTGCGCTTGATGACAGCTACCCCAAGGTGAAAGCATTGGCTTTGGACAAATTAGGTGAATATGAACTGCAAGACTGGAAATCTATGGCGGGGAAGAAACCGGAGGATGTTGGGAAAATTGCTGTCGATCTCCTCAAAGATAAAACCGTTGACTCTTCTGTTCATTCCACTGCAGCACAAGCTTTGGGGAAATTGGGGGATGCAGCCAAACCCTACGTCAAAGACATCGCCGACATCCTCAAAGATAAAACCGTTGACTCTTCTGTTCGTTCCACTGCAGCACAAGCTTTGGGGAATTTCGGGGAAGCTGCCAAACCCTACGTCAAAGACATCCTCGACTTCCTCAAAGATAAAACCGTTGACTCTTCTGTTCGTTCCACTGCAGCAGAAGCTTTGGGGAAATTGGGGGATGCAGCCAAACCCTACGTCAAAGACATCGCCGACATCCTCAAAGATAAAACCGTTGACTCTTCTGTTCGTTCCGCTGTAGCAGAAGCTTTGGGGAATTTGGGCGATGCAGCCAAACCCTACGTCAAAGACATCGCCGACATCCTCAAAGATAAAACCGTTGACTCTTCTGTTCGTTACAGTGCAGCACAAGCTTTGGGGAATTT
>JAHHGV010000027.1 GCA_019359695.1 Brasilonema angustatum HA4187-MV1
AAGCTTTGGGGAATTTGGGCGATGCAGCCAAACCCTACGTCAAAGACATCGCCGACATCCTCAAAGATAAAACCGTTGACTCTTCTGTTCGTTACAGTGCAGCACAAGCTTTGGGGAATTTCGGGGAAGCTGCCAAACCCTACGTCAAAGACATCGCCGACTTCCTCAAAAATAAAACCGTTGAGTCTCAAGTTCGTTACAGTGCAGCACAAGCTTTGGGGAATTTCGGGGAAGCTGCCAAACCCTACGTCAAAGACATCCTCAACTTCCTCAAAGATAAAACCGTTGACTCTTCTGTTCGTTACAGTGCAGCAGAAGCTTTGCGGAATTTCGGGGAAGCTGCCAAACCCTACGTCAAAGACATCCTCGACATCCTCAAAGATAAAACCGTTGAGTCTCAAGTTCGTTCCAGTGCAGCAGAAGCTTTGGGGAATTTGGGCGATGATGCCAAACCCTACGTCAAAGACATCGCCGACATCCTCAAAGATAAAACCGTTGACTCTTCTGTTCGTTCCAGTGCAGCACAAGCTTTGCGGAATTTGGGCGATGCAGCCAAACCCTACGTCAAAGACATCCTCGACTTCCTCAAAAATAAAACCGTTGAGTCTCAAGTTCGTTCCAGTGCAGCACAAGCTTTGGGGGATTTCGGGGAAGCTGCCAAACCCTACGTCAAAGACATCGCCGACTTCCTCAAAAATAAAACCGTTGACTCTTCTGTTCGTTACAGTGCAGCACAAGCTTTGGGGAATTTGGGGGAAGCTGCCAAACTCTACGTCAAAGACATCCTCGACTTCCTCAAAGATAAAACCGTTGAGTCTCAAGTTCGTTCCAGTGCAGCACAAGTTTTGGGGAAAATCAGAAAACTGGAGTTCAATGAGATAGTTATCATTCTAGATAATGTCTATTACGATGGTCAGTCATACATTCCAGAATGGCGCTTTCTCACCTATTTCCTTGGGGGTGGTACTGATGAGGTGAAAACTCTGCTAAAGTGGCTTGGTTATCCTCAAGCAATTCCCACTCAACTCAAATACAAAAATGGCAAATACACACTGAACGTGTTTCTTAAAGCTTGGAACAATAGTCACGAGTTGAAACTATTACAAGAAAACTTAGCACAGCAGATTGGAGTCGTTGCTAAAAAAGTTTCAGATTGGAAATGGAAAGATATTAAACTACTTCAAGATCACTACAATAATCTTAAAGGTAGATACAACGAAGCTGACACGGTGAAGTCAGTCATAGATAATTTAGAATTTTGGAAGTGGTTTTTCCTTGCCAGAAACATCATCCTGACTCACCTTGCGATTTGGCTTCTCCTCATTATTGCCTATCCCAAATCTCCCCAAGTTCAGCCAATTTTCTGGAACCCGTGGTTACGGCGCATTCTCGGTTTTGGCTATATCGGCTTACTCCTGACTTGGGTTCCTTTCCTGCGTCGCCGACTGTTTGAACCATTCACACCGATCTTGCTAGCAGATGCGGGATTAGACAATTTCAAAGAACAAACTTACTTTCCAGAGTCTGGCGTTGTAGAGACGTTGCATGCAACGTCTCTACACCAGAATACGGATGAAATTCGACCAATTACAGAAGTGATTCCTAGCATAAAAGGGCAAATCGTCTTAGAAGGCGACTCTGGTTTAGGCAAGTCGATGTTTCTGCGCCATTTGGTGAAAACCTCCCAGCGAACAGTCGTCTTTCTACCCGCGCAAAAGTGTGACAATGGCGTGATTCCTGCAATTTACGCCAAGCTGGAAGGACAGGTACATGATGCCAAATTCCTGAGAAACCTAATTTACTATGGAGCTATAGACATCTGCATCGACGGACTCAATGAAGTCACTGCTGACACACGAGCAAAAGTCTCTCAGTTTGTGGAAAGCTATTTCCGGGGCAACATTATTATGACGACTCAGCCGTTGGATTGGATACCCCCCTCAACGGCGAAGAAATATGAATTGCAGCCGTTGGAACGTGAGCAAATACAGCAGTTTTTGATGTCTCGTCAGCAGAACCTCACCCTGCGCGATCATGCATCCCTCTCCGAACTCCGGAACCTCACCCTGCGCAATCGGGCATCCCTCTCCTTGGTAAGGAGAGGGTTAACCCTGAGCGAAGCCGAAGGGAAAGATTTTCGCTCTGCGAAAAGCGAGGGTGAGGTGAAAAGCAACCGGAACCTCACCCAGCGCGATCGCCTATCTCTCTGGTTAGTCCGGAACCTCACCCTGCCCTATCGGGCATCCCTCTCCTTATTAAGGAGAGGGAAAGATTTTCGCGAAGTGAAAAGCGAGAATGAGGTTTTGAACAACCGGAACCTCACCCAGCGCGATCGGGCATCCCTCTCCTTACTAAGGAGAGGGAAAGATTTTAGCGAAGCTAAAAGCGAGGGTGAGGTTCAAAGCGAGGGTGAGGTTCAAAGCGAGACGCCTGTAGACGATAAGGAATTCCAAGATTACGAGCAAGCTTGCTCTCGCTACATAGCAGAAGCTTTCAACGATCAACAATCCCCAGAAGATTTAGCCGCAGCCAAGCGAATTCTTTCCAACCCAATGGATTTAACGCTGGTTGCCCTGATGCTATCACAAGGTAAACAACCAGATTTGTTTCGCCTGCAAGAACAACAATATCAACTCATGGCGGCAGAATACCTGCGAGAATGGAAACATGAATTTCCACTCAAGAAGTTTTCGCAAGCAGTTTACCAGATGCGGCTTAACGACGAAAGCGCTATTCCTGCTGATGATTTTAGACAAGAATTAATCAGTATGGAAGATGAAAAATATAAGATGGTTGTCAGCCGTCAGTGGGAAGATGCTGAGGGAGAACCACTGAAAAACTGGTACTTTCGCCACGACAAAATTATGGAATTCTTCCTGGTGCAAAACTTTCTCGGCGAAAGTGAAGAAGTCCAAGAGCGTGTTATTCAACACATTAGTGAGCCGCGTTTTCGCGGCGTTTACTTACTGCTGGCAACTTTACTGCCTTTGGGTGCAGCCTTAGAACTGCGAGAAAAATTAATCGAATACGCCGCAAACACCAAAGACCATACACTAAGTGATACTTTTGTCCAGTTATTTAACTTACGTTTTCCACAACAATTGACACAAGACGGTGCATTCAAGCGACTGTTACAACAACAAGAACAGAAAAAGAAATGTTTGGATTTAGTCACTCAGTTTTTCAAACCAGTAGATGCAAAAATAAAACGTGAGAACTTACAGCACTTAACAATCGAAACTATCGAAGGTAGTCTCAGCCCCTACGCGCCTTTACCAGTTTTGCTAACTGTGGATACGCCAACTGACAAAGATGTTATCCAACTTGTTGAAATCTCTGAAAAATTAGTTTTGGATAACCGAGAGAGAATTGGTATTCTTTTCTATAAAGTTTCTCCTGACACCACAGCGAGAATGGAAACGGCAAAGGTACGTTTACGCGATCATTTTGTCCTGATTCCAATTCCTCTTGCACAAGTAGAACAAGCGCTACCAAACCAAGACGAGTGCAGAGGATTGCTGGAAGAGTATTGCGATCGCTACCTCCAACGTGCTGACTTCTTCGATGACAGAAACGCCATTAGCGACACATTTTCTTTCTTTGGGCGCACAGAATTATTGCAGCGCTTGGCAGAAAAACTGCTGAGATTTCAGGGAGTTGGCTTGTTTGGGTTACGCAAGTCTGGCAAAACTTCTGTGCTACTCCAGTTAGGTTTCATGCTGCGCGAACACCCAGTCATACACATTGACCTTCAACGCTATGGAGGTTCTCGCTACTACGGTGCTGCTTTATTTAACGATATCCTCCAGCGTCTGTCTACCCTAGAAAATCAGGTTCAACTTCCACAATTTCAGCCATTTCCACCAGATAAACCAGCCGCAGAATTAACTGGAGAATTTATTCAACGGGTGATTGACTTTGTAAGTGCAATCCAGCAGAATAAAAACTATAAGCTGCCCATACTGTGCTTTTTAGACGAAGTAGAACGAATTATCCCCACTCCAGAAGACTCGCGGGAAAAAGCAGAAGAATTTAATGCTTGTTTTGGGGCGTTACGAGTTTTGTCTCAAGAACAGCGTCAACTGTCAATTCTCGTCGCTGATGTGCATCCAGATTGCAATCGCATCAACTCGTGGACGCAACCAGGAGTTGCAACGAATCCGGTTTTTAGCTTCTTCAAAGAAGTCTTTCTCCCTCCTTTTTCTGAGGATGAGACGAAAGACATGCTGATCAATATCGGTAAACTGATGGCGTTGGAGTTTGATGAAGTCACTCCCAGACAAATTCATCGCCAAAGCGGTGGACATCCATTTGTCTCTCGTCAACTGGCTCGCTTTTTAACAGAAAAGATAAATAAAAATCAAGATAAAAATCCAAAGTCTTCTGAAAGTGGAAATATGCTCATTGAATGGGCAATGGTAGAACCTTATCTAGAGAAAACCTTGACTCAGAAAGGCGAATTGAAAAATTATTTAGAAAAAAGCATTTGGGAAGATTTAGAAAAACGTGACTTTGAAGTGGCGATCGCCCTCCTGCGAGTCATCGCCTGTAACGAAAATTTGAGCAATGGTATCCCAGAAAAAGCATTACTCAACCAACTCAGTTCTGATTTCACCGCAAACCAATCTTTAGATGCTTGCTTGTGGCTGACAAATGTAGGATTGTTGTATGACGAAGAATTAAACCATCAAGATTTCTACCAAATCCGGATTCCACTCTTATCGCGGTGGATTCAAATGCAGATGACAGAGGAGGAGATAAAACAATGCAGAATTTCTCAGGAGAACGCCCGTTTGACAACTTCCGAGTAGCAATTACAGATCCTTCCCACTTTTTCGGACGCAGCGAATTGCTAAACACCATGCTTAAATCGCCCTTTCAAGTGCGAATTCTCCTGGCTGGAAGACGTTTGGGTAAAACAAGTGCTTTGCGTGCGATCGAGTGGAATTTGCTAAATCCAAATACAGGGAATTCCCGACGCGCATTCCCTGTACTCATCAACTTACAGTTAGAACAACCCAAAGACTTAGACAATCTGCGTTATCTCCTCATAGCCAGACTCCGGGAAGCGATCGAACGCTGGAGAGAAGTTCCTCTGGCTGGTATTCGGCAAATGTACCACGAATTTCTCACTCAAGTCAAAAGTGGCGAAGTCACTCTTAGCTTTCTCAAACAGTTGAATATCAAGTTTAACATCAACAATCCCGACCACGAACAACGTTTAAATAACGATAGCTTCCGCTTGGCTTTCCTGAAAACTATCGAGGAACTCCGCAAGTTAAATTTTCAAGGTGTCTGCTTTCTCATCGATGGCGCTGAGTTTATTGTCCGCCAAAATTGGGCAAGTGATGCTTGGTCATACCTGCGAGGATTGAAAGATACCGACACTGCGATCAAACCTTTTTTAGGTCTTTTGCTCTCAGGCTATCGAGATTTGAAGGAATATCAGCAGCGTGTTGGTTCGCCATTATTAAATATAGCAGAAATTGAATGGTTAACTCCCTTAAGCGAGGAAGAAACGCAAAAATTGATAGGCGATCGCACAGAACAAGAACAAATTTCTTTAACTCAGGAAAAAATTGACTCTATTATTGAATGGTCAGGATGTCATCCCTATCTCATCCAACAAACCCTCAATATTATCTTCGATAATCATCAGCAAACCGAGTCCTGCACTAATCTTATTAACAGATTATTACAGTATCACGACAAAGACTTTTCCTCCTGGTGGAATGCAGAACAACATTCTGGTTGCTTCGGCGAAACTGAACGAACAGTTTATCAAGCCCTAGTTAAGAACAAAAAAGGAACTTCAAAAACTTTGGCACAGTGTACTGGTTTAAGTCGAGGAGAAGTCGCAGATTCTCTAGAAGTCATTGCTGGTACTGGTGTCATTCGGCTGTTGGATGACGAACATTATGCTGTAGGTTCTCTACTGTTCGAGGAATGGGTGACACAACAAACGCCTTAAGCTTATATTTATTGATTTAATTAAGAATAGTCATACACATATTATTAAGGTTATCTTGTTTTCTCATTCTCGACTTTAAGCAGAAACAGAACTTATATCAGTTCTGTTGAAACACTCATCATTACCAACCCGCGTGAAACCCCACCCCGGTTTTGTCTAACGCCAAAACCTCCCCTCCCCTTAGCAACTATGGTGTACACACAAGTCTTATAACGTTGTCCTACAGGCATTTGATCCCCCCAACCCCCCTTGAAAAGGGGGGCAAGAAACTCTGAAAGTCCCCTTTTTTAAGGGGGATTTAGGGGGATCTACGACGATTTTGGTTTTGTAATAAAGATCTGTATACACCGTAGCTCCTTAGCAAGGGGTGAGGTTCACAGATCGCCCAAATCATAACTAATCAACCAGACTTGATATTATTTCTACCTCTTTCTTGCTTAATAACGATTATCATTATTATATGACTATACCCAAAATTACTGTTGTCGCAGGTTCAGCAGGCGCAGGAAAGACCACTTGGATTACTCAACAAATAGCTTGTAGTGGTGTCACTACGAGTCATATCTTGTATTTCAGTCCTGGAGTTGGGAATGTTCCCATCGATCAAACCCGCCTGAACAGCGAATATCCTGCTGTTAAAGTCTTTAAAGATGGAGAAGAAGTTGAGTTCCTCAGACACTTACCCTCAGCAGATGCTGTTTATATCGAACTGAGATTTTATTTAGAACTGAATGCTGTAGCACCAATACTGGATAATTTATCGTACCGTGCGATCGCTATTTTGCCACCGCATCTCCAAGACTCTGAGTATCATGCTTGGGCAGATGAAATTATACTAGGAGCAGCAACGAATAGCAGTATTACCACTACCCAGCTATGGCGCGTCCCAACTACTGGTCAAGTTATCGACGAAGATAGCTTGGAGGAGTTTTGGTACGAAATGACTCACGGTGCTTACGGTCAAGTCAGCCGCGCTAAGGGAATTTTTGATGTTGGAGATGGGCGATCGCTTTATGCTGATTTCGCCGCAGGCGTTCCATCAACCGATTTTCTAGAATTAGACTTACCCCGCCACTTGGAAAATAGACCCCAACGTTTCAGTGGGATAGAAGTGTCAGGACAAAACTTAGACGAAGTGGCGATCAGGCAAACTTTAGAAGATTGCTGTTTGTCAGACGCTGCAATTTGGCAATACCAACAACAGGTAAAACAAGTTCTACTTGAGGAGATAGAAGCATGAAAATAGCAGTCATGTCATGTATTCATAGCAACTATGAAGCCTTGGATGCTGTCTTGCTGGATATTGACAAGCACTCATGCGAAAAAATTTATTGTCTTGGTGATTTGGTAGGATATGGTCCTTATCCTAATGAAGTGGTGGCGCAAATTCGTTCGTTAAATATTCCTACCGTCGCTGGTTGTTGGGATGAGGATATTGTCGAAGGATTGAATTCTTGCGAGTGCAGTTTTCCTTCCCTTTTAGCCGAGAAGCGGGGAAAAATCGCTCACGAGTGGACAAACAAGGAAATTCTTCCAGATAACCGCGAATTTCTCGCCCAATTACCCGATACTTTCCGTGAAGGAAACATGGCGTTTGTTCACGGTAGTCCTCACAGCAACCACGAGTACTTGTTACCAGAACTCGATGCTTTTGTGGCACTAGAGCGCGTACTTTCCACAGAGAGTGATGTGCTATTTTGTGGTCATACTCATGTGCCTTATGTGCGTAACCTCGATGCAGGAAGTTTACAGGTGCGTACCAAAAGTGAAAATTGTGAAGAAGAGGAAAGGTTCTTTACAGCACCCTTGAAAAAGATTGTGAATGTGGGTTCGGTAGGAGAACCTCGACATGGAAGACCTCATGCAACTTATGTTATTTACGATACTGACACTCAAGAAGTGATGTTACGAGAAGTACCCTACGATTATCAGAAAACTGTAAGAGGGATTATTGAAAAGGGTTTACCTGCGATTTTTGCTTGGCGTTTAGCGCAGGGAATGGAGTTTGCAGAACGTGCAGATGATCCAAGCCATGTGTGTACAAGGTGATGGGGAAACAAGGGAGATAGTTCAGATCTTGCACCATACTTTTCGTCCGCCAAGAAATAAATTTCTTGGCTCAAAGTCCAAGTCCGTTAAAACTCCTAACTTGCACATTTTAGAACCGTTATACAGTAAGGCTTTGAGAAATCTTATAAAAATGTGCTTGTTTCATATTTTGCGGGAGCGTTAATCGCGCCCGTTGGGCGCTCACATCTTGCACCAGTTGCGTTATTGCAATTTTTGTAAGGTGGGCACTGCCTAGAGTTCGCTCAAAACCTTATTTTTCCGTTGTGGACAGTGCCCACCCTACGGTTATTGAAAATGGTGCAAGATCTCAGTTAAAACGGACTGGGTAGTTTTTCAGTCCGTTTTAACGGACTTGGGTTATTAGCCTTGAACTTCAGTTCAAGGCGTATCAGTCGGAGGTGCAAGATCTGAGGATAGGGGAGACAAGGGAGTGAATAACCACCAACAACTAACTAACAACAACCAAGAATAAATCCAAAATTGATATGAAGTGGGCAATTTTAAGTGGAATTGAAGGAAATTTGGCAGCTTATGAAGCCGTGATGGCAGATATTAAGCGTCAGAGTCGTTTTGTGCAGGCATTATATATTCTCGGTGATTTGGTCGGACCAACGAAAGAATCTGAACAACTGGTGGAACGAGTGCGTAACCCCCGACTTGGTGAATTAGAACCGCTTGTGTGTAAGGGATGGTGGGAAGAACAGTGTTTGATTTTGCATGGGCTTGGTGCGACTGGGGAACCCATAGAGTTAATGGAGAAGTATGGGGGAGAAAGTGTGAAGTTACTGTGGGATAGTGTTTCCCGTCAGACAGTACAATGGTTGCAAAACCTTGATTTTGGTTTTTTTGAGTTGGATTGTTTGTTAATTCATGGCACAACAGTCTCTGTGAGTGAAGAACTTACACTTCTAACTCCACCCATCCAAATGTTGGATAGATTATCGCGGATGCAAGCCAATAACCTATTTTGTGGTCGTTCTGGTTTGACTTTTCAATATCAACTAGAAGCAGGTTCTATCACCACACAAGTTACAACCCTCGATAGTCAAACTTCGCCTAGAACTATCAACGTTTCGTCGCGTCAAGTGGTTGGCGTGGGGAATGTAGGACGCACTCCTGGGGAAGCAACCTATACCCTCTACAACCCAAACACAAACCAAGTGGAATTCCGGACTGTCCGCTATGGAGAAAAAAAGGGTTTTGGAGTCAATAAGAAGGGGTGTAGGGGGGTAGGGGTGTAAGGGTGTATGGGTGTAGGGGGACATTGACACCAAGATGATTTTTAAACAGCTTTATATCAAATCCGCTTAATTACTTATAATTCCTGTTTTACCTCACCCCAACTCTCACGCCAGATGCTACAACGGGGGGAACCCCAACGCCAGATGCCTACGGAGGGAAACCCTCCTGCAGCACTGGCTCCGCAACGCACTGGCTCTCCTTATTAAGGAGAGGGTGCCGTAGGCGGGTGAGGTTCCTCGTTTTTATAAATGTTTACCCTTTGGTGGTTCTACCTGAAAGCAAAAAAAGCTGCATGAAAACGATTATCATTATTTAGCAGAACAATTATTATTCACTCCCATGTCATCAGAAAATCCTTCTGCTAATAACACTGCACCTACAGCTACAACGCTGATTCATCGCCCTCGTCGCCTGCGTCGCACTGCTACCTTACGTCGCATGGTGCAAGAAACAACGCTGACTGTCGATGACCTCATTTATCCCATGTTTGTCATGGAAGGTGAGGAACAGAAAATGGAAATTAGCTCCATGCCTGGGTGTTATCGATATACTTTAGATTTACTGGTTAAAGAAATAGCAGAGGTGTGGCGACTGGGGGTAGGAGCTGTTGCACTCTTCCCTGTCATACCAGAAGTAAACAAAGACGACATGGGTAGTGAAAGCTACAACCCAGAAGGATTGGTACAGCGAACTGTCAAGGCTATTAAAGAAGCTGTGCCAGGTATCCTAGTAATTACCGATATTGCGCTTGACCCTTTTACGACTCACGGTCACGATGGTATTGTTGATCAAAACGGCGTTATTCTCAATGACCCCACAGTCGAAGTCTTGGTGAAAATGGCACTTTCACAAGCTGCTGCAGGGTCAGATATGGTTGCACCTTCTGACATGATGGATGGTAGGGTAGGGGCTATTCGTAAAGCACTCGATGCGGAAGGATACATAGATGTGCGGATTTTGGCATACTCTGCAAAATACGCCTCTGCTTATTATGGTCCATTTCGGGATGCGTTGGATTCTGCACCAAAATTTGGGGATAAAAAGACTTATCAAATGGACGCCGCAAATGCTAGAGAAGCTATCAAAGAAGTAGCGCTGGATATTGCCGAAGGTGCAGACATCGTGATGGTAAAGCCTGCTTTAGCATATTTAGACATTATCCGCCAAGTTAAAGATTACACGCAATTACCTGTAGCTGCTTATAACGTCAGCGGTGAATATGCCATGATTAAAGCCGCAGCTCAAATGGGCTGGATTGATGAGAAAAGAGTCATTTTAGAAACTTTGACTAGTATGAAACGGGCGGGTGCTGATTTGATTTTGACTTACTTTGCCAAAGAAGTTGCGTTGATATTGGCTAACAGAAGAGCATTTTTGTTTTAGTAGCAACCAGCTTTGACACCACAATCAGCGCCTGTGATATCCTCCCCGCGAGTTTGGGGAGAATATTTTCCTTGATTGTTAGTTATAAAGAAGATAATTTTTAATATGTAAAAGCTCCTTTTTCTTGAAGTATTAGTTTTTTCCCTTGATAAACTTGTAAAGTGCCGTCTGTTGTCACCCGATAAAGATATTCGTTATTGCGAAACTGATAACCCAGAAAGCGACTTGGTGTGATACCATCTGCACCAGTTGTGTGCATTGTTTTGCCAGTCAGACGAATCGATTTACCTGTTCTTAAATCCTTTCCAAAGTATGTAACATTGTTGCAAGTTACATTTCCTTCTGGACAGTTTCTAGTAATTACAACGTTGAAATTTTTCGTTTTTAAAGTTTCAGCATGCGCTGCTTGAGTCCACAAAGTAGCAAGTGGTAACAAAGCAAGCAATGCAGCATATTTTTTGAAGTTTAACATTTTATGTTGTCTATAGCAATCCTAAATCATTTGTAAAAAATCACAGTTGTTGATACTCTGAACAAAATCAGGTGAAGGCGCAGAAAAAACCAATGAATTAGCCCGAAAATTGTAGTAAATACACATAAGCGTGTAGAGTGCCAACGGGTATCTGGAAAACGCTTCGCTTTCAGCCGTCAACCAACCTCTGCCCTGGAATTAAGTTCTAGGTGTTGCAATAAGGGTGATCGCCAGGGCAGAAGTCGCCGCGTCTGAATTCCCAGATACCCTTAATTGTAAAAAGTCTTTGGGATATTACTATAAAAATCCGTCTGTAAAATTCCGAGTTTACTCGCTGAGGGTGTAGGTCTTGAGTCACTCCGAACCTTGGAGGAGGGGACTTGTTTCTCGATTGTTACTCACCCCTATCATAAAAGAGTTCAAGGTTACTCTAGGTTTTCACCTTGGATAGCTTATGAATTCAGCTACCAACGAATCACACTTCCATATCCCGTGAAAAGTCAGGTTGGTCACCAGAGTAAGAGTTATCCTCTATTTTTAGCTCTAGAAAAAAGTAAAATCTATACCCTGGCAAAGTATATAAGCTATACTGTGCAATTAATTTTGAGAGCGATATTTTGAACCATCAGACATAATTGCACCTTCTAGAAAAGCACTGCTAAGTTCAGCATTGCTCACTTTAGTATTTTTGAGATTGGCACCATTTAAATAGGCTCTCTCCAGATTAGCACCACTCAAGTTAGCATCTTTCAAATTAGCACCATTCAAGTTAGCATTACTTAAATCTGCACAAATCAAATTAGCATGACTTAAGTTGGCACTATTAAGATTAGCCTGAGTCAGGTTAGCAAAACCCAATTTTGCAGAACTCAAATTGGCACCACTAAGTTTAGCCTGACTAAGATTAGCATTATCTAAATTGGCATAGCTGAGATTGGCATTTGTCAAATCGCTTTCCATTAAATTGGCTTTACTCAGATTGGCTTGAGAGAGATTAATATCTACCAACTCTGCACCAGAAGCATCCAAACCTCTGAGAGAAACACCGTCTTCATTCAAATCTTGGAGTGCTAAAATTCTGGCATAACTAACTTTAACATTGTGTGCGGCATCAACTGTACTCCAAGCTTGGTAGTGAAATTGTTTGCGGCGATCTGGAGTTTCCTTAATGAATAAAACTAACGCCACCACCAAACTAACACTGTCAGCAGCACCTAAAGCCTCTCCCAGCACAGAATTATCATCAACAATTACAACAACTATCGTAAACAAGACTGCTGCAACTATAGCGATTAACCACGTTGGTGCTATCCAGAAAGCATCAATAAGTTTATGAGAAATTTGTTTGAAAACTTGATTAAATGGCTGTGCTAATATTTTGGTCTGAAACTGTAAAGTTACAGGTTGTTCAGCTTGAACAGGTTTTGCTAAAATTGTGGAGTTCTGTGCTTGATCAACTTTAGGCGAAGATTCTTTCCCTGCACCTTTTAACATCAATGCAGTAATAGCTGTAAAAGCATCTAACCAAGCTTTTTTGACTTCAGGAGTCCAATGTTGTTGGAGATACTGCTCAAATGTCACCAGTAGGGCTTCCCTCACTGGTCTATAATATTTTGGAATAATTCCATAGCCAACGTGTCTAGCCCCTAGAGCTTTGAGAACTGGTTCTAAAGCTTCTGGGTTGCGGATATTTTCTACTATCAAAACAAGAGAATTTAACAATTTTTTCTCTTGGCTTTTCATATCTGTTTTAGTAAACAGTGGTTTTAGTTCTGGGTTAGCCTTAAAAAGGTTTTCGTAGAAGCTGGCTGCAAATTCATCGGCGTGGAGTTTAACTTTTTCAAAACTTTGTTCTAAAACTTCAATGTTTAAAGTCATACTTTTCAATCCGCTTACCCTGCTGTGTTTGCCCTGCCTTGCAAATTATGTTGTTACTGGGGATGCAGCAGCAGAGACAACGTTAAGATTGGCAACCAACCCATACGTTGATACATAGTCTTCTAACTCTTGAGAGACATATACTGCATCAAACTTCACACCTTTTTTCTTAATGTCAACACCTGCACGGCGTGCCTGCAACCTACCAAAAGCGGTCAGGTCAACATCCAGTACTCCTGCAAAAATGTTACGTTCGTTGCTGGTGCTTTCACCATGTCGAATAAAATAGGCACGTCCTGGATAATCATCCTTTTGTGCTACTTTGTCAGACCCATTTGAAGACAGACTAGTAGTAGAATTATTAGTTTTTTCCATAAATCACATTTTATAAATCAGGTTTCTTTTAAAAGAAAACTATTGGTATAGCAATCCTAAATCATTTTTAAAAAATCACAGTTGTTGATAGAGTTCATTCAGGCGAACCCAGATCCCAGAAAATTAAAACGGGCACTTGCTGTACAAATGGTGATGCAAAACTATAACCATTCAAAAATTAGAAATATTTTAGGAGCTAGTTATCATCGTTCTGCTGAATTTAAAGCTTATTTAGATACTCTTAATCAAGAGTTAAATGAATCGGAATGGAAAGTTACTTGTATACGAGAGTGCACCTAATGACCCAACGCAAAATCCTGTAGAGGACATCTGGTTGTATGCTAAAAACTTTATTAGAGAGTTTTACCACTTATGCAAATCATTTTCTCATATTAAAAGATTCTTTGAACTCGTTACTCATCATCAAGTTTTTGACTTTCCGAAAATATTTATGTATGGCTCACTTTTTTCACCGCTTCTGCACGAATTTTTATAGTATAGCCGTTGCCAGGTAGATTAGGACATGAACTAATGAGAAAATACGGATATCACCAGACTTTCACACCCCTGTTAAGCGTTAAGCGTTCCTTGCTATATGTCCTAATAGAGTTGGCGACAGCTATAATATCCCAAATACTTTTTACAATTAAGGGTATCTGGGAATTCAGACGCGGCGACTTCTGCCCTGGCGATCACCCTTATTGCAACACCTAGAACTTAATTCCAGGGCAGAGGTTGGTTGGCGGCTGAAAGCGAAGCGTTTTCCAGATACCCGTCGGCACTCCACACGCTTATGTGTATTTACTACAATTTTCGGGCTAATTCATTGGTTTTTTCTGCGCCTTCACCTGATTTTGTTCAGAGTATCAACAACTGTGATTTTTTACAAATGATTTAGGATTGCTATAGGAATCCGGTTTGATTTGGTGAATTGACAAAGTAGAGGTAGGGAACGCTTATACCATTTCTCTGTAAACTTGCGCTTAATATTCCCTCACACTAGAAGTGTGGGGCTATACGAACATAGACGCCGGAGGCGGCTTCCCGGAGGGTAGCCCGCCTGCGCGGGCTAAATTAAAATCATCTTCATGGAGAATTGGTATTAACAGGGAACATCCGAACGCTTAACATCAACTGTACTGAATTCCGTTCAAAAATCAAATAGGAATCCTATATATCAATAAATTTAGTAGTTGTTTGATAGATACACATTGATTGAGCCAATTCCGAAAAAAATATGCTCTCAAGACAATAAAAATGCTAAAAGCCCAGTCACCATGACTGGGCTTTCAATATAAGCTTTAGATCATTGAGAACTCTCTCAAAGAAAACTTGCTAGTCAACAGCAACCATAACATCTGATGATTTGATGATAGTGTATGCCTGTTTTCCTTCTTCCAGTTGAAGCTTTTGGGCTGAACCCTTGGTGATAATTGCTACTACATCGACTCCTGGCGCAACCTCTAACGTTACCTCGGTGTTCACAGAACCTTCCACAACTTTTTTGACAGTCCCTTTGAGGGCGTTACGAGCACTAACTTGCATCTTTTAATATCCCCTGTATCGTCTTGACTGACTGATCATAGCACTATCGCACTATCATCTCAAATCAACCTTTTCAGTACTGATTTTACGATTTTTTTAACTTAAATTTAACTCAAATACACAGTATATTTTCGGTTTCTTTATAAGGAGTTACGGGGTTCGTGCTCCTAAAAACTTTTGTTGTACTTCATTGCATCAAAATTAGCCTTAAAGGGTCTAAACGCACATACCAAGGCATCGGTTGGTCTTTGAGAGTTGCCCATTTCTCCTTAAACACCTCAGCTTGCAAGTGGTAATCATTGTTGTTGGTAGATGGGTGATGGAGCTTAAGAAACAGCGTCATTCGGTGTGGAGTTTCACTCGTTCTCACTAGCCAGCAAGGAAAGGTATTTTCCTGATTCGGTTTGTCTGTAATAATGATTTGATGGGCACGAATCCCAACATTGGACAAAGCATCTGGGATAGGTTCAATCACACTCAGGGTACAACCCCAATCACTTGCTTGCACTTGCCCTGATGTGCTACCAACAGCACTTGAGAAGTTTTTACATCCTGTTAATTGAGCAACACCAACAGTAGCGGGGTGTTCAAAAATATCATATTTAGTGCCGTAATGAACTGCTTTTCCTTTCTCTAGAACAAGCAAATTCGGACAAACCCGATATGCTTCTTCCATATTGTGGGTGACAAATAAAGTCACACCTTCGTAAGAAGATAATGTTGCTACCATTTGCTGTTCGAGTTGGCTACGCAAGTGGGTATCTAGTGCAGAAAATGGCTCATCCAACAATAGTACTTCTGGTTGATTTGCTAAGGCTCTTGCTAATGCAACTCTTTGCTGCTGTCCTCCGGAAAGCTGATGCGGATAGCGCTGGGAATATCCTTCGAGCTGAACTGTGATGAGTTGGGTTTCAACAAGTTGTCGAATAGCTGTAGCAGAAAGCCCTTTAGGTAAGCCAAAGGCAATATTCTGTCCTACAGTCATATGCGGGAACAAAGCGTAATTCTGCACTAAAAAACCAACACGGCGATCGCGCGGTGGCAAATTAATTCTTTGTCGCGAGTCAAACAACACCCGCCCATTAAGCACAATCCTACCGGAACTTGGTGTTTCTATCCCAGCGATGCAGCGCAAAATCATGCTCTTACCAGCCCCAGATCCTCCCAACAATCCCAAGGGTTGGTTGTCCGCACTAAAACAGACTTTCAAGCTGAAACCAGAAAGCTGTTTTTCAATATCAACAAATAATCCTGAGCCTGTCGAATCCTGATTAGATAAACGGGAAGACGCAATACTATTTTCTCCCCTTGCTTCCCCTGCTCCCCCTACTCCCCCTGCTTCCCTCTTCTTCCCCCGAGTTTCCTGCCAATAGTTAACGGCTACAATCCCAGATAGGGAAATAGCCATGATAGCGAAAGCCCAAAACCAAGCTTCGTTTATTGCCCCCCCTTCCACAGCGAAATAAATTGCCATTGGGATTGTCTGAGTTTGCCCTGGGATATTCCCTGCTAACATCAAGGTTGCACCGAATTCACCCAAAGCACGAGCAAAAGCCAAGGTTGTTGCTGCTAAAATCCCTGGTACCGCTAGAGGTAAACTTATTCGCCAAAATATTGTAGATTCCTTTGCGCCTAAAGTTCTGGCAACTCGCAGAAGATTACTATCGATTTGCTCAAAAGCTGCCAAAGCAGTTCTATACATCAATGGGAAGGCTACTACGGTGGCGGCGATCGCCGCACCATACCAAGTAAAAACAATACTAAAGCCCAAAGGCTCCATAAGTTTCCCAACAGGACCATTTTTGCCAAACAGCAGTAGCAACAAAAAGCCAACGACTGTCGGGGGTAAAATCAGAGGAGCAACGAAGATACCCTCAATCAAAGACTTACCTTTCCCTCGATATCCCAGCATCCAATAGGCAGCAGCAATACCAAGGAAGAAGGTAATAAACGTCGCAAGTAAGGAGGTTTTTAGGGATATCCACAACGGGGAAAGGTCAAGGGGCATAAGTCACCTGAAGTCAGAAGTGTGAAGTATAAAGGATGAAGTGAAGTTCCCACGGACACATCAGCAAGCTTTGTCTTTCACGAAGTTGCAAGTATAAATTTTTCATCCTTTATTTTTTTTGTTATTCTTCTATAATCTCTAATACCAACTTAATCCAAAAAGTTGGTACTGAACAATATCTACAGCAAAATAGTTTTATAAGCCACCGAAAAGGCACAGAGGTCAACTATAGGACATTTGATTTTTGAAAAAAAATCGCTACACCTTCTTCCCTGTTCCCTGTTAAGCGTTCCCTGTTCCTTGTTCCTTGTTCCCTGTTTCCAACTTCTGATTGTTACAATGCTTGCGGAAACTGGTTATAAATTTCAAATCCAATGACTCAACCCATTATTTGGATACACGGAGACTGTCTGAGTCCGCAAAACCCCGGACTCGAAGAATATCCCGAAGCACCCGCCATCTGGGTTTGGGACGATGCTTTGATAGAAGAATGGCAACTGAGTTTGAAACGCCTCGCCTTTATCTACGAATGCTTGCTAGAATTGCCCGTTGTCATTCGTCGTGGCGATGTCGCAAAAGAAGTTTTAGCTTTTGCCAAAGAGCATAATGCCAACAAAGTCGTGACAGCAAACAGTCCTAGTCCCCGGTTTGATGCTATCTGCGATGAAATTGAGCGTTCCGTGGAACTGGAAGTCTTTGAAGTAGAACCGTTTTTTGATTACGACGGCTATATTGATCTCAAGCGCTTCTCCCGCTACTGGAAAGTTGCCCAAAAGTATGTGTTTGATTAGACTTGCCAGACAGAATTTGCAACCATTTTTCAACAAATTCTGGAGCATGCGTGAGTTGAGTTCTACAGAACGCAACTTGGTATTATTTGAGGCAATGAATCATCTTGAATTGGGTGCAAAAGCTTGATCATTCTTGGTCGGTATTTTAATTTCTCTCAACTTGTAAACCTCACCAACCCCATCTTTAATGGATACTCTGTTCAATCACCACATCTAGAAAGTTACCTGTATTTTCCCGTAAAGAAGTATCTACTCCTTTATCGATAGATGCAGTGTTGGTAATGACACACATTGAACTTGCATAAAAGTTTTTAGTATAACAAAGAACAACAATTGTGCCGATAGTTATGGATACAGTCGTCAGATATACAAATTTTTTGTTCAAAGCTTTGGAAAACATCAAGAATGCCCTTTGAAGAGAGGAGTGTATATCGAGGAAATTATGTTTCAGCTAAGCTGAAACATAGCCTAAGATGGATCGTGCTAAACATACATCATCCTATTAAATGACCCGATAGGATGATTTCTGAAAAATTTTGAAAATACGGATATTAGAGCAACACAAGTAACAAACAGCTATTTGTAAAGTAGCTAATCACATTTATTGAAGCTAGAGAGAAAAGTCATGATTTTGCTATGACTTGAGTCACATTTTGATGAGAAAATTATACTATAGTATCTTTATTTAGACTAAAAAGTGAGTTTAAATACTTAAAAGTAACGCAAATATGATTCCAATTTCAACTCTCTTTATCGGGCTTAATGGTTTGATTGCTCTTGTGCTCATCTACATTGTGGTGATGGAACGAACAAGAACACGGCTGTGGCATGGTGAGTCAAAAGAAGATGTGGCGATACAACGCGATCCGCTGATAAATCCAAATGTTGTTGCAGCTACAGTTGAAAAGTTAGCGACAAAAATTATTCCTGCTAAAGTTGAAGACTACAGCGTAAGGTTCGCGCTCATGGGAATTTTGCGGAATATGTGCCGCTAGGATAACTTTTTGTCATTGCTCTTGAGTTAATGCATTCGCCAAATTGGCTAATTTGGTTAGAGGGAGGTGTTCTTACAATAGCCAGAATTGCTCATGCATGGGGTTTAATTACAACTTATGGTCATAGCTGTTGGTCGGGCTACTGGTTTTTTTCTTACCTTGTTTGTCTACATAATTGGTAGCCTAGCTTGTGTTTATTATGGCATTCAAGGTGTTATTTAGTATGTATTTATCGAAGGCTTCCAGTGAGATTCAATATTGGGTTGCCCATTAATTTTATTGACCCAGAGCTTACCAGCTTTAAAGCCATGCTTTTTGTAAAATACGCAAGCTCATATATTGTTTTGTGCGGACATTTCACGTTTAATTAGGTTGAGCTACTAACTGTTTCGATCTGTGACGATAGATCAGCAAAAGGGCAATTTGAGCGCGATAAGCACAAGCTAAAGCCAGAGGCTTATCGCTATAGCTTAGGCAATTCACTGACGCCAGTTGAATGACTTTCAAACATCTCTGGCAACTCGACTCCAAGTAGCACCACTCTTGTTGCCATAAACACTGATGTAGCCAACCACAAAAGATGGTTACTATGAACCGACCATGCCCAAAACGCCACAGGTGCAAATCCCAGTAAACCTGCCGCTAAAGCGGCGTTACGCAGGGATTGCCCTTTTGTTAATCCTGCAAAATACCCCTCCAGAATCCAAGCAATTGAAAAAAAACTCAAGACGAAGAATAACCAAGGTACATAGTGTTTAATTGGCTCAATCAGTTCGGCGTGATTGGTTAACAACCCAAATACAGTCTCAGGTAACAAAACGCACGTTCCAGAAGCAGCAACTCCCACCAACAAACTAGTGAAGAGCGAAATCTGCAATAGAGGCAATAACTGATCATCAGCGGATTGACCTTTAAAATTTCCGGTTAAAGTCTCCGTAGTGAATCCTATTCCTTCAATCAAGTACGCGAGCAGAAATACTACCTGTTGGAGCAAAGCATTTTCTGTTAAAACATCTGTTCCGAAAGTGGCACTGAGATTGAAAAAAATTGTCCAAATGGACATATAAACTAAAGATCTAACCAATAGGTCACTATTGAGGATAAAAGTAGCTTGAAAAGCCGACCATTCCCACAACTTCTGGACTGCTGTTCGCAATTCTTGCCACTGGATAGAGCGGATAGCCAAGATCATACCTACCAATAACGTCAAATACTCGCTAATCGCATGAGACAGTCCAGCCCCTGTACTTCCCAAATCCCACCGCATAATCGAGAAATAGGTCAGCACAATATTAGCGGCGTTGCCAACAGCGGTCAACAGCAACACTTTGCCATTTTGTTCCTGTCCTAGAAACCAGCCAATGATTACGAAATTGAGCAAAACTGCGGGCGCTCCCCAAATCCGGGCGTTAAAATAATCCAGTCCGATAGACTCAACCTCTGGAGAGCCGTTCAATAAATTAAACCCTAGCGCTCCTATAGGGTACTGCAACATAAAGATGAGAACACCCAACACTAAAGCTATGAACCCATTTCGCAGTCCTGCTAGTAATATTGCCTCTTGGTCGTTCCGTCCGACAGCTTGAGATGTTACTGCGGTAGTTGAGATCCGTAAAAAGAGCAAATTCTCGTAGATATAGTTGAATAAAACTGTAGCCAAACTAACTCCTGCTAAATGACGGATTTCGGTGAGATGACCTAAGAATGCAATACCGATCAAACCCGCCAAAGGCTCTGTGAGATTGGAAAAAACATTGATAACCGCCAGTCGATAAAAACGACGGAACAGGTCATGGTTCGCTTTTACATAGTCAAACATATATATAGGAATCCGGTTTGATTTGGTGAACTAACTCGTCAGGGCGCTTAACGCTTAACGCTTAACGCTTAACGCTTAAGAAGCAATAAAGGTGTACGGAGTTTTTTTCAAAAATCAAATACGAGTCCTATAGCAATTCTAAATATTCCTGTAAATTCTCTATGATTTACCTGCTCATAAAAGCGAGTACTAAATATTGTTGGGAAAAATATATAGGATCCCTATTTGATTTTTGTGAAACTAGGTACATCTTTAAATTGCTTGTTAAGCGTTCCCTATATCGCTGTGGGTGTTGAATATTGGGAAATGTCTGGTGCCAAGTTCGATACCAAAGCTGAACAATGTCTTCTACATCCTTTGAGTCATAAAGTCGAATTTTCACCATGTAAAGTCAATATTTTGAAAATGAAACCACAGATAAACACAGATGCACACAGATAAATTATCTGTGATTATCTGCGTCCAAAGCTCGTGCATCTGCGGTTCCAAAACCCCGAACCATCAACAGAGAAACAACAGAGAAAAAGGTAGAGTTACTGCTGATCCAAACGCAGTACTGCCATAAAAGCTTCCTGCGGTACATCCACCGTACCCACAGATTTCATCCGCTTTTTACCTTTGGCTTGCTTCTGCAAGAGTTTCTTCTTCCGGCTAATGTCACCACCGTAACACTTGGCAAGTACGTCTTTCCGCAATGCCGGAATGTGTTCACTGGCAATGACTTTACTACCAATCGATGCTTGAATTGGTACTTTAAATTGATGGCGGGGAATTAACTCTTTGAGTTTTTCTGCCATTGACCGCCCGACGTTGTATGCTTTATCTCTGTGGACAATCATCGCCAAAGAATCCACAGGATCGCCATTAATTAAAATATCGAGCTTGACTAGCGGGTTTTCCCGGTAGCCAATCAGTTTATATTCCATGCTGGCATATCCCCGAGAGCGGGATTTCATTTGATCAAAGAAGTCCGTAACAACTTCTGCCAAGGGCAACTCGTAAGTGAGTGTAGTACGTCCTTGGGTGAGATACTTCATATCTTTGAAGACACCACGTCGATTTTGCGACAACTCCATCAAAGTGCCAACGTAACCTTCTGGCGTAATCATATCCACTTGGACATAGGGTTCTTCGATTTTTTCCCGTTCGTTGGGAGAGGGTAAGTGACTGGGGTTGTCGATGTAAAGTTCTTCGCCTTTGAGAGTGTATACCTTGTAAACTACAGAAGGAGCAGTAATGATTAAGTCGAGGTTGTACTCTCGCTCTAGGCGTTCTTGGACAATTTCCATATGCAGTAAGCCTAAGAAGCCACAGCGGAAACCAAAACCCATCGCGCTAGAAGTTTCTGGTTCAAAGTGCAGTGCTGCATCGTTAAGTTTCAGCTTATCCAAGGCTTCGCGTAAGTCTTCAAATTGGTCAGCATCAATGGGGAACATTCCACAGAAGACCATTGGGTTAGCTTCTGTATAACCAGGCAATGCTTCAGTGGCTTTGGCGTTAGATAAGGTCATTGTATCTCCCACCCGTGCATCAGCTACAGCTTTAATTGCTGCTGCTAAATAACCGACTTCTCCAGCGTGCAGTTCTTCAACCTGCTTTTGAGTGGGAGAAAGCACTCCTAACTCGTCAATTTCGTATTCCTTGTCAGAAGCCAACAGATAAACGCGATCGCCCTTTTTGAGTGTGCCATCCATCACCCGGAAATAAACTATCACTCCCCGGTAACTGTCGTAATAGCTATCAAAAATTAATGCCCGTAGGCGATCGCTCACCGTATTTCGTGGTGCTGGTATGCGCTCAACAACTGCCTCTAAAATATCACCAACACCAATTCCCTCTTTGGCAGAGGCAAGAATTGCATTACTACAATCTAAACCGATAATTTCTTCAATTTCCCCAATGACTCGCTCTGGTTCTGCTCCTGGTAAGTCGATTTTATTTAAAACCGGGATAATTTCCAAGTTATGCTCTAAGGCTAAGTAAACATTTGCCAGAGTTTGAGCTTCCACTCCTTGGGAAGCATCCACTACCAACAGTGCACCTTCGCAAGCAGCAAGACTACGAGATACTTCATACGAAAAATCAACATGCCCAGGAGTATCAATCAAATTCAGTACATACTCCTGACCATCCTTTGCCTTGTAATTCATTCGGGCAGCTTGTAGCTTAATTGTAATGCCGCGCTCTCGTTCCAAATCCATGTTGTCGAGGAACTGTTCTTTCATCTCCCGCTGATCTACAGTGCCTGTCACTTGCAGCAAGCGGTCTGCTAGGGTAGATTTCCCGTGATCAATGTGAGCTATAATACAAAAATTGCGAATACGAGCTGCAGGTACGTCAGTCATATAGTTCTTTGGTTTATCAGCAACAAAGGATAAAAGAGCAATATACTTAACGTATTTTAATGCTTTCTGGGCTAAGACGGTGATATGGGAAGATGAGGAGATGGGAGGAGGCAAGCACGAAAGAAGAAATTTTGACTAAGGACTAAGGACTAAGGACTATTGACTAATGACTACTGACAAATGAATATTAACTTGTAGACTTTTTAATGAAGATATGAAGGTCTATGCATAGCTTATCGTATTTATCCGTTAGGGGCGTACAATAAACAACAAGAAGTACAAAATACGGACTTCATGGGCAACGGCTACCCGCAATCCCCCCACCTCTTGCGGCGGGGGTGTCCTCTTCCCCCGAAAAAGAGGTGCAAAAGCCGCCTTGGTGCTCAAATTCAAGCCCAACGCCTTCTGGCAGAGGTGCTTGACAGGTGCCCTACTGATGTGAAGAAAGCGAGTTTACAAAGGCTAGGAAAAACAAGTTCAGAGTATATCATCCTATGAATATGAAAGAGAAAACTACCGATGCGGAACAAAGACTTGCCGATAAGGTAGAGATTGCTATTCGCCTCGACTCCGACTTACTAGAACAAATTCACCATCTCACCAATGATCCAAGCAAAGTTATTGAGGTGGCGATCCGTCAATGGTTGAAGGGTGAAAGCCCAAGAGACGATGAACTGACGCGCACACCTGTGCGTAAACCTTTACCATCTCGGGGAGAGTGGAACGATTAAATTCACAAAAAGCTCAAAAATGTAAAAAGTAAGACACATATGGAGGATGAAAAAATGTAAAATTTTGATGCTAAATATTAAGCCTCCCTCAGGCGGCGATTGCACTCGTAGCAACAGACATGGGCATGCCTATGGCAGTGAAATATCAAAGAAACACGATATTTCTAAATTCTTGCTGTATAAGGATTTGAAAATGTGTTTTCTGGCAGAACAATTCATTAATCGCCGCTAAGCGTGTGCTAAAGCCATAAAAATTTCTTCCCAACTAAGCCAGCGAATCGTAAAGCTTCTTTACTGGGTTGGCTTCTGTGTTATCCAACTCGGGTCATGAGTATTACTGCTAACTCCCAAAGGTCGAACATATTGTCAGAAAATCTAAAAGATATTACCAGTAACACTAATGGCTCATGGGCAAATTTAGGAGCCGAGTTGGTGTACACGCAAGATAGTACAGGACGCTATCTAAGTTTCTGGTGGCAACACAGCGAATGCCTAGGGTTAAATCCTGTGCAAATTCTTGAAGATCAAAGCGGAAAAGAATGTGCCTTCACCCCAGTAGATAAGGCTGCATATGTGGAAAAATTGCAGCTAAGTTTGACAAGTTTGATACCTCAAAGGTATCAGTGCTGGTTTAGCTACGGTCAGCAGTTGTTTGAGTTGGAGTTGGTGATCAGTCCAATAATGCCCTCGAAGGCATGCACTCCAACAACAGTTTTAGTCATGGGACGACTGCTGCAAACAGCACTCAGCAAAGAAGAAAAAAACTTGACATCTCAAACACCTGTAGAGCTAGATTCAGCCACACGTTCACGGCGTCACCATAAACTCATAAACCAAATTACCAGAAATATTCGGCGGACATTGGATCTGGATATTATTTGCCAACAAACGGTGGATAGTTTGGGGAAAGGGCTGCAATTGGAACGCTGCATCATTTGTCCCTACCAGTCCCCTAGCACGAAAGTGGAGGTGATAGCAGAGTATCACCAGCCATCTTTAAGTTCTATGCTTGGCTTGGAAATAGATATAGCTTCTGAGCCGAGCTTTGCTCACGCATTGGCAACTCTACAACCTCTTTTGGCAGAAAACCCACAACATCTTGAGTTCGACCAGCAGAAAATGTTAGTGGTTGCGACTTCCCATCAAGACGAACCTAATGGATTGATTGCTGTTACTTTAGGCACAAAATGTTGTGCAGTCAGCCCAGAAGAACTTGAAATAGCAAAAGATGTGGCAGATCAGCTAGGAACAGCGATCGCCCACGCAACTTTATACAAAGAATTGGTAGACGCGCGTCAACTAGCCGAACAAGCCACTCGCCGCATCAGAGAATTTCTCGCCAATGTCACCCATGAGCTGAGAACACCACTTAACGGTATTATCGGATTTTTGAAGTTAATTTTGGAAGGCATGGCTGATGATCCAGAAGAACAAAGACAGTTTCTGGAAGAAGCTCATAAATCATCACTGTATCTGCTTGATATTATCAATGACATCTTAGACATTGCCAGAATTGAAGCAGACAGAATGGAACTGGAATTGCAATCAGTCAAACTAGATGAGCTATTCAGTGATGTAGAAGGTTTTATGCGACCTCAAGCAGAGGGGAGAAATCTCAGCGTTCAAATTAATATGCCTCCTACCTCTGATGAAGTTATCGTCTATGGTGATTACCAACGTCTCAAGCAAGTGATGCTAAATCTGGTTGGTAATGCGATCAAATTCACTCATGAAGGCGGTATAACTGTTACCACCGATGTCGTTCGCAAAAAAGTGACATTTCAAGACCAACAATTTCCTGGTATGGTGAGAGTGCGTGTGGCAGACACTGGCATTGGTGTCTCTCTCGACAAACAGGAAAAACTGTTTCAATTATTTAGTCAGGTAGATAGCTCCCGCACTCGTCAATACGGTGGTACAGGTTTGGGACTAGCAATATCCCAAAAGCTAGTAGAGGCGATGGGAGGTCAGGTTAATTTTTATAGCTTGGGCGAAGGGCTAGGATCAACAGTAACTTTCACTGTTCCGCTTTATCAACAACCAGTTATGGTTTCGTCCTCAGATAGCGATTCTCAAGAGTTGTAGGAAACAGTGAACAGTGAACAGGGAATAGGGAACAGGGAATAGGGAACAGGGAATAGGGAACGCTTAACAGGCTGCTTATAACTGATAACTGATGACTGATAAGCTAATCGGCATTTAAATTGCAACATAGGCGCTATTGCCTTTATTTTTTATTTGACGATGCCACTTAATGACTAACTCACCCTGATTCAAGAGTTTATTTAATAAAGACTTCAACTCATCTACTGATTGGAATAAACGATGAGCAATGTATTCCTTACATGAATACCAGACTAATTCGATGATGTTGTAGTCAGGACTATATGCAGGCAAAAATTCTAGTACAAAGTTAGGTAGTTCTTGGGCAATTTTAGCGAGAATATCTTTACGTTTATGAAAACTAGCATTATCTAAAATTAAAATAATCTTGGGACCACGCTCCTGAAAATCTTCGGCGCGGTTTCCTTGGCTTACCCACTCTTCTTTAATTAATTTATTTAGTTGCTGTAACTGTTCATAAAAGATATATCCCTCACCTTTTTTAAGAAAAAAACATACCCGTTTGCGATCTCCTTCTCGAATTCCTCCCATTACATTGACCCGTCCACGTCGTCGTTGTCCTGTAATATTTTTGCGTTGTCCTCGCTTACCCCAATTCTTGCGGCGTATCACGCGTAAACTGAAACCGCTCTCGTCCCAAAACCATACCTGCAGTCGCTCTGGCTGAACTCTTGCTATCGCTAGATATTGAGCAAGTTTCTCTTGGAATTCTGCTCTAATTATGGGATTTTGCTTATCTTCTAAGTCATATTTAGCCCAGATGTAACTATACTTTTTTTGCTTTAATATCCTCCTGACTTGAGAGCTACTTAAGTCAATACCTGTTTGCTCTGTTAAATATGTGGCTAATCTCTCTGCCGTCCATCTACCAAATTCATAACCCAAATCTGATCGCTCTTGATCAACTATTTTCAATAACAGTTCAATATACTCAGGAGTGGCTTTTCGGTAATGCTCGTAATCTCGTTTGTTATGTAAACTTTCTAGATTATCTGGTTCTCCGTGCATACACCAATATGCAACTGTTCTAGGAGAACAACCTAAAAATCTAGAGATCTCTTGTTGTGTCCTGCCATCGTTTTGGAGCAGAATAATTAAAATTCTTTCCCTTACGTGTGGTAGCTCACTCTCCTTAAGAGTTTCCTGTAGCTGAGTAACTTGTTCCGAAGTTAAAAAGTTTTTGGCTGGTGGTGGCATAGTTACTTTCAATTGGCTCTGCATTTATATTATGCAGCTTAAATGCGGATTAGCTTAACTGATTTCACGGATTTGCCGTGCTCAGTGAACTAAACTGGAGGAGTAGGTGAAGTCAAAATGGTTATATGACACATCCAACAACAGCCCGTCAGATATTCCAAACCGCTTACGAAAGTCGTTACACTTGGGATGAAAACTTTCCTGGCTACAGTGCAGATGTGCAACTCGTTCAACCAGATGAAGTTTACACAGGTAAGATTCGCATCAACCGCGATTTAAGCGTAGAAGTTACAGGTGTTGCAGATGAGCAAGTAGAAGAAGGGATTTCTACACAATTGCGAGATATAGTTACCCACCGTAAACATACAAATTTTGAGCAGTCTCATGGAAACCACGAGTTTTGCCTCGGTGAACAAGACTCCGATGGTGCAATAGAAATTCTGGTAAATGGCGACTCTATGGGTTCAAATTATAAAGTCCGGGGCAATGAGATTTGTCAGGTTAGTCGCATCCTGGGTCGTATGGCTTTTATTATTAATACTCACGAAAATTTAGATACAGGTTCTGGTTACCTTGGAACTCGCTATGATGCGGTTTTTCGTAACTTGAAAACTAATGAAATTACCAGCATTCTCAAATTTGAAGATTCTTATCAGAAAATAGACGATTACTATGTGATGACTAAGCAAGTTGTCCAAGAGTATAAAGATGGCGCTAGCACAACAACTGAGTTCGCTTATTTCAATATCAAGCTACTAGAACCAGCGGTTGTTTAACTAGCTCATAAGTAAGTGGACATAAATAATCGTAACCATGTCATTGCGTTAGCGCAATGACATTAAATATATCTGTCCACTTACTTACCCAAAAAGCTTTAACAGTTATCAGTTATCAGTTATCAGCAGCCTGTTAAGCGTTCCCTGTTCCCTGTTAAGCGTTCACTGTTCACTGTTTACTGTTTCCTGTTCACTGAATAAAAAATGCCCCAGAGAATTCTCTAGGGCTTAACCAGGGTGCATCTACCAATACACTCTACTAGAAGGAGGGGTTCTATCCGGAAAGATACTGAGGAAATGCCAAAAAAATTTTTGGATGAGTTGCTGTATGTTGTTATATGCACGAATCTACTAACAAGCGTGAATGACAAAAAGTAATTATATATCTCTACAATCTGGTGTGTACATCGTCGGTGCAGGTCCTGGAGACCCAGAGTTATTGACCGTTAAGGCGCAAAAACTCCTAAAACTTGCCGATGTCATTTTATTTGCTGATTCTTTAGTACCCCAACAGATTTTAGAGCTTTGCCGTGAAGATGCAGAAATTATTCCCTCTGTGAACAAGACTTTGGAAGAGATTTTGCCAATTATGATCGAACGAGTGCGATCGCACAAATCTGTCGTTCGTCTCCATTCCGGCGATCCCAGTCTTTACAGCGCTATCCATGAGCAAATGTATCTTTTGGCAGAAGCGGAAATTCCTTTTGAAGTGATACCAGGTATTAGTGCCTTTCAAGCAGCAGCCGCGAAACTCAAAGTAGAACTCACAGTTCCCGGTTTAGTCCAAACAATCATACTCACGCGCATCAGCGGACGCACAGAAGTTCCTGAAACAGAAGAATTAACCACTTTAGCAGCTCACCAGGCTAGTCTATGTTTATATTTGAGTGCACGTCACGTTGAAGCAGCCCAAGCCAAACTCCTGCAACACTACTCACCTGAAACACAAGTAGCTATTTGTTATCGCTTAGGATGGAGTGATGAAAAAATCAGAGTAGTTCCCCTCAATCAAATGGCAGATTGTACTCACCAAGAAAAGCTGATTCGTACCACACTTTACGTAGTCAGCCCTGCACTTTCCCAAGCATCAGCACGCTCTCGTTTATATCATCCTGAACATAGTCACCTGTTTCGCTCGTCTCACAGTTGAAGAGGACATGGGGACAAGGAGGACAAGGTAGACAAGAAGGAATTTGCTTCCTTTCGGTAAAATGACTTGATACTATCAAGATTGATAATTTTGAATTTTGAACTTTGAATTGTTACTATGCCTTTAATTAAAGTACAAACTTCTGTATCTGCTCCTCTTGGAGAAGAAGTTGAAGCATTGCTCAAAAGCCTATCGGCTAAGTTAGCCAAGCATACCGGAAAACCAGAAAGCTACATTATGACAGCTTTTGAACCAGCAGTTCCCATGACATTTGCTGGCACGACTGATCCAGTATGCTACATCGAGGTTAAAAGTGTCGGTACAATGAAGCCAGACCAAACCGAGGCGATGAGCCAAGACTTTTGCCAGGAGATTAACAAGGCGCTAAAAGTGCCTCAAAATCGTATATATATAGAGTTCGCTGACGCCAAGGGTGCGATGTGGGGCTGGAACGGCACAACTTTCGGTTAGTTTTTTGTACAAATGCCTTAGAGTTCTATTGAATGAGTGCCAGTGTCTACTTACGACATCATCTATCAAATAGTGCGTCAGATTCCCAAGGGGAAAGTAGCAACCTATGGACAGGTGGCAGATTTAGCAAATCTATATGGTAAAGCGCGTGTAGTAGGTTATGCTCTCTACCGAGTGGATATGGTATCCGATATCCCTTGGCATCGAGTTATTAATGCCAAAGGCGAGATATCTCAATCTCCTTCACGATATGGAGGAGATAATTTGCAGCGATCGCTCCTGGAGCAAGAAGGGATAAAATTTAACACAGAAGGAAAAATGAACTTGCGAGAATATCTGTGGCAACCCTCCTTAAATGTAGATGACTGAGCAGAAGTGATAAACTCAAACAACAAGAGCAGCGATTGCCTACGGCAGAGCTACGCTTAACGCCTAACATAGAGATTCAAAGCGAATTCCTAACTACCATGTCTGCTAAATCTGTCCCTGTACTCCCCTCCCCGAAAACTAGTGTTGTTCAACAACCAAACATCTCTATTCCACCGCTTGTAGGAGCAAGTTTAGAGGAGTTAACGGCTTGGGTACAGCAACAGGGACAACCGGCTTACAGAGGAAAGCAACTGCACGAGTGGATTTATCAAAAGGGAGTGCGATCGCTCTCGGATATTTCTGTCTTTTCTAAACAATGGCGTGCTGAAGTTGCAGAAATTCCCATCGGGCGCTCAAATATACAGTACCGCTCTGTTGCTGCTGATGGTACTGTCAAATATCTTTTGCAACTCAGTGATAATCAAATTATTGAATGTGTGGGTATTCCGGCAGAAAAGCGCTTAACAGTTTGCGTTTCAACTCAAGTGGGTTGTCCGATGGCGTGCGATTTTTGCGCTACTGGTAAACAAGGATATAAGCGCAATTTGGGACGTCATGAAATTGTTGATCAGGTGTTGACGGTTCAAGAAGATTTTCAACAACGAGTCAGCCATGTGGTATTTATGGGTATGGGTGAACCGTTGTTGAATACAGATCATGTCATAGGAGCTGTCAAATCTTTAAATCAAGATGTGGGTATTGGACAGCGTAACTTGACTGTCTCTACTGTTGGAATACGCGATCGCATTCGCCAGCTTGCTCAACACCAATTACAAGTCACTCTTGCTGTGAGTCTCCATGCCCCCAACCAAGCACTGCGGGAACAACTCATTCCCAGCGCCCGTTCCTATCCTATAGAAGATTTGCTTACCGAATGTCGGGAGTATGTGAAAATCACTGGACGCCGTGTCAGTTTTGAATACGTTCTTCTTGCTGGCGTGAACGATTTGCCAGAACACGCTTTGGAATTAGCACGACACCTGCGAGGATTCCAGAGTCATGTGAATTTGATTCCATACAATCCCATCACAGAAGCAGACTACAAACGCCCTAACGAAAATCGAATTCAAGCTTTTGTCAAAGTCCTCAAGCAGCAACAAATTGCGGTTAGTGTTCGCTACTCCCGTGGTTTAGAAGCTGATGCTGCTTGTGGACAATTGAGAACAAAAAAGAGTCCTGATTTGTGAGTCATTTCCTCTGACAAATCAGGACTCAGTATTCAGTATTTAACTAACGCGGTGCAAGAATACCTGGAGCGTAAGCTTCAATCACTTTGTTAGTACGTGTACAAGTGATCATTAAGTAGTCACAGGTTGCACATTGTGTCCGAGTTAGTTGACTATCTAATAAATAATGTCTTTCACCTTCGCTACCACAGTTTGGGCAGCGAACATTTTGTACTATCTGCATTTTAAAATCCTTAACTTTCGTATTTTTTTGAAAAAACGCAAATGAAACCTGTAAATCGATAAGATTTACAAAATTAAACAAACCATAATTTATATCGCTTACATTAACATAAAATGAACTGTTCTTTCTTCTTTGTCTTTATTTAATTATCTTTATTTTAAAGGTCTGTGTTATCCAACTCTGGATATATAAATCATTTATCTTTTTTCACTTTAATTATAAATTCCGTGATCCCAATCGCTAAGACGTTGAGACTTCGTTTTTTGTAGTCAGATCAACTTTTTCTTTTTTACTATGAGATATAGAACTTTTTGGGAAGTGGAATTGACCGGAACTAAGGGTGTAGGGGTATAGGGGTGTAGGGGTGTAGGGGTGTAGGGGGAAGAGGGGATCTTCTTTACTTTTTCTCAGACTCAAGCTCTCAAACGGTCTGTGATCGCAAGCAAACGCTGTGAGACTATCGAAAATTTCCTTGGAGGCTAAACTTCAATAGTTAAAATCTAGAAGCGAATGACTGTAATCTGTAAATAGGCATATCTAAAAAGCACTCATTAAAAACTCACTGTATCTTTAGGACTAGTAACAATATGTAAATTTTTAGCTTTTCTTTATTTTTGTTTACTATTGATAATCATATTAACTCGTGATCAAAAAATTTTATAAAAAATTCCAGTTATGGAGATTAACCAGATTGCCTATGTTTGCTAACGTAGTTCTTAGTAATGGGTAATGGGTAATGGGTAATAGGTAATGGGTAATGGATAATGGGTTTTTTTAAATTATCAATTACCCAACACTTTTTTGTTAAGAAAACAGTATTAGGTGATACGAATTTCAAGAAGGATGGAAATAATCGTAAATTTCTTGAGCCAAACGAGGACCAATACCCGGTACTTCGGCAATCTGTGCAGGTGTTGCTTGTCGGATATAATCAACTGAGCGAAAATGTCCTAAAAGCTGCTTTTGTCGATGGTGTCCCAAACCAGAGATTTCATCTAAACGCGATCGCTTCAATTTATCACTACGCTGCTGTCTGTGAAAACTCACGGCGAACCGATGCGCCTCATCTCGTAAGCGCCGCAAAAGTTGTACTCCGGGTTGTTCTGACTCTGTTTCCAGTGGTTGAGACTCTCCTGGTAAAAAGATTTCTTCTCGCCGTTTCGCCAAACTAATGACTCGCAAATCTTCCAATAAATTCATTTCTTGCAAGACTGTAACCACAGATGACAACTGACCTTTACCACCATCTATCATGATAAGGTCGGGCCAATCAGGATTTCCCATTCGCGCTAAGTGCGGCTCTTCGATATACTTGCGAAAGCGACGCTGGATCACTTCAGCAAGACTGGCAAAATCGTCTGAGTGTCCTGTTGTGACTGTAGGATTTTTGATTTTGTAATGGCGATAGTGCTGCTTGGCGGGTAAACCGTCAATAAACACAACTTGGGAAGCAACGGCGTTTGAACCTTGGATATGGGAAATGTCGTAACCTTCGATGCGGTGAGGTAACTCGGGTAAATCAAGGATGGTGGCTAAATCGTGCATCGCTTGTTGGTTGCGATCGCTTAATTTTTGCGTTCGTTGCAACTCATATTGAGCATTTCGCTCCACCATATCAATCAATTCTGCCTTGACTTGTCGCTGTGGATTAAAAATCGTGACTTTTCTTCCCTTACGCGTAGTCAGGACATCCGCTAATATCTCCCCATCTGGCAATTCGTGTTGTACCAAAATCTCTGTGGGAATTTCTACAGAGTCAGCAGTTTGATAATGCTCTTCCAACACTCTTTGTAAGATAGCACCTGATTCCGCGTGAGCATCCGCGACAAATGCTAAACGTCCTACCAATTGTCCAGCGCGAATCTGAAATAATTGAATGCAGGCGAGTTGTTCGTCACTAAAGAGCGCAATCGCATCACGGGAAACTGTATCATCTGGTAGAGACACTTTTTGATCAGCACTCAGGGACTTTAATCCAGTGATTTGATCGCGAATCCGTGCTGCTGACTCAAAGTTTTCATATTCAGCGGCTTTGTACATTTGCTCAGTTAAAGTCTCGATCAGTTCTTGACTTCGACCTTGAAAAACCATCGCCACTTTTTGCACAGTTTTGCGGTATTCTTCTGGTGAAACCAGCAACTGACATACACCCGGACAGCGTCCTAAATCGTAATTCAAGCAAGGACGATCTTTAAACAATGGCTGAGGACGTTGTCGCAAAGGAAAGATACGCTTACACAAGCGCAATATCTCCCGCAATAAGCCAGAATCAGTATAAGGTCCGTAGAATTTATCTTTTTCTTTCCCTATTTGGCGTTTGCGAGTGATAAAAATACGCGGATAATCTTCTGACCATGTAATACACACGTAAGGATATTTTTTATCATCCTTGAGTAATACGTTGAAATAGGGTAGGTGCTGCTTGATCAGGTTGGCTTCTAACGCCAAAGCTTCAGTTTCGGTATCGGTGACAATGAATTCAATTTCTGTCACCTGCTTAACCATTGTAGCGATGCGTTCGCTCAGTCTTTGTGAGTCTCGAAAATAAGAACGAACACGCGATCGCAACTTCCGCGATTTGCCTATATAGATGATGCGATCGCTTGCATCTCGCATCAAATAAACTCCAGGTTCTGGCGGAATTTCTTGTAGTCGGAGTTCTAGGCGTTCAGGTTCTCTGACGAGTGGTACTATTTGAGCAGATGTTGTCACAACCAGTGTTTGGTCATTCTACGAATTTATCTATCTCTATTTTAAGTAAAATTACTGTTTGTTTTCTAAATTTAAGATTGAATAAACAAGATTTACGACTTCTGGTGAAAAGTCGGGGATCGGAATCTAAGTTAATTTTTACAATACTTTTTGATCCAAATCAGCGTTACACAGAATTGGTATTAACCCAAAGACTGATTTGCGCCGCTATCATCAAGATAACTAGGTTTCGCCTTTGCCATAGCCACTTGAATTTTTTCTATAATCTTTTGGGCTATTTCCGTGAGTATAACTCAATCTTTTAGTGTCGAATAACACAGAATTTGCTGCAAGATAGATACTACCCTGATAAAGAATTAGTAAAATGTAACAGTTACAAGAGCTACAGCTTAATTAAACTTAGCTCTAAAGATTCATATTTGAAACTAAGGAACAAGGAATTATGGCTGGAATGAAAACTTCTAAGGATTACCAATCTAGTCCTAATACTGAAATTTGGAATAACTTAAAGTCGGCGATCGCAGCAAGTTCTGGTTTCAAGCGCTGGCTACTAGAACGCGATACTCAATTTCAGAAGCTACGCCTTGAGGAACAAGTACAAGGTTATTTGCGCGAAACCTTAGAAACATTAGCTTACTAATACAGGGGACGCATCAATAAACATACCATTTAAGGAGAAGCGAAAAGCTTGCGATATAACCTAGGTTTTTGACTTTTGCTCCTTACGGGTATGCTTATTGATAACGCCCCTACACCCTTATACCCTTACACCCTTACACCCTGCCCGTAGGGCATTGACTTGCACCTTTGTTTTTACAATACATAACTTAACCTCAAAAATCAGGTTTCTTGAAGAAATCTGATTTCTTTTTGATCTGTATACGGATGAGTGGTATTAAGTGTAGAAGAAAGAATGTAGGATAAGAGTTGCTTGGTGTAGGGAAGTATGAAATACCCCGACACCGCAAAATTCGCATCGATGTGCAAACTATATGTAAAAGAATGTAAAAATTTCTGTTTTTAACGCAGGAACCCAGATGTCAATATACAGGTCTTCAGCTATAGTTTGCATGAGTTTTACAGCAACGCCTGCTGTTAGAGACACCTTATTCAACTAACACTATTTCCGCAGATCATTAATAATAAAATGGCACCTCAGGGATTTGATACTCGGCAAAGGCAAAATTTTCGCATTCAAACTGGTAAATCCCTTGCATTTACCTTGTCTTTTCCAGCAAGACTAACCGCTTTATTAGTCGTTTCTGGTGGGTTCATAATACCAGTATCTGAGGTTAACGCTGGTGCGATCGACACTAAAGGTATCGCCTCAACTGTTACGGCGCAAGCTCCTTCAGTGCAAGATCCTTCAGTGCAAACTCCTCCAGTGCAAGCCCCAACTACCGCGAGCGTTATTTACGTCAATCCACAAACTGGTACAGACAGCACTAGTGCTAGTAACTCGGAAGCTGCTCCATATAAAACCATTACTTACGCTCTTAATCAAGCCCAGCCAGGTACAGTTATTCAACTTGCTCCTGGTACTTATAACCAAGAAAGTGGAGAAACTTTTCCACTTTTGATCAAACAAAGCGTGACGTTGCGCGGTGATGAATCGACAAAAGGTCAGGGAGTATTAATTACAGGTAGTGGCGTTTACATTAGTCCTACCTTTGCCCGTCAGAATATGACGATTCGTGCTGATAAAGATAGCACGATCACAGGAGTAACAGTAACCAACCCACAACAACGTGGTACTGGTATATGGGTGGAATCGACTAATCCTATAATCACAAATAGTACGTTTACCAATAGTATACGAGATGGTGTTTTTGTTACAGGTCAAGGTAATCCAAAAATAGAAAATAATGTCTTTGTTCAAAACAAAGGCAATGGGATTTCAGTTGCTAAGTCGGCGACTGGAGAGATTCGGAATAATTTATTTCAGGACACAGGTTTTGGTTTAGCGATCGGTGGTACTTCCACACCCCTAGTAGAAGGAAACCAGATTATTGGAAACCAAGATGGTCTGTTTATTTCCGAATCAGCAAAACCAGTACTCCGTAAAAATGTCATTCAAAAGAATAAACGTGATGGCATAATCGTGATAATGAATGCTTCACCTGATCTTGGCACCGCTGAAAGTCCTGGCGGTAACTTGATCCGCAGTAATACTGCCCATGACGTGAACAACAGCAAGGGTAAGAATACTATTGTTGCGGTCGGCAATGATATTGACCCCAAGCGCATTCTTGGTCAAGTCGAATTTGTCGCCGCCAAGGTTGAACCGTCAGCAGGTGGTCCAGTTGCGTTTAAGGATTTGCCAGCAAATTATTGGGCAAAAAGCTACATCGAAGCTCTAGCCTCTAAGAATATTATTGCTGGATTTCCCGATGGCACTTTTAAACCTGATGAACCTGTCACCCGTGCCCAATTTGCCGCCATTGTGACCAAAGCCTTTGCACCCACAGCTAAGCGCCAACTCACAAACTTCAGCGACGTCGCCAACAATTTCTGGGGTTTCCAAGTCATTCAATCTGCGTACCAAGGTGGCTTTGTTTCTGGGTATCCTGATCGTACCTTTAAACCACAGCAACAAATTCCGCGAGTGCAGGTACTAGTCTCCTTAGCAAGCGGTATGAACTTATCTGTGAATAATCAGAATGTCCTTTCCATATATAACGATGCTTCCCAGATTCCCAACTATGCCACCAATTCAGTAGCCGCAGCCACTGCACAGCAACTGGTGATAAATTACCCCACAGTTAAGGAGTTAAATCCTAATCGTCAAGCTACCAGGGCAGAAGTTGCTGCCTTTGTTTACCAAGCACTAGTTAGTAAAGGAAGCGCTAAAGCAATTCCTTCTCCGTATTTGGTAAGAACCCCATAAGTTGAAAGTTAAAAGCGCCATGACTGACAAGTTGTTCGTCTGGCGCTTTGCATATTGTTATTTAAACTAACATTGGGGTCTTTAAATCTACATGACCCCTTTTTAAAAAACATTTAAAATGTATATTCAGGGTCTTTATATAAGCTGACCCCGTTTGAACTATACTTAGTCTCTCAGTAAATTCGCCCCGTTTGATATTTTCTAATAATTTTTTTATTTTTTATGGTTTTGTGTTTCGCAAAGTGAAGAAAGATTAATCCAACTTAATATTATCTACTAGTCTCTAAAAAGACAGAAAAATATAGGGTGAAAGTGAAAACACACATTTTTTAGCAGAATTTTTGTTGTTCGCCAAGGTCAAAAGGGGACGCTATGGCTAACGCCACGCTCCGCTATCAAATCTGTAACGCCCAAAATTTTCCCAAAGAAATAGCAAGAATCTGAGAAGAACCACAAGAATAGACAAGACAACGAAACACCAAACCTCTACTTTTTAGGGAGAATCAAAAAATAATATAGCAGGGAGCAGGGAGCAGGCGTGTGATTGTCCCGTGGTTTCCGTGTTTTATCATTAGTTGATGTCCTAATCTACCTGGCAACTGCTATACCAATTTGAAAAAAGAATGCGATAGATACACACTCCCAAACCCTTGTGATGTCTGACTTTCTTCATTTTGCGAAAAGTTTGCGCGTCCGGTGAGACCAGTGCTGCGGAGGGAAACCCTACCAAGAGCGCTGGTCTCACCGTAAGGCGTGGCGTTAGCCATAGGGGTTTCCCGGCGCAAAACTTTTCAAGACGAATTTTTAATTTTGAATTGGTATAAAATGTCCCGCCGTAGTCGTTAATCGGTGTGCAAACCCGTTGATAGTGTAGATGCCGAGCCTTTCAGGCGCTTGTGACGGTGGGACATTTTATCAGTGGTAAGTGCCTTATGTTTAGGTATGGAGCGCCCAAGGGGCGCGACTACACACCCCCAACGAATGAAAGAAACACCATTTCCCTGTTAAGCGTTCCCTGTTCCCTGTGTTTCTTGAAAGCGTCCGACTGGCGGCATTCGCCACCCGTTATGGATGAAAGAAACACCTGTTTCCCCTTACAACGCCCTTCGGGTTCGCCAGTCGCCTACGGAGGGAAACCCTCCTGCAGCGCTGGTCTCACCAGATGCCTCAAGTCGGGGAACCCGGACGCCAGATACCTACGGAGGGAGACCCTCATCAAGTACTGGCTCCCCTTACACCCCCACACCCCTACACCCCTGTGTTTCTTGAAAGAAATAAAGTTCCCTTACTCGCCCATAAACACACTACAACCACAACTGAATTCTTAAGGAGTAGTCAACAAACAGGTGCGATCAGGAGTAGACCTCTTGCACGAATAGTGTGAAGATGGAAACAAGTTAATCAAAAAAATTGGTAGTTGACAAGGCTTGTAGCAAAATTCTCTGTACAGGATTGGAAAATTTGAAAATGTTCCCTTTTTAGTGAGGAATTCAATGTCTAATGAAGTGCATGAATCAGAAGTCACGACTCGCTTAAGCGCGATAGAAGTGCAGCTACAACAACTCAATCAGCTGTTATCAAATCTAGGCGATCGCATTGCTCGCTCAGAAGAAAATTTCTTAATGGTTGCTGATATCCATAAATATAAGAAGCTGCGCGAGTTGTTAGCGACAGGAAACCTACGAGAAGCAGACTGGGAAACAATCCGGGTCATCCAAGCCATAACAGGAGAGCCAGAGTTGGGAGATATCACTCCGGATGACATGAGACAGTTTTCTTGTGATGAACTACGAGTGATAGACAACCTGTGGAAAAACTATAGCCAAGGTCGCTTTGGTTTCAGTGTGCAAATACAGATTTATCAAAGTGTTGGTGGTTCACTCGATACCACCATTAATCAAGATACTGGAGTCATTGAGCGATTTGGCGAGCGTGTAGGCTGGCGAGCAGACAATAAATGGATAAAGTGCGATGACCTAGACTACACGCTGGCTGCACCAATTGGTTGTCATCCCTCACGCTGGTGGAATTCTCCTTTTGGTTCAAAAATGACGAATTATTTCTTCAATCGCTTGCTTGTGTGCGGTATTTGAGCAAAACACAGCTATTATGTCAAAATATTGCCAAAAAGCAAGTAGAGTTCTCCTGACAGACTTGAACATTCAGAATTCAAATACTTGTAAGAAATATTCATTTTTTGACTTCATCAGAGTGAAATTCTTCGGTTAGAAATAATGTCTAAAAAAGCTGACGCCCTAATAGCAACTAAACTATTATTTCCAGTGCTTGTTGCCTCTATGTTCACCAGCGCCTGCGGTCGGAGCAAACCCTCTGCCACAGCCACCGAACCGCCACCAACTCCGGTCAAGTTGCAGTTATTGAAATCTAGTCAGGTGCAAGAGGTCTCAGAGTTTTTGGGTAGACTGGAAGCTCAGCAGAGAGTTTCGTTGCAACCAGAAATCCAAGGTCGGATAGAGTCGATCCCCGTTTCCTCAGGAGATCAAGTCAAGCAGGGAACGCCAATTGTGCTGCTGCGTCCTGATCGCACTGGTTCGGATCTCAATAGCGCCATTGCCAAAGTTAACTCATATAAATCTGCTTATGGCACAGCCCGGGCGCAAGTGAAGGCACAAGAGGCACAACGGGCCAAGGATGCGGCAGACGTAGAACTTCAACAGGTTCAGTTCCAAAGGGCGCAGCGACTGGTGTCTGCTGGGGCACAAGCAAAACAGGAGTTAGACATTGCCCGGAAAAACTTAAACCAGGCGATCGCAACGCTGCGCGCCGATGAGGAACAGGTACAAGCTGCCAAAGCTAGCGTAAATCAAGCACAAGCGAACATCCGACAAGGTGAGGCAGATGTAGCTAGTACTCGCGTGTCTTTTCAGTATAAACAGGTACTGGCACCCATTAACGGAGCTGTGGGTGACTTCGCAGTCAAAGTTGGAGACTACGTTAGCACTGGTCAAACGCTAACCACGATTACCCAAAACGACAATCTTTTCCTACGAATTTCAATTCCCACCAACCGCTCTTCACAACTACAACGGGGGTTACCAGTGGAACTCATTGACCCCAAGACAAAAAAACGCTTGGTGACTGGGAGTATCAACTTTATCTCCGCAGAGGCAGATACAGGTACCCAAGCTGTCTTAACCAAAGCTGCGTTTCCCAACTCTAGCGGCAACTTACGCGAGGGACAGTTTGTCAGCGCACGAGTCATTTGGAGTCAACGTCCAGGTGTTTTAATTCCCACAGTTGCTGTATCTCCTATCGGGGCGCAAAACTTTGTCTATGTAGCTCAGACAGTAAGGTCAAAACAAGGGTCAAAACTAACTGTGCGGAAGCAGCCCGTGAATCTAGGAGCCATTCAAGGTCAAAACTACCAGGTAGTTGATGGACTCAAGCCAGGCGATCAAATTGCGGTCACGCAAATTCTTACCCTCAAGGATGGTTCTCCCATTAAACCTGAGTCCTAGTCCACCACAGTAGGGAATTCAAAATTCAAAAATAATTTTGAATTTTGAACTTTAAACTTTGAATTTTGAATGTTTGAGCAGTGAGCACGCACCATCAACTCAATCATCTAACTCCTGGGCTATGAATATTGCCGATCTTTTCATCAAGCGACCAGTCTTAACTACAGTTTGCACGGTACTGATTCTCTTGCTCGGAGGAATCTGCATTCCCCTGTTGGCTTTAGATAAGCTACCAGAATTGGCTCTCAAGCAGGTGAGTGTCACTGCTAACTATCTTGGTACTGATGCCAAAACAGCAGAAGAAAACGTTACCACTGTGCTAGAGCGGGAAATCAACGGCACAGAGCGAGTGGTGTATATGTCGTCGCAGACGACAAATAATGGCGACACCACCGTTAACGTCTCTTTTCCTACAGACATGGATAGGAACACTGCCCAAGTTCTCGTGCAAAATAATGTGGCGGTCGCCAACGCCTCTTTACCAGAACAAGTCACCCGCATTGGCGTGACAACCAAAAAGCAATCTCCAACTATTACTCTTGCCTATAGCTTTTATTCGGAAAAAGACAAGAATGGAAACTTCATCTACGACACTGTGTTCCTCAGCAACTACGTTGACCGACTAATCTTTGATGAAATCAAACGAATTGAGGGCGTAGGTTCAATCAGAATTGTGGGGGAGCGCAAATATGCCATGCGTATTTGGCTTGATCCCGATGCCTTGGCTGCCAGGAATTTGACATCACAGGATGTCATCGATGCCATTTCCGAACAAAATATCCAGGTTGGCGCAGGGAGAATTGGTCAGCAGCCTACTCCCAATGAGCAGCAGTATGAAATTGCTCTACGAGCAAGTGGTCGGTTTACCACTCCTGCAGAAGCAGAAGACATTGTGGTGCAAACAGGCACTGATGGTACGCTCATCCGGTTAAAAGATGTTGGTCGAGCGGTAGTTGGGGCGGAAGATTATAGTGCGACGACGTTATTTGACGGTTCACCAGCAGTCATTTTGTTAGCTTATCAACTCCCAGGTACAAATGCTTGGAATACGGCAAAGGCAATCAAAGAGAAAATGGCGGAGTTACAACCTAATTTTCCGCCAGGATTAAAGGCAGCGATCGGCTTGGACAATACTTTGTTCGTAGCAGCTTCTCTCGATGAAGCCTTCAAAACCCTAACAGAGGCGATCGCCCTGGTATTCCTCGTCATCTTCATCTTTTTACAAGATTGGCGCACCGCAATCATTCCCGCCATTGCCATTCCTGTATCCCTAATTGGCGCGATGGCATTTGCGTTTGTGTTTGGGTTTACTCTCAATCAGTTGACAATATTCGGTATTATCCTGGCAACAGGTTTGGTGGTGGATGATGGGATTGTCGTTGTGGAGGCGATCGCTGCCAAACTCGAACAGGGCATGAAACCACTGCAAGCAGCCCTAGATGCAATGGAAGAACTCACCGGGGCAGTGATTGCGACATCAGTGGTACTGATGGCGGTGTTTATCCCCGTGACTTTCTTCCCTGGCACGACTGGTATCGTTTACAAACAATTCGCCTTAATTATTGCTTTTTCCATTGCCATTTCTGTCTTCAACGCTCTGACTTTCTCTCCCAGTATGTCAGCTATCATCATGCGGCAACAGCAGGAAGTCCACGGCCCATTGGGCATATTTTTTCGCTGGTTTAATAAGATTTTTGATTGGTTCAAGGGAGGATACATCAAAATTGTAGAATTCCTGATCCGGCTTCGATGGATCGTGATTCCAGTGTTTATTGCGGGTTTAGTCTTGACAGGTTGGATTTACCAGACGACTCCCCAAGGGTTTATCCCCGAAGAGGATCAGGGTTATTTCTTTGCAATTGTCGAAGCGCCACCAGGCGTGTCTCTCAACTACAGCCTTGATATCGTCAAGAAGATTACTGAAGAAGTCGTAAAGCCACTGCCAGAAGTTGAGCATGTTGTCGGGAACGCTGGCTTCGGGTTTGAGGGGAACGCGAGTAACAAGTCCCTGTTTTTCGTCAAGCTTAAAGATTGGAAAGAGCGTCCTGGTGTTGACCATTCAGTCTTTGGAATTCTGCAAAAAATTAATAAAGGGTTGCAACAAAAAATTCCTGGAGCGAGGGCGATCGCTGTTAATGCGCCACCCGTCGATGGCTTAGGTAGTACAGGTGGCTTGGAGATGTATATCCAAAACAAACAAGCCCTGCCTATGGAAGTGCTCATTGACAACACCCAAAAGGTGATGGCAGCAGCCCAGAAGCGACCGGAACTAGGAGGTGTCTTTTCTCAATTCACCTTCAATGCCCCGATGATGCAGATTTCCATTGATCGCAACCAAGCCAAGGCACAAAACGTCAAAATCAGTGATATTTTTAACACCATGCAGACCTACCTGGGTGCAAGCTATGTCAACCAATACGTGCTTGGCGGGCGACTGTATCGGGTTTACGCCCAAGCAGAGGGGACAGTGCGCTCTAATCCTGAAGACCTCAGTCGTCTGTACGTACGCTCCCAAAGTAGTAATTCCCAAAGTAGTAATTCCCAAAGTAGTAATTCCCAAAGTAGTAATTCCCAAAATGGTAATTCCCAAAATGGTAATCTGGTTCAACTGAGTTCTTTGGTGCAATTAGAAAGAATTACTTATCCGCCTGTTATCACTCACTACAACGTCTATCCGTCAATCAAAATTCAAGGAGCTCCAGCACCGGGCTATAGTACCGGACAGGCAATTCAAGCAATGGAAGCAGTCGCCAACGAAGTTTTACAACCGGGATTTGGCTTTGCTTGGACAGGAACTGCTCTTCAGGAGAAATCCTCTGGCGGTGCAGCACCCATCATTTTTGGCTTAGCTTTTGTCATGGTTTTCTTGGTGTTAGCGGCGCAGTACGAAAGCTACGTCGATCCCATAATCATCATGATTACCGTACCTCTGGCAATCTTGGGTGCACTTGGTGCAGTTGTGTTTCGTGCCAATGTTTTCCAAGCAGGCGGCGTTTGGCCTGTGGTTAACAATAATATCTATGCTCAAGTCGCGCTCGTCATGCTCATTGGTTTGGCGAGTAAGAACGCAATTCTGATTGTAGAGTTTGCTAACCAATCAGCGGCGTTAGGGATGAATTCCACAAGAGCTGCTATCCGTGCTGCTGAGGAACGCTTGCGACCAATTCTTATGACTGCTTTTGCTGGTTTAGTCGGTTTCTGGCCCCTGGTGATCGCTTCTGGCGCTGGCGCTATGAGCCGTTGGTCTTTGGGAACAGCGCTGTTTGGCGGTTATCTGATTTCAACAATCTTAAGTTTGTTTTTAGTGCCAGTGCTGTACGTTGTTATTAAAAACCTAGAAGAGCGCTTCTTGAAACCAGGTAAACCTAACAAGCCCAGTTCGCCACAGCATCCAGAGCAAAGTCAGCCGCCTCAGGTTCAACCAGACCAAAAAGAACAACCGCTCCCTAGATTTAAGACGACTCCACAAAATGAGTGATCCCAAGTTGCAGTTATAAAGTTTGTCTATAGAGGTTACACAAATGTTCAAACAATGGAATGCAAACGATTGGATAAATCACATTTTGTTTACGATCACTGTTGTGTATCTGTTTTACTCTTTCTTCTTGCACCACTAGTCCAATCAGTTAGCAGTGAGCAGTTACCAGTTATCAGTAAATAACCAGCTGTTCACTGTTTACTGGTAACTGGTAACTGTTTTCCTCAGACAATTTATTCCAGCGCTAGTTGTATAGTTTTATCTGATCACAATCTGAGTTTGAGAAATTATGAATATTAAGCTCATCATCTTCTCAGGTACTATAACTGCTCTCCTCGGCGCAGTTATTGGCTTAGCTGCTGCTCAAATTGGTCAACGTAACTTTAATCAACTTATATATGAAACTCAGTACTACAAAGATTTGCACAACAGATATGCTTTAATTGGTGCCAGCTTAGGATTCATTATCGGTGTTGGGCAAGAATGCGTACGTGAGCTGAAAGCTGATGGAGAGGAGAAATAAAAGCCTATAAAATCAGCCTGAGTTAGGAGGACTTCTCTTTTTAACTCGTGGAGCAAAAGAAAGTTCTCCAAAACGGATTGTTCCTAAAGATGAGTTTAGCCGGAAAAATTTTTAAGATTTGGTTTGTAAAAAGTGAGGATGAATGAAGATTAAATACAGCTTACTCTGCTTGCTACTTATCGGCACTAGTATACTAGCAATGACTAACTGGAACTTAGCTATGATGGAGATATCAACATTTTTATTAGCTTACTTATCTAAAGGTATGAGACGCTATCGCAAAAGCTTGTAATTCATTCTTTTAAAAATAAATTATGATAATTTTGTGCTCATAATATTTTCCAATTGATTTTGAAAAATAATGAATCACCAAGAAAGATAAGCCTCAGACACCAGCAGAAGTAAACTATAATCAATTGCTATTTGGGGCGTTGTTGTCTACGCTGCTCCCAACGCCAAAGAAAAACCATTAAAGCAACCACTCCTATTTGAAGTGCTAAATTCGGCAACGCACTCTCAACATCACGTCCTGCAAGTACCTTAGAAAGAAAGATGACCACACCAATAAAACCAGAAGCACCACAAGTAATGTAGATAAATTGCCTTAAGCCCCGATAGGGTGCTGTGGCTTCTGCCTTGAGACGGGCGTATTGTTCTGAATTAATACGACTTTTGTTATTTTGTTGTGTCATAAGCTATAATAATGCGTGAGGTATGCCGATGTGGCTCAGTGGTAGAGCAGCTGATTCGTAATCAGCAGGCCACGGGTTCAAATCCCGTCATCGGCTTTTGTAGTAAGGAATGTGCAAAATTTTAGTGAAACTAATTGTTATCTTAACCACAGTTTGACTATTTCTAGTGTAAAGCTTAAAGCACTCAACAGTTCAATTGCTTGAGTATAATGCGATTGCGTCCTTCTGCTTTTGCTTGGTAAAGCGCCTTATCTGCTGCAACAACTAAACTTGTTGAAGAAGATTCAAAACTGGGGAGTGTCGTCGCTACCCCTAAGCTCAAAGTGAGGTAACGGCTAACCTCAGATTCAGAATGATCCATTTGTAATTCCCTGACTCCAGCTTGTATGCTAGCTGCAACGTGAACAGCACCAGCAGCATGAGTGTTAGGCATAATCACTGCAAATTCTTCACCACCATAACGCGCTACTAAATCCTCATTTCTCTGAGCCAAACGGTTCAAGACAGCAGCCACCTTTTGCAAACAGGCATCTCCAGCAGGGTGACCATATCTATCGTTATAAAGTTTAAAATAGTCAATATCGCATAAAATCAGTGATAAAGGCAGTTGCTCCTGTGCTAAGTTCAACCACTTAATACTTAAATAGTGGTCAAAGCGGCGACGATTAGCCACTCCAGTTAATCCATCTATATTGGCAAGTTCCTGTAAAGCATGGGTAGCAGCCTCAAACTGTTTGTATAGTTGCGCTTGTTGGAGTAGTCTTCGTACGCGCTGACGCAAAACAGCCCAGTGAATAGGCTTGGTGACATAGTCGCTTGCTCCTGCTTCAAAGGCGCGATCCACTGACTCAGGATCGTCCAAGCCAGTAATCATTAATATGGGAGTACTATTCGAAAGTACTGAAATAGCACTATGGTTCAATGAAGATTCTATCACTGGATTAGCAAGTGTTGAGTTACCAAAATTGCTGGATATTTTGCTCAGTTGCTTACAGCATGTAAAGCCATCCATAATTGGCATAACAGCATCTAGTAAAACTAAATCAGGTTTGACAGATGCGTATACATCTAGACACTGTTTCCCATCACTGACTTCGACTACTCGATAGCCTTCCTTTTCCATAGCATCACGCAACATTATTCGCGTTGACTTGTCGTCATCAGCCACGAGAATCACAGGAGTTTCTTTGGTCATCAAGAATGGGCTTATGCCTGACATGAGTTGCATTCCATAAGAGCCAAAAATACTAAACAACATATACATCACGGTGTGAAATCATTACGCAATTATCCAACACCGTGACTTATATAAGTAAGTCAACATTGAAAAACATAAAATAGAGTCTTTGCGATTACACCAGTCCCAAAAGGACACGCTACGCATGAACGTTGAAGACGTACTATAGGCATGCCCAAAGGTGTCATGACATTTCCCACGGTTGTTTGGATTTGACAAAAATGCAAGAAAAAATCTGGATTTGGTGCGTTGGCAACTAGGGCGATACGTCGAAGGCGTCTGCGCTGAGTTATGTCCCTTGTAGCGTGTCCGGAGGACATAGGGACACGCTACAAGGGACGCGCAATAGCCCTAGTTGGATTTTTAGAGAGGTTTTCCCAGAAGTTAACCCGGTAAACAAGGGCAGACGCGAGGAGCGCGTATTGCACGAGCACTTGTTGCTTAAAATGAGATATTGTTTAGGTGATCATATCCTTCATAGACCTCATACTTTTTTCAAATCTAGATTTTTCCAATGGTTCTGACTTTCCTAAAAAAGAGCGAACCGGGAGTCATTTGTTACGACTTTGGACAAACCATAGCCAAGATCAAAGATTTCACGTGTGCGCTTTGCGCTTACGGCGCAGCCATAATGTTAGCCATAGGGCAAATCAATTAGGATTGTTATATAGAACACTTCTTTGACGAATCTATACCTATCTTTTATCCTATCCTTGATTTGAGTCACCTAGTTATGCCAGATTCATTAATGTATCAACAAGATTATTTTGTCGTTTTAGAAACAAAGCAACCCGAACAATTTCTTTCTGCTTTAGAGTTATTAGAGAAGCTCAAGGAAATTTTACACAAACTTAAATTTGAGGATTTGCCACCCGATTTGCAATCTCTTGATTCAGTAGAAGCACAAGCAAAATATTTAATCGATACGAGTTGCGAGTTAGATGTTGGTTCTGGCCAGTATTTACAGTGGTATGCTGTCCGTTTAGAAAAATAAATATTATTCATTAGCTCTTAGTCATTACCAAAAAACTCAGAACTAATGAATAATCACTATTTTTTCGTAGCAATTAGCGTCAAATCAATTTTCTCAGATTCTGGCTGTGTCACTTTTACTTCTACTCCAGGACCAAAAAAACTAGTCATTTTTTCCTGCTTTTGTTGCCAAACTTCGATTGGTACCGCTGGCGAATCAAATTTCAAAATCAAAGCATAAGCTCCATTGATTTCTGTTTCTTGTAATTCTGTGACAGTTGGTATATCATCATCTCTAGAACCAAGCTTCAGAAACGAGAGCGCTTCGTATAAATGCACGTCTTGACCGTAGCGATATCGAGTAATGTCTTGGCGAATTTTATTCTGAGTAGAAGTTGCTTGATCGTTTCTAAGTGTCAACACTTGTGGCGTCGTGAGTTGACTCAAAGGCACAGGTTTAAGCTCGTTAGCTTTGAGTGCTAATCCTCCTAGTAAAAGAGGAATCCCATAAAAAAATCCGATAAGATTCAGTGTGGCATTGTCAGCAGCGTAGGCAGCAAAACCAATAATAGTCAAAACACCACCGATGCTTATACCTAGCGTTCCCAAGGAAATTTGACGTAACATGATTATAGTTCGTTATGTATTCCTAGTACCTTAGTTTTTCTATCATCGGTGATAATGAACAAGTTAGGGAAGAGTAGCAGTCCATTATCGTAGATTGAAGTAAAACACAGGTGAGATTTGAACGCTAAAAGCTAGCACAAGCGGTAAAAAATGGTATTATAGTTAAAAATTGCAACAAAATGCCTATCTAGCTTGTTAATATGGAATGCGGTCTTATCCCCCAACTCCACTTACACAGCAAAGACAGCTTGGGTTGTAGCTAACTTAAAGATTGAACTGTTTTTCTAGCCCCAAGACTGCAAGGTTTTGGCTTCAAGGTATGAGAACTGTTAAACAACAGATACCTCTTGTGTAACCTGAAACAGTGATAGCGCTATTTGTACCTTTTCAAATGTTGTGCGCAATTGTATTATTGTAAATCTATCAGTTGAAGACAGGAGGATAGCAATGGATACACAAATTATCAAAGAACGAGTGATTAAGGTTCAAAGTCAACGAGACTATTTATTGACTCTGTTGGAACAGCCAAACTTGGGAACTTTAAGAATTGACGTGAATCAGGCTCTCGAAGAAATGGATGAGCTTATTGATGAGTATAGACGCACCTTTCCACAATCAGAAATTTAGTTAAGTCATAACAAGAGATACAAATTACAAAAAATAGCGTCGTAAAACTCTAACTTACAGTTAGATCGACGCTCTTCAAAACCCCCATATTTTTCAGTTTCCATATACGCAGTTTTACATTTCCCAAGTTTGTTTGTTGTATCATTTATCCAGCTACCAATGATTAGGTAGACTTTGTCCCAATTTTCTAACCAGGGCAATAAGTTCGCCTGTTGGTGTCTCTTTTTTACAAAAAGCATCCAAGCAAGCCAATTCCCTTGTTTCCTGAGATTTGTTATCTTCAACTGAGGAGTAAGCAATGATTTGGGTATTTGGAGCAATAGCTTTAATATGACCAGAAGCACGCCAACCATCCATAACTGGCATATGTAAATCTAGTACTATCACATCAGGGTGATAGCGTTTAACCATTTCTACAGCTTCTTGACCATTGCTGGCTAAACCAACAACTTGAAGATTTTTTTGAGCAGAAAAGGCTAATTTTAGGGTTAGACGAGTGAGTTCGTGATCGTCAACCACTAGAACACGCAATGTAGAAGGCTCACAGGACAACATTAACATCCACGTTAAAGTAAAGACGACTTATAATGACCTCTACAGTTTATGAAAATAGTTGGTTACACTTACTCTATCTAATGGTTGAATAACTTCATATTTCTCCATAGCAAAAAATTTAATTATTAAGAAATATAAAAGTTTTTCAGACAATTTAGAATGAGTTATATCAATAAAAAAATAATCCGACACTATCTGCGTTGACTCACAAAAACTTTAGGAAGACATCGATGCACAGTTTTAGATGGTTAAGATGACCAAAAAAGAGCAATTGATGGGGTTGTGGAGTTGAGAACAAGCCCAGAATAGGCATGGGTGATACCAAACTGGGCAGTATCAAGTATTAACAAACAACTCAAGTAGCCCGAAAGTGGATTCCTGCGGTAGACACAAATCCAACACTGATAAGTGGGATTTGAGAACTTTCAAAAAAGGAAAAATGGCTGAAAACCTCTGTGGACAAAGCAAATACGTCCAGAGGGGTAGAAGTGTCTAAAACGCAGTTACGGTATTTTTTCTTCTGGCTTTATTAGAGTCTGAGTTTGTGTTTGACTCATGACAGTTTAAGATTTTCCGCTGAATTCCAGACCCTTTTCTTCAGCATACCTTTCCATAAACCGCATAAAGCGGTCCCACTCATCTTTGGATTTCATTAGATAAATAGCTTCTAATGCTTCTGGCTTACCGTTGACGAATTTACCCTTGACTTCGCGGGTGACGATTTCTCCCTCTTCGTCAATCATGTACATCCCAGTGATTTCTTCAGTACTCTTACTATCCAAAGCTTGGGGATTTTGGAAGATAAACGTTGCTGTTGAACTGTCACCACTCTTTGATCGTGTTAGGCGCACCTCTGGAATGCCTTCTTCGTTTTTACCTCTGGAGAACTGAATTTGAGCCATGATGAGTGAATTTAAACTTTTGTTATCGTTTGTTTAATATTCTCTCATCATTTCGTACATAGGAGTCTAGCGGCTGCTGAGATTTTATTTTTCCGTATAAACTCTTATGCTATTTCTCGCTCTAGTAACAAAGTGACAGGTCCGTCATTTTCTATCGAGACTTGCATCATTGCCCCAAATTCACCTGTTTCGACTCGCAAACCGCTTTCGCGTAACTTTTCAACAAAACGATTATACAATTCTTGAGCGACTTTGGGAGCTGCTGAACGGTCAAAGGAGGGACGGCGACCTTTGCGACAATCACCGTAAAGCGTAAACTGACTAATGACTAGTAACTCGCCGCCTATTTCTTGTACAGATTTTTCCCAGCGCGATCCGTCTTGTTGATCACCAAACAGTCGCAGTTCTAAACATTTACGCACCATCCAATCAAGTTCAGCATCAGTGTCAGTATCGGCAATGCCCACAAGCAAGTTTAACCCTCGACCAATTTTACCAATAATTTCACTGTTAACTGTCACTTGAGATGATTTGACTCGTTGGATAATAACGCGCATATCTATTTTTGATTTTGGAGTTCTCAAAGAAGAATCCAGGAGTCAGAAGCCAGAATATGATATGTTGATTTTTTCTTCTTCTCCTGAGTGCTGACTTATTCTCACATTTTTAAAATAATCCGTGCCAAGTTAAAGTAAATTAACACACCCAAAACATCCACAGCTGTCGTGATAAAGGGTGCTGACATCAATGCTGGATCTAAACGGAGTCGGCGGAACAAAAACGGGAGTGCAGAACCAGAGACGGAGGCTAAAATAGAAATAGCTACAAGACTAGTTCCAACTGCGATCGCCACCTCTAAATTATTTTGCAAAAAGAAAGCCCATACCGTGGCGATCGTTCCCAATATTCCTCCCAGCAACGCACCTGCGAGTGCTTCGCGTCCAACAACTTGCAATGGTCCCAAAGCACCCATTTCATCCGTGTTCATTCCACGAATCACCACTGTTGAAGACTGCGCCCCAACATTCCCACCAGTACCTGTGAGCAAGGGGATAAACGCCGCCAACGTTACCACTTTCGACAAAATATCTTCTTGTGACTTAATAATACTTCCTGTAACAGTGTTGGTTACAAGTAAGACTAACAACCACACAACTCGCTTGCGAGCGACTGAAATTAAATTCGATTGAAAATAGTTGTCGCCTCCAGATTGCACCCCACCACCCAAGGTGTAGATATCTTCAGTTGTTTCCTCTTGTAGGATATCTATGACATCATCAACGGTAATAATACCAACAAGACGCTGTTCTCGATCCACCACAGGCACAGCAAGAAAGTCATATCGTTGTATCAACATAGCGACTTCTTCTTGGTCTGTATCGGTGTAGACAAACACCGCTTCTTGAGTCATAACATTGCCAATCTTTTCCTCTGGTTGAGAAGTCACCAAATCCCGTAAAGACAAAATTCCAGTCAACCGCTTTGCTGCATTAGTAATATAGAGATAATAAATCATCTCGCTCGCATTATTGACGCTGCGAATCCGCTCCAAAGTTTGAGCCACTGTAAAATCTTCTTGGAGCAAGATTAACTCTGGCGTCATGATCCGTCCAGCTGTTCCTGCTTCATAACCCAACAGTAAAGATGTTGCTTGGCGTTCGTTGGGGCTGAGTTGTTCTAGCAATCGATTAACAATTGTTGCTGGTAATTCGTCAAATAACCTCGCTCGGTCATCTGGCGACATTTTGTCAACAATATCAAGAACTTCCTGACTTTTCAATTCCTCGATCAGCCCTTCTTGGACGCTATAGTCAAGATATTCATAAACAACGATCGCTTCTTGTTTAGAAAGCAAGCGAAATGCCAAAGCATGCATTGCTTTTGGTAAGCCTTCAATCGCCTGGGCGATATCTGGAGCCTGTACAGGTATCAAAATCGCTTTTGCTCCCTGCAAGTCCCCCGCTTCCAAGAGCATTTGCAATTGAACTCTCACTATCTCTGGCAATTCTCTGCGTGATACGTCTTGGAAGGTAGATGTCACACCGTTTGGAGTTTGCATAAGATACAACGAGGGTAATGCGAAGTAGTATATTTTACTAATTTTATAAATGACAACAGGTCTTGTATGAATCTCCGATAAGAGAGGTTTACAATTAGGAGTTTAATGAAAAGGTCTTGTCATAAATCTTAGGATGAAGTGGATCAATAAACCGTAAAATCTGTTATTTTTATAATAATACAGTGGAATTTTTTGCGTTTTATCACCAGAGTGTACTACTGTTTTGATTAAAGAATTATATCAATAATGTCTGACCAATTTTTAAAAAATGGGCTTTAGGAAATGCTACAGACCTACACTATTTTTTCAAAATCTTGTCAATGCTTAGGCTCTGCCGAAAATTCTTAACTCTGACTTGAACAAGTAAAATTTAGTAACAATTATCGAATATTAAAATATGATTATATCATTTCGTTAGCGCGACAGAGCAATTTTTAGAAGCAATTGCTCTGTCTATATCTTTGACTAACATTGTGTCCTTTGTATCTTTTACTTCGTTAGATTTTTTGTTTAACCTTGAAAGCTGTGGAGAATAAATTAAGAGTGAATATAGACAAATTAGAAATAGACAAATTTACCAAACGCGTACACGGAATGCACACGCGTTTAACAAATTTATATCAAGATCTAAGTACAGTTCCTGTTATACCAGATGTACTACCGCAAACTCTTGTCGAACTTGGTAGCACCTCGGAAATTGTCAATGTGGCTGTAGAGGAACTTTATCAGCAGAATGAAGAACTGTTGCTAACACGAAACTTGTTAGAAACGGAACGCCAACGCTACCAGGATTTATTTGAGTTTGCACCAGACGCCTATTTAGTGACAGATACCTTAGGCATAATTCTAGAAGCCAACCATACTGCGGCGACACTACTGAACCTCTCACAGCAGTTTATGCTGGGTATACCAATGGCTAACTTCGTAGCGCTTGGAGATCGTCAAAACTTTCGCAGCTACCTCAGCCAACTACGGGAATGCAAAAAACCAAAAGAGTTAGTCCTACATATTCAAAAACACAATGGCGAGTTATTTGACGCCGCCATAACAGTGGCAGTGATCCATAATCAGCAGCATCAGCCAATAGGACTCCGCTGGCTAGTGCGTAACATAAGCGATCGCAAGCAAGTAGAATTAGCACTGTTGAACTATGACTCCGATGTAACTCAAAACAAGCTTTGGCACAATTGTAGCAAAGGAGACTTTCTCCCTCTCAACCAATGCATGATTTGGTATATATGTCAAGGTTATGTTAAGCTAAGTACACTGTATGAAACCGGAGAGGAACTCATCGTTGGGTTGGCAGGAGTTGGAATGGTTTTTGGTTCAAATCTGACCTCGCTACAAACTTACCAAGCAACTGCTCTATCGGATGTAAAATTAGTGTCAATTTCCCTTGCGGAAATTGCAGGTTCACCAACGTTGAGTCATATGCTGTTACCAAAAATCAATCAACGGTTACGGCAAACAGAATCTTTTTTGCTGATTGCTGGTAGACGACGGGTACAAGACCGCTTTGAGCAATTGTTACTGCTTCTAAAACAGGAAATTGGTCAACCAATCCTAGAAGGAACTCGCTTGAATATTCGCCTGACTCATGAAGAACTTGCCAGCGCCTGCTGCACAACCAGGGTAACGATTACACGACTTATGGGTAAGTTACAACAACAAGGCAAGATTGGTTTTGATTCCAAACACCACATTATTTTGAAAGATATATACTTTGAAACTGAAGATGAATAAAGTCAGGAAAACTTTCTCACCCACGCTAATAATCTTTTGGTATTTGGTGTGAATGCAGTGGAGAGATAATAGGCATCTGCAGCCTTCCTAATGGCTTCAGCCTGAGTTGGATAAGGATGAATCACTTGAGCGAGTTTATTCAAGCCAATATTACCGACAATTGCCGTTGTAATTTGTGAAATCATCTCACCTGCATGACGGGCAACAATAGTAGCGCCCAAAATTTTATCAGACCCCTTTCGATGGTGAATTTTGACAAATCCTTCCTCTTCTCCATCCGCAACTGCACGATCTATATCAGTAAAAGGAATTTTAATCGTCGCTACATCAATACCCATCTGTTGCGCCTCATGTTCATACATTCCCACATGGGCAATTTCAGGATCAGTATAAGTCACCCAAGGCATGATTAAACTGCTGAGTTTCTGGCGTCCCAAACCAAACGGAGAAAACAGTGCATTTCTAATTACTATTCGGGCAGCAGCATCAGCAGCATGGGTGAACTTCCAACTCATGCAGATATCACCCGCCGCATAAATTCTAGGATTTGTGGTTTGAAGGTAATCATTCACCTTCACACCCTGGCGCTGATCGTAATCTACCCCGACGACGTCTAAATTCAGACCTTCCACATTTGGGGTGCGTCCCGTACCGACTAAAATTTCATCCACTGTGACAACATCTTGTTTACCATCGCAGGTAAAGTAAATTGTTTTGCCGTCCTCGGTTTTTTCCACCTTTTGTATCTGGCTATTTAGCACCAAGCGAATGCCTTCTTGGATAAAGACTTTTTGGACAATATCGGCGACGTCAGTATCTTCTTTATTCAACAGATGAGAATTTTTGTGGAAAAGTATCACCTCACAACCCAGGCGTCGAAAAGCCTGTGCTAACTCGCAGCCAATTGGACCACCACCAATCACGACTAAACTGAGTGGTTTTTGAATCAAAGAAAAAACTGTTTCATTAGTCAGATAACCCGCCTCTTCAATTCCTGGGATGGAAGGTTGTATGGCTCTGGTTCCTGTTGCAATAACTGCTTTTTTAAAGCGGAGAGTCTGGTCATCAACTTTTATAGTATCACTGCTAGAAAACTCAGCGTTTCCTAAGAAAACATCCACTCCCATGTTTTGGAAACGTTTTGCTGAGTCATTATGGCTGATTTGGGCTCTAACTCGTCGCATCCGTTCCATAACTTCAGAAAAATCAACATCAACATATTTGGGCGCGCGAATTCCATATGTTTTGGCATTCCACATTTCACCAACTACGCGAGAAGACCGGATCAGGCACTTGGATGGTACGCAACCAAAATTCAAACAATCCCCACCCATAAGGTGCTTTTCAATCAAAGCTACTTTTAAACCCCCACCCACAAGCGCTGCACCTCCAGCCGCCACTAATCCGGCTGTACCTGCACCAATAACCACTAAATCATAACAATCAGCAGGTTGAGGATTGACCCAATCCAGTGGATGTACGTAAGAAACTAATGTCTGGTTATACTCATCTACAGGGCGAATTGTCACTCTTTGGAGTTCTGACATTGGTGTATCTCCTTAAACAATCGATCAAGCAAAAGTCTTATGGGTGTTGCTTTTGCGTGGTAAAAATTAGACTGCTAACTTCACAAGGATGACAACCTTTGCAATTGTTTGTCAGTTATAGAATTGACAACCACTTACTAAGCATTTCCCTGCTAGACAAGGGAGGATGCAATTTTAACACTCTGATTCTAATTTAACTGATGGGGAGTTTGAGGGGCTATATAGCAGGGAGCAGGAAGCAGGAAGCAGGAAGCAGGAAGCAGGAAGCAGGAAGCAGGAAGCAGGCGTGTGATTGTCCCGTGGTTTCCGTATTTTCTCATTAGTTGATGTCCTAATCTACCTGGCAACTGCTATAAGTCCCCCACCATAACGGTACACCGGAAAGGTGGTGGTTGTTGGAGCCCTTCTAAGCTAGAGAGTCCAGATCGTCGCAAAATTAACCCGCCTCTCCGGGGCGGGAACAGGGAATAGGGAACAGGCAACAGCAAAAAATTAGCCCCGGATATTGGATTCAAGCCCCTTAATTTATTAATGGAAGAATTCAAAAAAATTGTTGACAGATGCGCAGCACGATTCAACAAGACGTCCTTGTTTAAATCCCCTAATTTTAATTATGGGGATTCCCCTGTTGCCTGTTGCCCGTTCCCTGTTCCCTTTTTAAAGTGCATTTGCTGATGCCGAGGAAGAGGTAACTCATCTCCCGGCTTTTTATGAAATTTTCACTCCGTTTAATTTCATAAAAAGCCGAGATAAATCGAAGTCATTAGTCATTAGTCCTCTGTCATTAGTATGTTTTATGCCTACGGCACGCTAGCCCCCTCCGGGGCTAGCGCAAACGCGAACACGAAAATCGTGCTTTTTCTTACTAATTGACCAATGACTAATAACCAAGACGACGTGGCGACGATTCCTCCCACCCCGCGCGTGGGATGGGAGGATTTGAATTTTGAATTTTGAATTCCCCGAAGGGGCTAGGGGTTGACCTAGCCTCATTGAGATTCACACGACCTACTGCCAAAAAGCTTGTATCATTAGGCATATATAGACTAGACTGGTGATACTCACATCAACCATGACTGATACACAAACTTGGTATATTGTCAAGCTTTCGGCTGGTCATTGCGAAATTATCCCCAGTGACGAAGCGACTGAGGAAAATAATCCAGAAATTATTGAGCAATGGGGGCCGTTTAGTTCCCAAGGAGAAGCCATTGCCCGCCGCGTAGGACTGATTAGATCTCTTAAGTGCCAACCAGTCTGAAGTCAAAAGTTAAAGGTCGAAAAAACTCTTTTGACCCTTGACCCCTTCGGGGGAAGACCTCCGGTCTCGCTGCGCTAACGCCAGTCGCTTTATGCCGGGGAACCCTTTCAGCAGTCGCCTGCGGAGGGAAACCCTCCTGCAGCGCTGCTTCACCCCCGCGCTGGCTCACTTTTGACTTTTTAATTTTTTTCTGCCCTGCTGTTTCCTTTCTGTGCAATTTCTTTGCCGATCACTTCTACAGCTTTGGCAAACTGGGGATCTTGTAAGGTGGCAATTTTATCGCGCTGTTTGAGCCATAGCTCCTCTCGCTGAGCAGTCGTCAACTCCACCTTGACATCTGGGTCAATTCCATGATGATTGATATCACGATTATTAGGAGTGTAGTATTTAGCAATTGTCACGGCCATTCCAGAACCATCGTCCAGAGGACGCACTGATTGCACTAAGCCTTTGCCAAAGGTCTGAGTACCAACTAAAACAGCACGCTTGTTATCCTGTAAAGCTCCGGAGAGGATTTCACTGGCACTTGCTGAACCTTTATCTACTAATACCACGAGCGGTTTGTTTGTCAAAGCACGTCCTTTTGCCACTTCTCGCTCTACTTCTGCAAAGCGGTCTTTCGTGGAGACTATCGTACCATTACTGATCCACATTCGGGCAATTTCGACGCTAGAGAAAAGTAAGCCACCAGGATTATTACGTAAATCCAGGACATAACCAGCGACTTGCTTACTCTCTAAATTTGTGATTGCTTGTTGCATTTCTTTACCAGCGTTGGCGCTAAACTGCTTCAAGCGAATATAACCAAGATTGCCTGCTGGAGTTTGTTTTTGAGAGTACTCTACTGGATGAATTTCAATCTTAGCTCTTGCAATGTTGAATTGTTTTTCCTGACCATTCCGCAGAACTGTCAAGTTGACCGCTGTTCCTGCCTCACCTCGGATTAAGGAAACTGCCTGATTGGTATCCATACCCTCGGTACTTTTTCCGTTGATTTTGGTGATGACATCTTTTGCCAGGACACCAGCTTTTGCAGCAGGTGTATCCTCAATCGGCGCAATCACAGTCAACTTTTTCGTTTTCTCATCTATGCCAATTTGGATACCAATACCTATCAGTTCTCCAGAGGTATCCACTTGCATATTTTTGAACTCCTGTGGATCCATAAACCGAGTGTAAGGATCACCCAGCTTCTTCAACATTTCGCGGATGGACTTGTAAGCCTGCTGCTTGTCGCTGTAGGACTTGTTCAGGTACTCACGACGAACAGCCGCCCAATCTAATTTATTAAAAGTACCATCTACATATTGGCGGTTAATAACTTGCCAAACTTCATCTATTAATTCCTTAGGACTTTCTTTAAATAAAGCCTGTCCTTGTGAGTGAATACCCAGGCCAGTGACTGCTATTGTTGTCAGTGTCACCGCTGTAGCACCCAAAACAAGTCCACTTCTTGTAATCACCATAATGACAGCTGTGCAAGACGCAAAATTTTCTAATCAGTATGCTCAATCTAACACAGGGTTTTGCACTAAAGACTGAGCATATTTTTTTATTTCATAAAAATGCTTTGTCATCCGGCGACTACCTGTGTCGGCGGTACAAAATTTGTCGAAAATTTGGAAAATTTTATGGATCTATCCAACGTCCATCTATCTTAATTAAGTTGATCAATTCTTCTACTCCTTTATCTTCTGGAACTTTTTTAATTTCTTCTCTTCCACGGTAAAGAGAAATGTATCCAGGCGTTTTGCCAACATAACCGTAATCAGCATCAGCCATTTCCCCAGGTCCATTGACTATACACCCCATGACTGCCACATCGAGTCCAGTGAGATGTTTAGTCGCTTCGCGGACTTTGTGCAGAACTTCTTCTAGGTTAAACAATGTCCGTCCACAAGAAGGACAAGCAACGTACTCCACCATTGTTTTGCGCAATCCCAAAGCTTGCAAAATACTGTAGCAGACAGGGATTTCTTTCTCTGGTGATTCCGTTAGTGACACGCGAATTGTATCGCCAATACCATCAGCTAAGAGAGTGGCAATACCAGCGGTTGATTTAATCCGTCCATACTCGCCATCACCTGCTTCGGTGACACCCAAGTGCAGAGGATAATCCATACCCAGTTCATCCATCCGCTGTGCCATGAGACGATAGGCGGCTAACATCACTGGCACTCGTGAAGCTTTCATAGAAATCACCAAATTGTGGAAATCTAAAGATTCACAAATGCGAATGAATTCTATTGCTGATTCCACCATACCTTCTGGGGTATCGCCGTAGGTGAACAGCATTCTTTCACCAAGAGAACCGTGATTTACCCCAATTCGCATAGCTTTGCCTTGATCACGTAAGGAAATCACCAACGGTGCCAAAGTTTCACGAATTTTTTCGCCAATTTCGTTAAACTCAGCCTTAGTGTATTCGGTTCTGTTGGGGTTTGGCTTTTCAAACACGTACAACCCTGGATTAATCCGCACTTTTTCTATGTGTTTGGCGACTTCCAAGGCGATTTTCATACCATTATGATGCACATCCGCAACAATAGGCACATCCTGGTAGGTTTTGATTAATTTTTGTTTAATCTCTGCCAGCGCTCTGGCATGAGCCATACTAGGTACAGTAACGCGGACGATTTCGCAGCCAATTTCATGAAGACGGCGAATTGCTGCGACTGAACCGTTTATATCTAGGGTGTCTTCGTTAATCATTGACTGCACTACCACAGGGTAGCCACCCCCAATGATGACATCGCCTACTTTGACTGGACGGGTTTTGCGCCGTTTGATCGTGGTGTCAAAGGTGGGTTGAAGATTTGCAGTGTTGGAAGTTGTTAGCGTAGGCAGGGTTTGCATATCCTGTTAAGTAAAATTTTGGTAGCAAAGATATCCAGTTGGAAAACATTCTGTTTCCCAGATTGCCACATGAAGGGGTAGTTTGAGTAATGAAGTTGAAAAAAAAGCAGGAAAAAAGTGAAAAAATGAGTGGGGGAGGAGGGGAAGTGGAGAAACAGGTAAAAATGACTATTGAATCATCTAAAATCCAAAATTCAAAATCTCAAATTGCAATAAGTAACAAATATTATTAGCAGCACCAATGATTTTATGAGTCAATTATTAATTTCTGTCATTCATTCTATTCCTGACGGTGAGGCTTTAATTGACACTGTACTGCGCCACTACCCCATCAGCGATATCCGTAACTGCAAACTATACAAGCGAGGGTTAAACGATACGTATTTGGTGGAAACTGAGCAACAAAGATATATTCTACGAGTTTATCGGCGTGGGTGGAGAAATAAGCAAGAAATTGATTTTGAACTGGAACTGTTAGCGTTTCTACATGAGCAAAAACAGTCGGTTGCATACCCCATTGTAAGAAAAGATGGCGTTTTTACAACAGAAATTGCCGCACCAGAAGGAACACGTTACGTGGCTGTGTTTTTCTATGCACCAGGACATGCAGTCAATGAAAAGCTTGATGGGACACAAAGCTATCGTTTAGCAGAAGCACTGGCAAAAATTCACCAGACACTAGACAAGTTCAAAAGTAGTTTGATTCGCCCTGCTTTGAAAAGTGAATACTTCCTAGATTGGTCATTGGAAGCAATTGCACCTCTGTAGCAATACAGAGAAAGCGATATGAACTATCTGCAAAAACAGGTAGATAAAATAAAAAAGCAGTTAGAGGATGTCTGATATCACGTCCTGCGAATTACTTACGATTAAGCACCAATTTGAGTCCACCAATGAAAGCCTGTTAACCCTCGAATCAAATCTTGCTGTTGAAGTAAAGCTTGGCAACGATCAAATAAAACTTCCTCTCAAAATTACAATATTTTGCTGGACTGGCTATCAATAAATCAATGACAACTTCCAAAATAGGAGATGGAAGTTGTTTGGCACAAGTGCAAATTTGAGCTAATAAAAGTGACGGCAATAAACTCACGCTTTTACCTCTAGGAAGAATGCCAAATCCGTTGATAGTACAGTGGGAATCAATACCGCGCGGTCAAGATACTTATTGCCGCGTTCACAAGAAGTTTCCGGAAGTTACTGTCCACAACGCGGAAATCCAAACCAAACTTATCGCGCATTTGGTCTCGCCACTGAATTTGCACTAAAGATGGACAAACTATCAAAATGGGCCGACAGCGATGACGGATAATTAATTCTTGAGCAACTAACCCCGCCTCAATGGTTTTACCCAATCCCACATCATCTGCAATCAGCAAATTAACGCGAGGCATTTGAATTGCTCGCACTACTGGATCAAGCTGATAATCTTCAGCACGGAGGTAGCCTTCATGCTGGCGATCGCATTCCTGACTTACCTCTGGTGGTTGTTCGACCCGACGGTGTAAAGGAAAACCGGACACTTTTTAATCTGCTCAATCCCTGCCAGTTTACGCTCCTTTTCGTCAGCATCAGTGATGCTCCAACTCTGCATGCACAAATTTCAGAAAAGCTGGCGCTATGGCACGAGCTGATCGAAGGCATACAAATAGAGCCACCGAACAGTGAACAAGAACACAAGCGCTTCCAAGATCACCTCGGCTCTAAGCCTGTTTTGCTGTTAATTCGTCCAGACGGTTACATCGCCTTCCGGGGAGGAGATCACTCCCTGTCGGAATTGATTGAATATTGCTCCTCATGGCTATTGCCTTCATCCCTCAAGTAAAGAGAAACATCATGCTCGATCACAATCAAGTACAAGTCCTTTTCGCAGACTTACAGCGTTGGGAGCAGAAAGCCCACGGTTTCTAGCCGTATGGATGCCAGACACCTACGGAGGGAGACCCCTTCGGGGAGAACCTCCGGTTCCACTAGCCCCTAAGGGGGCCGGAGCTAACGCGCTCCGCCAGATGCCTGGCTGTCGGGAAACCCTCCCGCAGCACTGGTCTCACCTCCTGGATGGCTAGCGCTCATGAATGCGTTTTTTATATTTTTTTATGTTGACCTACTTAGTAGCTGAATTTGTACTCTCATTTAGTAGTTTTAAAATTTTTCTAAACGCTCTATACTTTTTGTTTATACCTCAATTTATACTTACGATATATTGTAGCTCTTAGAAAGAATCCTATAATCCTTAGTATGAATAATAAAAATATGAAACAATTCTGTTGTGTCTAATAACCAGGCTTTGAGAAAGCCAAAATTAGTCGAAATTAAAATTGCGTGGATAGCGTTTCTGCAGCGTTGCTTTTACCAATACTCAAGTGCCTGAATTCTGTGTTGAACTGGCATGTTTTCGAAAAGGGGAGGCAATTCTAGTTAATGCTGAAACGAGAATTTATTGCGTGGCTTATGTGATAGCGATCTGCGCGGAGCACAGCAGCGAAGCTATCGCCCTAATATCCATGCTAAGTAAACTGCTCAAAGTTGCAAATCAACCAGGAAACTAGCCAGACAACCATCGTTTTCTCAATTCTGTAATTATTGCGATTTACAAAAATTGAGATTCAGACATTTCATGACTCATTGAGATGTCTGAAGAAGCTTTTAGGTTCTCTTGTTGGACAACCGAATCAAGCAATACAGTTCAGAGCAGACCAAAACCGTTACCACGAAGACAATGTAGAGATGTAGCATCCACTCTCACTACACATCAGCAAATCTCACAAAAAATCCTTAACTGAACCGTATTGCCTAATCAAAGGGGATTTTAACATCAAAAAAATCCCTATTTTTGCTTTCTAGTTTTGAACATTTTGAGACAATTAAACCCATTATGAAACCGAAAGAGACAATCTTTGTTATCCCGACTTATCGACTAAGAGATGTAGCAGAAACGATTGAAAAGTACGATGATAATTTCTGGGTGAACGGGCATGCTCCAAAAATCATTGTTTTTGATGATTCAAGTGTTGCTAACTACGAAAAATACTATCAACTTCTAGAGCAGACTAAAACCGTCAACGATGTATTTTATGTTGGCCCTCGTGAGAAGGAACAGTTTATCAATTTCTTAAACCAGAGACTTCGCGATAAGAAGCTTGAGTCACTCGTCAGAAACCTGTTTCGACCCAGTTATGGCGGAAATCGGAATTTTACCTTAATGTACACGCTTGGACATTTAATGGTAAGTTCAGATGATGATATGAGACCGGATGCATTAATCGAAAATAGCCCGGAATCTTTATCAGCAGATGAAATCTGTCGAGGCAAACTACTCAAGTCTAACCAGGATGGTTTCGTCCATCGTTCCTTTGACTTACTCACCTCTTTTGAGGATGTTCTGGGCCACAAAGTCAACCTGGTACCGGACAATTTTGAGAAAGGGGAACTAGTCGTTGATACAGCAATGGAGTTAGAAACCAATACGACAAAAGGTTTTTTCAAAGAAAACTCTCTATTGCTGCAAAGGGGCAAAGTTTCTAATAGTGCTGTTGTCAAAATTGCCCAGACTTTTCGGACAGGAACTCACGATATTGATACGCTCGATTTTATTCACATGTATCTGAATGATGAAAACCAAATTAGTCTAGACGAACTCAATGATATTTATGTTCTCGTAAATTTCAGACCAGTCGTTACCAACAAAAATTGGAGGATGGATTGTGGGGTCGCGGGGTATGATAATCAGTTTGGTTTGCCACCCTTTTTTCCGACTCGACTGAGGTTCGAGGATTACATCTATCGGCTTTGGATACAGCAAGAAGGGATAGTAGCTGCACACGTAGATGCTGCACAGAACCATATTCGGAATAACTATATGCGTAATCCGATTGCAAGTGAAATTTTCAATGAGGAGATATGTAATTTACTCAAAAAGAAGATCAAGAACGGTATTTATGAACTTGAAGATCTTACGATCAAGTTTGACTATTCCGGCGAAGTAACTTCACAAGACTCTGAAGAAATCTTGGAAAGAGTCGGCGACATCTATAATCAAGTGGTCAAAGCTTCAATATCCACTCAGAATGAAGAACGTAGACAATCTCTCCAGTTCTTTGCTGACAACCTATCGCGCGTATTTTATGGGTTTGAACCCGATTTCTTTCAGCAAAATGTCTCTCGGATTGTTGATGACGTTATCAGTCAATTTCAGGCATCTTTAGAGATATGGCCCACTCTCGTCGAAATCTGCTACTTTCAGAAGGATAAGAAAGATTTACCGCAAACCAGAGTCAGGAATAAAAAGTTAAAGTCTAGAAATGGCAATCGATTTTAATAACGACAAAATCCGTCACTAAAATAGAGTAATCCACCCACCACAAACCTATCCAAGCCACCCAGACATGGCAAGCTTTGGATTGCGGTTTAGATAGAGGTTGCAATTTAACTTATGAACACCCCAACAAAAACCCAACTACCTATTCCCCCGCATTTCAACCCTGAAGAAGTCGGCTATGTCTGGCGCGTACCTTACCAACAACGTGCAAAAGAAGCGAGAGAATGGGCAAATAAATATAATATTAAACCATCTTCAGAAGATAAAACACGCATTTGTTTACTTCTGATTGATGTACAAAACACCTTTTGTATTCCCGAGTTTGAATTATTTGTAGGTGGTAAATCTGGAACAGGTGCGGTAGATGATAACGTCCGCTTGTGTGAGTTTCTCTATGGCAATTTGGGGAAAATTACTAAAATTATCCCGACTATGGATACTCATACAGCAATGCAGATTTTTCATCCCATTTTTTGGGTAAATGCTGCAGGTGAACACCCAACTCCTTCTGCTACCAATATTACACCAGCAGATATTGAAAAAGGTGTTTGGAAAGTCAACCCAGGAGTCGCACGCCAGGTGCTACAACGGGGGGAACCCCAACGCCAGATGCCTACGGAGGGAAACCCTCCTGCAGCACTGGCTCCGCAACGCACTGGCTCCTCAAGTCTTGGATACAACTATGAATTTTTAGAAAAACACGCTTATCACTACGTTAAGCAGCTGAGTCAAGATGGCAAATATCCTTTGACTGTGTGGCCTTATCATTCTATGCTAGGTGGTATCGGTCATGCATTAGTTTCTGCTGTAGAAGAAGCAGTATTTTTCCACAGCATTGCTCGTCAGACTCAGACACAATTTGAAATCAAAGGTAATCACCCTTTAACAGAAAATTATTCTGTCTTACGTCCAGAAGTGTTAGAAAGTTTTGATCAACGTCAGATTGGACAAAAGAATACGCACTTAATTCAACAATTATTAGATTTTGATTGTGTGATAATCGCAGGACAAGCAAAAAGTCACTGTGTTGCTTGGACAGTGGATGATTTACTAACAGAAATTCAACAGATAGATTCTAATTTAGCGAAAAAAGTTTATTTGCTGGAAGATTGTACTTCCCCGGTTGTTGTTCCTGGTGTTGTGGATTATTCGGAAGCCGCAGAAGCTGCATTTGAAAGATTTGCAGCTTCTGGGATGCATCTGGTTCAATCGACTCAGTCTATTTAGAGTTGGTTTGAAGAATAATTATTGAGTGCTTTATCTACATCTTAGCGGAGAATGTGAGGCGGAGCCTGAAGGTCGGCATCCCCAGGCAGAGCCTGGGAACGAGAGAACGACGAGGGAATGAGAGAATAAGAGTTTCACTGCTGTAAATATCCTCTAGGATCTTGAGCCGCCCAACCTAGGGATGAGCTAGAACGCACTTCAAAATGGAGATGGGGTTGGTTTGTGCTAGGTGTTCCAGTTGTACCCACAGTTGCGACGATGTCTCCTTTATTCACTTGTTGACTAACGGAGACTTTGATATTTTCAAGATGGGCGTAGCGGCTTTGCAATCCCCCACTGTGATTGATAATGACTAAATTACCATAAGTCCCTTGCTCACTGGCAAAAGCGACTGTCCCATCAGCGATCGCTTGCACAGGCGTTCCTTTTGCTGCTAACAAATCCACACCACTATGAAAAAAAACTTTACCGTTGGTAGGATTAGTCTGCCAGCCATAAGGTAAAGCCACTGTTGCGACTTCCGCTAACGGATATCCAGCTAATTTACTCGGAGTAGAAGTTGATGTAAAAGACTCTGTTATGGGACGATTGGGTGAGCGTTTTAGCTGTGGGACAAACACAAATCTGGAATTTTTCTGACACCCATTCACCTCAAATAAGACATCAGGACGGATTTTATATTTTGCCGCTATTTGTCGCCAGTTTTGACCAGGAGGTACTTCAACAACAATCCCATTGTAGGGAGGTATTTGAATCTCGCGACCAACAGCAACTTTATTATTTCTTAAGGTCGGATTCATGGCGATAATAGTAGCTGGTGTGAGATTATAACGCTGGGCTATACTCTCCACAGTTTCTCCTGGTGCAATTTTGTGTCGTCCGAAGCGTTCAAGGGCTGAACTCTGACAACCAGTGATAGTCTGTTGTGCAAGTACAGAGTATGGGCTAGTGTGTATAAGCCCAAGGGTGCTGGTGACTATGCTAATACAGAGAAAGAGTAAACGATAGCAAACAGTCATGTATACAAAGGAGGCACTCAATTACTCTAGATTTTAAATCGCAATAGCAGGCGACAGAGGTAGTGAGTCCTTAAGCGGTGCTTATTTGTAACGAAAACTTACTGATCAGCAATGAATCTTTGAGAAGAATTCAGAATGCAGAACACAAAACCCAGTTGGAACTCTAAAGGATGAATCAGTTATCAGTTATCAGTTACCAGTTATCAGTTACCAGTTATCAGTTATCAGGTTGGAAACGGACTCGTCCACCCCTTGTTCACTGTTCACTGTTCACTGTTTACTGTTCACTGTTCACTGTCCTGAGTTCTGACTCTACCAGTTCCGGGTTTTTGCTTAGTCAACTATCCCCTAACTTGACTACACTTAGAAGTTAGCATCTGCATTGCTGTCCTTAAATATAATGATTATGAAATTATCTTTATCTTTAAAGCAACTGGTTATTTATCTATCTTTATTGACTATCGGCGGCGGTGCAGGCTTGTTTGGTAGTCGCTATTTTATACCACAAAATACTTGGTTTAAAGAGTTAAGAAATGTAACAGCATCTTCATCTTCGGAAACCCCAGTTTCAAATCCTGTCCGAAGTCAAGTTGGGGCTAATATTGGCGATAACATGAATTTTATTGCTAGTGCTGTTCAAAAAACTGGACCAGCAGTCGTCCGAATTAATGCAACCCGCAAAGTGGCGAATCCTATTTCTGATGCTTTAAAGAATCCTCTGTTGCGGCGGTTTTTTGGAGAAGAAGAGCAACCATTCCCCCGAGAACGAATAGAGCGTGGTACCGGTTCTGGGTTTATTTTGAGTGAAAATGGACAAATACTAACTAACGCTCATGTGGTTGCAGATACTGACACAGTATTAGTAACCCTCAAAGATGGTCGGACTTTTGACGGTACGGTAGTGGGAGTTGATTCTATAACAGATGTTGCTGTTGTCAAAATTTCGGCTTCTGATCTGCCAACAGTAAAAATAGGTAATTCACAAAACTTAATACCCGGTGAATGGGCGATCGCTATTGGTAATCCCTTGGGGTTAGACAATACTGTGACAATCGGTATTATCAGCGCTACAGATCGCACTAGCGCTCAAGTTGGTGTTCCAGATAAGCGAGTCAGTTTTATCCAAACAGATGCGGCTATTAACCCTGGTAACTCTGGCGGACCATTGTTAAACGCTCAAGGCGATGTTATTGGTGTTAACACTGCTATCCGCGCCGATGCTCAAGGGCTAGGTTTTGCCATCCCAATTGAAACCGCAGCCCGTATTGCTAACGAGCTTTTCACTAAAGGGCGTGTACAACATCCTTTCTTGGGGATTGAAATGTCAGATCTTTCTCCTGCCAAAAAACAGCAGATAAATCAAGACAAAAATCTCAATATTAAGGAGAATGTTGGTGTTGCAATTACAGGAGTTTTAGAAAAGTCTCCAGCACAACGAGCCGGACTCCTTCCTGAGGACATGATTCAAAAAGTTAACGCTAAGCCGGTTAAAACATCTGCTCAAGTACAGAAACTAGTAGAGTCTAGTACTGTAGGCAAGATTCTGGAAATTGAGGTCAACCGTAACGGGGAATTTAAAACATTTCAAGTACAGTTAGGAACCTATCCCCAGAAGTAGTCCATAGTCTAGGAGTCTAATAATTTTTGACACTTGACACTTGACTTACGGATTGTTACTCAAATGATCCAACTGCATCCGTTGTTCCATTTGGCGAAGAAAATAACCCGTCATCATAGCCGACGCTAAAAGACCCGCCAGATTGTCTCGATCTGTTGTAATTTGCACGTTAAAATTTTCAGCGGGTAACATTCCGACTAGCCCTTGGACGTTTTGGGAAATAATTTGTTTAATTTCCGGGCTGACGGACTGAGCGACGCGGGCTAGAACCTCAGGGGACTGGTGCTGTAGATACTTGAGTAAGTGATTGGGGTGTTCCTCAAAGCTATCAGAGATAAGCTGATTGGGATGTTCCTCAGGGTAGTCATTCAAAAAGTTAGGATCAAACACCATTGGCTGTTTTTGTAGCTGAGTTTCTTATTCTACTTTAAACCATAGTAGAAGGGTCGGACATATTACCACCTCTTTCTGAGGTACTAGGATTGTTCCACAGTAACAGAACTGCTGTTGGATTCTGCTGCTGTGAGTTCTAGCTCTAGTTGTTTTTGCTCCTGTCCGTTGGAGAATAATGGCGGAAGTTGCTCGATTTGGAAATACTGGTGAAATTTAGAGGTGATTTGTAATGAATACGAGCGAGATTCGCTGTCTCGGCGTTTTCTGACAAAACCAAGTTCGACAAGTTCTTGAACGTGTTGATATGCACCAGAACCGCGCAGGTTAATCAAGTCGCTTTGGAGTATTGGACTATTTAGGGCGATACCTGCCAAAGTCCGCAATGCTCCCACGCCCAATTCTACTGGAATCAGAGTTTGCACTAGGTCATGAAAATCTGACCGCAGTTGCAAACTATAACCATTTGGAGTTTCAACAACTTCTAGGGCGCTATCTCGGTGGGCATACTCATCAATGAGTTCTATGATGCCTTCCTCAGCTGTCGCGCGATCGCAAGCGGCATACTCAGTAATTTCACTGATAGACAGGGGCTTACCCTTCAAATAGAGAATTGCTTCTATTTTGGTCGCTGCATTTATCACGGCATTAGTCATTGGTCATTAGGCCTTAAGTATTAGGCATTAGTCAGAAGTTACTGGTATAGCAGGGAACGCTTAACAGGGAACGCTTAACAGGTCTGAAAGCTCGTGGTGTCTGTATTTCCTCATCAGTTCATGTCCTCATTTACCTGGCAACTGCTATACAAAGAAAAAATGACAAATCACAAAAGAGAATCACAGGTGTTTGGAAAGGTATCATATTTAATGACATAAGTCAAGGTGCTCATTGAGCTCACCAAAGAGGAACCTTGGGCAATACCCAAAAATTGTTATGACTTACTGCTCACCCAGCCTAGTTTTGAGAATAAATTCAGCGATCGCCAAATCTTGTGGAGTTGTTAGCTTCAAATTCGTTTCCTCTCCCTCGACAACTCGCACAGCAAAGCCGCACTTTTCAAACAAAGCAGCATCATCTGTCACTTCCCACCCTTGACGGAGACCTTCGGCGTGACACTGCTTGAGCAACTTAACATCAAATCCTTGAGGAGTTTGGGCTGCCCATAACTGTCGTCGGTCAGGTGTGCTTTGAATAATGCCATTTTCATTTACGACTTTAATCGTGTCTTTAACCGGGACGGCAGCAATCAAACCAGGACAGTCTCGAATTGCTTGAGCACAAGAGTTAAACAAATCTGGTGTGGCGAGGCATCTAGCTCCATCATGAATCAATACTTCCCTAGCGGAGTCGCTTAACGCCTGTAATCCATTGTAAACCGATTCTTGACGCGTAGAACCCCCTTGAATGAGTTCCACTGGCTTAGAGAGCTTTAATTGAGTAATAATGGTCTGAAAATCTTGCCAATCATAAGGTTGGGAGATAATGCCTATCCAACTGATTTGACTTGCCGCTTCAGCAGCCAGAAGAGTCCACGCGATAATAGGCTTAGAGCGCACCACAAGTAGAAGTTTATTGCGGTCACTCCCCATTCTTCTTCCGCTTCCAGCGGCTGGAATTAATAAATGCACAGAATCCCTCAGTTTCACTATAGGGGATAGGTTAGTGGTTAGTAGTATGATTTGACAACTAACAACTTTGAACGCTTAACAGGGAATAGGGAACGCTTAACAGGGAACGCTTAACAGGGAATAGGGAACGCTTAACAGGGAAAAGGTGTTTCTTTCATTCGTAGCGGGTGGTGAGCCGCCTGTGGGGCTGCTCACAACTGACCAGTTCTAATCCTTAATTTCTAATTCCTAATTACTAAGCCAAATCTCCCCTAAAATAATTAGCGAGTAAGCGTCAATATATATTATGCGAATAGTAGCCCTTGTCCCTGGCGGAATTGGCGACCAAATTCTGTTTTTCCCGACCTTAGATGACCTGAAGCACTATTACCCCAATGCTCAGGTAGATGTTGTTGTGGAACCCCGCTCAAAGACTGCTTACCGGGTGAGTAAGTCAGTCCATGATGTACTGGCGTTTGACTACAAAGACCGTAACAGTATGGCAGATTGGGGCAACTTGATAGGCACGATTCGCGATCGCGAGTACGATGTTGCCATTGCTTTAGGGCAAAGCGCTTTAGTGGGCGTTTTGCTGTGGCTGACTGGAATCCCCACGCGAATTGGCTACAAGAGCAAAGGATCTATTTTTCTCACCAATTCAGTTCCTTTGAAAACAGAACAGTATGCTGCTTGCATGTATCATGACTTGCTGCAAGGGTTAGGTATTAATTCCCCAACTCCTGAGTTAGCAGTAAATGTACCAGTACCAGATATTGACTGGGCAACTAAGGAGCAACAGCGCCTGGGGATCAAGGAAACCGGCTACGTTTTAATTCACGGTGGTTCTAGCGCACTTGCCAAAACCAAAGGTTTGGATAAAGTTTACCCTGTGGCAAATTGGCGGCAGATTATTCAAGACTTCCAACAAAAGCAGCCAGAAATGCCCGTGGTAGTCATCCAAGGACCAGAGGATGAAGAATTTGTCCGCAGTCTCAAACAATCCGTACCCAATATCAAAATCAGTAGTCCTGATGATATTGGCAAATTGACAGCGATGATTGCTGGAGCAAATTTAATGCTGTGTACCGACAGCGCCCCGATGCATTTGAGTGTGGCGGTACAGACTTATACCATTGCCTTGTTTGGTCCGACAAACCCAGCAAAGTTGTTACCCACGAGTGATAAATTCCTCGCCATTAAATCTTCTACAGGTAAAATGGCAGATATCTCGCCTCAACTCGTGTTGGAGAAAATTTGGGGTGGGTAAACCTGCTGTATTCCTAGACCGCGATGGAGTATTAAATGTTGAGGCTGGCTACATTCACCAACTAGAAAATTTACATTTAATTCCTGGGGTTGCCAAGTCCCTGCGCCAGCTCAATGACCGAGGTATTTTTTGCTGTCTGGTTTCAAATCAATCGGGACCTGCCAGAGGTTATTATCCAGATAGTCACGTACAAGCGTTACATCAGCGACTTTGCCGACTCTTGGCACAGCAGGCTGGAGCAAAATTAGACGCTTTGTATTATTGTCCCTACCTCAGCCCACCAGAAGGAGGAATAGACCCAGCCTACACCCAGTGGTCTACTTGGCGCAAACCCAATACAGGAATGTTGGTTGCAGCAGCCTGGGAACACGATTTAGACCTCAAGCACAGTTTTATGGTAGGGGACAAAGCAACTGATGTGGATATGGCACACAATGCTGGCTGTGTGGGTATTTTGGTACAAACAGGTTTTGGCGATCGCGTTTTGGTGGGTGATTACCAGCACCACACAAAACCGGATTACATCGCCAAAGATTTAGCTGTAGCTGTTGAATGGATTTTACAGCAGTTATAGATTAAAAAAAAATACAAAAATACAAGTGCTACCGAGCTTCACTTCGGCACAGCTTGTCTCAAAAACTTTTGTTACTATCTAAAATCCGCCTTTAAAAGGTGGATTTTAGCTTATTGACTTTCCTAACGGGTCAATAGCATTATTAGACGCATAATAGCTTGATATTTTATTCTTTTGCAAAATTTTTTTGCAAAAGGCTAGTAGAAATAAGATATTTTCGGTAGATTTTTGATAGAGCAAATTTTTTCGGTAATCTACTACACATTTATCGTGTTTTGTCATTATTGGGCATAAGTTAGAAGTTTAGCTTGGGTATAGCTTCTAGCCTAATTTATGAAGATAACACTGAGTTATCTTATTAAAAACCTTGAAATGACAAAGAAAATTAAAGAAGTAACGAGTTTTTTATCTTGTTACGAAACTAATTCACGGGAACCAAAAATTTACGCTAGAACAAAGAATAGTAACCTTAGTGCAGCAAGCTCAGGATTCTCGGCTGCATGGCAACAAATACTTGCCATTCTTATCAGGTGTGGATAGCTTACCGATAGATCTAACGCGCCATGTTATGTGTTCCTTAACTTCCCTCTTGCTGTCAGGCTGGTGCATCTAACAAGAATGTGACGAAAAATACAAGGAAAAACAGATGGCGATTCGATTACATGGTTTCATGAGCAGTGGAAAACGTTACATCCAAGTAGAAAACCAACCTCACCACATCACTGGGATTTTCAAAACGCTCATGCACTCTTCAAAAAATATGCATCACTGTACGCTAAAAGATGCGGAAAATGCCTATTTTAAATATGAGGAAGATGGAACAATTACTTTCTATCAACGTGAAAACTCTGAAATTTGTGATTCAGTAGGAATTTGGACATATCTTGTCTATGAATGTCCAGAGGGTGAAGAAAAAGTTTTCCCTGACTTATCTATTGATACAAGTGCAAAATCTTTGAAGCAATTGTTTGCTGGTTACAAAATTGTTCAAGTAACTGTAGACATAAAGGATTATCTCAAGTATCAATATATTCAAGATGAATATCTAGATGTTCAACTACCCTGTGATTGGAATACTTCAGAAGGTAGAAAAATTGCCAACCTTCTTTTAGAAGAATTTAAGGCCTTTAAATCATCTACTATTTTTACAGAACGTGCTGGCCAAGAATACGGAAAAACCGTTTTAGACGGTTTTATCAAAGCTGCACAAGAAGTTTTGGAAAACGGTGGAACTCTTAGAGACTTTGAATCTGCTCAATACGATGTGCTAAAGAAAATTAGAATTGATGACATGGCAAATTTAATTCTTGAGTATAACGATTATCGCATCTGGCAAGCGGCATTACCGAGTAAATCGAAAGCAGTTGAATATGCTTTTAGTACAGCATTAAGACTGATATGCCGTATTAAGTAAGTTAGTGGACAAAAGTGTTTCATGTGTGTTGTAAGCGAAAGGAAGCGAACGCAGCAGTTTGCGATTGCTTCAGTCTGCCCAACGGCAGATCTGTGTGCCAGCAGCACGGGGCTCCTGCCGTATGCGCTTTGCGCCCGCCCACAGGGCGTTGCAAGAGCGTAGGCGTGCAGGAGATAAGAGTTTGCCAGTGGCATAAGGATGGAGATGTCAGTGCAGCACTGGCTGACTACGTTCCGTATGTTCACAGGGCACGCTACGCAAACGCAATTGCCTTGATTACGATTATTTATGTCCACTGACTTAGTCTTGATTTAAAGCACTTACAAGTAATAGAATACCCAGCCGTCATGGTTCACCAATGCTTTCTTGCAGAAAACATGAAGCCAAGATGCAATCGTCATTTACGTTGAGCGAAGTCGAAACGTTGTCCGCCGCCTCTCCCGACACCAAACTGAATACAGTTATGGTGCGGGGCTTACGGCGAAGAAGCTAAAGATGAGAAAACATTAGTCATAGTTACTAGTGATTTTAAGATTCCCGACAAGTTTGGCGAAGTCGGGAATCTTGTTATTCACGTTCATGGGTAGGATGCCCGTAGGGCTTATGATTGAATGATTAAAACATTTCAAACAAGGCATCATCTAACTCATAACCTAGGAGTTGTGCCATCGACTGGAGGCGAGATTTACTAGGAATACCCTGCTGTTGTAACCAATCGTTTAAAGCAAACAGCTTGTGCATTAAAAAGATTTCTAAAGCTTCAGGATTATACTGAATACCTTCTTTGGTACTGAACTGGTGCGGGACAAGCATTGCTGCATAACGGGCAAATTCGCCAGTTTTCCAATCAAGTAAAAATACTAACCAGGGATAGCGAGTATCTAGACGGATAAACCAGAGCCGCACCTCTGGAATTTCTGAAAGTTCCCGTGGATCGCCTGGTTCCAGAGTATAGTCGATATCAAAATGCAGTTGCTGCTCGTAGGATGCGATCGCCCCCTCTTGCAGCAATTTTTCAATCTCTGTGACTACGGGGGACAGATCCAAGGAGTTAATGCAGTCGGTGTTGAGTGGGATAGTGATTGTCATTGAAAGAGCAGCAGTGGTGCTCAAGAGTATGATCGAGAATCCACAGTAGCAGCTTTCGACTATTCACGCTACATATACTGTCCGAAATAGCTGAAGACAAAAGACTATTACAACAAGACAAAAATAAAAAGATGTGATTTTACTTATTTGGTGATGGTAGCTTTATTTGGTGCGCCCCACGTACTAGCAGTAAAGTAGACGTTTGCAGCCATTTTAAGCTAAAGTTGTAATGAGTTCATTTTATATTGAGAGGGTGAAAAACCATTACTCAACCAGCACAAAAACTCTTCACCCTCACCTGTGATGTCCGCACTCATCAACAGCAAAAACACTGCTAAAGCGGAGCTAACAGGGTGCAAAATGTTGGATATATAAAATAACAAATAAACACTTCCCAGGGAAAATTAACCCATCAGTTAATAAACTTTAAAATATGCAAAAGCAAACGATATCAACAAAACCTATTCGTTCACTGGAAGATGCTCTTGAGCAGTGTCAGGTACTGGGTATGCGCGTTAGTCGTCAGCGTCGCTTTATCCTAGAACTACTTTGGGAAGCAAGAGAGCATCTTTCTGCCAGAGAAATTTATGATCGCCTGAATCATGAAGGTAAAGAGATTGGGCATACCTCTGTTTATCAAAATTTAGAAGCGTTATCCAGCCAAGGCATCATTGAATGTATTGAACGCTGTGATGGACGTTTATACGGCAATATTAGTGATTCCCACAGTCATGTTAACTGTTTGGATACAAATCAAATCCTGGATGTTCATGTAGAACTACCAGAAGAATTTATCCGTCAAATTGAAGAACAAACAGGAGTGCGGATTACTGAGTATAGTATTAACTTTTATGGTTACCGTAATTCGCAAGAGAGCAAATGACGGTTGATAGTGAGTTGCGCCCAAGTGCAACCACTACCAGTTACCTATTACAACCGTTTTACCATCTGCATTTTCAATGACTCCAGAAGGGAGTGGATTGTGAAATAGTTCCAAGCAAAGAAACTACGCTCATTTGTCAAGCTTATTTACGACTAAAGTAAAAAAAGCTTGCGTTTTTAAGCAGATTATGAGCGATCGCCCTTTAAGATTATTGTTAATAGACCAGGACCCCATCTTCCGATTAGGGCTAAGAGTAGCTTTGGAAGAATTCTCCAATTTACAGGTGGTATCGGAGGCAGAAACAGACACTGCTGCATTGCAGATTTTAGCCAAACTTGCACAAGAAAATCCAAACCAAGTCAATTTAGTCGTTTTGGAATTGGGAAATAGTCGCTTTGTTTCTAGCCAGCAACTGGGTTTACAACTCTGTCGCCATTTGAAAACCCAGTACCCCAATCTGCCATTATTACTTTTAAGTTCTGTTCAAGAACAAGGACTACTTCTAGCAGCAAAAGCTGCTGGAGTCGATGGTTACTGTCCTAAAGGAACTCCTATTTCTGAATTAGTGACCATTATGCACGATGTGGTGGCAGGTGGTTCATCCTGGGATTGGGAGATGGGAAAACAGAACATGAGGATTTACAGAAACGAGGATGCAGGATATGCTCTTGAAAACCTCACGTCTTCTGAACTTCCTTTTGCTCAGTTACGGAAGCGTCTACGGTTATCAGGGATTGGGTACATCAACGTCACTTTGAGTGAAGTGACAGCACAATTACAAGTTCCCGGATTACCATTATTAGATCGGGCAGTGTTAGCTGGGCAAAGACGAGAATTGCTAGCAGCGCGTTGGCTGCTGAATCGATTATTAGCTTCATCACTGGAAAGGCGACAGGAGGTACAGTCGCATTCACGTAATGTTTCTGCAAGCAATAATTTCGCATCTGCACAGTTGCAGTCTCCGATAAATTCTCTCCCAAGTACTTCTGTTTCCAAATCTGACTCACCAGCTTCTGTGCTGAGTCCTAGATCATTACAAGCGGCATTATTTGCATCCTGTCTTACCAAACTTCAGCTTCCTTTACAAAATGTGACAGCTATCCCTTTAGAAATTGATATTTTACGTGAAGACAAAAAACGTGATTTACTTTATCTTATTTTACAAAAAATTGCTGACGTGCTAGATGAAATGCGTGCTTCTGTAGTAGAGATAAGCCAATTATATGAATTAAAAAGTACTGTGTTGCTGGATGTATGGCAATCAGCAACTACGAGCTTTTTTGGCAAATTTTCTCGGGTGCGAGTAGACAATAATAATTTAGAAATAGTTACTTTTCTTCTGCAAGATGCTGCTGTGGTGCGAGCCGAAATCCTCAATAGAATTCCCCTGATTGAAGAGTTATTTTCTTATCTCCTATTTCAAAGAAATTTGCAAATTGATAATACTTCCTATCCAGCAGGTAGCTTTGAAGCAAAAGAATATGCAGAAATGATTCTGGAGAATCTCTTGATTCAGGTAGGCAATGGTGTTATGCAACCGTTGCTCAACTCTTTAGCAGATGTAGAAGAAGTGAAGCAAAATTTTTATGACCGTCAATTGATTTCAATACGAGAAATTGAACGATTTAGAAATAATTTGTCGTGGAGATATCGCCTCAGGAATTATGTGAATGAGCCGAAAGCAATTTTTGAAAGCCGCTATGAGCTATTTGTCTTTGCACCTCGCGGTATTGCCACAACTTCGATTTATGCGCCACGTGGACAAGAGTTAACGCAACTTTCTGGAATTCCGTTAGTTGTCACTTTAGCAATAGAATTTCGTGATGCGATCGCTCCTCGTATACAATCGCTCTTATCCTTGTTTGGCAGTGGTGTTGTCTTTGTTCTCACGCAAGTTATTGGTCGTGGTATCGGTTTGATTGGTCGTGGTATTCTTCAAGGAATTGGCAGTGTTTCTTTAAGGGAAAGAAAGAATAAAAAGTTATAAAAGGGAACAGCCAACAGGAGGTAATGTGTGGAGATTGAAACCCCACCCTATGCGCGAATTATACGCTACGTGCAGGCACTTTCACATAAATCAGAAATCAGATAAGATTGCTAATATATCCCTCTTTTATAACTCTGAGGAGAAAAATAATAAAAGGCAACACGCCGATGTTAAAGACTAATTGTTAACTAAAATTTTAAATAAGAGCAATTTTCAAACATTAATGCAGCAAATTTTCAGAAGATAAAAGTGCTTATAACTCCTTAATCTCAGCTTAGTAATAAAGTAAACTGAAGGAGACTTGCTCCCATGACTGCCCATGTAGATATTGACAAGTACAAGCAGCTAGTAGTTGATGATTTCAATTCCAGACCTAACTATGATGAAGGAAATCAATTTCACCTAAGTTTAGCTAATCGTCTGATTGAAATCGCTCAACCTCAGCCAGGACAGAAAATCCTCGATATTGCTACTGGTACAGGATTAGTGGCAATTACTGCAGCACAAATTGTTGGTTCTTCAGGTCGAGTCGTGGGAGTAGATATCGCCAAAGGTATGCTAGAGCAAGCACAGAGGAAGATTAAGACGATTGGACTCAAAAATATTGAACTCATAGAAGCAGACGCTGATTATCTCAATTTCAATGACAGCAGCTTCGATATCATTTTTTGCTCTAGTGCGATCGTGTATTTGACGAACATTCAGAACTCTCTACAGCAGTGGCATCGCTTTCTCAAACCAGGTGGATTAGTTGCTTTTTCTTGCTTTGCTGAAACTGCCCATACAGCAGCTGTCATGTTTAGACAAAAAGCCCAGACTTATGGAATTTTAATTCCCAATCCGAACGAGCCATTAGGAACTCCTCAAAAGTGTCAAAATTTGCTTACAGACCTAGGTTTTCAAGATATCAAAGTCATAACCGAACAGTTTGGTTCTTATCTGAGTAATGTTGAAAAAGCTTGGTACGCAAATGCGAGAAGCGCTTTTGGCTCTCAAGTAAAAGAACTCCCTCCAGAGAGATTAGAACAACTCAAAGCTGAATACATTGCACAACTCGAAGCAACTGCAACATACAAAGGTATTTGGAACGATGTAACAACTTTCTTTGTATTGGGGAGTAAGTAAATAACCTGTTAGTGTTGAGTTAGGTCGAGGGTGAGTATTATCTATGGCTTGACCTAACTCGATACCAAGCACTGGCTCAATATCTAAGTAGAGAGCGATATGACTAATCAACGGAATTTGATACTAACTGCGTAGCTTTGCTTCCAGACACTTCTGCATCCAACTTGGGTGTTGGCATATGCTTCATTTCCCAAACTTTTAGCAGAATTAGGTATTCGTAGAAAGCTTGCAATGTACACCAAGTAAACCCAGCGCGTCCGTCTAAGCAGCCACCTAAGATAAAATACATATACAAAAAACGTATGATTGGTCTAGCTGGTAAGCGCAAGGACAAATTTTTTAAGGCGCGGCGTCGTTCGACTTCTGACTTCCCAAAAAATAAATCTTTCCACCTAACTGTTCCGTTTTGTAACTGATGAAGGGTTTCTCTGGCTTCATCTGTGGAGTAACGGTTGTGTTTATCAATCCAGCGGCTGAACCCCTTGCCAGAAGTATAATGAGGGTATGTTTCTTTCAAAAAGCTTGTTGGACCGTCACAAACTTCTCGTTCTGTATGACCATAGTCTGTAAACCAGACTTTACCGTGGCGGAAAAGGCGCAGTTGGTAACGAGGATATTGAGTACTGCGGCGAATCCAAGAATTCATGAACATGACGCGTTCAGCGGCATAGTAGCCGATGTAATCTGGATTACGACTCACTTTTTGGCATTCCGCGAACAGTTCTGGCGTCATGCGTTCGTCAGCTTCTAGAATATAAACCCATTCATACTTGGGAGATATATTTTCTAGCATCCAAGTACGTTGACGACCATGGCTTTCAAAAGCGTGCTGAACCACACGAACTGGATAGCGGTTGGCTATTTCGACGGTGCGATCGCTGCTGCATGAGTCTACAACAATAATGTCATCTGATAGCATCGCCGATTCAATACAAGCGGCGATGTCTATTTCTTCGTTATAAGTCAATATGTAAATTGAAAACATTCGCAATCTTAAATTGATATGACTTGTCTTGTGCGGAATTTTACTTTGTTCTGGTAAATATATGCAAGTCAACTAAGATCATCTTCATCAGGAATTCATAAAAAAGTGGCAGTATGATGCATCGTACTGCCTTCAAAATAATGGACTAGCGTGCAGGCATTTTGCGTTTACCACCTATAACATTCATAGCTTTTAAACCTGACCAGCCGATAATAATGTAAGCAATAGACAACAGCAAACTGCCTATAACAATTCTCAAACCGGGCTTCCAATTGTCTTCAGCTTGTTTTATCAGCTCATCCCGGCGGGCGCGAATTTGCCCTAATCTTTGATCTGCAAGTTGGTCTGGATTACTTTGTTGGGCTATGAATTTGTCAAGTTCTTGAGGATTGGCTTTGAATTTCTTGAGCAAATCTTTTGTAGCTTGGGGAATATTGGGGTTATTCAGTGCTTGCTGATAACGCTGATCATCTTGAAGAAGTTCAGTATATTGTGCTTTGACTTGGGCTTTCTGCTTCTCTACAGATGCTTTGACTTGATCGTTACCCAATTGAGCTTTCACTTGGTTAAGCTGACCTTTCAATTGGTTTTCTGCTAGTTGTGCATCTCTGGTGATTTGATCCACTGTTTGAGTTCTTTGATTAATGATATTCCCAGCATGGACAGGAGCAATAATCAAAAAGAGTAATCCCAAGATACTTGATATCACAAGAGCTGGCATTCTCAAGTCTATAGACTGGGGTTGAGTGCCATCATCAAAACTGTCAATCCAATAGCCAGTAAATAGCATACCCAATGCGACTAATGGCACGACTCCTCGATCAACCAAACTTGCTGCCCATCTGAGTTGCAACAGCCTATCGGTTGGGCTGAAGTCAAGGCTTATAATCAAAAAATCAATCAAAAAGGACAATATTAAAATTATCCCAATCACTTTGAGTGTGCGGGCTGCGATCGCAGCACCTAAACGGTTATTCATAGTTTTTCGTCTTGTAGTTGACTGAAGTCAATATTTTATATAAAGGTACTGGAATATTGTTCCTATTCGGCTACCTATTATTTCTGTTTGAGAGATTCTTTTTTGGGTGATATATTTTCTACCCTTTAATGTCAGCCACACCACGGTAGCATCTCGATTCTAGGTTGTCTTCAGAAAAACCCTTGTGTAAAAAAAAACAAAAGTAACACTGGGAACGTTGATAGCTGTAGTAAATATTCCATTAGAGGGGTTTGAGATACATTTTTATGGTGTGATGAGTAGGGTGTAAGGGGAAAAATCACTACACACCATCGTCACAACAAACCAGTTTAGTGCGTAAATCTGAGAATCTCTTCCCAAATTGGCAAATCCTCTGGGCGATCAATATCAGCCAAGTGAGGTAAGTCAGCGACTGATAAATTTAACGTTTGAGCAATACTTATAGTCTGATGGAAGACTTGAGAGGTTCCCCAGTCTATATTGATAAATAATTCTGGCACAGGACGTTGCAAACCAATTAAGTAATACCCACCATCAACTGCTGGACCAAGCACAAGCTCGCATTGCTGAAGTTGTGCAAAAGCTTCTGCTAAAATCTGGTTATTCACACCAGGGCAGTCAGTACCGATAGTCACGACTTTTTCTGCACCTGATTGAAAGGCATTGAAGAAAGATTGTGTCATCCGCAAACCCAAATCTCCCTCTCCTTGAGGTTGGTAAATTAAGTCATATCCTAGCCACTCTTGCATAAGTTGCAAATCACCACCTGCAAACCGCACTTCAAAAGATATGGCGGAAGTCTTTTGCAACTGTTTCACTTGAGATAATGTGTGTTCTGTCATTTGACGCTGAAGATTTGCTGCACCTTCAGTTCCCAAAGCAGGTATCAGTCGAGTTTTTGTCTTGCCTGGTTCTGGATAGCGAGTGAAAATTATCAGATGCTGTTTTGCTGTTTCTGGTAGATTGAGCACGAGATACCTTCTTGAAATAAATTAAAATTATATTAATAGCAATACTTATTTTTGTCAGGTTCATCGTGTTCTTTTCCCGTTCGCATTGCACCTAAAATCGTAGAAATGTAGACACAACGTTTAGCTTTTCCACCAGACTTACTAGATAAAGTTATTCGTCCCAACGGTGGTTTCCTAATATTTCCTCTATCATCAAATTGGATTTGCCCAACACCATTTGACTGTTGTAAAGTTGTTTCCGCATCCAAGCGCACATTTGGATCTAAATTATTCCAAATAGCGTTAACTGGGTTTTTTGTGGCAAGATGAACTGCCCATTGCACAATATCGTTTTGTTCCCGAAAACTAACTTGCCAAGTTAATTTGTTTTTGATAGCTTGGCTTTGAGCTTGGCGTATAGCAAGATAAACTTCGTTTTGAGCAGTGTTGAGGCGCTGAGTATCGACAAAAGCTAGCCAACTTGGAACTGATATGGCAGCTAAGATACCAATTATGACAATACTTACTAAAAGCTCTAGTAGTGTGAAGCCATTGCTAGAACAATTCTGCTTATCCTTAAAGTTATTTAGCAGATAAGAATCCATTGCCTTGGACTCGTATACTTGCTTGAGGAAAATATGTTTTATAACTCTCATTAAAATCTATATTATTGTTTTGAAGACGAGCGAGGGCATTACCACGTAAATAAAGTTCTGCTACGGTATTTTCGGAATCCACACAAACGTAAAAGCCACGTGTTCTAACATTTTTAGTGGCAACAGCATCTCCACTCCCAGAAAATTGTGGCAACTGTTGACCTATTTTGCAATTATAAGGTGCTGGATTGGTATTATCATTTATTGTAGTTTGATCAATGTAATCAACTAAAGGTATAATTTTTTGTGTGTAATTGTCGCTGTTTTTTGTCCATTGATTCATCTTACTCTTAAGATTGCCTGAAGCTTGCAGATTAAACATCTGAAAACCTTTGTCTCGGGTTTCGTTTTTCTCGGTTTCAGTAGCTCCATAACCGTCTTTGATTTGAAATTTACCGATTCTAGCAGCATTAGACCATGTAGGGTCATTATCTTGAATTAAATAATAGGCAACTAAAGAGTAAACAAACAAATTTCCTTTTTGTGTAGCAGAAAGTTCTTTGGAAATAGACTCCCGCTTCCAAAAGACAAGAACAGGAAAATAATTATTTTTATAACCATACCTTGGTAGTTGCTGCCTAATTGCATTAATGCCATCAGCATCATATATATAGACTGACTGCTGTAAATCCCGCGCAATATAATCAAGTGCTGCTTTGATTTCTTGCTCGGTATCTGCCTTTGCTTGCTCTTGTCGATCAGTTGTCATAATGTTAATCATGAATCCTAGCAAAGGTGTGATAACAAGAGTAGCGATGATGATGCCTACCAGTAACTCAATCAAGGTAAAGCCATCACATTTATTTTTCTGGCGAAAAAGCTTTAACTGCTTAATGAAAAGCCATAATAAATTCATAATATTGATTTGCTCGGAATAGTTACCGAGACTTAGCAATGAGACTTAGGATTAGGATTAGTAGCAGGAGGTTTCAGGCGCTGACAGAAATCACTAAATGTTGTTACTTTACTTGATATTTCTGTTGTCATTTCTACTAAAGGTGCTTGGATGGATATTAAACCTGTCCCTTTAGTGAAAGTTTGTGCTTGTTTAATGTCTGGGTCTTTCAATGCCTTCAATGTGATGCTAGGCTTATTGAAAGCGTCTGCTCTGTACACTCGTAACCCCAATCTATAGCCATCCTCGGCATTATTGGAAGTTGGGTTATACCCAAATCCCTGAACAATCATGTCTTTGAAGTTATCACTTGTACAACCTCCCGTATCTCCATCTACGCAATATAACTGAGATGATGGAGTTGCAGGAGAGATTTCGCATAAGCCAGTTCCAGTTGTAGGACAAGTTAGGGTTCCTGATGGTGCATCTGGCGAAGGTGAATCGGTCGTTGTTGCCGCGCTGTTCGTTATGATGGGTGGTGGTGGAATTGTGCTTGATTTAATGCCATCAATATAAGTTTGAGCAGCGTTAGTTGCTAACTCAATACGTCTTGCTTGTAACCGTGTTGCGACAGAGAAGATAATAAGAGGTGCGATCGCCACTAGTAATATGCCAACAACAACGACTGCTATTAATGATTCAATGATGGTAAAACCTGACTGACTAGATAAAGATGCTTGTTGCTGTTTTCGGTGAATCATAACATTAACAGTTATCAGTTATCACTATTCACTGATTTAAGAACACGTACCGCGTTGATCTTGGGTAATGGTGTAGTTACCATTAGGATCTTGAGCACACAACAAAGTTTTTACCCAAGCATCGTCTCGTCCGACTTCTCTGTAAAACTCATTCGGCTTGTTTGTTGCGGGTGTTGTAAAGTGTAGAGAGAATAAGTCAGGTGGCTGATTCAGCAAAGCGGTATCATAACTCCATAAACGGTTGGGTGGAGTAAAGAAGGATGTACGACTTAGATTTGAATTGGAAGGATTGCTTCCATCAATAACTGTTTGCCAAGGAGCAGTGGCATAGTTACTGTGTTTAAATTGGATAAAAGAACCAGCTACTGTGTGGCTTATCCCTTTCCAGTTTTCTAAGTAACGTACAAAGTTTTCCAAACCACCATTGCTTTCTGTTGGGCGTCCCGGCGTGTTACCTTGAGCAAATATGAGATTTGTTTCTGTATTTGTGGCGGTTTGCATCTTGTAGTCCCCCTTTCTCTCTTCGCGAAAACCGAAGCGGAAATTATCAGATAAAACTGTAATTGCATCAGCAACAACTAATGCTGAACGCCAAGTTTCACCAGTGTTGCAATCAGGAAACTGATTCGGGCGACAGCCGAAGTTAGAATTCAGTGATTGACGCGCGTAGAATTTATTACTCCAGTCCTTTTCTCCTTTTAAGGAGTTGTCTGTGAACTCTTCTTGGGTGTGAATATTGAAATTTCCTTTGATGTAAACTGGCAGGTTAGATACTAAAATGAGTCCCTTTTCTTCTGGCTTATAGGTAGCATTACGGCTTAAGTCTCTGCCGTTAATCAGCATAATGGCATTTGGTCGGCGAGTTGAATCTAATTTGAAGTCAGTAGCACTAACATCTAAATTGTTGGGTTCACTATCGTCGGGGAGTGCATCATCACGAGTGGTGTAAATAATTCCACTATTTGGAAATAGAAACTCACCACCACTTTTTGATTTTCTGCGTAACAAATCCAAATCTAAGATAGTGGCGCGAATTTCTAACGGTTCACGCGATTCAACTGTTTTAATCTCTCTTGCATCAAGAAAAGCAGTTTCCATAATAGCGCCATGAGGAATAACAGTATCTGTGGGATTACCAATAGTACCGTCTAAAATCTTCAAGGCGCAAATCGCAGAGTCAACTGTTGATTGTTCTGCAAGGGTAAGAGGCTGACTAGTTGTGATTTTTTTCCAAGCATCCTGTAGTGGTTTATTCACCAAGCGTCCATTTGAGTATTTCAGCTTTGCTTGGTAATTCAGCACATTCTCGTAACCTGTGGTTGACAAAGATGAAGCTGAGTAGACAACACCGTTGTTAGAGTCACCCGGATTATTACTAACATTCGGTAGCCCAGTTAAGTCTCTGTTTGTATTTCTTAAGCTAACGTCTGGTAAATCTTTCTGGTTTCTGGCTGTTGTGCTATTTGTGGGGTTGTAATAGCTGCTGACACAAGCAATTGGTTTTTGATAGTCGGTTGGAATCTTTGGATTATAGGAATCATCTTGGTAGTGATAAACAGCTGTAGCCCGCATTCGTAGATAAGGTGTCTTCTCATCGGGCATAGTATCTGGTGGATCTGCTATGGTATCTAGTTTTGGATCTGCGATCGCATTAGCAAATTGAGCACTACCGCCACCAGAAGTGTAACGGCTAGATAAGTAAATTCCTGCACCTGTGACAACTCGCAAACCCCCGACGACATCCAGAGAACTTTGGGGTTTTTGTGCTGCTGACTTTTCCCAAAATTCGTCTCGGTTTGTCGCTCCTAAATCCTCTAACTGGTATGCTTGAGAGAAGCGCTTACGAGTAACAGTGCTATTCTTTCCGTTCTTATCAACATCCCATTCCTTACCAGTAATAGTCTGTCCTTCGTCTGGTGAACTGAGAAATTTGCCTTTGGTTGTGTCATACCATAATTGAGGTAAATTATTGCCAACTAAAATGCGATCGCCTATTTTTTGCTCTTTATCTGCTTTTGCTTGTTCTACTGGTTCTGTTGCAGGTAGATAAAGTTTACTTCCGTTATCTTTTATTCCTATTTCGGCATAATTCGTAGCCGTTTTACCATCAGCAGGATTGAAGGTAAACACCCATTCATCCACTGGCCTTAAAGAGTTTCTATTTCCTTGAAGAGGACTATTTGTTTCATAGTCGTAACTTCGATATTTTAGTGGATTACTACCTTGTGGTATTTCGGCGTATGGAACACGACGTGTCCTTTTTTTAAAGTAAGCTTTTAGCTTTTTATCACGAACTTTAACAGCATCTAAAGTGTAGTCCTCTGCTAAATCTCGTTCTATTTCCTGTTGCACTTCATCAGGAAGGTCTGCGTTATTTGGATATGCACTATTTGTTGCTTGCACTAACCGGTCAATTCGTTTTGCATACCCCTCATCATTATAAGCTGCCGTGTTTCCGTAAACAGATGTAGGTACAGTTTTCTTTGTGTTATTGATCACATCACTTTCAATTGTGCTGTTAGGTACATAAGATTGGTCAAATAAATCTACTTGCACATCACCATGACTGGAATTGTCTGTTACTCTACTATCTATTACATTTCCAGCGACAATAATTTTGCTATTTACCTCTTTGAAATAGCATGATGTAGGACTACTAACTAGATATAACTTGATAGGCTGAGCCAGTCTTGTTGTTAGCAAATTACCATTTGTGAAGACACGTCCATTTAGACTGATGCCTTCTTCAGAAGCAATTTCTAAATCATCTTCATAGACAACCGCATTGTTAGTGAGGGGTATTCTTTCTTGCTCTCGGTCTTGCTGATATTCTAGAGCGACAAAGCCTTTATTACCTCTAAATGTTTCATATTTATTAGTATTTAATATTGTTAAATCTGTGATTGGCACAGTTGTAGTATAAACAAAAATACTTTTTTTTAGCTTTTCACCGACTTGATACCAACCATTGGCACTTACTAAGTTCGCGCTAGTGGTAGCTAAATTTTGACATTCGTTACCAACAGTACCTGTGTCCATCGGTTGCGTTCTTGCTTTTAAGAAATTTCCGGGTTGATTACTAGTTGGAGTCCGAAAGTAAATACCATAGAGAGTGTAACTATCAAACTTACCGTTATTGTCCGTATCTACAGGATATTTCCAAACAGTTTGTAGAGTATCGTCGCCTTGAACAAGTTTTAACTGTATCTCATCACCAAAAGTAAATTGGTTAAGGTTATTATTGATAACTTGTTCAAGTGAAAAATCTGAAGGAATTGAGGACTCTAACCTAGAATCTCTAAATAACTGTTCTATTTTTGCTTTTGCTCTTTCAATAGCAGGGTTAGCTGCATTCAGAACAGCCTCATTCACTCGGACATTACTAGCATTTTTTGCCCTTTCAAAAGACCGAAATAAAATAGCAGTTGTTATTAACACAACCACCAATGCTACCATTGCGACAGTTGGTAACACAAAACCAGCATTCACACTTGACTGTTGTTTTTTATTATTGACTAGTATTGCCCGTAATAGCCGAAGAATTTGTTTTTTAATTGTAGATACAAATATTTTACGAATTTGTCTATAAAACCTCTTGATTTTCTTTAATCTCCAACCATAGTGAAACATAAGTAGTTGACTGCTAAAACTTCTCATAAAAAAACCGCAGATGCACGAACTTTGCACACAGATAATTTATCTGCATACTCTGCGGAAAGTCGCCCAGAGAGCGTCTACATCTGCGGTTCCAAATACCTCTAAACCAGTATTTCAACTTCAGCTAACTTTGTAAAAATACTATGAGAGCAAGCTTATATTACCCACTTTTAGAGAAAACATACCAATCTCGCAAAAATGATTACTTATACGATTTCTCAGGAAGCTTGCAATTGAGACAGACCCCCCGTAACAGAGATTTTGCACCATTCTCAAGAATCCAACCTCGTCCGCCTCGGAATCAATTCCGAGGCTCACAGTCCAAGTCTACTAAAGTAGACTCATATCAAGTCCGGTTGATTAGTTATTATTAGTGAGGATGTGTGCGAAAATCGTAAAAGCCTCTCTCCCTGCTCCCTGCTGAAAGCGATTTTAATGATAAGTCTTTAACCGGACATGATATCAAAGGCTTATGCAGTCGTCTTTAGACGACTTTTACTATCAGACTGGGGTTTAAACCCTAGGCGGTTGTTGCCAGGAGTACAAGATATGAGCCTTAAACTCCTGCGGCGCGGAGTCCGCTAGTGATATATGAGGTAACAGAAGATGTTATAAACACTGCTCAAAATCGACTGAAGCTGAATAAATAGCCTATGTTAATGCATGCCTTATGAGCAGAAGTATACGTAAGATAACAAAAATTAGAAAAGCACTGGAGTATCCCTGTTCTCCAGTGCTTAAAGGCAACAACTCTTACTCAAAATTAGAATACCCAGGAAAATATAATTAGAATTGGATAAATAAAAAAGCACTGGGTACGGATAAACCCCAGTGCTCAAGGACGACTTACACGATTTACTATCAATCCAGAATTAGAATACCCATACAAATGCACGGGTGAAATCAACACCGAATCAAGGCTTGAACCTGTTGACACGTTAGGGCTAGCCTTTGCCTCTACCGCAGGCGTGTATTTTATGCAAGTCAGAAGCGTGATCCAAAGCTTATGTCTTTGGCTAAAATAATTTAAGAAGCTTGCTACCACAGTGTATGGACTCTTTAAACGGCGACTCCAAGTCAAGATCCCTAGAAGATTTACAATCAGGGGCAAATAATAGCGAAGATGAGAACATTCTGGAACTGAGCGTATTATCCGATACTATAGAACTTATAGAAAAAATTATTACCAAAATCAGTCAATCTGCTCAGACAGGTGCTCAAAGCGAAAATACTCAACACAAAGCTAGTGTGACAATAAGATCCCTTGAGCTTAACTATAGTGAAAGACCAGAAATGGAAGAGACACTAGAGCTTTTGTGCGAGCAAGTAGAAAGTTTCAAGCAACTGCTGTACTACAAAGAATTAGAACTGCAAGAGATACAGCAAGAGTTGCGTGATACAAACGAGGATTTGTTAACTGCACTTAATTCACCGTGCCTAACACTTAATTCGGCGAAAAAATTAGTTAAAGAAATTTTGGTCAGTAAAAAGCCGATAATTGGTGAAACTTTAGCAACACTCCTTAGCGCTATTTATAATTCGACTGTCGAACCACAAGAGTTAGAGCAGAAAGAAAAATCAAATTCTCCAAAACTTTTGATAAGCGCTCCAGGCAATTGTATGCCTACCAATAATCAGGCATATCAAATTCAGAGCGTAGCGCTGAGAAAGCAAGCTACTGAAAATAGGGCTAAATCTCAAATGGTGAGAGAGCAATCTCCTGAAATTCGGGCGAAATCTAGAAAGTTGCAAGCTCAGTTCAGTGAAAATCTCGCGAAATCTATAGAGTTGAAAGCTCAGTTCATGGAACTGGGAACTAAATTTATTGGCTCTCAAGCTTCATTCATGCTGCGTGAGCAGAATTTTAGGCACACACAAAAGCCGAAAGCAATTGATCTGGCGGACGTTAGTCCGCCAGATCAATTGCTCGATTTTGGAGATAGTTCTTGTAAGTGTACTTTTGTGTGGTAACTAGGGTGACGCGCGCGGTGAGCGATAGCTAGCCCCTAAGGGGGCGCTGCGCAAACGCTGCTGCCCTTGGCAGATCGCCCGAAGGGGGGTGGGGTCAAATCAACGTGGAATAAAGACGTGAACGTTAAGTTGACACATATGAGCTAGGTTAAAATCCCGGTACTGCCACTACCTAAGTTACCAATCAGGGAATTCTAAATCTGAGTAGAATCAGCAGAAGCTGAAAATGTTTTAAAAGTAAAGTCCATCATCAAAATTCAAGTGTGGAATAATAAACAAGCAAAAAATAGACAAGATTGCAAAAGTTACTTTTGCACTTCTTAGGGAAAGGGGAAAGGTTAAAAGAGAAAGGTTTTTTTATATTCTTTTCCCCTTACCCCTTACCCTACAACTGACACGAAGTCTAACGTGTCACGGTAATTTGTAGAGATTATCCGTGAACATGAAATAACAGAATAAACAATCAATCACTACTTTTGTAGTGCTTTTGTACTGTTATCACATATATTTATTAGGACTTACGCACTACTAAAAATAGTGGGTTGCGATCTGCGCTTTGCGCAGCAGCGTTTGCGCAGCGCCCCCAAAGGGGCTAGCTATCACTTCCCAAAGGTCGCTGCGGACTATGGTTACGTTGTTCGTGCGTAAACCCTATTAATGTAGAATTTTCCATGCTTAGGAGTTAGAAAATATTTATGTTTATCATAGTCGAAAAAGAGATGTATCAGATAGAAAATCAGGAGCAGGCGGTTATGAATTTAGAAAATATGCACGAAACACTTAATGAACTAGAAGCCCAGAAAAGCCAAATTGAAAGGACTATAGCAAGTATACGACTGGATATTAGTGAAAGAAAAGAAAAACTCCGCAAAGTCGAATATGATATATTTGGTGATATCGATGAACGCGCCAGAAAGTGTCTTGAACTCGAAAAATCTATATCACTACTCAATTTCAATTTATCGAAATATCAAGCAATGCTTGTAGATGTAGAAATAAAGATACCTCCGCTACAAAAGCGGATACAAGATTTAAATCAGCATCTGCAATTACTACAAAATACCAATGAGATAAGACAGGCTTTAGAGCCATTTATCGAACTTGAACAGCAGTATTTAGAAAAGCGTGATGAAATTGACCAAATGCTTAGAAGCAAAGGTCATTATTTAGGACTTAAAGCGCTGCCGGCGACGCAGAAACTCATTAGGAAAGGGACTGAATACGAGCTACGAAGCACATTGCACGGTTAAATAAAAGAAGCATTTTTCTTAACCAATGGTATGCACAAAACCCCACCTACGGCGTGTGTAGGTGGATTTTTATCGTCTTTTGACGAGAAGTCTGCTGTTGTCAGCCCCTTTCCTAGTAAGAAAGAGGTTGACTTAGATCTTGCACCATACTTTTCGTCCGCCAAGAAATAAATTTCTTGGCTCAAAGTCTAAGTCCGTTAAAACGGACTGAAAAACTTACTCAGTCCGTTTTAACGGACGCGTGTTTATTAGCCCAGAACTTGAGTTCTGGGCGTACTCAGCCGGAGGTGCAAGATCTAAGTTGAGGTAATGTCACACTCTTAATAATGATTCAAGTTAATACCAGCTTCTTTCGCCATTGCTTCCAACCCTTTAACTTCTAGGGTTTTGATTGCTTTGGTAGATATGCGCATTCTGATCCAACGTTTTCCGCCTTCCCACCAAATACGCTTGTTTTGCAAGTTAACTTGCTGAAGGCGCTTGGTACGACGGTGGGAGTGGGAGACGGCAAAGGCGTTATTTGCTTTTTTACCTGTTAATTCACAGCGACGAGACATTATCTGAAACTCCTATATTTTTCTTTAGCACAATCTCTCATTATATAAAATCACTTAGCGAATGCTGACAAATCCAGCTTTTGTAATTAATTCCTGACCCTGAGCAGTTAGCAGTAATCTGGCATAAGACTCGCCTGCTTGTTGGTCAATTTGACCATTCTGTTTCACAACCACCGATAATCGCCGACTCAGAGGATACTGACCACTCAGGAACACTTGGGTGTTGACTTGGTTGCGCTGTTGCGGACACTGCTCGAGGGGGACAAAGGGCAGTTTGTAGGGGGGAACAAGTTCATTAGAGTTACGACCCACTGGCAAAGGCTTAACGTGACACTGCGATATCACCAATGGTGCTGAGGTGTAGTAAATACCTCCTGGATTGTCAGCAACTTGGCGTAAAGCCTCGGTTGTTGTTGGTATAAGTATAACAGTGGCACTTTTGTCTCGCTCTTTTTTACCATAAGGTATGATTTTTAAGTCAGGACCGCCAACTTGATTCCAGTTGGTGATTTTGCCCGCATAAATATCATTGAATTGACCTACTGTTAGACCTTTTATGTTTAAGCTTGGGTTTACGGCGATCGCAATCCCATCAATCGCCACTGGTATTTCGTTGAGAGAAAAACCTCGTTGTCGCGCTTGCTGATACACTTGATCTGGAATCGGGACAGAGGACTGAGCAAACGACAGTTGATTGTCTAACAACATACGGATACCAGTCTGGGAACTAGGAGCACCACCTTCAGGGTCAATGTAACGCAAGCGAAAGTCAGGCCAAACCGTTTCAATAATTGGGTCTGCTGCTTTACGGATTGACACCCAAGTCGTGCTACCACCATAGTTAAACGCCCCAGATGGAACATTCTGCACCTGGGAGAAACTTTTGACGTTAGACTGCCCTAGAGACTGTGATTGATTGTTAACTAAACTACCCAAGTCAATACCAGAGCGTTTCATCAACCACCAAACACCACCTCCGATTAATCCTAGTGTGAGCAGCAGCGCCAAAACGAGAACAATTGTTTCGTTTTTTTGGGACATAGATCAATGGCTTGTAGCGCCAGAACTTGCTTCAAACATCAGTATAGTTAGGAATTCTATACTTTTTTGAATTCTGTTCCCAAAATGCCACAGATGTTAATCTGAGGCTGAGCCTCACTATAGGTATTCCCAGGCTGCAGCCTGGGAACGAGAGATTCCCCAGCAAAGTCAGGGAACCAGAGAGTAGAGTTATTCTACTTTGCAGCTTCTTGCGTTAACTTGGTAAGCACCTCATTGGAACGCTCAACGAAAGATTTCATTCCTTCAGCGTCAAAACCTTTTTGAGACATCAGTGCCAAATCATATACATGTTGGCAAACTAAGTTCACTAGCTGTCCGCTAGGTGACTGAACATCATCTTGAATAATACTACCTTGACTCAGATTCGCTAAATTTTGAATCAATGGGTGAGCAGTATTGACTAAGAAAACGTGATCTTCGGGAAAATCTGCTGCTTGCTGTTGCATTAAAGCGCTCATTTCCCGCATGCGGCGCAAAAATTCTGGCAAAAGTACCATTGCTGGTGGCGTTCCTTGTGGATCGTCTGCTTTTAAAGCTTCGGTGCGAATATTCAGCTTGGGTTTGTTGAGCGCTTTCTCAAACAGCTCTTTGATCACCTCACTTTTGGTTTTATTCGTCTTGGGATCAACAATTTCCCCAGATTTGTCTTGATCCAGCAGGGTGCTATCTAAATCGGAGTCTACGCGTGTAAATTTAACATCCTGATATTCCCTCTCCAAGAAGTTGATGAAGTGGGTGTCGATAAAGGAGTCCATAAACACAACTTCCAAACCTTGATTTTTGTGCAGTTCTATGTATGGGGTTTGGGCTGCTTCATCGGTGGCGTAGAAGACGCGGTTTTCGTGACGTTCTTTGTTGCGTTCTAGGTATTCTTTGAGAGTTGTGTACGGCAATTTTGGAGTGTCTGCGGAAGCAACATCTTGCCAAACATCTCCCTCTTGAGACTGTACCTCAACTGCTGGGGTAGCCGTTGACGGCTGAGTGGTTGGTTGATAGGTGCTGCGAAAGACGATGATATCTTCGACTTGTTTTTTGAATTTCTCGTCGTTGAGAACGCCAAATTTTACGAAAGTACCTAAGTCTTTCCAAGTATTGATGTATTGTTCGCGGTTGTCGCGGTAAAGTTCTTTGAGGCGATCGCCCACCTTCTTCGCGATATAGTCACCAATTTTGCGCACAGTGCGATCAGTTTGCAAAGCACTCCGCGACACATTCAGGGGAATATCAGCGCTATCAATCACACCTCGCATGGGCAGAAGAAATTGTGGGATAATTTCTTCACAATGATCGCTGACATAAACTTGGTTGCAGAAAAGTTTGATTTGCCCTTTGGTAACATCAACATCCGGCTTCATTTTGGGGAAATACAGAATCCCATTGATGATGAACGGGTAGTCAGTATTCAGATGCACCCAAAGCAACGGCTCTTCTTGGAAAGGATACTGATAGCGGTAAAATTCTAAATAATCCTCTCGACTCAGGCTACTAGGACTTTCCCGCCAGACTGCCCTTTGCTTATTTGATACTTCGCCATCAAGCTTAATGGCGACTGGCATGAAATCGCAGTATGTTTTAATCAGCGTCTTTATGCGTGCTGATTCTAAATACTCCTGTTCTTCTTCTTGCAAAGTCAGGGTAATCGTCGTACCAATAGTTGTACGAGCTGAATCTTCCAGAGTGAAGGATGGGGAACCGTCGCAACTCCAGTGAACTGCTTGTGCTCCTTCTTTGTAAGACAAGGTATCGATTTCTACCTTTTGTGCGACCATGAAGGAGGAGTAGAAACCAAGACCAAAGTGACCAATAATTGGTTGTTCTGAACCGCCTTGGTACTTGTTTATAAATTCCTCTGCACTAGAGAAGGCGACTTGGTTGATGTATTTTTTGACCTCCTCTGCAGTCATTCCGATACCATTGTCGGTAATGGAGAGCGTCTTTTTGTCTTTATCTATGGCGATTTGAATTTCCGGTTCACCGATTTCACCAGAATACTCCCCAGCGCGAGATACCATTCTCAACTTTTGGATAGCATCTACAGCGTTGGAAACGAGTTCCCGTAAGAAGATTTCATGATCGGAATAGAGAGACTTCTTGATAATCGGGAAAATATTCTCAGTATGAATACTGATTGTACCTTGTTCTAGCATAACTGGTAATTTTCAATGCAAGTATCTGAATGATAACTGAGGCAAAACCCCTCAGCACACCTGTGTACACCCAAAGCCTAATCTAGGTAGTTGGTTATCCTCATTTTGAAGGAATGATATGGGATTTCACCAATTGGATTGTATGGTGTTTGTGGGGGCGATCGCTCGTGGTTTGCAGCATTGATTACCCGATAGCAGGGATTCGGATTTCCCTACCAGTTAGGTAAAAGCTGCTATCCTCGGAATCGAAGATAGGCATATTCCTGCAAACTATGCGATTCACATTTACAGCAGTTGTGCCGCGCAACTTGCTAGATTCACTGCGTCTATTATATAAACTGAAGCATCTTACGGAATAAAGATAAGTAGCGATCTACCTAATTAAACGTGAAATGTCATTACGTTAGCGCAGCGTGCCCGGAGGGCAGCGGAACGCAGTGAGACCAGCGCTCTTTGGAGGGTTTCCCTCCGTAGGCGACGGGCGTTCCCGAAGGGTGAAGGGAAGTAATCGCAAAGACTCTATTTTACGTTTTTCAATGTTGACCTACTTACGACTTGCGCCCATGTAATCGTTAATGTACATCACAATTTCTACGATACAGACTGCCTCTCAAGGTTATGCTCAATCAGAAAAATCATGCTTTAGAATCAAGTCTGGCTTTCGCTTTTTGAAGTTTTTCCCAAGCAACTTCCATTCCGGGCGGCGGTGGTAATTTTGCAATTCGAGCGAAACGCTCACGGTTGCGTTCTTCCCAATACTTCTGATTTTCCTCTACCTGTTTCAAGACAGTTTGATACTCTGCTTCTACTTCAGCACGATTTGCTTCGATGTAGGACATAGCTGCTTCCTGTATCACTTCATGAACTTTGACAATGTGAGGATGACTGCATTGTCCTAACCGCAAAGCTTCGTTAATGAACTTTACTTGTAGTTACTGAAAATTTGGTTCATTTTGTCGATTAGATTTGAGGATTTTAATAGCAAAGATTTTACCTGTACGCTGTTCGATGACTTTGTAGGTTTCACCAAAGCCACCCCCACCCAGATATTTTTGAATGATGAAGCGTCCATTTTGCAGTGGTTGATTGGTTGTCCAAATGTAGAGCGATCGCTAAACTCTGGTTAGTTTACTTGCAACCAGGTAAGCAAATTTCCCTACCAGTTTGCCAAAAGCTGTTATCCGCTACCGTTTCATTTGATAGCATAAAACCAGCGGCAGCAGCAGCCAATCCAGAGTAGCTGTTGAGCATTGAAATCACGACTGGCATATCAACCCCTACACCCTTACACACGCCAGATACCTACGGAGGGAAACCCTCCTATGTCCTGCGGACACGCTACGCTATCAGTACTGGCTCCCCTACACCCCTACACCCCTGTGTTTCTTAAGAGCATCATTAACTACATTGAGGCTGTGTGACAAATGCCAAAGAATCTTGAAGAACAATTCGCTTACCAGCATCAAGACCGTTATCGGCTGGAAAATATTCCGGAGTTTGTTAATCTTATCAAAAATGGTACAGAAGATTCACGCCTTAAAGCATTAGAACAAATTGAAAAGATTCTTTTACGCATTCATAATACATATGCGATCGCCTGGGATTTTGGCGGTGTCTTGATGGATGGACATAATAAATTTTTTATTGAACTATATGCACGCTCAAAAGGAGTTGATTTAAGCACTGAACAATTAACCCAACTTTGGCAGATTATCTTTAAAAGCGATCCGATTCCTGGTGTGAATTATGATGCTCTCAAAATTGGTCAGGCAACTCCGGAACAATTTGCTGCTCACTCAATTCAGCAGTTTAATATCGCGTTTGCGGCTGCAGGAAAAGAACAGATTGAGATTACCAATCAAGAGATTCGGGATTTTCTCATTCTCTACTACAGTCATTACGAACCCAAGCATGAAACTGGCGAGATATTGCAGCGCCTTGAGCGACTAGGAATCCGCCAGTATGGGTTAACTAATAATTTTATGGCAAAAATAGAATTTTTCTTGGAACAGGAAGAGTTCGATTATTTGCAAGGACTGATTCAAATTGTATCTGAGAAGTTTGGTGTTAGTAAACCCAATCCCAAAATATATTTGTCGTTTAAACAGCACGTTTTTATTGACATATTTGCCAAGGACGTGTTAGAGGTAGACTTACCAAATTCGGCAATTTCTCAGTTATGGCAAGCTATCTTTCAAGAAAACAAAGAAGCTGAAAACTTTGTAGCATACGAGCAACAACGAATTAACTTAGAGCAAGTGAGCGAGTATGCGATCTGCGCTCCGCGCAGCAGCGAAGCTATCGCACAATATAATCAAGTATTAAAGGAACTTGGTTATGCTGCCGTTGATGTCACTTCATTTGCCAGCCAATGGCTAGATTTTTGGACGACTCAGTATGAACGAATTGGGCAGCAAACAATTTTTGTAGATGATAAAGTAAAAAACTTAAATCAAGCCTTTAAATATGAAGGAATATTAGGAGTTCATTATAATGCCAACGAAGGGCAAAAGTTAGCTGACCAACCCGTTCTGAAAGAATTATTAGAGCAAGAACAACTCAAGCAAGTTGTTCAAATATTACGACAACTAACAGCGGTTGAGAATTCTGTAGGAGAGCGAGCAAAACTTGCCCTTGAACAGTTGATGCCGTTTCGCATTCGCCATGAAAAACGGATTTGGCGAGCGCAAGCAAAAAAGCATCAGCCAATTATTGATGCAGTTTCAGACAAGCAGATTTATACGCTGCTTCAGCAACATTATGAACAGCTTTATGCGACGCATTTTCAGTTAGGTGAATTGGTAAGTTATCAGTATGCTCTCATTCATCGACTAGCCATATTACCTGAATACACCTATGATGATGCTCGTCAGATTGTACTGAAACTCTTCGAGACATCAGATCTATTTTTCGACCAAAACCGCGATTTTTATCCCTCCCAGGAGGAAACTGAAATACCGCAAGACATTGCAACTCATTTAAGTGACAAAGAGCAAACAGAGTCTATCATCCTAAAGAAAAGCTTACTGCCAGAGATTAAACGCAAGATTGTTGATTACATTGATGTGTTGGATGTATCCCGTCAGCCCATCATTCAAGGTTTGATAAGCCAATTGCAAACTCAAGTAGACGATTTAGAAACACTCAAGCAATTCATGGAGCAATTACTGCAACAGCTTACTGTTTTGAAATCGATGCGAGTTGTGCCGTGGCAGCCGATTGAAGAATCATTTAAGCAGCTGCAAAAAACGCTGACCTTAAGTTTGGAATCATCATTGAGTTTACAACAAACTCAATCATTTTTATTGCGTCAACTAGAAGAATGGTATCAGCAGTTAAGAGTAGACGCACAAGAGATATCAATGGATTTAATGCCCTTAGAACGCATGGTTGCTGAATGGGAGCAGGAGATTCATCAGTTAGAAAGTATTTATTTCCAGCAGTATCGCGATTGGAAGATTCTCAAAGAGCAGGAGAAAGTCGCCTTGTATCAAGATCCCCTGTTAGACGAGGTGCGCGAACAATTTTTAAGCGAGGATCTCTATCAATTTATGCGAACATTGATGCGACGGCTATATGATCTGCCACAGTGGAAAGACTTGACTAAGCCGACGATTATTTTGGTGAGTGGGGCATCCGGTTCGGGCAAATCAACTCTTTCAACGCAACTGGCTCAGCTTTTTGGAATTCAAAAATTATTTTCTACTGATGAAGCTGGACGAGCTAATACCAAAGCGATTCTAGATTTTCTCTTTGGTGAAGAAGAAGCAGCAAACGCTTTTCCTGCTTTATACCAGTCCTCGTTTGAGGGGAGTATGCAATTATATTATAATCAGGCAATTTTGACGATGATCGGGGTGGAAGGACTCATTCAACGATTACAAAAACAAAACACATCGGCATTAATTGAAGGTGTAGGGTTAATGCCGGGGTTATTATCAGAGACAATTTTTGAACTCCTCAATGTTGATTGGCTGATTGTGCAAGTTGATCACGAACAGCATTGGCAACATTTTACCCTTCGGTCTGAGTCAGCAACGCAGCGAAGTGCCAAACGGTATCAGGCTAATTTTGATATGATTCGACAAATCCACGATCGCATCGTCGAAATGGCTTTAGCGCATGGATTAACGATTGTGGAAAATAAAGGGTCGATTCAAGAAGCTGTAAGCATAGCGATCGAACGCATTAAAAGTCCCTTGGCTGACCAATTTTTCGAGGTGAACGCCGATAGCTTCGCTGCTGCGCGGAGCGCAGATCGCATCCGATACGAGATGAACGAGCTTTTAGCCCAGCAACGACAGCATTTACCCGTGAAAGTTCGGTTTGACGTTAAACGTGCAGCAATGAGTTTGGGAATCGAAGAAAGTACAATTACCGCACTTTTGTATCGCTTTGGATTTCAAGAAGTACCAAATCAGCGTCATCAGTGGATTCGACAACCTTTACGCGATGTGCAATTTATTCAGGGATAAGGTGTTTGCTCTTTTATTACTCTGGTCAGATTAAATTTGAAATTATATTTTCACGTTAGTCCGCGCTGTCTCACCGTAAGGTGTGGCCGTTCCCACTAGGGACTTTGCCTCTATAGCCGCGACTTTCAGTCGCCTCTCTAAGAAATTGTCTTATGCCATTTCACGAAATCCTTGATACAAATGATTAGTCTCTAATTCTTTCTCCCCTGCTCCTCTGCTCCTCTGCTCCCCTGCTCCTCTGCTGCCTATTTGTATCAACCTTAAAGTGAAACAGTCTTAGGTTGCAATACCCGCAGCAAAGCTGGGTAAGCCTGCCGCGCCTTGCTGTATAGTTTGCCAAAGTCCCCTACAGGTTTGGACAGGCTATCGATATTCATAGCAAACAGTATTAAATCTCCAGGTTTAATTTCCTCTGGTAGCAGTTTCAAATGAAAGACCAAGCTGATCACGATGAGTAACAGCAGCCCCAACCACTTCATGAGCTCCATCACAGTATCAGTACTGGACAAGAAGAACTCCAGTTTCACCGACTGGCGAAAGAATGACTCCTGATGGCTGAACAGTTCCAGCTTTTCTCGTTCGCTGGTGGATGCTGCAATTCTACTTTGGAGATGCAAAATGTTCTGGCTAGCGCTTTGGATAAAACGACCGAAGGCAAATACCACCAGCACTGGGAGAACTGTCCCCATAATCAAAGCAGGAATCCACTGCGGGGCTAGTTTCAGTTGCCAGATCAAGACTGAGACAATTCCTGCCACAATGTGCCAGAAGTCCTTGTAGATTAGGTCAAGTCCGCCTTTGGCTTTATCACAGTCAAATAGCAGGCGAGCAATATCCTGTGCTCCTTCCTCCTGCTGTCGCCGTTCCAAATAAGTCCGCTGTAATTTAATGATCTGCCGCAAATCGTAAGCTCGATTCAGTACTTTGTCTATAAGTCCAAGTAGCCCTAAAAAAGCGTGCAGTCCGCCAAATACAAGCACGTACTTGAGAAATACGGAACTGTCAACACCACTCGCTTTGATGTTGTCTAGAAACTTCTTCCACAACCAAGCTTGGCTTGGTGCAAGGGCAGCATTCACCACCGTAGAAATAATCGATGCTGTGAACCAGTAGGGATGGGTAAGGAGAACCCGTAGCATATCCACAAATAGAGATGCCAGCTTAGAGCGTCGAACTACCCTAGCCGCTTGGGAAGCGATCGTCAGTCTTGGATTCATAAAAACCTCAGAATTCCAACAACTGGGTGCACCGCTTGTTGGAATTCTGCACTGATGTGTGGCGGGTAGTGCAGTTGCTTACCATCTTTTAAGAGTAGTCCGTCTACCTCTTTCTCGGAATTCAGTAGATAAGTACGAATAGTCCCGTTAATGCTGTTAAGCATTGGCTTCATAGCAAGTAGTGATTAAAGGTCCACTACTTAAGAGTGCAATTTGCGTGCCAAGACCACAGCACTTTGGAAAAATCAGAATTTGCCTAATAGTTCCGTCGCATTGCCAAGCGATACAAAAAAATGCTGAAACTACCTTGCCATAATGATTATAGCCTAATTTCTTCTTTGGCATAGTTTTAAAACACGTCCTAAAACTTGGGCAACTTCATCACCTTTGAACCTTTCTCCCATTCATCCAGTCTTATAAATACAAGCTAAATACAAGCAACGTAACGAATAGAGAGGGACTCCTCAGGTGTTAGTTGTGCCACTAAAGGTTTCAAAGGAAAGTCAATTCAACGGTAACTCAGAAAACGAATCTGATAGTTACCTGGTGCAACAATGTCTTTGTGGCAACTCCGAAAGTTTTCGTCAGCTTTACCGTCGCCATCAGCAGCGGGTGAGGTCAATTCTTTATCAGCTGTGCGATCCATCTTACCTGGATGATTTGGTGCAGGAGGTGTTTTTGAGAGCTTGGAAAGGTTTGCCCAAGTTTCGAGGAACGGCAAAATTCTCCACCTGGCTTTACCGGATTGCTTGGAATGTGGCTTCTGACCAGCGACAGACAGCAATTCAAGGGCGGACTCAATTACAGATCCTTACTGAAAAAACTCCTATTCAAGAAGATGCCCCGGATCTAATGGATTTGCATTATCAAGATTTGGTGCAGAGGGGACTAGCAAGTTTGAGCTTTGACCATCGCACGATTTTGGTTTTGCATGACTTAGAGGAAGTACCTCAAAAAGAGGTAGCTCAAATCTTAAATATTCCTTTGGGAACAGTCAAATCACGCCTATTCCACGCCCGTGCTGCCATGCGTCAATTTCTTCAGCAACAAGGAGTGCAGTTATGAGTGAGTTTCCGAATGATGACAAAGACCTAATTCATTTTCTGCGTCAGCATCGTTCTAAAGTTCCACCTGCATCACTGGATTTGGAAAAGCGGATCTTACAACAGGTACAAGCTTCACCCATACAACTTGTGCGCCACTTTTCACAGCTTTGGTTGGTTCCACCCGTCATAGCAGCTGGATTAGTAGCTGCTGTGGTTAGTTATCGTGCCTTAATACCTATACAACCAAGCGCAGCTGAAGTTGCGACTTTAGAGACATTTATCGAAAACAATTGGCATTGTATACTTAGCCCAGAAGGCGATGTTTTTTACCAGAATGAACGAGCGACTGATTAATTTAGCAGGGGTAGACATTTTTAACATCCCATTCACAGCACTGTCACACTATCAAATCATAAACAAACAACTATGGTTTTAACTACCTCAATACTGCAACAAACCAAGGCGATCGCTGCCATACAAATATCTGCCCTGAAAATAGTAGCAAGATTCATGGTTGTTCTTGTAGTTATTTATTATGGAACTTTGCTGGATGTCTTATCAGGCACAAAGCAAGACTGAATCTTTGAAGTAGCAATTGGGCAAAGCCAATCATCATCTTTACAGGGAATCTGCGCAGAGCGCAAAGCGCGAAGCTATCGCATGTGTGCGTCGTGAGTACGTTCTATTCACCTACTAATTACAAAAGACAAGTTTTATGTTTCTCCATCGTACTACTTTCATAATTGCGGCTACAATGATTGCTCTTGGTAGTAGTATCGCTCTTGCCAAGCCAAATTTAGTCTTATCTCAAGTCCTTGCTCAAAACCCCACACCTTCCCCCCGTCAGCAACGTGGTCAATCTGGATGGTTGAAGGATTTAAACCTGACACCACAGCAGATACAACAAATTAAAACGATTCGTACTCAATCCAAAGACCAAACTGCCCAAAAAAGACAGGCAATTCGTCAAGCGCAGCAGGAATTGAAAGGTCTTATGGCAGGAACAGCATCCAAAGACCAAGTGCGCGATAAATATAACCAACTCAAAACGCTCAGACAGGAGCTTGCTGATATTCAGTTTGACAATACACTTGCCATCCGAGAAGTTTTGAACCCAGAACAACGGCAGAAGTTTGCTGAGCAAATGCACAACAAACGGTAGTAAATTTCCAAAGCAGAACGAGTATGAAACCAAACTACTGGGTGGTATCAATTTGTCTGTTGCTAGGAGGAATTTACCCAAGCAGTGCCGCCCCCCCAACCGTTGACCCGAAAGTTTTGCACGTCATAAATCGTCTTAGCTTTGGTCCTGATCCTGAAGATGTTCAAAGGGTCGAAGCAATGGGTGTAGAACGCTACATTCAAGAACAACTTTCACCTAATTCGATTCCTGAACCGCCAAGCTTGACTAGCCAATTAGAGCAGCTTGAAACTCTCCACCAGAGTCCAGTAGAAATACGCAGAGAATATCAACCACCGCTTCAAAAAGGGCAACAACCAACCCCAGAAGAAAAGAAGGCTGCCCGTGAAAAAGCTCGGTTGGTGATGCAACAGGCAATTCAAGCACGTTTATTACAAGCAACACAAAGCCCTCGTCAACTTCAAGAAGTTATGGTGGACTTTTGGTATAACCACTTCAATGTGTATGCGGGCAAAGGACTAGATCGCCTGTGGGTGGGAGCTTACGAGCAACAAGCTATTAGACCATTAGCGTTGGGTCGCTTTCGCGACCTGCTAGAAGCAACAGCTCGCCATCCTGCGATGCTATTTTATCTCGACAATTGGCAAAACACTGCTCCTGGTAGCCCTGGTGCTCGTGGTAGATACCAAGGCTTGAACGAAAACTACGCTCGTGAGTTGATGGAGTTACACACTTTGGGAGTTGATGGTGGCTATACTCAGCAAGATGTGACGACTTTGGCACGAATCTTAACTGGTTGGGGATACCGTCTTGACCGTCAGCAAACAGATACTGATTCGGGATTTTACTTTAATCCAAAGCGGCATGATTTTAGCGACAAAGTTTTCCTAGGACAGACAATTAAAGGCAGTGGTGAAGCTGAAGTTGAACAAGCTTTCGATATTTTGGCACGCAGTCCGGCAACTGCTCGTCATATTAGTTACCAGCTTGCTCAGTATTTCGTGAGCGATCGCCCAACTGAAGCTCTCGTCAAACATCTGCAAGAGCGCTTTTTGGCAACCGATGGCAATATTCGTGAAGTTTTGAATACCTTATTCCACAGCAAAGAATTCTGGGAAGCGAAAAACTTCAATGCCAAGTTTAAAACACCACTACAATACGTTGTCTCTGCAGTGCGAGCAACAGGCACACAGGTTAATAACTATACTCCATTGTCCAACACCCTACAACAAATGGGAATGCCTGTTTATGGGTGTCAAACTCCAGATGGTTACAAAAACACACAAGAGGCATGGTTAAATCCTGATGCTATGACTCGTCGTCTTGGGTTTGCCACAATTCTCGCCAATGGACGCTTACGGCTGTCGGCAGGGAATCAAACTCAGAATGAACCTAGTCTGAATCAACCAGTGGATGCTTTGCAATTGACGAGTACACTTGGGAATTCTTTCTCACAGAAAACACAAAGGGCGATCGCATCCACTCCCCCTCAACTTCAGGCAGCATTAATCTTGGGTAGCCCAGAATTTATGCGACGCTAACAGCTTTTAAGAAACACAGGGAACAGGGAACGCTTAACAGGCAAGAAGGGAGATGGTGTTTCTTTGATATGTTGCTAGCGGTTACTCCCTTCCCGCCAGAAGAATACCTAATTTAACGAACCGCCAAGACGCCAAGAACGCCAAGAAAATCAAAAAGAAGATAGGTAATCTTGTACCGGGAAGGGAGTAAGAGCGCTAGTCGGACGCTTTTAAGAAAGCAAATTTAGTAAATTGTTTTGAATTCATAACTATATTTATGAAAAGACGAGATTTTCTTGTCCAAGCTGGTATTTTTTCAGCTTCAACAATGGCTGCAGTAGGAACCCACGCATGGGTAGCCAGAGCCGCTACCAACAACAGTGACCAAAAGCGTTTGATAGTCATCTTTCTGCGTGGGGCAGTAGATGGATTAAATGTAGTCGTTCCCTACTCAGAACAAGCCTACTATGAAGCCCGACCTAAAATTGCGATTCCCCAACCTGACAAAGAAGGAGGAGTCCTCGATTTAGATGGTCGCTTTGGGTTACATCCAGCATTAGCTCCCGTAATACCCTTATGGAAACAGGGTAGTCTTGCTTTTGTTCATGCTTGCGGTTCTCCAGATGCAACTCGCTCTCACTTTGATGCTCAAGATTACATGGAAAGCGGTACCCCTGGTGTGAAACGTACTACTGACGGTTGGATGAATCGTTTGCTCAGCCTTTTATCTGGACATTCCCCCATCCAAGCTGTAAGTGTAGGCGCGATCACACCGCGCATTTTGTCTGGACAGATGGCTGTTGCTAACCTAGCATTGGGTAAAAATGCTGCCAATCCTTTACCACTTGATCGCCCGCAAGTACAAGCAGCATTTGACAAACTATACGCTGGAAAAGATGACCTCAGTCAAACCTATAAGCAAGGAAGAATGGCGCGTCAGGCGTTGGTTAATGACCTTAATGCTGAAATGGAAATGGCCAATAATGGTGCGCCTTTGCCGTCAGGCTTTGCTAGAGATGCTCAACGACTAGCACAACTGATGGTAAAAGACCCTAGGATTGAATTGGGATTCATGGCGTTGGGTGGTTGGGATACCCATGTCAATCAAGGTGGTAGTACAGGACAGTTAGCCCGCAACCTGGGACAGTTAGGAAAGGGTTTGGCAAGTTTGGTGAACGGTTTAGGCTCAGTTTATCCAAATACAACTATTTTGGTAATGTCTGAATTTGGTCGTACAGTTAAGGAAAATGGCAATGGTGGAACCGACCACGGACACGGGAATGTGATGTGGGTTTTAGGCGGAAAAGTTCGTGGTGCCAAGGTTTACGGAGAATGGCCCGGTTTATCAACTCATCAGCTTTACCAGGATAGAGATTTAGCAATTACGACTGATTTCCGGGATGTGATTGCTACAGTGTTGGAAGATCATATGAATTTGCAGCAAGCAAAACTGAATCAAGTTTTCCCAAGTTATGTCCCCACTCAGAAAATTGCATTGATTTAATTGTCATTTAACTGACATATGTGTTAGCTACAGTTGAGACTACTGGGGATACTATTAAAGCAGCAAAAATTGGGCGATAAAGACGAAAATAAATACTCTAAAAAGCCTAGATTGTTCACAATCTAGGCTTAGCAAAAACACACAAAATTGAGATTTACAGCGATTTTCAGATAAATAGACCAAAGTCGCAGGGGTACAAGAAATTCCACCCTTACAAACGATGTGGTTCATATAGATGAAAACTGCTGCATAATATATAAATATTATATAAAATTTTCCCAAAAAAGCAAATCCAATTTTTAGTTATAAGGTCTAGTAGTTTGTCTCTGGTGGCAGGTGTATGGTTTGGGTTTGATGGCAGTAAAAAGGCAAACAGCGCTTACAGGAGTTACTGCAAACCATTGATCCAAAAGAGATTGCAAACGAATCATTGATTTGGTGATCCTAACAGAAGAGCGAGTACAAGCGATCAGACAATTAATTTTGAATTTTGTTAGCGCAGCGGGACGCAGTCCATTTTGAATTTGTTAGCGTTGCAAGAGCGCCCCCTCCGGGGCTAGCGTGCCGTAGGCAGGGTTTGCGCAGCGCCCCTGTTAGGGGCTAGCGAGTGACGTTTTGTTCTTTAGCAAAAAAGCATAATCCAATATCTTGACAAGTTAGTCGAGATTTTGGTATTACAAAAACAGTGGTGATGAAACTCGCCTTCTGGAATAACCAGAGAACCGCCCTCATGGCTGATAGTTTCTAGTTCGACGCTACGTAAGCCTTCTGTAAAAAGATAGGTCACTAGAGCTAAGAATGATCAGCCAAGATGAGGTAAATGAAATGGGCGGGCTTTTTTTTAGAGTTATCAAAACTAACAAAATAACTTCTAGGCATCGATATTTAGAAACGCCGGAAGCAGATTTAAATCATAATTCTGAAGCACTTCTAATTATTAAAGTGCTGAAAGATTGCTATTTGAATGGCAGCAAATTAGTTATTTCTTCAGTTGAGTCTAGCAAAAGTGTACTGAATGACTTTCAAATGGAACTCAAAAAATATCTAAATATTGCAAAAACAAAATTAGCAGAATTCAAGAAGAGTCAGTTATACCAATGTTGGATTTTGCGAAAAGTTGATCCAATCGTTTGCAAACAGAAGTTGGCGGCAAGATATTGTTTGGGCGAAACTTTCGGGGGGTTGCCACCGTGAAAAGGTGCAATTTTTAGCTTTGATAGAAGTTCGATTTTGTCAGGTGACGATAAATAAAACAACTAAAAATATCACTTTTTAAAATATGAAAAAAGTACTTTCTTTCGAGCAGATAACTGCCTTGCCTCAACTTAGTAAATGGTTAATCATTGCTTTTGTTGTTGGTATTCTTTCCGGTTTCGGTTCTGCTGCTCTTTTGGCATCTTTGGAATGGGTAACTAATTGGCGAGAATCACATCTTTGGATTATTGCATTGTTGCCGTTGGGTGGATTCTTAAGCGGTTGGATTTATCATCGATTTGGCAAACGGGTAGAGGCAGGAAATAATCTTTTACTTGAAGAAATTCATAACCCCAAAGATATTATTCCCTTGCGGATGGCTCCTCTAGTTTTGCTAGGGACAGACCTAACTCATTTATTTGGAGGTTCAGCAGGTCGTGAAGGTACAGCTCTGCAAATAGCTGCTTCACTCGCAGATCAATTGACAAAGATATTCCACTTCAAACATGCTGATCGGCGAATTTTATTAATGGCTGGTTTAAGTGGAGGATTTGCTTCAGTTTTCGGAACTCCCTTAGCAGGAACAGTTTTTGGTTTAGAAGTTTTAGCTATTGGAAGAATTCACTATGATGCGCTTTTTCCTTGTTTAGTTGCAGCCGTTGTAGGCGATCGCGTCACCTTAATGTTAGGTTTGCATCATACAGCATATCGCCATGCACCTGTTGTGCCAACAGTTACTGTGATGGGGCTAATTTCTGCAATTGTAGCTGGCGCAATCTTTGGAATTGTGGCGATGATTTTTGCCAAGCTGACTCACGTTTGCAGTCATATCTTTAAAGAAAAAATCTCTTATCCTCCTTTACGCCCTGCAATCGGTGGTGTGATGGTAGCATTGGCTATTTGGGCAGTTGGAACTACAAAGTATATTGGACTGGGTATTCCCACAATTGTTGATGCTTTTAACACCCAATTACCACCCTGGGATTTTGCTGCCAAAGTGGCTTTCACTGCTCTGACTTTGGGGGCAGGTTTTAAAGGAGGAGAAGTCACCCCTTTATTTTATATTGGTGCAACATTAGGTAATGCTTTGTCCTTAATATTAGCGTTACCTGCACCACTACTTGCAGGAATGGGATTTGTAGCTGTCTTTGGTGGAGCAGCAAATACACCAATCGCCTCAACTTTAATGGGAATTGAACTATTTGGTTTGAAATCGGGAGTCTTTATTGGTATCGCTTGTGTGGCGAGCTATCTTTTCTCTGGTCATGCTGGGATTTATAATGCACAGCGTATTGGCTCAAGCAAGTACCATTTTATGCCTGTTAAAGAAGGACTGAGTTTGGCTACCCAAACCCTAGAAGCTCCTCAGACTGTGGAAAAAAAGACGCAAAAAGAAATTCACTTATTCAACGACCTTCATTTTCGGGGATTTGTACACCGAGGAGAAGAAATTGAAACGCCCGATTTGACAGTTTTGCGTTTCTACTTTCACTCTGGATCTCGCGTACCCAAAAATACATTTTGGCAAAAGTTAACAGCGCCACTGCTTACTTATTATTTAGCGGCCAGTGCTAAAGATTTTGGAATTGAGCAAGTCATAGTACATCGAGTTTCAGTAGGGTTTTTAAAAGGAGATCCTTTGCATTATGACAATAATGAGTTTCCTCATCACAAGCTACCCCAATGCTTGGAATTAGTTGACAAAGAGGATAAGCTGCGACGTTTTTTAGATGAACATGTCGATGAACTCAAGGAAGTAAGAGTTGTTTTATTTCGATGTGAGGAATTATCCTCATGATTACTTGAGACTGGAGTTTAGACCAAATAGAAGTATAATTTGTAGATGCGATACGCAAATGTTTCTGAAGGACAAACTATGTTTCTATTTTTTAACAAACGTTTTATTGCCTGGATACTAGGATCAACGAGTTTGATCGGTGGATATGTACTTTACCAAACGCCAGTATTCGCGAAAAAATGGGATAGTAATTTTGTTTTACTTGCAGCCCAGCCACAAACAAAGTCTACCCATCGCATAAAGTTTCCACCAGGAAGTACATCGACTGTGATCAAAAGCTCAGTGCGTTTGGGCAAAAAAGATACTTATATTTTTCACGCCCGTAAAGGTCAAACAATTATTGCAGATATAACTTGGAATGGCACTCGGGTTGGTGGTAATAAAAATGACCAAGGACTTTCTGGCTTCACCTTTGTCGAACCAGGTGGAGAATCTATTTCAAACCCACAAAACGCTCAGTTTCCTGCTACAGCAACGGGTGACTACCAAGTTATCATTGCACAGCCTTATCAACTTACTAGTCCCGCATATACGTTTAAATTGACTGTTCGCTAAGGATGTGAAATCGGCATTGCTGACGTGAAAATCTCAAGGATGATGTTCCACCGAATGCCTGTGCAGATTCAGCTACAGCCAGTCTCAAAGTAAAAGGAGCTATTCCACAGATTTACCCCGATACTAGCAATTGCTCGAACACTTGGCAGATGCGGGTTTGAAAGCGTTCTCGATGCTTTAATAAAAAGAAGGGACGTGAAAGTGAATCTGCATCAGTAGTGTCTTTTGCCAAACCTGTAACCTTAATACAACGCAGCATATCAAGACGCAGTTCTTTGGTGATTATGAGGTTGGAAATCGCCGCAGCCCCTACCCCACTCTCAACGGCTGCTTTGACCATATCACCGCTTTTCATTGACAAAATGACATTTAACTGTGTTGGTTCAATACCCCACTGTTTTAGCACTTGCTCAAACTGCTGACGAGTTCCTGACCCTTTCTCGCGCATCACCCAAGCAGTGTTTGTTAGTTCTGTTACCTTAACTGTACTGCGCTCAAACCAAGGATGAGATTGACCGACAACGATTTGCAGACAATCTTTGCCCACAATTGTTTGCTGTAAAGAAGTTAAAATTGACGGTTCAACTTCGCCTTCTACCAAGCTAAGGTCAAACAATCCTGTAACCGTCCCTTCACTAATTTCAGTAGTGTTACTTAACGTACAATCCACAGTGATGCCAGGATACTGTTGCTTAAACAAGCTGATGAAGCGGGGAAGCCAGTAATTACCTATTGTTTGACTTGCGCCTAATTTAAGTTCACCTCTTTGCAAATCGTTTAATTCCCGCAGTCCCCGTTCAGTCAACTCAACAGAGTCTAAAATTTTTTGTGCTTCTGCTTGCAGCATCCTGCCAGCAAGGGTTAGTTCAATGCGACGACCAATCCTATTAAATAATTTGACTCCATACTGTTCTTCAAGGCTTTGAATTGCAGCACTCACAGAAGGCTGGGTGATGTAAAGCGCTTCGGCGGCGCGAGTAAAATGCATATGTTGCGCCACCGCCAGAAATATCTGTAATTGGTCAAGGGTCATCCTTGCCATTGTAAAAGCGTTAAATTTTTTGAGTGAAAAATCCTCTGTTTATATTTATCATACAGGAATCCTCCAAAGATTTTTGAAACACACGTAGGAGAGGACGGTACCGTGGGCGGGCTTCGGCCGTGATCTCAGCGTTCGACTGAACTCACGGCTAAGTCCAAACGGTTTCCCGACTTGAGGCACCTGACTTAAAAAATCAATATCGGCGCGTTCATTGATAATGGTCATGTTCCGTATCAAAAATCATTTGTCTTTCTACGTCATCTCTAGTTGAAGCTTCATTGACGTAATCAGTAATTAATAGTTTGATAATTTCTCGATATTGAACTATCTTATCCATCGTTCAATCACTTCCTGTTCTGGTTCGTAAATCAGCAGCTTGAGGTTTTAAGATTGGATAACAATTGAAAGCAGCATCACCTCTTATATCGTGTCTGGTTAAAGACTTATCATTAAGGTTGCAAGGGGGCAGGGGGTAGGGAGCACCGGAGAAAGAGTTTTCAGATATCAGCACAGATGCACCAAATTATAACTAATTAGGCGAACATGATATTAGGAGGAAGACACCCGTAGTCTACAAATACGACTTTAGATATATTTGATCAGAGGCTCTGCCTCTCGAAATACATTCCCAGCCCAGAGGCTGGGAACGAGGCAACACAAGACTTTACGCTTTTCGAGCGTGCCATTCGGTCTAAAACCCCATCCCAAACCCTCCTGTTCCCTGTTACCCGTTCCCTTTTTTATTCAATTCCAAGAAATTAGGTAGTTGGGTTGGGTATTGTTTGACATTAAGTTTTTGCCAAAAACTTTTGAACAGTCAAAATTTCAATCCCTCGGAACGGATTGAGTACTAACAAATCTTCATCTCCAGTGACAATGCACTCTGCTTTGCCACTCACCACCAATTCTAAATATTTATTATCTTTTGGATCTCGACATTCATTAATCTCCTCAGTCACCTCGATAAACTGTACGGTTGGGAGTTTTGGGTAATTCGATGACTTGTGTGTACACTGTAGCTGCAGCTGAATCTCACACCTCACGCGATGCTTCAATTAACAACGTCTTATTCTGCACTGCTGGCACCTTCACCACCATTTTCTTACTAAAAGTCAACCCATGATCCGCTTTGTCAATCACAATTGTGTCGCCAGGGACAAAAGTATTCTCCAATAGCTTAGTCGCGACGGGGTTTTCCACTTCTCGCTGTAGTGCTCGTTTAATGGGACGTGCGCCGTATACTGGGTCATATCCTGTTTCCACGAGGTAATCACAAGCTGCAGAAGATATCTCCAAAGAAATCTTCTGTTCTTGTAGAAGACTTTCCACCCGCTTGAGTTGGATGCGGATGATTTGTCGCATTTCGCTGCGGCTGAGGGTGTGGAAGAGAATGATGTCATCAACGCGGTTGAGGAATTCTGGACGGAAGTGCGATCGCAAAGCATCCATGACTCGGTTCTGCATTTTTTCATAATTGGCGTCGTCACCAGATATGTCCAGTATGTGTTCGCTACCAATGTTACTGGTCATGACAATCACAGTGTTGCGGAAATCTACTGTTCGTCCTTGTGAGTCAGTAATTCTGCCGTCATCTAATACCTGCAACAGAATATTAAACACATCAGGGTGAGCTTTTTCCACTTCATCCAACAGCACCACCGAGTACGGACGACGACGAATGGCTTCGGAAAGTTGACCACCTTCCTCGTAACCTACGTATCCGGGAGGCGCACCAACCAACCGGGAAACGGAGTGTTTCTCCATATACTCGGACATATCCAGACGCACCAAAGCGTCATCAGAATCAAAGAGAAACTGTGCTAAAGCGCGGGCGAGTTCTGTTTTACCAACTCCTGTTGGTCCCATGAACAAGAACGAACCAATCGGGCGACTGGGGTCTTTCATTCCCGCACGCGCACGACGAATTGCTGCTGAGACAGCAGAAACGGCTTCTTGTTGTCCAATAACTCGCTGGTGTAGATGTGTCTCAAGTTGCAGCAACTTTTGCCGTTCAGATTCCAACAGGCGATTGACAGGAATTCCCGTCCATTTCGCCACAATTTCAGCAATATCGGCTTCCGTCACCTGTTCCCGCAACAGGGTTGCACCGATACTTTGAATTTCTAGCAACTGGACTTCTTTGGCTTCGCGATCGCGCTGCACTCCTTCCAACTTGCCATACTTTAACTGTGCGGCTTTGTTCAAATCATAAGCGCGTTCTGCTTGTTCTATTTGCACCCGCAGTTTTTCTTCTTCTTGCTTTAAGGCGCTAATTGCTTCCAGTAGCTGCTTTTCACCTTGCCACTGTCCATTCAATTCTTGCTGTTTTTCCGTCAAATTGACAATTTCTTGCTCAATTCGCGCCAAACGCTCTTTTGTCTGAATCGTAGCTTTCTCTTCCCCAGCCAACGACAGCTTTTCCATTTCTAGCTGCATCAACCGTCGGTCAATATTTTCCAATTCCGTCGGTTTGGAGGTTATCTCCATTTTCAACTGTGCCGCTGCTTCATCTACCAAGTCAATAGCTTTATCTGGTAAGAAACGGTCAGAAATGTAACGCGCAGATAGTGTTGCTGCTGCTACCAGCGCTGAATCAGATATTTTAACATTGTGATGAACTTCGTAGCGCTCTTTCAGCCCCCGCAGAATAGAAATTGTATTTTCTACACTAGGCTGATCAACAAAAACTTGCTGAAAACGCCGTTCCAAAGCCGCATCTTTTTCTATATATTTGCGGTACTCATCCAAAGTTGTTGCACCAATGCAGCGTAGTTCTCCTCGCGCCAACATGGGTTTGAGTAAATTTCCTGCATCCATCGCCCCTTGTTGGCCCGAACCAGTCCCGACAACGGTGTGCAGTTCATCAATAAACAGCACAATTTGACCGTTGGATTCTATCACTTCCTTGAGAACAGATTTCAATCGGTCTTCAAATTCGCCCCGGTATTTTGCTCCAGCAATCAAGCTACCAATATCCAATGACATGAGTTGGCGGTTTTTCAAAGATTCTGGAACATCGCCATTAACTATACGCTGTGCTAATGCTTCTGCGATCGCCGTCTTCCCTACTCCAGGTTCACCTATCAGTACAGGGTTATTCTTACTACGACGCGACAATACTTGTATAACTCGGCGGATTTCATCATCCCGTCCTATCACCGGGTCGAGCTTACCAGATTTTGCTTGTTCTGTCAAGTCTCTGCCAAACTTTTGCAGAGCTTCGTAACGAGATTCTGGGTTTTGATCGCTCACTTTTTGGCTACCGCGAACTGTTTTGATCGCAGCCTCTAGCTTTGCAGTATCTAAGTTAAAGCTTTTATATATTCGTCGTCCAATACGCTCATCTTCTGCAAAAGCTAAAAGCAAGTGTTCAATAGAAATGTAGGAATCTTTCATCCTAGCTCTTGCTTCTTCAGCTCGGTCTAGTAATGTATCTAAGCTACGACTAAGATAGAGCTGCTCAGCTTTACCCACTTTCGGTTGACGTTGGGTAAATGCTTCTACTTGCTGTTGCAAGCGCAAGGCGTCAATTTCACAACGGGCGAGAATGCGTGTTGCTAGTCCAGTTGGTTCCTCTAATAACGCAATGAGTAAATGTTCAACATCAAGTTGCTGTTGTTGATATGCTCGAACAATATCCTGTGATTTGACAATTGCTTCCCAAGCTTTATCAGTAAATTTATTTGGATCTGTAGGCTGCATCTTTACAATTTTGGATTTTAGATTTTGGATTTCGGATTTTGGGTTTTAGATTTGGGATTTTAGATTTTAGATTTTAGATTTGGGATTTTGGGTTTTAGATTTGGGATTTTAGATTTTAGATTTTAGATTTGGGATTTTAAACTACTAGATGTTGTCAAATTAATATCCAATCATTTTTAGGGTGTATCCGCTTGTATCTGCGGTTGCAATTTGAGAATACTTTGCAATCAGCCCTTTAATCATGACTCGCAGCTAACTTTAAAAGGAAATCACCGTTCTCAAGGCACCTTGCCAGATGGTATTATTCGAGCTATCGTTGTTTGCGTTTGTGACTACTGAAAATATGGGTGTGATACTAACATTGTCGCTTAGCTCCAGATTATAAAATGCTTCAATGTTTGTCTGGGTGCTATTTCCCAAACCATCGGTGACGAAAGGTTGACCTACGGCGATACCCCCAACTGTACCGGGAATCACGAGGTTACGAATACCAAAGCCGACTGCCCAACTAAAAGGATTGATATCCAAATTTTGGTTAATCGCGGTGTTGAACCCTTGGTAATTCCCAAATCCTAGGCGAGTAAAAATGCCTAGATTTCTGTTTAAGGCATATTCGGCATTAACCCCGAAAGCGTTAATGTCGGTGTTGTTGATTTCCGCTCTAGTATATTGTAGTCTTAATGCTAATTGATTGCTGAGTGAGTATTCCACTTCTGCACTGGCTTGATATCTATCCTTAAATAAACCACCACTGCCATTTGAGTTGACAACATTTGCATCAGCAGCGATGTAGAGAGAACGAATTGTGAATGCACTACCACCTGGATTCCAGGATATAGCCACTCCTGCACCGCCATATCGGTCAATTTGGTTTTGAACAATCAAAGGGTTATTAATAAAAAAACTGGAACTAAAATCAACCGCCTCGTTGTTAGCATATCTATTATGATCAATGAAATCTCTTGGAGACATTTTTGCTCCAACAGTCACAGATAAATCTGACACGGGACGAAAAGAGTAGTACAAACGTCTGAGCTTGAAAGCGGAGTCAACATCCACATAATCCAGTCCGCCACCGTTGGCGATTAAACCAGTTGTTCCCAGAAGGTTTAAGTTTTTGCTTTTTTGTGCTCGTCCTATAGCATCATCGCCATTGTTACCAGCTTCTAACTGAGTTAGGAGTAAATCATTACTGTTAAAGCTAGTTAATAAATTTAACCGCTCGCGGGATACAATAGTAGAATTAGCACCACTACCTTGTGTAAAAGCAACAATAGCTTGACCTTGAAGTTTGGTTGTCGCGGAAAATTGATGTGCTTCCAGCCGCGTCACGCGATCGTCCGTTTTGTTGAGTCTTTTTGCCAAGTCATCCAAAGCTGAACGATATTCTCTTTCTAAGCGTCGTAAAGTTATCAAGTCTTGCTGAATGAACTGATCGCGAAAACCATTGCCAATCAGGCTATCGAGTTTATCCATCGTAGCCGCCAAACCCGCAGCAAATTCATAACGAGACAGAGGACGGTTTCCACGAAACGTGTGATCTGAATAACCAGAGAGGACACCATAACGTTCCATGAGCGATCGCAACGCCTGATATGCCCAATCAGTCGGTTGAACATCAGACAATTGCGAAACCGAAGGTTGTTGAGGTGACGTATTGGTATTTATGTCAGGATTACCAGACTCATTGGCTGGAGTCGGGGGATCTGACACCTGAGCATTTTTGTTCAGATTACCAGATTTGTTTACAGATTGGGACTCTGTATCCAGGGATGTTACAGATGCTTCGGGAAATTCTGCCGCTGTTGCTTCACCAGCAGACAGTTTAAAATTCTCTGGTATCGCCTCATACAGGTCATTTTCCGCAATAAAAGTCGAAACAGCAGTTTCTTGCTGTTTTGGAGAAGGCAAAGAATTCGCTGCTTTTGGAAAACAGATGATTTGGCTAGGAATTCCCCAAATGAGTAAACTCCAAGCCAATAAATTTCTAGAACGAATTCTTTGCCTGAGACATTGCTTTACGCTCAACTCCATCACACCTATACTTTTGTACTTTTGGTTCTATAGTAGGGAACAGGGAACAGGGAACAGGAAACAGGGAACAGTGAACAGTGAACAGTGAACAGTGAGCAGTGAAAACTGGTAACTGGTAACTGCTATATTTACTGGTTTACCATTTGCGGTTCTGTTTCTTGTTTCACAGCCTCTTCTTGAGGTTTCGTCTGAATCAGTTCTACTTTATACCCATTTGGGTCTTCTACAAAAGCAATGACTGTAGAACCGTGTTTCATTGGTCCTGGTTCGCGTACGACTTTACCACCAAGCTTTTTTATTTGATCACAAGTCGTGTAAATATCATCAACTCCGATGGCAATATGTCCGTAAGCATTTCCCAAGTCGTACTTTTCCGTACCCCAGTTATAAGTAAGTTCTAGCACAGTCTTTTCACTTTCATCACCGTAGCCAACAAAAGCCAGAGTAAACTCTCCCCCAGGATAGTCTTTTTGCCGCAATAGCTTCATTCCCAAGAGATCACAGTAGAACTTCAGAGATTCTTCAAGGTTACCTACCCGTAGCATTGTGTGCAAGAATCGCATAATTATCTCACTTTTGCTTTGATGTTTTGTCGTTCAGCTCAATATTGTAATCTGGCAACCGTCCTCATACTGGGGAAGATGACTGAGATCTTGCATCACTTTAAATTAGCCCATTTTGACCGCCTCGGAATTAATTCCGAGGCTCACAACCCAAGTCTACTAAAGTAGACTGAAAGGCTTGTGCAGTCGTCTTTAGACGACTTTTGCTATTAGACTGGGATTTCAATCCCAGGCGGACGAGAATGCAAGGTGTGAGAATTGTGCAAGATCTCAGATGAGGAGGATTTTACTCTCCCTCATCCCCCTCACTGGGACAACTCCAGCCCTCCTCGGTAACCAGTAATCAGACGGCTACCATCTTTGAAAATATGAACTTCTATTTGGTCGCTTGCCCAGGTAATTTTATCTTTCAAAGCGGGATTAAAAACGTGAACACGTTGATTGCTGGAAGAAACAGGAGATAATGGTGAATTAAGTGCTAACGACTGGATATATGGACCATCAATTAAAATGTCCAACTGGTTCAAGAGGTCTTGAGCGCCAGCTGGGGCATATTGGGATTGTAACTGCTCTAGGGTAAAGCCAGAAAAAGACATCACATTCAGTCCACCGGCTTTTATCTTAGAAGCGAGAACCGCCAGTGCAGGGGCTTGCCAAAACGGTTCCCCTCCAGAAAATGTCACTCCTTGGTTGCGAGGATTACTCAAAATTTTCTCGGCAAGGCTGTCAATTGAGATAAGTTGATTCATTTCAAATGACCAGGACTCAACATTAAAACAACCTGGGCATTCTCGCAAACACCCCTGCACCCAAACAACAGCACGACACCCAGGACCATTCACCTCTGATTCATCGATATAGCCCATAATGTTGAGATATCCGGCAGGAATTTCGATTAAAGCTGGGTAAGGGTCAGTTTTCTTTTGGGTCATTGTCTTTTCCTCTTGTTAAGGGATACATACATTTGCAGGGTAGATGCAAAAAAGTTTGAGGAACTTTTGAGGAGGATGAGGGAGCAGGGAGCAGGGAGTAAGGGAGCAGGGAGCAGGGAGCAGGGAGCGGGGAGCGGGGAGCAAGGGAGGAATTACTTTCTCATCTTTACCTTATTCTCGTGATCCCCCAAATCCAGTGGAAATCTTCGTTAAACGAGAGCGCATAGAGTCCCACAAGCGCATATGCTAGATGGTCGGATGAGCCATTTAGCTTTTTGTAAACGGCAGAAAGAACGCACGCAAAACAAAGGATGGAGAACAGATGTTTGACACTGCGATCGAAGGTATTGTTGCCCGTGAAATCCTTGACTCTCGGGGTAGACCAACAATTGAAGCAGAAGTGCATTTGGTCAATGGTGCGATAGGATTGGCGCAGGTTCCCAGTGGTGCGTCTACTGGCACTTTTGAAGCGCACGAACTGAGGGATAAGGATAAAGCACGTTATGGGGGTAAGGGCGTACTCAAGGCGGTGCGAAACGTTAAAGAAGCACTTGCTCCAAAGTTGCTCAAAATGGATGCCCTCAACCAGGAACTGCTCGATCGCACGATGATTGCCTTGGATGGTTCCGCTAATAAATCCCATCTTGGTGCTAATGCGATTCTAGCGGTTTCTTTAGCAGCAGCCAAAGCCGGGGCTGAGTCTTTGGGAATTCCTCTCTATCGCTATTTAGGCGGTCCACTGGCAAATTTATTACCCGTACCGCTGATGAACGTGATTAACGGCGGTGCACACGCAGCCAATAACGTGGATTTTCAAGAGTTTATGGTTGTCCCGATTGGGGCGTCTTCTTTCCGAGAAGCTTTGCGCTGGGGTGCGGAGGTGTTTGCTACCCTCAGCCAAGTTTTGGATGAGAAAGGTTTACTGACTGGTGTTGGGGATGAAGGCGGTTTTGCCCCTAATCTGGAGTCGAATCAGGTGGCGTTGGAATTGCTGGTTGCAGCGATTAAGAAAGCTGGCTATAAACCAGGAGAACAAGTCGCTTTGGCGTTGGATGTTGCGGCGAGTGAGTTTTACAAAGATGGGCAGTATGTCTACGACGGTAAACCTCACTCTCCGGGTGAGTTTGTTGATTATCTCGCGCAACTGGTTGACCAATACCCCATTGTGTCAATTGAAGATGGCTTGCACGAGGAAGATTGGCAAAATTGGCAGTTACTCACCCAGAAGCTGGGTTCTCGCGTGCAGTTGGTAGGTGATGACTTATTTGTAACCAATGTCACGCGCTTGCAAAAAGGCATTGAACAGAAAGCTGCTAACGCGATTTTGATTAAACTCAATCAAATTGGTTCGTTAACAGAAACTTTGCAAACAATTGACTTGGCGACTCGCAATAGTTTTCGCTCAGTTATTAGCCATCGTTCTGGTGAAACGGAAGACACAACAATTGCTGACTTAGCCGTCGCAACCCGCGCAGGTCAAATCAAGACAGGTTCTCTGTGTCGCAGCGAACGGGTAGCAAAATATAACCGTTTGCTACGTATTGAGGATGAGTTGGGTGAACTTGCCGTTTACGCTGGTGCTGTGGGATTAGGACCGAATTAACCTTTTTAATCAGTGGTGGTTACTGCCCCCACTGATTGCCTTAATTTTTACAAAATTTTGTGAATCTTTTTTGGAAATATTTTTGTAGGTATCCAAAAAAGGGTAGCATATCACAAAGACTTATTATCCTTTTGGAGAATGATCAGATGAAAACTATTGACGATGCGGGTGTGTGGGCGGTTTGTCGGCGGGTTTGTCTCGCGGTGGGTTTGTCGGCGGTTGTTGTCGGCGCTTTGGGAGCGGATTTGTCGGCGGGGAGGGCTCTTGGGGCTAGTAGCGATCAGTGGATGCAAAGGGCGGATACCCCGCAATTGCGTCCCCCCAGTTGCCGGTGGTACCCCTACCTGGGTTACCTCTGTTTCTAGGGGGTCGTACAGCACTTTCTTTTATACCTCATTAATACAACTTCCGTCAAACGTTTTATTAGCATAAACTTATCTACCACAACTGCCACTTCGGGGCGACCCAATACCTGGCACTGCTCCCCAAGTGTCAGTTGACCAGGCGAGCATTTCTGCTTACTTTTTATTTGGCTAATTTTATGACCAGCCGCCCCTTTGGGGAAGTCAAAAGTCAAAAGTCAAAAGTAAGGATCTTCTTTTGATTTTTGACTTGTTTTGTGTTGGTTTGACTTTTGGCTTATGTCGTTGACAGAAGCCTCGGTACTTTTTGTGGCATCAAATAGCACTCAATCGCGCTTCATAATTTCGGTTGTGCGGCAAGCCTTACAACTTGTTCATCCAGCAATAGCGCTTGAGCTATCTGTTCAATACTCAAACCCAAAGCCAATAACTGAGGTATGGTTTCGAGCTTACCTTCTTGTTTACCTTCGAGCTTACCTTCTTGCTTACCTTCTTGTTTACCTTCTTGCTTACCTTCTTGTTTACCTTCTTGTTTACCTTCAGCAAAAACTTCTTGATAAAATCTAGTTTGCTTCAACTCGCCTAATCCGAACATTTTTTCCATCTCCTCCCGGCTCAAGCTGGGCAATTTGTAGATCAATATCTTTTCTATCAATTCTATAATTTCTCGTTGTTGGGCTGCATCTATAATTTGTTTTCGGGCGCTATTGACTATCTCTATAGCTTTTGTTGTCGCTGTTGATTCTGGTTCGATAATTAATTTGACTGTCTCAATTGGGATTGATGTGGCGTACTTGAAGTTAATTCGTCAAGATAGATGCGAGTTACTCGTGGTGATGAGAGTAATTCTGTGTATCTTTTGGTATCTCCAGTGTCAACCTTGCGATTGGGGAAGATGACAACACCACACCAAGTATTGGTTAATTCTGTTTTATCGAGATAGTTAAAGATTTCTGTGAACAAACGTGAGTAAAACTTTTTATCTGGTTGAAATTGTACTTCAGCAAAATAAATGGGTAGTTCTTCAGTCTTGGGTAGAAATACGCCATCAATTCTCAATACCTTTGCCAATTTACGAGGCTGGAACGGTACTAGAAGCATTGTGAATACGACCGAGAGAAGAAAGCTTGGCAAAAATCTGGGCTAATAAAATAGGCTCAGGTTTTTGTGGAAGCATTTTTA